>NZ_CP048602.1:2630534-3945801 GCF_012427705.1 Vreelandella piezotolerans | reverse complement strand
TCATCTCACCATCGGTTGAAAACGGCCGACCATTGTAGCGCCCAACGACACGGTTATCCACACGAGCTAACGGCTCTTTTTCGCCTGTGGACAACTTTCCGTAAGGGCTTAGGAAAACCCGGTGACGCCATGGGTACAACCCTCCTTTCGAGCAAGTTGTCACCGCCTGACCACACCAAATTCACAGTTTATTCGCGCGTTATTCGATGCTTATTCACAGATTTTTTATTACTCCAAGCTTTTGATAACAATATCCTAAAATGACTTATCCACAAATAGTATCCCCACTATTAATAACAGTATGTTTTAAATAACTTCATTAGTAATAGTAGTGCGATGCAAGAAAACGAGTGGTGGGCGCCAAGCCGCGCCGCCATTGCCTTTTTCGAGCTTTTTATGCAAGGAAAAATTGCACCCAGCGCGGGAAGTCTCTACAATTTCCGGTCTTGAATTGAAACTCCCCGGCTAGTTCCTCACTGGACCGGGTCTTTTGGAATTCACTTTCCGTCCTAAACCACGTGGGAATAACGAGTTATGAAACGCACTTTTCAACCCAGCGTTCTCAAGCGCAAGCGCGCGCATGGCTTCCGTGCTCGTATGGCAACCAAAAACGGCCGTGCCGTGATCGCACGCCGCCGTGCCAAAGGCCGCAAGCGTCTGAGCGCCTGATCTCGGATTGCGTGTGTCGCCTCAAGGGTTTCCCCGGTGCTTGCGGTTGCTAACTGCCGGGGATTTCAGTCACGTGTTTGAGCAGGCTGACCTCAAAGTCCATGGCAAAGGTATGATGGCGCTAGCGCGCATGACTACCCGGGGATACCCCCGCATCGGACTGGTCGTTAGCAAAAAAAATGTAAAGCTTGCTGTCGATCGTAACCGCTTCAAGCGACTCGTTCGCGAATCCGTTCGTCTGCGTCAAGATCACTTACCCTCTGTGGATATCGTGATATTGGCAAAGCGAGGCGTGCAGGATGTCGATAACGAAACGCTCAGCCGTCAACTATACGGCATGTGGAAACGGCTTCAGCGCGACGCACAGGCGGCATCAACACCTTTCCCGCCTCATGGCGTAACACGTGACGCTTGACGACACACCTCGCCGCTCGACCTCGGCCTGCCGCTTGGCAGGCTTTCGTGTGTCATGGGTCGAGTAAATGACACTGCGCCATTAGCATGTTCACCACCCATCGGGCAGAACCCTCATGGACGTAAAACGACTTTTATTACTGATTCCACTGGCCGTACTAGCCTACCTTCTGGTTGTACAGTGGAATCAGGATTACGGGCAGACCACCTACGATTCGACGCCAGAGATCACCCAAAGCAGCAATGGGGCTCCTGCGAACGAAAGCGGTAGCGACGATCTCTCCGTGCCCAGTACTTCGGCGCCTAACAACGCTATTAGCGAAGGCGTTGGCGATGAGCAAAGCGACACCGCCAGCCGTGATTTCATTGCGGTCACCACGGACGTTCTGGACGTACGCATCGACCCCTTCGGTGGCGATATCGTCTACGCAGCCTTGCCGCAGCACAAACTGACGCTGGATTCCGACCGTAATTACGTGCTGCTGTCAGATAACTCCACGCGCAGCTATGTTGCTCGCTCCGGCCTTCAACTGGATGGTCAGGCAAGCCGCATTGCTTTTACTCCCGAGCGTAACGAGTACCGCTTGGGCGATGACGAAGAGCAGATCAGCGTCGATTTGACAGCTGACGTGAATGGTGTCGACGTCATCAAGCGTCTGACATTCGATCGCGGTAGCTATGCGGTCAATGTGAGTTACTACCTGGCCAACAATACCGAAGCACCGGTTTCCGCTCGATTCATTGGACAGCTAGCCCGTGACAATAGCCCTGACCCCTCTAGCGGGGTGGCCATGGGGATGAATTCTTACCTAGGGGCTGCTTATTCCACGCCTGAAGCGCGCTACGAGAAGATCGATTTCGATACGATCCAAAAACGTAACTTCGAGAATCGCGAGGCCCAAGGCGGGTGGATAGCGATCATCCAGCACTACTTTGTGTCCGCCTGGGCACCGCCTCAAAACCAGCAGAATCTCTACTACGTCACGACCGATTCTCGAGATCGTAACGTAGTGGCCTTCGCTGGCCCCACCAGCAGCGTGGCTGCCGAGGGTGAAGCCACGCTGAGCGCAACGCTTTACATGGGCCCGAAGGTGCAAGACTACCTCGAGCAAGTCGCACCGAACCTCAAGCTCACCGTGGATTACGGTTGGTTGTGGTTCATTGCCAACCCGCTGTTCTGGCTGCTGGATAAGATCCACGACATCGTGGGCAACTGGGGCTGGTCCATCGTACTGCTCACCGTATTGGTGAAGCTGGTGCTCTTCCCGCTCTCTGCCAAGGCCTACAAGTCCATGGCGCGTATGCGCAAACTGGGTCCAGAGATGCAGCGTCTCAAAGAGATGTATGGCGACGACCGCCAGAAAATGTCTCAAGAGATGATGAAGTTCTATCAGAAAGAGAAGATCAATCCGCTGGGCGGCTGTTTGCCGATTCTGGTACAGATGCCGGTATTCATCGCCCTGTACTGGATGTTGCTGGAATCCGTCGAGCTGCGCCACGCGCCGTTCATGTTCTGGATCCAGGATCTCTCGGTGAAAGATCCCTATTTCATCCTGCCGATTCTGATGGGTATCTCGATGTTCGTTCAGCAGATGCTGAACCCGACACCGCCAGACCCCATGCAGGCGAAGATCATGAAGATGCTACCGATCATCTTCACCTTCTTCTTCCTGTGGTTCCCGGCCGGCCTGGTCATCTACTGGGTGGTCAACAACATCATCTCGGTGGCGCAGCAGTATTTCATTACGCGCAGCATCGAGAAGGATCCAAGCGTTGGCAAAGGGATGCGAACCAAGTAATCGCCCCCCTCTGCTACTCCCAGACCCCCGCCTTTGCGGGGGTCTGGCGTTTTAGGGCGAAGGTGCTCATCATGAGCGCCATCGCGAAACACTCTCTCCCTCTTTCGTCTTTAGGAAGCGTCATGGCCGACCGACTCTATACCCAAGACACCATTACCGCCTTGGCAACCCCCCCTGGCCGTGGCGGCGTGGGCATCATTCGCGTGTCAGGCCCCGCCTGCCGTACGATAGCCGCCGAAATACTCGGGACCTGCCCTGCTCCTCGCTACGCCCATTACGGGCCGTTTCACGGCGCTGAGGGCATTATCGACGAGGGCATCGCGCTACTGTTCAATGGTCCTCACTCCTTCACCGGTGAGGACGTGCTGGAGTTGCAGGGCCACGGCGGTCCCATCATCATGGATATGCTGCTAGAGCGCTGCCTGCAGCTCGGTGCTCGCCTGGCCCGGCCGGGGGAATTCTCCGAACGGGCGTTCCTCAACGACAAGCTTGATTTGGCCCAGGCAGAAGCGATTGCCGATTTGATCGATGCCACTTCCCGATCCGCTGCTGAAAACGCCGTGCGCTCGTTACAGGGCGAATTCTCCCAGCGCGTATCGGCTCTGGTAGAACGGCTGATCGAACTGCGCGTTTACGTGGAAGCCGCCATCGATTTCCCAGAGGAAGAGATCGACTTTCTCGCCGATGGCCATGTCGCTACGCATTTGGAGAGCGTTCAGCAAGCACTCGTCGCCGTTCGCAAAGCCGCTGGGCAGGGCGCGCTGCTACGCGAGGGCATGAGTGTAGTGATTGCAGGGCGTCCCAATGCCGGTAAATCGAGCCTGCTGAACGCACTGACCGAGCAAGACACCGCCATCGTCACGGATATCGCGGGTACGACACGGGACGTCCTTCGGGAGTACATCCACCTAGACGGTATGCCGCTGCACATCATCGATACCGCTGGCCTGCGCGATACGCCCGATGCGGTAGAGAAAATCGGCGTTGCCCGGGCGTGGGAAGAGATCGAAAAGGCCGACCGGGTACTGCTCATGGTGGATGCTTCCACCACGGATGCCACCAACCCAATGAGTATCTGGCCAGAGTTCGTGGAGCGCCTTCCGGATCAACGGCGGCTAACGCTGGTGCGCAACAAGATCGACGCGAGTGCAGAAACGCCAGGCATTGACTTATCCACAGCCACACCGATCATCCGCCTATCGGCGAAAACCGGAGAGGGTGTGGATAGTTTGAGAACGCACCTAAAGGAGGTGATGGGCTTCTCTGCCACGACCGAAGGCCGCTTCTCTGCCCGCCGACGTCACCTGGATGCGCTTGACCGCGCCATGGCGGCGCTAGACACCGGGCGAGCCCAACTGGATGGCTACGGTGCTGGCGAGCTTCTTGCCGAAGATTTACGAGATGCGCAGCAAGCACTAGGAGAGATCACTGGTGAGTTCAGTGCCGATGACCTGCTGGGTGAAATCTTTGGCAGCTTCTGTATCGGTAAATAGTCCCCACCACTCACCGCCACTACTCACCTACGAGCCATTTAGCGCGGTAGTGGCTGTCACTCCCCAGCAGCGGTGCCACCTGAGCCATCGCTGCTGACAATTGCTCATCCAGTCCCCAGGGTGGATTGATCACCACCATGCCGCTTCCATACATGCCATGCGTGCCCTCCGCCGAGGCGCGTAACAGCAGCTCACTGTGCCAAATCTTGCGAATTCCGCTCGCTTCAAGGCCGCTGAGCAACGTGTCATGATGCCCGGCGGGCAGTAGCGGGTACCAGATCATCACCACGGCGTGGCGTGCTTTTTCGAGGTTGTAAGCCGCCGCGTCGACGACCTCTTGATACTCCACTTTGCGCTCGTAACTCGGATCTATCAACACGCACAGCCGTGGCGTTGCCACCGGCAACAGCTGCTTCAGGCCCAGCAACCCATCCCCATAAACGCGTCGGGCCTGTTTGGGCAACGCTTGCCCGCTCAAATGCTCGTGCTCACCAGGGTGCAGCTCAAATAGGCGCAGTGAGTCCTGCTCACGCAGTCTTTGAGCCAGCCACCAGGGTGAGCCAGGGTAGTGCGAAAGCACAGTCGATTGGGGCTGCGCGCTTTCCAACGACGCCATCCATTTACCAAGCAACGGATCACTCAACTGCTGCCGAACCTGCCAGAGCGGTGCGACGCCCTCTCGATACTCTTGAAGCCGCTGAGTCTCTTTCGTGGCGAGCGGGTAGAGCCCTCTGCCTGCATGGGTATCAATATATGTAATTGATGATTTTTTACGTAATAAATAATCTGTCACCGCGTAAAGCGTTAAATGCTTATGAACATCGGCAAAGTTACCGGCGTGGTAGGCGTGTTGATACGACAGCATGGCAGCTCGCTAGCAATTGAACAAAAAAAGCCCGCTATGTGAGCATAGCGGGCGTTGGGCGGCAATGCCGGGATTAACGCATATTATTGGCCGTTGCCGGTAGGCGTCAGGGTGATTTCTACGCGACGGTTCTGCGCGCGCCCCTGCTCGGTAGCATTGCTAGCCACCGGCTGATTAGCACCGTAGCCCATGGTATTCAACCGCATGGAAGAGACGCCATTTTGGCTCAGGTAGCTGCCGACCGATTGGGCACGACGCTCTGAGAGGCGCTGGTTGTAGCTGGCATCCCCGGTGCTATCCGTATGGCCAGCAATGTTTACGCGGGTATCGGTGTACTGAGTGAGGACATTCGCCACTTCGTTTAGAGCGCTGCGCGCATCCGAGGTGAGCTCGGCAGAATCGAATCCGAACGTAACGCTGCTGGGCATGTTGAGCACGATATCGTCACCGCGCCGATCGATCTCGATACGCGATCCTTGCAGGTTATTGCGAAGCTGCTGCTCTTGACGGTCCATATAGGCACCCACGCCTGCACCGGCGGCCGCACCCACAGCGGCACCAATTAGCGCACGGTCACGACGGCTCGTACTGCCATCACCGGATAAAGCGCCCGCCGCTGCACCAATCGCTGCACCAATGCCGGTGCCCATGGCGGTGCTCGAGCGCTGCGTTTGACCGCCGTAAGGATCGGACGTCGCGCAGCCAGCCAGTAATATCGCCGCTGCCAGTGGGGTCAGTAGTCGAGAAATACGCATCACTCACTCCTTGTTTATGATTGAGGGTGTACCGAATCGATCGCTGGTCACTCTTCGCTGATCAAGGCCAGCAACTCGTTCAAGAATAATAGACCTTGGGGCGATGCACGCAGCTTTTCAGGCATTTCCATTAAAAGTCCTTTTTCTTGAGCACTGTGTAAACGCGCAAGTAACAGTGCCTCTGGCTGGCCAGTGTGAGCCGCCCAATCCGCCAATGGTACCCCTTCGGTCAGTCGGAGCGCGTTCATGGCAAACTCCAGTGGTAGTTCGCGGGGCTCGATGAGTTGCTGGCCTGCCAGGAAGCCACGCGGGTCATTGGCACGGCGCAAGTACGCATTAGGTTGGCGCGTCTTCCAACGCCGTTCGATCTGCCACTTCCCTTGGGAATCTATGGAGGAGAGCTTTGCATGAGCGCCTGCCCCAATTCCTAGGTAATCGCCAAATCGCCAGTAGTTTAGGTTATGGCGACTCTGACATCCCGGACGGGCATAGGCCGATATCTCGTATCGACGCAGCCCAGCTTGCTCCAGGCGCTGGTGCCCCGCCTCCTGAATGTCCCACAACGCCTCCTCCTCTGGCAAAGGAGGAGGGTGAGAAAAAAACGCCGTATTGGGCTCCAGGGTGAGCTGGTACCACGAAAGATGCTCAGGATCGAGGGCAAGCGCCTGATCGATATCTTCCATGGCTTGCTCAGGTGTTTGTTGGGGCAAGCCGTGCATGAGGTCGATGTTGAGGTTATCGAATCCCGCCGCTCTGGCTTCACCGATGGCAGTCACCGCTTCGTTGCCGGTATGAATTCGCCCCAACGCACTCAGTTGAGTGGGGCGGAAACTCTGCACCCCCAAAGACAATCGATTGATACCGGCTTCCCGATAACCAATGAACCGCTGCTGCTCGGTCGTGCCTGGATTGGCTTCCAGGGTGATTTCAATGCTAGGCGAAAAGGCGAGCCGCTCACGAATGCCATCGAATAACTGTCGATAAAACGTCGGCGATAGCAAGCTAGGCGTGCCGCCGCCAATAAAAATGGTTTGAAGAGTACGGCCAGACGCCAGCGCCAAATCGCCGTCCAAATCACTCAGCAAGGCGGCCAAATAGGCCGCTTCGGGTAGGTCATTGGCGCCAGATTCAGGTTCGTGAGAATTGAAATCGCAGTAAGGGCACTTGCGTACACACCAAGGTGTATGAATATAAAGCGAGAGCGGCGGCAATCGATTAGCCATGCGCCACCTTCAGAATGTCCACCAACGCGTGTAACGCACGTCCGCGATGGCTCAAGCGGTTCTTCGTTTCACTGGGCAGTTCTGCCACGCTCATCCCCTGATCGGGTAGCCAGAACAGCGGATCGTAGCCAAAACCGCCCTCTCCCCGGGGATGAGCCAATACTTCTCCTTCCCAACTTCGTTGAACGATCACAGGTACCGGGTCTGCTGCATGGCGTAAATAGACCAAGACACACCAATAACGGCCCGTGCGCTGGCCTTCCGCGCACTCACTGAGTGCTGCCAGCAGTTTCTCGTTGTTACGCTCGTCACTTTTCGGCTCACCGGCATAGCGAGCAGAGTAAATGCCAGGCGCTCCATGCAACGCATCGACCTCCAGACCTGAGTCGTCGGCGAGCGCCGGTAACCCGCTTACGCGACTCGCTTCACGGGCCTTTAACAGCGCATTTTCAACGAACGTCAGTCCAGTCTCTTCGACATCGTGCACACCAAACTCAGCCTGGGGGCGTACATCCAGTCCAAGGGGCGATAGCAACTGATTGAATTCTTTTAATTTTCCAGAATTTCCACTGGCTAAAACGAGCGTATTGGCTGCATTCATAGGGGCGACCTCTTCACATGATGGGGCCAGTTTACGCCTATCGAGAACACAGCTAAAGGCAACACAATGTTACTCAGTGTATCTTGTCACTCAGCGCAATCATTGACCATTATCCACTAGTAAATGCATCTAAAAACAATAGCTTGAACTATATATTCCAAAAAGTAATAACAAAGTGCAAATTACTTTTATAATTATATTGATAACAAATCTTTACGAAATGTAGCTTATAGGCAACACTCATTTAGTCACCTGCTCACGCTTTACGCTCATGAGGCCTCCCCAATGTCCCAAGAAAAAACGCACGGCTTGGTGTACATCATCACCGAAAAAAGCCCACAGGCGCAGCTTTTTGCCGATTACTTACACGAACACACAGGGTGTACGGTAAGCATTCACTCACCTAAAAGTTCACTACCCACGATCATTCCAAACAAGCTGTTAATACTCATCGATAGCGACCATATCGGCGTAGAGGAGCTACCCGAGTGGCAGGAAAATCTTCCTGATAACTTGGCCAAAACCTCGCTGGCCGCCTTCAATATTCGCGATATGGACCATGCACTGGAAGCGCTGTCATGCGCCCAGCTCAAAGGCGTCTTTTACCGTGACGAGAGTCTTGAAGTGATCTGTAAAGGGATTCACGCGTTACTCGAAGGTGAGCTTTGGATGTCACGCGATTTGATGGCCCGTTTGATCCTTTTTTACCGCAAATATCAAAGCAACGCGTTTCGACCTGCCTGCGGCTTGACCAATCGAGAAATGGAGATCATTTCGCTACTTAGTGCTGGCTCCTCCAATCAACAGATTGCCGACAAACTCTTTGTAAGTGAGCACACGGTTAAATCACACCTTTACAATATTTTTAGAAAAATCAATGTGCATAACCGTATACAAGCGCTGAACTGGATTCACCAAAACTTAGGCCCCATTTTACCCAATATCGAAACAGCGCGCAGTTTGCAGCGCCATCGTTAGCTAAATGAAGGTTGATGACATGTTAAAAACCCTCCTAAGTCATTCAGCCAACGTATTGGGATTACTTTTTTTTGTACTCCTAATGGGTAGTGCTAACGCTAGCGAGGAAGAGTCTGTTAGCGATACCCAAGCTGTTGATGACATTAACCAGCTATCAAGCCCTGATGGCCCAGAAATACAGAACCGTCTGCATGGCAGCAGTGAGCTGACCGGCATCATGGTGGATCGCACGATCACAATGGCAGGTAAGACCTTTTATCGTGCATTTAGTCAACTTGCCATGGACAACCGCATTATAGGGAACGCAACACTCACCATACAGGAACGCCCCGATGCACGCTGGGGTAGCCAACTATGGATAATGGAAGGCAATAAAATGTACTTCAGAACCCAGCTCTCTCCTCGTATTAGCGAGGCTGATCGCGTCGCAGGAGAAGCTGTACAAGTTGTCCAAGAAGCGCTTCTGCAACAGCAGCTCACGGCAGCGCTTACCTCAGACAAAGACCTAGGAAAAGAGGAGTTAAACTAATGAGTGCTAACCTTAAAAAAAGCACATTGAGTGCCTTGATAATATCTGGTTTGGCAGCGTCGCTCTCTCTTAAAAGCACCGCTGGAGAACTTATTTACGAGCCTCTCAACCCATCTTTTGGCGGTGACCCCTTCATGGGTAGCTATTTGCTAGGAAAGGCACAATCACAGGACACCAATAGCGACCCTAATGCAAGAAGCATCGAACCTCTATCCTCTACTGAGCGGCTTATTCAAAGTCTTGAAAGCAGACTCATCTCGCAGCTCATTAGCGATGTAGGCGCCGGCGAAATTGGTGAAGGCTCTTTCGATAGTGGAGAATTCAGTGTCGTTGTACGCGATGAAGGTGGACAGCTTATTGTAAGAGTAGTTGATAAAGTAACAGGGGATGTCACCAACATTAGCGTGGGTGGATTATTTAATCCTTAACAACAAAACAGGCACTTAAGAAAATCAAAACGGTTTAACAACCGAACACTGACGCTATAAGTGTCGCCAGGGGATCAACATGAAAATCATCGCTTCAATTATAATGGTCAGTCTCCTAAGTGGGTGCGCGGGGATGGTGGCTACGTCCGAAAATCTAGAGGGTGCACAGGCAACCCTGACGCCCCGTGGAGCGACCTATCAAGATTTAGTCTCGTTACCTCCACCGGCAGGGAAAATCTTCGTCTCTGTGTATGATTTTCGAGACCAAACGGGTCAGTACCGCCCTGCTCCAGCCAGTACTTTTTCCACCGCCGTGACACAAGGTGCCGCAGCGATGTTGACAGGCGCATTAGCTGACTCTGGTTGGTTTATCCCTTTGGAGCGCGTGGGGCTGCAAAATCTGCTGACCGAGCGACGTATCATTCGTGCTGAATTTGAGCGCTTTAATCAACCCGATACTTTGCCCTCGTTAAGAGCAGCATCGGTCATGCTTGAAGGAGGCATCATTGCTTATGAGTCCAACGTCAGAACCGGTGGTGCGGGTGCAGAATATTTCGGCATTGGAGCATCAGGGCAGTATCAGGTGGATCAGGTAACGGTCAATTTACGAGCCGTCGAGATATCCACAGGCGAAATACTGGCTAACGTGACGACGACCAAAACCATTTACTCTAAAGAGCTTCGGGCAGGAGTGTATCGCTTTATTGATTTTAGGCGGCTCCTGGAAGCGGAAGCCGGCATTACGACCAATGAACCTGTCCAGCTTGCCGTCATGTCAGCCATAGAATCTGCCGTTATCCACTTAATTGCTCGAGGCGTAGAGAATAACCTATGGAATTTATCGAACGGGGCTAGCTTGCAAAACTCAGTATTGGCCGATTATTTAAATGCCCCCACGCCGCTTTTATAAGAATTACTGAACTTATCACCAAAGAAACGCAATATAAAACTATTGACGGCTTTGCCACCACGCAAAGCCGTTTTTATATGCCAATAAAAGTATGAGTTTTCTCATACTATTCTTTCTCGATTTAACTAAAAAAATCGCCTGCAACATACATTTTTTACTTATGGCATCAAAATATAAATCAGCCAAACTCAACGCATGAAATACAAAAAGATACAAATTGTTGCAGAGGGAATAAAAATGAAACCTAACGATTCGAAGCAAAGCACTGCAACATTTCGCTTAGCGACACCTATTGCTGCTTGCTTGATTGCTTCTGCAGTTTCATTACCTACCTTTGCAGACTCTTTTAGCCATCGCATTGAGCAGTATTTCAACGATACCAATGCGCAGAGCTATCAAGGTAACTTCAGCATTATCCAACAGATTGGTAACAACAATCGTACGAACGTAACCCAGTCGTATTCTGCGAGTTATCAAACAGGTAACTTCTCTCGCATTAGCCAGCGAGGAGATTGGAATAACGCCAATATCGAACAAGTGGGTGGCAATAATGCAGGTGTCATTTTGCAAAAGGGCAATTATCACACCGCTAATGTCATCCAGTCAGGCAACGATCAACCGCTTGAAACCTACGTGACTCAGTTGGGCCAACGTAGCGATGTTCAAGTCTCTCAATCGGGGAGTGGCTATCGCAGCATTAGCGTCGAACAACGCGCCTACTCAGGCAATGCGCGCCCAGTCACCGTCGACACCTACTGAGCAGTCGATACGGCCTCAGTAATAACTAAAGTAAGAGCATCATAAAGGGGATGTAACCATGAAAACTCAAATGACCACTATCGCTGCTGCCGTTGCTCTGACCATGAGCGCTGCTGCAATGGCTCAAACTGCACCGAGCTGGCAGTTCAACGGCTCGCGTGCCGATATCGACAGCATGGGTGGTTCTCTCTACAACGGTAGCGCCGTGGGTAGTGACTCACAAATCGAGCAAAATGGTAATTTTAACAGTACATCCGTAACACAATGGGGTACACAAGACTCTCGCATCAAGCAAGAGGGTACTTCAAACAAAGCCAACGTCACTCAAGACGATGTTGTAGGTCAGGCCCTTACTTCACCAGGCAATAACTACTCCAGCATTGATCAAGACGGCTTTAAAAATACCGCCTATGTAACTCAAGAGGGCATTACCAACGATTCCATTGTTGTTCAAGAAGGTCGATTTAATATGGCTAATGTAATGCAAGAGGGCCGACTAAACGACTCTTGGGTACAACAGGAAGGTTGGTTCAACGAGTCGAATGTCGTCCAGGACGGCGAGCTAAACGATAGCTACGTGAAAGCTGACGGTAGCTTTAACCGGACATATACCACCCAAACAGGTGATGAGCTTGACAGCGACATCATCCTCGACGGCGACTTTAACTATGCAGCGGTGACCCAAACGGGTTACGGGCATGACTCCTTCATCAGTACTAATGGCAATGGCAACACCCATTTTGTAAACCAAAGTGGTGCGTTCGGGGGGGCTGGACAGCACTTCTCGCAAATCTTAACCACTGGTAGTGGCAACTATAACGTGGTCAGTCAAGGCAACTAACATTTGGCCTTGTCGTCAAAACCGCCCCTTCCGGGGGCGGTTTTTTTGTGCTGTCACCTAACGTACCACCACCGTCAGCGTCCCGCCTTTGCCTTGGGTAGAAGAGCGCGAACGGTTGCTGCCTTTGACGATATCGACTTCCAACCGCTCATCGTCGCTCAGGAGTTTGACGGTACCTTCTAGGGTATCTCCTTCGAAGGTGAACTCTGCGGGCACCGTGCCTCGAGTTTCAGGATGTTCGATGGTGTCGCCGTCCTGGGTAATGCGCCACTCGGCCGAAAACTCAGCGCCGGGAGAGCCGCTCATGGTGATGTGGATTTGGGTCATATCCTGCTCCTGTGCGGCTAGCCCTGGGAAAGACAAGCCAAGGGTAAGAACGGTGGTCAACCACGCACCGTATCGTCGTGACGCGTGCCAAGCCGATAATCGTTTCATGTTAGCTACCTCGGTAACCACAAGAGCCGCTCGATAAGAGCGGCTCTTGCAGTGTAGCAGGCACTTGGCCAGATAGTTACTTAACGTTACATAACGGCAAAGGCTTTCTCGGCCGCATCCAGCGTGAGCTGGATATCCTCGGGCGTGTGTGCGCTAGACATAAAGCCGGCTTCATAGGCAGAAGGCGCAAGGTACACGCCATGATCCAGCATCGCGCCAAAGAAGCGACGAAAAGCATCGGGGTTACACGCCGTGGCTTGAGCAAAGTTATCCACACGGGATTGTGAGGTGAAGAACACACCGAACATGCCGCCTGCGGATTGCGTCATCATCGGCACGCGAGCTGCATTGGCGCGCTCTTGTAGACCGTTACACAGCGTTTGTACACGCTGGCTCAAGGCATCGTGGAAGCCCGGCACCTGCAGCTTAGTGAGTAGTGCCACCCCGGCGGCCATGGCCAGCGGGTTCCCCGACAGCGTGCCCGCTTGATACACCGGCCCCAGCGGCGAGATGTTCTGCATGATGTCGCGCTTGCCGCCAAACGCACCGACCGGCATACCACCGCCGACGATCTTACCCAAGCAGGTCAAATCCGGCGTGACACCGTAGTACGCCTGGGCTCCGCCCAACGCTACGCGGAAACCCGTCATCACCTCATCGAAAATCAGAATACTACCGTACTCGTTACAGACGTGGCGCAAGGTTTCCAAGAAACCTGGCTGAGGGGGAATGCAGTTCATATTGCCCGCCACCGGCTCGACGATGATGCAGGCAATTTGCTCACCGATCTCGGCAAAGCACGCTTCCACCCCCTCCGGGTCGTTATAGGAGAGTGTAATGGTGTGTTCGGCCAACGACGCCGGAACGCCCGGTGAGCTGGGCTCGCCGTGGGTCAATGCACCGGAGCCCGCTTTCACCAGTAGGGAGTCCGAGTGGCCGTGGTAGTTACCCTCGAATTTGACGATCTTATCCCGTCCCGTGGTGCCCCGCGCCAGCCGAATCGCTGACATGGTGGCTTCCGTGCCCGAACTGGTCATGCGTACCATTTCCATGGAGGGAATCATGTCGCAGATCAGGTCTGCCATGGTGGTTTCCACGGCCGTGGGGGTACCGAACGAGAGCCCATTATCCAACCGCGCACGTACGGCCGCCAATACGTCTTGATCGGCGTGACCGGTAATCATCGGTCCCCAGGAGCCGATGTAATCGACGTAGCGGTTGCCCTCGACATCGAAGAGGTAAGCGCCCTGCGCACGTTCCATGAAGACCGGTGGGCGGTGCAACCCTTTGAAGGCACGGACGGGAGAGTTCACGCCCCCAGGGATATGGCGACTCGCGAGGTCGAACAGTTCAGCAGATGTGGTCATGGCATCCTCTGTATAAATGACTTACTACCAATGAGATCAAAAGCGCACGGGACGTGGCAAGCGATTCGGCAAGCATTGGCCACTCGGGGGCTGGTAGCCGTGAGACAAGCTCTCCCAGGTAAAGTGCTGGGCCTGTTCACAGGCAGTTGGTAAGCGCTCACCAACCGCTAATCGGGCTGCTAGGGCAGACGCGAGCGTACAGCCAGAACCATGAAAGACGTCAGGTAAGCGCGGCCACTGCCACTGGCGAGTGGTATCGGGCGAGTGCAGCGTATGCACCACCTGCTCGGCTGAACCGGGTAAGGGGTCATCCGTTGCCGTCACCAGCACCGCTTGGCAACCTTGTGACAGCAGTGACACCGCCCGGGCAGTGTCGTCATGGGACTCTAGAATTTCCGGTGTCAGCGCCGCCAACTCAAAGCGGTTCGGCGTCAAGATATCCACAAGCGGCAACAGCCGGTCTCGGTAAAGCGTCTGTAAAGCGGCTGTGGATAACACAGCGCCCCCTCCTGCTTTCAGCACCGGATCGGCCACCACCGGCACGCCAGGAAAACGGCGAATGATCTGCTCGGCAGCGCGCAGCGTGGCCTCGTCTGCCAGCAGCCCCAGCTTGATCGCCGCAATCTGCATGTCACTGACGGCTTCGGCCATTTGCCGCATGGACCCAGGGTCAGCGGGCATCACGCGGGACACGTTATGACAATTTTGTACAGTCAGCGCCGTGGGGATGGTGACGGCCCACCCGCCACAGGCGGCGACGGCTTCGCTATCGGCCATCAGCCCGGCACCGCCCGTTGGATCATGGCCTGCTAACACTAAGACGACAGGGGGAAGGGGACGACGCATCAAAAGGGCTTCACTACCGCCAGTAAAATAATCGCGACCAGTGCAATCACCGGGGCTTCATTGAACCAGCGAAAGAAGACATGGCTCTTGGTGCAGCGCGACTGATCGAACTGTTTTAAATAAATCAAGCAAACGTGGTGATAGGCAATCAGCAGCGCCACGAGCGTGAGCTTGGCATGCATCCAGCCTTGGCTAAACCATGCGGGCACCAAATAGAGCATCCAGCCCCCAAAAATCAGCACCAGGATCATCGATGGCGTCATGATGCCACGATAGAGTTTGCGCTCCATGGTCTTGAAGTAAGTGATCGCTTGCTCATCGCCTTTGTCGCGTGCCATGGCGTGGTACACGTACAGTCTTGGCAAATAGAACAGTGCGGCAAACCAGGTCACAACGGCCATCAAATGAATGGCCTTTACCCATTCGTACATGGTCTCTCCTTAGGCGGTGGGCTCTTTATTAGGGATCAGTATCACGGACATCCGGCTGTCGAGCGTCAGTGTAGTGGTAATAACGCTCGATCGCGCCACGAGTAATGATACCTGAAATTCGCTGCTGCTTTGGTCGGTAGCCATGTACGACGTACAGTGCCCCAAGCGCGCTGTCTTGAAGCTTCAAAAACGCCTCGGATAGTGTGGCCTGTAGCCCAATCGGGGCCATTTCCAACCGTTGGCCGGGAATCTCCAAGAGATCCACCAACTCATCTTCCGGCGGTGCTTCGCCATTGAGCGCTTCGTCATGCTCCAAGAGCCAGCGAGCAAGCTCTGCCGCCTTCAGCGCCAGCACGGGCTTGTCATCACTGGAGCGCTCGATCACCAGCCACATGGGGTTGGTTTCCAGCAAGCGGCGGGCTTGGTCAGGTGTGATCATTCGTTCAGTGCGCACTAAGCGACGCTCCATGACCGCTGGGACCGAGACCCGGGAAAGCGCCTGCATCAGCGGCTGCTGAAGGGGGTGTAACCCGTAGCGTACCGAGCTAATGAAGAAACCTTCACAGCCCGTAAGCTGGCGCGACGTCAAGCAGGCCACCACCACGACCAGCATTCCCGGCAACATGATATTGGGGGTATGCGTCAGCTCTAGTAGCGCCATCAGCGCCGCGAGAGGCGCCTGTAGAACAGCCCCCATCATCGCTGCCATGCCGAGCATGGCGTAAATGCCCGGGTCAGCGGCTTTCTCGGGCCATAGCCAGCCGCCGAGCATGCCACCCAGCGCCCCAGTGGCTGCCCCCGCCACCAGTACCGGGCCAATAATACCAATCGGCACACCGCCTGCGACGGTTATCGCCGTGATCAACAGTTTGGCCACCATCAGCGCCAGCAGAACGTTGATAGCCAACTGATTATTCAGTGCCGCGGCGACACTGTCATAGCCAATTCCTTGAATCTCCGGAAACCACCACGCCAATACCCCGGTGCCGACACCCACGACGCCCAATCTCAACCACAGCGGCAGGGTTTGTAGGCGCTGACTTCGTGAAATATGGATGAAGAGCCCTGCCATCAAACCTATGACCAAGCCAATCACCACGATCCAGGGCAGATTCATCAGCGAGCCTAACGCCACCTCGGGAATGCGAAACGCAGGCTCGTTGCCATACATCACCTGCGCCACCAGCGCGCCCATGGTGGAGGCCAGGATCACCGGCATGAAGCTCATCAGGGTGTACTCCATCATCACCACTTCCATGGCAAAGATGACCCCCGCAATGGGCGTATTGAACGAAGCGGAAATACCCGCCGCAGTGCCGCAAGCCACCAACACCCGCAAGCTATTATTGGGCAGCCGCAGCTTAAGCCCTAACCCGCTGGACGCCGCCGCGCCCAAGTGGATCGCCGGGCCTTCGCGCCCGGCGGACAAACCACCAAGCACCGAAACCACACCCACCCACCATTGATTCAGCCAGTTGCGCAGCGGGAAGCGACCCTGATGATAGGTCAGTCGCTCGATCACATGGCTGACGCCGAGTTTGCGTGCGGTAGACCGCTGCCGATAGAGCAACAGACCAATCAACGTGACGGCCATGATCGGCAGAAGTGCTCTTAGCCAAGGCGTCAACCCTTCGAAGGCTTCCGGATCACCGTCCGGCATGTAGAGCGCCGCCCCCGCTTCCAGCAGCAGGCGAAACGCCACCATCACCGCCCCGGTAATCACCCCGGACACCAGCCCCAGCACACATAGCTGCGGCAACGCATCCACGTTCGCCAATTGGCGGCGAAAGCTCTCTAGGGTGAAGTCTGACCGAGAAAAACGTGCCACAACGTCCGTCCTTGCGTTTGTTGTTCGTTTCATTGTCTCGTGCTGTGCAGCGCTCTCAAGCGCTGCCTCTCTTGTGTATCATAGCTGGATACACTTCGACAGCCTGGTCACACTCATTAGGCTGTTAATTATTCAAGCGTCGATTGCGCGAAGCGCACAAGGAGTGGTTTGTGATAAACGTTGGCATCGTGGGCGGCACCGGTTATACCGGCGTCGAACTTCTCAGACTGCTGGCTCAGCACCCTCAGGTAAACGTCAAGGCCATTACCTCGCGCTCGGAGACGGGCGTAAAAGTGTGCGACATGTACCCTAATTTGCGCGGCCACTATGACACCTTGGCGTTTAGCGAACCCGACGCTCAGGCGCTGGGCGCGATGGATGCGGTCTTTTTCGCCACGCCCCACGGCGTTGCCCACGCGCTTGCCGGCGAGCTGCTGGCCAACGGCACTCGGGTGATCGATCTCTCCGCCGACTTCCGGCTGCGCGATGCCGACGAGTGGAGCCGTTGGTACGACCAACCCCACGGCGCGCTCGAACTGCTCGAAGAAGCCGTCTACGGCCTCCCTGAAATGCATCGCGAAAAGATCAAGACAGCGCGCCTGATCGCGGTGCCCGGCTGCTATCCCACGGCGGTTCAGCTTGGTTACTTACCGCTATTGGAGGCTGGCTTGATCGATCCGAGCCAGCTGATTGCCGACTGTAAATCCGGCGTAACCGGCGCTGGTCGCGGTGCCAAGGTCGGCTCGCTACTGGCCGAGGCCAGTGAGTCCATGAAAGCCTACGGCGCGAGCGGCCACCGGCACCTGCCGGAAATCCGTCAAGGCTTGAGCGACATGCAGTCCCACCCGGTGGTATTGACCTTCGTTCCTCATCTAACGCCCATGATCCGCGGCATTCACGCCACGCTCTATGGCACGCTCACCGCCGAGCCAGAGGATCTACAGGCACTGTTCGAGCAACGCTACGCCAATGAGCCGTTCGTCGACGTGATGCCTGCCGGTAGCCATCCGGAAACCCGCAGTGTCAAAGGCAACAATACCTGCCGGATCGCCATCCACCGCCCGAATGACGGCAATACGGTCGTGGTCCTGTCGGTCATCGATAACCTCGTGAAGGGTGCCTCGGGTCAAGCCATCCAAAACCTCAACCTGATGTTTGGCTTCGACGAACACATGGGCCTGAACGCTCCTGCGCTGATGCCTTAAACAACTCGCAAAACCAGCATGCAGAGGGCAGCTCAGAGAGGAGGTCATTTGCCAAGGAGGGCAAATGTAGCTTCCATGGAAGGATTCACAGCGCCTCCTCGGCGAGCTGCCCTCTGCTTGATATGCCGATGCAATAGTTGACCAATTTGCTGGGAATTACCCATAATCGTCCCTCATTGCGGATTATTCGTTTTTAAAGCTCGCGGGAGGTACCCATGAGCGGTGCAGAAGCTTTTGTTCCAACCCCCCTGTTACTGTCGGACAGCGCACGCAAACGTATCAAAGCGTTGATGGCCGAAGAGAGTAACCCGGCACTGAAACTGCGCGTCTACGTCACCGGTGGCGGCTGCTCGGGTTTTCAGTACGGTTTCGACTTCGCGGATAGCGTTGCCGACGACGACACGCTGATCGAGTTTGGCGACGCCTCGCTGGTCGTCGACCCGCTCTCCTACCAGTACTTGGTCGGCTCCACGGTCGATTATGAAGAGGGCCTGGCGGGTGCGCGTTTTCGTGTCCAAAACCCCAATGCCACCACCACTTGCGGGTGTGGCGCCTCGTTTATGGTGTGACCAGCGTTGGTGACAACCGCTCCCCATGACTTGACGCCTTGGCGGTTTCTCGCCAAGGTTGAAAGGTCAATAACGGTTGCCTAGCCGATTTATAAGAAAAAAATTCTATAAATTGCGTGGCTAACCACATAAAACATGGGGAAACTAATGAAACACCTATTCACTACCTCTGCGATCGCCACGGCCATTACACTGGGCTTGGGCAGTACCACTGCGTTTGCGCAAACGCCTACCGTCAACGTGGCCACTGACCCAAGCTTTGTGCCTTTCGAAATGCTCGACCCCGATACCGGTGAAATGATCGGCTTCGACATGGACATCATCAACGAAGTGGCCGAGCGCGCTGGCTTCGAAGTCAATCTCACCACCATGGAGTTCTCGGGCATCATTCCTGCGGTGCAAACCGGCAGTCAAGAAATCGCCATTGCGGGCACCACTATCACTGAAGAGCGCGCTCAAGTCGTCGACTTCTCCGATCCCTACTACGACTCCGGTCTGCAAATCATCGTACGCGCCGACAACGAAGAGGTCTCCTCCATCGAGGACCTCGAAGGGCTGTCAGTGGCCACCAAAATCGGCTCTACCAGCTACGACTTCCTACAACAAGAGCTAGGCGAGAACGCCGACATCACGCCCTATCCCGGCACCGCCGATATGTACATGGCACTGCTGGGCCGTAACGTCGATGCCGTACTTTACGATGCGCCCAACGTAGCTTACTTCTCACAAACCCGTGGTGAGGGACGTACTAAGGTCGTCGGCCCGCTATACGAAGGCCAGCAGTACGGCATCGTCTTCCACAAAGGCAGCGAGTGGGTAGAGCCGACCAATGAGGCACTAGCCGCTATGCGTGAAGATGGCACCTACGACGAGATCTACACCAAATGGTTCGGTGAAGCCCCTAGCGCTGACTAAATCGCGCAATAGCTCATCGCCAACGCTTGAAGCGATTCTCACCACAGGGCCGGGCGGCCATTTCCCCCGGCCCTGTGTCGTTGTTTTCTTTACCTGGAGATAACGCGTGGACGTTAACTTTCAGTTCGACTGGTCGGCTGCGTTTAGCTCGATCCCCTATTTATTACCCGGTATTCCCTGGACGCTACTGATCTCCTTTGGCGGTCTAGCGATTGGCTTTTTCATCGGTATTTTCTTCGGCCTGCTGCGCATTAGTCCCGTGCGCTGGTTACGCTGGCCTGCCATCGTATACGTCGAGGTATTCCGCGGCACCCCCATCTTGGTCCAGGTGCTTTTCATCTTTTACGGCTTGCCGCAACTGCTGGGTGGGCCCATCAATGCCCTGGTCGCGGGTATTGCCGCCATTGCCGTCAACTCTGGGGCTTATATCTCCGAGATCGTTCGCGGCGGCGTGCAATCCATCGAACGCGGCCAGCGCGAAGCATCGCTTTCACTTGGCCTCTCTAGGGTACAAGCCTTCCGCTATGTCATCTGGCCTCAGGCACTGCGCCGCATGATTCCGCCGCTCGGCAATCAGGGCATCATCAGTATCAAAGACACCTCGCTCTTCTCCGTCATCGGGGTGAGTGAGCTAGTACGCCAAGGGCAAATCTATATCGCGACCACCTTCACCGCGTTGGAGGTCTACTTCATGGTGGCGCTGATGTATCTCGCCATTACCTGGACCCTTTCCCTGGTGCTGCGTCAACTAGAGCGCCGTGGCCTCGCCGGACAATAAGGAGCGCACGATGACTTCAACTCAAACGCCCATTGTGCGTATGCAAAAGCTCCACAAGCACTTTGGCAGTCTGCACGTTCTCAAGGATATCGACCTGGACATCGTCCCGGGTGAGGTCGTCGTGGTCATCGGAGCCAGTGGTTCCGGCAAGTCCACGTTGATCCGCTGTATCAACGGTCTGGAAGAGTTTCAGTCAGGTAGTTTAGAGGTCGACGGCAACACGCTGTTGCCCAACGGTAAAAGCAGCCAGGCGCTGCAAACCATCCGTACCGAAGTGGGCATGGTGTTCCAGCAGTTCAATCTCTTTCCCCATCTGAGCGTGCTCGACAACATTACGCTGGCACCCATGAAGGTCCGCGGCTGGAGCCGCCAAGACGCCGAAGAGACCGCCAAGCGGCTGCTGGAGCGCGTCGGCATTGCCGATCAGGCCAACAAGTATCCCAGCCAGCTCTCCGGCGGCCAGCAGCAGCGTGTGGCGCTGGCGCGTGCGTTGGCGATGGAGCCGCGCCTCATGCTGTTCGACGAGCCAACGTCGGCGCTCGATCCCGAGATGATTGGTGAAGTGCTGGATGCCATGCGAGAGCTAGCTAAGGAGGGCATGACCATGGTGATCGTGACCCACGAAATGGGCTTTGCCCGTGAGGTAGCCGACCGCATCATCTTTATCCATAAGGGCGAAATTGCCGAACAAGGCCCACCCGAGCAACTCTTTGATGCGCCTCAACACGAGCGCACCCAATCGTTTTTGGCGCGCGTACTCAAGCACTGATACGTACTTGATCTCCGCTCTGTTAAAGGCGACCAAAGCACAAAAAGCGACCCACCCAATGGCCTGTCTTGCTGACAGGCCATTTTTTTTGCCTGTGGATACTATTTTTTACAAGCACACTCTTACATCGCCACAGCCCCCAGCATGGGCACCTCTTGAAGCGATACGGCCGTATCGACCGGCTTGTTCACAGGTACGGTAACAAGCACGGTATCCATAGGTGGATAACCCGTTGTCAGGCAGCGTTGTGGGTAAGTCGATGTTTCATCCACAGCTCCGCCACCGCTTCTACGCAGGCACTCCGCCCTTTAATCACGTAAAGGTCAACAATATAAGGTTATAAAAAATATAGAGAATATTGACTTATCAACAGATTTTGTCCACACCAATAGTTACAACATCAACAGAACTTCTCTTATATATTTTTATTTTGTTATTAATAACGACACTGCGTTGCATACGGGGTGTGGAAAAACCTGACGGTTACCCACAGGAGGTTTATACTGGCGGGCTAATTTCATCAGCGGCGAATCGCTGACCACATCATCCGTGCCAATAGGCGCAAGACGAGGTGTCTCTTGAATTACCCCGACCGCTTTGACGTGATTGTCATCGGCGGTGGCCATGCGGGAACCGAAGCCGCACTGGCCTCTGCTCGTATGGGCTGTCAAACCCTATTGCTGACCCACAACATCGAGACGCTCGGCCAAATGTCGTGCAACCCGGCCATCGGTGGCATTGGCAAAAGTCATTTGGTCAAAGAAATCGATGCGCTCGGCGGTGCAATGGGGCTAGCCACGGATTTAGGCGGCATCCAGTTTCGCGTGCTCAATGCACGCAAAGGGCCCGCGGTACGCGCAACTCGTGCCCAGGCTGATCGCGTCCGCTACAAAGCCGCCATTCGCGGCATGTTGGAAAACCAACCCAACCTGACGATTTTTCAGCAGGCGGCTGGCGATCTCATTGTGGATAACGACACCGTGCGTGGCGTCGTGACCGAGACGGGCATTCGCTTCCACGCAGAATCCGTCGTGCTCTCGACCGGCACCTTCCTGGGTGGGGTTATTCACATTGGACTCGATCAAAGCCGCGGCGGCCGCGCCGGTGATCCGCCCTCCAACGCGCTAGCGGAACGTCTGCGTGCGTTGCCGTTTCACGTTGACCGACTCAAAACCGGTACGCCGCCACGTATTGACGCCAAGACCGTCGATTTTTCGCAGTTGGAAGAGCAGCCGGGCGATACGCCAACGCCAGTAATGTCTTATCTCGGCTCGCGGGAAATGCACCCCCAGCAGGTGAGCTGCCATATTGCTCACACCAACGAGCGTACCCACGAGATCATCCTGGGTAACCTGGATCGCTCGCCAATGTACTCTGGCGTAATCGAAGGGATCGGCCCGCGCTACTGCCCGTCGATTGAAGACAAAGTGCACCGCTTTGCCGACAAATCGAGCCATCAGGTGTTCATCGAACCGGAAGGTCTGGATACCCACGAGCTCTATCCCAACGGCATCTCGACCTCGCTGCCTTTCGACGTGCAGTTGCAGGTGGTGCGCTCGATCAAAGGGCTCGAAAACGCGCACATCACGCGTCCTGGTTATGCCATTGAGTACGATTTCCTCGATCCACGGGATTTGAAACACTCTCTGGAAACGAAATTTATCCACAACCTGTTTTTTGCCGGACAGATCAACGGTACCACCGGTTACGAAGAAGCCGGTGCGCAAGGTCTTTTGGCGGGCTTGAACGCCGCTCGCCGCGCCAAGCAGCTCGAGGCGTGGTACCCGCGCCGTGATGAAGCTTACTTGGGCGTACTGGTAGACGACTTGATCACCATGGGCACCAAAGAGCCCTACCGTATGTTCACGTCCCGTGCGGAGTACCGTTTGCTGCTGCGTGAAGACAATGCCGATCTGCGCTTGACCGAGAAGGGCCGCGAGCTGGGTCTGGTCGACGACGCCCGTTGGGCAGCCTTCAGCCAAAAGCGTGACGCCATCGAGCGTGAAACGGCGCGTCTGGCCACTGCTTGGGTACAGCCCAACAGCCCGGCCGCTGCAAAAATTGCCGAAAAGACCGGTAAACCGCTGCCGCGTGAGTACAGTCTGAGTGATCTACTGAAACGCCCCGAGCTGACCTATGCCGATATCGCCGAGCTACCTGGCATGGAGAGCGGCGGTATCGACGACGACGCGGTCGCCGAGCAGGTGCAGATTCAGGCCAAGTATCAGGGCTATATCGACCGTCAGCAGGATGAAATCGATAAGCTGAAGCGCCACGAAGCTACCCCGTTACCCGCCGAACTGGATTATCAGACGGTGGAAGGGCTCTCCCATGAGATCCGCCAAAAGCTCAGCGCTGCGCGCCCGGAAACCCTCGCGCAAGCCGCTCGTATTTCCGGTGTGACGCCAGCGGCGGTGTCGATTCTGTTGATTCACCTGAAAAAGCGCCGTTTGGTCAGTCATACCGAGGTCGCCAACGGATGAGCGCACTGCAGCCATTGATCGATCTGCTGCCCAGCGGCGTTACGCCCAAGTTGGACCAGGGGCTGGCCGACCTGGGCATATCCGTGACGACGACGCAACGAGAGCAACTACTCGGATTACTAGCGCTGTTGCACAAGTGGAATCGGGCTTATAACCTCACTGCAGTGCGCGATGTCGAGGAGATGGTCTCCCGCCATGTGCTGGATAGCGCCGCTGTGGCGCCCTACGTTCATGGTCCTGAGCTTCTCGACGTAGGGGCGGGGCCAGGCCTGCCGGGCTTGGTACTGGCCATCATGAACCCGGAGCTTCGGGTAACGCTGTTGGATAGCAATGGCAAAAAAGTACGTTTCCAGCGCCAAGCGGTGATGGAGCTGTCACTGACGAATGTGACCCCGACCCAAGCCCGCGTCGAGCAGTTTGCCGGGCAATCGTTCGATCAAGTAATTTCGCGGGCGTTTGCCAGTCTGGTCGACTTCGTGACGATGACCCACTCACTGCCCGCCGCCGACGGTCAGTGGCTAGCGATGAAAGGTCCCGGTGCCGATGACGAGCTACGTGAATTGCCCGACGGCATTGCACTGAGTGAACGCCACCTGTTGAATGTACCCTTCGAAACCGCCGAGCGGCAGCTGTTGATCCTGACCCCAAAAGGAGTTGCGTAGTGAGCCAGATCATTGCCCTGACCAACCAAAAAGGCGGCGTGGGCAAGACCACTTCAGCCGTTAACCTGGCCGCGAGCCTGGCGGCTCTGGATCGCCGCGTACTGTTGGTGGATCTCGATCCCCAGGGACACGCCAGCATGGGCAGCGGGATCGATAAATACGATCTTGAAAAAAGCGTACTCGACGTGCTGCTTGGCGAGGCCTCCGCCGGTGACGTCATCGTGCGCGGGCAGACGGTGCGCTACGATGTGCTCCCTGGTAACGGTGACCTGACGGCAGCAGAAGTGGAACTACTGGACAGCGACCAACGCCAAAGTCGCTTGTCACTAGCGCTCGCCAGCGTTGCAAACGACTATGACGTGGTGCTGATCGACTGCCCCCCGTCGCTGAACATGCTGACCGTGAATGCTCTGACGGCAGCCCACGGCGTGCTGATCCCGCTGCAGTGCGAGTTTTATGCGCTGGAAGGCCTCTCGGCATTGCTGGATACCGTGGAGCAGATCAAGCAAAGTGTGAACCCCGAGCTTGCCGTGTCGGGCATTTTGCGCACCATGTACGACAAGCGCACCAGCCTCACTCGGGAAGTGGATAAGCAACTGCGCGACTTTTTCGGTGATGCGCTGCTCAAAACGACCATTCCGCGCAACGTCAAAGTCGCTGAAGCGCCGAGCCATGGTGTTCCTGTGACCCAATATGCGCGTTTCTCGCGGGGTAGCCAAGCCTATCGCGTGCTGGCCAAAGAGATGATTCGGCGCCTATCGTTGTAACGGTGGCTACCGTAGCGTTAACAGTACGTAACATAAAAAGTACGAGGGAAAGCGAATGACGCGTAAACGCGCGCTAGGACGTGGCCTGGATGCCCTGATTGGTGCGGGCGCCCGTCGTCGTGACAGTTTGGATCTCACCGGCGAGACAACGCTGGACAACGCTGAGGCGTCCCTACCCGAGGGCATGTCGGATGACGCCCCCGAACGTTTGGAGCGCCTGCCGCTGGGTCAATTGACACGTGGCAAGTATCAACCTCGCCGCGACATTCAGCCCGAAGCGCTGGAAGAGCTTGCCGACTCCATTCGCGCCCAAGGGGTCATGCAACCCATTGTCGTTCGTCCCATTGGCCAAGAGCGTTACGAAATCATTGCCGGTGAGCGGCGCTGGCGAGCGGCGCAGTTGGCCGAGCTAGACGTCATTCCCGCCGTCATTCGCCACGTTAGCGATGAGGTAGCGCTGGCGCTGGCGCTGATCGAAAACATTCAGCGGGAAAATCTCAACGCGATCGAAGAGTCATTGGCCTTGAAGCGCCTGGGCGACGAATTCGAGCTAACGCAGCAGCAGATCGCCGATGCAGTAGGAAAATCCCGGACCCAAGTGGCCAATCTTCTGCGCCTGCTCGCCCTCGACCCGGAAGTGCAGACACTGCTGGAGCGGGGAGATCTCGATATGGGCCACGCCCGAGCGCTGCTATCGCTGTCCAGTGCCCAGCAGCGTCAGGTGGCCCACGAAGTGGTCAATAAAGATCTTACGGTGCGCGACACCGAGGCATTGGTAAAAAAAGTTCAGACTCAACAGGCGTCTACCTCATCTCCCAAGCAGGTCTCTAAAACACCGGACGTTGCTCGGCTCGAGACGCATTTAGGCGAACTGCTGGGTGCCCCGGTGTCGATCGACCATGGCCAACAGGGCAAGGGGAAGGTCACCATTCGCTACACTAGCCTCGAAGAGTTGGACGGAATCCTGTCGCATATTAAATAGCAGGCTAATGGAAGATGCGGCCAGTTTTTCACCCTTTGGTCGCAAGTCGGCGCTGAAACGCGCGAAATCCGTGCAACTTCGGTTGAAGGTGTGATAGCGCTTCCCTATAATCGCGCAAGATTTGTGCAGGTTGCTTATAGGTATGCCAGAAGACACCGTGAGCAACCCGCTTAACGCGCTGGGGAATCGTTGGCTAACAGGCACGATGTTGAACGCATATGCAGCGAATTGAAACCCAGCGCAGGCGAGCCTATGTAGTCCGACTTATCTGCGCCCAGCTCGTTGTCATGCTAGTCGGCGCAATGCTTGTTTACCCCTTTGCTCAGATGCCAGGGGTCGTGTCGGTCATAACGGGAGCGTTGGTAGCACTGCTACCGCATGCTTTCTTCATACAGCGGTTAGGAATTTTTCGCAATACGCGCCGAATATCGGGCGCAATGGACCTGTTTCGTGCCGAGGCAGGCAAGTTTGGTTTGACGGTGGCGCTGTTTGCGCTGGTGTTCGTGGTAGTGCCCCCCTCAAACCCCGCTTTCTTTTTTAGTGCTTATGTTGCGGTTGTTCTGACGCATTGGCTTGCGCCTTGGCTAATGCCTGGGAAATCGCACAACTGATTGAGGTGACATGTCTATGGCCGCAGGAAACGAAGTCTCATCGACTTACTATATCCAGCACCACTTGCAGAACCTGACCTTTGGTAAACACCCAGAAAATGGCTGGTCGCTGGCGCACTCCGCCGAAGAAGCCCGTGAAATGGGCTTTTGGGCCATTCACTTGGACACCATGGGCTGGTCCATCGCCATGGGCCTTCTGTTCATCTGGATTTTCCGTAAAGCCGGTAAAGCGGCGACCACCGGCGTTCCCAGCGGCCTGCAAAATGCCGTTGAGATGGTTGTCGAGTTCATCGAAAACCTCACGCGGGCCACGTTCCATGGCCGCAACCCCATCATTGCGCCTCTAGCGCTCACGCTGTTCGTGTGGATTCTGCTCATGAACACGCTGAAGATCATCCCGGTCGACTATGGCCCCGAGCTCTTCAAGCGACTGGGCGTCGAGTACATGAAAATCGTACCGACCACGGACCCCAATGCCACGCTGGGTATGGCGCTAGGCGTGTTCTGTTTGATCATCTACTACAGCATCAAAGTCAAAGGTGCCGGTGGTTTCGCCAAAGAATTGTCACTAACGCCGTTCAATCACTGGGCGCTAATCCCCTTCAACCTGGTACTTGAAGTGATCGGCCTGCTGGTGAAGCCGCTGGGTCTCGGCCTGCGTCTGTTCGGTAACATGTTCGCCGGTGAAGTTATCTTTATCCTGATTGCGCTACTACCGTTCTGGGCAATCTGGCTGTTGGACGTGCCATGGGCCATCTTCCACATCCTCGTGGTAACGCTGCAGGCCTTTATTTTCACCACGCTGTCGGTGGTTTACCTCAGCGCGGCGCACGAACACCACTAAACCAAGCAACGACGTTTTCATTAACCCTCAACCCTTAACCAAAACTTAAACTCAGGAGCAACATCATGGAAATGGTTTATCTCTCAGCTGCTATCATCATCGGTCTGGGCGCACTGGCTACCGGCATTGGCTTCGCTCTTCTGGGCGGCAAACTGCTCGAGTCGACTGCGCGTCAGCCGGAACTCGGTGACCAGCTGCAAACCAAAACCTTCATCATGGCTGGTCTGCTGGACGCCGTTCCGATGATCGGTGTTGGTATCGCGATGTACCTGATCTTCGTAGTCGCCGGTTAATGCAGCTTGACCGAGCGGTCATCCGCTCGGTTTTGTTTCACTCCGGTCGCCACGAACTTGTCAGAGGTACATCCCTGTGAATATCAACATGACGCTTATCGGGCAGACGATCGCCTTCGCGATCTTTGTCTGGTTTTGCATAAAGTATGTGTGGCCTCCGATCAGCAACGCGCTTCACGAGCGTCAGAAGAAAATTGCTGATGGCTTGGACGCAGCCAGCCGTGCGACGCGCGACCTTGAGCTTGCTCAAGAGCGTGCTGAGCAAACGCTGCGTGAAAGCAAGGAGCAGGCTTCTCAAATTCTCGAGCAAGCCAACAAGCGCTCTGCTCAAATGATCGAAGAAGCACGCGAACAGGCTCGCGCTGAAGGCGAACGCCTGATGGCAAGCGCTCGTTCCGAAATCGAGCAAGAAGTGAATCGTGCAAAAGACGAGCTTCGTGCCCAGGTTTCTCACCTCGCCATCCTAGGTGCCGAGCGTGTCCTTGAAGCTTCGGTCGACGAGAAAGCACATCGCAAGTTACTTGATGAGCTTGCTGCTGAACTGTAAGGAGGTGACCCATGGCGGAATTATTGACCGTCGCTCGTCCTTACGCTAAGGCGGCGTTTGAATACGCGCGTGATCATGAGGCGCTTGATAGCTGGTCCAAAGCGCTGGGTTTTTTAAGCGCAGCGGTTGCCAACAGCGATGTACGTCGCCTGCTGGGCAGTCCAAAGCTCGAGAACGACAAAAAGGTCGCTCTGCTCGCTGATATGTTGCCGGAGCAGAGCACCGACGTGTCGCGCTTTCTGGATACCCTGGCCGACCAAGGTCGTCTGTTGGCTCTGCCTTTCATCGCTGAACAGTTCGAGCACCTGCGTGCCGATCATGAGCAGCGAGTCGAGGTATTGGTCACGTCCGCCTACGAGCTGGACAGCCAACAGCAGACCAAGCTAGCAAACGCGCTCAAGAAACGTCTGAATCGCGAAATCTCCATTACTACTCAGGTGGACAAGGCGCTGATTGGCGGTGTCATCCTGCGTGCCGGCGATACCGTCATTGACGGTTCGGTGCGTGGTCGATTGAACCGACTTTCCGAAGCGCTGACCGCTTGAGTCTGAGGGACATGGCATGCAGCAACTGAATCCTTCCGAGATCAGCGACATCATCAAGCAGCGAATCGAGAAGCTTGACGTCGCATCCGAAGCCCGTAATCAGGGCACCATCGTCAGCGTTTCCGACGGTATCGTGAAAATTCACGGCCTCGAAGACGCGATGTTCGGTGAAATGATCGAATTCCCCAACAGCATCTTCGGCATGGTACTCAACCTGGAGCGTGACTCCGTGGGTGCCGTTGTCCTGGGTGACTACCTGCAGCTCGAAGAAGGCATGACCGCCCAGTGTACCGGTCGCATTCTGGAAGTGCCGGTAGGCCCCGAGCTGGTGGGTCGTGTGGTCGATGCGCTGGGTAACCCCATCGACGGCAAAGGCGACATCAACGCCAAACAGACTGACGCGGTCGAAAAAGTGGCGCCTGGCGTTATTACCCGTCAGTCCGTTGACGAGCCGATCCAAACCGGTCTGAAATCCATCGACGCCATGGTACCGATCGGTCGTGGTCAGCGTGAGTTGATCATCGGTGACCGTCAGATCGGTAAATCCGCCATTGCCATCGATGCGATCATCAACCAGAAAGGCAAAGGCGTGACCTGTGTCTACGTCGCCATCGGTCAGAAGCAGTCGACCATTGCCAACGTGGTGCGCAAGTTAGAAGAGCACGGCGCGATGGATCACACCATCGTCGTGGCCGCGGGCGCTGCCGACCCGGCACCGATGCAGTTCTTGGCCGCTTACTCTGGCTGCACCATGGGCGAGTACTTCCGTGACCGCGGTGAAGACGCACTGATCGTGTATGACGATCTTTCCAAGCAGGCCGTTGCCTACCGCCAGGTATCGCTGCTGCTGCGTCGTCCGCCGGGCCGTGAAGCTTACCCGGGTGACGTGTTCTATCTCCACTCGCGTCTGTTGGAGCGTGCCGCTCGCGTCAACGCCGACTACGTCGAGAAGTTCACCAACGGCGAAGTGAAGGGCAAAACCGGTTCCTTGACCGCACTGCCGATCATCGAAACACAGGGTGGTGACGTATCGGCGTTCGTTCCGACCAACGTTATCTCTATCACCGATGGTCAGATCTTCCTGGAAACCAACCTGTTCAACTCCGGTATTCGTCCGGCGATCAACGCAGGTCTCTCGGTTTCTCGTGTCGGTGGTGCTGCGCAGACCAAGATCATCAAGAAGCTGGGTGGCGGTGTGCGTCTGGCCCTGGCTCAGTATCGTGAACTGGCGGCGTTCTCGCAGTTTGCCTCTGACCTTGACGAGGCCACGCGTAAGCAGCTCGAGCACGGCCAACGCGTGACCGAACTGATGAAGCAGAAGCAGTACTCGCCGATGTCAGTGGCGGAAATGGCGCTGTCTCTGTACGCCGCTAACGAAGGTCACCTGGACGATGTGAGCGTCGACAAGGTGCTGGACTTCGAACGTGCCCTGCACGACTACATGAAGTCCGAGCACAGCGAGCTGCTCGATAAGATCAACCAGACCGGCGACTACAACGGTGAAATTCAGGACGGCTTGAAGTCAGGTCTCGAGAAGTTCAAGGCGACTCAGAGCTGGTAATGTCCGGCCCGCCTACGGGCGGGCTTGCATGCTTTCTGAGAGCCACGAACGAAAGGTAGATCGCTATGGCAGCTGCAAAAGAGATACGCACCCAGATCGGGAGCATTAAAAATACGCAGAAGATTACCAGCGCCATGGAAATGGTGGCTGCATCGAAAATGCGTAAAGCGCAAGATCTGATGAAGGCTGGCCAGCCGTACGCCAAGCAGATTCGTAACGTGGTAGGCCACATTGCCGACGCGAACCCCGAGTACAAGCACGACTATATGGTCGAGCGTAACGAGGTAAAGCGTGTTGGTTACATTGTGGTCTCCACCGATCGTGGCCTGTGTGGCGGCTTGAACGTCAACCTGTTCAAGGCAGTGGTGAAAGACGCCGTTGCCTGGAAACAGCAAGGCGCTGAGCTGGACTTCTGTGCCCTCGGTTCGAAAGCCGGTGCTTTCTTCCGCAACTACGGTGGCAACTTGATTGCGGCCAAGAGCGGACTAGGGGAAGCACCGACCGTCGAGGGTCTGATCGGTAGTGTCAAGGTCATGCTCGAAGCGTATGACGAAGGACGCCTGGATCGTCTGTACGTGGTGTATAACGAGTTCGTCAACACCATGACCCAGCGGCCCGTCGTGCGTCAGCTTCTTCCGCTGTCGCCTGACATGGGCGCTGACGCTAAGCATGACGAAGAAAACGCCCGTCCCGGAAGCTGGGACTACCTGTATGAACCGGATGCCAAGGCGTTGCTAGACAGCCTGTTGGTTCGATTCATCGAATCGCAGGTGTATCAGGCGGTAGTCGAAAACGGTGCGTGCGAACAGGCCGCCCGAATGATCGCTATGAAGAGTGCCACTGATAACGCGGGCAACCTGATCGACGATCTGGAGATGGTGTACAACAAGGCCCGTCAGGCCGCCATCACCCAGGAAATTTCCGAGATCGTCGGCGGCGCTTCAGCCGTATAACGCCAAGGGAGCCTGCCATCGCTAAGGTGGCTCCCGGCAAACAGGTTTCATTTGCAGGTTTTTGAGAGGAACCAAGATGAGCGGACGTATCGTACAAATCATCGGCGCGGTGATTGACGTAGAGTTTCCGCGGGACTCTGTGCCCAAGGTCTACGACGCGCTGAAGGTCTCCAACGTTGAGACCATCCTCGAAGTCCAGCAGCAGCTGGGCGACGGCGTAGTACGCGCCATTGCCATGGGCTCCACCGAGGGCTTGAAACGTGGCTTGGACGTAACCAACACAGGTGCCGCGATTTCCGTACCGGTCGGTAAGGAAACGCTGGGTCGCATCATGAACGTACTCGGCGAGCCGATCGACGAAGCAGGTGAGATCGGTGAGCAAGAGCGTATGCCGATCCACCGAAAAGCGCCGAGCTATGCCGATCAGGCAGCGTCTAACGAGCTGCTCGAGACCGGTATCAAGGTCATCGATCTGGTCTGCCCCTTCGCGAAAGGCGGTAAGGTCGGTCTGTTCGGCGGTGCGGGTGTTGGTAAAACCGTTAACATGATGGAGCTTATCCGCAACATCGCCACCGAGCACAGCGGCTACTCTGTATTCGCTGGTGTCGGTGAACGTACGCGTGAGGGTAACGACTTCTATCACGAAATGACCGAATCCAACGTTATCGACAAGGTAGCGCTGGTCTACGGTCAGATGAACGAGCCGCCCGGTAACCGTCTTCGCGTGGCGCTGACCGGTTTGACCATTGCGGAGAAATTCCGTGATGAAGGCCGCGACGTTCTGCTGTTCGTCGACAACATCTACCGTTACACCCTGGCCGGTACCGAAGTATCCGCCCTGCTGGGTCGTATGCCGTCTGCGGTAGGTTACCAGCCGACGCTGGCCGAAGAGATGGGCGTTCTGCAGGAACGTATCACCTCGACCAAAACGGGCTCTATCACTTCCGTACAGGCCGTTTACGTCCCGGCGGATGACTTGACCGACCCATCGCCAGCCACCACCTTCTCGCACCTGGATGCGACCGTGGTACTGGCGCGTTCCATCGCTGAGCTGGGTATCTACCCCGCGATCGACCCGCTGGACTCCACCTCGCGTCAGCTGGATCCGCTGGTTGTCGGTGAAGAGCACTACGACGTAGCACGTGGCGTTCAGAACGTTCTGCAGCGTTACAAGGAACTGAAGGACATCATCGCGATTCTGGGTATGGACGAGCTGTCTGACGAAGACAAGCTGGCCGTTGCCCGTGCGCGTAAGATCCAGCGCTTCCTGTCGCAGCCGTTCTTCGTGGCCGAGGTCTTCACGGGCTCGCCCGGTAAGTACGTGTCGCTGAAAGACACCATTCGTGGCTTCCAGGGCATCCTCGCGGGTGACTACGACGATCTGCCGGAACAGGCCTTCTACATGGTCGGCTCCATCGACGAAGCTGTCGAAAAAGCCAACCAGATGAAGAAGTAATCCCGTCCATTAGGGGGATTCGCTATGGCGAATAGCTTCACTTGCAATATCGTCAGCGCAGAAGCATCCATCTTCTCAGGTAAGGTTGAGCAGGTGATTGCTTCCGGGATTATGGGTGACCTCGGCATTTTGCCGGGGCACGCCCCGCTGCTGACCGAGCTTCAGCCGGGCCCGATCCGCGTGATCCACGATGATGGCAAGGAAGAAAACTTCTTTGTCTCTGGCGGCTTCATGGAAGTCCAGCCAGATGTCGTGACGATCCTGGCAGACGCTGCGGCGCGTGCCAGCGACCTCGACGAGGCCGCTGCCGAGGAAGCGCGTCAGCAGGCGCTGAAAGCCTTTAACGAGAAGTCAGCGGAGCTGGATTATACCCGTGCTGCCGCTGAACTTGCCGAAGCCGTTGCTCAGCTGCGAACGATTCAGCAGCTGCGTAAAAAGGCGGGTAAAGGCTAGTTAGACGCTCTGCGTAATCAAACGCCCCTTAAACCCGATTCAGGGTTTAAGGGGCGTTTTTTTTGTCTGTTAATATGCGGGTGAGTCATCCCAGAGTTGAACGTCTCAGGAGCGAGCGATGGCGCTAAACGAAGAAGCCTTACAGGCGTTGAAGACCGAGCTGCTCGATGAGCTGGTCAAGGAAGATCCCAGTAAGTCGCAATTGGCGGAACGCCTCGCCGAAATCCGCTCGGCTGACATCGGCGAAGTGCTCGAAGAGCTTATCGAAGAAGATGAAGAGTTAAGCGCCGCTTTGACGGTGTTGGACATTCTCTCCACCGAACGAGCCGCCAATGTGTTGGGCTATCTACCCAAAGAGAGCCAGCTCGAGGTCGTAGGTGAACTGTCCGATACCCAGGTGCTCAAGCTGCTCGAAGAGATGGGCTCCGATGAGCGGGCGGATTTGTTCAACCGGCTTGGGGAAGACCGTCGCGAAGCGCTGTTGCGTCGTATGGCGCACCAGGAGCGCGAGGATCTCAAGCGCTTGGCGAGCTATGAAGAGGGCACTGCCGGCGCCATCATGACCTCTGACTATGTTGCCATAGCCAGTGGCATGACGGTGTCACAAGCAATGATGCGCGTGCGCCAAACCGCGCCCGATGCGGAAACGGTCTACCAGCTCTATGTGTTGGACAGCGACGGCCATCTGATCGGCACCATGTCGCTGCGTCAACTCATGGTCGCGCGTCCTGGGGCAGTGGTCGACGACATCATGATTAAAGACGTCATCAACACGCCCGTGGACAAAGCGCAGGAGGAGGTGGCGCGTATCGTGGCCCGCTACGATTTGCTGGCGCTGCCGGTGATCGATGCCGATGGGCGTATGGTAGGGATCGTCACCCACGACGATGCCATGGACGTCGCTGAGTCGGAAGCCACCGAAGATATCCACAAAGGGATGTCCATCGGTCAGCTAGAGGATGGCGTGAGCCGGGTACCGCTGTGGAGTCTTTACCGCAAACGCGTGTTTTGGCTGGTCTTGCTGGTCTTTGCCAACCTTTTTTCGGGGGCGGGCATCGCTTATTTCGAGGAGACCATTGCTGCTCAGGTGGCGCTGGTATTTTTCTTACCGCTGCTGATCGGTAGCGGCGGTAATGCCGGTGCGCAGGCCGCCACGCTGATGGTGCGCGGCATGGCCACCGGCGACGTAGGTGTGAAGGATTGGAGCAAGATGCTTGGGCGTGAGCTGTTGGTGGCCGGTTCATTGGGTTTGACCATGGCCATTGCCGTCGCCCCCATTGGGATTTTTCGTGGCGGGGAAGCGGTGGCCATCATCGTGGCGCTCAGCATGGTGACCATCGTGCTGTTTGGCAGCTTGATCGGCATGTGCTTGCCGTTCGTTTTGGAGCGCTTCAAAGTAGACCCCGCGACGGCCTCGGCTCCGCTGGTGACCACGCTGATCGACGCCACCGGCGTACTGATTTACTTCAGTATTGCAACGGCCATACTTGCCGGCGTCTGATCTGGGTTAGGGTAGCCTAGCGCATGGCGCTGCTGGCCGCCCGGGTGATGAACATGACCTCCACATGACCCAGCCACTCGATGTCGCTGGCGAGCGCCTTGAGCTGGCTCGCCAAACACTGAGGCGGCTGGTGAACGGCGTCGCCAATGATCAGCGACACCGAGACCTTATCGTCCAAGTAGTGAAGCTGTAGGTCATTCAGCGTGCGCCACACCGGGTGGCGGTACCATCGCTCGTTCAGCGCCGCTTCCACTTCTGGACGCAGCGGCAGGCCGGGTAGGCGGCTCGGGTCGCCTTCACCAGCGTCATCTTCTGGGTCGACGTGGAAGATGACGTCGGTCAGCAGTGGGAATTCATGGCGCAGGCGACGGCTCACTTCGTTGCCGATTTCATGGGCTTCCGACACGGTGATCTTCGGCCCGACCACCACGTGCAGATCCACCATCACCCACCCGGCAGACTGGCGAGTGCGCAGGTCGTGAACACTATCCACCCCCGGCACGCTGCAGGCGACGTCGTGCATCTGCTGCTGAATATCTTCGGGCAGCGCGGTATCCACCAGCTCGCGTGCGGACTCCCACAATAAATCCCAGCCCACCTTACCCACCAGCAGCCCGACGATGATCGCGGCGATGGCGTCTAGCCAACCCAGACCAAACTGAGCGCCTACCAGTGCCACCAGTACCACGGCGGTCGACAGGGCATCGCTGCGCGAGTGCCAAGCGTTGGCTTCCAGCAATTTGGATTTCACCCGCTTTGCTACTCGCATGGTGTAGCGGAAGATCCACTCTTTGCTAAGCAGGGCCAAAACGGTAATGGCAATGGCGATCAGGCCAGGGGCATTGACCTCCGTGCCGCTGAACAGGCGATCCAGGCTCGACCAGGCAATACCCCCGGCCACGAAAATCAGCACGCTACCGAGCAGCAGCGTGGTCAGGGTTTCGATCCGGCCATGGCCGTAGTGGTGGTCGTTATCGGGCTCTTGGCGGCCATAGTGAATGGCTGCCAGCACGAACCCATCGGTCACGAGGTCGGAGAGCGAATGGATACCATCGGCAATGAGGGCTGCCGAACCGACCAAAAAGCCCACAGCGACTTTAATGACGCTCAGGAAACCGTCTAGCCAAGCGCCGATATAGGTCACGCGCTTGGCTTCTTGGCTATCTAGCTCGTGGTTGGGAACCACTGGCGTTTCTACGGTCTGAGTCATGAGGTACCTGCAGGGACGCACACTTCCATTAGATGCCCATTGTAGCTTACCGCCGGGCAAGCTCTATACCCTCTTGTGCATTCTCAGGCGTTACCGGTGCGGACAATGAAAGTTGGGATGTGTATCCTAAGCGCCGCTGCAGGTGAGACGACCTCATTTCATAACGCAACACAGAACATAGACAGGACGACCTATGGATTGGCTCCAAGTGGTAGTATTGGCGGTGGTGCAGGGGCTCACTGAATTTCTTCCGATTTCCAGCTCCGCTCATCTGATTTTGGTGCCGGTGCTCACCACCTGGGAAGACCAAGGTCTCGCGTTCGACGTGGCACTCCACTTGGGTAGCTTGAGCGCCGTCGTCCTCTATTTTCGCCAGGAAATTTGGCAAATGATCGCTAGCAGCCTCACGGCGGTAAGAGGCAATGGCGTCAATGAGGATGCGCGTCTGGCGTTTTGGGTGGTCGTGGCCACCTTGCCGGTGTGCATCGTCGGCTTTCTCCTCCATGACCTGATCGCAGGCTACATGCGCTCGACGCTGATCATCGGCCTTAGCCTGATCGGCTTTGGCTTACTGCTAGGCTACGCCGACTGGAAAAAGCGTGGTATCCGCAGCGAGTATCAATTGACGCTAAAAGACGTGCTGATCATCGGCGGCGCTCAGGTATTAGCGCTGATCCCCGGTACGTCGCGCTCGGGGATCACGATGACCGCGGCGCTGATGGTTGGCATGAATCGAGAAGGCGCCGCGCGCTTCTCGTTCTTGCTCTCGATTCCCGTCATCGTGCTCGCCGGTGGCCTCGAAGCGGTGAATCTCTTCAAAGCGCCTCACTCGATCGACGTACCCGCTATGCTAATAGGGGCGCTTTTATCGGGTATCAGCGCCTTCGTGTGTATTCACTACTTTCTCGTCGTAATCAAAAAGCTGGGGATGCAGCCGTTCGTGGTATACCGCGTGCTGTTTGGTGCCTGGCTACTCTGGTTTTTTCATTTCTAACCCGCGCGTTCAATGAAGGACATCGGATGAAGGGCTATCAAACCGCGTGTAGGCGACTGGGCGTCGTGGCACTGCTCGGCACGCTATTGGCAGGCTGTTCGGAAAGTGATCGGCCACTGGAGTCTCCGGTGCGCTTCGAGGGCGGTATTTTTGGTACGTATTATCAAATGACTCTGGTCGACCCACTCACCCAGGGCGACGCGAACGCATTGGAAGAGGGCATCCTAGCCGAGATGGAAGACGTGGACCACGCCATGTCGACCTACCGCGACGACTCCGAGCTGGTCGCTTTTAACGAAGCGCCGCTTGGGGAGTGGCAGCCGCTCTCCAACGAGCTGATCGAAGTGCTGGCGATTAGCCGTTCGGTGTCGGAAGCAAGCGAAGGGGCCTTCGATATCACCATTGGCGATGTGGTGAATCTATGGAGCTTTGGGCCCGAGGCACGTCCCGAAGAGGTGCCCAGCGATGCCGAACTCAGCGAGCGTATGGCCACCATTGGTTTCGATGCGGTGGAAGTCGATACCCAGCGCATGCAAGCACGTCGCCTGCGTGATGTCTTTGCCGATCTCTCCGGCGTCGCCAAAGGCCACGCCACCGACCGCGTGGCGGCGTATCTGGATCAGCAGGGCATCGATAATTACCTGGTCAATATCGGTGGCGGGCTGATTGCCCGCGGTTACCGGGACATCGAAGATCAAACGCCTTGGCGTGTCGGCATTGAAGTGCCGCAAAGCGGCGTGCCGGAAGCGCAGCACGTGTTGGCGCTGGAGGGGATGTCAGTGGCCACGTCGGGCGATTATCGCAACTACTTTGAAGTCGATGGCGAGCGCTTCTCTCATCTTCTGGATCCGCGAACCGGTCAGCCCATCAAGCATCAGCTAGCGTCGGTATCGGTGTTCCACCCCTCCAATGCCTGGGCCGATGCTTGGGCCACGGCGCTCACCGTCGTGGGGAGCGAGCAGGGTATGCAGCTGGCCGTCGAAAACAACCTCAATATTTTGATGTTAGTACGTGAGGGGGAGCGTTGGCGTAGCTTGGCGAGCCCCGCCTTCGTCAACTATTTCGGTGATGCGCTGATCGATGAACTGGGCATCGAGCCCTGGACGGCCTCCTCAGCGAATCGCCAAATGCAAACAGGTGAATGACATGCACGACCTCGATATCGTCATCTTAGCCGCAGGTAAAGGCACACGGATGCGCTCTCAGTTGCCCAAAGTACTGCACACGCTAGCGGGTAAGCCCATGGTAGAGCACGTACTGGCAACGGCCAGTGGCCTGAACCCGAGTCGTACCCACGTGGTGATTGGCCATGGTGCTGACCAACTTCGCGACGCGTTGGCGGAGTATGATGTCTCGTTTGCACTGCAGGAAGAGCAAAAAGGCACCGGACATGCGGTGGCTCAGGCGCAGCCTCAGTTGGGCAGCGGTATCGTGTTGGTACTATATGGCGACGTGCCGCTGATTCGTCGCGATACGTTGGCCGACTTGCTGGCCAAGGTGGATGAGCAGCACATGGGCCTGCTCACCGTCACGCTGGAAGATCCCAGTGGCTATGGGCGTATCGTGCGCGATGCCGAGGGCCACGCCGTGGCGATCGTCGAGCAGAAAGATGCCAACGAGGAGCAGCTGGCGATTAACGAGTGCAACACCGGCATCATGGCCATGACCAGCGCTCAACTGAAGCGTTGGCTGCCCCAACTCTCGGCAGAGAATGCCCAGGGAGAGTACTACCTGACCGACGTGATCGCCATGGCGGCCAGTGAGGGCATCAAGGTCGCCACCGCACAGCCACACGCTGCCACAGAGGTGGAAGGGGTCAATAATCGCGTGCAAATGGCCCGTCTAGAGCGTGCCTACCAGCAGCAGATGGCGGAGACGCTGATGGCTCAAGGCGTTGCCTTGGCCGACCCCGCACGCATCGACGTGCGCGGTAAGCTCACCTGCGGCCACGATGTCTTCATCGACGTAGGCTGCGTGTTCGAAGGGAACGTCGAACTTGGCGAAGGCGTGCGGGTTGGGCCCTACTGCGTCATCAAGAACAGCACCATCGGCGCGGAAAGCGAGATTCACAGCCACAGCGTGGTCGATACGACCGTGGCGGCGGGCCTTAATCAGGTGGGACCCTACGCGCGGCTGCGCCCCGGAACCCGCTTGGCGGTCAAAGCCAAGGTCGGTAATTTTGTCGAAACCAAAAACGCTGACGTGGGTGAAGGAAGCAAAATCAATCATTTGAGTTATGTGGGGGATGCTCGTCTGGGGCGCGATGTGAACGTGGGCGCGGGCACCATCACCTGCAATTACGACGGCGTAAACAAGCACCGCACCGAGATTGGCGATAATGCCTTCATCGGTTCCAATACCGCGCTGGTGGCACCCGTCACGGTGGGCAAAGGGGCCACCGTCGGCGCGGGATCCACGATTGCCAAAGACGTCGCCGAGCACGCCCTGGCCGTGACCCGCAGCCGACAGCTAGAGAAGCCCGACTGGCCGCGCCCGGTGAAAACGACTAAATAAGTGCATCGACACGTTGAATAATACGGCGTGCAAACGCCCTAGGAGAAAGAGTTATGTGTGGCATCGTCGCAGCGGTTGCACAGCGCAATGTGCAGGGAATTTTGCTGGAAGGACTCAAACGTCTGGAGTATCGCGGTTATGACTCCTCTGGCATGACGGTGCTGAACGACGGTGCCTTAACGCGGCACCGTGCCTTGGGTAAGGTCTCGGCACTGGCCGAACGATTGGATATTGCGGCGTTACCGGGCAGTAGCGGTATTGCGCACACTCGCTGGGCCACGCACGGTAAACCCTCCGAGGCCAATGCGCATCCGCATCACAGCAGCGATACCGTTGCCGTGGTTCATAACGGCATCATCGAAAACTACGAGCAGATCAAAGAGACGCTGCAAGGTAGCGGTTACACGTTCACTTCGGAAACCGATACCGAAGTGATCGCCCACCTGCTGGCGGAAACACTCGCTGCGGGCAAAACGCTGTTCGAGGCGACGCAGGAGATCGTGCATGGTCTTGGCGGTGCTTACGCACTGGGCGTGATGAGCGTGACCGAACCCAATGTGGTGGTGGGCGCGCGCCAAGGAAGCCCGCTAGTCGTTGGTGTCGGGATCGACGAAGCCTTTTTAGCCTCTGACCCGCTGGCGCTTTTACAGGTGACCGATCGCTTTATCTACCTGGAAGAGGGCGATGTAGTCGAGCTGCGTGAGGGCGGTGCCCTTCGCATCGTCGATCGGCAAGGCGATACGGCCGAGCGCCCGGTGCATACCTTTGAGCATGGCGACGGCGCGGCCAGCAAGGGCGAGTATCGTCACTACATGCTCAAGGAAATTTTCGAGCAACCCAAGGTTATCGAAGCCGCTCTGGAAGGTCGGCTGAGCGCCAGCAGCGTACTGGTCGAAAGTTTTGGGCCAGAGGCCCAGGCGTTGTTCCAGAAAGCCCGGCAGGTGCATATCATTGCCTGCGGCACCAGCTATCATGCAGGCTTGGTGGCGCGTTACTGGTTGGAGCGCTACGCCGGGGTGCCGGTACAGGTCGAAGTGGCCTCCGAGTATCGCTACCGTCACCCAGTCGTGCCGGAAGGGACACTGTTCGTCACGCTCTCCCAATCTGGAGAAACCGCCGATACGCTGGCGGCGCTGCGCTTTGCCAAGACGCTGAACTATGTCGGCTCGCTGGCGATCTGCAACGTGCCCGGAAGCTCCCTGGTGCGGGAGTCCGACATGTCGCTGATGACCCGCGCGGGCCCAGAAATTGGCGTCGCCTCGACCAAAGCGTTTACCACTCAGTTGATTGCGCTGATGCTGCTGACGCTATCGGTCAGTAAAGCGAAGGGCCAGCCAGCGCAGCCAGAGATCATTGGCGCCCTGCAGGCACTGCCCGCGCTCTGTCAGCAGGTGTTGGGTCTCGATCGGCAGATCGAAGTGCTTTCTCAGGCATTTGCAGAGAAGCATCACGCGCTCTTCCTGGGTCGTGGGGCGCACTACCCCATTGCTTTAGAAGGCGCGCTGAAGCTCAAGGAGATTTCCTATATCCACGCGGAAGCCTATCCGGCCGGCGAGCTCAAACACGGCCCGCTGGCGCTGGTGGATAGCGAGATGCCGGTCATCTCGGTAGCCCCCAACGATGACCTGCTGGAAAAGCTAAAATCCAATCTCCAAGAAGTACGCGCCCGTGGGGGACAGCTATTCGTATTTGCCGATCAAAAGGTAGGGATTAACTCCCAAGACGATATTCACGTTTTGGAGCTACCGAATGTTCACGAAGCGCTGGCACCGCTACTCTATACCTTGCCACTGCAGCTTCTGAGCTATCATGTGGCGGTCCTGAAAGGCACCGATGTGGATCAACCGCGTAACCTTGCCAAGAGCGTGACCGTTGAATGATCGAAGCGTCACAATTAATTGCAATCGAATGAATAAAGCGCTTTACAAGATGCGGCAAATGGCCGCATCTTATGCGCCATCGCTGCGTTGCAGCACATAGTTAGTGTGCTTATGATCGTGGCGGTACTCTCTAACCCTGCCAGGATCACGCTGCTATGAAACCACCTAACGTCCTTGCAACTCGGCATCCCGCTTGCCGCGTTGCTTGGTTGTTGACCGCACTCTGCCTCTTCGCTTTTCCCTCTCTTGCTTTTGCTGCTGCTGGCCCCCTCGATCTCACCACCTCGCTTGCCGGTATTGCCTCCGTGACCATTTTCATTCTGGCCTATGCCCTGGTCATGAGTGAAGAAATCATCCACATGCGTAAATCCAAACCGGTTCTGGTGGCCGCTGGCCTGATCTGGGCCATGGTCGCGTGGGTCTACGTACAAGCGGGTATGCCCCATGAGGCAGAGAGCGCCTTCAAAGAGACGCTGCTCGAGTATACCGAGCTGCTGCTGTTCCTCCTGGTGGCGATGACGTACATCAACGCCATGGAAGAGCGTCGTGTGTTCGATGCACTGCGTGCGTGGCTGGTGCGCAAGGGGTTTAGCTACCGGAGCCTATTCTGGATTACCGGCTGTTTGGCGTTCGGTATTTCGTCCATCGCCAACAACATGACGACTGCCATGCTGATGTGTGCGGTGGTGCTAAAGGTCGCCGAGGGGGATAACAAGTTTATCAGCCTCTGCTGTGTCAACGTGGTGGTGGCCTCCAACGCCGGTGGTGCGTTCAGCCCGTTTGGCGATATCACCACACTGATGGTGTGGCAAGCCGGTCAGGTGCCTTTCGAAGGCTTCTTTGCACTGTTGGTACCTGCCATCGTGAATTTCATGGTGCCTGCGGTGATCATGAACTTTTTCATCGTCAATCGTCAGCCCGCTGCGCTCACCGAAAACGTGTGGTTGAAGCGGGGCGCCCGGCGCATCATCGTACTGTTCTTGATCACCGTGGCGATCTCGGTGCTGTGCCACTCGATTCTGTACCTGCCGCCCGCTATGGGCATGATGTTTGGTCTAGGCCTGCTGCAATTCTTTGGCTATTACCTGCGTCGCAGTTTGCCCCGCTCGCTGGAGCGCAAACGTGAGCGTTACTCCCGCCGCGGAGATTGGAAAAAGCTGGAACAGCTAGGCAGCGTGGTGCCGTTCGATATCTTCAGCCGTATCGCCCGCTCCGAGTGGGACACGCTGCTGTTCTTCTACGGGGTGGTGATGTGTGTGGGTGGCCTGGGGTTCATGGGCTATCTCAGCCTGCTTTCGGAAACGCTTTACGGCGGCTGGGACCCGGTGTGGGCCAACGTCGTTCTGGGGCTGATCTCAGCGGTGGTGGATAACATTCCAGTGATGTTCGCCGTGCTCTCCATGGCGCCGGATATGTCGGAAGGCAACTGGCTGCTGATCACCCTAACGGCCGGTGTGGGGGGCAGCCTGCTCTCCATGGGATCGGCTGCCGGGGTAGCGCTGATGGGGCAAGCCCGTGGTATCTACACGTTTGCGGTGCATTTGCGCTGGGTGCCCGCTATTTTGTTAGGTTACGTAGCCAGTATCGTGGCACACCTGCTGATCAACGCCAGTCTTTTCTAAGGCGGTTGGCTATCCTGCCTAGCCGCTTGGTTAGGCAGACCAATAAAAACGCCCCTTATCGTTGGATAAGGGGCGTTTCGTTAGAAGCCTATATGTCGACAGGCGGCGTGGCACTTAAGACCACGCGCCTTGGTGGCTTATAAGTCGTGGCCGGTAATGACTTGGCAGATATCGGCGAAGCTGCGCGCCATGGGAACCACCGTCGTGGGTGGTTGGGTATTCAAACGGCTGCCCATGGCCGACTGGATATCAGTGGCAGAAATGATGCCTCTTACGCTGAGCTCCTGGTTTGGCTTGCGCTCGGTAATCAACAGATGCTGCTCGGTAAAGCTTTCCATGGAGAGGACGAGGTCTTCGATGGTGAGCGACGCGAGCTGCTCCAGCGGCATGGCGCTGAGTTTCTCCCAGGGTGTCATGATCATGGCGGCGGTCACTTCGGAGCGCTCTAGGTTACGCTGCTGCATGGCCAGATTGATGCGCCGGGTACCGATGACCTCTTTGGCGGTGAGCACGCCCACGCAGTGGGACTGTTTGTCCATCACGAATAGTAAACGAATACCGCCATGGCGCATTTTCAGATGAGCGTCATCGATGGGCGTGTCGCCTGCGATCGATTGCGGCATGACATGAGTAAAGTCGGTGAGTACCGACATGGCCGGGCTATCGGGCGTCAACTGCTTGGGCGTCGGCGTCGTGAGCAACGGAGTCGCACCAAACTGAACGAGCGGCTTATGTGAGTGCATGAGTTGGTTCATCGAGGGGTACCTCCGTGGTTGTGAAGAAGCAGGTCATTCACCACGCGCCTGCTTTGTACCTTCACATTTGCACGGAATTCTTATCACAATCTTAAGACATCCCCCGTGTTACATTTTTTCTCATTCTTTTGCCTGGCGCTGCGTCAACGCATCTCTTGCCACGACCGCTCTCACCCGCAGGCCGCCGTTTGGAGCCTCTTCCAACCGCAACAAGCCTTCGTGGCGTTTGACCAAACGCTCGACGATGGAAAGCCCGAGCCCCGCACCCGCTCCCGGGCCTGCACGCTGGAAGCGTTCGATGACCCGACTGCGCGCTTGGGCGGGGATGCCCGGACCTTGATCGTCGACCATGATCGTCATCCCCTGGGGAGTCGCGTCGAGCGTCACCGTGATGGTGCTCTGATCTGGAGAGTGCTGTATCGCGTTACCCACCAGGTTTTGTATCAGCGTTTCGATGGCGCCGGGCTCCTCCTCCATACGCCAGTCGGCGTGCTCATCGGCATCGAGCAGCAGCTGTTGCTGGCGTTCGGCGGCCAGTGGCGAGAGCTTGGCCAGGGTTTCCTGGGTTTCCAGCAGGACGTTGGCGTAGCGTAGCTCTGGCAGCGGCTCCTCTTCGGGATCGAGGCGCGCCAGAGTAAGCAGCTGGGACACGAGACGCGTCGAGCGAGCCACCCCGCTGCGCAAGTGATGCAGCGACTCTTCACGATCTTCGGCGTTATCGGCCGCCAGGGCGTTCTGGGCATGAAGATCCAGCACGGCCAAGGGAGTGCGCAGCTCGTGGGCGGCATCGGCAATGAAGCGCTGTTCGCGCACGCGCAGTTGGCGCAGCCGCTCCAGCAGTCGATTCAGGGCGCCAGCGATGGTGCCCAACTCCTGGGGCATCGGATAGAGCGGTAATGGTTTGAGATTGTGCGGATCGCGGTTACGGATCTGCTCGGCCAGGCGAGACAAAGGTGCCAGCCCCCAGCCAATGGACCACCATAGCAGCAGCGTTAGAAAGGGCAGCCCGATGAGGTCGGGCATCAGGGTACGCAGCGCCACGGCGCTGATCAGCTCGCCACGCACGTCCTCGCGCTCGCTGACGACCACCCGTTTGGTGCTGTTGGGAACATCCAGCACGTACACGCGCCAAGCATACTCATTGACCGTGAGCGTCGAGTAACCGGCGGGTTGCTGAACCAATGGGGTGTGCGGCGCGCTGGCAGAGCGCAGCAGCAGACGGTCCTCTTCCCATAATTGAAAGGCGAGCTTGCTTTCGTAGCGATGGCCCGCAAAGCGTTTATCCGACTGCTCGGCGCGAAGCAATGCCTCTTCGAGGCTGTTCAGCAGAATGTCGCGGTCGTCATCGGGTAGCGGTGCTTGCAGCAGCCCTTCCAGCAGGCGCGCATTTTGGGCCAGGCTGGCATCGTAGAGTTCTTCGATTTCGTGCGCGGCATAGCGGTAGCTGATGAAGCCAATGACCAGCATGCTGACGCCAAACACCAAGAGTGCCAGCCCCAGCGTGCGTTGACGAATCGATGTCATGCCTCGTCCTTAGCGGGTTTGTCCATGACGTAGCCAATGCCGCGCACCGTGCGGATGGCATCGGAAAACAGCTTTCGCCGCAGATGGTGAATATGCACCTCGATGGCATTGCTCTCGACGTCCTCTTCCCAGCCGTAGACGAGCCGCGTGAGCGTGTCGCGGGTGAAGACGCGGCCGGGATGGCTCATGAACTCCTGCAGTAGCGTCAGCTCGCGGCGAGATAGCGTTACGGACGCCCCCTGGTAGCCAACGTGCAGCGTATGAGGATCTAGCGTAATCCCCCGATAGGTGAGCAGGCTGCTGGTTTGTCCTTGACTGCGCCGTAACAGAGCGCGCAAACGGGCCTTGAGCTCAGCCACCTCGAAGGGTTTGGTGAGGTAGTCGTCGGCCCCTGCGTCGAGCCCCGCGATGCGGTTATCCACCGCATCGCGGGCAGTGAGAACGAGAATGGGAACGTGACTGCCGTGACGACGCACGGCATTCAGCACTTCCATGCCGTCCAGGCGCGGTAATCCCAGGTCGAGAATCACCGCATCGAACGGCTCGCCCTCGGTGAGCGCATTGAGCGCGGTCGCCCCATCGCTCAGGTGGTCCACGGTGTAGTGTTCGGGCTTTAACGCCAAACGGATACCCGAGGCTAAGCTAGGGTCGTCTTCTACCAACAAAATGCGCATAAGGCTCCTTGTTCTATCGGGGCTATTCTAGCTCAGCGAGTAGCTGACGTATCTCGCCACGGCGGCCGCTATCGGCCAATTCGCGGCCCTCTCTGGGCGGTGCCAAGAGCGCACTCTCCAAGACTTGGCGTGCTTCGGCATCGCGGCCTTGCTCATGTAAATAGTCGCCCCAGAAATAGAGGCTGTCGATCCCTTCGGGATTAATGGCCAAAGCGCGCTGCAAATGCCACTCGGCTTTCTCGTCATCGCCGAACCCAATCGGCCAGCCGGGTACTTGGTAGTAGAGCGCTCCCAAGCTGGTATACGCCGAGCCTTCGAGCGCCAGCGGATCGAGCTCGAGCGCCGTCTCGAACTCTCGTTTGGCTTCCTTCACCAGTCCCAGCGCGCCCAGCCCACCATTGGCCCCCGCTTCGCTGGAGCGAACGATACCTGCCCAAATATGCAGCTCGGCAGCTTCCGGATAGCGCTCGACCCACTGGTCGGCGTCATCCCCTAACTGGCTCAAGGCGGCTTCTTGCTGCTCCTGTGGTAAGGCGTATTGAATCTCTGCCCAGCGCTGTTGTAACTCTGCTAGGGTGTCGGCGACTGTCGGCGTGTCGAGGTCGCTGGCAACGCTGGGCAGGCTGAACAGTCCAACAGCGGTGGCGAACAGCGTGCGACGCAAAGCCTTCGTAGTGAACATGTCGATCGAACGCGTCATGGTGTGGGCTCCTTCGAAGTCACAAAGCGGCGAATCATGGGAAGTTGACGTAGCAGGGCGCGATCCACCGCGCCTGGCCAAAGGGAGTTCAAGCGGGTAAAGAAACGCTCCTGTCGACCAATTTGCAGCTCCTCGCGGCGATGTTCGACAGCCCGGACGATTGCCAGCGCCACCGCGCTGGGCATATCGACGGCGTTACCCAGCGCCGCGTTCAGCGCGTCGGTTTGCGGCGAATTCATGGCAGTGCGCGTGGCGCGAGGAGCGATGTATATGACTCGTACCCGCGTATCGGCCAGTTCACGTCGTAACGCTTCGCTAAAGCCGCGTAGCGCGAACTTGGTGGCACAGTAGGAGACTTGGCCTGGATAACCCAACTGACCAAACGTAGAGCCGATCGTCACGATGGTCGCCTGGGGATGGGCCATCAGTTGCGGCAGCAGGGCGCGGGTCAGCTGCAGTGTGGCGGTCAGGTTGATGGTAATGAGCTGCTCGATGTCAGCGTCAGTGGTCGTGTCGAAAAAGCCTGTCTGATTGCTCCCCGCCGCATTGATCAGCATGTTGCAGCCAGCTAGATGAGCCGCTCCGATGAGGCGGTGGCGATCCTCGGCAAGGGTCAAGTCGGCGCACACCGCGTCGATGTGCTCGGGAAACTGCGCGACCAGCGCATCGAGTGCCGTTGGGTTGCGGCCCGTGATCAGTAGCCGTGCGCCACGCTGAACCAGTGCCTCGGCCAGGGCGGCACCGATGCCGCCGCTAGCCCCGGTCAACAGCACCCGCTGGTTGGCCCACCCGTCAGTCAGCGTCCCCTCGCTAGGCCAGCGCATGGCTCAGCTCCTCTGCCGCGCTGTGACCTGCACAGCGTGCCTCGATGCCTCTAAACATCGCGCCGTACAGGCGATAAAACATGTTGGCACTATCGATCACCACGGCCAGGTCCTCCGTGCCTAACCGATTGATCTGTTCTTCGAAAAACGCCAGGTGGCCAATATCCAGACTGCCGTGGGAAGTGAGATAGCGCACGGCGCTATCGGGCAGCGAGAGGCTCGCCTGTAAGCGTTCGGCGGCCTGGGTCGCCAGCGCCGTGCTGGTGCCCTCGAGTACCTGCACCATGCCAAAAAAGGCCACGGGATTACCATGCTCGACCGTATCGCGAATCCAGGCCACCATCAGCCGCGTGGCGGGGTCTGGGGTGGCCGCTGCGGCGGCGTCCGCGTTACCGCCAGCGGCGCGGATATCGTCCAGAATCCACTGCTCGTGGCCGTTCTCCTCTTCGATGTACTCGACCAGCGCAGTACGTAGCCAGTTCAGATGGTCAGGCAGTCGTGCACCGCAGGCCATCATCAGTGGTACGGTGAAGCGCACGTGGTGATACGCCTGGCCGAGAAACGCAAGATACTCCTCTCGTGTGACGTTACCCGCCAAGGCGCGATTGACGATGGGCGTCGTCAGTAGCCAATGACGTGCTTCTTGGGTGGCGTCTTGCAGCTGTTGGTAAGCGGTCATGGTGTTGCTCCTTCTTTGAGGGTGTGTGGGGCGCTCTGAAGCCAATGGCCATAGGCTGCCAAAAGCGTGTCGCGGCGCAGTCGGCCATTGGCTGTCAGTTGCTGGTTGTGCGGAGTAAAAGGGGCGGCACGCTGCCAGGCATGCACCTGGGCATAGTCGGGCAGCGCTCGATTGGCAGCCTCTATGGCTGCGCTAATATCGGCATCGGTGATGCGGGCAGAGGCGGGGACGATCAGCGCACGGTTAGCGGGCAATGCTTCGCCGTAGACCATGGCCTGTGCAATGACGGGCTGCGTGCAGAGCTCACCCTCGACCCACTGCGGATTGACGTTGCGCCCGTAAGCGGTGATGAACACCTCCCGTTGGCGGCCGTCGAGCAAAATCGCATCGCCGTGCCACTGACCGATATCGCCAGTGGCATACCACTCGCCATTGGGCGCTTCACCGAGATAGCCCAGCATCAGGGCGCCGCGCACGAGTAGTTGGCCGCTGTCATCCAGCCGAACCTGCGCGTGTGGCAACGGGCGGCCGACGCCGCAGTTCGGTTCGCCAGGCCGGTTCAGGCACACCACCGACGTACACTCCGATAAACCGTAGCCTTCGTACACCGGCCAGCCGCTTTGCTGGGCATTGGCCAGCAGGGTCGGTGCCACCGTCGCCCCGCCCACCGCCACAAAGCAGAGGCTACGGGGCGCCTTGGGGGCTTCATCCACCAGTGCCTGTAGCAGCTGTGGAACGGCGATCAGGCTATTGGGCTGGTAACGGTCGATTGCCTCGAGGGCGAGGGGAGCTTGAAAACCGCTAGCACCCTGCCAACCGAGTTCTACCATGCCGGGCAGTACGCTACAGGCCCCTAACCACAGCGGTAGGTAAAGGCCACCGATGTTTTCCAACAGCGTAGAGAGTGGCAGCAGTGCGAGATGACGACGGATATCGAGCGGTGCCACGACGCTGGCAAGGCTTTCCGTGACGGCCAGTAGCGCCTGATTATCCAAGCACACCCCTTTAGGCGCGCCGCTAGTGCCCGAGGTAAACGTGATGCGTGTGGTGCCTGTCTGTAACGCGGGGGGATGTTCGACGTGACGTCGCTGGATGGCAGCGTCGTCGCTGGGTTCAAAGCCGTAGGGGGCGCCGCCGTGGCCAATCCAGCTATCGAGACCGGCTTGCTGTACGATGTGGCGGCGCTGCTGGTCGCTGAAAAACTCGGGAATGGGCACGGCTACGCACGCTTCCATCATCAGCGCCAAGTCCCATAGTGCCCACTCCAAGCCGTTATCCAGCGCCAGGGCGACCCGCCGTGCGTCAACGTCGCGCAGCCGCTGGCGGCGGCGACCGATCTGCTCGAGCACGTCCGCGTACGAGAGCGCCAGACGTCCGTCGGTCAGTGCGATTCGTTGAGACGCGCGGGACGCATAGCGTTCGATACGTGCCAGTAAGGCGTTAGGCTGAGCGGGCATGGGCCACCTCCTGCCAAGTAAGGTTCGATGGCATACCAGAGGCCTGAAACGTGCGCATGGCGCGCTGTAAGTCGCCCGCCATCACCCACGGGTGATGCGCGTAATAGCGTCCCCACAGCGGAAGCTCATCCCCCAGGCGGGTCGGGTCGGCTGGGGTGATCGGTTGAGGCTCGAAGCCTAACCGACGCAGGCCGTTGGCGACTTCTGGGGTGGCCGTGAACAGCAGCCAAGCGATGCCTTCTGCGGCAAGCTGGTGGGCTAAATGGAGAAATAGTGGGCGCTGCAAGCCAGGGCGCAGGCTGGCTAAATTGCCGATCTCAGCGATATCCTGGCGGTGCGGAGCGCTACCGAAGCGTTCGTCGAGCACGTGCTCGGCGCGGGCATTCAAGTAGCGTTCTAAAAAAAGCGGTTCACCGTCGGCGACGCGTACGCCCACCGCGGCATGAGGCTGCTCGGCCTGCCACAGCCCGAACAGGCGCGGTAAAAAGTGCTGAATCGTGGCCTGATGTTGCTGAGCAAAACGCGCTCGTATCAGGTGCTTTAGCCGTGCGTGTTCCTGATCACTGAGTGCTTCTCGCCAGCATAACGGCGTTAGAGGCAGTGCACGTAGATGAGTCATCGGGCGATCTCCATCGTATTTCCCGACACTCTCGCTGAGCTTACTTAACGAAAACTTAAGCGGCTCGAAAAGGCCTACTACTCTTTCGTAGGGTGATCTATCTCAAAGGTCTACAAACCAAGGAAGTACACGGTGACGAATGACGCGCAGAGCCAGCACGCCAGCGGCCATCAGGTAATACCTTGCCCCGAGCATCGACGTCGCGAGGCGCTGCTGCATTTGGCAGCTGTTCATAATGCTACCCAGCAGGCGGATTTGCAGCACGCCCTGACCACGGCCCGCTCGGCCGATTGGCGAGGCCTATGGGTGGCCATGACGGGCGAGCATATTCTCGCGGCTGCTTGGGTGCAGCCGCTGTCGAGCCAAACGGCGCAGCTATGGTTGCCCAAGCACGTCGATGCCGCGCTGCCCTTGTTAAACGCCCTACGAGAGTGGATAAGGCGCGAGCCCATCGCGTTGTGCCACGTGGTACTACCCGCGCCGTGGGACGCATGGGAAAGAACGCTGGTTCATGGCGGAATGCGGGCCATGGCCACGCTGGAGCATCGGGTATGGACATGCCAAACTTCCGTTGCTCCCCAGCCATCGCTGGGGTTACGTCCGTTCACGATGTTTCCTCTGGCTGAGCAGCATGCTCTGTTGGCGCGGGTGGGGGAAGCGTCGTTGGATTGCCCAGCGCTGCGCGATGCACTGCCCGTGACGACTTTGCTGGCGGGGTTTCAGGCTCAGGCGGGGTCGTCTCAACCATCGCATTGGTTTGGGTTGACGTACCAGCAGCGAGAGGTGGGGGTATTGTTACTGGGCACCTCTTCCTCGCACTGGAGCCTGCAACTGATGGGGCTGGTGCCCGAATGGCGGGGCCAAGGGCTGGGGAGAGCCATCATCGGCCATGCGCAAACGTTGGCCGCCGAGGCTGGGGCGCAGAGCCTGAGCTTAACGGTCGATGCGCAAAACACACCCGCACGGCGTGTATATGACCACACAGGCTTCGAACTACGGGGGCGCGAGCGCCTGTTAGGGTGGTATTGAAGTCGTCTTCAGCGGTCGCAACGAATGAGCACCATTACCGTGGGTTGAATTGCCGCGCTTAGTAGCATTTTCTTACCCTTTATGTTCTCGGTATACTAACTCTATACGTATGTCTTGGCGTTTCGGTGTCCCGGTGGCAGCGTTCATCGACAGTGGCATGGCCGCACTTCGGCAAGAGCGGTGTCTCCAAGCGCTAGGTAGTCAGCATAAGCAAAAACGGACGCACTCGTTTTGAAGCGCAACGCGTTTATTACATAAAACTCAAGAGGTGGTGAGAGTGAAATCTAAGCTGATCATGAGCGGGCTGGCGGCCCTCGGCGTCATGGCAGGCACATCCGGTGCTTATGCCCAAGATGCAGCGCGTGACGCAATCGCTGAGCGCCTAGCGCCGGTAGGACAACTCTGCCTTCAAGGCCAAGACTGTGGTACGGCCGCAGCACCGGCCGCGGCCAGCAGTGGCGGTGGTGGTGAAATTGACGGTGCCGGTATTTACAACAACGTCTGTATGGCGTGCCACGAAACGGGCGCAGCCGGTGCCCCGGTACGTGGCGATGAAGCGGCCTGGGCCGAGCGCACCGAGCAAGGCTTTGACACCCTGCTAGACCACGCCATCAACGGTATTGGCGCGATGCCTGCCCGTGGCGGCAACCCCAACCTCTCTGACGAAGAGATGGAAGCCGCTGTTGCTCACTTGGTCTCTCCCGTGATGGAAGTCCCTGAACTGGGTGGCGGTGCAGAAGCAACAGCAGAAGCCGCCGACGAAGGCGCGAGCGACGACATGGCGGCTAACGAAGCAGCCACTGAAGCGCCCGCTGAGGAAGCCACTGCCGCCAGTGATGCCGAGGCAGCCGGTGGTGATAGCGGCTTAGACGGTGAAGCCCTCTACGCCAGCATTGGCTGCGCAGCGTGTCACGCCGCTGGTGTGGCGGGTGCCCCCGCCATCGGTGATGCGGAAGCCTGGGGCCCGCGCCTTGAGCAGGGTACCGACGCACTCTACCAAAGTGTTTTCAACGGTAAGGGCGTGATGCCGCCGCGCGGTGGCAGCAGCGCGTCCGATGAAGAGATCATGGCCGTCGTCGACTACATGGTCTCGCAAGTACAGTAAGTGGATACCTCACCCTAACCGTAGGGTGGGGGCATCATTCTTTATAAGATATCCACAGGTGGGCATTCAAAACCCCCTGTGGATATTTTTATGTGCGCCCTTTGCTTCGTACGCTCATCCCAGCAGCGAACGCAATCCGGCAATGGCATCTTTACCGCGTGCCTGCTTCTTCTCCGGGTCCTCTTTATCGGCGCGGCCCTCCCACTCCAAATCATCCGCGGGCAGCTCATCCAAAAAGCGGCTGGGCTGGCAGTCCATCAGCTCGCCATACGCCTTGCGCTGGCGGGCCAGCGTGAGCGTTAGCGTGCGCCGGGCGCGGGTAATACCCACGTAGGCCAAGCGGCGCTCCTCCTCCACGGTATCCATCTCGATGGCGTTGCGGTGGGGCAGTAGATCCTCTTCCAAACCCATCAAATACACGTGCGGAAACTCCAACCCTTTCGAGGCGTGCATGGTGAGGAGCTGCACGCGGTCCGAGTCATCCTCTTCTGCTTGCTGTTCGAGAATGTCGCGCAGCACCAGGCGGGAGATAGCCGCTTCCACGCCGTCGGTTTCTGTCTCGGTGGAAGCTGTGGCGTCTTCCGGGTCGCGGTCCAGCGATTTTTCCAGTTGGTCGATCAAGATCCACACGTTGGCCATGCGACGCTCGGCGATGGTGGGCGCGCTGGCGTTTTGATAGAGCCATGCTTCGTAATCCATATCCCGCAGCATATCGCGGATGGCGGCAATCGCATCGCCCTGGTCCATCCGTTTGCGTACGCCGTCGATGAAGTGGGTAAAGCGCGAGAGCCGCTCCACGGCGCGGGTGGGCAGCGTTTGCTCGAGCCCAAGTTCGTGGCAGGCGGCAAATAGCGAGATCGAGCGCTCGGTGGCATAGTTAGCGAGCTTTTCCAGCGTGCCGGGGCCAATTTCCCGCCGGGGCACGTTGACGATGCGCAAAAAGGCGTTGTCGTCGGCGGGGTTGATCAAAAGCCGCAGGTATGCCATGGCGTCTTTGATCTCGTTGCGGGAGAAAAACGACGTACCGCCGGAGAGCTTGTAGGGGATTTGATAGTGCTGCAGCTTCAGCTCCAGCAGCCGCGCCTGGAAGTTGCCCCGGTAAAGCACCGCAAAATCGCGCCACTCGGCGTTCTCTTTGATGCGCCGGGTGAGCATCTCGCTGGCCACCCGCTCGGCTTCGGCCTCTTCATGGCGGTTCACCACCACTCGAATCGGCGCGCCGTCGCCCATGTCCGACCACAGGGTTTTATCGTAGACGTGGGGGTTGTTGGCAATCAGCGTGTTGGCGGCACGCAGTATCGTGCCGGTAGAGCGGTAGTTCTGCTCCAGCTTGATGACCTTCAAACGGGGAAAATCCTCCCCTAGCGTGACCAGATTCTCCGGCCGCGCGCCCCGCCAGGCGTAAATCGACTGGTCGTCGTCGCCCACCACGGTAAAGGTGGCCCGTTCCGCCATCAGCAGTTTCACCAGCAGGTACTGGGAGACGTTGGTGTCCTGGTACTCATCCACCAGCATGTAGTGGATTTTACGCCGCCAGCGGGCCAGCGCCTCGGGGTCGCGCTGTAGAAGCACCACCGGGAGCAGGATCAGGTCGTCGAAATCCACCGCGTTGTAGGCTTTCAGGTGGCGAACGTAGGCTTCGTACACCCGCGCGGCGAAGTGCTCGTCATCGTCCGCCGCGAACGAGAGCGCCTCCCCCGGCAGTACCAAGTCGTTCTTCCACTGGGAAATCTTGGCCTGCACGGCGTTGATCTGCTCGGCATCGACCTGAGCGTCTTTATTCATCAAGTCGCGCAGCAGCGCCTTGGCGTCTTCCGGGTCGAAGAGTGAAAAGCCCGGCTTGTAGCCCAGCGTCTTCAGCTCGCCGCGAATGATGTTGAGCCCCAGGTTGTGGAAGGTCGAGACCGTCAGCCCGTGGCCCTCTTTGCCTTTCAGCATTTGGCCCACCCGCTCTTTCATCTCTCGGGCGGCCTTGTTGGTAAAGGTCACCGCCGCGATTTTGCGGGCGCTCATGCCGCACTCTTGCACGAGGTAGGCAATCTTGGTGGTGATCACGCTGGTTTTGCCCGACCCCGCGCCCGCCAACACCAGGCAGGGGCCATCGATGTAGCGCACCGCCTCTTGCTGGCGTGGGTTGAGCCCTTTGATACGGCTAAGAATGCTCTTTGGCGGTTGGGGCGTCATGGCGTAGGGTGACCTCTACAAGTGTTTCGGAGCGATTTCCATTACAATCAGCGGCGCTGACGAAGGCGCAGCGGGCAAATACAGCAGGTAACTCATAGGCAGGTGGTGATGTTTGAAGTAGCGCTATTCGAGCCGCGGATGGCTCCCAATACGGGCAACATTATGCGCCTGGTGGCGAACAACGGCTGCCGACTCCATTTGATCGAGCCGCTAGGCTTCGATCTCGAAGAGAAAAAGCTGCGCCGCGCGGGATTAGACTACCGCGACCTCGCCAACGTGACCCGACACGCGGATTTTACGGCGTTTTACACCGCCATGCAGGGGCGCACCATCTGGGCGATTACCACCAAGGGCACCCGCGCCCACAGCGATGCCAACTTCGCACCGGGGGATGTGCTGCTATTTGGTTCGGAAACCGCCGGGCTTTCCCCTGAGGTGCACGCCATGCTGCCTGCCGAGCATAAACTGCGTATTCCCATGCAGCCCAATAACCGTAGTTTGAATCTCTCCAACGCGGTAGCGGTGGTGAGTTATGAGGCGTGGCGCCAGCAGAATTACGCTGGCGCCCTCGCGATCTAGCTTTACCCGGCAATACCGTACTGGTCGCGGTAAGCGCGTACCGCATCAGCGTAGGCGAGCATCTCGCCGCCTGCGTGCTCTTCCAAATACGTGAGCACTTGTTCGAGGGTGACGATGCTGACCACCGGCATGCCGTACTGCGCCTGCACTTCTTGAATGGCGCTCTGTTCCCCCTGGCCGCGCTCCTGTCGGTCGAGGGCGATGATCACCCCGCCTGCCCGCGCGCCGCTTTGCTCGATCAGACTCATCACTTCACAGATGGCGGTCCCTGCGGTGATCACGTCATCGATGATCAAGATATCACCGGCCAGCGGAGCCCCTACGATGTTGCCGCCTTCGCCGTGGGTCTTGGCCTCTTTGCGGTTGAACGCGTAGGGCATGTCGCGGTCATGGTGGTCGGCCAGGGCCGCCGCGGTGACCGCCGCCAGCGGAATGCCCTTGTAGGCCGGGCCAAACAGTACGTCCGTTCGTAAACCGCTATCGACGATCGCCTGGGCGTAAAAGCGGCCCAGCTTGGCCAGCGCGCGGCCCGTTTGGAACAGCCCGGCGTTGAAAAAGTAAGGGCTTACTCGCCCCGACTTCAGCGTGAACTCGCCAAACTTGAGCACGCCCTGCTCAATAGCGAAGGCAATGAAATCGCGTTGGTAGGGTTGTAGAGTGGTGGCCACGGCGGTGTTCTCTTGTCGGTAGGGGTGGTCGATAAGAATGTAAGTCAAACGCAACAATAAAACGGGGCTAAATAGCAAGATTTGGTTTGTCTATTTACCCAAACGTCTAAACGTCGGGTATCATACAGCAGCGACGCAAAAGGGACGATTTATGAAAATTGCCAGCATCAATGTCAATGGTATACGTGATGCCGTCGACCGTGGCTTCCTGGACTGGCTGGCTCAGCAGGATGCCGACGTGGTCTGCGTGCAGAACATCAAGGCGAAAAGTTTCGAACTGGGTGACCATATCCTCTATCCGGAAGGCTATGAAGGCTACTTCCTGGATGCCGAGGAGGATGGTTTCGCCGGCGTGGCACTCTATTGCCGCAAAATTCCTAAAGCCATCATGTACGGCCTGGGATTCCCTCAGTGCGATCACGAAGGGCGCTTTCTGCAGGCGGACTACGACCGCTTCAGTATTGCCACCTTCCTGATGCCTGATGGCAGCGACCAAAAAGCCAAACAGGCGTTCATGGAGCAGTACCAAGAGTACCTGACGAAGATGTCGCGCAAGCGCCGCGAATACATCATCTGCGGCACCTGGCACATTGCCCACAAAACCGTCGATTTGGCCAACTGGTCGGACAACCAACTCACCTCCGGTTTCCGCCCGGAAGAGCGTGCCTGGATGGACCAGGTGCTTGGCCCCACCGGCTTTATCGACACCTTCCGCGAAATCAATCGCGACGCTGGCGAATACACCTGGTGGCCCAAGCTTGACCAAGACGTGCCTCGTGATCGCCAAGAGGGCTGGCGGATCGACTACCAGCTGGTCGGCCCCAACTTCCGTCGTCACGTGGTCGACGCGTGGATCGATTACGATGCGACCTTCTCCGAGTTCGCACCGCTGATCGTCGAGTACGATCTAGCGCTTTAAGCGTTAGCTACTTCCCGCGTCGCACCGCCAACAGGCCAGCTTACCGCTGGCCTGTTGCGTTTGGCTCGCTCAAGGTCGAATGCCCAGTGCTTCACGCTGCTTCTCGCGCAGCTCATTACCGGCTTTTTCGGCTAGGTCCAGCATGGCATTCAGCTCTTTACGGCTGAACGCGCCCGCTTCCGCCGTGCCTTGCACTTCGATCAGCTCAGCGTCTTCAGTCATCACCACGTTCAGGTCGGTGTCGGCCTTGCTGTCTTCGGGATAGTCCAGGTCCAGCACCGGCACGCCCTTGTAAATACCCACCGAGATCGCGCTGACCAGCTGCTTGAAGGGGTCGCCTTTGATCTTCTTCTCCCGCTGCAGATAGCGAATCGCGTCCACCAGCGCCACGCAGCCACCGGTAATCGCCGCCGTACGCGTGCCACCATCGGCTTGGATGACATCGCAATCCACTGTAATGGTGAATTCGCCCAGTTTCTTCAAATTCACCGCCGCGCGCAGGCTGCGGCCAATCAGCCGTTGAATCTCCAGCGTGCGGCCACCCTGTTTGCCGCGGGTCGCTTCGCGGCCGCTGCGGGAGTGGGTGGCGCGGGGTAGCATGCCGTACTCGGCGGTAATCCAGCCCTGATTCTTACCGCGCAGCCAGCGCGGCACGCCCGCTTCCACGCTCGCGTTGCACAGCACCTTGGTATCGCCAAACTCCACCAGCACGGAGCCTTCCGCATGGCGGGTGTAGTCACGGGTCAAGCGAATCTCACGGAGCTGGTCGGCCTCGCGACCGCTGGGGCGAACAACATCAGGACGCATAGCACCTCACATCATGTTAAAAGTGGAAAGCCCTCTATTGTACACGTCTGAGCGTGCGTGGATGGGCCTATCGGTTAGACTGTCCGGAATCACATTGATGGATAGGATGCTCACTTATGGCCGCTTCCCGCCACGTACATAGCATGACCGCTTTCGCCCGCACCGAGCAGGCCGCCCCGTTTGGCACCCTGCAGGTCGAGATTCGCTCGGTGAACCAGCGCTACCTGGAACCGCACTTTCGCCTACACGAAAGCCTGCGGGATCTAGAGCCGGTGCTGCGCGAAGCACTGCGCACGCGCCTGGCGCGTGGCAAGGTAGAGTGCAGCGTACGCTTTGAGAGCGCTGATACCGCCCAAGCACCGGCCGTGAACGCCCAGCGCCTAAAAGAGATAGCCGATGCCCTGGTCGCCATTCAGCAGCAGGTGCCCAGCGCCGTGCCGCCCACCACGCTAGCGCTGCTCAATCAGCCCGGCGTAATGGAAACCCAGCACCTCGACCAAGACGCCATCAAAGCCGCCGCCAACGCGCTGTTTGACCAAGCCTTGGATGAGCTGATCGACGCCCGCGCCCGCGAAGGCGACAAGCTCGCCGAGATGATCACCACCCGCCTGGACGCCGTCAGCGAGCAAGTGGCCACCGTACGCAGCCTGCTGCCGCAGATTCTGGAGCGCCAACGCGCCCAACTGCTGGAGCGTTTAGAAGTCGCCAAGACCGAACTCGACCCCCAGCGCCTGGAAGCCGAGCTGGTGCTGGTCGCCCAAAAAGCCGACGTGGACGAAGAGCTGGACCGCCTCACCGCGCATATCGACGAAGTGCGCCACCAGCTCGCCCAAAAAGGCCCCAAAGGCCGCCGCTTGGACTTCCTGATGCAGGAGCTCAACCGCGAAGCGAATACGCTCTCATCGAAATCCGTGGTGGCAGAGACCACCCGCTGCGCGGTGGAGCTGAAGGTGTTGATCGAGCAGATGCGGGAGCAGATTCAGAATATTGAGTGATGCCTATGGTCGTTTTTTTAATTCTATAAAATACTGTTTTATATATTTTTAATAAAATTAGTGTCTATGCTCGTCCACCGAAATCCCGCTTAATCCACCGCCAAGTGGGTAGTAAAGTGGGTAGTAAAATGCCATGCTATCCACCAGATGGGCGTATTTCTGAGGTTTTGCTACCCAATATTAATATAAGTATTTGAAATATAAATAAATATATGGTTTTAGACGTTGGCGGAGGGGGGGAGAAGAGCGATGGGGAGTTTTACTGCCAAGAAAATTCAATCATTGATCAGAGAAGCCAAGCCTGGGCGCTACGGTGATGGCAACGGTTTGTACTTGATGATTCCGAAGTCAGGAGCGGCCTATTGGATGTGCCGCTACACCTTCGCGGGTAAGCGTCGCGGTATGACACTGGGTAAATGCTCTGAACTCTCCTTGCTCGAAGCTCGTGAGCAAGTGGTTGAGACTCAGAAAGCCATTCGTAGCGGTACAGACCCTCTTGTAGAGCGCGTACGTGAAGAAAAAATAACCATTAGCACGGTGCAGGATCTGTTTGACGATTGGTATCAGGAGCTCGAGAAGCGACTCAAGCATCCCAACATCCCTAAACGCGTCTTTGAAAAGGATATTGCTCCTGCCATCGGTTCGCTAACGCTGGCTAGCGTTACCCCTATGGATGTGCGTACCATTATCAGAAGGGTAACTAACAGCGGTCGCCCAACCGTTGCAAATGACGCCTTGATGTACTTAAAACAGCTATTTAACCATGGCATCAAGCTAGGGTTTTTGACCTATAACCCTGCGTCTGCTTTCAACGTCAACGATGCGGGCGGGGTCGAGAAAAGCCGTGATAGAGCACTTAGCGTTGAAGAGCTCAGGTTTGCCTTTGAGGTTTTCAGAGAAAATCGCACTAGCTTTACGCGTGACAACTATCTCGCATGCGCACTGCTTGTTGTGCTTGGAGTGCGTAAAACAGAGCTCACTGAAGCCACGTGGTCAGAATTTGACTTGAACAATGCGAAATGGAACTTACCCGGAGAGCGCAGCAAATCGGGTGTGGGAATGGCGATTCCTTTGCCACCACAAGCAGTCGAGTGGTTAGAGGAGCTTCACATCCGTGCTTGTGGTTCACCTTACGTATTTCCTAGCCGTCGTAGCAGTAAGCAGCCCCATATGGGCAGGGATACACTCAATCGCGCCATTGCTAAGCTATTTGGTAAAGAACCAGGCAAGAAGCAGCAACCTGAAAATAGAATGGGTGATTTACCCGAGTTTACGGTGCATGACCTTAGGCGCACTTGCCGCAGTCTGTTGGCTGAGACCGGCGTACCTAGCCATGTGGCTGAGCGCTGTTTGAATCATAAGCTGAAAGGTGTTGAAGGCGTCTATGATCGGTATGATTATTATGAGGAACGAAAGCGTGCTTTGATAAAAGTAGCAAATTTAGTTAATTCTGTAATGCTACCAAGTTCCTGCACACCCTACGCTGCTAATGCTGGGTGTGCTCTGGGTGCCACATAGCCTAATGACTGATGTGGCCGTTCTTCGTTGTAATACTGGACCCAGCGATTCAAATCGGTGTACCCAAATACACTCCTCTTTCAAGGAGCGAAAGAAGCCTTCCACTAGGCCGTTCTGCTCTGGTGTGTAGGGCGTTGTATACTCCTGATTCAGTCCATAGGCCCTGACGGTGCTCGTGTAGTGCCGATTGCTGAACACCAGACCGTTGTCAGAGCGCAGTGCCAGAGATGAGTGAACACGCCCCAGCGCTCCCAGACGATAGATCAGCGCTTCTTCCAACGCCGCCTCAGCCGTCTTGCTACTGCCGTTGACCGATAACCGCCAGCCGAGGATCTCACGTGTACAGCAGTCAATGATGACCGTTAGGCTACCTATCCTTACTACACCATAGTGTGACAAGTCGGTTGCCCAACGCTCATCCGTCCTTGAGGAAGCTGACGGTAGGCTCCTGGCTCAAGACCGAAAGTCTTGAGGCCGCTTGCGTACCTGCCAAACCTTCAGTCGAAAGATGTGCTGTATAGGCTTGCGGTTCACACTCCAGACGGCGATAGCCGTATGTAGGAGAGTGCTCCAAGGCTAGTTTTACTTGGCTGACCAGCTCAGTATTGATCAAGCTGGGTTGGTTTATAACGTCCTCCTGATGGCTGCACTATAACCTGTGCAGCTACGAAGGGGCACTTCAATAGTTCAAGGGTAATCTAAAATACTTTTGGAATTTAATGGCTTCACCTTTTTCACAGTATTGATGTTATTGCTTTGATTGCTATGGTTTTCATGGGACTCAGCAGTGGATTATCACTAACCCAGCCAATAGCCTCAACCAACGCTAAATAGGAAATCGAATTAATTGTGAATCGCCAATGACGTTCTAGGCCATCGTGCGGACTTTAGTGTTATTTTTGATACCACCAGGAGCGTGTGTTTGCATTTTTAAAGTGAGCGATAAGGTGGTCTTAGTAAGGGCTTTTGTATTCTCCATAGAGGTTAAAGAGCTTGGTTTTTTCTCTGAAACCTCTAGCTAAATATTGAGTTTGACCATGATTCGTTAAAATAGAATTAAAACTTTTATTTACACTTCTTGAACTGCGATTTTTGTTAATTTTGCCTTGTCTGGTACGTGCTCATCACGTTAATAAGAGCCCTCCGTTAATCAAGTTGTAATAAGCCGAACTGTGTTTGCTCTGTGGAATTTCACGAAATAGGCAGTCTTTATGTTTAGGTTGATGTAAGTGTTAAGTGTGACGATATTGCTGAATTTCAGGTTGCCATCTTAAAGTTTTAATGATTGGCGTTTTTTAGTAGTAGTAAAAGCCATATTTACAACCTTTTTCTAAGGCTTTTTCAAGTGTTTCAGGGTTTATAGAGCCGTCAGGAGACTGCATGATAGAGATTGTAGTTGCTAGCTCTGTAACGCGTTCTCTGACTAATTTAAAATAAATGGTGCGTAGGTTAAAGTCTTTAGATGGATCTCCTCCGTTCTTCAGTACTTCAAGGCTACAGCGGTGGTTGATTTCGTTCATCAATTCATCGATCAAACTATCCACGTCACTTTGATGTATATATTGTTGTGCTATATCTAAAAACGAATCGCTTAAATTGCTGGTTTCTTTAGCTATAAAATTCTTTTTTCCCAGCGCCTCGTTAATAAGATCGCTGAGTGTTTGTGCTTGAGACTGTTTACGCTTTTTCGCTAAAAGCTTTAGTTGCTTTATTTTTTTCTCTGGGATTTGAAGAGAGACTGGGTTGCCATTCTTCTTACGGTATTGGTACGTATTCCAGGCTCCTTTCATTTGCCTGCTGGCTTCTCGATATTCAGCTTCATCAGGAAGCTTCTTCAAGCTTTTAGCCATCTCAACATAACCGTACTCAGCAGGCGGTTTTACCGAAATGAACGCCGTAGAACCTTTGAAAATCTTACGCGCCAAGTAACTAGCTATCCACTCCAGCTGAGCAGGATCACGAGTTACGATCCAATCGAAAGGTTGAGTCATGAACAATTTCCACTAGTGAATTAGATATATCTAATTTTTTTGAGTCGGCTGTCACATGTCAAATACATTGTACACATGCAATGTACGGTTTCAATGGTTAATTACAATGTAATAGAACAACGTAAAAAAATGAATCGATAAAAGTCCGTGAAATCGGATTTTTATTTTTTGTAGAATGCCGTAAGCTGCATGCTATGCACACATCCATTCTGACCTACAAGAACGCTCGCCTAACGCCCGAAGAACGATGGCTACTGATGCAGTGGGCGTCTGTGATAGGCGCTGACCAGAGCTTTGATGGCACTTTGAAGGATCTCTTCATGAGCCTAGGCATGACGTATGCGCAAGGCCGTCGAGCCTGGAGTTGTCTCATAAAAAAACACGGAGAAAGGCAAAACCAGTTTATTGAGATTGAGCGCCTACCTATTAAAGGACCAGGACGGCCAGCGGCACGTTATCGTTTATCAGCAAAGTTTGTGAAAGAACTACAGAAGTATCCGTTGTCTTCTACGCACCACGTAGAAGAAATAGCCACACTTACCAAAACGACCCTACTATCTGCTGAAAATAAAAATAAGGATCTGGTAAGAGATGGACGTCGCCGCCGTTCAAGGTTGACCTTGCCTAACCGGTGGCTATTAATGGTGTTGCTAGCTCATGCTGATACGCCAGGTGTAATAACCAGCCTTGGAATATCAACAATACGTCACCTCACTGGGATGTCACGCTCCCGCATAGATAGGCAACTGAAGAAATTGGTCGATTTAGGTATCGTTGCTCACCATGAGCCAGGGCGATACTCACACCAAGCTAAAAAACGCAAAACCTCTATTTATCTGCTTGATTTAGCCCACCCCTCATTTGGAAAACACACAAGAACGCCCATTACAATTGTGTCGCCGCCTTCAAGCACCAAACCCGAGGTAACGGAATCAACAAAAGGTGAAATAAAAAGAACGGAGTTAGTCGGTGGAATAGTGGATGCAGTGATGACTGCAGGGGTATGCAGCTTGCAAATCGAAGCATTGTTGAAGGAGTACAATGCCAACAAGGGTTCTGATAGTACCGTGTCAGACGATACTAAGGATGAATCAAAACGAGAGCATGATCCTTATCGCGAGGCTAAAAAATACCAAGAGAGATACAACGAAATCAAAATGGTTTTTGACCTGGCGCTATCAATGCTGCCAAGCACACGTTATCTAGAAGGTGGCGTTGAAGAACTTCTTAAGCGCTACGATGTGGAGGATGCAAACTGGTTACTTACCAGTGTTCATATCGATACTTGTCGTCTGCTAACTTCCTCCTGGAATGAATTGAAAGAAGGTTGTTCCGGGCCTGAACAGCCACAACATGACGTTATAGTGGCGACTGCTCGTCGTTTAGGCATAACGCCTGAATATGTGATCGAAACGAAACCTGAGCAGGAGTCAGAATGGGCGTCTGAAAAAGCAGACAACTATACAAAGGCCTTGGACGATAAGCCTCCCACAGTAGAACCAATAACAGAACAATTCTCTTATCACCCCTTGGCGCTACTGTTTTATGCCCTGTCACATCACCTAGCCAAACAGCTTCAGCGTGACATCATCCGTAATGGACACGGAGACGACGAATCAATGACCTACATGCTTGTGCCTGTTTTTCCCAATTCACCTAACGGCTCGACCTTACCCGCGTTTCAACTACGTAGCTATGGCCTGCGTTCCGAAGATGCCGGTAAAGAGCCAACGACCACTATATCCCGCAGCCCTGTCAGCGAGGATCTAAAAACCTATTGGCAAACACATCATCAGGATTGCCTTTCAGCTATCAATGATGAGCCAGATGATGGCACAGAGTCTGACGCTCAAGAGCCGAGCGACGCATGACCACCAGTAGCCAAAGTCACTCTCCAATTAAAAAATACTCACCAGCCTCATCTCATGAACGAATAACAGGAGTTCGTCATGAGCAACCGACTCATCCGCATCAAAGACGTCATGGATCGCACCGGGCTGGCTAGATCGACGGTCTACAAGTACATCAACCTTGGGCAGTTCCCTCAGCCCATCAAGCTGGGCACTCGGGCTGTTGCCTGGGTCGAGCGCGAGGTGGAAGCCTGGATCTGCGAAAGCATCGAGCGCAGAGATCAAGTAGTGCTGAAGTAACTCAACCTTTCCTCATTTAATTGAAGAGTGATTATTCGCTAACGGCGACTCACTCCCACCAGCAACCATCAGTACCTATCGGTCACTACCCATTCCCAAGAACCTTGTTTAATTATTATTATTTAAATCAATTAGTTAAATCAAAGGGTAATGGAAGGGGCATCAAGCCCCGTACCTGAGTAGCGAGCGTAAAGGTAGCCATCCACACGTATCCGTCTCAATGAATCCAGCCTCCGCTGGAGGCTTCGTCGTGCCTGACATACATGCTCATGCCTCCGAAGGCATGGGTCGATCTCACTATCGAGGTAATTAAAATGCTTCAACGACACCCATCAAACGCTAATTTGTGCTTGAACGCTGCTCCTACCTTCAACGGGCTTGCTCTCCAAGTGAAACACCTCCCAATGGCCGATGAATACCTTCAGGCCCTTTACAATACAATGCACAAGGCTCTCGCTGACTACCCTCGCGTGCTAGCCTTCAGAGTCGATCCTGTCATTCCTACAACGATAAGTGACCGGATGAGGCCGGAGGATCACAAAGGCCTTATCGCAAGGTTCATCGCTTCCTTTAAAGCGATTATCAAACATGATCGTGAGAGTAAACGCCAAGCTGGCTGGGTGCCTGACACTAAGGTGCGCTACGTGTGGTGTCGGGAGATTGGCCTTAACGGCAAGCCGCACTATCACTTCTTCTTCCTACTGAATCGTGACGCGTATCACATGCCAGGTAAGGCAGGCTCTCAAAACGAGAACCTTATCAGCCGTGTGTCACGTGCTTGGTACAGCGCGCTGGGAATCACTTGGAACCCTCAAGAGCCATGGGTACACATACCTGATAACCCGTACTACTGGATCGACCGAGGTGACCTGACTAGCTTTGAGCAGGCTTTCACACGCGCTTCGTATCTCTGCAAAGCGAATACAAAGCAGTATGGGCTAGGTGTACGAGCGTTTGGCACCAGTCGCCACTGAAAGCCTCGTTACGATCATTGAGCAAGGCTGCTAAGCAGCGCTTTGCCCCCATGCCCCCACACCGCTAAACTCGGTTCACTATTTTGTTGGGGCGATGTATCAGCCATGCCCACGGTTACTGCCATACATGGAATCATCAATGAGCCACACCGTTACGCTGCAACAGCTGGAAACCCCAGTAGGACTTTAACCTGTGAGCAAGGGATTATGAGTGCAACCAAACAAACTTTGGGATCGCGCCTGCAATGCGGAAACCAAGAATTATCAATACGTTATCTTTTCCAGGGATTACATTACTCACATGTCTTTCATCCTGTTAGCAGCCAGATGACAACCAGGCGGCGACCATATATCTGTGATATTGGCCTACCCTAAGAACATGAAGGACAACATAACACTTGCTGAAAAGGCCGCATTGAAAACACTGACCCACCAATTAAAGGAGGAAGTTTCTGGATGAGCATTTTTGACGAACTCCAAACATCGCTGCAGGAAGCCGTTGAGATTAATCAGGGCAACACTGAGGCTAGCCGCACAGCACGCCATGAAGTAGCCGATGTAAAAGCCATTCGTACCAAGCTCAATGTTTCTCAGGCGGAATTTGCCAGCGCAATGGGAACCAGCGTGGATACGATCAAAAGCTGGGAAGGCAAACGTAATAATCCTACGGGGCTAGCCGCTAAGGTACTGGCGACGATTCGGAATAACCCAGACTTTTTCAATGAAATTGCTTCACACTAACACCTACTTTCCTGACATAAGAATAATGGTAATTTGACGTGAGTGTGAAAAGCGCATTCTTAGACGCGCACTCCCGGAAAAATTGCGCCATCACCTGAAGCCCTTGAATCCGCATGCGAATACAATGGCCTTGTTCAGCCAGCTACATACTACTGTCAACCACCGTAAGGTTGTCTTGGTCTGCGCAACAATATCTTCTTCATTAACTAAGACCCTCTCCTAGGGAATCTGCGCAGTCAACGAATCGGAGGCGTCCAATAGCCTGCTCGTCACAGAGTCAACAGCCGTTGCACAGATCTCGTTACGGTTGTACCAGACCCTAACGAGTTTAATGGCGTACAGTTACCACACCAGCCCGAGCCAACTCGGTGAATCGCATTACCTTTTCTTCAACTGTTCATTTTATTTCAGCTTAAAACCGAGAGGTTGCCTGAAGTTTACTATCTGGATTGAGTATTGCACGAGGGGCTTTCATCATGGCCTGAAACTCCAAAGCGAAGACTTGAATGCAAAATCACAGGCCAGCGGGCAATAGAGTGATCAAGCACACTCATAAGACCGGCGCAAACAAATAGGCCGCTCGAGCCGCCACCCGATGCCAAAGCGGCTTATCGCTGATCTCTTCTGGCTGCATCTGCCGTGCCCGCGCGAAATCCGCCTTGAACATCGCATCAACCTCGGCGGCAAAGTCGGCGTCCATCACCATCGCCGTCACCTCGAAGTTGAGTCGAAAGGAGCGGTTGTCGAGGTTAACGGTACCCACTGCCGCACCGATTTCGTCAACCAAAAAGGCTTTGCCATGTAAGAAGCCCCCCTCGTAGCGATAGACCTCGACCCCCGCCTCGAGAAGCGAATCGAGAAAGGCATAGGCCGCAAAGTAGGTTAGAAGGTTATCTGGACGTTCGGGAATCAGGATTTTCACCTCTACTCCGCTTAACGAGGCTAGTTTAAGCATCGCCAGCACCCCCTCATCTGGCACAAAGTAGGGACTGGATATCCAGATACGCTCTTGCGCGGCGTGAATTGCCTGTTGAATCATCAGACTAGCCGTCTCAAATCGGTCTGCGGGCCCACTCGGAAGAATGAGCACCGGTGTACCATGGCCGCTTGGAATTAGCGGTGACCAGGGAAGCTCGGGGATTTCCTCAGTCGCCCAGTGCCAATCTTCAAGAAACACCAGCTGCAGCGCCAAGGCCGCAGGCCCCTCAATCATTAGGTGGGTATCACGCCACGGGCCAATTCGTGGGTGGCCTTCCAAGTATTCATCGCCAACATTGAATCCACCGACCCAAGCTCTTTCCCCATCGGCCACCATTATCTTGCGATGGTTGCGAAAGTTGAGCTGGAAGCGATTACCTGTCCCCCGCGTAGAATGAAAGCGATGTACTCGAACACCCGCCTCTTCCAGCGTCTGGAGATAGTGGCTCGGCAACGCATAACTTCCAATTTCATCGTATAGAAAGAAGACCTCCACGCCCTGCCTAGCCTTCTCAATCAGCCGTGCCTGCAGCGCCAATCCCACTGCATCAGCCCGAACGATATAAAACTGCACAAGCAGATAGCGCTCAGCAGCATCAATACCGGCAAACAAGCTCTCGAAGGTCTGCTCACCGTCGATCAGCAGTTCCACCCGGTTGCCACCTAGAAACGGCAGCTTGGCCAGCTGTTCGACACCCACCAGATGCTTGTCAGCGTGTTCATCCGAAACCCCATGAGCCCGCAGCTCGGCCAGTTTTTCAGCAAGCGCCTGCCCCAACACCGAGTTCTCGTCGCGTCGTGCAGAGACATAGCCCTGGAATTTCGTGCGGCCGAACACCCAGTAGGCTGGCACCGCCACATAGGGCAATGTGTTTAGTGAAACGATCCAGGCCACAGCTCCCTGAGAGGTACGGCTCGACATCATCGCATCCAGTGACGACACAAACCCAACCAGATGAGCAACTCCCACCACGAGCAGTAAACGACGCCAGAATCGACGTCGCCTGGAGGGCAGCGTTACTGCCCCCGGCTTTTCCCTTTCATCGCTCATGCTCCCCCTAAACCACCTTTTCTTCGCTGTAAAATCAGTTTTATCATTGCCGCAACCTGAACGGTAAAGACAATACTCACGAGCCCTACAAACCAGAACCGAAACCAATTGGGCCCAGACACCCCACTCTGGAAAATCTCTGCCGCCCTGGTTATATCGGTGATCCTGCCTGCGTCTCACCCCCTAGAGGAAGCCCCCGGCGTCTGGCGTCGCGTTACTCATGGTATGCGGATTTACCTGAAGACGCCCCGGTTGCGCGGGCTACTGGCGTTGAACCTGGCTGTTTCAGCCGCCGGGACCATGCAGATCGTCAACACGGTGGTACTCGTACGCTCGGTGTTGAATTTGGGCGAGAAAGAAGTCGCACTGGCCTTTGCCGCCGCAGGCGGGGGCTCCATGCTAATAGCCTTACTGCTGCCCAAGGTGCTGGAACGGGTGTCCGAGCGGCCAGTCATGCTGCTGGGTGGCGTTATGATGGCACTCAGCCTCTACCTGGGCTGGCTGGGCCCATCGTTTGCGGGGCTTGTCGGGCTATGGTTACTGCTGGGCGCTGGGGCCTCGTTGGTCATGACCCCCACCGGGCGCCTGCTCAAACGTTCATGCCAGCCGGAGGAGCGTCCAGCGCTGTTTGCTGCCCAGTTCTCGTTGTCACACAGCTGTTGGCTAGTCACCTATCCGTTGGCAGGCTGGCTGGGAGTGAACCTGGGACTGACGGGTACGTTCGCTTTGCTGGGAACGGTGGCCCTGGCGGCAACGGGGCTCGCGGCCCTTATCTGGCACGCACATGACCCGATGGCTCTTGAGCACGAGCACGCTGCCCAAAGTCACACCCACCTGCACTACCACGATGAACATCATCAGCACGAACATGAGGGATGGGAGGGGCCGGAACCTCATCGCCATTCCCACCATCATTCCCCAGGCTCACATGGGCACGTCTTTGTTATCGATGACCACCATTCCCATTGGCCATCGTAAAACGAGTAAGGACGCGGGCTTGGGAAATAAACGTGGGATGCGAACTGCCAATCTTACTAACGCGGGTATACAACATGCTCACCTTTTATTAAGGCGTAATATTAATAGGAGGTTTTTGCGCAAAGTAAGCTTTAACAGGCTTGCTAGTGTGGCAATGTGTAGGTGTAAAGAAAACGACGCAATCTTATTTTTAGCTTACCGTAACGAATCGACCCGTAACGCACTAGCAAAGTAAATCCTAAGTTTAATACAGCGCTTTCGTTTTAGTAATGTATGACTTGAATGCGCCTGCTGTACTACAAGAGTCCGTTAGAACGGCGTGCAGACAGCAGGCGAGCTTTTATCACCCTACTAAAGGGTCATAAATGGCTCATCTTCCTGGCCTGTAAACGTGTACACATTGTAAGGGCTTTCTTGTGGCCCCGGCATACCCGGTGTGCCAATGGGCATACCCGCCAAACCGATACCGTCAATATCGGGTTGTTCCTCAAACAGCGCCTGCACGGCTTCCATTGGAACGTGGCCTTCGATCCAATACTCGCCCATCTCAATGGTATGGCATGAACCCAGGCCATAGGGCACGCCTGCCTGCTGCTTAATATCACCCAGCTCTACATCGTCAATAATCGTCACTTCTACGCCGAGCTCTTCAAGATGGCGTGCATAAGCGTCACAGCAGCCGCACTGGGGGTTTTTATACAATGTTGCCTCTGGCGGTAACGCCGCCTGGGCGGAGACCGCCCCAAGCAGCATGGAACCAGAGAGTAAAAGCTTGGTGCTCATATGTTGCATTATTTTCAACTCCTTAGCGTGAACGACTGAAGAGGTATTTTGCCAGCGAAGCGATCGCCAAGCCAATTAATAACAGCATGGCCAGGGGCATCAACCAGCCTAGCCACCCCATTGACCCCATAAAAGCAAAACATTCCGCGTTCATCATGCCATCACTCCTAAAAAAAGAGGCAATCGCCAAGGCTTATTGCGGGCCATGGTGGCTGGGCATGCTTCCTCTCATCTGTTCACGCTGCTCATCGGTCAGTAAGTCCTGCATCTGATTATGCATGCGCACGTTATCAGCCATCATATCGCCATGAAGGTTGGCCATTTGAGCATGCAGCGCCTTTATTTCCTCTGGTTCAGGGCGTTCAGTCTGCATGGTTTGCATCATGTCGTCGCGCAGGTTCATCAATTCGCCCATCCGCTCAAGCTGGGCCGCGCGGTGTTCTTGGCGCATCTCACGCATGGTACTCATCTGCTGCTCGTCGAGCATACCGCCAATGCCGAACATACTCCCCATGCCTTCCATCATTGGACAAGGCATCATCCCGCTTTGCCCTCCCATCATCATTCCTGGGTACATGCCTTCTTGACTGCCCATCATCATGCCCGAACCCATACCGACTTGGCCGTCCATCATATTGCCCTGACCTTGGGCGCCTTGGCTCATACCTTGAGCGAAGATGGCGCTGCTGGGGACACTGAGGCTTGCAGCCAGACCAATGACAAAGATCATCTTGTGCTTAACCATGATATTTCCTCTTATCATGTTGCTGGTCGAGACATCGCCTTATCCATTAAAAATGGAAGAAGGCGGAGTTAGCTTTCGTTATAAGCCTACAACCTATAGGTGGCCCAAAGGTAAAGGAGAAACCGATCCCAATACCTAAGTGTTGTCACAGATCATTTTTTCCGCCATTTTCAGCCCTGCTTCAGGTTGGCACGCTATAACACCTACACATTTCTTTGAAGATTCATACGACGCCATGCGCCTTGTTCGCCAAACAGGGAAAATGAACGATGTAAGAAGGCTCAACCGAATCAGTTTTAGCGCCTCCGCGATGAAGTAACAATATCCATTCAACCCTGAAAAACATAAGGATACGGTATGCAAAAGAAGACGAGTTCGCTCCCTATCATTCACGCTTCCTTAGCAACGCTGTTGCTGTCGCTAGCAATCCCAGTGCTGGCCCATGAAGGGGCCGCAAGCACTTCGCCTAAGGATGGCGTCACCATTCAGGATTCCCCAGCAGAGATTGGCATCGAGTTTGGTGGCATGATGCGCATCACCCAGTTTGAAGTGGCAGGCCCGGACGGCCACGTTCCTCTTGATGGTCAGCCAGGCAGTGAACAGGTCGATCGCTACTTCGTAAAGCCCAGTGACACTCTTTCGGCTGGGGATTACCAGGTGCGCTGGCGTGGCCTATCGGATGACGGGCACATGATGTCCGACGGTTTTAACTTCTCGGTCGAGCCCTGACCCGTGGCCTGGTGGTTCTCCGTAAATAGCCTCGACGTCTGGACCGTCGCGATGATTCTCGTGGCGGCTGGGGTTTACCTTAGTGCCCTAGTCGCGACGGGGGCCGTGTTGTTTCGTCTAGCGTTTCCCCGACTCCCTGATCACGACCGGAGGCGCGTCGCCCGCATGGGCGTCTTTGCTGCCTGGGCGGGGGTCATTCTGATTCTGTTCCAGTGGCCTTTAGAAGCTGGTTACCTTGGGGGCGGCAATATATCTGCTGCAACCAACCCAATGCTGCTCGGAATCGTGTTTGAGGGTGCGTCCGGGGGCCGGCTAATGCTGGCGGTAGCTGGCTTGCTGCTGGTTCAGGCGATTCAGCTTAATAACTTAGCGCACTCGAAAACAGCCAACAGCGTGAGCCTAGTAGGCGTTTTATTGGTGATGCTGGCATTCGTGCAGGTGGGGCATACAGTAAACACCCCACGCCTCGTTCTGGCTGGCTTGCTGATCGTTCACCTGATGGCGGCAGCATTTTGGGTGGCCTCGCTTTGGCCGCTGTTCCATTTAGTTGGACGGGGTCACAACCAGGACAATACCGCCCACATTCTGACCCGTTTCGGGAAAATCGCCATGGGCGGAGTTGGCGTGTTGGTACTGGCGGGCGTCACTTTGGCCACGCTGCTAACAGGCGGTCTCACACCCCTGCTCACCACGGCATATGGACAGTTCTTGATCGGCAAGGTATTGATTGTGGCGGCGCTACTGTTATTTGCTGCCGCGAACAAGTGGCGGCTTGTGCCGGCCTTTGAGAGCGGCGACGCAACAGCCCCAGGACGGTTACAGAGAAGTATTGCACTGGAGATGGTGCTGGTCGCGGTTATCTTGTTGATCACGGCAGTGCTGACAAGAGTGTCATCACCGAATGGGTGACTAACAGGTCAACCACCTTGTTGAGCCGTTCCAGAGCTCGAAATTAACGGTCTCCTTCTTATGGGCCTTACGCTGAGGTTTAGGCGGAGGCTGCCATAGGCAATTGCACCAACAAGACGAAAAGTCATTGCTGCAGCGTTGACTCTAATCAGGGGGGGCAGGATCCATCATCATGTTAGAAATGCTTTTGGGTAGCAGGCCATATTTTTACGTTAGGTTCAGGCTCGTTTCAGGTTAACGCCGTATAAAGAACAAGTGACAATAACCTCTGAGGTAAATGACCATGCGCAACATCTCCTTAACAACGTCTTTGTTTGCCCTTTCACTCAGTTTGATAACGAGTGCGGCATGGGCTTCGCCCGGCCAAGGCAGTGGTGACAATGGCCTAACCGAGGCTGACGTTGACCGCACGATCAGCCTTGAGGCTGGCGATATGTGGTTCGACCCTGAAGAGCTAGAACTGGCGGCTGGGGAGGTGGTTAAATTTGAAATCACCAACACCGGCAATTTAGAGCATGAATTTGTGATTGGTAGCAAAGAAGCCCAAGAAGAACATCGCCAGATGATGCTAAACATGGCCAATGGCGGAGGCCATGACATGTCGAATATGGCACACGGTGAAGGCCACGATATGTCCAATATGTCAAACGGCGATGGTCACGATATGGCCAATATGAGTATGGCAGGTGTCACCATTGCGCCTGGTGAAACCGGGACTTTATTATGGAGTGTCCCTGACAATGTTAACGAGCTAGAGTATGCCTGTAACATTCCTGGTCATTATGAATCCGGCATGTACGGCAATTTTTCTCTCTAATCTGACGTATATCCATGAAACTGTTGCTACTTGAAGATGATGACTTGCTAGCGGAAAGCTTGGCAGAGAGTCTCAAAGACAACGGTTACCTGGTTGATTTGGCCGCCTCATTGAAAGCGGCCAAGTCGCTGATGGCAACCGAGCATTATGAACTGGCGATCTTAGATGTCGGTTTGCCCGACGGCTCAGGGCTGGATCTGCTCGCCCAGTGGCGCAGGCAAAAACGCGACACGCCTATTTTGATCCTGACGGCCCGCGATACCTGGGAAGATAAAGTTGTCGGTCTTGAGACGGGGGCCGATGACTATCTTACCAAGCCCTTCCACGAAGCCGAACTGATGGCCCGGCTGAAGGCCTTGCTACGCAGGCAGTCTGGTCAGTTATCTCAAGTGATCACGCTTAACGGCATTTCGTTGGATGAAGCGGGTCAACGAGTGTGCTTAGAAGGTGAAACGTGGCGTTCGCTCACAGCGACCGAGTTTCGGTTACTGCGCTACTTAATGCTTCATCCAGACCGTATTCACTCGAAAGATCAGCTACTAGAGCAGCTCTACGCCTTGGATCAGGACGCTGCCGCACCTAACTTGGTGGAAGTCTACATCGCTCGTCTGCGCCGTTATCTCGGTAAATCAGTCATTCAAACGCGACGTGGTCAGGGGTATTTCTTTGCTTCACATTGATAGACGCAGTTTACGCATTCGGCTACTCGCATGGTTAGGCGGCGTCGCGCTACTGGTGGTGGTCACCACGTGGCTATTGCACGGGATCTTTTTACAGAGCCTGGCAAGGGATTTTTTAGGTGAACGCTTACAACGTGAAGCAAACCACGCGGTCGCGCAGCTAGAGCAAGACCAAACGGCTGTACCGACTGCGCTCGACTCGGTTAGCCAAGGCTATCAAGTCTTTCATCATCTCTACGTACTCCGTTTCAATGGCTCGGTCAACGCTTCTGACCCGCAATGGCAGCAACAGCTGGCTCCGTTGCTAGATGAGAGCGGCGATGCCCTAATAGATGTGAATCGCGGAACACAGCACATGCTCGTCTATCGCCGCCATTTTGAGTGGCAGGGCACGCAGGGTGTGCTATTGGTGGGCGAGGATTTTTCCCAAGTAGAAGCAGGGCTTGCAACTTTACACTGGTGGGTCGGTGGGATCGCCGCCGTGCTTTTAGGGATGCTCATCATACTCAACATGCTAGCGGTTAACCGTGGACTCATACCACTCTGGCAACTGCGCCAACAACTTGAAGCATTGCGATCAGGCAAACGTGATCGCTTGTCATTAGTAGCCCCTTCGGAGCTAGATGAATTAGTCGACCAGTTGAACTGGTTCATGGACGACATTGATCTTCGTCTGAAGCGCTCGCGAGAATCGGTCGCCAACCTATCACACGCATTAAAAACCCCGCTGGCAGCAATTACCCAAGTACTGCGCGGCAATCGGCCCATTGATGAAAACCGACGGCATAAACTGCTCAGTCGTATTGAAGATATTAACGCTCAGTTAGCTGCAGAGCTGCGTCGTTCGCGTATTGCAGGGCCTAACGCGGGTCGAATGGCGAACGTCACGCGAGATAGTTCACGGCTCATCGAGATGTTCCGTAGTCTTTACCCTGAGCGCATTTTCAACCTTACCCACTCGGCACACGAGAAAGACCAAGTGCCTATTGAGGCTCACGACTTTTCTGAAATATTAGGCATCGTGCTCGATAACGCTGGCAAATGGTCGAATAGGTGCATTAATTGCGATATTGCCGTCTCCACTACCACACTCACGCTCACCACTGATGATGACGGTTTCGGCGTTGCAGAAGAAGATCTTTCGCGCTTGGGAGAGCGTGGCACACGATTGGATGAACGCCGTCCCGGCTACGGCTTAGGCCTGTCGATTCTTGCGCAGTTAATTGCCCGCTACTCAGGGCACTCGCGCTTTGAGCGTAGTCCACTGGGTGGACTGCGCGTTACGGTTACGTTGCCTCTTGCAGTTGAAGTGATTAATTAATCACTATTCAGCTTTGATTCAGCTTCTTCCATCAAGATGGTGCCATTCATCATTGATGGGAGTTACACATGGCACGCTCAAGCATCATTTCTCACCCGCTTTCTCGCCGGCAGGTCCTAAAAGGCGGCGCTGCCCTAGGAATAGGTTCCGCTGCGGCAATGGGATTAACCCCCGCCTGGGCAAACCCCTGGGGCCGCAGCAATGTCTACGCGCAGGGCGTTGAAGAAGGACCCGAGGTATCGCTGGCGATCCGCCGTGAATCGTTGCCTATTGACGGACAAGAAGCCCAACCAATTACCATTAACGGTACCAGTCCTGGCCCGCTGATTCGTTTGAAAGAAGGTCAAGACGCCGTACTGCGTGTCACCAACCTGCTGGACGAGTCCACCTCCATCCACTGGCATGGTCTTATTCTACCGCCGGAAATGGATGGTGTGCCTGGTGTCAGTTTTGCCGGTATCGCCCCTGGTGAAACTTTTACCTATCGTTTCCCTGTCAGGCAGAACGGCACCTACTGGTACCACAGCCACTCAGGTCTGCAGGAACAGCTAGGCCATGCGGGGCCGCTGATTATCGACGCCGCCGAGCGCGAGCCTATCCGTTACGACCGTGAGCATGTGTTACTGCTCACCGACTGGACCTTTGAAGAACCGATGTCGGTGTTCCGTAATCTGAAAACCATGGAAGGCTATTACAACTTCCAAGAGCGCACGATTGCTGATTTTTTCGCCGATGTACGCGAAAAGGGTTTCTCACAAACCGCCGAGATGCGCGGTATGTGGGCCCAAATGCGTATGAGCTCGCGGGATATCGCCGATGTCACCGGCAGCACTTATACCTACCTGCTCAACGGCCACTCCCCCCAGGAAAACTGGAACGCGCTGTTCAAGGCCGGTGAGCGGGTACGGCTACGCGTGATTAACGGTTCGGCCATGTCATACTTCGATGTCCGTATACCTGGCCTGAAGATGACCGTGGTGGCCGCCGATGGCCAGCCAGTGCAACCCGTGCCTGTTGATGAGTTCCGTATTGGCGTGGCGGAAACGTACGATGTGCTTGTTTCACCAGAAGATGATCGAGCCTATACCATCTTCGCCGAAGCCATGGATCGGAGTGGCTACGCTCGCGCCACGCTAGCCCCGCGTGAAGGCATGCAGGCGGAGATTCCCAAGCGCCGCCAAATTGCCGACCGCGGCATGGAAGCCATGGGTGCCCACGGTATGGGCGGTATGGATCACTCCAACATGGCGGGGATGGATCACTCTGGCATGTCCAACATGTCGGGGATGGATCACTCTGGCATGTCCAACATGTCGGGGATGGATCATTCCAGCATGGCTGGGATGGATCACTCCGGTATGTCCAACATGCAAGGCATGGATCACTCTACTATGGGGGGGATGGCAGCCGAGCAGGCCAAAATAGGCGCAAATGGTTTGCTTCTCGCCGGTGAAGCTCAGCCGGGCTCTCGCTATAACCAGGCGGGAATCGGCATTGATCCTGACGAACGACGCGTATTGGTTTACCGGGATCTCAAAGCGTTCACACCATGGCCTGATCGCCGTGAGCCAGGCCGTGAGCTTGAGCTGCACCTGACCGGCAATATGGAGCGTTATATGTGGTCGTTCGACGGTAAGAAGTTTAGCGAAGTGACCGGCCCTATTCATTTTGAGAAAGATGAGCGGCTGCGCCTAATTCTGATTAACGACACCATGATGGAGCATCCTATTCACCTCCACGGTATGTGGATGGAGCTAGAAAACGGCCAAGGGGAATTGATACCACGCAAACACACCCTAAATGTGAAGCCCGGTGAGCGCGTATCTGCGTTGATCACCGCAGATGCAGAGGGCAGTTGGGCGTTCCACTGCCACCTTCTCTATCACATGGATGCTGGCATGTTCCGCGTTGTTCAAGTTTCTTAAGGAGGCAGTATGAAAATTAAGCGCTACTTAACCCTCGCCAGCGCCGCCCTTGGCATGGCCGCCGCCACGACCGCTCAAGCCGAAGATGGCTATGCGGCACCAGACAGTTGGCCAGCGCCCACTGAGGAACATAATATGGGTATGGCACTGTTTGATCGGCTCGAATATAGCGTGCCTGATAAAGGCCCAGAAGCCGTGGTATGGGACTTTCAAGGCTGGTACGGCGGCGATATCAACCGCATTTACCTAAAGTCAGAAGGCGAAAATGTCCAGGGCGACGGCGAAGATGCTGAGTTTGAGTCTTTGGAACTACTCTATAGTCGTTTAGTGGCTGATTTTTGGGAGTTACAGGGGGGGATCGGTTATCAAGGCGGTGTTTTCTCAGATGATCACGCTGAACGCACCTATGGGGTTGTCGGCCTGCAAGGCGTAATGCCCTACGGCATTGAAACCGACGTGGCATTACAAGTGAGTGAAGATGGCGACGTGGCCGCCAGTTTTGAAGGCGAATACGATCTGCGCCTGACTCAGCGGCTCTACCTACAGCCGCGCACCGAAATTGCCGTGGCCGCCAGTGAAGTTGAGGAGTTTGGTGTGGGTGAGGGCCTTAACTCAGTGCGTGTCGGCATGCGCCTGGGCTACGAAGTGACCAGACGCTTTGCGCCTTACGTGGGCGCTTACTGGGTAAAAGAGTATGGCGATACCGCTGACCTTTCTCGTGCTGGCGGGAATAATACCGAAGATACCGGCGTGGTGGCAGGTGTCAGGTTAATGTTTTAAATCGTTAAGCACTCTATAACTTGCGCCACCGAAAGGTGGCGTTTTTTTTTGCTAATAAACCACTAAATTCAGCTTCATTTCAAAAATCACAGCTAATATAACCATGTAACCAACCACTGGAGTAGTTATCATGAAAGTTAAATCAATTCTCTTTGGAGCGCTTGTCGCTAGCATTTTTTCAACGCCAGCATTGGCTAACTTTGGCACGACCACCCAAGACCTGCCTCTCCTTGAAAGAGGTGTCTCTTCTACACAATTGCTGGCCCAAGGCCAATCAAAGCGTTTCAATATCAACATTCAACAAGCGACTACGCTGAAGATAGCAAGTGAGCACTTTCCAGGATTTACCAGCACTGGCAACCGCATTTCAGCTGTTCTTTATAATGAGGCGGGACAGCAGGTAGCAGAAGCTTCCAGCCCACGGGGGCACTTCGAACTTGTTCGTCAGCTGCAACCGGGTAATTATCAGCTTGAGGTAACAGGAAGATCAAGGGGAGGCAGTGATGATAACCGTTATTATGAACTACATGTCGCCTATTGATATCCTTTAGTCTTGACATGAATTAAGAAGGTCAGCCATGAGCTGACCTTTTTTATGAAAAACTAGTATCTCGGCAAACAAATTCAGCTTTAATTCAGGAGTTTTCGCTAACTTTATAGTGCCGCAATCGGCGTAAAAACAAGACAATTCATAAAGAGGTGTCATCATGTGGAATAACAAGAAGATTCCCTTGGTCAGCATGACGGTTATGGCCTTGGCAATCGGCTCGACGTATGTTTCGGCCCTGGAAACCCAAGTGGGAGAGACCACCGTGGGGCTTTATGGCTACGCCAGGCTGAACATGGCTTACAACTTCGATCGGGATGCCGGATCAGCTAACGAAGGTTACTTTGCTGAAGTCGCAGGATCGGAAGATGAGAGGGGTGTCGGGGATCAGTTTCAAGTCACCGCGACACAAAGCCGTATCGGCTTTCGGACCAGTACGCCTGTCGAGGGGGGCACGCTAGACACCGTTATCGAAGGGGATTTCTGGTCCTACAACGATGATAATACGCGCTTCAGACTACGGCATGCCTATGGGTCCTGGAATGGCATTCTGGCAGGGCAAACCTGGTCGAATTACACCACCTTCGTCGCCGCCACGCCCACACTGGATTTCCTCGGCACGGCGGGAAGCAATGGCTGATCTTACCCAGCAACAGTGGACACTGGTTTAAGCGATCATTCGGGCTTCAAATGCCTCTGGGCTAATCATCCCAATAGCACTGTGCCGCCGTTGCTTGTTGTAGTCCAGTTCGATGTATTCAAACACCTGGCGCTTCATCGTATCCCGCGCTTTAAATGGCTCTCCGTGGATCGCTTCCACCTTGAGACTGTGAAAGAAGCTTTCGGCACACGCGTTATCATAGCAGTTGCCTTTAGCGCTCATGCTGCACCTAAGCTCATGACGGGTAAGCAGCGATTGGTAAAGCGTGGAACAGTACTGACTACCTCGGTCAGAGTGAACTATCACGCCTTTGGGCATTTTCCGTTTCCATAGCGCCATCTGAAGCGCGTCACAGACAAGATCGGCTGTCATACGCTCACTCATTGCCCAACCGACCACTTTCCGAGAGTAAAGATCAATGAGCACGGCTAGGTAAAGCCAGCCTTCGCCCGTCGCTAAATAGGTGATGTCACCTGCCCACTTTTGATTGGGGGCTGATGCCATGAAGTTTTGCTCTAGTAGATTCGGCGCCACTGGCAGCGAATGCCGAGAGTTCGTGGTGGCCTTAAACTTGCGGGCTGCTTTAGCGCGCAAGCCTTGACGCTGTAAGCTGGCAGCCACCGTCTTACGGTTGATCGGCATGCCATCATCTTGCAGGTCTAGAGCTAATCTCGGGGCGCCTGAGCGGCCTTTACGCTGGTGAAAAGCCTCAGCCACACGCTGATCGAGAATGGCCTGCTGGCTGCGTTTTGGAGACGATGCACCCTCGCGTTGCCGCCAAGCGTAGTAGCCGCTTCGAGCGACCCCAACAACATGGCACATCCGTTGAACGCTGAAAGCCTGACGATGACGATGGATAAAGGCGTACTTCACTTCAGGCTCTTCGCAAAGTACACCGCGGCTTTTTTTGTGATGGCCAGCTCTTCATTTGCTTCGGCTAATTGGCGCTTCAAGCGAGCGTTTTCTTCTGCTAACGACCGCTCTCGTTCAGATGTGTCTTGCTGCAGCTGTGCTTTAGAGCGCCATTGATAGAGCTGACTCGCGTGTATTCCCAGTTCACGAGCCGCTGCTGCAACGCCAATGCGATCAGCGAGTGCTAACGCTTCTTGACGGTAGGTATCTGAGTAACGGGTATAGGATTTTTTCTTCATTGATGTTGTCGATCTTGCCATGGTTCACCTCAGCGTAGCGTATTACATTTTTGAGGTGTCCACTGTTACTGGGCAGGATCAGGCTATGGGTCGCGCCTAGCCCAGTTGCGCTACACCATGGGAGGATTCTCGATAGCCGCGGAAGACCCTCAAGCTCAATTGGCTGAGAATATAGATGGCTCAGTGCCAGAAGATGATTTGCTACCGGATAATGACGATGCCGTATCATCGATGCCCGCGTTGAGCCTGCGCTATGAAGATAGTATGGGTGACTTTTCCTACTCAATCGCCGGCATCGCCCGGCAGCTGAAGTACGATACCGGAAGCGAAAAGGATACGGAAATGGGCTATGGGGCCTTCGCCGCAGGTGCCTACCATGCCGGACCGGTGACCTTGAGAGCGATCGTGAACGCCAGCGAGGGGGCGAACAGTTACCTCTATCTGTCTGGCGATTACTTCAACGGTGCCGATGCCTACGTCGATACCAACGGTAAGCTGCAAACGCTATCTGGCGATGGCGGAGCCCTTGGTCTTTCTTATCAAATATCACCACAGTATTCACTGAACGCGTCCCATGGCTATACCGATGTCGAATTGGGCGACCCTACCGTAGGTGGGAATGCAGGTAGAAAGAACAAGAATACATTTCTTAATCTGATATGGACTCCCAACGAACGCTTGATGTACGGAATTGAGTACGGCTATTTCGAAACGGAGTTGGCCGATGGCCGTGAAGAAGATGCGAGCCGTGTGATGGTGGCTGCCCAGTATAGTTTCTAGGGTGAGTTAGTAGCATAGCAGAGAAGCTGTTTTGATCGATTGCTTGGGCGTATGCCCAAGCTTTTTTATGGTTCTTCGTCACTTCATGTGGGGCCTGATCGAACAGGCGACCCACAATACCACTGTCACTAAACTGAATAAGAAAGATCAGTCGCGTCGGGAACACTTTTGATGACCAAATCGATACAGATGAAGTCGCGCATGGCCTGGCTGTCATAGATGGCATCTTCAAGCGCTTCGTCGACCAGTGCATACCATTGCTGAAGGAAGTAGATCCGCAACATCTGTCCCAGGAACCGTTCCCGGCGGGTGACCTTCTTATTGTTCTGGTGCTCAGCCTGAGCAAACGAGATCTGTTTCATCGAGAACTCTGGCGGGTAGTGGAAAACTGTATTTTGCCCTGCCGGTGGCACTTAGGCAGCAACGGTCGTATTTATGCAGTGTTTCCTTAAAAGAGGCTCGCAGTAGGCTTGCTTCTACTAGAGTTTATTTCAAAATAATTACCTCAATAATTTGAAAGCCTGAGTTAAAGCAAATGAATTTCTCCATAGAAGTTCACGTCGAGCCGGAGCGCTTGCCCCGGCTGGTTTGAAGCTTAGCTGGCCATTGCGGCACATTCTTCAGCGCAGCGATGACAAGATTGAGCACACTCTTGACAATGGGTTGCATCATGTTTTGCACACTCATCACCACACTTTTTACAAATGTCGGCACATAGACGGCAGATCTCGTGCGCAAACTCGCTTTCTTGTGCCATGAATGAAGCGGCTAACCGGCAAATTTGAGCACATTGCATGTTAAGGCGAATACATTCCGCCATCATTTTTACGTCGTCTTCTTTTAGGCACTCAGTTGCACACTTGTCACAATACGCTGCACATACGTGACAAGCTTCAATGCAATTCTCATATTTTCCAAAATCCATCTCGATTCTCCATTTATTAAATCAGATTTTATTCACCATAGCTCTTGCTTGGCATAATAAAGCTAGAACAACCTAAAAGAAAAATCAAGGAAAGGTAATCAGGTAACTACTCACGAAATATAAAGTTAAAAAGGTAGCTGTGCGCTACTTGCCAATAATTTTTAATTATTCAGTTAAGATTCAGGAAGGCCTACTATAGTAAATGTTTTTCAAAAAATACTGCAGCATTCGCTGCGCCTGGAAGTTAGCTCGCCACGAAGCCCCTAATTAAAGTAAGTAGGTGAGAAAACTAAATTAATAATGAGAGGAATCAAGTTCTAAGCTTTATAAAAAATAATCTCCTTTTAGGAGACTAGCTCAGCCTAATAAGCTTCCTAAGGAGTCAGTATGAAAATTAATATCTACTTCTCTGACGGCCTGGCTACCCCAGGGTCGCCAGGGAGGGAAAAAGGTCGACCATGATACTGGAAAGCCGCGTCATGGTACCCGAGACGATGGCGATGCCCATCAGGATCACAACCGTGCCCGCCACGGGGCGAGCATAGGCGCTCCACCTTCCTAGGCTTTGCCGATGCAGAGCGAATCGGTTAATCAGTAAAGTGCTGGCAAGAAAAGGTAGCGCTAGGCCAGCCGAGTAGGCACTGAGATATATCATTCCAGCCTGGGCACTAGCAGCATTGGACGTGGCCATCAAGATGGCGCCCAGGATGGGGCCGATACAGGGCGTCCAGCCGATGGCAAAAGATACCCCGAACACAGTAGCCGAAAGCGGAGAGCCACCCTGGACATTGGGGGTGAACTGAAAGGTACGCTGGAAAAGCGGCAATCGGAACACGCCGGTCATGAAGAGGCCCAGCACGATCACCGCCGAGCCGGCAACCCAGTTGAATTCTTGGCGATACCCTCGCATCAGTTGCCCGATACTACTGGCGCCGAGCCCGAGTAGGATGAACACGATGCTGAAGCCGAAGACGAAGAAGGCACTGAGGGTCAATGCCTCTAACCGCCTGTCGGCTTTACCGGCACTACCGCCTGTGACCACCGACAGGTAGGCCGGTAACAGGGGCAGCGTGCAGGGCGAGAAGAAGGAGACCAATCCGCCGATAAAGGCGCCGACCAAGCCGATGGAAGAGAGAGATTCCAATGTGTTATCGCAACTTAAGTTATGGAGACGGCCAACAAGGGTATTGATACCAATCCCATGGTGCTACCTCCTATCATATCCATTTTAACGCCGTAAGAATTTTAAGGCTTACAGCTGCTTTAAGGTCAACCTTTATTGACAAATTATTTGTCTCCTATCGAATTGCAAATATTACACATCAGGCTTGACCTTAAAGTTGACTTCAAAGTTATGGTGGCTACTCAATGAATGACATGAGGACATTTCCATGGCGCTACAACTGGGCGAGACAGCACCAAACTTCACGATCGAATCCACACAAGGCACGGTCAACTTTCACCAATGGCTTGACGACAGCTGGGCGGTTCTGTTCTCGCACCCCGCTGATTTTACGCCAGTATGCACCACAGAACTGGGCGCGTTTGCCAAGCGAAAGAACGAATTCACCAAGCGGGGTGCCAAACTGGTTGGGGTTTCGGTGGATCCCCTCAGCTCTCACCACGACTGGCTGGGGGATATTGAACAGACTCAGGGCACGGCCCTGAACTACCCCTTGCTGGCTGACGAAGATCAGGTGGTAGCGAAGCTTTATGGAATGATCCATCCCAAAGCCGACCCCAAACTGACGGTGCGTACGGTCTTTGATCCTGCCCAGTAACAGTGGACACCTCAAAAATGTAATACGCTACGCTGAGGTGAACCATGGCAAGATCGACAACATCAATGAAGAAAAAATCCTATACCCGTTACTCAGATACCTACCGTCAAGAAGCGTTAGCACTCGCTGATCGCATTGGCGTTGCAGCAGCGGCTCGTGAACTGGGAATACACGCGAGTCAGCTCTATCAATGGCGCTCTAAAGCACAGCTGCAGCAAGACACATCTGAACGAGAGCGGTCGTTAGCAGAAGAAAACGCTCGCTTGAAGCGCCAATTAGCCGAAGCAAATGAAGAGCTGGCCATCACAAAAAAAGCCGCGGTGTACTTTGCGAAGAGCCTGAAGTGAAGTACGCCTTTATCCATCGTCATCGTCAGGCTTTCAGCGTTCAACGGATGTGCCATGTTGTTGGGGTCGCTCGAAGCGGCTACTACGCTTGGCGGCAACGCGAGGGTGCATCGTCTCCAAAACGCAGCCAGCAGGCCATTCTCGATCAGCGTGTGGCTGAGGCTTTTCACCAGCGTAAAGGCCGCTCAGGCGCCCCGAGATTAGCTCTAGACCTGCAAGATGATGGCATGCCGATCAACCGTAAGACGGTGGCTGCCAGCTTACAGCGTCAAGGCTTGCGCGCTAAAGCAGCCCGCAAGTTTAAGGCCACCACGAACTCTCGGCATTCGCTGCCAGTGGCGCCGAATCTACTAGAGCAAAACTTCATGGCATCAGCCCCCAATCAAAAGTGGGCAGGTGACATCACCTATTTAGCGACGGGCGAAGGCTGGCTTTACCTAGCCGTGCTCATTGATCTTTACTCTCGGAAAGTGGTCGGTTGGGCAATGAGTGAGCGTATGACAGCCGATCTTGTCTGTGACGCGCTTCAGATGGCGCTATGGAAACGGAAAATGCCCAAAGGCGTGATAGTTCACTCTGACCGAGGTAGTCAGTACTGTTCCACGCTTTACCAATCGCTGCTTACCCGTCATGAGCTTAGGTGCAGCATGAGCGCTAAAGGCAACTGCTATGATAACGCGTGTGCCGAAAGCTTCTTTCACAGTCTCAAGGTGGAAGCGATCCACGGAGAGCCATTTAAAGCGCGGGATACGATGAAGCGCCAGGTGTTTGAATACATCGAACTGGACTACAACAAGCAACGGCGGCACAGTGCTATTGGGATGATTAGCCCAGAGGCATTTGAAGCCCGAATGATCGCTTAAACCAGTGTCCACTGTTGCTGGGTAAGATCACTTCATCATCGATTCTGACAAGAAAATTCGTCTCACTTTGACGTATCCACCCAGCACAGGACGTAATGTCGACGAGATACTGCGGGTTCTCGATTCGCTTCAGCTAACTGACAAGCACAAAGTGGCCACCCCAGTTGACTGGCAAAACGGTGACGATGTCATCATCTCGCCATCGCTATCGAATGATGACGCTAGGCAACACTTTCCCGAAGGCTGGAACACCAAGACGCCCTACCTTAGGGTCGTGCGCCAACCGGAGCAATAGGAGCCCCGACCGGTAGATTCGTTGAGTCAGGCTGCCAGAAGCTTAGATTAATAATGTCGTGAGGTAACGCTATGCAAACACTAAGTATCGGCGAGCTTGCCGAACGAAGCGGGGTCGCTAGCCAGGCGATTCGATTCTACGAAAAAGAGAAACTTATGCCTCCTCCGAGGAGGACCGATGCCAACTATCGGCGTTACCCACTGGAAGTTGTGGATCGGTTGCAGTTTATCGTCCATGCCAAGCAGTGGGGCTTCACGCTGCAAGAGATTCGGGAGCTGCTAATGCTTCAGGATGCTAATGGCGACCGGGCGCAAGCTAAACGCATCGCCGGGGAGAAGCTGCACAAGGTGCGCGAGCAGATCAAACACCTCACGCGGATTGAAGCCGTATTATCGAAAACACTGAGCGAGTGTGCAGGCGAAGGGCCTATGCAGGAAGGCTGCCCGATTGTTGAAGCTATCGCTGAGCAGGCTGAATGATCAGCACTTTCTCGACAGCGAACATGGGGAATCAAGCTCGCATATCGGGTCGTCAATAAATAACAGGAGATCTTCATTATGGCGCAAAACGTCGATATCGAGATTCGTGGTATGTCCTGTGCTTCCTGTGTTGGACGTGTGGAACGTGCACTCAGCCAGCAGCCAGGCGTGATCAACGCTCAAGTGAACCTCGCCACCCAGAAGGCGGCTATCCAGGTCGAAGCAGTTACCACGACCACTAGCCTACTCGACGCCATTGAAACAGCGGGCTATCAACCGGTAGTGGAAAGTATCGAGATTCCTGTTACCGGCATGAGTTGCGGATCTTGTGTCTCTCGGATAGAGCGAACGCTAACGAAGCTGCCCGGCATGGTGGAAGTGAGTGTTAACCTTGCTACCCAGAAGGCCTTCGTTCGTTTCCTGCCAGGAGCCGTTTCGTTAACGCGTATTCAGCATGCCATCCGCGAAGCAGGCTATGAACCGCAGGATACCGATACGCCGCCACCAACGGACAGCGAGGATCGGGAAAGAGCCGAGCTTCGCCGTCGAGTCGTGCTCGCGGCAATATTTACGATTCCGGTAGTCATCATCGCCATGGGGAAAATGATTCCCACTTTTGACGCGCTGTTAACGAGTCTAATGCCGCATCGCGGCTGGATGGGCGTTGAGTGGTTGTTGGCCACACCGGTGCAGTTCTATGCCGGGGCACGCTTCTATCGTACTGGCTTCGCCGAACTCCGGCATTTTAATCCTGGCATGAATAGCCTCGTTATGATCGGATCGAGCGCTGCCTATTTTTATTCGGTCGCCGCCCTGCTAATGCCCGCGCTCTTCCCCGTCGGAACCGCCGTGAGCTATTTCGAAGCGGCGGCGGTCATCGTGACGCTAATTCTGCTCGGTCGCTATTTTGAACACATTGCCAAGGGCCGCACCTCCGAGGCTATCAAGAAGCTTCTGCAATTACAGGCGAAAACTGCCCGCGTCATCCGCGAAGATGAAACCGTCGAGCTGCCTATCGACGCCGTCGTCACGGGCGATCGTATTTTGGTTCGCCCAGGGGAGCGTGTTCCAGTAGATGGCATCGTTGAGGAGGGCCACTCCTACGTTGATGAGTCGATGATCAGCGGTGAGCCAGTGCCGGTCGTCAAACAGAAGGATTCCGAAGTCGTCGGTGGCACTATCAACAAGAACGGTGCACTTACCTTTCGGGCCACGCGAGTCGGTGCCGACACTGTCTTGTCGCAGATCGTCAAGATGGTGGAAACGGCCCAAGCGGAGAAGCCCCCCATCCAGCAGTTGGCCGACAAGGTTGCTGGTGTATTTGTTCCCGTAGTCATCGCTATCGCCACGATGACCTTTGCACTCTGGTTCGCTTTCGGACCGGCGCCGTCCTTGTCCTTTGCCTTTGTCACTACCGTTAGCGTGCTGCTAATTGCCTGCCCATGTGCGATGGGCCTGGCCACCCCAACGGCCATCATGGTCAGTACCGGGAAAGGGGCCGAGATGGGGGTGCTATTTCGCAAAGGGGCGGCGCTTGAGACGCTGGCCAAGATGAATACGGTGGTGCTGGACAAGACCGGCACTTTGACCCAAGGACGTCCCGAACTGACTGATTTCGAAGCTATTAACGGTCATGAAAACGACGTGCTGCGACTGGTCGCGGCGGTGGAAGCTCAAAGCGAGCACCCCATCGCTGAGGCTATTGTGCAGGGCGCCAAGACCCGTGGGCTGGAATTACCCCCTGTCAGTCGCTTTAGTGCCGAGCCAGGCTACGGCATTGAAGCCGAGGTCGACGGCCACTTGGTACATGTAGGGGCTGATCGTTACATGCGTCGGCTGGAAATCGACCTCGGCCAGGCAGAAACACGCGCCAAGGTGTTGGCCGAGAACGCCAAGAGCCCGCTCTATGCCGCGGTAGACGGTCAGCTTGCTGCAGTCATCGCGGTGGCGGATCCCCTCAAGGAGGGCTCTGCCGACGCTATCGCAGCACTCAAAGCGCAAGGGCTGGAAGTGGCCATGCTCACCGGCGATAACCGTGCCACTGCCGATGCTATCGCCCGACAGGTTGGCATCCAGCAGATTCTCGCTGAGGTACTGTCCGACCAGAAAGCGGCAGAGATCCGGCGTCTCCAGGCGGAGGGCAAGCGCGTCGCTTTTGTGGGGGACGGGATCAATGATGCGCCCGCTTTGGCCCAGGCCGACGTGGGCATTGCGATCGGCACTGGCACCGATATTGCCATCGAGTCCGGCGATGTGGTGCTGATGAGTGGCGATTTGCGAGGCATCGTCAATGCCACGGCGCTCTCCAAGCGTACCCACCGGACCATTATCGGCAATTTCGTTTGGGCCTATGGCTACAACGTAGCGTTGATCCCCGTGGCGGCGGGCGTGCTCTATCCGTTCATCGGCGTATTGCTCAGCCCCATGCTGGCGGCGGCGGCCATGAGCATTTCCAGTGTTTTTGTGCTGACTAACTCGTTGCGGCTACGCCGTTTCACATCGGATACCGGCAATGCCACACCACGTCCAAACGATGCTGTTCATCGCGCCTAAACCAAACAATGTCGTGTTAACGAGGAATTCAAAATGATGGGAAGTGAAAGCTGCATGTGGGGTATGGCAGGGATGGGCCTAATAGCGATCTTGTTGATTATTGCGCTGGGGCTTGGTGTTGCTGCGCTCATCAAATACCTGTTTTTTAATAAGAAGTGATGAAGCTGGCAACCGAATACAATCGTCCCCCTTGGGTAGATCAGAAACTAATAAAGAGAGCATCCATGAGATATATCCTACCTATCACTTATTGCCTAGCTGCTGCAGGTCTGTTAGGTCTTATAACGTTGCCTGCGTTGGCGCAGGAAGCAAGTACTGATGCCACTGAGAGTCGTCAGGCCAGCAGTGCCACGAATACTGAGTCTCCCTTGCCCAAATCGATTACCGCATTGGTGGATCAAGGGTTCACCTTCCATGGCAGCTTCGAAGCGCCTGACGGTCTCCAAGGCTATGCCTTGTCTTATGATAATGAGCCTATGGCAGCTTATATCTCCTCCTCTTCCGACTACGCCGTCATTGGTACGTTAATCGACCCGCAGGGCAATGCCGTTATGGAAAGCCAGCTTCAGGCTCTGGTGCTGGACCCCATGCTGGAAGCTACCTGGAGTGCGTTTGAAAACACTCGTTTTATCTCGGAGGGGAATGATGATGCTTCGCATATTGTGTACACACTAACAGACCCCAACTGCCCCTACTGCAATGCACTCTGGAAAAATTCGCGCCCGCTCATTGAGCAAGGCGTGTTACAGCTTCGTCACGTGCTGGTCGGTGTGCTATCAGAGGACAGTCTTCGCAAAGCTGCTGCAATCCTTGAATCCGACAATCCGGCCAGTGCTCTCGAAACTCATGAACTGGAATTTCGCAATGGCGGCATAAGGCCGGTGGAGCCGTCGGAGGAGAGTCAAGCGCTTCTTAGAAATCACGCCCAGATCATGCGTGAGGCCGGTGCTACGGGAACGCCAACCAGCTACTACCGTGATGAAGCCGGGAAAGTTCAGCGTATCAATGGCGCAGTGTCGACCGACCAGTTTCGCGAAATATTGGGCGTTGAATGATACACCATAACGGTACAGGGCTGAGATGCGAGTCTCCCCAATCACGACCACTGAGATGCACATGGCAACCAAGCTTAGCGTAAAGCAAACGCTCTTTTTGGGGCTCACTCTATTGATGGGCTTGGCGGCCCTTTATTGGATTCTGATGGAGACCGGCGCCTTGTCGGTCTTGACCGACAAGCAGGCCTTGCGTGAGTGGCTTGATAGGCTGGGCGTCTGGGGGCCGTTGGCCATCATCTTTATGATGATGGCGGCCATTGTCATGAGCCCGATTCCCAGTGGCCCAATTGCGATGGTGGCTGGTGCGCTTTACGGCCCAGTTTGGGGGACGATCTATGTCGTTATCGGTGCCGAAGCCGGTGCTCTGCTCGCTTTCTGCATTGCTCGTTTGCTCGGCTATGAAGTGATGCAACGCTGGCCGCGTACGCGGCCCATCCTCAACTGGCTGGGAAAGGAGCGCTCTCAGACAGGCTTGATGCTCATCGTTTTTGCATCCCGATTGGTGCCCTTCCTTTCGTTTGATGCCGTCAGCTATGCGGCAGGTATCACCCCCCTGTCTTTCTGGCGCTTTTTGATCGCCACACTGGCCGGCGTGATCCCCACGGCGTATCTAATCGTCATGTTCGGCGAAGTGCTGATTACGGCCGACTCCCGTGGCCTCACAATCGCGCTGATTCTCATCAGTGGCATTACATTGCTGCCTCTGCTGGCGAAACGCTTATGGGCTCGACAGCCATGACCGATAGCAACCGAGTGCTCTAAATCAACTTTCGTAAGCATTAACAATGCTCAGCAGGCACTTACCCGCTACTACCTGTGAGACGTACACGTGAAATTTCGGACATTGCTATTTTTACCCCTATTGGGCTTTTTTGGTTTGAGCTTTTTCTTTTATCAGGGTGATCTTACCCAGCAACAGTGGACACTGGTTTAAGCGATCATTCGGGCTTCAAATGCCTCTGGGCTAATCATCCCAATAGCACTGTGCCGCCGTTGCTTGTTGTAGTCCAGTTCGATGTATTCAAACACCTGGCGCTTCATCGTATCCCGCGCTTTAAATGGCTCTCCGTGGATCGCTTCCACCTTGAGACTGTGAAAGAAGCTTTCGGCACACGCGTTATCATAGCAGTTGCCTTTAGCGCTCATGCTGCACCTAAGCTCATGACGGGTAAGCAGCGATTGGTAAAGCGTGGAACAGTACTGACTACCTCGGTCAGAGTGAACTATCACGCCTTTGGGCATTTTCCGTTTCCATAGCGCCATCTGAAGCGCGTCACAGACAAGATCGGCTGTCATACGCTCACTCATTGCCCAACCGACCACTTTCCGAGAGTAAAGATCAATGAGCACGGCTAGGTAAAGCCAGCCTTCGCCCGTCGCTAAATAGGTGATGTCACCTGCCCACTTTTGATTGGGGGCTGATGCCATGAAGTTTTGCTCTAGTAGATTCGGCGCCACTGGCAGCGAATGCCGAGAGTTCGTGGTGGCCTTAAACTTGCGGGCTGCTTTAGCGCGCAAGCCTTGACGCTGTAAGCTGGCAGCCACCGTCTTACGGTTGATCGGCATGCCATCATCTTGCAGGTCTAGAGCTAATCTCGGGGCGCCTGAGCGGCCTTTACGCTGGTGAAAAGCCTCAGCCACACGCTGATCGAGAATGGCCTGCTGGCTGCGTTTTGGAGACGATGCACCCTCGCGTTGCCGCCAAGCGTAGTAGCCGCTTCGAGCGACCCCAACAACATGGCACATCCGTTGAACGCTGAAAGCCTGACGATGACGATGGATAAAGGCGTACTTCACTTCAGGCTCTTCGCAAAGTACACCGCGGCTTTTTTTGTGATGGCCAGCTCTTCATTTGCTTCGGCTAATTGGCGCTTCAAGCGAGCGTTTTCTTCTGCTAACGACCGCTCTCGTTCAGATGTGTCTTGCTGCAGCTGTGCTTTAGAGCGCCATTGATAGAGCTGACTCGCGTGTATTCCCAGTTCACGAGCCGCTGCTGCAACGCCAATGCGATCAGCGAGTGCTAACGCTTCTTGACGGTAGGTATCTGAGTAACGGGTATAGGATTTTTTCTTCATTGATGTTGTCGATCTTGCCATGGTTCACCTCAGCGTAGCGTATTACATTTTTGAGGTGTCCACTGTTACTGGGCAGGATCAGGGCTTATCAATGGATCCTAGCGCCAGAGATTCACCCTTGTTAGCTCAGCCGTTTCCGCCATTCAGCCTGACAACGCTGGAAGACCCCTCAAGGCTCGTTGATGAATCTCTTTTTAAAGGAAAGGTGACATTAGTCAATGTGTGGGGAGAGTGGTGTCCGACTTGCAAACATGAAATGCCGCAGTTATTGGATTTAGCCGCGCGAGGCGTCCGCTTGGTTGGCATCAACTACAAGGATACCCAGGCAAAGGGGCTCGAGTTTCTTGACGAGTTCGGGAACCCTTTTGAAGTCAACATCTTTGATCCAGAGGGTAACCTAGGTTTTGAGCTAGGTGTGTATGGCGCCCCAGAAAGCTATCTGGTCGATACCGAAGGCACTATTCGTTACAAACATACAGGTTACATAACGTCTGAAGATGTTGAGCGAGTCATCCAAGAAGTCGAGAAGTGGAAACGATAAAACGGTTATGAAAACGCATTATTTTTTTATTAATGACTCCATCTGTAACGCTAAGTTAAGGAAGGTATATGTTGCAATACCCTCAAATTGATCCGATCGCCATCGCCATAGGCCCTCTTCAGATCCACTGGTATGGCTTAATGTATGTCATCGGGCTAGTCGCTGCTTGGTGGTTGGGTCGGCATCGAGCCCACCGACTCGGCCTAAGCCACGATGATATGGGCGACCTGATCTTCTACGGCGCCATCGGCATCATCGTTGGCGGCCGTCTTGGCTATGCGCTGTTTTACGGGCTCGAACAACTGCAAGCAAACCCCCTTTGGTTATTAAAAATCTGGGAAGGAGGCATGAGCTTTCATGGCGGCCTTGCCGGTGTATTAGTGGCTGCCTGGCTGTTTGCTCGCAAACATCAACTGGCTTTTATTCAACTGACTGACTTCATTGCTCCGTTAGTCCCGATCGGCCTGGGAGCGGGTCGCCTCGGTAACTTCATCAATCACGAGTTACCGGGAAGAGTTAGTGATGTACCTTGGGCAATGGTGTTTCCATCCATGATGGAGCTGGGCCCAGAGCCACGCCATCCTTCGGCTCTCTACGAGTTTGCCCTTGAAGGTGTCGTGTTGTTTGCCGTGCTGTGGTGGCTATCGCGCCGACCGCGTCAGCGAGGCCTCATCTCTGGGTTGTTCCTGCTTCTGTACGGAGCCTTTCGCTTCATCGTGGAGTTCGTGCGCCTCCCAGACCCTCAGTTGGGATTCATCGCTTTTGGCTGGTTGACCATGGGGCAGCTGTTGACACTACCGATGCTCATAGCGGGTTTTGCTCTGGTCGCTTGGTCCAGACGTCAGCCAGTGGATAAGCCAAAGGCGGCGTTAAACTCATGAAACAAGTCTTCGCTTTTCTAATGGTGGCACTCTTTATAGTCACACCGGTAGCGGCACGTGAAGAGATATTTGGGGTTGGTGACAAAAGCTCCCCTTTTAACCGTTCGACGCAACGTGACTTTCTACCGGCTACAGAAGCCTTCCGAACCACCGCTTGGCGAGACGATGATCGGGTTTATGTCGGTTTCACCGTCGCCGAAGACTATTACCTTCATCGGCATCAGTTTGCGATTGAGAGTCTCTCTCGAAGTATCAATTTCGGAGAGCTGGCTTTGCCACCTGGTGAGCCAATGTCGCACGCATCTTTGGGGGACATTAATGTTTTCTACAATCAGGTGTTGGTGAGTGCGCCCATCGAGGCGAGCGAGACCGTGATCGGACCGTTGGCCGTCGTGGTGACCTTTCAGGGCTGTTCCGATCAAGGACTTTGCTATCCACCCGAACAGGTCGAACTTATCTCACCGTACGGCTCCCCTCCGGCGACCTTCGCCACCAGCCCCTCCCTTGGTACGGCGGATAGCACCAAAGGCGCTCCTTAAATGAATCCCGCCGACCTGAGCCTGCCGCCGATGGCGGCGGCCTTCGTCTTCGGCTTGCTGGGAGGCGCGCACTGTATCGGCATGTGTGGCGGCATCATGAGTGCCCTGACCTTTGCTGTGCCCCCCAGCATGCGACAACCTAGCCGTTTAGCAGCTCTGTTGCTCGGCTATAATTTAGGCCGTATCAGCAGCTACATGATCGCTGGTGCCTTGGTGGCCCTGCTCGGTTCCGTGCTCAACCATGCACTGGACAGCTTCGCCCTGGTGTTGCGTATCCTGGCGGCGGTCATGTTGATACTAATGACACTGTATATCGCCAACTGGTGGAAGGGCTTGCTACGTATCGAGGCACTAGGGCGCGTTCTGTGGCGCCGCATCGAACCAATAGGACGTCGCTTGATGCCTGTTGTAAAAGTGCCCCAAGCGTTCGCACTTGGCTCGCTATGGGGTTGGATGCCTTGTGGGCTAATCTATTCGATGCTGGCCTGGAGTCTGGCCGTAGCCGAGCCATTGCGTGCCGCCGCGATGATGGGGGCCTTTGGGCTCGGCACCTTGCCTGCCGTCCTAGCGACCGGAGTGGCAGCGCGCCGTGTCTCAATATGGATACGTAGCCCCGCGACTCGTACGCTAGCAGCGCTGCTGATTATTACGTTTGCCGTCTGGTAACTCTGGCATCTGCAATCCATGATAGGGATGGTGGATACGCACAGTGCCATGACTTCGCAGCATCACTAATGATTACTTCCCGAATCATTAGCCTCGAAAACTAATTTACCTGTCCCAAGCGATTCGATTAGTTCCTTCAGCCTGAAGCTTTCAGTCATCTTGTCTTGGTTCATGTTATCTAACCATCGCGCTATCACCTGGAGTTCTTGGGTCCGCAAGTGAAGACGTCGCCTTTGAGTGGCGAGTGGTACTGGTTCATTAAACTCTACGGTGCCTTGATCCGCCCAAGATAATATTTGTTTGATCTCTGGAAGACTAACGCCCAGCGAACGCAGGCAGTCGATAAAACGTAGGCGCCCCAAGGACTCTATATCGTAGAGTTGATAACCGTTGCGCGGGTCGCGGTGCGGTTGCAACAACCCTTCCCTTGTATAGTGACGTACCGTTTCTGCCGTTACCCCTCCCGTCTGAGCCAGCTCGGAGACTCGCATTGGCTTACCCTCATTTGTTTACTCGTAGCCAGCTTACAACCGCCAGGCTGCCCAAAGGTCAAGTCTTCAACGGGCGCTTATGGCAAACCTTTCGGTTGTACATCGAAATTTAAAATGAGGCCTTGACCTTGAAGTCTGCTTTAAGGATATCTTACAAAAGCTGCTCTGCCACAGGTTAAAAACCTTCATCACGTCCTACCCTCAGCTCGTTTGGCAGAGTGATTCACACACAAAGGAGAGTGTCATGCGTAAACGTAATACTGCGATCCTGTTTACCGCCATTGTTGCTGCCAGTAGCTTCGGAGCTAGCTCGCTTCTTGCCCAAGAAGAGAATCAGCAGAAGCCGATGGAGGGCAATGACATGCATAGCAATATGATGCAAGCAGGTGGTATGCACGACATGATGGGCGATATGAAGTCCATGATGGAAAAATGTAACGCCATGATGGAAAACATGCAGCATGAGAACGATGACGCTTAAAGCGGCTCGGATAGGGTTGCTTGTACGTTGTACGCAAGCAACCTTTTCACTTATGCGGGTAGCGTCGCTTAGACCTTCCTCACTGTTATCTCACCGGACACTCAACATATGAAACATTGGAAAGCGCTAGCCGTTACGTCTTTACTGGCTTTTCCCGTATCGGGATTGGCGGCTGATATATCAGCGACCCTCTACAAAAATCCCAATTGCGGGTGTTGTGCCGAATATGCCAAGTATTTGGAACAAAACGGCTTCGACGTGGAGACGGTCGACACCCATGACCTCGTTGAAATGAAAGCCGAGTATAACGTCCCTGAAGAACTGCATGGCTGCCATACCACGGTCGTAGAAGACTATCTCTTCGAAGGGCATGTGCCTGTTGAGAGCGTGACCCAAGTGCTTGATGCAAAGCCCTCTATCATAGGGCTGAGTGTGCCGGGAATGCCGCTTGGTTCACCGGGCATGTCGGGAGAAAAACGCGGCCCGCTGGAGGTCTATGTCATAGCCTCGCAACCGACCGATAGCCCCGACATTTACGCGACTCACTAAGGGGTAGTGTGGCGATGAAACTACCCATCCTGGCAGGACATCTCGTAGCCGTATTTCTGATGACGGCCACCTCCCTTGCCATGGCCGCCCCGTCAGAAAGCTCAGGGCCACAAGGGTTTCTTCTCTGGGCCACCCCCAACGACGTGGCACAAATCAGTTTCGAGGATAGTGGCGGTACCCCTTTAACACTGGCTGACTTTGAAGGGAAACTGATTCTACTCAACATCTGGGCAACATGGTGTGGGCCTTGCCGAGAGGAAATGCCCACTTTAGATGCCCTGCAAGCTGAGCTTGGCAGCGATGACTTTGAAGTGGTCGCCTTATCGATCGACCGTAAGGGGGTCGAGATTGTTAATGAATTTTATCAAGAGATAGGCATTGAACATCTGGCTCCCTATATAGATAAAACCGGGATGGCCAGTGCAGATCTTGGGGCCGTAGGTATTCCCACGACGCTGCTACTTGACCGCCAAGGCAAAGAAATTGGGCGCCTCGTGGGGGAAGCCGAGTGGAACACTCAAGACATGATCGACTTTCTTGCCGAAATGATTGCAACCAGATAATGAGGTAGCACCATGAGTTGTTGTGACGACAAAACCCAACAGAACAAACAAAAATCGGGGCTACAAGGCCTGTTGACAGGGCCACGCGGCCTGATGTTGCTGGGTGGCGTGGCAGTGGCTGGCGGCCTTGCTTTTGGCTGGGATAACCTGGTTTTGCTGGGCATCGCGCCTATACTATTGAGCCTATTGCCATGTCTCATTATGTGCGGATTAGGCCTATGCATGATGAAGTGCAAAGACAAAAAAGGTGAAGCGACCGAGCAAAGCGACGCTAACAATGTTCAGGCTCGGGTAGAAGACGCTTCAGAAGTGAATGCTGGCACAGCGTCCACCACTCGCCAAATAGTAGATCAAAACGAGTCAATCAAGCATTCCTCATCAAATTTCCAAGCCTAGCCATGGGTAAAGGGTAATGCTTGAAGTAGCCAATATAGGACTGGTCACTGCCTTTCTGGCAGGCCTGATCTCGTTCATTTCACCCTGTGTTTTGCCACTTGTGCCTGGCTATCTTTCTTTCATGACCGGCCGCTCGCTCGGACAATTACAGAAGGCGGATAGACGAGAGCGACTCCGGGTGTTAACCCAGTCGATATGGTTCGTGCTCGGTTTTTCAACCGTTTTTTTGTTGCTGGGAGCCAGCTCCACCGCCATTGGTCGTCTGCTATTGGTGTATCGCCAAGAAGCAAACCTAGTCGGTGGCCTTATCGTTATACTGTTTGGTGCCTTCATGACCGGGCTCATGCCATGGCGCTGGTTTCATCAAGAATGGCGGTTTATGGGTCGACTGAAGGACGTCGGCGGAAGCCGCAGTGCGGCTTATCTGCTTGGTTTAGCGTTTGCATTTGGCTGGACCCCCTGCATTGGCCCGATTCTAGGTGCCATTCTTACCGTCAGCGCTTCCACGGCCAACGCCTGGAGCGGCATGGCGTTGCTCGGCGTTTATTCTTTGGGTCTGGGTGTGCCCTTCATGCTGAGTGCCCTTTCACTTGATCGCTTCATAAAGCACCAGAAATTCCTGCGTCGCTGGGGGCATTTCATACATATAGCGGCTGGGTTGATCATGATCCTGATGGGTAGCTTAATGATCACAGGCAAACTATCCGAGCTGTCATATTGGTTATTGCGTACTTTCCCTGCCCTAGGTGTTATCGGCTAATCGTTATTTAAGGAAATATTGAAATGCACATGATCGTGAGTCGTTTTTTACGTGTCTTCTTACTGACAGGCTTGGCCGCAGTCAGCTTTGGCAGCGCCATTACGGCCTTGGCAACTGAAGAAGGGTTGCTTGCACTGCAATATGACGTAACAGGCAAACGACTGTTTAAAATTGAGGCTAACCAACTATTCCAGCGTGCCGATGAAGGCATGACCTGGAATGCGATTCCCTTGCCCGAAGACGTGAATGAAGGCCAGTTGCGCGCGGTATCGGTCCCCTCCACTGATCCGCAAGCGCTCTATATCGCAGGCCCCTCAATCGGGGTGCAGCGTAGCACCGACAATGGAGAAACCTGGCAAGAGCTTAGCGCTAACCTACCTAGCCGAGAGGTTACTGCGCTAGCTGTACATCGCCGTCAGAACGAAACACTTTATGCGGTAATTGAAGAAGACGGCATCTACCAAAGCGAGGATGCTGGCACCACCTGGAAAAAAATGGACAGTGGTCCTTCACAAAAGATTAACCGACTCGTCCACTCTGACATGGAAGGCAGCATGCAGACCGGCTGGCTCTACGGGGTATCGGACGATGCGGTGCGTCTATCGATGGACTGCTTTTGCGGTTGGAGACCGACCGGAGCACTTGATGCTGGCAGCGTCTATGATGTGGCTTATAGCCTTGGCAACCCAAAGCGAGTCTATGTGGTTACACAGCAAGGACTATGGCGTAGTGAAACGGGTGGTCAAGAGTGGCAACAAGTAGCTGGTGACGGCACAGAGCTCGTTGCACTCACACTCTCCGCCAAAGACACTCTCTATGGTTTAAACCAGAAAGGGGAACTTCTACACAGTGAAGACGAAGGCCAATCCTGGACTTATCCCGATGCGTAAGCACTGTTTTTTCACTGCCTCATGGCTGACGCTAATGGTTGTGGGGCACGCCATGGCTGAGGACCGTCCTTTTTCAAGCGATACTCCTCAGCTGGAAGACGGAAAAAGAGTTTACCGACAATACTGTGCTAGTTGCCACGGTACACAAGGTGAAGGCATGCCCAACTGGGAAGAGCAAAATGCTCTAGGCGAGTTACCTGCTCCACCACATGGGCCAGAGGGCCATACCTGGAAACACTCTGATGCCATGCTCTACCGAATTATTGCCGAGGGTTGGCGCGACCCCTGGAATAAAACCGATAGGCTAACGATGCCAGCGTATCAGGAAGTTTTGGCTCCCAGCGAGATACGAGATGTGGTGAATTATCTCAAGACATTATGGACACAAGAGCAAAGGCGTCACCAAGCAGACGAAAGTATTGAGAACCCCTTTCCAATACAAACTGGAATACCCCCAGAGTAAATAATAGTGTCTATGCCCTATAACAAATTTTCTTAGTCACCTTATGGGTCACCACACTGTTAGCTACCGTCTCAACCGCCCACTTGTGTTATTAAGTAGAAAACAACCTCTTGGTCCTTTTAACTCCGACAAACCTGCTCCCGGCGAATGCTAGCCCTTACTTAGAAAACCAACTTCGCATTGTCAGCGAATAAATATACACTTTAGCGAATCTCAAATGTTTATGTTGAGACATGGAAGTTAACAAATTTCATATAAAATAAACTTATTACCTAACGACTGAGGCGCCTTCAGGCTTAGTAAGATCGACTGGCTCACTTCACAATAAAGTTTTCGTCGCGCCACATATTTGATCTGAAGGCTGTGGAAGGGAGTTAGATTATTATGTTAGGTAAGCAATATAGTGTTAATAAACAACTAAGAGGTTCATAACGGTGACAACGACCCACTCCAGCGCTCGCGCTTATGGTTGCAAACAGGAGAGTACATATGTCCGTTTGGCTTGTAGATCGTTGACCTGCTCGTGCACATGGGCCTTAGGTGAACGTAAACCTGCTGACTTCGCGATAAGAGATTGACGCGTTTACAGAGCAGGAACATGTCGATACGATTTCCCAGGGATATCTGGGCTATGAACGTATTGGCGGCTATGAAGAGCTTCATGAGCACCTGGGAGTTAGCGTTTCAGACCCTAATGCGACCACCTATCGCCCTGTGCTGGCAATTTTTGCCACTGCGTTACTCATCGATTTTTCTGCCAGTTGGGAGGTTCAGTGCATAATATTCAGGTTAAGGCGTGTCATGGTCTCTGTGAGTGCGGTCATACTGTGCTCTTCTTCTCCAAGCGGCGGAAAGGCTTGAAACAGCGGCTGACCGCCTTCCCAACCTATCTTGATTTGCCAGGAGCATCGCTAGGTTCCTTTTTCATCTAATGCGTCGTTTTTTGATCGAGATAAGTTCAGTTTTAACCCGAGCAGCGTCAGTAAGGCAGCGAGTATCCAAGCGGGGCCACTACCGGTGCGTGTGAAAGGAGTTAGGCCCTGCATCGGGGTCACCTCGCCAGTTAAACTGGCCTGTTCAAACTGTGGGGCACGGGCTGTGACGTGACCTTGTGAATCGATGATGGCCGTCACGCCATTACTGGTAGCTCGAAGTAGGTGACGACCATTTTCAAGGGCACGTAGACGCGCCATTTGAAGATGTTGGTGTGGGCCAATGGAACGCCCAAACCACGTGTCGTTGGAAACCGTTAATAGCAGCTCGGCATTACGCGCCTGTTGGGCGACATGGTCGGCGAAAATGATCTCGTAACAGATAGCATTGCCAATGGTGGTTCCAGCCACGTGTAACGGAGCCTGTACGTCTGAACCAGGGGTCAGCCGGGGTGTTGGCAAGTCGAAAAAAGCAAGGGTGTCAGCGAGGAGGCTTTGGAATGGCAAATACTCGCCAAAGGGCACTAAGTGCGCTTTTTGGTATTCGCCTTGCACATCATTTAGCCCTATGACGCTGTTATAAGAGCGCCCTTCACTGTCGCGTTGCAAAATGCCGGTCAACAAGGCGGTGTCAGGCCCCAGGTCGGACGCTACTTGTTCCAGTATTTGCTGTGCTTCCTGCTCAAGCATGGGAAGGGCTGCCTCAGGCCAAACGATGAGGTCGATATCCCTTGCTTGCACCCGTGTCATCGTCGTGTAGATACTGATCGCTTCGCGCTGCCCTTGGGCAGTCCACTTAATGCGCTGATCAAGATTCCCTTGCAACAATGCCACCTGGATGGGCTTGCCAGCCGGGGTTGTCCATTGGGCGGGCAATAGGAATGGAACGATCCACAGGGCGGCCATTGGGACGAGGAAAATCCAGCGGCGACGCAGTACCTCTACCCCTAACGTACCTGTCAGCGCGGTCATGAGTGACAGCAAGTACACACCACCAACGGGCGCCCATGGGGCTAGTGGAGAATCTATCTGAGAGGTGCCCAGCAATAACCAGGGAAAGCCGGTGAGCAACCAGGTGCGTAGCCATTCGCTCACCACCCACATACCGGCAAAGCTAAGAAAGGCGAACCGTGGCCCCGTGATGCGTCGATAGAGCCCAAAGGGGACTGCAAAGAAGAGCGCCAGGACGCTAACAAATAGCGTGGTGAGGAACATCGCCACCAAGGCCCCGGTGCCACCGAAATCGTGAATAGCAACGAAGACCCACGACGTGCCTGAACCGAACAGGCCTACCCCATAACACCACCCTCGCAGGGTGGCCATGGCGGGCGTTAGCGACGCTATTCTCCAATAGACCAGTGCCACGCTCACTGGGCCAAGCCACCATAGGGAAAAAGGGGCGGCACTCAAGGTAGTCAGTACCCCAGCGGCGAGCGCTACAACGCAATCGACTATTGGTGAGCGTCGCCCAGCAAAAAACGTATATTCTTTATCTTTATCGACCACATCCATAGCGTTACTCAGTGCGCTTAAATGTAGGCCGCTCACGCCATAGCGCCACTGCGTATACCACGACACCTGCCAATAACGCGATATCAGCCAGGTTGAAGGCCGGCCAATGCCAGTCTCGCCAATAGAAATCAAAGGAATCCACAACATAGCCGCGAAAGACCCGGTCAATCAGGTTGCCCATGGCGCCACCGAGGATAAGACTGTAAGCGATGGCTTCTCCTTTATGACGATTTTCAAGGATCAGCTTGATCAGAAAAATCGAGACCACTACCGCGATTCCGATAAAAAAGTAGCGCTGCCAGCCTCCACCATTCGCAAAAAGACTGAATGCGGCACCGGTGTTCCATAGGTGCACCCAGTTAAAGAACGGGGTCACCGAAACATACTCGCCATAGGCCATTGATTGCTGCACCAGCCACTTTACAGCCTGATCAGACGCTGCCAGCAGGCCCGATATGGACAATAGGGCATACGGCGAGAGCTTTTTGCCAATAATGAGCATTATTTAACCCTTCAACGCCAAAATGCGTCTGGCACCGTTAAGTACAATGCCCCCCGCGATGGTGCCGATAATCAGATCCGGATAATTGGAACCGGTCCACGCGACCAAGGCGCCGGCGGTGATGACCCCCAGGTTGATCACCACGTCGTTGGCCGAGAATATCCAGCTTGCCTTCATGTGCGCCCCGCCTTCCCGATGTTTGGATATGAGCAGCAGACAACTGGTATTGGCAATCAATGCGACGAATGCGATAGCCATCATCACCAGCGATTCAGGCTCACTACCGAATACAAAGCGTCTCACCACCTCTACGAGCACGCCCACAGCCAAGATCAGTTGCAGTACACCAGCAAGATGCGCGGCACGTACCTGCATTTTCACGCTATGTCCAACCGCATAAAGGGCAAGCCCGTACACCGCCGCATCGGCAAAATTGTCCAGGGATTCTCCAATCAGGCCGGTGGACTGGGCGATCAGACCGGCTGTCATTTCCACCACGAACAGAAGTGCATTGATGCCGAGCAACCAGCGCAGGGTCCCGGATTCTTGCTTAGCAGAAGCTGCCGAAAACTCGGCGGCCTTGATGGTCTCCGGATTTGCAGCGACGGTTTCCTGAAGCGAGGCGCCTAGCCCCAAGGTCTTCAGTTTCGAGGTGACGGGCTCGACCTCGCCGTCATGCACGACCTTCAGCCGGCGGTTCGACAAGTCGAAGGACAGCGCCCGAATCTCCTCAAAGCCGTTCAGGGCTAGGCGAATCATTCGTTCTTCTGATGGACAGTCCATTTTCGGCACGGCATAAACACTGACCCATCTCCCTGGCGCCTCGGAGGAGGCCTGTATATCGGTATCCGCTGCGGACGTTGCATCACCGCCACAGGCGCCACCACAGGATTTGCTCATGATACGACTCCACTTGAACAATGTTGTGGTACCATTTAAAACTATAAAGCTACTATAAGGTCAATAGAGTAAAGAATCCGTTGGGGAGGAGGCTGATGCGCATTGGTCAGTTGGCGCAGTTGGTAGGGGTCGAAACACAGACGATCCGCTTCTATGAACAGCAGGGCTTGTTGCCGCCGCCTGATCGGCAGGACAACGGTTACCGTGTCTATACCGAGAAGCATGGTGAGGGGCTGGCCTTCATCCGTCGCTGCAGAATCCTGGGCCTGTCACTGGCTGAGATTCACGAACTACAGAGCTATCAGGACGACCCTCATCAGCCTTGTACCGCCGTCAACGCCTTGCTCGATGATCACATCTCTCATGTGCGGTCGCAGATAACCGCTCTGCAAGCGCTTGAGAAACAACTCGTTTCACTGAGAGCGAGTTGCAACGATGACCGGGAAGTTGAGGCGTGTGGGGTTCTTGCTGGAATTAGCGAAGGAAACATGCACCAGCAGTAGGTGAAGCATCAACCAGATAATCCGATGAGATGCCGGTCTGTCTCACTCTCATGCAAAGGTAAGATCAACCATTAAATCCGTATACCCAATATTCACTGCACGCGTGCTAGAGTATGCCGTAGCCACAGCGATCATACCCCCGGGTCTGCAAAAGCTGCAGGGCGTAGCGAGCTTTAGCGCCATGTTTCTCAACTATGACCTGCACGCCCAGCGCCAAGTCCCCTTCAGTTACGTTTACCTTCACGCCTAGATACTTCCGAAGCTACTAATTGCTGGCCGATACGCTTATCTGGCTGGCTGCGCCACTGGCGCTATTCGTTGGCACCGTGTGACAGGTTCTGTCTTTAAAGCGATATACCTCGATAAACGTGAGCTCAAGTGCGCCTGTGTCGGCAACAGTAATACCCATTAAGCTTTGTATCGCTCACCGAAAACCTAATGATGATGGGAATGAGGCTATGGATACCGCTTGGGTAATTATCGCCTACTTTTTGCGAGGCGCTTGATCAGGATCATATTTCCCTCCGATGCTGTTCAGGTTGCGTTCAGACAAATCATCCATGCTGTTATTGGGATTATTTATTTGATTTTTCCCAAACCAACGGCCTTAACTGCTGTTGGCTCTTTGGGCGAGTTACTGAGGTGATTATGAGTAACAGTACAAGTAGTCGTTTGCTGATGTTGTGGGTGCCACTTGCTGGGTTTGTCATTTGGGCGGGATACCTGATTGGAACCGAGCACCGTCTCCACCTATTTCAGTTCTTACCTTTCCTCTTTTTGGCAGCATGCCCACTGATGCATATTTTCATGCATAAACACCACGGCGGTCATAAGAACAAAATAGACAAGGACTGAACCACTCTATATATACATGTACGCGCCTGGGAGAAAGACCATGAAAACGACACAACAAGAGCACCGCTTGGGTGTTTCCAAAAACACACTGGTGACTCGGAATTTAAAAATCAAGCCTAGTAAATCCAAACGCATTGAAGAAGCGCTGTCAGATATCGACCGACTCTATGGAATGGATAAGGTGGTCTACAACGAGAAAAACCGAAATATCAGCCTTGCTTACGATGCGCTGAGGCTCTGCATCGATGACGTTGAAAAAATTCTCAAGCTCCATGACATACAGGTCAGCGCTGATCGGTGGAACCGCTTTAAGAAGGAGTATTACCGTTTCGTCGATCAGAACGTTAAAGACAACGCTAAACAGGAACCTTGGAGCTGTCATTAATAGTCATAACGGCTACATGACACAACCAGGAGCAAGACTAGCTAGTTTAGGGTAAGAGCTGCTTGCCTGTGGCCTCGCAAAATCAGACCTTCCGTTAGTCATTTGCCATGTGGCTGCACATAGGTTCTATATTTAATTTATATAGCATCAAAAAACACCGCACAGGAGTCCTTGGCAGTTATTGCTGCTGTGGTTGCCGTTAATACAAGGAGTCGCTTTCATGGTTGGGCAGGATAGAACGCCACAATATAAAGAAAACAGTCTTTCGTTGGTCGGTGCCGTTGCATTAGGCACCGGCGTGATGATTGGGGCCGGTATTTTTGCGCTAACCGGCCAAATGGCCGAAATGACTGGTCGGCTATTTCCTCTAGCCTTTCTGGCCGCTGCCGTCATTGTCTCTTTCAGCGCTTATTCTTACGTTAAAATGTCCAATACCTTCCCATCAGCAGGTGGGATTGGCATGTATTTACAGAAAGCGTATGGCCCGACGCTTCCCACCGCCTTTCATGCCCTCCTGATGTATTTTTCCATGGTGATCGCACAGAGTTTTTTGGCGAGAACGTTTGGTTCCTACACGCTTGAGTTGTTTGACCTGGGGGATCGTTCACTATTTGTGCCCCTACTCGGGGTTGGTTTACTGCTAATAGCCTTTTTGATCAATTTATCCGCCAACCGCTTGATCGAGACCGTCGCCTCGGTGCTCGGATTTATCAAAATAGGTGGCATTATAGTGTTTGGTATTGTCGGCGTGTTTATTGCCGACTCCATCGAAATGGGTGCTGGCAACGATGCACCTACGCCTACGATAACGGGCTTTTTAGGTGCTACGGCGCTCGGCATACTGGCATTTAAAGGCTTCACGACGATTACCAATAGTGGTTCGGAGCTTAAAGATCCTAAGCGGAATCTTGGCAAAGCTATCACGATCTCGATTGCGCTATGCGTGGTGATCTATGCCCTTGTCGGTTTTGCCGTTGCCAGCAACCTATCTTTGCCTGAAATTATCGAAACCCAAGACTACTCCCTGGCCGCCGCTGCCCGTCCCGCACTGGGTGAAGCGGCAGTTGCGTTTACCGTCATTCTCGCCATGTTGGCAACGGCGGGCGGTATCATCGCCAGCGTCTTTGCCGTTTCACGCATGCTCGCCATGCTGACAGAAATGAAGCTGGTTCCTCACCGCCATTTCCACATGCCCGGCAGTGTACAAAAGCATACACTGGTGTACACCATCGTATTTGGCTTAGTGCTCACCGCTTTTTTTGACCTGAGCCGCATCGCAGCATTAGGCATCATTTTCTACCTGATCATGGATATGGCCATCCACTGGGGTGTGCTTCGTCATCTCAAGGACAGAGTGGGGGCTAATCCTGTTATTCCTAGCATTGCCATACTACTAGATGCTGTCGTGTTAATAGGCTTTTTATGGGTAAAAGCCATCTCGGACCCCATGGTGCTCATCGTTGCTGGCGTAGTAATGGCTACTCTTTTACTCGGCGAATGGATTTTCCTATCCAAACGCGACGCTTCAAACGATAGCGAGCACTCTCACACTCATTAACGTTAATAGCGTTATAGGAGGTACCAAATGGACGTTAGAACCTTTGGTGAATTGATCGATTGGACCCGTCAGTTACACGAGCATCTTGCAGCTTGCCTTGCTCATTGCGCCGATATACACGAAGAAGAGCGCGCTCGCATGTTGCTCAATTACTTAGGGAAGGTCTGAATAACTGCCGATATTCATCAACGCTTACTTGAGCCGACAAAAAATCGAAAATTCAGACACTCTTCTCCCTTTCTTTGTGTATTTTTGCTCCTTTCCCGCTCATTGAGCGGGAAAGGAGCGCAATCGCCCTATTCCCATAGGTATTTCTCACTGATCAGCAGGTTGCTGAACGCCGCCAGCAAGTGCAGGCGCTGAGTGTTTTTGGCCAGTCCACGATAGCGAGCCTTGCCATAACCAAAAACTTGTTTGATGTACCGAAAGGGGTGCTCCACCTTGGCACGGATACTGGCTTTGATGTTTTCGACTTTCTGTCGCCTGGCATCTAGCTTCTTGCGTGTGCCAGGCCGTTTGGCAATATACCAAGAGATATCGTTGCGGTGCTTGTGCTCGTCGCGTTTTTGAATACCCAGGTAACCGGCATCACCGAAGACGCGTTGCTCTTCACCGTGAAGGAGCTTATCGGCAGGCACAATGTCATGGACATTGGCAGCCGTGGTCTCGATGCTGTGAATCAACCCAAGCTTATCGTCGACACCTATATGCATTTTCATGCCAAAGTGCCAAGAGCTACCTTTTTTAGTCTGGTGCATTTCCGGATCGCGCTCGCCTTTTTTGTTTTTGGTGGAACTAGGCGCAGAGATGATAGTGGCATCGACAATGCTCCCTTCGCGCAGCATCAGGCCATTTTTCTCTAGGTGGTTGTTCACTTCCTGGAACAGCACCTTGCCAAGGCCGTGATGTTCCAGAAAATGGCGAAACTTGAGAATCGTGGTTTCGTCCGGCAATCGGTCTAGTTTCAAACCGGCGAATTGGCGCATGGACTCGATCTCGTAGAGGGCGTCTTCCATGGCCGGATCGCTCAGGTTGTAAAACAACTGCATGCAATGGACGCGGAGCATGGCAGACAACGGATACGGAGGCCGCCCGCTCTCGCCCTTGGGGTAATAACGGGCTATCTTCTTCTCCAGCTGCGTCCAGGGGATCAGCTTGTCCATCCGCTCCAGAAAGAGTTCGCGGCGAGTCTTTCTCTTCTTGTTCTGGTACTCGGCTTCGGAGAAGGTGATTTGATCCATGGCAGCACTGAAACCTATGCAGTTGACGATAGCCGTATTATCACTGATGGCAGTGACTTTTTCAGAGCTTCCTTAGCTGCACAGGAAGCGGAAATGCAGCGCGTTGTGGCGCGTTTTGAACAGACTACTGACGCGAAAGCATTAAAAACCTACGTTTATGACTATTTGGAGCATAAACCTATCCGTACGCATCGTACCTGCGATGCGCCCTATTCCACGCTAAGTGTTGACGACATTTGCCGAGAGGTTTTTGATTTCCATGAACAAACGATAAACCTTTATCGAACCCTCGTTGGCAAAGCGGAAATTCCTGAGGCTAAAGAGCTCTTAGATTCCCTTTTAGCACTTGAAGAGCACGAAGCCATGCGCCTTGTTCGCCAAACGGGGAGAATGAACGATGTCTGAAGACCATAACGAGACAAAGGTGAAAGTCACTGTTACATGGGATTGACCTCTGTGCAGCACGTAGCCGAATAATGTCAGCAAAGGGCCTGAATGGGCCCAACAGCTCGCTAGGAGAAGGATCATGGAAATTCGCAAGCATACTCTCGCTCTCGGACTCGCCCTGGCACTCGGTGCCAGTGGTAGCGGCATCGCTCTCGCCCAGAGCATGCCGACCAATCAGCCCAATCAGGGTAGCGGCATGACGGGCGGCAGCGGCGGCCAAGGCGGCATGGGCCCTGACATGATGGGCGGAATGATGGGCGGCGGCCAGGGCGACATGGGGCCCGGCATGATGGGGGGAATGATGAGTGGCGGCCAGGGCGGCATGGGGCCCGGCATGATGAAAGGCATGATGGGTGGCGGGATGATGACCTGCCCGATGATGGGAGGCGCCGGCATGGGCATGATGCGGGAGGTGCTCGACCCGGAGCAGCACGACGAGATGCGCGCGCTGATGCAGGAGCATCGCCCCGCCCAGTTCGAGCGCATGGGCCGCCTGATGAACCTACGCGAGGACCTGATGGCGGAGATGCGCGGCGAGCGCCCCGATCCTGAGGAGGTCCAGGCCCTGCACGGTCGGATGGCCGAGCTTCACGGCGAGATGATGGCCGAGAGGGTGCGTCTGGAAAATACCATGAACGACCTGCTCACCGACGAGCAACGCCAGCAGCTTCAGCAGGCCACCCCTGAGAGTGACGTCGACCCCGAGGACCACGAGGCCCATCACTGACCGGGAGTGTCACAGACTCAGGCAACAGGACGGCCATTGTTGGCCGTCCACTCGGCAACGCCCGCAGGAGACAAGCGATGAGCGATTCACCCCCCAACACGATCACCCTGACGGTCCCCGGCATGGGCAGTGACCACTGTGCCGGCATCGTGCGCAAGACGCTGGAACGCCTCGATGGCGTGGGCGAGATCCAGACCAATATCGCCAACCACCATGTCAGCGTGACCATCGAAGCAGGCGGGCCCGACGGCGACACCTTGAAGGAAGCCGTCGAAGGCGCCGGCTATGACGTGGCCGCCGTCAGTGGTGGTACCGGCATGCAACAGGTCCGCCTGACCGTTCCCGGCATGGGCTCGGACCACTGCGCCGGCATCATCCGCAGTACCCTGGAGCGGCTCGAGGGTATCGAATCAATCGACACCAATATCGCCAGCCATCGCGTCTCTGTGAGTATTGCCGCCGATGGCCCCGATGGCGATGCGCTCAAGCGCGCCGTGGAAGGGGCCGGCTATGAGGTGGCCGCCGTGCAGGCCGACGAGGCGGAGGATGCTGACAGCGACGCCGAGATCGAGGAGGCCTATCTTTCCCAGGCCCGCAAGCGGCTGATCATCGCTGCGGTACCCACCACCCTGATCATGCTGCTGATGATGCCGCACATGTTCTGGCAGCCGATTCCCGGCTACCTGGCCATCATCGCCGTGCTGGCCTTCCCGGTGGTGTTTCTCTATGGCGGTATCGCCACCCACAAGTCGACCTGGCGCTCGCTGAAGAACGGCACCTTCAACATGGACGTGCTGATCTCCATGGGCAGCCTGCCGCCCTACTTGATCGGCCTAGTCGGCTTCGTCTACCCCATGACCTCATTCATCGAGATGGCCGCCACCATCATGACCTTCCACCTGCTGGGCCGTTACCTGGAGGCACTCGCCAAGGGACGCGCCTCCCAGGCCATCCGCCGCCTAATGACCCTGGGTGCCAAGACAGCACGCGTCGAGCGCGATGGCGAGGAAGTCGAGGTGGCGGTGAAGGAGCTGGCCCCGGGCGACATCATGGTCGTGCGCCCCGGCGACAAGATCCCCACCGACGGCGAGGTGGTCGAGGGCGAGAGCCATCTCGACGAGTCCATCGCCACCGGCGAGTCGATACCGGTCTACAAGAGCACCGGCGACAGCGTGATCGGCGCCACCATCAACAAGGAGGGCCGATTGCGGGTCAAGGCGACCCGCGTCGGCGCCGATACTTTTCTCTCCCAAGTGGTGCGTCTGATCGACCAGGCTCAGGGCTCACGGGTGCCAATCCAAGAATTCGCCGACCGTATGACCGGCCGCTTCGTGCCAGCGGTACTGGCTATTTCACTGGCTAGCCTGATTGCATGGGCGCTGTTTCCAGACGTCCTGCGGCCGATTCTGGACTGGGGCGCGACCTTCCTGCCTTGGGTGAATCCAGATGCCAGCACACCAACGCTAGCCCTGATTGCCGCCGTCGCCGTGCTTGTCATCGCCTGTCCCTGCGCCCTCGGCCTAGCCACCCCCACCGCGCTGATGGTCGGCTCCGGCATCGGTGCCGAGCGTGGCATCCTGATCCGCTCCGGCGAAGCGATCCAGACCTTCAAGGACGTCAAAGTGATGGTGCTCGACAAGACCGGCACCATTACCCGCGGCGAGCCGAAGCTCACCGATGCCGTCACCGCCGAAGGAGTCGAGGAAACGCGCCTGCTGACCCTCGCCGCGAGCGTGGAGAACGCCTCGGAGCACCCCATCGCCCGGGCCATCGTGGATGGTGCTAAGGAACGCGATGTGAAGCCCGGTGAAGTCAGCGATTTTCGCTCCACCGGAGCGCGGGGCGTCTCGGGCAAGGTGGGCGATGAAACCGTGCTGATCGGCAATCGTCGACTGCTGGAAGAGGAAGGCGTGACAGGCCTTGAGGCTCTTGATGACGCCATGGCAGAGCTCGAGGGCAAGGGGCGCACCGTTGTGATCGTCGCCGCCGACGGTCAGGCCCTGGGCCTGGTGGCAGTGGCCGATACCCTCAAGGAAAAATCCGTAGAGGCCATCCGCGGCATGCATGACCTGGGCCTGCACGTGGTGATGATCACCGGCGACAACGAGCGCGCCGCCCGTGCCGTAGCAGACGAGGTGGGCATCGACGAGGTTCAGGCCGGGGTGTTGCCGGAAGGTAAGGTCGATGCCATCCGTAAACTTCAGGAGAAACATGGCAACCACGTGGCCATGGTCGGCGATGGCATCAATGATGCCGCGGCGTTGAAGCAAGCCAACGTTGGCATAGCCATCGGCGCGGGGGCAGATGTGGCCATTGAGGCCGCCGATGTGACCCTGGTGCGCGGCGAACTGACCGCCGTGGTGGATGCCATGCACCTATCTCGCGCCACCTTCGGCAAAATCGTCCAAAACCTGATCTGGGCCAGCGCTTATAACGTGGCAGCCATTCCCATCGCCGCGATTGGTCTGCTGCACCCGATGATCGGCGTCATCGCCATGACCGCAAGCTCTCTCTCCGTCATTGGCAACTCGCTGCTACTCAAGCGGCGCTTCGCCACAAACAACCCACAAGGAGACGCCAAATGAACCGCATTCACCACTGGATGATGACTGCTTGCTTAGTAATTATGGGCGTGGCCATGTTCTTTCTAATGTGGCGCGGCCAGTCACTGGGCACTGGGGCCTGGCTGTTGCTTCCCCTGACACTCTGTCTTGGCATGCATTTCCTCATGCATCGCCATTTCGGTCATCATCAAAGAAATAAGGATGAGAAGTGAGCCAGCGTCATTGCGTTCATGAAATCGATGTCTTCGGCATCAAATATAGCCAGTACTAGCTTCAGTCTTCCTTAAAGAGACAGGTGGCCAAGTAGTGACCACCTGCTATTTAAATATATAGATTTTGCTGGACTAGCATAGGTACTACTCAATATCCTGGATTTGAATATAGATAGAAAAAATAAAAACAAATAAAAACAAATACTTAATTTAACAAGAAGGAAATAACCATTGCCCTACTACCCAAACTGCATGGGCATAAGCTAGCAAGCAACCGGCCAGTTACTAAATCATGATCGCCAAAATATTCAGGTTTCTCGCTCTGTTCCTCCTGGCAATCATGGCTGGTTCTTCCGTAACCGCAATGACAACGATGTGACCATTGTCTTGCGCGTGGACGGAGATTATGGCGAGTTAGTGAAGGCCCTTTAACGGACTAGCCCCTAGTGCTCTCTAGAGTGCTAGGGGCTTCATGACTGTCATACATCGTTAAACAATTAACGCACTTTATACTCAAGAGCCTTGATACCAATAGCATCTGTTTCAGCCAAAAAAAGAAGCTTTTTTGAGAGCTACCACATTGGGCAGCTCTTGCTTTACCTCCCGTATCACTACAAATACCCCAACTCCGCAAATGACTGGCACCCTTCGCTCGCCACCACTACGTGATCAATCACCTTGATATCCATTAGCTCCAAGGCTTCCTTCAGGCGCTCAGTGATACGCCGATCCGCATCGCTAGGCTCAGGATCACCGCTGGGGTGGTTATGAACGAGGATGACTGCGGCGGCGTTGTAGGCGAGTGCCGCCTTTAGTACCTCTCGTGGGTACACGCTGGCTGAATCAATGGTTCCGCGAAACAGCTCTTCAAAGCGGATAACACGGTGTTGGCTGTCGAGAAACAACACGCTGAAGACTTCGTACTCATAGTCCTGCAGCAACAGCTGCAGGTGCTCAAATGCCTGCGAAGGCTGAGTAATCTTGCGGCCTTTGGCGAGCTTGCGGCGTGCGAACCGCTTGGCCATGGCGATGATGTCAGTTTCCGTGACAGGTGACGTGACTAAGTAGGTGCCCGCCACTTCACCGGCTTTGAGCTTGCTATGGGGCATAATGACCTCCAAAAAAATAAAGATGTCGGGGTGGTGACCCCGGCATCTATGTCGTTAGTAGTGAGTAAGTGTTGTGATTCAGTGGGTAAGTCACGCTGCCATCACTTGGCTGATGCGTCGCTCCATCTCTTCATGAAAGACCTCAACCCGCTCGGCAATCGTGCGGATCAGAGCCTCGTCTCGGTAGGCACGTTTCACAAACAGCGGCATACCCGGCCAGTAGCTCACAAAATCGATCCATTCCCGTTCACTGACCCAGAGCCCTCCCTGGCATTGGGGCACGTGTTCGTCGGGTATTTCCCCACTGAGCAGTACCTCGATCTGAAACTTGGGCAGCTTGGTTTTGATCTCCAGCAGGCCGTTTGTCCCAATCAAGCTATCCGGTGAGTAGCCTACGTTGTGGTTAAGGATCAGGCCCACTTCTTTAGGCTTCGGTGCGCCGGTCATATCGCGATACAGCGAGCGGGCGACGCTCTCTAGCTCCTGGCCCCGCTTGGTGTGGGCATTGCCTTGAAACGGCTCGGCCAGCTCGCCGGTCATACGCTCGCCGATCAACTGGTGCATGTAGGTAATGGCTCCGGTACCCAACCCACCGGGGCCTTTGCCGTTCACCAGCAGTGCCTTGAGTTCTGACATGGTGACGCGCCCAAGACGCGCCGCCAGCCACTCAGGAGAGCCTTGTGGCATGGTGAGTATCTTCATAACGCCTCCTGTAGGCGGTGAGTGAGCAGGCTGCGCCGCTATTTCACGGCTCGCTTGGTGAGGGATGCACGGAGCTTGTCGAAATCTGCCTGAGGCACCTGAACTGCAGTGCCGTATTTGCCGCTGAACCACTCTTGGGTTGTGGCTGGGCATTGGCTGATCAAACGCTGAATCTGCCCCGCTTGAAAAGCTGTAACCCTCTTCACGGCTGCACGTGTGCTGGTCTGACCGTTATCGTCTTGCCCGCGAGTGGTGATGTTGAGCAAGGCGCACAGTACGTAGCGCTTGCCGTAGCTGGTGGACGATCCAAAGGCTTGGACCGCGTTTTTGTTACCGCTCATGTCCGCAGGTAATAGCATGCTGGTCTCTTCACGGTGACCGTCCTTGTGCATCAGCACGCCCGTCACTTGAATGCCGCGTTCCTGTGTCTGAATACGGAAGCTCACTGCGAAGCCGTGCTTTTGTAGGATGGGCCGTACGGTATCGACAATGTCTTCCAGCGTGGCATAGCAACCGTTGTTGGTTTGGCCACGCTCTTCAATGCTGGGCAACTCTGTCTGCATCCCTGCCATAGCAGCGCTGTAGGCCATCATGGCTTGACGATCCATTACCCGTTCCTGCATTTCCAGCAGGCGCTCCATTTTGTCGATATCGACGTCAGGGTTAAGCGCCGCGCGCTCGATCACTTGGATAATGGCGGTACTGTCAGTGGTCGATGAAGAAGAGGTAGGCGGCACCGCCTGGAGAGATGATGCCTCTTGAGTGACCATGTTTGTCTTGTTCGCCATGACGGCTCTCCTTAAAAACGGTATGGGGGTTAGATATCGCTGGGCAACTGGTCGGGGGAGACCGGCACGAGCCTAAGCTCCGCGCGGTAAAACTGGCCTTTCGCCATGACGTAGGTGGTGGCTTGGGTTTGGTCTTGGGTCAGCAGGCGCTCCGTGAGCTGGGTAAGGGCCACGTCGAGATCGTGGTGTAGCGTTGCCATATAGGCCTCCAAACAAAAAAATGCCCAGCCGGTTAAGGGCTGGGCGTTTATGGGGTGAAGGTAGAGAGGTAAATCAGAAGGTAACGTGGTGATCACGCGTTAATGGTTAGCTGATCAGTGCCAGCGCCGTGTTGAGCGCCTCCTGCTTCATCTGTGCGCCTTGGCCGAACCAGGCAGAGTCCATACGGGTATCGTTACTGCGAGCGCGCTTTTCATGGTCAACGTATTCAGTCACGGCATTGAGCAAGCCCCAGGCCGTGTCCTTTGCGGTCACCAAGTGAGCACCACGCCCTTCGCCCTGGTAGAGCTTCTGTACCTTGTTGAGCGCTCGGTAGTTGGGCAGTTTGGAAGGATCGTCTAACGGCGTCTCCACGCCGCACATCACCGCCTGGAAGTAGTGTTGGGCTTCACGGTGATCAATTTTCCGCTCGGCTAGGGCTTTCATGCGATACATGAAGTCATTCCACTGCGACACCGAAATGCCAAGCTGACGCTTCACGGCACGCGGATCAAACTCTGAACGGTGAGGCACCTTCACCGCTTGTGACGTACCATCGACGGCAATTTGCAACGTGTTGTTGCACACCACCCGCACCGTGGTCGGCGTGGCCATGGTGGCAAGGGTGCCATCGCAGGAAGTGGCCAACAGCAAATAGTCATTGACCTCATCCTGACCTTTGAGTGACGTGCTTAAGCCGCTACGGGCTAGCGCCCAGAACTTACGACCGCCTTTGAGCACGCCAGCGGTTTCTAGCTCATACCCGGCGTACTCGGTCAGGTCACGGTAAAACTCTAAAATCTCCTCGGGCTGCACCACCTTATAGCGCTGCGACACCACCGACAGCGGTGCTTTGGTATCTGAGCGGTAGAGCACCTTTTGCTCAGGGAATGAGTGAATGCTGCCCAGGTGGCTAGCTCCTTCGGCGATAAAGCGCACCGGCGCTTCTTCGATATGCCAGTTCATACCGGCCTGTTGCTGCCAGACCTCTAACGGTTGATGACGAGACAGCTGTTGCCCCAGGCCATGCCAAGGGGTATCGCCAACGTAAGCCATGTGTTCAACGAGATGTGCCATGAGTCATTCTCCAGACATAAAAAAAGCGCTGACCAAAGGCCAGCGCGAGAAAGTGAATAAGCGGATCATTCGCCCCACACAGGGCGAACAACGATAGGTTAAGCGTTAGGTGCTAAAGGCGGGTAGGCGTCGCGGTAGGTGCAGCCGCAAGACAAGCATAACCACGGTGTCCCGCTGCCAACTGGCAGCCACTGTTCAAACAGCGAGGTGGCCATGCGTGAGCCGGTTTGACCTCCGGCCACGGCACCCATCATGGCGGCAGGCAGTTTTGCCAATGGAAAGCGAGTCAACGCCAATGGCAGTGGGCCGGTGATGGCCGTCGCGCGCCATGCGCCAATAGCACCGCCGATCAAGGTGCTGCCTACTACGCTCACACGTTGGGCAGTCTCCAGGTTCAGCATGCGCGTTGATGCACAACGCTTACAAAGTGGGGGCATATTGAAGCTCCTATGCAGAGGAAAACGATTCCACGGGGTAGATGCACAGGAGTGATATAGATCTGAAATTGGGTGGGATACGCCGATGAGGTATTGCGTTCAGTGAGTACTTTAAAGATACTGTTTTTATATACAGCTTTTTAATGGAGGTGCCCATGACTTTGCCGGTAACATTGCTGGGACAAGCGGACGCTTTTACGGTATCGCAGCCCTTGCCGCTCTATTCCTGTGCCGTGCGCGCAGGCTTTCCCTCGCCTGCAGATGACCATTTGGATACCGATCTAGATCTTCACCGTTATGTAGTGAAACGGCCTGCTGCAACGTATTTCGTACGTTCTGAAGGAGATTCCATGATTGGTGATGGAATTCATCATGGGGATTTGCTGGTGGTGGATCGCAGTCTTGAGGCCTTGCCAGGGCGTATTATCGTGATCTGCGTGGACGGCGAGCTCACAGTAAAGCGCCTTGAGCGAGTAGGGCAGCGAACCTATCTCCGGGCAAGTAATCCTGCTTACCCGCCCATTCCCTTAGATGGTCGTGAGGCGCACGTCTGGGGCGTAGTGACTCATGTGCTTCACAGCTTTCCAGGGGCAACGCTGCAATGATGGCCCTGATCGACTGCAACAATTTCTATGTCTCTTGCGAGCGGGTCTTCAACCCGTCACTGGAAGGTCGTCCCGTAGGGGTACTATCCAATAACGATGGTTGCGTCGTCGCACGCTCTAACGAATTAAAAGCGCTGGGCGTTGAAATGGGGGCTGCCATGCACCTGTTAACGCCGGAAGTGCGCCGCCAAGCCGTCCTGCTATCCAGCAACTATGCGTTGTATGGTGACATGTCCCAACGGGTAACTGAGGTGCTGGGGGAGTTTTCACCCCATGTAGAGGTGTACTCCATCGACGAAAGCTTTGTCGGGTTTCAGGGATTTGAGGTAGACACCCTGGAGCAACGAGGCCAAGCTCTGCGGGATACGGTGAAGCAGTGGACAGGTATACCTGTGTCAGTGGGTTTTGCGCCGACTCGGGTGTTGGCCAAGGTCGCCAATCATGCCGCTAAAAAACACCCTGCATATAGAGACCAAGGTGTATGCACGTTGCTTGCAGAAGGCGCGCCTACTAAAGCGTTGTTGAAGCAGTTGCCTGTCACCGAACTATGGGGCATTGCACGCCGCACCAGCGAGCGATTACGCGTCATGGGCATTGAGACTGCCTGGGACCTGCGAGAGGCAGACCCGAAACATATCCGTCGGCAATTTAGTGTGGTGCAGGAGCGCATTGTCTGGGAGTTGCGGGGGCAACCCTCCATTCAGCTAGATGACATGAGCCAGCCTAAACAACAGATCATGGTGTCTCGTTCGTTTGGGCGGCTTACCAACGATCCCCATCAGTTAAGGGAGGCGCTACGGCATCATGCTGCCAGGGCGGGCGAAAAACTTCGTAAGCAGCAAAGCGTCACCAGCGCCGTCATGGTGTTTATCCGCACAAACTCGTTTCGGACAGATTTACCCCAATATCGTCAACGAATGGTCATTTCTCTGGATCGGCCCACTGATGATAGTCGTGAGATCATCGCCGCTGCGGTACAGGGTTTGCGTCGTCTCTGGCGAAAAGGGTACGCCTTTCACAAAGTGGGTCTCATGCTGCTTGATCTATCGCCTAAAGCTAACCGACAGCTCACCCTCACTGAAACCCTTCAGACTGATGAAGAAGACAAACGTAGCGAACGACTGATGAACACTATGGACATGCTTAACCGTGAGCTAGGCAGAGGTGCTGTGCAAATTGGCTTGGCGCGCTCTAACAACGCATGGTCACTGCGAAGCGAGCGACGAACGCCGCGTTACACCACTCAGTGGGGCGAGCTGCTAATAGCAAGGACTGGATTCAAAAAATTAAGAACACCTTAGCCATCAGGGAAGCTCTCAGATCCATGCTATGATATTTCTTTTGAGTCTATCTTTAGATTCGTTAAGATGAGAGCCCCTGCGATCAGGAGAGTCTAGCCCACTGCATCAATCACCGACTGATCAAGTCTGTTAGGTTGCAAATGAATTGCATGGTGGAGTACCTCAACAGCCGTATTAGCGACGTGCTGACGACTCGTCGCTAACTTTAGGCAGAAAATCTGGAGCATACGCGACAAGCGATACTGTTAGCTGATCAGTCACCCTGCCTTGTGGAAAGTGCTACATCATCAATCGCCGATCACGGGGATGAGGAAATGGCAGGCCGAGGGCCCCGGGTTATTTGCCAAGCTGGCAGGCAATCACATAGGGCCCTACAGCTATGACCTTGGAGGGAGCTTCTCTAGACCAAATGGGTAGTATATTGGGTAGTGAAATTATTTTTTTTATGTTTTTTTGTAATATTTAATTGATTTTTAAGATATTTTTTTATAAATCAATATTAAGATTCAGAATATTGAGTGATGAACATGAGTCGAGCGATAGCTTGGAGTGCAAGGGAGGTAGAGGCAACCGTTGCTACCTACCGGCAGATGTTAGTAGCGGAACTGAGCGGGCAAAGTTATAACAAGCGTGCACTTAACCGAACACTGATGGCACAGCTTGATGGCCGCTCGGCCGGTGCCATTGAGTTCAAGCACTGTAATATCAGTGCAGTGTTGCGCGATGCTAACTGCCCCTATGTCGATGGCTACAAGCCTCGTAGTAACTATCAACAAAGCCTAGTTGACGTTGTCGAGGAGCTGTTGCTAGGCAACGAGCTCGTTGATCGAGCAGCACGTTTGGCTGCTGATCTCCCAGTGGTGGATACCGTTGGCATCGTCGATGAACGTATCATTGTCGAACCTCCTAGAACGACACCACCGCAACAAGGCGTTCGCGAATTTCATGCTGATTATTCGGTCCGCCCGCCGCAAAAACGCGACTACCTGGCTCGGGAAACCCGCAATCGTGAGCTAGGGCTTGCAGGTGAGCACCTAGTGATGCGGTTTGAGCAGCATCGGCTGCTCCAAGCAGGGCTGGATAAGCTGGCTGAGCGGGTAGAGCACGTCGCGGTGACTGAGGGCGATGGATTAGGGTTCGATATCCGCTCCTTCGAGCCTGACGGCCGTGACCGGCTGATCGAAGTCAAAACAACCGCGTTTGCCAAGGAGTGCGCGTTTTTCATCACACCTAACGAGCTAAACTGTTCGCGCACCCATTCTGAACACTATCATTTGTTCCGCCTGTTCAACTTCCGTAAGGGCCCGAAACTATTTTTCCTGAAAGGCGATCTCCACGAACAGCTCTGGCTGGAGCCCGATAGCTACCGCGCGGGAGTGCGTTGAGCCAGATGGTTGAGTAACGCGATCAGCTTAGTTCGTTGACGTTCAACCGCTGCTCAAACTTCTAGACCCTCTTTGAGCACCTCTTCGATGGAGGAGGGCTGTTTAGCGGCGAGGGTATTGGGTTGGGTCAGCGCATAGAGCCGTGCCAGGTCATCCAGGCTTTGCCAGAGCAACAGCAGTTGGCGAAAGGATATCTGGCCGGTCGTTTCGAATTTCTTGATGGTGGGGGCGGGCACGTTGCTGCGCTGCGCCAGCGCCGCACGGGATAGCTTGGCCTGCTCACGCAACCTGCGTAGGTGGGCAGCAAAGGCCTGCTGAACATCGGTATCGTCTAACAACAGAACACGGGGCATAAGCTCACTTTCTTTATCTGGATACTACTATATCCATTTTAGGCTATTTTAGCCATTTATGGACATGGTTATATCCATCTTATGGCTGCTGAATACACCTTCTTTCAGCGCTCTTCTCCATTGCCTCGCTCACAGCCCCAACAACTCCTCAACCGGCAAATGACTGGTCGCTTTCATTTCCCTCAGCGAGAGGTTGGAGCGGATGCTCGACACCCCAGGCAGCTGGCGCAGCACCGTTTCGACGAAGTGGCTGTAGTCGTCCAGGTCTTTGGCCACCACTTGCAGTAAAAAATCGGCCTCGCCGGTGGTATTGTGGCAGCTCAGTACCCGGGAGCTGGCCTGGATGATGCGCTCGAACTCTGCCGTCGCGGCTTCGCTGTGTTGGGTGCAGGTAATTTGCACAAAGGCCAGAACGCTGGCACCGACTTTGCGTCGATTGAGGATAGCTTGATAGTCCTCGATCACGCCGAGCGTTTCCAGTCGTTTGTGACGCCGCCAGCAGGTGGCTTCGCTCAGGTGAAGATGCTCGGCCAACTGCGCGTTGGAGACACGCCCATCGGCTTGGAGCAACGCGGCCAATTTGGCATCCTTTTTATCCAATTCGCTCATGTTGAAAGCTCCTTTTGGTTTATCCCCTTTATATGAAAGAGTGCTTCAAAATGGCGGGGAATGTCCATCAGAAGGAAACGTAATTTCGGGCAGGGCTCGCTATAGTGGCCGTACTCAACTTGCTGCTAACGCGTTCAGGAGAACCCTATGAAAGCCGTGGTATTCGAGCAGTTTTCCGCCCCGCCCAGCATCCAGCAGGTGCCCGACCCTTCACCTGCGCCCCACGGGGTGGTGGTCAAGGTGATGGCCAACGGCGTATGCCGCAGTGATTGGCACGGCTGGATGGGTCACGACCCGGATATCCAGCTTCCCCATGTGCCGGGGCATGAGCTGTCCGGCGTGGTGGAAGCGGTAGGCAAGGACGTGACGAAGTGGCGGGTCGGGGATCGTGTGACCGTGCCGTTCGTGGGCGGCTGCGGCACCTGCCCGGAGTGCAACGCGGGTCACCATCAGGTGTGCGATCACCAGTTCCAGCCGGGCTTCACCCACTGGGGCTCGTTTGCCGAGAATGTGAGCATTCACTACGCCGACGTAAACCTGGTCGCCCTGCCGGACACCCTGACGTTCGATACCGCCGCCAGCCTCGGCTGCCGATTCGTGACCTCTTTTCGTGCGGTGATAGACCAGGGCCGCGTGTCCGCCGGGCAGTGGGTGGCCGTGCACGGCTGTGGTGGCGTGGGGCTGTCGGCGATCATGATCGCCAGCGCAGCCGGTGCCAACGTGGTGGCGGTGGATATTTCCGAGCAGGCGTTGGCTTTGGCGCGCCAGCTAGGGGCGGTGGCTACGGTGAATGCCAATCAAGTGGCCGACGTGGTGGAGGCGGTGGTCGAGATCACCCAAGGGGGCGCGCACGTCTCGCTGGATGCGCTGGGCCACCCCACCACCTGCTTCAACTCTATTAGCAATTTGCGCAAGCGCGGCAAGCATGTCCAGGTAGGGTTGATGCTGGCAGATCACAGCACGCCTGCCATCCCCATGAGCAAGGTGATTGCCAATGAGCTGGAAATTCTGGGCAGTCATGGCATGCAGGCGCATCGCTACGGTGCCATGTTGGCGATGATCCAGTCGGGCAAACTGGCACCCGAACGGCTGATTGGCCGCCGCATTACGTTGGAGGAATCCGTGCAGGCGTTGACCAATATGGATAAGTTCGAAGGCGTGGGAGTCACCGTCGTCACGAAATTTTGATAAAAGAGGGGAGTTCGTTCTCACCAGAGGGTTTGCCCATGTCCCCGCTCCGCATTCTTATCCTGTACATGCTTTCGGGCCTGATTTGCCTTGTACCCCTCACTGCTCAGGCCAACACCGCCACCTGGCAAGCCCTCCAAGAGGGCGGTTTGGTCATTCTCATGCGCCATTCGCTGGCGCCCGGCATTGGCGACCCGCCGGGGTTCGTATTGGAGGCGTGCGAGACCCAGCGCAACCTCTCCAGCGAAGGTCGCGCCCATGCCGTGGCAGCGGGGCAGGCGTTACGGGAGCAGGGCGTGACGATCGATGCGGTGTACAGCTCCCAGTGGTGCCGAGCGCTGGACACCGCTGAGCTGATGGCGGTGGGGCCTGTCATGTCTGCGCCGTGGCTGAATTCGTTCTTTCGCGGGCGTGGGGATCAGGTGGCCATTACCCAAGCGGCTCGTGAACGTATGGCGGGGTGGCAGGGGCCGGGGAATCTGTTGCTGGTCACGCATCAGGTGAATATCACGGCGCTGACCGGCGGCGGCGTCAGCTCTGGAGAAATGGTGGTCGTGCGCCCCCAAGAGGAGGGTTTTACGGTGGTGGGGCGGCTGAATGTTCCCAGCCGCTAGCGGTTTCTGTGCATTTCCTTCAATGAACCGGGGTAAATTATTCGCTCCTCATCCATCAACTGAGGTTTTACGCTGGGCGTATCGATAAGGAGGACGTTATGTCATCAGCCAATACCCCATCCGTTCGCCGCGTGGTCGCTCAGCATGCGGCTCGTCGGGACGATATCGGCGATTTGGTCACCCGTCGGCCGTTGCCGGGGCCGGGGCTGGATCAGCTCGATCCGTTTCTGTTCTTGAACCACCACGGCCCCCAGACGTACCCGCCCAACAATCAGGGGCTGCCCTTTGGGCCGCACCCGCACCGTGGGTTTGAAACGGTCACCTTCATTTTGGAAGGTTCGCTGGCCCACGCGGATAGCGCCAAGCACCAGAGCGTGATTCACGCAGGCGGCGTGCAGTGGATGACCGCTGGCAGCGGCATCGTGCATGCGGAAATTTCCCCAGAGGAATTTCTGCGCGACGGCGGACCGCTGGAAATCCTGCAGCTGTGGGTCAACTTGCCGTCACGGCTCAAGATGAGCGAGCCCCGCTACGTAGGCCTGCAGGAGGACGGCATCCCCGCCGTTCCACTGGCGGGCGGCGGTACGCTCAACCTGATCGCCGGGGAGTGGCAGGGGCAGTCAGGCCCTATCGAGTCGCTGACCGGCGTGTTCATGTCCACACTCGCCCTGCCTGCGGATACGCGTGAGCAGCTTCCCGTCGCCCCTGGGCGGCAGGTGTTTCTATACGTGGTGAGTGGTGAGGTGACGGTGGGTGGCGAGCCTGTCAAAGCGCACCATTTGATCGAAGTCGACCGCGACGGTGACCACCTCACCATCGAGGCCGCCAGCGACGCGCGCCTGCTGTTTGGTCATGGCGAGGTGATCGATGAGCCGGTCTACTCCCACGGCCCCTTCGTGATGACCACCCGCGACGAGATCGTGCAAGCGGTCGAAGACTACCAGAACGGCAAGTTTGGCGGGCTAGACGCGTAAGTCGCCGCATGGCGGCATAGCGAGCGGTGCGCGGACACGTCGTCGCGCACCGTTTTCATGCCTATTCGTCCGATTTATTTGATGATTCGTCGGAATCTTGGCGGTTCTCGTTCCCTATCATGGCGCGAAATGGTTAATTTTTGTTCACTGGCTAGACTCAAGGCAGTGACGCTGCAACGCCGTGAACGAATGACAATAACCGGGACTGGGAGAGACCAATGATCAACCTGACCATCAATGGACAGTCGCATTCACTCGATATCCCCGACACGATGCCCCTACTTTGGGCGATTCGCGATGTCGTGGGCATGAAGGGCACCAAGTTCGGTTGTGGCATTGCCCAGTGCGGCGCGTGCACCGTGCATATCGATGGGGTGGCGACCCGCTCCTGCGTGATGCCGGTCTCTGCCGTCACCGGTGAAGTCACCACCATCGAAGCCATGGCGGACGACCCCGTTGGCCAAAAAGTGCAGCAGGCGTGGCTGGACCTAGGGGTCGCCCAGTGCGGCTACTGCCAGGGTGGCCAGATCATGAACGCGACGGGGTTGCTCAAGCACAACCCGACGCCGCAATCCCAGGAGATCATCGACGCCATGTCAGGCAACCTGTGTCGCTGTGGCACCTACAACCGCATTTTGGCGGCGGTGGAGCGCGCCGCCGGTGAGGAGGCCAACTCATGAGCGATTCTCGCAATGCATTGCTGCTGGCCAACGTCAGCCGTCGGGGCGTGTTGAAAGGCATCGCCGGTATGTCGGCGCTGCTGCTGGCGGCTCGCTGGGACATGAGCATGGCCAATCAACAGGCGCAGTTTGGGGCGGGCGCCATGCCGGGTGCCTGGGTGGACGATCCCAACGTGTTCATCCAGATCGATACCGATGGCCTGGTGACGTTCATCAACAATCGTGCCGAGATGGGCCAGGGGATTCGCACCAGTCTCGCGATGGTGGCGGCCGATGAGCTGGGCGCGCAGTGGGAGCAGGTGCGCGTGCAGCAAGCACCCGCCGACCAAGAGAAGTACGGTAACCAAAATACCGACGGTTCCCGCAGCATGCGCCACTGGTACGATCCGATTCGCCGCGCTGCGGCTGCGGCACGACTCATGCTACAGCAGGCCGCTGCCCAGCGGTGGGAAGTGCCGGTCTGGGAAGTCCACGCCGACTTGCACAAGATGACCCATCCGGCCACCGGGCGGGAGCTGGGCTTTGGCGAGCTCGCCGAGGCGGCGCGTGAATTGGACGTGCCGAGCAGAAATGATCTGGTGTTGAAGTCCGATAGTGAGCTGCGCTTCGTCGGCAAGGAGAGCGGCTGGGTCAACGGTGAGTTGACGTCGTCGTCGCCCAAGGCATCGGATGGCGAGGATATTGTCAGCGGTAAAGCGATCTTCGGCGCCGACGTGGCGCTGGACGACATGCTCTACGCCGTGGTGGCTCGCCCACCGGTGTACGGGGCGACCATCCAAAGCGTCGACGACAGCGAAACGCTCAAGGTGCCCGGTGTTCAACGAACGATGCGCATCGACACGGCGACACAGCCCGCGGCATTCAATCCGCTGGGCGGCATTGCGGTGATCGCCTCGAATACCTGGGCGGCCATCGAGGGGCGCAAGGCGCTGAACATCGAGTGGGATACCGGCGCCGCGGGCGATAACGCCGACTATCGTTCAGAAGCTTACCGGCAAGCGCTGGAGCAGGCGGCGCAGTCGCCGGGTAAGGTGGTTCGTCAGTCCGGCGATGTGGACGCCGCGCTGAGTAGCGCCCACCGGCGCGTCGCGGCGACGTACTATATGCCGCACATGGCGCAGGCCCCCATGGAACCCCCGGTAGCCATCGTGCGTGTCCAAGACGGCAAAGCCGAAGCGTGGGCGCCGGTTCAGCACCCCAGAGCCGCCCGCGAGGGGGTGGCCAGTGTGTTGGGGCTTGAGCTAGAGAACGTGACCGTCCATCAAACGCTGCTGGGTGGTGGCTTTGGGCGTAAGTCCAAGCCGGACTTCGTGAGCGAAGCGGCCTGGGTGGCCCAGGCGTTCGAGGGCCGGCCGGTCAAACTGCAGTGGACCCGTGAAGACGACGTGCAGCACGCCTTTTTTCACGCGGTCTCCGTGGACCATCTGGAGGCGAGTCTCGACGCCGACGGTAACGCCACGGGCTGGCTCCACCGCACCCTGTCGCCCAGCATTGCCTCGCTGTTTGCCCCGGACCCTGAGCATAAGCAAGCGTTCGAGCTGGGGATGGGCCTGAATACGATGCCGTTCGACATTCCCTCGGTGCGCCTGGAAAACCCGCCTGCCCCCGCCCATGTGCGCATCGGCTGGTTTCGCGCCGTCTACAACCTGCCTCACGCTTGGGCGATCCAGAGCTTTGCCCATGAAATGGCCGTGGCCGCTGGCCGCGACCACAAAGAGTACGCGCTGGCGCTGCTCGGCCCCGACCGCAAAATCGATAACCTGACCCTGGGGGACGGCTGGAATTACGGTGAAAACCCTGACCTGTATCCCATCGATACCGCGCGCCTGCGCCGGGTCATCGAGCGCGCCACCGAGCAAGCGGGCTGGGGCCGCGAGATGCCCGAGGGGCGTGGATTGGGGCTGGCGTTTCACCATAGCTTCGTGTCGTATACCGCGATCGTCTTCGATGTGGAAGTCGACAGCGAGGGCGGCGTGATCATCCATCAGGCGGACATCGCCTTCGATTGCGGCCCGCAGGCGAACCCCGAGCGGATCCGCTCGCAGCTCGAAGGAGCGTGCGTGATGGGAATCGGTATTGCGCTGAAGAGCGAAGTGACCTTTGAAGACGGGGTCGCCCAGCAGAGCAATTTCGACAAGTACCTCATACCCCGCATGCCGGATGCGCCCAAGGTCGTGAGGGTGCATCTCATCGACAATCCCGGTGATGCCATGGGAGGCGTCGGCGAGCCCGGCTTGCCGCCGGTCGCTCCTGCCTTGTGCAACGCGATCTATACGGCGACGGGCAAGCGTATCCGGCAATTGCCCGTTGCTGACCAGCTGAGTACTTGAGCATGCAGAGTCTGGATGCCCAAGTTGTCGCGCAGGCCCTTGAGTGGGCCAGGGGCGGCGACACGGTTTGGTACTGCACGGTCCTGTCGACCTTTGGCTCGTCCCCACGGGAGCCGGGCTCCATCATGGTGGCCAACGCCAGCGGTGACCACGTGGGGTCGCTCTCCGGCGGGTGTGTCGAGGAGGATTTCCTCGCACGGGTGATGGCCGGTGAGTACACGATGCCCGCCGTGATCGTGCGCTATGGCGCCCCCGGGAGTGGGGATGGCCATCTCCAGGTGCGCCTGCCCTGTGGCGGCATACTCGATGTGCTGGTCGAGCGACGCGAGGCGACGTCGGCGAACGTTCAGCACTTCGAACAGCTCAGCGCGGCGCTGGCCGGTGAGCAGGAGTTGCTGCGACGCGTCAGCCTGGCCGATGGCGCCGCGTCGCTGGCGCCCGCGAGCGCTGGCGGGCCGCGTGTGTGCTACGAGGCGCATGGGGAGAGCGTGCTCCTGCGCGTGGGGCCCGTGGCCAAACTCATTCTCGCCGGATACTCCTCGGTGGCCGACGCGTGCGCGCACTTCGCCCTGCGGTTGGGGTATCAGGTCGTGCTATGCGATCCGCGGGAGGAGGTCACGGCCAGTGTCGAGTGGCCCGAGGGGATGACGTTCGTTCCCCAATTGCCGTCCCAGTACATTGCCCTGCCGGGGATGTGTACGTCGTCGACCGCCGTGGTGGCCGTGACCCACGATCCGCGAATCGACGACCTGGCCATGATGGAAGCGGTCAAAACCCCGGCGAGCTACATTGGCGTCATGGGCTCTCGACAAACCTCCCGAGCCAGGGCCGCGCGCCTGCGCCGAACCGGCGGGCTGAGCGAGGCAGAGATCGAGCGTATCCACATGCCCATCGGCCTCGATTTGGGCAGCAAAACCCCGGCGGAAATCGCCCTGGCGATCATGGCGGACGTTCTTCGCGTGCGACGAGGGCGCGTCTCGGTGGGTAGCCAAGGCTACGAGGAGGGCGCCGACGATGACGCCATACGCGCAGGCCCAAGTCGATAAGCGCTGCTTCTACACCGGCTCGCCGCGGTAGTAGTGCCATAAAAACAGCGACCCTACGCTGCGCCAGGGCGACCAGTGCGCTACCAACTGTCGGGCCTGCGTCGGCGTAGGTTTCTCTTCCAGGCCCTTCAACCGGCCCAGCGCGACACGTAACGCAAGATCGTCGGCGGGGAAAATGTCGGGGCGCTGGAGCGAGAACATCAGGTAGATCTCCGCGCTCCAGCGGCCAAACCCACGCAGTTGGGTAATCGCGGCAATGGCCTCGTCATCGCTGAGATGCGCCAAACCATCGGCGCTAAACGTACCCGCAAGCTCCGCCTCTGCCAGTCCTTTGGCGTACTCGATCTTACGCCACGATAGCCCTGCATCGCGCAGTGCTTGGCCTTCTACGTCCATCACCGCCTTGGCATGCAGTTCGGGCAGCAGCGTATTCACCCGGCCCATGATCGCCCGAGCGGCCTCGGTGGAGATCTGCTGGCTGACGATGGTCGAAAAGAAGGTGGCAAACCCCGGGTTGCGCTGGCGCGGGTTGGGCGCACCGACCAAGGGGTAAGCGCGAGCAATGTCGGGATCGGCGCTGGCCAAGGCCTGCATGGCGCGCTCGAGGGTACAGGGAGTCATGGCCACCTCTCTTGATCAATAGAGCATCGTAACATCCTAGCAGTTGCTACTTTGATGATGACGCGAAAGTGCAGAGTGCCTTGCCCTTTGCATGCTAACTTTTTTAGCGTCGTATATTTCTACTTTCGTCTAATCCTGCCATCATTTGCGGTTAACCAGGATCGTTTCAGTGAACAGGCGCTTTACACAGCGCCTGGGGAGAGAGGTATGCAATCATCATCAACGGAGCTGGCGCGGCATCCGCGATGGGCGGAGTTCGTGCTGGCGCTGGGCGGGTTCGGCATCGGCACCAGCGAATTCGTCATCATGGGGTTGATGAACCGCGTGGCGGAAGACCTAGCCGTGAGCGTGCCGCAAGTAGGCTACTCCATCAGCAGTTATGCGCTGGGGGTCGTGGTGGGGGCGCCGCTAATCTCGACACTGGCCGCGCGGGTGCCTAAACGAGCCCTGCTGATCGCACTGATGTTGGTATTTGCTTTGGGCAACATTGCCAGCGCCATGGCCCCGGGATTTTGGTCGTTCGTCGGGCTGCGCTTTTTAGCAGGGCTGCCCCATGGGGCGTATTTTGGTGTGGCGGCGCTGGTGGCCGCCGGCGCGGTGCCGGTCGATCAACGGGCGCGCGCCATCGCCCGCGTCATGATGGGGCTGACGGTGGCCATCCTAATCGGTGCGCCGTTGGGCACCTGGGCGGGTAACCTGTTGGGCTGGCAGATCGCCTTTGCGGCGGTCGGCGGCATTGCGCTGCTCACGGCGCTGTTGATTCGCCTGTTTGTGCCTGTGCAGCCTGTCGATGCTCACGCCAGCCCGTTGCGAGAGCTTTCCGCACTGGTCAAACAGCGCGTGCTGGTGACCATTGCGATTGCCTGTATCGGCTGCGGCGGTATGTTTTCGATCTTCAGTTATGTCATGCCGACGCTGACCCAGCAGGCGGGCATGAGCGAAGCGCTGGGACCTTTGGTGTTGGTCATCTTTGGCCTGGGCTCCATCGCCGGTAACTTGGTGGGCGGGCGCATGGCGGATAAAAACCTGATGCGGGCCATTCCTACCATTTTGGTGTGGTGCGCTGTGGTGCAGGGGCTGTTCTACTTTGCTGCCAACCAGGTGTGGTCGGGACTGCTGTTCGTGGGGTTGGTCGGCACCAGCATTGCGCTGGCCCCGTCGTTGCAAACGCGGCTGATGGACGTGGCCGAAGATGCCCAAACCATGGCGGCCTCCATGAACCACGCGGCATTCAACGGTGCCAATGCGCTGGGCGCGTGGCTGGCGGGCTTGGCGATTAGCGCTGGGTTTAGCTGGTCGAGCACGGGACTGGTCGGGTCGGGGCTTGCGCTGTGTGGCCTGGTGATTTTTGCCTGGGGGCGCTGGCTGGAGAAGCGCACGGGGTCAGCGCAACCAACGGTTGCTCATGGTTGTAAATAAGGTATGGCTAAATAAATGCTGATGTCATTTAAAGTGGCAAAAAGCGCGTATCGTTCCTAGGGTGTAAAGGTGCAATCCATAAGGAGGTGACCTATGCATACTTCAGTGAATACTTCGCGTCTTGTCACGTTGAGCGCCATTGCTGCACTGACCATCGGGCTGGCGGGCTGTGGTTCCACGACCGGTGAGCGGGCAACCAGCGGTGCCGGTGTCGGGGCGGCGGTGGGTGCAGGGGCCGCTGCCGTGACCGGTGGTAGCGTCACACAAGGGGCTGTCATTGGTGGTGGTGTGGGTGCCGCCACGGGGGCAGCCACCGATGAAGAGGATATCAACCTCGAATAACTCAACTGCCTAGCGGCATAGGCTAAAACCGCGCATGCCTAGATGAAAGTGGTCGGCATGCGCGGCGTTGTACTCAGGACCAAGTACGTTGCCGAACGTCTCACACGCGCCATCTCGCGCGGCTCGCAAAAACGCTCCCGCGTTACCCGTATCGTCCCAGTCGCTAATGAGCGATATTCGCTGGCCGTTCTCGAACTGAAACCCCACCACATCCAGCGCTTCGGCGGTCGCGTGCTCGCTGCGTCGCCCCGTCTCACGGCCATACACGTTGCGGCAGGCAAAACTACCCACATGGTTCACTTGGGCGACCCGGCTACCCATGATGGCCTGTGCGGCAGGCTGCAACGCATGGCGTTCATACATCACCCACGCCAGCGCTAGCGGGCAGGAGGCCACGAAACTCTGGTTGAAGCGCACGCTACTGCGTTGCATGCGTACGATATTGCTGAGTGGGCAACTGGCGGTAGGGGTGTAATCGGCCAGTGGCGTGTAGCGCAGTTCGCCTTCGGGCACGGTGTCGAGCGCTGCGAGGCAGGCGGTGCGGTCGTCGTTCAAGCGCTTGAGCTTCAGTTGGGTAATGGGCGTGATAGGGTCATCGACGTGTAACGGCGCCCAGGGAGCCCAGTGCCGGGGAATCTCGATCATCCCTTTTTGCAGCGCCACTCCCAGCGCAATCAAGCATAAAATGAACAATGTGCTGCGCATGCTGACCTCCTTGCGGCTGTTTGGAAACGCTACAGTCCCTGCCATGGGTGTGCGATACTGCGCACCCTATGACGTCGGCAGTGGCCAGCCTGCGTGATGACGAACGACCATTTTGACTAACTAGGGAAGCGCTTCATGTCCCAGGGTACGCTGTTTATTGTTTCTGCCCCGTCGGGCGCGGGTAAAACCAGCCTCGTTCGTGAGCTGATCGAAAGCCTGGACGGTATTCAGGTGTCGGTGTCGCATACCACGCGTGCCAAACGCGAAGGTGAGGTCAATGGCGTCAATTACCACTTTACCCAAGTGCCTGACTTCGAAGCGATGATCGACCGCGGCGACTTCTTCGAGTATGCCAAGGTCTTCGACAATTACTATGGCACGTCGCGTCAGTCGGTCCAAACCTTGCTAGACGCGGGGCAAGACGTCATCCTAGAGATCGATTGGCAGGGCGCGCAGCAGGTACGCGAGCAGATGCCTTCTGCCGTGTCGATCTTCATCCTACCGCCATCGCGTAGCGAGCTGGAGCGACGTCTCTCCAGCCGTGGCACCGACGAACACGCGGTGATTGCCCGACGCATGCGCGATGCAGTCAGTGAGATGTCCCACTACGACGAGTACGACTACCTGGTCATCAACGACGACTTCACCACGGCGCTTCAGGAACTCCAATCGCTGGTGATCAGCCGCCGCTTGACGCGCGCCACCATGCAGGAACGCCACGCGCCGCTGCTCGATGCACTCTTGTCACAGGCGCCTAGCGTCGAGTAATCTATCAGGTCCTATCACCACTCTTTTCGCTGGGTCGGCGACGTTGTTCAACAACGCCGGCCCGGCGTCGTCATTACAGGAAGGCCCCATGGCTCGCGTAACCGTTGAAGATTGTCTGGAAAATGTAGAAAACCGCTTCAAACTGGTGATGATTTCCACCCAGCGTGCTCGCCAGCTGGCCCGCGGCTCCCGCGATGCTCAACTGCCCTGGGAAAACGATAAGCCCACCGTCATGGCGCTGCGCGAAATCGCCGCAGGCCTGGTGGATCACAGCGTTCTGGACGAGCCGGTCGAAGCGCCGGTGCGCGCGCGTCCCGCCATGACGCCTAGCACTCAAATCGACGATTAAGCAGGCAGCGATTAGAGGCGCGGTACATGTTCACCATCGATGACCTGGCCGATCGACTCGGCGGCTACTTACCCCCGGACGAGATCCAGCAGGTCAAGCGCGCCTTCTACTACGCCGAGCAGGCCCACGATGGCCAGCGCCGCCGCTCGGGTGAACCTTACGTCACCCATCCGCTGGCGGTCGCCAATATTCTCGCCAACATGCACATGGACCATCAAAGCCTGATGGCCGCCATGCTGCACGACGTGATCGAAGACACCGGCGTGTCCAAAAAAGCCCTGGCGGCCCAGTTCGGCAAGCCGGTAGCCGAGCTCGTCGACGGTGTTTCCAAGCTTACCCAGATCACCTTCGAAGACAAAGCCGTTGCTCAGGCGGAAAACTTCCAGAAGATGGTGCTGGCGATGTCGCGGGATATTCGCGTCATCATCGTCAAGCTGGCCGACCGACTGCACAACATGCGCACCTTGGGCGCGTTACGCCCTGACAAAAAGCGCCGCATCGCCCGGGAAACCCTGGAAATCTATGCGCGTATTGCGGGTCGGTTGGGTATCAATACCATTCGTGTCGAGCTGGAAGACCTCTCGTTCCAGGCGATTCACCCCATGCGCGCCGAGCGTATCAAGCGCGCCGTGGCCAGTGCGCGGGGCAATCGTCGCAGCGCCATGCGGGAAATTCAGTCATCTCTGCAGCAGAGCCTCGACGATGAAGGCCTGAAAGGCACGGTGATTGGTCGCCAAAAGCACCTGCTCTCGATCTACAAGAAGATGCGCGATCAGCGTAAGCCCTTCATCGAGATCATGGATGTCTTCGGTTTTCGGATCATCACCGAAGACGTGGCGAGCTGCTATCGAATCCTAGGCGTCGTGCACAACCTTTATAAGCCGGTGCCGGGGCGGTTCAAAGACTACATTGCGATTCCCAAAGCGAACGGCTATCAAAGCCTGCACACTACGCTGTTTGGCCAGCGGGGCATGCCCATCGAAGTGCAGATCCGCACCCGAGAGATGGAAGCCATGGCCAATAACGGGATCGCTGCCCACTGGCTCTATAAAGCCGGCCAGACCGCGCACCCGATTGCCGAAGGTAGCCACGCTCGCGCCCGCGCCTGGGTGAAGGGGCTTTTGGAGATGCAGCGCCACGCGGGGGATTCGCTGGAGTTCATCGAGCACGTCAAGAACGACCTGTTCCCCGACGATATCTACGTGTTCACCCCGAAAGGCGACATCATGGAGCTGCCCCAGGGCGCCACGGTGATCGACTTCGCCTACAGCGTACACACCGATATCGGCAATAACTGCATCGCCTGCCGGATCGACCGTCACCTCGCGCCGCTCTCCACGCGGCTGGAAAGCGGCCAGACGCTGGAGATCATTACTGCCCCCGGCGCGCGTCCCAATCTGGCGTGGCTGAATTTCGTCACCACGGCCAAGGCGCGCTCCGCCATTCGCCATGCGTTGAAGCATCAGCAGCAGGCGGAGGCGGTGATGCTGGGCCGTCGACTGCTCAACAAGGCGCTGGCACCGTTCGAAACGAGCCTGGAAGAGCTCGACGAGAGTATCTTCGAGCAGGCGCTCGAGCAGCTGGACGCACCGTCGCTGGATGCCTTGCTCGAGTCGTTGGGGTTAGGCAACCGCATGGCGCACGTGGTCGCGCGTCGCTTGGTGGATGTCGCCCATGGCGACAGCTTCGATAAGACACTGTCTGACAGCAACGACAAGGCCGTGGTCATCAGCGGCAGCGAAGGCATGGTGATCAACTTTGCCCGTTGTTGCCACCCCTTGCCCGGCGACCCGGTGGTAGGACATCTCTCGGTCGGTAAAGGGCTGGTGGTACACCGCAGCGAGTGTAAAAATCTCGCCGAGCGTAAAAACGATCCCGAAAAGCTGTTTGCGCTGGAGTGGTCGGAACACATCGACGAAGACTTCCCGGTGGCACTGCGTATCGAAATCGAAAGCCGCCGTGGCTTAGTGGCCGAGCTGGCGGGACTGGTGACCGATGCCGATGCCAATATCGAGCGCATTGGTATCGAAGAGCGCGACGCGCGCCTATCCACCGTCAATCTCACGCTGTCGGTCAAAGGGCGTGTCCACCTCGCCCGCATCATTAAACGCATCCGTAACCTGCCCAACGTTGGCAAAATTACCCGTACCGCTAACTAAACACCCATGCGTCGACGGCTGGCGTTTCACGCTGGCGGCGTCAGCCATGGCAATAATAAGCAACGTTTCATTTTTACAGGAGAAGGACACCCCATGAGCAACAAAGCGGTTATCAACACAGAAAAGGCCCCTGCCGCCATCGGCCCTTATTCCCAGGCCATCAAAGCAGGCAACACGGTGTATCTGTCGGGCCAGATTCCGCTCGACCCAGACACCATGGAAATCGTCTCGGACGATTTCGAAGCTCAGGCGCGTCAGGTCTTTACCAACCTGCAGGCCGTGTGTGAAGAAGCCGCTGGGTCGCTGGGCGATATCGTCAAGCTCAACCTCTATTTAGTCGATCTGGACAACTTTGCGATCGTCAACAAGGTGATGGAAGAGTTCTTTTCCACGCCGTTCCCGGCGCGTGCGGCGGTCGGCGTGAAGGCGCTGCCCAAAGGCAGCCAAGTAGAAGCCGAAGCCGTGATGGTGATCGGCGACTAAACGGCGTGACACCGACGCATACAAAAAGAGCGAGCCGATGAGGCTCGCTCTTTGCGTTTTCTAGCGTTCCAATCGACTCGCGGCTAGAGCGCTAGGCTTTTTGCAACTCTAAAAAACCGCCCTCTTTCAACACCTGGGCATAGCCCTCTTTGTAGGTCGGATAGCGGAAGGTGTAGCCAGTTTCGAGAATACGGCGGTTGTCGCAACGCTTGCTGGCACGACGGCGCAGCGGCGACTGCATGGTGTCGGTGGACTCCACCTTCAACTGTTTGGCCAACCACGCCATCACGTTGTGCATGGTCACCGGTTCGCAGTCGCTACCGAGATAAAGGTCGGCCAGCGGTGTGCCGCTCTCCTGGCAGCGGATCAGGTGCGCCAGAATGCCGGTGCAGTCGTCCCGATGAATGCGGTTGGAGTAGATCACCGGCGTGACGGCGGCCAGTCGGCCTTCGGCCACTTGGTGAATCAAACGATCACGCCCTGGGCCATAAATACCGGAGAAGCGCACCACGGTGCCGGGCAGCGGGTGATTGAGCAGCGCCTGTTCGGCCTCGCACATCAGGGTGCCGGAGAAACTAGTGGATTCCGTGGGGCTCTCCTCGTTGACCACCTCGCCCTCTTGCTGACCATAGACACTGGTAGAGGAGACGAAGAAGATGCGCCGTGGCGGTGTGTCGTGCTGCTCCAGTACGCTGAGCACACGCTTGAGACCGTCTGGATAGGCGCTTTGGTAAGCACTCTCTTCGAAGCGGTCTGCACTGACGGTGTAAATCACGTAGTCGGCTTGGGGCAGGGCGCTGGCGTCGGCTCCTTCCAGGTCGTTGAGATCGAGGGATAGCGGCTCGATGCCGGTATGCTCTAATGCGTTGGCTTGGCGGCGCACACCTATCACGCGATGCCCATCGTTTAGCAGCTCTTGTCCAAGCGTGACGCCGATGTCTCCACAGCCGATAATCAGTACCGTTAGTTTCACCTTGCTCACCCCTCTTGATAAATATTCCCTATCAGATACAAAGTCCCTATGAGATGTGCCATCTTCAATAGGGCTTGTCTGTCCTTTTCCGTCTCGCTAACACGATGACTCGAGCTGCAACGAGAGGATGCCACTGGCATTGCTATGACTTTAACAGAACTTCGCTACATCGTAACCCTTGCCCAAGAGCGCCATTTTGGCCGCGCCGCCGAGCGCTGCCATGTTTCCCAGCCGACGCTCTCGGTCGCCGTGAAAAAACTCGAAGACGAGCTGGACATTCCGCTGTTCGAACGCTCTAAATCCACCGTGCAAGTCACGCCCTTGGGCGAAAAGATCGTTGCCCAGGCCCAGCGCGTATTGGAACAGAGCGGTTTGATCTACGAGCTGGCCAGCGCGGGCAAAGACCAGCTCGCTAACCCGCTGCGCATCGGCGCGATTTATACCATTGGACCTTACCTATTCCCCCATTTGGTACCAGCACTGGCCAGCGCTGCCCCGCAAATGCCGCTGTATATCGAAGAGGGCATGACCGGCACGCTGCGCGCCAAGCTGCGTAGCGGCGAGCTGGACGTGATCATCGTGGCCCTACCGTTTACCGAAACCGACGTGGTCACCAAGCCGATCTACGACGAGCATTTCGAGGTGTTGATGCCTGCCAGCCACCCGTGGGTCGAGCGCGAGGCGATCCATAAAGAGGATCTATTAGAAGAGCGGCTGCTGCTGCTGGGCGAAGGCCACTGCTTCCGCGACCAAATCCTCGAAGCTTGCCCTGCGATTACTCAAAAGCTCAACAGTCCCAACAATACCCTGATTGCCGAAGGCGGCTCGCTCGAGACGATTCGCCATATGGTGGCGTCCAAACTCGGGATTACCGTGCTGCCGCAGTCGGCGCTCGGCACCGACCAGTACGAGAACGCCATGCTGGTTAGCCGCCCCTTCGTGGAACCGGCACCTTCGCGCACGGTGGCTATTGCCTGGCGTGCCAGCTTTCCGCGCCCGAAGGCCATCGATGCATTGGCCAACGCGATCAGCCAGTGCCAGCAGCCTGTGCATAAGGTGAAGCAAGCCCCATGAGTGAGCTGTCCGCACCGGTGACGGCGCTCAAGGGCGTAGGCGAGGCGCTGGCCATCAAGCTGGCCCGCCTAGGTGTGGAGCGCGTGAGTGATCTGCTGTTTCACTTGCCGCTACGCTACCAGGATCGCACGCGACTCACCCCCATTGGCCTGCTCCGCGCAGGCCATGAAGCGGTGGTCGAGGGGGAAGTGACCGCCAGCGATATCGTCAAAGGGCGACGGCGCAGCCTGCTGATTCGTCTGCGCGACGATAGCGGCATTTTGAGCCTGCGCTTTTTCCACTTTTCGCCCGCGCAACAGCAGCAGCTTCGCCCCGGCGTGACCGTTCGGGCGTTTGGCGAAGCTCGGGCAGGCGCCACGGGGCTTGAGATCTATCATCCGGAATACCGTCTTAGCGGCGGTAGCGAAACGCCGGTGGAGGAGTATTACACGCCGATTTACCCCACCACCGAGGGGCTGCACCAAACCCGTCTGCGGGCGCTGACCCAGCAGGCGCTGCGCCTTTTAGAGCAAGCGCCCGAAACGCTGCCCGATGTGATTCCCAATGCCCTGCGCCAGCGCTTCCAACTGCCGGGGCTGCACGCTAGCTTGCAGCTATTGCACCAGCCGCCGCCGGACGTGGATTTGGAGCAGCTGACCCATGGCCACCACCCCGCCACGCGGCGCCTGGCGTTGGAAGAGCTGTTGGCTCATCAACTGAGCCTGCGGGAAGTGCGCCTGCGTATCCAGGCCGACGGCGCACCGGAGCTACCGTCGGGGCGCAGCCTGCAAACGCGCTTTCTGGCGCAGCTACCGTTTGCGCTCACCGGTGCCCAGCGTCGGGTGCTGGAAGAAATAGCCCTCGACCTGGCCCGCCCCGCGCCCATGCTGCGCCTGGTGCAGGGGGACGTTGGGTCGGGCAAGACGGTGGTGGCGGCCATGGCGGCGCTCTCGGCGCTGGCGGGCAACTGCCAAGCGGCGATGATGGCGCCCACGGAGATCCTCGCCGAACAGCACTACCGCGCCTTCAAAGCGTGGTTCGAGCCGCTGGGCATCGAAGTGGCGTGGTTGGCAGGCAAGCTGAAGGGCAAGGCGCGGCTGGATGCCAAAGCCGCCATTGCCGACGGTCGAGCGCGTATGGTGGTGGGCACCCACGCGCTGTTTCAAGACGACGTGCATTTCCAGTGTCTGGGGCTGGCGATCATCGATGAGCAGCACCGATTTGGCGTTCACCAGCGCCTTGCCCTGCGGGAAAAGGGCGAAGCCGGTGGACTGACGCCCCACCAGCTGATCATGACCGCCACGCCGATTCCCCGCACCCTGGCGATGAGCGCCTATGCGGACTTGGACGTCTCGGTGATCGACGAGCTGCCGCCGGGACGCACGCCGGTGAAAACCGTGGTGGTGTCGGACGAGCGCCGCCCCGAGGTGGTCGAGCGTATTCGCAACGCCTGCCGTGACGGTCGCCAAGCCTATTGGGTGTGTACGCTGATCGAAGAGTCGGAGGCGCTGCAGTGCCAGGCCGCTGAAGTGACCCGCGATGAACTCACCCAGGCGCTGCCCGAGTTGGCCATCGGGCTGATTCATGGGCGTATGAAGGCGGCCGAAAAAGCCGAGGTGATGGAGGCCTTCAAAGCCGGTGAGCTCGACCTGCTGGTGGCGACCACGGTGATCGAGGTGGGAGTCGACGTGCCCAACGCTAGCTTGATGATCATCGAAAACCCTGAGCGTTTGGGGCTTTCCCAGCTTCATCAGCTGCGCGGCCGGGTGGGACGCGGCAGCACCGAAAGCTTCTGCGTGCTGCTGTACCACCCACCGCTCTCCAAAAGCTCTCGGGAACGGCTCGGCGTGATGCGGGAAACCACCGACGGCTTCCGTATTGCTGAAAAAGACTTGGAAATCCGCGGCCCTGGCGAGGTATTAGGGACTCGCCAAACCGGCCTCGCACAGATGAAAATCGCCGATCTAGAGCGCGATGCCGACCAGCTAGAGCGGGTCACCGCCCTGGCTCAGGCGCTCCAGGGCAACACCGAGGTCACTGCCGTGCTGGTGCGCCGCTGGCTGGGCGAGGCGGCGGGCCGCTACGGGCAGGTGTAATGGCGGTGTAGTGAAGTGGCATCGAGGCGTGGCCAAGGGTCACGTGGCCGTATCGAGGGCGTGCAGCGACTCTGCGTTCGAATCGGTCAAACGATGGGCGGCATCGCTCAAGGGGCCAAGCTGCTCGGCAATCAGGCGCAGCTGGCTTTGAATGGGTCGATAGAGCGTGATGGCATTCTCTTCTCCGCTGCCGCCGTGCTCACCTAGCTGGCTCAGCAGCTCGTTGGCAGGCGCGGTCAGCGGCTCCACGGGTAGGCGTTTATCCAGCTGTTCCGCTAGCTGTTCCAGTAAGGCGCTGATCCGCTTGGCCTGCGGCACGAGGGTGGCATCGTCTTCATCCTCTGCCAGCCGGTGGCGGTGGGCACCTAGCGCGGAGAGGTGGCTGAGCAGCGTGTTGGAGAGCACCAAAAAGCGCAGCCCGTTGTCGGCATCCTGCTTCCGGTAGTGCCCTGGCTCGTGGAGCATGTTGGTGAGCAGGGTCGAGAGCGCCGCATCCGCGTTGTGCGCATTGCGCCGTGCCAAGCGGTAAGCTAGGTCGTCCTGCTTGCCCTCTTCGTACTGGTGGACGATTTCGTCCAAGTAGCGGCGGTGGTTGGTCAGCACCTTGGCGGCCTCACGGTAGAGGCGGCGGCCCTGCCAGTCCGGCAGAATGAAAAATACCGCCAGTCCCGCAATCAGCGAGCCGATCAACGTATCGAACAGCCGCGGCCAGATAAGGTCGAAGCCATCCCCCACCTGATTGAAACTGCACAGCACCAGCAGGGTGATCGAGGCCGTGGCGATCACGTAATGCTTTTCACGATTGGCAAAGAATGACACGCCCGCCGCCACGGCAATCATGCTCTGGATTAGCGGCTGGGGAAACAGGCTGATGGAGGCCCAGCCTGCCACCAGCCCGAGTACCGTGCCCACTATCCGCTGGGAGAGAAAGCGCCGCGTGGTGGCAAAGTTAGGTCGACATACGAACAGCGTGGTCAGCAAAATCCAGAACCCTTGCTGGGGATCGAGCCATTGCAGCAGCCCATAGCCCGCCACTAGCGCGGTGGTTAGGCGCACCGCGTGGCGAAAGGTAGGCGAGCCTAGCGTGATATTGAGCCGCACCCGTTTCCAGGCCTCCTGCAGACTCGAAGGAGAGCGGTCGTAGAGCGCGCTATCCCGGCGTTCGTCGTCGGTATCCGGGTTGTGGGCGCTGGCAATCTGCGCCTCGAGCGTGGTGAGGTTGTCCGCTAAGGCATTCAACGGGCGCATCAGTGGCCGCCATTCGGGCTTGCCGCGCTCGCTCAGATTATCGATCGAGGCGCGCAGGTCGGCTAGCGCCTGCTCGCTCTGCTCGTGGCTAAAAGGGCGATTCAGCAGCAGCGATTTGGCCAGCTGGCGGCAGGCGCGGCCCTGCTGGTCGAGTAGCCGCTGGCAGCGAAACAGCACATCGTGGTGGAAAAAGGCGTCAGTAAGCGCGCTGTAGGGGTAGTGGGTGGAGCTGGCCCGTTCGTGGATATCCTGGGCGATAAAGTAAATTTGCAGGTAGCGGTTGAGCTTACGGTTGCCGCGCTGGCCCTCCAGGCGGCGAAAAATCATCTCCTTGGCTTGGTTGAGCGCCTCCACCACTTGGCCGTTCTGCCGTGCTAATGCCACGCGGCGAGCTTCGACATCCACACCGCGTACCGGCTCGAACAGCGCCGACTTCAAGATCAAGAACTCCCCCAGGGCTTTGTAGACCCGCGCCATGCTCTGCTTGACCGGCTGGCGGGAGAACAGTGCACACCACACCACGGAAATCGCGCCGTACCAGGCCGCTCCGGCCAAAAGCAGCAGCTGGCGCGAGGCGACGTCTTCATCCACGCCACCGTGCTGCTCGATATTGATCATGGAGTAGATCGACAGAATCAGCGTACCCGAGGCAATCGTCGCGTAGCGCTGGCCAATCGCCCCCAGCATGATCAGCGTGAAGGTAGAGAGCGCCAAGCCGACCGCAAATAGCCACGGCCACGGAAACAGCCACTGCACCACGAACGACGCCGATGCAAAGCAGAGCAGCGTCACTACCAGTGCCTGCAAACGCCCTTGCCAGCTATCGTCGGTCTCGGAGAGGGCACTGGCAATGATGCCCAAAAATAGCGGAATGACCAGTGCCACATCCCCCGCTAGCCCGCTCAACAGCAGCGCCCCGCTGAAGGCGATGAACACCCGCAGGCTGTAAGCGAACTTGTCCAGTGTCCAAAGGCGGCGCAGGGAATGGGTCAGGGGCATAGAGGCTCGTGTGACAAGTGATGTTAGACTTTAGTCTTGGTTAGTATAGAGGCATCGCAACGATGATGTCGCTCTTGACCTATCAACGCTAATGCTATCGCGGCCATGTGTTCTAAAAATTAGTGCACCAAAACGCTATGATTGAAACAGTAACCTTTCGATACTCGGAGTGACTCTAAAAAAAATAGGATCACTCCCATGGATCTAAAACTGCTGCTGGACTGGCGTCTACATCTTCTGGTGATACTGACGTCGATGTTTTCCGAGTGGATCGGCATCATTCGGATTCCGCTTGGGCCGGGAACATTACTACTATTACCACTCCTCTACGCGTTTATCATTGGCGTACTCTTCAATCCTCATCTCTTTTCAGCAATGGGCAAGGCCATTCCCAAGCCGGTGAGTCATGCCGCGGGCCCCATCATTCTGATCGCCATTTTGCCGTTCATTGCCAAGTTTGGCTCCACCATTGGGCCAGCGATCGAGCAAATTATCGCGGCGGGTCCTGCGCTGATTCTTCAAGAGCTGGGGAATCTTGGCACCATGCTGATCGCGCTGCCCTTTGCGGTACTCGTGCTCAAAATGGGCCGGGAAGCGATTGGTGCGACCTACTCCATTGCCCGCGAACCCAACATTGCCATTATTTCAGACCGTTACGGGCTAAGAAGCCCTGAAGGCATCGGCATTATGGGCGTGTACGTGGTGGGTACTATGTTCGGTACGCTCTACTTTGCCCTGATGGCGGGCTACATCGCCTCGCTAGATATCCTCGATATCCGCGCGCTGGCCATGGCCTGCGGTGTCGGCAGTGGCAGCATGGTAGCGGCATGCTCGGCAGCGTTGGCAGAAGCCGTCCCTGCCGCCAAAGATGAGCTGCTTGCCTTTGCCGGCGCCAGCAATCTGCTCACCTACGCCACCGGATTGTATGTATCGCTCTTTATTGCGCTACCGGTCACCGAGTGGATGTTTACGCGTTTGAAGGGTACCCGTCAGGAGGTTCGCCATGAAAACTCATGAGAGCACCGTCGATCAGTTCGACGCTGAGGCATTAAAAGAGCTGCGCCCCGAACAGCAGCTAGGTAAAACAGCCCTTGTGCTGGCGGCTGTCTGTGTGGCGGCGTGGTTTAGCAACATCGTCAACGGCTCGCCTTTGTTGGATGCGCTGCCTGGCATGCTAATTTTGTATGTCATGGTCATCATCGGCTTAGTGGTCGGGCGGCTATGCCCTTTTTATCTGCCTAGTGTGGCGTGGGTCTCGCTGATTAGTATCATCGCGACGCTCCCCGTCTTTCCGGGTAACGGCTGGATCATTGGGCAGTTGGCAGAGGTGAATTTCTTGGCGGTGGTCACCCCCGTACTGGCGTATGCCGGACTAGCGCTGACCCACCGTGAATTCTCGATGTTCAAGCAGACCGGCTGGAAGCTGGTCATTGTGGCCCTTCTCGTCTTCACCGGCACCTTTATTGGGTCGGCGGTGGTGGCTCACGTGATGCTTTAAGGAATACAAAACATGGCGACGTCAATACCCTTGCCTGATAGTAAAGAACTCACCGCTTGGCGACACGATTTCCACCAGCATCCGGAAACGGCGTTCGAGGAGCAGCGCACGAGTGCACGTATCGCCGCGCTGCTCGGTGAGTGGGGCTTTGAAGTGACCACTGGAATCGCTGGAACGGGCGTGGTCGCCGCGTTAGACGGTCAGCAGGGTGAAGGTAAAACGATCGGCCTTCGGGCCGATATCGATGCCCTGGATATCCGTGAAGAGACCGGGCTTGCCTACGCCTCGCAGACGCCGGGCAAGATGCACGCCTGCGGTCACGACGGCCATACCACGATGTTGCTGGGGGCGGCCTGGGCGCTGAAGCAGCAGCCCGACTTCAAAGGGCGGGTGGTGTTCATCTTCCAACCCGCCGAAGAGAACGAAGGCGGTGGCCGTGCCATGGTGGAGGACGGCCTGTTCGAGCGCTTTCCGATGGACGCGGTGTACGGCCTGCACAACTGGCCTGGGCTGCCCGTTGGTGTGGCAGCGGTGCACGATACCGACGTCATGGCCGCGTTTGATATTTTCAGCCTGACATTGACCGGTAAAGGCTGCCATGCAGCGATGCCGCATCTAGGCATTGATACGGTGCTGGCGAGTTGCCAACTGATCAGCCAACTGCAAGGCCTGATAAGCCGTGAAACGCCACCGGATAAATCGGCGGTGCTGAGTGTGACCAGCATCAACGGGGGAGACACGTTCAATGTGATTCCCGAGCAGGTGGCGCTGCGCGGCACGCTACGCTGTTTCGATATGGCGCTGAAAGAACGCCTAGAAGCGCGTTTCAAACAGGCGATTGCTAGCTTGGCCGACTTCCATGGTTTAGCCGTTGAGCTGGATTACCAGCGTTGCTACCCCGCCACGATCAATACGCCAGCGCATGCCCAGCACTGCGCAACGGTATTAGCGGGCTTGCTAGGCCAAGAAAATGTGTTGCGTAACCCGCCACCTAGCATGGCGTCCGAAGATTTCTCGTTCCTGCTTGCCGAACGGCCCGGTGCTTACATCTGGATGGGCAACGGTGAGGACTCGGCGTCGCTGCATAACCCCCACTACGATTTTAACGATGCGCTATTGCCGCTAGGAACGCGCTACTGGGTGGAGTTGGTCAAAGCGCTCTTGGTCTAAATAGCCAAACGGTTTAACTCGCGTTATTCGCTTCCTTATGCCCACTGGGTAGGGGAGCGTCTACCCAGCATTCAGCGTTTTCTGCACTGTAAGGAGTTTTGTGATGCCTCAAACCTCAAGGTCTTTATCGTTGACGGTGATTGGGTTGGGACAGATGGGCGGCAATATGGCGCTCACGCTTAAAGCAGCAGGGTTTGCTGTAACCGGCACGGATGTCTTTGACGCCGCGCGTACCAAGCTCGCATCACTTGGCTTGAATGTTGTGACGCCTGATGCCCTACCAGCCAGTGATGTCTACCTTCTATCGCTGCCGACCTCAGCCCATGTGCGTGAGGTGCTTGAAACCTCCCCTGGTTTACTCGCGCGGGCGCCTCGGGGCAGTGTGATTGTCGATACCTCTACCAGTGACCCTGCCATGAGTCGTGAATTGGCTGAAAAAGTGATGGCCGCAGGGCTTCATTGGCTGGATGCCCCGGTCAGCGGCGGCCCCAAAGGGGCGGCCAGCGGCAAGCTAGGCATGCTGCTAGGCGGCGATGAAACCACCATTGAACGGGTCAGGCCGATGTTGGAGGCGATGTCCGCCAAATGCACCCATGTGGGTGGCCCAGGCAGCGGCCATGTGGTGAAACTGGCCAATAACTACCTGTGTGCGGCGCACCTGATCACGACCGCCGAGGCAGTTGCCATGGCCGCCCAAGCCGGTGTTGACCCCGCTGCTTGTCTGGCAGGCATCAATAGCGGCTCCGGGCGTAGCGCTATCAGTGAGGTGAATTTCCCCGAGTGGGTGCTGAGCGAGCGCTTCGACTCTGGCTTTACCACGGGATTGATGCGTAAAGACCTGCGCCTGGCGCGGGAGGCGGCTGAGCAGTTGGGCCTTCCTTTACCGCTGCTACAAATGGTTGTCGATGCTTGGCACGACAACACCGAACAGCCCACCGATAGCGATGACTTCAACCATATCACCACGCCGATTTTAGCCCGTGCCAGCCAAGCGGAGGGTAACCAATGAATTCACTTAGCCAACACGCCAGCGACCAGCTTGCCGCACTCCTAAACGGCTTTGGGTTAGCGGCAAAAACGCCGTTGAGCAACTGGATCGATGGTGATCTGGTGGCCGGAGAAGGTGAAGAGATCACGCTGATCAACCCGGCGACGGGGGATGCGCTGGTCAGCTACCGCGATGCGGGTGCGGGCTTGATTGAGCGGGCGACACAAGCGGCGCAGCGGGGGCAACGCGAATGGATGGCGCTGACCGCCAGCGAGCGTGGGCGGCGCATGAATGCTGCCATACGTGCGCTAGAGGGCCATGAAGAAGCGCTGGCGCAGTTAGAAAGCGTGGTGGCCGGTAAGCCCATTCGTGACTGCCGGGCCGAAGTAGGCAAAGTGCGCGAGATGTTCGAATACTACGCGGGCTGGTGCGACAAGCAGCACGGCGAGGTCATTCCAGTGCCTACCTCGCATCTTAACTATGTGCGCCACGTGCCCTATGGAGTGGTGGGGCAGATCACGCCCTGGAACGCGCCGATGTTCACCTGTGCCTGGCAGCTGGCACCGGCCATGGCGGCGGGCAACGGGGTGGTGCTGAAACCTTCCGAGCTGACCCCTTTCACCTCGGTCGTGATTGCCAAACAACTCGAACGTGGTGGGCTACCTAAGGGGTTGATCAATATCGTCAACGGGCTAGGCAAAACGACCGGCGCGGCGCTGACCGACCATCCCGCCATAGGCAAATTGGTATTTGTCGGCTCGCCCCAAAGTGGACGGATGATTGCCGAGGCGGGGGCCCGCCGCCTGGTGCCCAGCGTATTAGAACTGGGCGGTAAATCCGCCAATATCGTGTTTGCCGATGCCAAGTTAGACGAAGCGGTAGCTGGCGCCCAGGCGGCCATCTTTGCGGCGGCGGGCCAAAGCTGTGTGGCAGGATCGCGCCTGTTGATCGAGCGTTCGGTATTTGAGCAAGTCACTACGCGTTTGGCTCGCGCGGCGGAGCAGATTCACGTGGGCCTGCCCAGCGATGAAGCCACCCGTATGGGGCCGCTGCAGAATCGTCGTCAATTCGAGCAGGTAACGCGCATGATCGAGGCCGCAGAAGCGCAAGGCGCGAGAGTGCTGACGGGTGGCAAACGTCCTGAAGGTTTGCCTGACGACGCCCAGGGCTATTTTATCGCGCCTACCGTGCTGGTGGATGTCACCCCTGATATGGAGATTGCCCAACAAGAGGTCTTTGGGCCAGTGCTCGTCGCGATGGCCTTTGACAATAAAGAGGAAGCCATTCGATTGGCGAACGACACCCGCTTTGGTTTGGCAGGGGCGGTATGGAGCCAGGACGTGGCGCGGGCACATCGTGTGGCCGGTCAGCTGCGTGCTGGCACGGTATGGATCAATAGCTACAAGGCCATCAGCGTGATGTCACCGTTCGGTGGCTTTGGTGACAGCGGTTTTGGTCGCTCCAGCGGGTTGGATGGCCTACGCGAATACACCGTGCCACAAAGCGTCTGGGTGGAAACCGCGCCAGAAGCCAGCGTGGCGTTTGGTTATGGCAGTGGCGTCGGCTGATCTAACGCCGGGTCGCGGAAGGCTTGCATCCAGCGCTGTAGATGGCGCAGTAGCAGGATGCTGGCCTTGGGCTGTTGGCGCCCTACACGGGTGACCATGTGGGCCTGAGAGCGCTGAAATAGCGGGTGATCGACGGGGCGTGCTACCAGCGTTCCCACTTCCAGGTCGTGGGCGACGGCAAACGCGGGCAGCAGGGTAATGCCCATGCCGCTGCGGACATATTGCGCCAGAATCACCATGGAGTTGGTGTTCATCGCCATGCGGGGGGCAATGCGAGCCTGCTGGAAAGCTTGATCGACCATTTGACGCACGCCATGGGTGGTATCCCACATGGCCATCGGCTGATCGCTAAGCTGAGTTAGCGTGAGCGGGGTGGCTTGGCAGGTCAAGGGATGACTGGGCGAGAGAATCGCCATCAGCGGCTGCGGGCTGGAGGCCCAGAAACGAAGTTGGGGATGAGTACGCTCATGGAACATCAAGCCAATGTGGCTGTGATCGCCCACCACCGCCTCGATGATGCCCGAGGTACCCGCCGTGTGGATGTCGAGCTGAATGCCCGCATAGCGTTGAGTGAACTCATGCAGAGGAGAAGCCACCAAGTCGCTGACAAACCCTTCGCCAACGGTCAGGGATATCTTGCCGGTCTCCATGCGCTGATAGGACTCCAGCGAGGCAATGAATCCTTCATCGAGGGCGCCACGACGTTCACAATACTCAAGCAGCATCTCACCTACGGGAGTAGGTGAGATGCCGTCGCGCTGGCGCTCCATGAGCGTCGCACCCAGGGCCTCTTCCAGCAGCGCAATTTGCCTGCTGACGGCCGAGGGAGCGATATCCAAGCGCGCTGCCGCTCGGCGCACAGAACCAGATTCCAGGGTAACGCGGAAGTACACTAAGCGTTGATGAGGTATGTCCATCGATAGCCGTTATACCTCTGCGGGATTGCCCCTTGACTGTTCGTTCCATGCCGCAAAGCTTGCTACAAATACTTCAACAATTTTTGCAGCTTGTTCATATCGGAGGAGTCGCCGACGAGGCGGACGTCTCCTGCCACCATGCCGTCCAGAAACGCCTGCTGGGTAGGCTTCTTGAGAATACGCAGCGCCGCGTCTTGATCGCGAAAGCGCAGCTCAAGATCTAGATCGACGGGCAACCCCTTGCCGGTGGTGATGCCGTTAGGCGCCATCCGGTAGTAGCGGGCGGTGCTTAAGTCTTCCGTAGCGACACCCCAGTCCAGGCCGCGCATGCGCTCGAGCTGCTCACGAAAGCGCGGCTTGCGGCGCAGGGCTCGCTTGAGCATAAAGCCCAGCAGCCACAGCGTCAGCGAAAGCTTCATTAGGAAACGGCGTCCTTGAGCGCTTTGCCTGGCTTGAATGCCACGTTTTTGCTGGCCGGAATCTGCAGCGGTGCGCCGGTTTGCGGGTTTTTACCGGTGCGGGCAGCGCGCTCGCGAACGGTAAAGGTGCCAAAACCGATCAAGGCGACGTCTTCGCCCTTGGCGACGCTGTTGGTGATTTCGTCCAGAATGACGTTGAGCACTTGTCCCGCTTTGTCTTTGGACAGGTCAGCACTTTCAGCAATCGCGGCAGCGAGTTCAGGTTTGCGCATAAAGGAATCTCCCTTGTGAAAAAACAGACATCAATGTTGTTGGTTGCTCGGCTTACCCCAGCAGGCGGAGCTTTTTTAGCCTAGTCGCGAACGCGGCGAAAATCAGCCTAGCAGGGTGGGGGCGGCTCTGGAAAGCTCCACTTTCCTTCTCACACAGCCGCCTGTCAACGCAAAACCAATCAAACGACCGTCTTTATCTTCGGCCAAGGCGGTGAAATCGTCACCGTCGCCTTCGATTCGCCAGCGTTTGGGTGGCTGCGTTGGGGGGTAGGCCACGATGGGCAGTAGCGGCGTTTTGACCACCACGGGCCATGCGCCAAAGCGAACCGCGGTAGGCGTGCCGGTGAGCGTCGCCGCCAACGCTTTAACGCTGGCTTGCAGCGGCTGGACATACATGGCGTTCACACCGTCGATACAGGCTGCATCACCCAGGGCATAAACGTTAGGCTGGCGAGTGCGGAGGTGGCGGTCGACGTGAATGCCGCTGGCACTTACGGTTAGGCCAGCGGCCTCTGCTAACGCCGTGCGTGGTATCAAGCCGGTGGCGAAGAGGACGAGATCTACCGCGTGCCGCTCGCCGTTATCCAAGTGCAAAGCTACGGCGTTGTCGGCCGCTTGGGAAAGCGTGTCCAAGCTGCGCCCTAGTGCGAGGCGAATGCCTGCCGCGTGAAACGCATTGGCCAGCGCATGACCCAGTGGTTCGGGCAGCAGCCGCGGCAGTGGGGCGCTCTCCGGCGCGATTACGGTGAGTTGGTGTCCGCCTGCGTGCAAGTCATTGGCGAATTCACAGCCAACGAGCCCGGCCCCAATGATCGCCACGCGGCTCGGCTGAGTGAGTGCTTCATGCAGGTGCCGGTAGTCGTCTAAGTCATTGACGGTAAAGCAGCGCTCCGCCAGTGCGCTGGGCACGCTGAATGGCCTGCGAGGGGCGGCACCGGTGGCCAGCACCACGTCATCGTAACGAAGCGTGGCGCCGCTGCTCAGGTGTAGCGTTTGGTTATCCACATCTAGATGCGTCACTTGGGTGTGGGTAATGACCTCGGCATTGAGTTCGTCTGCCAGTGCACTGGCATCGCGCTGGGCGAGCTTGTCAGGGCCGAGGCGTTTGGCAAAGCCGGTGGAAAGCAGGGGCTTGCTGTAGTCATCGCCGCTGTCTGCACTGATCAGCGTGATAGTGCGTGTATCTCCCTGGCGTCGCAGGGTACGCGCTAGCCCCACGCCTGCCATGCCGGTTCCGACGATCGCCAGAGCAGTTGAGTGAGGAGAGGGCGTGGAAGAGGTCGTGTGTGAGTTGGGCATACCGTCCCCTGACGTCGGTGGAACAAAAGCCTACAAACCACCATGTTACACTAGCTCACTCTCAATTGACTGCCCTGGAGGCCTAGGTGACCGCCCCCGAGTTTTCACTCTTTCCTCAGTGGCTGCCGGTGGCCGCTGCTCGGCCAGCCATGAGCGCGCCTTGGTGGCAGTGGGTCGCCTCCACGGATTCGTTGACCGCCCGCCTGATGGCCGCCGGTAAGCCGGGCGCATTTCGGGTGCGCGTGTTGCGCCAGACCATCGGCCTGCCCCAGCGCGATGAAGCCCTTGCCCTGGGCATTGCACACCGCCGCTATGCGTGGCTGCGTGAGGTGGCGCTGTGTATCGATGAAACGCCGTGGGTCGTGGCGCGTTCGGTGGCATCGCTTCACCACCTGCAGGGCAAAGGGTTGGGCAACTTAGGTGAGCGTTCGCTAGGCAGCTGGCTATTCCAGAAGCCTGATTTGGTGCGCGGGCCGCTGGAAGTAACGTCGGCCGCGCCGCCATTCAACCGGCTGACGCTGGGATCGTCGGCCAGTAGCCTTTGGGGGCGGCGCTCCGTCTTTGAGCACGGCGGGCTGTCGTTGCTGGTGCAGGAGTACTTTTTATCCACCATGACAGATGCACTGAGCCTGCCGTCGCGCTAGGCTAACGCAGCGACTTTTTCGACGAGGTAAGCATGAGCATGGACCGTTCTCTGTTGCGCCCAACCGGGTGGGCCCGCCTGACCGATTTCCTACAGCTAATGCGCTTGGACCGGCCGATAGGTACTTGGCTGTTGATGTGGCCAACGCTATGGGCGCTGTGGATCGCCTCGGACGGGGTGCCGGGCCGCGATGTACTGCTGATCTTCATTGCCGGGGTGTACGTAATGCGCGCGGCAGGCTGCGTGGTGAACGACTACGCCGACCGCCACTTCGATGGCCATGTAAAGCGCACCCGGCAGCGGCCGCTGGCCACCGGCCGTATTAGTGAAACCGAGGCGCAGCTGCTGTTCGTGGCGCTGGTGGCGGCGGCCTTCGTGTTGGTCCTGTTGACCAATTGGTTTACCGTGCTGCTCTCCTTCGGCGGTGTGCTGCTAGCGTTCATTTATCCTTTCATGAAGCGCTATACCCACTTTCCCCAAGTGGTCCTGGGGGCGGCGTTCTCCTGGGCGATTCCGATGGCGTTTGGCGCCGTGCTCGGCGAGGTGCCACTCGTGGCGTGGCTACTGTTCAGCGCTAACGTGCTATGGACAGTGGCCTACGATACCCAGTACGCCATGGTCGATCGCGATGACGACCTGAAGATCGGCATCAAATCCACGGCGGTGCTGTTTGGCAGTGCCGACCGTCTCATCATTGGCTTGCTGCAGCTTGCCACCCTAGCGTTGTTGATTTGGGTGGGGCTGATGGCGAGCCTGGGCGGTTTCTTCTGGCTCGGTGTGGTCGGAATGGCGGTAACCTTTGCCCATCAACAGCGTTTGATCGTTCACCGGGAGCGTGATCGCTGTTTCCAAGCGTTTTTGAATAATCACTGGTCGGGGCTCTTGGTCTTTACCGGCATTGCTCTAAGCGAGTGGCCCGTGGCTGGCTAATATTGCTGGGTGTCATAGAATTGTCATTAAGTCATGGTGTTATCGTCACAGACATGTCATTGAACCGTTTTCGCATACATGAGCTTTCTTAGCACACCGTGAGGCCCTGGAATGACCGCCAAGACCGTACTGATCGTCGATGATGAGGCGCCCATTCGCGAGATGATCGCTGTGGCGCTGGAAATGGCTGACTATCGCGTGCTTGAAGCGGATAACGCCCAGGATGCCCACGCGATGGTCGTAGATCATCAGCCCGACCTGCTGCTGCTGGACTGGATGATGCCTGGCACCAGCGGCATCGAATTGGCACGCCGTCTCAAGCGCGAAGAGGCTACTGCGGAACTGCCGATCATCATGCTGACCGCCAAGGGCGAAGAGGATAATAAGATCCAAGGTCTGGAAGCGGGCGCCGACGATTACATCACCAAGCCGTTTTCGCCCCGTGAGCTGGTAGCGCGCCTGAAAGCCGTTCTGCGTCGGGCGACCCCGCGCGGCGTGGAAGATCCCATCGAAATCAATGGGCTGCTGTTAGACCCGGTGAGCCATCGTGTTAGCGCGCATGGCAAGGCGCTAGAGATGGGCCCTACCGAGTATCGATTACTGCAGTTTTTCATGACCCACCAAGAGCGTGCCTATACCCGTAGCCAGCTTCTCGATCAGGTGTGGGGCGGCAACGTGTACGTAGAGGAGCGCACGGTGGACGTGCACATTCGCCGGTTGCGTAAGGCGCTAGGGGAGGCGCACCAGAATTTGATTCAAACAGTGCGGGGCACTGGGTATCGTTTCTCTGCTCGGGTGTAGTCGTGCGCCTGTGGAGCCGTGAATGGTGGCGCATTACCTGGCTGGCGCTATTGGGCATGTGCCTGGGGTGGCTGGTGGGGTATCCCGGTGTGGGGCTCGCCGCTGGCCTCTTATTCTGTTTGATTTATCACTTGCGCCAATTAAAGGCGCTGTTCCAATGGCTGACGCTTCACCCTCACGATGAGCCGCCCGCGGCAACGGGGCTTTGGGGTGAGCTTTTCGATCGTCTCTACCGCTATCAAAAGAGCCAACGCATCACGCAAAGCCGCCTGCGGGCGACCCTTGCGCGTATTCAGGAATCCTCGGAGGCGATGCGTGATAGCGTCGTGATGCTGGATCGGCATGGTGATTTAGAGTGGTGGAACAGCGCGGCTACCGAGATGTTGGGCCTGCAAACCGCCCATGACCGCGGGCAGCATATTACCAACTTGCTGCGCGACCCACGCTTCATTAGCTACTTCAATGCCCGGGAGTATGGCGAGCCGCTAACACTCACCTCACCCATCGATGAGCGGCGTATTCTGCAGTATCAAATCACGCTCTATGGTGATGACGAGCGCTTGGTCATGGCCCGGGACATTACGCGCTTGCATCGCCTCGAACAGATGCGCCGTGACTTCGTAGCCAACGTGTCTCACGAGCTGCGCACACCGCTGACCGTGCTGTCGGGTTACTTGGAAACCTATGGCGATTTGAAAGAGCTGCTGCCGCCCCGTTTGGGCAAAGGCATCGGTCAAATGGAGGAGCAGACCAAGCGCATGCAGAACTTGGTCAACGACCTGCTACTGCTCTCTAGGCTCGAAATCGATCGAGGGGGAGAAGATCACCAGCCGCTTGCCGTCGGGCCGATGCTGGAGAGTATTCGCCGCGATGCGCTGGCGCTGTCTCACCAGCAACACAGCGTGCAGATCGTACTCGATTGCGAAGCGCGCCTAATCGGCAGTGAGCAGGAGCTGCGCAGTGCGATCTCCAACTTGGCATTCAACGCAGTGCGCTATACGCCGGAGGGAAGTCAAATCACGCTCCGCTGGGCGGCTCTGCCCAATGGCAGTGCCTGCATCGAAGTGGACGACGACGGTGAAGGGATCGATCCGGTCCATATCCCGCGTCTCACCGAACGCTTCTACCGCGTCGATAAGGGCCGCAGCACCGCCACCGGTGGCACTGGGCTGGGCCTGGCCATTGTAAAACACGTTCTCCTGCGCCACGATGCGCAGCTCCAAGTGGAGTCGTTGCCCGGTGAAGGGGCACTGTTCCGTTGCGTATTCCCGGCCACTCGGGTGGTCAACGATTAAAAACGCCGCTCGGCCACTTGTTTCACCGGCCTCACCTCGTACACTCAATCCTTCCTCATTCGTCGATTTGCATAATCTATGTACAAGTGTGTCATATTGGCATGTAAGCATGGTCAAACACCGCGCATGTGCCATATGTAGCCAATTAACTCGCTATGAAATCGCGGCTGAAGCTATTTTGGCATGGCTTTATTTTTTTATAAACTATTGTATTTATATGTATTTTTCTATTTTTTTGAAATTTTGGCATGTCGGATGCAAAAATTCTGGTAAGGAAGATTACCGCAGGAACTGGTAAGACATGAAGTCGCTCTTCCTTACTAAAGCGGTATTTCACAGCGATCGAGGAGGCGGAATATGATGTCCAAGGAACTACTCAAGAAAGCTGGTATTTTAGGTGTAACGTTTGGTTTGGTAGCAAGCCCATTGGCTTTTGCCCAAGAGCCTGCTGACCCGGCCGACAATATTTCTCCAGATGAGCAGCCGGTAGAATCTCAATCCAGCAATACTGGAATGACATCTGATCATGGCAACCAAGATTTAACCCATGACGAAGGCGATAACGCCAGCGATATGGAGCCGAATTCCATGAGCGATGACTCGGATGCGACATACGACAGCACCGAAGAGCTTCCGGAAGAAAATAGCGGCATGTAAGTTGTAACATTTATTTGCAAAGCTGTTAAAAACTCTTACGCTTAGGAGTGAGCATTTAAGGGGCAAGGATGTCCTATAGCAAGGATGCTCAAAGATTCATGGAAAGAATCAGATAACGATCAATACGCTGGTCAGGGGATATACCAAGGTTGGCACCCCGCAAAAGGATAGGAAGCCAGACGTCAGTATCGTTGACAAGTAAGAGTGACTAAGACCCCGCCCTGCGGGGTCTAATTTTTTGTGCCTGCGGCATATGCAGAGGGTATGTAAGGTTTTCTTTAGAACGAGCCTGCATGAAAGTCTGCGGAATCTTTCTTAAGGTGAGTCATTCTGCGCCACGTACACGGCGCATGTGTCATTATTGCACAATATATTTGAGGTATTTTTGACGTTGCTGCATTATATTGCGCGCAATTTAATTTGTATAAATACATGTTTATAAAATAATTTTTTATTTTCTATGTAATTTGGCATCTTGTGTGCACTAACTAGGTGTTAAGTTAGCCATTAGTCGTAGGCGCTCATGTGTTCTGGTTCTGGCCTACGCCGACTGGCTCCACGTTAAAGGAGTACGTAGCGATGTTATTTAACGAGTTAGCGAAAAAGACGGCTGTTCTAAGCGTTGCATTCGGTTTGGTTGCAAGTCCAATGGCCTTTGCCCACACGTCCATTGAATTGAATAAAGACCGTTCTGCAGGTCACGATATTATCGAGCCAAGTTCGCACAATACGTCAGGTCCGGCCCAGTACTCTACTAGTGACCTGATCCATGACGAAGGTGACACGCTGGATTACTCTACGTCTAGCAGCGCCAACGACTCAACCGATACAGCCACCCGCAAAACGGGCTATGACGCCAATGAGCTGAACCGCGACGAAGGTGACGGTATCCGTTGGTAAGCTCAGCGCTATATCCCTAAAACCCCGCCTAGGCGGGGTTTTTTGTGTCTATGCCTCCCACTGACGCGACGTCAAGGATTCACTACATCCTGTGTGCCGCGATAATGCCCGTCCCACATGAGCACTGCTCCTGCGACGGCGCCGGGTATCAAAAACAGGTTGGCAAGGGGAATCCAGGTAACCAGCATGATCAACCCGCCGTAGGTAAGGCTGGGCCACCAGCGTCGCGAGAGGCGGCTGCGCATATCACGAAACGTGACTTTGTTATTATCCATTGGATAATCCAGATAGGTGATCGCCATCACCCAGGCGGAAAACAGCGCCCACAAAAGCGGCGCAAGTAGGTTGAGGCCGGGAATCCAGCTGAGCATGAACAGCGCCGCCATGCGCGGCAGAATATAGCCCAGCTTGACCAGCTCGCGCCCCAGTGCGTCGATGGCCGTTTTAGCCAGTCCGCGATCGTCCAGCGGTTCCCGCCCGGTGGCTTGTCGCTCGACTTTTGCGGCAAGAAAGCCGTAAAACGGTGCGGCAATGAGGTGAGTCACGAGGGTGAAGGTGAAAAAGATCACCACCAGCAGGCTAACGAAAAAGAGCGGCCAAATCAGCCAGGAGAGCCACTCCAGCCAACCGGGCACCATGGTCATGGCGCTATCCAACCAGCCTGAAAAGCCCTGGAATACGACGCTGAGCATACTGGCGTAGACGATGAGGTTGACCAGGATGGGGAGGAAAATGTAGCGCCGCAGCCCTTTTTGATACACCAAACGCGTGCCTTGGCTCAACGCCGTGATGGCATCCACCATGTTGTCTCCTTTAAAAACGCCCAGATGAGTCATCTGGGCGTATTGCAGGAGCAATGACCTGTCAGGTCAAGGCTTTTTCAGCATCTTCTGATCTAGGGTGTCGGGGTCGCTGTGGCGAATATCCAAGCCTTTCACCAGGTAGACCACGTACTCCGCCAGATTATTGGCGTGGTCGCCCACGCGCTCCAATGCTCGGAGAACCCACATGATGCTCAACACGGAACTGATCGAGCGCGAGTCTTCCATCATGAACGTCATCAGCGAGCGCATGGCGCTGCCGTATTCGTCATCCACGGACTCGTCTTCCCGCACGACCTGCATGGCAAGCTCGGTATCGAAGCGGGCAAAGGCCGTCAGCGCATCGCGTAGCATCTTACGCACGTGTTCACTGATATGTCGCACTTCTACCAAACCACGAATACTGCTGCTGTTCTCACTCAGCAAAAGTGCGTTACGGGCGATTTTGCTGGCTTCGTCGCCTATCCGCTCGAGATCCGACGTGGCGCGAATGACCGCTAGTACCAAGCGCAGGTCAGAGGCGGCTGGCTGACGACGCGCTAGGACGCGGGTACATTCGTCATCGATCTGTAGCTGCAGGTCGTTGACCTGGCGGTCGTTGTCACGCACTTTTTCGGCGAGACGGCTGTCGCCTTCCAGCAGCGCGTGAACGGCATCTTGCACCTGTTTTTCCACCAGACCGCCCATGGCCATCAGGTGGGTTTTCAGCTCTTCCAGCTCCTGGTTGAACTGGCGAGAGATATGCTGGCTGTGGGTATCGCTCGTAATATCCATTGAGCACTCCTGACGTAACGTCGGTTGGGCCTAGGTCATGCGGCCGGTGATGTAATTTTCGGTGCGCTGTAAACGCGGGTTGGTGAACACTTGATCCGTTGGCCCGTATTCAACGAGTTCACCTTGCTGCAAAAAAGCCGTGTAGTCGGATACCCGTGCGGCTTGCTGCATATTGTGCGTCACTAATACCAGCGTGAGCTGGGATTTCAGGTTACGAATCAGCTCTTCGATTTTCAGCGTCGAGATCGGATCCAGCGCCGAGGCGGGCTCGTCGAGCAGCAGCACGTCGGGCTGTACGGCGAGCGTCCGGGCAATCACTAAACGCTGCTGCTGACCCCCGGATAGCTGCCACGCCGAGCGATGCAGGCGATCTTTCACCTCGTCCCACAAAGCCGCGGACGTCAATGCCCACTCGATGATGTCGTCGCGTTTGCGCTTGGGCATGCGCCCTTGCAAACGCAGCCCAAAGGCGACGTTTTCATAAATGGACATTGGGAATGGGTTGGGCGTCTGAAACACCATGCCCACACGGCGACGCAGTTCGGTGACGTTCATCTGTGGGGCGTGAATGTCCTGACCCTCCAGCTGAATCTGACCTCGATGCGTCACCGACTCGTTAAGATCGTGCAGCCGATTGATAGCACGCAGTAACGTCGATTTTCCGCAGCCCGACGGGCCGATGAAAGCGGTGACTCGGTGGCGAGGCACCTCGAGCGTTAGGTCACGCAACGCCGTTTTCCCCGCATAGGCGAGGTGAAACTGGTTGATGCTCAAACAGCAGGTCTCGGCAGTAAAGCGAGTCACCGATGCATGAGGCGGGTTGGCGGACGATAACGCTAGCATTCGTTTCCTCGTTGACGCCTTAAATAATGACGCAGAAATATGGCAGTTAGATTAAGCACGAGCACGATCAATACGAGCAGCAGCGCAGTAGCAAACACCAGGGGAATGGCGGCCTGGACATCTTCGCCGTGAAAAGCGGTATCAAATAAATGATAGCCAAGGTGCATGAATTTGCGCTCTAGGTGCAAGTAGGGAAACTCGCCATCCACAGGCATTTGGGGAGCCAGCTTGGCGACGCCCACCAGCATCAGCGGGGCGACTTCGCCAGCGGCTCGGGCCACGGCCAAAATCACGCCGGTGAGCATGGCCGGGGTCGCCATGGGCAGCACCACGCGGACCAGCATTTCCAGGCGGGTGGCGCCCAGTGCGACCGCACCTTCTCGCTGCGCATCGGGAATGCGTGCCAGGCCCTCTTCGGTGGCCACGATGACGACCGGCAGGGTGAGCAGCGCCAGGGTCAGCGATGCCCAGAGCAGACCGCCTGTGCCAAACGTGGGGGAAGGCAGCGTATCCTCGAAAAACCAGCTGTCGATGGAGCCCCCGATCCCGTAAACGAAAACGCCCAAGCCAAACACTCCGTAAACGATCGACGGCACACCGGCAAGGTTGCGTACGCCGATACGCACCAAGCGAGTCAGGCGGTTTTGATGCGCGATTTCATTGAGATAAATGGCGGCCAGTACGCCAAACGGCGTCACGATGACCGACATCAGCATCACCATCATGACCGTACCGAAGATGGCGGGCCACACGCCGCCGCCGGTATTGGCCGAGCGGGGACCTTCGCTAAGAAATTGCCATATACGCTTGCACCAAACGGCGACTTTTTGGCTCCAGGACATGGCGTTTGGTGCTTGAAATCGAGTGACGCCCGCTAACGGTTGGCTCACGGTGTCGCCCTGGGCGGAAGTGAGCTGCAGCCGTGCGATCGGCCGTTGTCCGTCAGGCAATCTAAGCGCTTGTGCAACGAATGCCCAGGCAGCCTCACCCTCAAAACGCTGACCTGCGCTCTCGACGACGTCTAGGCGCCCGATGAAGTCTCCCCATGGAGCACGCTCCAAGCGGATGAGGTCGTTGGGCTCCGCAACGGCGGCGATATCGCCGAGGGCGACCCAGCGCCAGCTGTCGCCGTCAAGATCCCGGTTGCCGGTAAAGTAGAGGCGTTCTGTCCCTGCTGCGTTGGGCAGCGGGGCTTCCCGCACCGGCTGACCGATCACCGTCTCCCCAGAGCGCAGAGTGACTTGTTCCAGCGTGGCAGGCCAAAAGTGGCCCAGGCCACGGGCGGCCAGCAACGTCAGAAGTGTTGCCAGCATCAGCAGCGACAGCGCAACGCTAGCGGCGCATAGCCAAGGCCACAACAGGCTGCCCACGGACGTAAGGCGGGGGGGCTTCCGGTGCCAGCGCATTAGCGACTCCCACCGATGCGCTGATAGCGCTGACGTAGGCGTTGGCGCACCATCTCAGCAAGGGTGTTAACCAAAAAAGTAAAGAGAAACAGCGTCAGAGCTGCAAAAATCAGTAGGTGATAGGTCATCCCACCGGGAGCGGCTTCTGGAAGCTCGATAGCAATCGATGCCGATAGCGAGCGCAACCCTTCGAAGGGACTTGCGCTGAGCAGCGCGGTATTGCCGCTGGCCATCAAGACGATCATGGTTTCGCCCACCGCGCGCCCGGCACCTATGATGACGGCCGAGAAGACTCCTGGGCCTGCGGTAGGCAGCGCGACTTTCCACAGCGCCTGCCAGCGACTGGCACCCAGTGCTTGAGCGCCCTCCATCAAGCTGGCAGGCACATCGGCGAGCGCGTCCTCGGCCAGCGAGTAGATGCTAGGAATCACCGCAAACCCCATGGCGATCCCCACGATCAGCGCGTTACGGGTGGCGTAATCGAGGCCGTACTGCTGATCGAGCATGAGCCGTAGGTCGCCGCCGAACCAGAGCTGTTCCAAGAGCGGTGCCAACCACAGCGCCAAGGTGATCATGATGGCGAGCCAAGGCATCAGCCAGAGGCCCGCCCAAGAGAGCGGCAGCCACCGACGCACACGCGAACCGGCGAAATACCAGAGCGAGCCTGCCACTCCAGCGCTTAGCGGCAGCCATATAAACACCAGTAGCGTACTGGCGAGATGACGCTCTACCCAAGGTGCCAGCAGCAAACCGGCAATGAAGCCCACGACCACGCCGGGAATGGCTTCCATAAGTTCCAATAGCGGCTTGATACGGCTGCGTAGCCGTGCCGACATGAACAGCGCCGAGTACATGGCCGCGCCCAGCGCGATGGGGGTCGCGAACAGCATGGCAGCGAGGGCCGCTTTGAGCGTACCCCATGCCAGTGGCGATAACGTGCTGAGAGATAAGGTGTCGCCAAACGACAGCAGCGGTAGCGTTTCCCATATTAGAAACACGCCAATGGCAAGAATGGCCAATAGAACACCGATACCACCGGCGGTAATCAGGCCAGTGGCAATACGGTCATGAATGAGGCGCAGCGGCTGACGCGAAAGAGGTAGCCGTGGGGGAGTCATGTCGACATCATAAAGAAACGAGTAGCGTCGCAAAAAAGTACGTACATGGCATAAGTTCTTCACCCTACGGCATGTTTATGACATTTAAATGACAATCTAAGGCGCCAGCAGCGGCGGCTGTCGCAGCGCTTGGGGCAGCGGTACGAAGCCCGCTGCTCGAACGATTTGCTGACCTTCGTCGGAGAAGATCAGTTCGATGAACGCCTGTTCGGCAGGCGGTAGCGTCTCCCCTGGCGGCAGATTCACGTAGAGGTAGAGGTTTCGCGATAACGGATAAGTGCCGTCCTGGATCGTCGAGACAGTTGGCCGGATAGCGCGGCCGGCCTCGTCGATCAGCGGCAGGGCACGAACCATCGCATTCACGTGGTTATAGCCTGCGTAGCCCATGGCATTGGGTGACTCGCCTACGGCGGCGATCACCGCCGACGAGCCAGGGTGTTCGCTGATATCGCGACGGAATTGGCCGTTGCATAGAGCCCGGTCCAGAAACAGCCCGTGGGTGCCAGAGGCCAAGTTACGGCCATGTAGCGCAATCTTGCCGTAGGGCCACTGCGCCACAGGCAGTAACTCTTCCCAGCGACGGATTGGCTGCTGCCCCCCACACGCCAAGGTGGTGGAAAAAATCGCATCGGCTTGCTCGCGGGTGAGCGATGCCAGAGGGTTGTGGCGGTGAACCACCAGCAGTAGGGCATCTCGGGCAACGCTCAATTCACGGGGCGGGTAGCCGTAGCGCTCGATGAACTGTTGACGCTCGGTATCGGTCATGGGGCGCGACATCGGGCCAAAGCGCGTCGTTCCTGCCACTAGCGCGGTCGGTGCACTGGCAGAGCCACCTGCTTGAAACTGCAGCGTAATATCCGGGTAGCGGTGGTTGAGTGCTTCCCCCCAGCGGAGCATCAGCCCCGCCATGGTGTCGGAGCCTACGGCACCCAAGGTGCCGCTCACCGGTGCAGGTTGCCCCCAGGCAACCGTGGAGCAGAGCAGCACGCCCATGGCCACCCAACGGCGACAACAGCGATGAATCCGCTCGCAATGGCACGCCCAACGATTGCCCTTCAAACATCACCCCTCTTATGATTAACTATCGCTACCCTGTTGCGATGCAGCAACGTGATGCACTTGCGTAGTGCCGGTTTTGAGTACCGGTTTTACTACAGCGTTTCACTACAACAATAACCTTACAAAGCGACCACCTTATGACACCGCTGGATACCGACTTGGACGACGTACCGGCCCCCAAAGGGCAGCTCACCTTAAAGTTACTGGCTTCTCGGCAAGATACCAATCTCTATGGCGATATTCCTGGCGGCTGGTTAGTGAATCATATGGACCAAGCGGCGGAGCTGGCTGCCGGGCGTGAAGCCGGTGGCCGCACCGCGACGGTCGCCATCGAAGCCATGGATTTTTTGAGCCCGGTGCGGGTCGGGTCCATGGTGAGTGTCTATACCCAAGTGCAGGATATTGGCCATAGCTCGATCAAAATCGATGTCGAGGTGTGGGTGCGCCCACCCCAAGGCCGCCACATTGAAGAGCGCCAGAAAGTCACCGAAGCGCGTTTCGTCATGGTGGCGTTGGACGATAACGGTCGTATCCGTGCCGTCCATGGCTAGTCCGTCACATCGTAAGCGTGACCTTATAGCAAAAAAGGGCGCCGAAGCGCCCTTTCACATTGGCTAATACGTTAAGCACCGACATTGTCGCGGCTTTTCAGGTAGGCGTACTCCCCTACGTCACTAAACGGGCGCACCACTTCCTGGAAGGCCGAATAGGACTCGTAAACGCGGCGAGACTCTTCATCGCTCTCGACCTGACGCTGAATCGCCTGCTTGGAGGACTCGTACAGCGCGGCCATGACGTCTTCCGGGAACGTGCGTAGCTGCACGCCGTGCTCTTCCACCAGCGTTTCCAGGGCCTGAGCATTGCGGTAGGCAAACTCGCTGATCATCGCTAGGTTAGAAGCGCGCGCCGCTTCACGAATCACGTCCTGCAAGTCTTCCGGCAGCGCGTTCCAGGCATCCAGGTTGACGGTGCCTTCGAGAACGGCAGTGGGCTCGTTCCACACGGACGTGTAGTAGTAATCCGCCACTTGATGCAGGCCGAACGCTAGGTCGTTATAGGGGCCGACCCAGTCCGCCGCGTCGAGCGCACCGGTTTGCAGTGAGGTAAAGATTTCAGAACCGGCCATGTTGACGGTACTGACGCCGATGCCGTTCATGGCTTCCCCGGCGAGCCCCGGCAGGCGCAGCTTGAGGCCCTGCATGTCCTCGAGGGAGTTGATCTCTTTTTTGAACCAGCCCGCCATCTGCGTACCGGTGTTGCCCACGGCAAAGGGTTTCAGATTGTGGTTGGCGTAGATCTCATCCCACAGCTCTTGGCCACCGCCATGATATAGCCACGCGTTCATTTCGGTGGTAGTCATGCCAAAGGGCACGGCGGTGAAGAACTGAGAGGCAGCCACTTTGCCGCGCCAATAATAAGAGGCGGAGTGGCCCATTTCGGCGGTGCCTGCGGCGACGGCGTCAAATACTTCCAGTGCTGGCACGAGCTCGCCTGCACCATGAACGCGAATGCGCATACGGCCGTTCGAGAGCTGCTCCACTCGGCGGGCAAAGTCGTTGGCGCCAGTACCGAGGGCAGGGAAGTTCTTCGGCCAGGAGGTGACCATATCCCACGTGTAGGTTTCGTTAGCGCTGGCGGTAGAAACAAAGGGGGCAGCAGCGACACCGGCGGCGCCTAGGCCGGCGGTTTTCAAAAATTGGCGGCGTTGCATGGCGGGCATGACTCCGAAATTATAGGCTGTTTTTTTATAAGCGCAGTGAGCGCAGTGTCCGCCTGCCAGTATGCGCTAAGCCGCTTTTATAGGGCAAGTCCCTGTCTTCACTTGCCCTTTTACGAGGTGAAAACGGCGCTACGTTCAAAGCGGTGTCAGTTTGGCAAAACCGAGCACGAGCCACTTCACGCCTTCGCCATCGAAGCTCACCTGCACCCGCGCACGGGCGCCTTCTCCCTCGGCGTTGAGAATGATGCCCTCGCCGAAGACCGGGTGCTCGACTCGCTGGCCGACGTGCAGCGCAGGGAGCTCGCCGTCGCTCTCGATATTGGTTTGGGCAAAACTTTGCCGCGAGGCGGTCACCGGGCGAGATACATGGCCTCGCAGGCGGACCTCCTCCAGCAGATGAGGCGGCAGCTCACGCAAGAAGCGCGATGGGCGTGGAAACACTTCTTTACCGTGCAGTCGGCGGGTTTCCGCGTGGGTGAGGTAGAGCTTCTGCATGGCGCGTGTGACGCCCACGTAGCAAAGCCTACGCTCCTCTTCGAGCCGCCCAGGCTCTTCCACGGACATCTTGTGGGGAAACAGCCCCTCTTCCACGCCCGCGATGAACACCACGGGAAACTCCAGGCCCTTGGCCGAATGCAGCGTCATCAGTTGCACGCTGTCCTCGAACTCTTCGGCTTCGTGGTCGCCCGCGTTGAGGGCGGCTTCTGATAAGAAGGCTTCCAGTGCTGCCATGCCTTCGCCCGCTTCCGGGGTTTCGAAGGCGTCGCCATGGGTGAAGGCGCGGGCGGCGGTGACCAGCTCTTCCAAGTTTTCGACACGGGCCTGGCCCTTTTCACCACGCTCACTTTGATGGTGTTCGATCAACCCGGTATGGGCAGTGACATGATCGATGATTTCATGTAGCGGTAGCCCGGCGGCGTCGTTATCGAGCTGCTCGATCAGGTTGGCGAAGGCTTGAACGGCGTTGCCCGCGCGGCCTTTCAAGGTGCCATCCTGAATCGCGTCGTGGAGCGCCTGCCAGAGCGAGACACTCTGCTCGCGGGCGCGGTGGCGAACGATTTCCACCGTGCGAGTGCCGATGCCTCGGGTGGGGACGTTGATGACGCGTTCGAGGGAGGCATCGTCGTCACGATTGAGCAGCAGGCGCAGGTAGGCCAGGGCGTTCTTGATCTCCAGCCGCTCGTAAAAGCGGTGGCCGCCGTAGATGCGGTAGGGCATCCCTTGGCGAATCAGCGTCTCTTCCAGCAGCCGTGACTGGGCGTTGGAGCGGTATAGAATGGCCACATCACGACGGTTGAAGCCCTCCTCGGTTTTCTCTTTGATGGTGTCGACGATGTAGCGGGCTTCTTCCAGGTCGTTGAACCCGGCATACACCGAGATCGGTTCGCCCTCGATACCATCGGTCCAGAGGTTTTTGCCCAACCGCTCGCTGTTATGGCTGATCAGCGCGTTGGCAGCGTCCAAAATCGCGCTGGTCGAACGATAGTTCTGCTCCAGACGCACCGTGTGGGTATCGGGAAACTCCTCTTCGAAGCGGCGAATGTTTTCCACTTTGGCGCCCCGCCAGCCGTAAATCGACTGGTCATCATCGCCCACCGCCGTCATCGGCGTTTGCTGGCCGGTCAGCAGTTTCAGCCACGCGTACTGTAGGGTGTTGGTGTCTTGGAACTCGTCCACCAGCACATGGCCGAAACGCTCGCGATAGTGGTTCAGCAGCAGCGGGTTGTCGCGCAAAAGCTCCAGGCTGCGCAGCAGCAGCTCGCCGAAATCCACCAGCCCCCCGCGTTCGCAGGTGAACTGATAGCGCTCGTAGAGCTCGACCATCTGTGCCAAATAGCCATCACCGTTGACGTTGACTTGGTGTGGCCGCAGCCCTTCCTCTTTGCAGCCCGCAATGAACCCCTGCACCTGGCGGGGCGGGAAGCGCTCGTCGTCGATCGAGTAATCTTTGAGCAGTCGTTTGATCAGCCGGAGCTGATCATCGGAATCGATGATTTGGAAGTGTTGCGGCAGGCGGGCATCTTGCCAGTGGGTACGCAGCAGCCGGTGGGCAATGGAGTGGAAGGTGCCGACCCACACGTGGCGCATGGAGATGCCCAGCAGCGCTTCCAGGCGCGTGCGCATTTCGCGCGCCGCTTTATTGGTAAACGTGACCGCCAGCAGCGCGTAAGGCGACAGCCCCTCGGCCTGCATCAGCCAGGCAATGCGGTGAACCAGCACGCGGGTTTTACCGGAGCCCGCGCCCGCCAGTACCAGTAGGTTGCCCTGGGGGGCACTGACGGCCTCTCGCTGGGCGGGGTTGAGCTGATCGAGTATCGCCGTGACGTCGTCCATATAAGCCGCTGCCGGTTCGAAAAATGGGCGGCCAGTTTAGCACAGCCCGCCCACTGGCTGGGTATACAGCGTACGTCGCGTTGGGCTGCGTTTATTGATCGTCTGGGTAACGCAGCGTGGTCAGGCTCTTTTTCACCGCTTTGAGCTGTTCGGCAAGCTTGGGGCCGCGGGTTTTGGCCACGCCAACGGCCAGCACGTCGATCAGCACTAGATGCGCGATGCGCGAGCTGAGCGGCGTGTAAATCTCGGTATCTTCGTGCACATCGATGAACAGCGGCAAGCTCACTTCGTGGGCCAGCGGAGACTCGCTGGGGCACAGGCCAATCACCGTGGCCCCCGCTTCGCGGGCCAAACGTACGCTGGCCACCAGCGCCTTGGTGCGCCCGGTTTGCGAAATCGCCACCACTACATCGCCCTCTTGCAGCGTCACCGCCGACATGTTCTGCATGTGCGGGTCGGCGTAGGCAGAGGTCGAGATCTGCAGGCGAAAGAACTTGTGCTGGGCATCGAATGCCACGGCACCGGAGGCGCCAAAGCCGTAAAACTCCACCCGGTTGGCCATGGCCAGCGCGTTCACGGCCCGCCCCAGCGATTCGTTGTCGAGCCGGTCGCGTACCGACAGCAGCGTGCCCACGGTGGAGTCGAAAATGCTGTGGGAAAACTCCGCCACCGAGTCGCTATCGTTCATGGAGAACTGGGCAAACTGGCTGCCACTGGCCAGCATCTGAGCGAGCTGGAGCTTGAAATCCTGAAACCCGTTGCAGCCAAGGGCGCGACAGAAGCGCACCACGGTGGGCTCGCTCACCTTCGCCTCGGTGGCCAGGTCCACGATCCGCATATGGATCACTTCATCGGGATTACGCAGCACGAACCGCGCTACCTTTTGCTCGGAGCGACGGAAATGCTCCATGCGGCGTCTCATTTCATCGAACAGGGCGCGGCTCACGTTCAGCTCCTTAAATTCTTGATCGTGCTTATGAGGCCTAGGTGGCCACAGTATGCCTGAGTGACGGGAAGAGGGTAGCGGTAATCATCCACCGGGGCTGCCGTTAAAAGGGCGTTAACCCATTTCTTCAAGATTCGTCATCATTTTGTCAAGTAGGTTATAGTAAGAAGTGACGTGCCGCACTGCATCATTCAAAAAATCAGTGGTCACGGATGCAGGTGGACGTAGGCAACTTCACCTGGAGGAGCGTCGATCATGAGAAACGTCGAACGAATGACCTCGGTAAAAAGCGAATTGCTCGACATATTCATGAGTATGGAGGTCGATGAGCATGCCCAACGTCGGCGCAGCGCCGCCCAGCGTAGCCTAAGAGCACGCAGAGGGATCGAGCTGCATCGGGAGTTCCAGAAATTGTCGCGGGATATCGCTCCCTTGCCGGACGATGACGAACCGCAAGAGAGCGAATTGCACTAAAACAGCGTGTGATGATACGGCCCCGCCAGCTTCGCGGGGCCGTGACGGCTTAGATCAAGCCGGCCACGAACACGGCGATGACACCTGCGGGCGCGACGAAGCGTGCGAGTATGTTCCATACGCCCACACCAGCGGCTGACAACCCAAGCTCAGCCTCGACGCTCTTGCGCTCTAAACACCAGGCGGCGAACAGGATCGCGCCCAGGCCGGTCAGCGGCAGGAGAATCTTGCTGGTAAAGGTGTCGAGCAGGTCGAAGATATTCAAGCCAAACAGCAGCACGTCCGACCATACGTTGAACGAGAGCAGGGCGGCAACGCCTAGCGCCCACACCGCAATGCCGCTCGCAAACGTCGCTACCAAACGCGACATCGAGGTACGCTCTTCCAAGGTTTCCACCACCGGCTCCAGCAGCGAGATGGCAGAGGTCAGCGCTGCAAACGTAAGCAGCAGGAAGAACATCAGACCCAGAATCGTACCGCCGGTCATGTTGCCGAACGCCAGCGGTAGCGTCACAAAGATCAGGCCGGGGCCTTCGCCTGCGCTCAAGCCGTTGGCAAACACGATCGGGAAGATCGCCAAGCCAGCCAGCAGGGCAATGGCAGTATCCAGTATGATCACGGTGCGCGCGGTGCTGATCAGGTTGACGTCTTCGCCCAGGTAAGAGCCGTAGGCCATCATGATGCCCATGCCCAGCGAGAGGGTGAAGAACGCTTGGCCCATGGCCGCTAGTACCACGCCGCCATTTAGCGCTGACCAGTCCGGGCTGAACATGAAGCTCAGGGCTTCACCGAAGTAGCCGCTGGTCATGCCGTAGCCGACCAGGATCAGCATCAGTACCACCAGCGCAGGCATCATGGTGCGAGCCGCGCTTTCCAGGCCTTTGGTAACGCCGCGGGCCACGATGCCGATCACCAGCACCATGAAGGCGGTATGCCACAGCAGCAGTGTCGTCGGGCTGCCCAGCATGCCGCTGAACAGCGCACCAATGCTGTCCGCATCTTGGCCGTTGAAGGTGCCAATCACCGAGCTCAGGGTGTAGTTCAACGACCAGCCGCCGATCACGCTATAAAACGACAAGATCAAGAAGGCGGCGAGAACACCGCTCACCCCGATCGTTGCCCAAGCGCGCGTCTTGCCGTGGCTAGCGGCCAAATCGGACATGGTATTGATGGGATTTTTCTGGCCGCGACGGCCAATCATCCATTCGGCGACCAAAATGGGCAGGCCCACCAGCGCGACGCATGCCAAATACACCAGTACGAACGCCGCACCGCCGCTGTCGCCCACCATGTAAGAGAAGCGCCAGATATTGCCCAGGCCAACGGCGGAACCCGCAGCCGCTAGCACGAAGCCCATGCGTGACGACCACTGTGCATGTGCAAGTTTTGCCATAAATCACCTATGTGAAGTTCGATTGTAATGAGTCGTTGTCGGCGCACTGCACCGATTTTCGGAAATAGAGAGATTGCCAGCGTGCTTTTCCGAAAGAACGCGCAATTTATCCGATCATAGGGGGGCTTGCCAGTCAGCTCGTCTAAAAAGAGGCCTTAGAATAGCTGGCTCTGCTTTTCGTCAGCAAAAGGCTCGAGTGCCGGTAGTGAAATGCGCCGTTGGAGGGTGTGGTACAGATGGCGAGCCATCTCTGGCGACGCTCGGTTATCGGCTGTATGCACAAATAAGAAAGGGGTTTTCCCCTGACTTATCCACAGGGCGAGGCGGTCTACCCAAGGCTCGAAGTAGCGAGTATTGATGGCTTTGTCAATATGGCCAATGAAGCGAATGATCGGTTGCTCTGCCGTGGAAAGCACGTGTAGCGGGAGTTTCGGCTTTTCCTGCTGAGCGTGAGCGATACCTGCATGGCCATTCGCAGGGGTCGAGAACACGGGGCGCACATCGAGCATCACACGGTTGGCGCCATAAGTTATCAACAATTGGTTGAAGGCTTTCTCCTCCTCACCCTTGTGGAAAAAAACAGGGTGGCGCACCTCCACGGCGCAGGGCAGATGCGCTGGCCAGTGGGCAAGCAGCGCTTCCAGCTTGGGCAGCTCGGAAGGGCCAAAATCTCGCGGTAGCTGCACCATGGTCGGACCTAGCCGGTCATGAAGCGGGGTCAGTGCGGCGATGAACTTCCAAGCAGCCGTCAAACTGCCGAGGCGCTGGTCATGCGTCACGCTCGCCGGCAGTTTGAAGCAGAAGCGAAAGTGCGCTGGGGCTTGGCGGGCCCAAGCAGCGATGGTGTCGGATTTGGGCGCACCGCTGTAAAACGTCGTATTACCCTCGACGCTGGAAAACACTGCCGCGTAGTCGCTCAGCAGGTCGGTTTTGGCCTGGCGCGGGTAGAGGCCACCCTGCCAATCCTGATTGGCCCACATGGGCAAGCCAAGATAGAGCGGTAGGGGCGAGCATGGGGCGGTCATCGCAACGGTAGCCTTTGTCGACAGTAGCCAAAGTAACGTATAAAAAAGTTAGTGTAACCTTAACATCGCCCGCTGTGGCGGTGGTGCACGGCGTGTTCATGAAGATAACGGCCACATTTATGAAACTCTCCCCGTCGCTACAGCGCTACTATGGCGATCATTACAACGCTCACAAGACAATCGACAGGAACGCCCCATGGATGCTGCTTATGTAAGCGCCGACGATATTCGCGATCACTTCTCCAAAGCGATGTCGGCGATGTATCAACAGGAAGTACCGCAATACGGCACGCTGCTATCGCTGGTGGAGCGTGTGAATCGTGACGTGCTGGCAGACGATGCCGACCTCGCCCGCTCGCTCGAAGCGTCCGACGAGCTGGCGCGCCTGAGCGTCGAGCGTCATGGAGCGATCCGGGTCGGCCTGCCCGAAGAGCTGGCGCTGCTGCGGCGCATGTTTGCGGTCATGGGCATGTATCCGGTGGGTTACTACGACTTGGCGGCTGCCGGTGTGCCGGTGCACTCGACGGCCTTTCGTCCGGTGGACGACGACGCGTTGAGGCGTAATCCCTTTCGTGTCTTTACCTCGCTGTTGCGTCTAGAGCTCATCGAAAACGCAGCGCTTCGCGAGCAGGCGCGGGAAATTCTCTCCCACCGTGAAATCGTCACCCCCGAGGCACAAGCGCTGATTGCCCGCTGCGAAGCGCAAGGGGGCTTGAACGCTGCCGATGCCGAAGCGTTCGTGCAGGCCGCGCTCGATACGTTCCGCTGGCATCACGATGCCACCGTCGACCGCGCCACCTACGACCGTTTGCATCAAGAGCATCGGTTGATTGCCGACGTGGTGAGTTTTCACGGCCCGCATATCAATCACTTGACGCCGCGCACCTTGGATATCGATGCGGTACAGCAGCAGATGCCGAGTGTCGGCATCGACCCTAAAGCGGTGATCGAAGGCCCGCCCCGTCGATGCTGCCCGATTCTACTGCGCCAAACCAGCTTCAAAGCGCTGGAAGAGACGATTACCTTTGCCGATAGCGTGGCCGGTCATCACACCGCCCGCTTCGGTGAAATCGAGCAGCGCGGCGTTGCCTTGACGCAGAAAGGACGAGCGCTCTACGACCAGCTCTTGGCCCAGTCGCGGCAGTTACCCGCTGCTCAGGATAACGCCACCCACCAAGCGCAGCTGGCCGAGGTGTTTCAAGCGTTCCCTGATGATCTCGATACGCTGCGTCGTGAAGGGCTCGCGTTCTTCCACTACTACGCCGCTCCTGACGCTAAGGTATCGCTGCCTGAACACATCGATGCGGAGACCTTGGAAGCACTCGTCGATCAGGGAGTGTTGTTCTGCCAACCCATGATCTACGAAGATTTCCTGCCGGTCAGCGCGGCGGGTATCTTCCAGTCCAATCTGGGCGGCGAGGAGCGCGACGAATACGCCAGTCAGGCCAACCAAGCGCAGTTCGAGCACGACCTAGGGGCCGATGTGATCGATGAGATTGCGCTCTACGCAAGCCGCGAGCAGGCATCACTTGACGCGGCGCTGGCAGTGCTCAAAGGAAGGTGTTAGAACGTGGCGACCAACGTTTGCCATGATTCGATCACATCACCTTAGGAGGGCACGATGCAGCAGGACAAAGTATTGGTGTTACATGGGCCTAATCTCAATCTACTGGGCACACGTCAGCCAGAGATTTATGGCTTCGACACCCTAGACGACGTGAATAACCTGCTGCGCGAAAAAGCGGTGATGGGCGGCTGGGAGATCACGTGCCTGCAGAGTAACCACGAAGGAGCGCTCATCGATGCCATCCACGCGGCGAGGGTGGACGGCACCCGGGCCATCATCATCAATCCGGCGGCCTATACGCATACCTCGGTGGCGATTCTCGATGCATTGAACGCCTTCGATGGCCGCGTCATCGAAGTGCATCTCTCCAACGTGCATAAGCGCGAGTCGTTTCGGCACCACTCCTACGTCTCGCTACGCGCCGATGGCGTGATTGCGGGGCTTGGCGTGCAGGGCTACAAAGCGGCGCTCGAGGCGGTGATGGCTAGTTGATGGTCGCACGTATGTGGGCGACTTTGCTCCGTATCACCGGTAAGTAAACGTTCACCAACGTGTCGAGGTCGACCCGAGCCGCGTTGGTGCTGATGTTGATGGCCCCCATCAAGTGCTGTTTAGCGTCGTACACCGGTACCGCGATGGAGCGTAGGCCCGAATCCAACTCCTGATCCGAAATGGCATACCCTTGCTGGCGTGCCTCGACGATGCGGTGGCGCAGTTCGTTGACATCGGTCACGGTTTTATCGGTGAAGGGCTCGAGCGTAATCGTCGCCAAAAAGCGATCGAGTGCTTCATCGCTGAGTTGAGCCAGCAGTATGCGCCCCATGGAGGTGTACGCGGCGGGCAGCCGTGTGCCTACCGATAGGGTGATGGCCATGAGGCGGTGTTTGGCAGCCGAGCGCGCGACATAGGTCACGTCGTGACCGTCTAGCACGCCCAGCGAGGACGACTCGCCTGTCTCGGCGGTGATTTCTTCCAAGTATTGCTGAATGACGCCTTGGTAATTATTGGCGGACAAAAACGCATAGCCTAGCTGGAGCACGCGGGGCGCTAGCTCGAAGTAGCGCTGCTCCTTGCGTACGTAGCCCAAGGCATGCAGCGTCAGCAAAAAGCGTCGCGCTTTGGCCCTATTCATGCCGGTGCGCGAGGCGACTTCGCTCAACGTCATGCGCGGGTGCTCAGCGTCGAATGCTTGTATGACCTCCAAACCGCTGGCTAAGGCAGTGACAAAGTCGCGGCTCTCCGTACTAAGCATCTCTTCTTGCATGTTCGATATCCACTGTGTTCGAAAGCATCCGAAAAGGGTAACGTAAAAAAGTTCGTTATGCGAACTTATAGAGTTGTCCCGGTGCTTTGGGTCTTATTGGACGAAATGCTACTAAAGTTGTGTTTTTTAAACGCTTAGCAACAACGTAATCTCAATGCATATACTGCGAATATATGTACGTGATACGAACAATAATTAACGCACAGGATGATAATAATGAACAAGCTCCTCCGCACTGCCTGTCTCGCTGCCGTCGGTAGCACGCTCACCTTGGGCCTGACGGTATCGTCTGCCACGGCCAACGAGTGGCCCACCGATGACATCCGCTTGGTGGTCCCTTACGCGCCGGGCGGTACCACGGATGTACTTTCTCGGCGCGTCGCTGACCTCCTGCAACAAGAGCTCGATGCGAATGTCGTCGTCGAAAACCGCCCGGGTGCGGGGTCGACGGTAGGGACTGGGCGTCTTGCTCGCGGCGGCCGGGACGCCGATCACACTATTCTCATGGCGTCTCCAGGCCATACGATTGGGGCAGCCATTTATCCCGACCTGAGCTATGACCCCGTGAACGACTTCGCTTTCCTGCAAAACATGATCGACATTCCCAACGTCATGGTGGTGCCCGCCGACAGTCCCTATGAAAGCGTCATCGAGTTCGTGGAAGCCGCCAAAGAAGAGAACATGACGTTTAGCCACAGCGGCGTGGGCAGCTCCATCCATATGTCTGGCGAGCTGTTCAAAACGCTGACCGAGACCAACATGACGGCCGTACCGTTTGCGGGAAGTGGCGCCGCGCTGCCTGCGCTGCTGGGGGGGGACGTGGATGTCTCGTTCGAGAACATGCCCACCGTGCTCTCGCATATCCGCTCGGGTGATTTGCGCGCACTGGCCGTCACCTCCGCCGAGCGCTCTGAATTCTTGCCGGACGTGCCCACGCTGTCTGAAATCGGGGAGTATAACCTCGATCAGTTCATCACCACGGCGTGGTTTGGCTTGATTGCGCACAACTCCTTCCCCGAAGAAGCGCAGAGCGTCATGCAAGAGGCCCTGAACAAGGTCATGGAACGTGAAGAGTTTTTAGATTTCGTCGAACAGCTAGGCGCTGAACCGGGTCAGGTATCCGGCGAGGAGTTCAAGCAGTTCATCGTTGCGGAAGTAGAGCGCTGGGAAAACGTTGCCGAGCAGGCAGGTATTAGCCAGTAAGTCACACCACTTCACGTTGTGCACTGGGGCGAGAACCTGCGTTCTCGCCTTTCTTGTTTCCCTGGGGATGCCGTCATGACACGCTCAGATGCTAAGCGAAGGATAAAAGACGTCAATGATGTGATAGCAGGGGGCATCCTGCTGTGCTTCTCATTGGCGCTGGTGTTCTATCTGGTGCCGAACTACATCAATGAACCGCCGATTTTACAAAACCCCATGATGTCACCGCGCTGGCTACCGGGGATCGTAGGCTGGCTGATCGTGCTGTTTTCGGTTCTGCTGATTTTGCAAGGGCTTCTGCTCGACAGACGTCACGAAGACGACGAGCGCCGTATCGAGAAAGGTCCAACGCGGCGCTTCGTGCTGATGGTGGCGGCGCTATTGACCTATGTCGCGCTGTTCGAAGCGATGGGGGCGGTATTCACCGGTATCCTGGCGACACTCATCCTGTTCGTGGCACATCCCGTGCGTACCTGGTGGGCCTATGGCTTGGCCTTTGTCTTTCCTATCGCAGTGACACTTATCTTCGTCAACGTGATGAATGTACCGCTTCCACTATCGCCGATCGGTTTCTGATGGGCTGTCAACGTTTCGGGTGAGCTATGGAAAATTTTTCGGAAGTCGTCGCGCTGTTCTTTAGTTTGGACAACTTCGTCGCCATTGCACTGGGGGTCGTGATCGGCGTAGTGGTGGGGTCGATTCCTGGGCTGACCGCCACCATGGCGGTCGCGCTCGCGCTGCCGTTCACCTTCTCCATGCAGCCGGTGGCGGCGATTTTACTGCTCGTGGGTATCTACAAAGGGGGGATGTACGGCGGCTCCATTACGGCGATCTTGATCAGAACGCCCGGCTCTCCCGCCTCCGCCTGTACCTTGCTGGACGGCTACCCCATGGCACAACAGGGGCATGCCAAGAAGGCACTGAAAACGGCGCTCTACTCCTCCGTCATTGCCGACTTCATCTCGAACATTGCGCTGATCTTTTTTGCGGCCTACTTGGCGAAAATCGCCTTGAATTTTGGCGCACCGGAATTCTTCTGGCTCATCTGTTTTTCGCTCACCATCATCATCTCGTTGGCCAGCGGCTCGATGATCAAGGGGTTGATGGCGGCACTGCTGGGTATTCTGCTCTCGTTGGTAGGGCTGGACGACGTCTTCGGCTCTCAGCGGTTTACCTTTGGCAATTACAACTTGATGGACAGCATCTCGTTCATTCCGCTGCTGATCGGCCTATTTGCCATTCCAGAAATCATCGAGTTCTACCGCAGAAAAGCGCTACCGCATATCAAAGCGAAAGCGAGCGGGGCGGGTTTGGCCTTTTCTGAATTGAAACGCTGTATGACGACCATCGTGCGGGGGAGTTTGATCGGCGTGATCATTGGCGCCATTCCCGGTACGGGCGCCACGGCGGCGGCGTTCATTTCTTATAGCGATGCCCGCCGACGCTCCCCTCGCAAGGCGAATTTCGGTAAGGGCGAAGTGGAAGGCGTCGCGGCGGCCGAGGCCGGTAACAATGGCGTCGCCGGTGCCACGATGATTCCTCTGCTATCGCTCGGTATCCCCGGCGACGTGATCACGGCCATCATTCTGGGCGCCTTCATGGTTCACGGCCTGACGCCCGGCCCGCTCATGTTCCAAGAGAATCTATCGCTGATCTACGCGCTCTTCATGGGCATCATGTTCAGCTCGGTGGTTCTGCTGGTGGTGGGCAACGTCGCCATCAAGTACTTTTCGCTCATTGCCGACATTCCCAAGTCGATCCTCTTTCCCATCGTCTTGATGTTCTGCGTTTACGGAGCGTATGCCGTGAACAACGACACCTTCGACGTATGGCTCATGCTGGCGTTCGGGGTGTTGGGGTATGTCTTCAATCGGGCGGCGATACCGGCAGCGCCCTTTTTGATCGGCTTCATTCTCGGCCCGATGTTCGAAGACAACCTGCGCCGCTCGCTGCTGATCGGCCACAACGACTTGTCCATCTTCGTGCGCGGGCCGATTACCTGGGCCTTCATTGCCCTGACGGTAGGGTCGATTGGCCTGGCGCTTTACCGCTTCCTGTCCGCACGCCGCGCCGCACGAGCTGCCACCGACCCATCGTGAAACGAGGCCAGTGGCGTTACCGCTACACTGGGCGGCAGCGGTTACCCGACCGTGACGCCGCCGCACACATAGAGCGTTTGGCCGGTGATGAAACCGCTGCGCTCGTCGCAAAAGAAGCTGACTGCCTGGGCCACGTCTTCCGGCTGGCCCATGCGCCGTAGCGGAATGTTGTCGATGATGCGTCGCGCACGCTCAGAGTCGGGCGGATTGTTTTGCCAAAAGGCACTGGTCGCGATGGGGCCTGGCGCAACGCAGTTGACGGTGATGCCGTGCTCGGCCAGCTCCAGCGCCCAGGTGCGGGCCATGGATTGCAGCGCCCCCTTGGTGGCGCTGTAAATGGAGCGCGCTTCTTTGCCGAGCACCACGCGGCTGGCGTTCACGACGATGCGTCCGCTACCTTGCGCCTTCATGGCGGGCAGCACCGCTTGAGTGCAGATCAGCGCCGAGCGGACGTTCAGCTGCATCAGCGTATCGAAATCCTCGAGGGTCGCCTCCTCTAGCAGGGCGGGCGCCACGATGCCGACATTGTTGATCAGCCGGGTGACGGGATAGCGCTTGGCGATATCCGTCATGAGGTGGCGGGTCGTTTCGGCGTCGGCAAGGTCGATTTGGTAGGCGTCTGCCTGTAGCGATTCCGCTTCCGGCTCGACGATATCCAATACGATGACCCGATAGCCATCCTGCTGAAGGCGCAGGGCAATGGCTTGGCCGATATTACGTGCCCCGCCCGTGACGACGGCAACGTCGTGTTGGGAACGTTCGTGACTCATTCATGCTTCCTCGTGTGCGATGTGGCAAGAGGCTCAAAAGGCGACTAAATCACTCAGTGTCATGAGCCAAATCAGCAGGCTAAGCGTAAAAAAGGAGGCGACCGTCGCGACGAGCATGGCGGCAGCGCTCACGTCTCCCAGGTGGTAACGCTGGCCCAATAGAGGATAGATGCTAATCATCGGTGCCGCGGCAAAGAGCAGCGCGCCTGCCATGTAGACGGGCTCGATACTCGGTACCAGGAGACACGCGACCAAAATGGCCAGCGGGTGAAGCAGTAGCTTGCCCACCACGATTTGGCCCACGTCCCTCATCATACCTTGTGCACGCAGACCAAATAGCGAGCCGCCAATCACGAAGAGGGCGGCGGGCCCGGCGGCTTCGGCCAGCATGTGGATCGCTTTCTCGATGGGGAGGGGCATGTCGATACCCGTGCCTGCGATGACGACCCCGACGGTCAAGCCGATCAGCAAAGGATTTTTCGCCAGATTCCGTGCCGTTTGTCGCAGGGTCTGCCACACGTTCGAGCCCTGCTGGTTGCCCATTTCGGCAAGAATGAGCGCGGCGGGAATGATCAGCAGGTTTTCCACCAGCATATTGAGCGCTAAGAGCACCGCTGCCGGTGAGCCGATGACCATGGCGGCGACCGGGTAGCCGACGAATCCGCTATTGGAGGCGGTCATGCCGAGTGCCTGCATGGCGCTCGCGTTCAGCGGTTGGCGCTGTAGTTTCCAGCAGAGGACCAAGCCCGCGCACAGCACGAAGAGCGATCCCAAACCATACGCCAGCAGGTAGCTCGGCTGAAAAATGTCGCTCAGCGGCTGCTGGGTCAGCGCGCGAATCACCAGGGCGGGCAAGGCGCAGTACAGCACGAAAACGCCCACGCCTTGCAGCTGTTCGCGTTGAATGATCCCGCCCCAGCGCGCCACATAGCCAATACCCATGAGCAAAAAAATGGGCGTGGTAATGGCTAGAATATCGAGCATGGTCGGCTCCCCGGTGCGGCGCGCAATGAACGTTCGATGAGCGAATTATTGTACGCTAATTTCCGGGGGTGTCATGAAGCGCGCTGGGGTTTTTGTGCAACGAGTTGCTCGACGTAGTGAGTGCGCAGGGGGATCACGTGCGGTGTGATCTGCTCTGGGTCGAGCTGCCCCTGAGTAAAAAACCGAAACGCATCCACTCCCTGAAAGACGAACAGGTCGACGCCGGAGAGCGTGTTGGCATGGGCCTCGTGCGCCGCCTTCAAGAGCTCGGTATGGGCCGGAATGTACACCGCATCGAATACCCAGTGCTGGGCACCCAGGCCTGCGGTGTCGATGGGGCAGCCGGGATGGTTGATGTGGCCAATGGGGGTGCAGTTCACGACCCCTTGCCAGGTGGGCAGCTCGCGCGTTGCCTGTTCGGCTGACACGCACGTGGCGGCAATGCCCATGGCATTCAGATCCTGGCATAGGGTGTCGGCACGCTGTGCGTCGCGCTCCAAAATATGGATGCAGCGGGCTGACAGCTCGCCGAGCGCGCACGCCACGGCGCGTCCCACGCCACCGGCACCGATCAACAAGACATCGCCCGCCGGCTGGTTGCCAAACGAGTGACGGTAGGCGCTGATGAACCCGGTATAGTCGGTGTTTTCGGCACGCAATCCCTGTTCATCGAACAAGAGCGTATTGGCGGTGCCGACCCGCTGTACACCGGCTCCACAGATGTCGGCTAATTTGGCGGCTGTCTCTTTGAAGGGAAAGGTGACGTTGGTGCCTCGGTATCCTTCTGCGCGCAGCCGCTGAATGGCGCTGGCAAAGTCGAAATCCGCGATCCCCAGGCTGTCGACCAAGTCGTAGCGGACGGCTAGGCCCAGCGATGCGCCTAGGCGTTCGTGCAGGTCGGGAGATTGTGATTTGGCGATACCTTCGCCGACGAGTCCTAATGTGATCATGCGGGGCGCTCTCCCGTGTCGCTATCGATATCTGAGGCTGCGCGAGCGGCTTCCAGGCGTTGCTGTGCCGTGACCCGCACGAAGGCATTCGGCGCGCCTAGCCCCTGGTAGCCCTCTCGCTGCACTAATTCGATGAAGAAGGCTTTGTGGTTGGGTTGCGTATAGAGCTGATGGAAGTCGCCGTGAGCGTCCTGATCGAACAGGATGTGGTGCTCCTGCATCCAGGCATGGGTTTGCGCCGGTAGGTCGAAGCGCGCCGCCAGGTCGCGGTAGTAGTTGCTGGGTATCGGCAGCATGGGGGTGTTTGCCTTATGTAACGCAGCACTGGCATCACGCAGGGACGTGGTGCTTAGAGCGATATGGTGAACGCCCGACCCACCATATTGACGAACAAAACGATTGCTGGCCGTGTCCGGTGAGGCGCTGGCATTGAGCGCTAAACGAAAACGACCATTGCCGTTTTGCAGTACTTGGCTTTGAATCAAACCGCGCGGGTCGGTGACGTCGAACGAGGGAGTCACCTCTAGTTGGAAGATGGCGCGGTACTGCAGCATCAGCGACAGGTAGTCATGGTAGGAGAGCGCCACGCTGATATGGTCGATATCCACCAGCGATCCTTGGGGCACCGGCTGGCGCTCTAGGGGAAACTCGCGATCCCATGTACGGCTCAGCTGCGAGTCATCGATGATATACGAGAGGCTGCCATCGACGTTGCGCAGCGCGCTCATACGGTGACTCGCGCCCACGTCTTCAGGCTCGACGATCTCGTAACCGAGTTTATCTGCCCGCTTGAACGCTTCATAAGCGTTACCCACCCGCAGGCCAATCGCCGTGACGGCCGTGGCGTCACGGCCCGGTACGCGCCCGGTAAAGCTCGACTCGGTATTCAGCACCAGGTTGACGTCGCCCGCCGCCCAGCGCTCGGCGTCCAGCGTGTGGTGCCGACCGACGCAGGCCATGCCCAGGGCGCTCAGCAGCTCGCGCAGCGGCGTCAAGTCCTCGGGCTCGACGGCGATTTCGAGAAAGGCGACGGACTCGATGGGCTGCGGCGCGGGAATGCCGCTATCGCTCTGCATGCTGCGCAGCAAGTGGTAGGAGCGCAGCCCATCGCGCGCGGTTTGGTCGCTGTGGCCCATGCGGAACACATCGTTAAAGATCTCATGGGAGAGCGGACCGTCGTAGCGCGTCTCGTCCAGCATGGCCATGAAACGATCCATCTGTAGCTCGCCCTGTCCCGGGAAACAGCGGTAGTGTCGACTCCACGACAGGTGATCCATCGACAGGCGCGGCGCATCGGCGGTCTGTACCAAAAAGATACGGTCACCGGGAATGCGGCCCAGGGTGCCTAGCTCCGTCTGGCGCGAGAAGATATGGAAGGTATCCAGCACCAGGCCTACATGCGGGTGCGCCGCCCGGCGTACCACTTCCCAGCTATCGCGGTAGTCGTGGATGTGTCGGCCCCAGGCCAGGGCTTCGTAGGCCACGCGTAACTGCCGTTTTGCGGCGCGTTCGCCCAGCTCGAAAAAGTCATCGGCCGCGCGGCTAATGCCTGGCAGGGCATCCGGGTGGACGGTGCTGCAGGCCATCAGCAAATCGGTGCCGAGCTCTTCCATTAGATCGAACTTATGCTCGGCTCGATCGAAGGCGCGCTCCCGCGCGCGGCCCTGCAGTCCTTCGAAGTCACGAAAAGGCTGGAGAGTGACCAGCTTCAGCCCACGGGAGCGGATGAGCTCGCCAGCTTCCCGTGGCGTGCCCGCGAAGGCCGTCAAGTCGTTTTCGAACAGCTCGAGCCCTTCGAAACCCGCCTGAGCAATCGCATCGACTTTCTCTTCCAGCGAGCCGCTGAGGCAAACGGTAGCAATCGATGAGTACATGGCATCATGCTCCTTGTAAGAGTGGCGATCAGTAGCCCGCCAAGCGCGGCAGGAACGTGACCAAGGACGGTACGAAGGTAATGAGCAGTAACACCAAGAACTGGACGGCGAGCATGGGCATGATGCGCCGGATAATGGGGCCCATGCCCACGCCCGACACGGAGTCCGCCACGAAGAGGCAGAGCCCCATGGGGGGTGTGATCAGTCCCATCATCAGGTTGAAGATCACCACGATGCCGAAGTGCAGCGGGTCGATGCCCAGCGCCATGGCAATCGGATGAAGAATGGGAACGAGCACCAAGATAGCGGCAATCCCTTCCAAAAATAGCCCGACCACCAACAGCAGAAGAATGACTGCAATGAAGAAGGTCCACTGGGTATCGATGCTCATCAAGGCCCATTCCGTCAGCATGTTGGGCACGCGCTCGAACGTTAATACCCAGTTGGCGGCGGCGACGGCGCCCATGATGACCATGATCACCGCGCTGTCGCGCATGGCGCGGGCAAAAATGGCGGGTAGGTCGATCAGTTTGATGTTGCGATAGAGCACCACGCCGAGAATCAGCGCGTACACCACGGCAAACGCAGCGGCCTCGGTGGGGGTGACCATGCCCGCGAGAATGGCGCCCACCACGAATACCGGCATGAGTGCGGGGAGCAGACCATGCAGTAACGCATGACGCCGTGACTGTTGCTTTACCGTCGCCGTACTTAGGTCGCCTGCAAAGAAGTACACGTAAATCGACAGCCCAAGGGCGAGTAGGACACCAGGGACGATGCCGGCCAAAAAGAGCCCTGGCACGGAGACGCCCGAGACCGTCAATGCATAGATGATGACCGGAATGCTCGGCGGAATGATGGGACCAATCACGGACGACGCCGCGGTGAGGGCGGCGGCAAAGTCACGCGGGTAGCCCTCTTTTTCCATCGAGGGAATGAACACCCGGCCAAGCGCGGACGTATCCGCAATCGCAGAGCCGGACAGTCCGGCAAAAATCACCGATGCCCAGATATTGACGTGGGCAAGCCCCGCCTTGAGGCGGCCCACGATGGCGCTGGCGAGGTTGATGATGCGGTGGGTGATACCGGCTTCGTTCATCAGCTCGCCCGCTAGAATGAAGAGCGGAATGGCCAGCAGCGGAAACGACTCCATGCCACCAAAGAACTGCTGCGAGACGATGCGAATGTGGTAGGGCAAATCGCCGGCGCCCATCAGGACCGTGAGCGAACCGAGGATGGCAAAGGCAAACGGCACGCCCAGTAACACGAGGGCGATGAGCAGTATGAAAATCATGAGGACGCCTCCTCATGAATGGGCTGACTCAAGCGCAGCGCACCCATGACGAGTGCTGAAAGACTCAGTAACCCACCGCCCAGCAGCATGGACGCTTGGAACAGCCACATGGGCATGCCGGTACTCGACGACGTGCGCCCGCCTCGCGCCGAGATGAACTCGACCGCCGACACCATCAAGCCGATTCCCACGGCGAGTACCACGACGTCGACCGCCGCCGCCTGCCAACGCACCCAGTGGGCGGGCAGTAAACGGCGAATGAGATCGAAACCGATGTGTTTGTCTTGTAAATAGGCCCAGGACATACCGAACATCAGGCCGTAAATCATCAGGTAAATAGCGGTGTCTTCTCCCCAGCTAATGGAGCCGCCGTAGGTGTAGCGGGCAAAGGCATTACCTGCGACCAGCAGGAAGATCAGCATCATGGCAAGCCCCGCCAGGCTGCCATTGAAAAGTATGAGGCCGCGATGTATTCGGCGGAGAAGAGCAGGCATAAGGGCACCTTCGATCGATGGTCAGGCACGCAAGGAGGCGAGTAGGCGCGGCGGCCTACTCGCAAGCACTTACATTGAACGGCGGTTAGAAGCGTGAGGAGGCGTCATCCACGGCGGCAGCGAGACGGTCGATCCACTCGGCTTCATCGCCCAGCTCGTTGCGCAGGTAGGCCTGAACCGGTGGCTGTGCGGCTTCGCGGAAGGCGTCCATCTGCTCGGCGGTGGGCTGAGTGATCTCCATGCCTTCTGCCTGCAGCTTGGTGATGCCCTCGGCGGAATTGAACTGCTGGATGGCGCGACCGGTGGTGCCTGCCACCACTGCCGCGCGCTTCACGGCGGCTTGCTCTTCTTCGGAGAGCGACTGGAAGATCTCATCGTTGATCAGGATGTGATCGACACCGTACACATGGCGATCGAGGGTCAGGTAGTCCTGGAACTCGTAGAAATTGTTGCCGTAGATAACCGAGATGGGGTTCTCTTGGCCATCCACCACGCCGGTCGCCAGCGCCGTCGGTACTTCACCCCAGGCAATTCCCTGCGGCACTCCGCCTAGCGCGCTGACCATTTCCAAGTAGAGAGGGATGGTTTGTACTCGGAACTTCAGCCCCTGCATGTCCTCGGGGGTATGAATGGGGCGCACGGAGTTGGTGAAATGACGGAAGCCGGTTTCGCCATAGGCCAGGGTGCGCAGGCCGGTTTGCTCTAGGCAGTGTTCGGCGAGTGCCGTACCGAATTCACCGTCCATGACTTCCCAGGCAACGGGCGCTGACGGGAAGGTGTACGGAATGTCCGTGACGGCGACGGCCGGGCAGAAGTTCGCATAGGCGCCGGACACCATCGCAATGCTAATGGTGCCATCCTGCGCGCCTTCGATGAGTTCGGTTTCCCCACCTAACGCACCCGCCGGATAGAGCTCGACCGTGAGGTCGGTTTCGGCTTCGACGAGGTTTTTGAAGACCTGACCGGCGGCCCCTTTTTTGGAGGTCGTCCAGTCGTCGGGGTCCACATGGGCAAAGCGCAGGGTTTGTGCCGAGGCATGCGCCGCCGTCAGCAGTGCTGCCGACGCAATCGCCACTGTCAGCGTGCGTTTCATGGATGTCGTTGGTAGTGAGAGCATGGGGCGTAGAGACATTATTGTTGTCCTCTTATCGAGCCATTGTCATGGGGTTTGAAAAGCCATGAAGGTGATGCACATGGCCATTTCACCGTGTCCAAAACAACAATGTACGAAATGGTACGTTCAGTCAATATATGGCATACTAGACCAAAGACGATCATGATAATAAAGGCCCTCTCGATGACCGCCACATCCAACGCTTCTTCGTCCTCTTCTCCGCGGCGCGGCCGTAAAAACGATCCCGAGTCTGTCCAGGCCGATATCCTGGCCGTCGCCACGCGCGAATTCTCGGAAAAAGGCTTGTCAGGGGCGCGCATAGACGAAATCGCCGAAAAGACGCGTGCCTCCAAGCGCATGATTTACTACTACTTCAAAGACAAAGAGACGCTCTACTTGCATACGCTGGAAGCGGCGTATCAAAAAGTGCGTTTACAAGAAACGGAGCTGCAGCTAAACCATTTGGCTCCGGTAGAGGCGCTGAGCCGATTGGTGCGGTTTACGTTCTGCCATCACGCCAACAATCCCGACTTCATTCGCCTGGTGATGATCGAGAACATCCATCATGGCCGCTATCTGGCGCAATCGAAACTGATCCAATCGCTGAACGCAGGCGTGATCGATGCGCTTACCAACGTCTACAGCCGCGGTGTCGAGGCGGGCTGTTTTCGTGAAGGGCTCGACCCCCGCGAGCTTCATTGGCTGATTAGCGCACTCTCATTTTTCAACGTCTCCAACCAGCACACGTTTTCGCGCATTTTCGACTGGCAACAAATGACGCCGGAGAATCAGCGCAAGCTGGAAGACCATGTCACGGACATGGTGATGCGATACGTGTTGCCGGATGACACCACGATGGCAATCCCCTAGCAACGTCATCGTGAGCAGCGTAGCGCCTATTGTTAAATTTTGGTTGCTTGATGGGTAGCGGTCTCTTTAGCCTATAGTTCGAAGAGCGAACATAAGTACAAATGCGTGCGCTCAGGACCCTTGCCTCTTGGCACGCAGTTGCCAAGGCGTTGCTAACGGAGACGTCGTTGCCATGCCCGCCATCTTTACCCAACACCCCTTCATGAGCCAGCCTGCCTTGGACGCCTGTGATGAGCAGGCCATGGTGAAGGCCATGCTGGCTTTCGAGCTCGCCCTGGCGGAAGTGCAGGAAGCCAGCGGAGCCGTACCTGCCGGGGTGAGCCAGCAAATACGCGACCAGTTAGAAAAGGCCACCTTCAGCGTCGATGCCCTGGCAGAGGGCATTGCCAGTGGTGGCAATGTGGCGATTCCCTTCGTGAAGCAGGGGCGCTCACTGCTCCCGAACGAGCTGAAACGCTACTGGCACCAAGGAGCGACCAGCCAGGATGTCGTCGATTCGGCGCTGATGCTGCTACTGACACCGCGCTTGGCCGCGCTGAACGACCTACTGCTGCGCTGCCGTGCGGCGGCGCTGGCGTTGATGAGCGCGCATGGGGATACCGTGATGGTGGGGCGGACGCTGATGCAGCAGGCGCTGCCGATCACCTTCGGGGTGAAGGTGGCCCACTGGGCGATTGGCCTAGAGCAGAGCCGACGCCGCTTGATGGACGTGGCGCTGCCCGTACAGTTCGGCGGTGCAGTAGGCGTGCACTCGGGCTGGGGGCATTTGGGGCTCGACTGGATGGACGCGCTGGCCGAGCGGCTAGGGTTGGCGTCGCCGGTGCTCCCCTGGCATACCGACCGCTACCCGATCCATGCGCTCAGTACGGCATTGGATGCCGTCGCGGGCGCCGCTGAAAAAATCGCCCTGGATGTGTCGCTACTGACGCAAACCGAAGTGGGCGAAGTGGCGGAGCCCTCTGCGCCCGGCATGGGCGAGTCGTCGTCGATGCCGCATAAGCGTAACCCGGTACGTAGCGCACTGATCAAGGGAGCCGCGCGGCTCGTGCATGGCCATACCAGCGTCGTGATGAGCGCTGCGGCGCAACCTCTCGAGCGTGGACTGGGCGAATGGCATGCCGAGTGGGCGCCGTTGATCGAAAGCGCTCTACTGGTAGAAGGCGCCTTGGAGCAGGTCGCCGTGCTGCTGGAGGGGCTCGACGTGAACGCTGAGAACATGGCGCGCAATTTGACGGCCACGGGCGGGGGCATCATGGCCGAACCGGTCGCCCGATTGTTGGCACCCGCCCTAGGTACTGAGAAGGCCAAAGCCGTTAGTGCCGACGCGGCGGAGACCGCGCGTCGAGAAGCCCGCGCCTACGCAGACGTGCTCTCGAGCCATCCTGACGTGAAAGACGTCATCGGCGCCGATGCGCTGCGAGATGCCTGCGACCCAGCTTTATACCTTGGTAGCAGCAAGGAGCAGATGAAGCGTGCCCGTGCCTGGCTGATGTCGGATTAAGCGTTTGTTTATCAATATTTTTTTGATTCAAGCGGTTTGTCTGTACCGTTCGCCCGCTGTCTGGGAAACGCCACCGCCATTTGACCCGATAGGTGTTCGGAAGTAACTTGTTCGTATTGAGAATCTGTGTTCGTCTGACGAACAAATACCAACAAGTATGGCAACGACCAGCTAAGAGGCACCCATCATGGCCGAGTTTCTCAGCTTGCATGACGCGGTAGCGCGCCTCGTCGAAGACGGCGCTACCGTGGCCATGGAAGGCTTTACCCACCTGATTCCTTTTGCGGCAGGTCACGAAGTGATCCGTCAGAAAAAGCGTGACCTGACGCTGATTCGCATGACCCCTGATATCATTTACGACCAAATGATCGGCGCGGGCTGTGCCAAAAAAGTCATCTTCTCCTGGGGCGGTAACCCTGGTGTCGGCTCGCTGCACCGCCTGCGTGATGCCGTCGAGAAAGGCTGGCCGTGCAAGATCGAGATTCTGGAGCATAGTCACGCGGCGATGGCCTGCGCCTTCGAAGCGGGGGCGGCCGGGTTGCCGCTGGCGGTGTTCCGCGGCTACATCGGCAGCGAGCTGCCCAGCGTCAACGACCAGATCAAGTTCATCGACTGCCCGTTCACCGGCGAGCGGTTGGCCGCGGTTCCTGCGGTGCGGCCGGATGTGTCGATCATTCACGCCCAGCGGGCGGATCGCCAGGGCAACGTGTTGGTCGAGGGTATCGTCGGGGTACAAAAAGAAGCGGTACTGGCCGCCAAGCACAGCATCGTCACGGTGGAAGAGATTGTCGATGACCTGGGGGCGACTCCCAACGCCTGCGTGATTCCCAGCTGGGCCATTAGCGCCATCGCCGTCGCCGAAAAAGGGGCGCTGCCTTCTTATACCCACGGCTACTACGGCCGCAGCAATCGCTTCTACAAAGAGTGGGATGCCATCGCACGCGACCGCGACACCTTTACCCAGTGGCTCGACGACAACGTCTTTAATGCAGGAGGCCAAGCCTGATGAGTCTGGAATACACCTCTTCTGAAATGATGTCGGTCACCGCGGCGCGGGCGCTCGAAAACGGCATGACCTGCTTCGTCGGCATCGGCCTGCCTTCTGAAGCCGCGAATTTGGCGCGTCTCACCCATGCACCGGACGTGGTGCTGATTTACGAATCTGGCACGCTGCAAACCAAGCCCGATACCCTGCCGCTCTCGATAGGCGATGGCGAGCTGTGCGAGTCGGCGCTGACCACCGTGGCGGTGCCGGAGATGTTCCGCTACTGGCTGCAGGGCGGCAAAATCGACGTGGGCTTTTTGGGCACCGCGCAAATCGACCGCTTTGCCAACCTGAATACCACGCTGATTGGTGATTACAAAGCGCCCAAGGTACGACTGCCGGGCGGCGGCGGCGCGCCGGAAATTGCCACCAACGCTGGCGAGGTGTTCATCACACTGAAACACTCCAAGCGCGCCTTTGTAAAAGACGTCGATTTCGTGACCACGCTAGGCTTTGGCCGCGACGGCAAAGGCCGCGATAACGTCCCCAACATCGGCAAAGGCCCGACTCGGGTGATCACCGACCTGTGCGTGATGAAGCCTGACCCCGACACCAAGGAGCTGGTGGTCGTCTCGCTGCATCCTGGCGTTAGCCGCGAAGACGTCATCGATGCGACCGGCTGGGACATCCGTTTTGCCGAGCAGCTCGAAAGCACTCCCGAGCCCAGTGCCCACGAGCTGACCATTTTGCGCGAGCTAAAAGCCCGCACCGAGCAAGCCCACGCGGGCGCATGAGGAGTTTGCCATGAGTGACGTTTATCTATGTCATCCCCGCCGCACCGCGATTGGCCGCTTTGGCGGCACGTTGGCGAGCGTGCGTCCGGATGATGTCGCCGCCACGATTTTTAAAGCGGTATTAGCGGAAGCGCCGGGTCTCGACCCCGCCGCCATCGAAGAAGTGTTCATGGGCTGTGCCAACCAGGCCGGCGAAGATAACCGCAACGTGGCGCGGATGTCGTCGCTGCTGGCGGGCATTCCCACCTCGGTGCCCGGCACCACGATGAACCGCCTGTGCGGTTCGGGCATGGATGCGGTGGGCACGGCGTTTCGCGCGGTCAAAGCCGGTGAGATGGCGCTGGCGCTGGCAGGCGGCGTGGAATCCATGTCTCGCGCGCCCTACGTGATGGGCAAGGCCGACAGCGCCTTTTCCCGCGGCCAGAAAATCGAAGACACCACCATCGGCTGGCGCTTGGTCAACCCGCTGATGAAGAAAACCTTTGGCATCGACTCCATGCCGGAAACGGCAGAAAACGTCGCCGAACAGTTCAATATCTCTAGGGAAGACCAGGATGCGTTTGCCCTGCGCTCCCAGCAGAAAGCCTCGGCGGCCCAAAAAGCCGGGCGTTTTGCCCAAGAGATTACCGCCATCGAGATTCCCCGCCGCAAGCAGGAACCGCTGATCTTCGATCAGGACGAGCACCTGCGGGAAACCACGTTGGAAAAACTAGCGGCGCTGCCGACGCCGTTCCGTGATGGCGGCAGCGTCACTGCTGGCAACGCCTCCGGTGTGAACGACGGCGCGGCAGCCATGCTGGTCGCCAGCGAGGCGGCGGTCAAACAGCACGGCCTCAAGCCGATGGCGAAAATCATCGGCATGGCCACGGCGGGCGTCGAGCCGCGCATCATGGGCTACGGCCCGGTACCAGCGGTGCAGAAACTGCTCGAACGCACCGGTATCTCGATGGATGAGATCGATGTATTCGAGTTCAACGAAGCGTTTGCCGCCCAGGCGCTGGCCTGTATGCGCGACTTGGGCCTTGAAGACGACGACCCCCGTGTGAACCCCAACGGCGGCGCGATTGCGCTGGGCCACCCGCTGGGTATGTCCGGTGCGCGCTTGTTGATGACCGCGGCTCATGAGCTGCACAACAGCGGCAAGCGCTACGCGCTGTGCACCATGTGCGTGGGTGTGGGGCAGGGAATTGCTACCCTGATCGAACGCGCTTAACGGAGGCCGTCATGGCATTTCTTACCATCAATGGCCGCGGCGTGGCTTACCGCCTGCTCGGCGCAGAAGGCAACCCGCTGGTCGTACTGGCGCACCCGTTGGGCATGAGCCAAGCGGTGTGGGATGACGTCATTCCCGCACTGCTGCCCCGCTATCGGGTGCTGACCTGGGATCTCCCCGGCCACGGGGCCAGCCAAGCGGTGAGTGGGGATCGCATCGCCCCTGCTGATCTCGCGGCGGAGGCATTGGCGCTGGTAGACCTGGCGGGCGCGCAGCGCTTTCACTTTGCCGGTACCTCCATTGGAGGGGTAGTGGGCCAGCAGCTGATTGCCGAACATGCCGACCGCCTGCTTTCCGCGACGTTGACCAACACTGGCGCCGTGATCGGCAATCCAGATCTCTGGAACACGCGCGCCGGTCGCGTTCGCCAGGAAGGCCTGGCGGCGATGTCTGAAGAGATCGTGCCGCGCTGGTTTGCCAAAGCGGCGTTCGAGGCAAGCCCCGCGCTGAAAGCGGGCTGGTGTACCCAGATGGGCCGTGGCGACGATGAATCCTACGCCCAGCTGTGCGAAATGCTGGGTCGCGATACCTTTACTGGCAAGCTCTCAGGCAAGAGCACGAAAGTGCAGCTGTTTGGCGGCAGTGAAGACATGGCCACGCCCCCCGCGACGCTGGACGCCCTGGCGGAAGAGCTCGATGGCGCACCGCTAGAGATTTTTGACGGCGTTGGCCATGTGCCTTCGGTGGAAGCCCCGGCGCTGTTTGCGGAGAAACTCCTCGCCGTACTAATGAGGGATTTAGGCGACGTAGCCAACCACGGCGTAGCTTATGCGACCGGCTTGGAGACGCGCAAGCAGGTATTGGGCGAGGAGCACGTCGCGCGCTCCACCGCCAACGCCAACCGCCTGGATGCGCCCTTCCAGCAGATGATTACCCGCTTGGCCTGGGGCGAGCTGTGGAGCAACGACGATCTCACCCGTCGTGAGCGCAGCATGATCACCACCGGCATTCTCGCCGCCCTGGGTCGTGAGGAGCTCACGCTGCACCTGAAAACCGCCAAGCGGATTGGTCTAACCGACGCCGAGCTGCGCCAAGTGTTGATGCACGTGGCGATTTACGGCGGCGTTCCGGCGGCCAACCACGCCTTTGCCCTCGCCAAAGAGCTGGGTTGGGGCGAGTAGCGAATCAACGACATGGACAAGAGGTAAGGGCGATGACCCACGACAACAAACGCTTTGTGGCACGCGACCGCAACTGGCATCCGCCCGCCTATGCGCCGGGCTATAAAACCTCGGTGGCGCGTTCGCCACAGCAGGCGCTGGTGAGTATGCAGCAACCCACGGCCTCCGAACTGACCGGCCCGGACTTTAGCCACCTGCGCATGGGGCCCCACGATAACGACCTGCTGCTGAACTTCCGTCAGGATTCAGGTCAAGGCGGGCTGCCCCAGGGCGAGCGTATCATCATGTTTGGCCGCGTGGTCGATCAGTTTGGCAAGCCGGTGCCACATACGCTGGTAGAAATGTGGCAGGCCAACGCCGGTGGGCGCTACCGTCATAAGAACGATAAGTACCTAGCACCGCTGGACCCTAATTTCGGCGGTGTAGGGCGCTGTTTGACCGACGAGCAGGGCTTTTATCGTTTTCGCACCATCAAGCCCGGCCCCTACCCGTGGCCCAACGATATGAATAGCTGGCGGCCCGCGCATATTCACGTCTCGGTCACCGGGCCTTCGATCTCGACGCGGCTGATCACCCAGATGTACTTCGAGGGTGACCCGCTGATTCCCCTGTGCCCCATCGTGCACACGCTCAGAGATCCCGACGCAGTGGACACCATGATCGGCCGACTCGACATGGCCCATAGCAAACCGATGGACTGTCTGGCCTACCGTTTTGACATCGTGGTGCGCGGTGAGCTGCAAACCTATTTCGAAAACCAGTAAGGCTAGGGGAATCTCATGAAACAGCCCGCTATTCAGCCCAATACCCAGCCGACAAGCGATCTGATGCTGCGGGAAACCGCCTCGCAAACGGCCGGCCCCTACGTGCATATCGGCCTTGCCCTCGCCGCGGCGGGTAACCCCGTGCGCGACGAAGAAATCTGGAACGAGATGGCCAAGCCCGACGCCGAGGGCGAGCATATCGAGGTCGTCGGCACCGTGATCGACGGCAACGGCGACCTGGTGCGCGATGCGTTTTTAGAAGCGTGGCAAGCCGATACTCACGGCGACTACCAAGCCGATTATGACCTTAAAAAACCGTTCAACAGCTTTGGCCGCACCGCGACCACCTTCGATCACGGCAGCGAGTGGTCGCTGACCACCATCAAGCCCGGCGCGGTGAAACACCCCAGTGGGCAGTTGATGGCGCCACACATCAACCTGACGCTCTTTGCCCGTGGAGTGAACATCCACCTGCAAACGCGCCTCTACTTCGACGATGAGGCCGAAGCGAACGCTCAGTGCCCGGTTCTTTCGCGCATCGAGTCACCGACGCGCCGCCAAACGCTGATCGCCCAGCGCGAAGAGGTGTGTGGCAAGGTGCGTTACCGGCTGGATATCCGCTTACAGGGTGAGGGTGAGACGGTGTTTTTTGATTTCTGAGCCTATGGGCATGAAAAGCCCTTCACGAACAAAAAAGCGTTGCTGATGCGTCAGCAACGCTTTTTTGTGTTGATCCGACCTTAGTCGATAATGAATGTTGGAAAAGTCCAATTTTAGCCTGACATTGTATCTTTTAATAACGCTATCTTGTCAGTGCTACGGGAAAGGTTTATCGAAAAAGGAAAGCACGCTTCTGGTGGCGTTTGACCATAGACGAATGTCGATTAGCTCTAGTCAAAATAGTGAACTAAGGTAGGCTCTATAGCGAACTACTATTCGCTTTGCGAACTTATAATAATCCAAATAAGCCTGGAGTCCCCCATGAAAAATACCTTTGCTCGGTGCGTGCTGGCAGCCGCCATTGCAGGACTTTCCATTAGCGCTGCGCAGGCAGAAACCACTCTACGTATGGCCCACTTCTGGCCTGGCCCGTCGGGCGTCAACCAGGATGTGTTGCAGGCCTGGGCCGATACCATTGCCGAAGAGTCCAACGGCGAGCTGACCATTCAGATGTTTCCCGCCGGTACGTTAGCCAAACCGGACTCCATCTACGAAGCCGCCGCCAATGGGATTGCCGATATCGGCGCTACCGCCCAGGGCTATACGGCGGGCCGTTTCCCGCTGTCGCAAATCGTTGAGCTACCGGGCGTCGCCAGCACCGCGACCCAAGGGGCGTGTGTGCTGCAGACGCTCTACGACGACGGCCATTTGGACAGCGAATACGAAGATACTCGTCCGCTTTTCATGTTTACCACGGGCCCGGGTGGCATCCACACCATCGATACCGACGTGCAAACCCCCGCCGATCTGCAGGGTCTGCGCATTCGTCGCCCCACCGCAGTGGCGGGTGAGATGCTGGAAAATATGGGGGCGAGTCCGGTAGGCATGCCTGCACCCGACATTTATACCTCCATGCAGCGCGGCGTGATCGAGGGCCTGAGCTTTCCGTGGGAGGGTTTGAAAGGCTTCCGTATCAACGAACTCGTCAACTACCACACCGAGGTGCCGTTCTACACGCTGATTTTCGTGGCCACCATGAATCAGCGCAGCTACGACAGCCTGACCCCCGAGCAGCAGGCGGTGATCGACAATAACTCCGGTATGAAGTGGGCTGAAAACGCCGGTGCAGTGTTTGACCGACTCGACGTAGAAGGCAAGCAAGAGGCCGTCGAAGCGGGCCACACGATTCGCGAAATCGAAAACCCGCTGGAGCATCCCGACTGGCAGGCGCCGCTTCAAACAGGTATTGAAAACTACCTGACGCAGTTGGAAGAGCGTGGTCTCGATCAGGCGCGCGACGTCTATCAGGCGGCGTTGGCAGCCAGCGAGTCTTGCAGCGCCCAATAGGGGTAATGTGTCATGCAGTCTACTTTTTATCGGGCCAGCCATTGGCTGGCCCTCATTTGTCGCTTAGTGGCCGGGGTCGCTTTGATTGGCCTGCTGGGGGTCACCATGGCCGATGTCAGCACACGCTATCTTTCCCGGTTGACCGAGGGCGCGATTGCGCTGCGTGTCTCCGGAAGTGTGGAGCTGGTGAGCTACTTGATGCTGTTCGCACTACTGGCCGCGATGGCGGCCAATGTCGAAAAAAGCCAAGTGGTGGTCGAAGCGTTCTCACACCGCTTGCCACAAGCCATCAAAAATCGTGTGCAGGGCGTCTTTTTACTCGGCTTCATGGCGCTGGGACTCATCCTGTTCGTTGGGCTGCTGGATTCTGCTGCCGCGGCGACGCGGCACGGGGAGGTCACCCAAGACCTGCGGTTGCCCATGGGGCCCATTTACCAATTGGCAGCGGTGCTGAGTTTGCTATTGGGATTGCGCAGCGCCATTCACGCCTTGCTAGGCATGATCTATGCGGCCGGTGAGGAGGCAGCTCATGGGGAGTGAAGCGATTGGTGCCATTGGGCTAGGGCTATTATTGGTATTGATGATTCTGCGCGTCCCGGTCGCGTTGACCATGCTGATCGTCGGTGTGGTGGGATTTGCTCAGATCATCAGTTGGGATGCCGCCATTGCACAATTGAAAACCGTACCGGTCGAGGTGCTCTCCAACTATAGCTTCAGCGCCGTGCCCATGTTCATTTTAATGGGCGTACTGGCGGCTCACTCGGGGATGGCCGGTAAGCTGTTTGATTCGACCCGGATCATTTGCGGTGGCTGGAAAGGCGGCTTGGCGATTGCAGCGGTGGGCTCTTGCGGCATCTTTTCCGCCATCTCCGGTTCATCGCTGGCGACGGCGAGCACCATGACGCGAGTGGCACTGCCCGAAATGGAGCGCTACGGCTATAACCGTGGCTTGGCGACCGGTGCGCTGGCCGCTGGCGGCACACTGGGCATCATGATTCCGCCCAGTATCGCGCTGCTGATTTACGCCATTCTTACCGAACAGTCCGTGGGCGATATGTTCATGGCGGGGCTGATTCCCGGCCTGCTGGGACTGGTGATGTACTCGCTGACCATTACCGTGGTGATGTACCTGCGCCCCTCCCTGGCGGTAGCGGGTCAACCCACTGCCTGGAAAAAGAAGCTGCTCTCGCTGACCGGTTTGGTACCGTTCTTTGGCGTCTTCCTGGTGATGATTCTAGGGATCTATTTCGGTGCCTTTACGCCCACCGAGGGGGCCAGTGTCGGCGCATTTGCAACGCTGCTCTACGCCTTGGCGAAAGGCATGCGCGGTGCCCAGCTATGGCATAGCGTACAGGAGACGCTGGCGCTTTCTGCGGTGGTGTTCTTTATGCTGGTTGGGGCGGAAACGCTGGGTTACTTCATCTCCGTATCGCGCATTTCGTTCTCCATCACGGATCTGCTCTACGGCATGGACCTCACGCCCATCGTTGTGGTGCTGTGCATCCTGGCGCTCTACTTCGTGCTGGGGATGTTCATGGACTCCATCGCCATGCTGGTGATCACCGTGCCGGTGGTCTACCCGATCATTCAGGCGATGGGCATCGACCCGGTGTGGTTCGGTATATTGACCGTGTTGACCGTTGAGCTGGGCCTCATGACCCCGCCGGTGGGGATGAACGTGTTCGTCATCAAAGCGATGGCACCGCACGTCGGGCTTGGGGAGATATTTAAAGGAGTGGCGCCGTTCGTGGTGTCTGACTTGCTCCGCTTGACGCTGTTGATCCTCTTTCCAGTGCTGTCGACCTTCTTTTTGCTCTAAGGCGTGTTAACGCCCTTGCGATTGACGCGTTCTGAAATCGCGAGGTGACAGCGCTGTATTGCGTTTGAAAAAGCGCGTGAAGTAGGCCGGTTCGGAGAAGCCCAAGCTGTCAGAAACTTGCCCAATGGTCATGTTGGTGTAGGTAAGCTGGCGCTTGGCCTCCAGCAGTAGCCGTTCGTGTAGCAACTGTAGGGCGCTGCGCCCGGCGAGTTGGCGGCAGAGCATGTTCAAATGTGCACTGCTCACCCCCACTTGCCCGGCCAGCCACTCGATGCTGGGCTGCTCACGGTAATGCGTTTCGATGAGCGTTTGAAACTGCTCGACATGTTGCTGCCCCTTGTCATTTTGGCGAGGGGTATAGCGCCTTTTAGGGCTACCGACCGCATGGCCAAGCCGCGAAAGCTCGACGACGAGTGCCTGGATCAGCGCTTCGAGTAGCAGGCTGCGTCCAGGCGCTGGCTGGCGATACTCGCGATCGATCTGGGTCACGAGCGTGGTAATGCGCGTTTGCTCATGAGCCAGCGATAGGCGAAAGAAATCGGCCTTTTTAAGGGTGCTGCTTTCGCCCAGCAGGGTATGCAAGTGTTCGGCCAGCGGCTTGGCTAGCGTAATGATGTGTCCTTGTACGTCGGGTGAAAAGTGAAACCCGTGAATCGCCATGGCGGGAACGACAATGGCGGCCACGCTTTGCAGCTCATGACGCGTACCCTCCAACTCCAGCGATACGCTCCCCTGATCGATCAATAAAATATGCACCAAGTCGGCATGGCGATGGGGGCGGATACGCCAGTCATGCAGGCGGCTGCGCTCGGGAATGGACTCACAGTGGAGCAAGTCGGGCGTCGGCCAGTGCTGCGTTTCGCCATAGAGCTTGAAGACGGGAACGGGAGCGTTCGACGAGGGCGTCATGGGGGCTCTCCTTTACGACTAAGGTTGAGTGATGCAATGTAGAATGTCCAATAATTGATCTAGATCATGCCTTATTAAGCGACGTGTTTCATTGAAAAATACAAGTTATCTGATTTTGACAATGACAACGACGAGGCATCCCTATGAAAACGAAGGTCGCCATTATTGGGGCCGGGCCGTCAGGCCTACTGCTGGGGCAACTGCTCCAGCGTCAAGGTATCGATAACGTGATTGTCGAGCGTCGCAGCGGTGAGTATGTGTTGAGCCGTATCCGCGCAGGTGTGCTCGAGCAGGGCATGGTCGATCTGTTGCGTGAAGCAGGTGTGGACCGGCGCATGGATGAAGAGGGCCTGCCCCACGACGGTTTCGAGCTCGTGTTCGATAACCGCCGCGTGCGCATTGCGCTGGACGAGCTGACCGGCGGCAGCAAGGTCATGGTCTATGGCCAAACCGAGGTCACGCGGGATCTGATGGAGGCCCGCGCCGCCGCTGGTGCGACTACGCTCTATGAGGCAGAAAACGTCCAGCCCCACGATCTGGAGAGCGATAGTCCGTACCTTACCTTCGAGCACCAAGGCAAAACCGTCAGGCTCGACTGCGACTACATCGCGGGCTGCGATGGCTACCACGGCGTCTCCCGCCAAGCGATTCCCCAGGGCCGCATCCAAGAGTTCGAAAAGGTGTATCCCTTCGGCTGGTTAGGGCTACTCTCGGATACGCCGCCGGTGTCCGATGAGCTGATCTACGCGCGCCATGCGCGTGGCTTTAGCCTATGCAGCATGCGCTCCGCCACTCGCAGCCGTTACTACCTGCAAGTACCGCTGGACGAAAAAGTAGAAGACTGGTCGGACGAGCGTTTTTGGGAGGAACTCAAGCGGCGCTTGCCGGACGATGTGGCGCAAAAGCTTGTGACAGGGCCCTCCATCGAGAAGAGTATCGCGCCGCTGCGTAGCTATGTGGTGGAACCGATGCAGTATGGGCGGCTATTCCTCGTGGGCGATGCCGCCCATATCGTGCCTCCCACGGGCGCCAAGGGACTCAATCTGGCCGCCAGCGATGTCAACACACTCTATCGCTTACTGGTCAAGGTCTATCAGGAAGGCCGTACCGATCTGATAGAGCGCTATTCGCAAACCTGTTTGAAGCGTATCTGGAAAGCAGAGCGTTTTTCCTGGTGGATGACCTCCATGCTGCACAACTTCTCCGATGAGGAGGATTTCAATAGTCGCATGCAGCTGGCCGAACTGGACTACGTGACCAGCTCAGCGGCAGGGCTGACGACCATCGCAGAAAACTATGTGGGGCTGCCTTACGAATCGCTCGAATAAGCGACGCTGACGCTCTTCCTCTTTGCCCAAACCCCACGGTTTGGGTTTTTTTATCTGACCGCTGCCTCTTGTCGCTCTGTTGGCCTTGGCCCATTCTTCTTTCTGGGCAGTGTCGCCCTTGAGCGTTTCATTAGCTGGGTGAGGAGAGAGGGCGTATGGCTAAGTTTTTTCGGGAGTTCCGCGAGTTTGCCGTCAAGGGCAACGTCATCGACATGGCGGTGGGCATCATCATTGGCGGAGCGTTTACGCTGATCGTGCAAAGCCTCGTCAAAGACGTCATGAACCCCCTGATTGGTTTACTGGTGGGCGGTATCGATTTTTCGAACCTATTTGTCGTGTTACGGGAGGGCGTGGCGGAGGCCCCTTATGCCACTTTGGCGGACGCCCAGGCGGCGGGAGCGGTGACGCTGAACGTGGGATTGTTCATTAACGCGGTGGTGAGCTTCTCCATCGTCGCGTTCGTGGTGTTCTTGCTGGTGCGCACCATCAACCGTTTGAAGCGTGAAGAGGCGGTGGCGCCCGCTGATCCGACTGAAAAACCGTGCCCCTACTGTTTGATGGTGGTACCGATCAAGGCCGTTCGCTGCGGGCATTGCACCTCTGAGCTACAGGTAGCGACGCCAGAGAAACCGATGGAATCCGTGTGATTCGCGGTCAGCTCTCCTGGCGAGTCGCCATCAAAAAGGGTGCCCAATGGGCACCCTTTTTGACGTTGAAGAGGGCCGTTAAGCCGTCTTTTTCGCCGCTTTCTTATCCGTTTGCTTACTATCACTGGCATCGCTCGGCTGTGGCAGCGACGGCAATGATTTCGCCAGCATATCGACGCTGTGGCGATAGTAGAGCTGGCTCTTGTTATGCTCGCCTAGGCTTGCGTAAAGGCGCGCAAGCTCGGCGCATACTTCGCCGTTGGGGCGCTGGCGCTGGCTGGCTTCGAAGTACTCCAGCGCTTTCTCCCACTGGCCCACACGCAGCGACAGGCGGCCACAGGCGAGCAGCAGTTCGGGGTCGTTGGGGCGCTCTTGCAGCCATTTCTCTGCCTTGGCGAGCTGACGTGCGGCGTCCACGTTGAGCAAACCGTAGCGTTTGACCAAGCGTGCATCCCAGTGATGATCCAGCGAGTGGTTCAGCAGGCGTTCGGCAATCGGCTCTTCGTTGGCGTGCAGCAGTGCTTCGGTGTAGAGCACGATCAGCTCGGTATTGCCGCGCAGGTAGTCAGGCATATCGGCCCACAGCCCGCGAACCCGTTCGATGTTGGTGGGGTTTTGCGCTTCGAAGATGATCAGCTCACGATACGCCTTGAACTCCAGCTGTTCACGCTCTTGTTGCGTAATCAGCTTTTGCGCCGCCAGGCGTGGAATCAAGCGGCGCAGGCCCTCCCAGTCGTTGACACTAAGGTGGACCTGTTTCAGCAGCTTCAGCACCTGGGGATGATTGGTGAGCTGCTTGTCCAAGCGGTTGAGGATGGCCAGCGCCTCTTCCGGCTGCTGACGGTCGATCATCAGCTGCGCCTGCATCAAGCCGATGGCGGTATCCGCGCCGTCGGTAGTCAACTGGGCCTGGTTCAGGTGCTCTTGGGACTTCTCATGATGGCCCTGGTAGTGCGCGGCCAACGCTGCCGAGAGGTAGTTAACGAGCGGCGTGCTAGAGTCGTCCGCGGCGCGAACCAAGGTTTTCTCCGCTTTCTTCCAGCGGCCCTCGGTAAGTGCCACCAAACCACGCACGGTACGTTTCATGGCGCGGCGGTTGCGAGCACGGCTATTCCAGGTACGGAAGCGGCCCACCGGACGAATGATGCCAGTGAGCAGGCGCAGCGCGAAGTGCAGGACGATAAAGGCACCCAGTAGCAGCACTAGCCCAAACCAGAACGAGGTTTGTACCGACGTGTCGCCCACTCGAATCAGCCAGTAACCGGGCACCGACATCATCAGATGCCCAAAGAGCGCGCCAACCGCAAGGCCCGCGACGATCAGCAGGATGAGTTTTCTCATGCATCACCTCCATCCTGACGACGGGACTCGAAACGGTTGTCGATGAAGCTGGCCAGCGCTTGCTGTGAGGCGCTGATATCCGGCAGCTCGGGCTTTACTTCGGCCTGCTTCAGCTCTTGAAGGCGGGCTATGACGCTCTGGGTCTCTTCACGTTCGGTGTCGTAGTAGCCGTTCAGCAGCTCCAGGGCTTTGTCGATGCTCGCTTCGTACAGCTCGGGCTCCTCTTTGAGCAGCGCCAGCTGAGACTGCTCGAGAATCAGGCGCAGGCTCTGGCGCAGGTAGGACTCCTGCTCCGGCGTGATCAGCGCTTCCAGGGCTTCATCATGCTGGCGAATGACCACGAGATCTTTTAGCTCTTCACCGAAGCGGGCGAGCTGGCGCTGGAAGGTGCCGGTAGGCGGCTGCTCAATGCTCGACGTCACGGCGCGCTCTTCGATCTCTTGAGATAGGCGCAGACCCGCTACGCGCTCTTGCTGGGCATTCAGAGCTAAGTAAATGCCTGTGCGGTCCACTTGAGGAACGGCGTCCAGCGCGGCGAGCTCGTTGGCAATTTCACGACGCACGGGCGTTAGCGCCGGGTTATCGGCATCGGCCAGACGGGCATCGGCGGTGCGCAGCAGAGCGGCGGCACCTTCCACATCACCCTCCAGCTGCAGGCGCTGATTCGCCAAACGCAGCAAGTAGGCCGCTTCGGCGTGAAGCCAATCGCGCTCGTCGGTGTCCTGCTCTTGTGAGAGCTGCGTCAGCACCTCGTCCAGCGTGCTGTTGACGTCGCTGCGATAGCTATCCAGCTCGCTGCGCAGTTCGCTCACGGTACTCTCCAGCGCTTGGCTTCGTTCGGCTTCGCCCTCTTCGATCCGTGACTCAAGCTCGCTGACCGCTTGCTGGGAAGCGCTGTTTTGCGCTTGCTGGGCCAATTCGTCCAGGCGCTGCTGCTGACTATCCAGGCGCTGCCAGCCTTGCCAAGTGATCAGGCCCAGGGCGAGTGCCAGGATAATCACCAACGCGATGGCAAGACCGCCGCCTTTGCTGCCGCCACTACCGGCTGTAGAGGCGGGCGGGATTGGCTTACCGGCACTGCCCGACGAAGCGGCTGGCTTGGTGTCGGCGGCGCTGTTCTTGGCGTCCTTAGTGTCCTTCGTGTCCTTGGTGTTGCTAGCGGCGGACGTTTTGGCCGAGTCAGACGTCGGCCCGTTATTGCTCGCCGTGCCGGTTTGCGGTGCCGAAGAGGCACTGTTGGCACTCTTATGGCGGCGGCGCGAACGGCTATTTTTGGCCGCATAAGACGAGGAGGCGCTGCTAGCAGTCGACTCGCTTTTCGACGATGATGCCGCAGTATCGCTCGACGGCGTGTTCGCTTGGGATGTATCGGCAGACGTATTGTTGACGCCTTCCTGCTCGTTTGGTTGTTTGCTCATCTGTCGCTAGCCCTTATTAAGTTCCTTGATCGACATCGGCACCCTATGGGTTGCAGGACCGATCCAACGCGGCCACCAGCGCAGCCGGCGTTGCTCCCGACGCCACCTTGAGGTCACAAAAACCCAGTTTACCGGCCAGTGTAGCTAAACGGTGACTGGAAACGATTAGCGGTTGGTTCAACGCTGCTGGACCACACCATTTTGCCAGATATTCAAGCAGTTCGCCGCTGGTGACGATGAGCGCCCGGTAGTCACCACCGTGAAGGCGCTCGCGCAGGGCGGGGAGCGGCGGTTGATACACACGCCGATAGACTGCTAGACGCGTCACCTGGGCGCCGCGTGCTGTCAGCGTGTCGGCGATGAGCGTGCGACCGCCTTCACCGGTCACCAGCAGCACCCGCTGGTGCGCCAATTGGCGAAGCGACGCCAACGAGAGCAGCGCTTCACTGGTGTCTTCACCCCGATGGGGCGGGGGTATACGAACCTTAACCCCGAGCTGGTCGGACAGTATGCTGGCAGTGGCCCGCCCAACGCTATAGTAATCGATGCCAACGGGCAGCTGTGGCCAGTAGCGATCCAATGCCTCGCTCAAACAGTGTGCGGCAAAGGGGCTGACCACTACTATCTTATGGTACTGATCGATATCCAACCATATTTGGCGTTGGGCCGCCGCTTCGGGCAAAGCCTCCAAGCGCATGACGTCAAGGGACTCTACCCAGTCGTGGCGTTCGCGCAGGGCATCCGCCAGGGCTTGTCCACGCTCTCCTGGGCGGCAAATCAGAACCGGTTGGTTCATACGTGGCGACCGTAGACCTCTGCCAAGATATCGCCAGCGCCTTGATCTAGAAGCTCTTCGGCAATTCGGATGCCGAGCGCTTCCGGCTCGTGAATCGAGCCACGCCCCTCGGCTCGCAGCACTTCTGTGCCTTCTGGGTTGCCGACGAGCCCGCGAAGCCACAGCGTTTCGTTGCCTTTATCCAGAATGGCGTGTCCGGCTATCGGCACTTGGCAGCCGCCTTCCAGGCGCGTGTTCATGGCGCGCTCGGCGCGCACGCGGGTGGCGGTATCCTGATCGTCCAAGGGGGCCAGTAGCGCAATCAATTCGGGGTCGTGCAAGCGACATTCAATGCCTAGTGCGCCCTGGCCGCAGGCGGGCAGGCAGATTTCGGGGGGCAGTGCTTGGGCGATTCGCGCGTCGAGCCCTAGGCGCTGCAGGCCAGAGGTGGCCAGAATGATAGCGTCGAACTCGCCATCGTCGAGCTTACCAAGGCGAGTCTGGACGTTGCCGCGCAGGTTGAGGATTTGCAGGTCCGGACGGGCTTCACGCATTTGTAGGCCACGACGTAGGCTGGCGGTACCGATGCGCGCACCTTCGGGCAGCTCGTCGATGCTGTTATAGTGGTTGGAGACGAACGCATCGGTGGGGTCTGCTCCCTCTAAAATCACCGATAGCCCCAAGCCTTCGGGGAAGTGCATGGGTACGTCTTTCATGGAGTGCACGGCAATATCGGCGCGACCATCCAGCATGGCGTCTTCGAGCTCCTTGACGAATAGCCCTTTGCCACCAATTTTGGAAAGGGGCGTATCGAGGATTTTGTCGCCTTTGGTGGAGAGGGGGACAAGCTCGACGTCCAGTCCACTATGGGCCGCCATCAAGCGGTCGCGGACGTACTCGGCCTGCCACATGGCCAACTGACTTTTACGTGTGGCAATGCGCAATTTAGTGATGGATGACACCTGATTCTCCCTTTGCCGCTGACACGGCGCGTCGAACTGTGATAATTCTCATCATAAAGCACCCAGCCACACAGTAAAAATAACCGGCCATATTTAGGGCCAGCGCTGACCGCGTTTAACGCCTGCTAGGAAACGCCATGCCCTCTGTCGAACCGCAAGGCAAGCTAGACCAATTCTTCCTGTTATCGCAGGATTTGCTCTGCTGCATTGACTTTGCGGGCACGCTGCTGAGCGTCAATCCTACCTTCGAGTCGTTGCTCGGTTACCCAGCACATGCGCTATTGGGTAAGCCTTGTGGTGTCGTCGTCGAGCCACGCGATCATCCCGTGATCGAAGCGGCACTAGCGAGCTTGTGCCGTGGTGAGAAGGTAAATACCTTCGACGTATGCGCGCGGACGGTCGAGGGCCAGCGTATTTGGCTTGAGGTATCGGCCTCCAGCGGCGACCAAGTCATTTATGTCATCGCACGGGACGTTACGCGGCGAAAAGCGGTCGAAAAGCAGTTGAGGCGCAACCAGCGGTTGTTTCGCATTGCCGGTGAAACGGCCCATATCGGGGGCTGGTACATGGACCTGGCCGTAGGGCTACCCATATGGTCCGAAGAAGTGTGCCGTCTGCACGACATGCCGGTGGGGCACCAACCCACCCTCGACGAAGCGCTCGGCTTCTATACGCCTCGTGTGCAGCCGCGTATTCGTTCCGTCTTTACTGCTTGCTGCGAGCAGGGCGTGAGCTTTGACGAAGAGCTCGAAATCGTGACCCGAGAAGGGCGGCGACGTTGGGTGCGCGTGATTGGCCGCGCGGTGCGTGACGAGCTGGGCCAGATCATTCAGGTGCAGGGCTCGACTCAAGACATCACCGAACGTAAAGACACCGAGCGGCAGCTCACCTTGCTGGAGCGCAGCGTCGAGTCCAGCACCAACGGCGTGGTGATCGTGGATGCCCAGCGCCCCGATTTGCCCATGGTCTACGTCAATGCCGCTTTCGAGCGCATCACCGGCTACTCGCGTGACGATGTGCTGGGCCGCAACTGCCGCTTCTTACAGGGCGTCGACACCGATCCCGCCACCCTGGCGCAGCTTCGCAAAGGCATCGAAGCGCAGCGCGATGTGCATGTGGTGATTCGCAACTACCGTCGCAGTGGCGAACCGTTTTGGAACGATCTTTATATTTCGCCAGTGCGCGACGAAGAGGGCGTGGTGACGCACTTCATTGGCGCGCAAAACGACATCACCGCCCAGCGTGAGTACCAGGCTCAACTCAGCCATAACGCCAACCACGACGCGCTGACGGGGCTGCCCAATCGGCTCATGCTCGATCAGCGCTTGGCCCAAGGGTGCCTGCTCGCCAGACGCTATCATCGCTATTTGGCCGTACTGTTCATCGATCTGGATGACTTCAAACCCATCAACGACACTCTTGGCCATGAGGTCGGTGACTTTATCCTGCGCGAAGTGGCCAAGCGCCTAGAAGAAGAGCTGCGGCCTTGGGACACCGTGGCGCGCTTTGGTGGCGACGAATTCATCGTCTTGCTCCCGGACTTGGCGCAAGAGGATGACGTGCTACAGGTCGTCGAGCGGCTGCTGACGCGAGTGTCTGCTCCCTACTGGTATCGCGGCAGCGAGCTGCGCATTACCGCCAGTATCGGTATCGCCACCGACGACGGCACGATTCGAGCGCCGCGCCAGCTGATCCAGCAGGCCGACCTGGCCATGTACAAGGCCAAGCGGCGAGGGCGTAACACCTTCCAGTGGTACACCGACGAGCTCAATCGCAAGGTCACCGAGCGGGTGAGCTTACGCCATGCGCTGCAGCAGGCCATCGAACAGCGGCAGTTCGAACTACATTATCAGCCGCAAATTCATCACAGCGGTCGAGTCGCCGGGGTCGAAGCGCTCATTCGTTGGCACCACCCCGAGCGTGGCAACATCCCGCCGGGGCAGTTCATTTCGCTGGCCGAGGATACCGGTCAAATCATTCCAATCAGCGAGTGGGTGCTAGAGACGGCCTGTCGCGATGCGATGGTGCTCAATGCGCAGAGTGCGACGCCCATGACCATGGCGATCAACGTCTCGCCCATGCAGTTTCAGCGTCCCGGCTTTTTGGACTCGGTGAAGAACGTGTTGGCGCGCAGCGGTTTGCCACCGGCCTTGCTGGAGCTTGAACTGACCGAGGGCGTGCTCATGGATAGCGCCGAGCACACCATTCAAGCGCTCAAAGCACTGCGCCAGCTCGGTGTGCATATCGCCCTCGATGACTTCGGCACCGGCTTTTCCAGTCTGAGCTACCTGAAACGGTTGCCCATCAACAAATTGAAGGTCGACCGCTCGTTCGTACGCGACGTGGCGACCGACTCCCGTGATGCGGCCATCGTCGAGGGGGTCGTCACCATGGCCGACAAGTTGGGACTAGAAGTCCTCATCGAAGGTGTCGAAACGGCCGAGCAGTTTCATCATCTGCGCATGCTGCAGTGCGATCACTTCCAAGGCTACTACTTCGCTCGCCCGATGGCGTTGAGCGTGCTCAAGCACTTCTTGGACTCGCCATTCGCCGCCACGGCCAGCGCCGCTGATCCCATCTCCTGAGCGTGACGGCTGCAAAACGGCATGCCGTTCCAGGCGGTGACTCTGGTACACTTTCTTTTAACGACTCCATTAGATTTGTCAGCAGGATATCTCTCCGATGAGCCAAGCTACGAACCAGTCTTGGGGCGGTCGCTTCAGCGAGCCCACCGATGCCTTTGTTGCGCGTTTCACCGCGTCCGTGACGTTTGATCAGCGCCTAGCGCGCCAGGATATTCAGGGCTCGATCGCCCATGCCACCATGCTGGCGCGGGTAGGCGTGCTGACCGACGACGAGCGCGATGCGATCATCAACGGTTTGACCGAGATCCAGGGCGAGATCGAACGCGGCGAGTTCGACTGGTCGGTGCCGCTGGAAGACGTGCACATGAACATCGAAGCACGCCTGACCGACAAAATCGGCATTACCGGCAAGAAGCTGCACACCGGACGCTCGCGCAACGACCAGGTGGCCACTGACATTCGTCTGTTCATGCGCGATGAGATCGACGTGATCGAAGCGGAGCTGACACGCCTGCGCGACGGCATGATCGAACTGGCCGAGCGCGAAGCCGACACCATCATGCCAGGCTTCACCCACCTGCAAACCGCGCAGCCGGTCACCTTCGGCCATCATCTGCTGGCGTGGCAGGAAATGCTGGCCCGCGACCATGAGCGGCTTTTGGACTGTCGTAAGCGCGTAAACGTGATGCCGCTGGGCGCCGCGGCCCTGGCGGGCACGACTTACCCAATCGACCGCCACGTCACCGCGGACCTGCTCGGCTTCGACCGCCCGGCGGAAAACTCGCTGGATGCGGTGTCGGATCGCGATTTCGCCATCGAATTCACCAGTTTTGCCAGTATCTTGCTGATGCATCTCTCCCGCATGAGCGAAGAGCTGGTGCTGTGGACCAGCGCCCAGTTCGACTTCATCGACCTGCCCGACCGCTTCTGCACCGGTTCCTCCATCATGCCGCAGAAGAAGAATCCCGACGTGCCCGAGCTGGTGCGCGGTAAAACCGGGCGTGTCTATGGCCACCTGATGGCGCTGCTGACGCTAATGAAATCGCAGCCGTTGGCCTACAACAAGGACAACCAGGAAGACAAAGAGCCGCTGTTCGACGCCGTCGACACCGTGCGCGACTGTCTGAAAGCCTTTGCGGACATGGTGCCCGCCATCGAGCCCAAGAAAGAGAGCATGTACGAAGCGGCGCGTCGCGGCTTCTCCACCGCGACCGATCTGGCGGATTATCTGGTACGTAAAGGCGTCGCGTTCCGCGATGCTCACGAGATCGTGGGGCTGTCCGTCGCCTACGGTCTAAAAACCAAGAAAGACCTCTCAGAAATGAGCCTGGAAGAGCTTCAGCAGTTCTCCGATACCATCGAGCAGGACGTGTTCGAGGTGCTGACCCTGGAAGGTTCGGTGGCGGCCCGTAACCACATTGGTGGCACGGCCCCCGACCAAGTACGCGCGGCCGCAAGCCGTGCCCGTGAAGCGCTGGCGGCGCTCAAGGGGACGTCATGAAGCGCTATACGATCACACTCGGCGCGCTGCTGCTGGCCTCGCTGCTACTCGTCGGCTGTGGCCAGAAAGGGCCGCTCTATTTGCCTGACGAGACATCCGATTCGGCCGCCGAGCAGGAGGGGTAATGGATCACTTTAACTACCGCGACGGCGTGCTCTACGCCGAAGACGTTCCGCTAACGCAACTGGCGGACAAGCTGGGCACGCCCTGCTACGTCTACTCCAAAGCGACGTTGGAGCGCCACTTTCGCGCTTACACCGAAGCGCTGGGCGGCCATCCGCACCTGATCTGCTACGCGGTGAAAGCCAACTCCAACCTAGCCGTGCTGGGCCTGCTGGCCCGCCTAGGCGCCGGTTTCGATATCGTCTCCGTGGGCGAGCTGGAACGGGTGCTAAAAGCCGGTGGTGACCCCAGCAAAGTCGTGTTTTCCGGGGTCGCCAAGCAGCCCCAGGAAATGGCGCGGGCGCTGGAGGTCGGCATCAAGTGCTTCAACGTCGAGTCGCGCCCCGAGCTCGAGCGCTTGAACGCCGTGGCAGGGGAGCTGGGCCAAGTCGCCTCGGTATCCCTGCGCGTCAATCCCGACGTGGACGCGGGTACCCACCCGTACATCTCCACCGGTTTGAAGGACAACAAGTTCGGCATTCCCGTCGACGACGCGTTGGAGGTGTACCAGTTGGCCGCTAGCCTGCCCAACCTGCGGGTGACGGGACTGGATTGCCACATCGGTTCACAGCTCACCGAAACTGCGCCGTTCCTGGATGCCCTGGAGCGCCTGCTGGTGCTCATGGAGCGCCTGCGCGAGCACGGCATCGAGATCGACCACCTCGATTTAGGCGGTGGCCTGGGCGTGCCCTACCGCGACGAGAAGCCACCCCAGCCGTTCGACTACGCCAGCCAGCTGTTGGCGCGCCTCTCCCGCTGGGAAGGCGGTGAAACGTTGACGCTGCTGTTCGAGCCGGGCCGCTCCATCGCCGCCAACGCTGGGCTGATGCTCACCCGCGTCGAGTTTTTGAAACCTGGCGAGACCAAGAACTTTGCCATCGTCGATGCGGCCATGAACGACTTGATTCGCCCAGCGCTGTACCAGGCGTGGCAGGCGATCGTGCCGGTGGACACCCGCCAAGCACGGGACACCGCCACCTACGACGTGGTAGGGCCGGTGTGCGAAACGGGCGACTTCCTGGGCAAGGAGCGCGAGCTGGCGATTGCCGAGGGCGATCTGTTGGCGGTGCGCTCCGCCGGTGCTTACGGCTTCGTCATGGCATCCAATTACAATAGCCGTCCCCGTCCCCCCGAAGTGATGGTGGATGGTGATACCTTTCACGTGGTGCGCGCTCGGGAAGCGCTGGAAAGCCTGTGGGCCGGCGAGGCGCTGCTGCCCGAAGGAGCGCGCTGATGCTGCTGCACTTCACTAAAATGCACGGTTTGGGCAACGACTTCATGGTGGTGGATCTGGTCACCCAGCGGGCGCGCCTGCGCGACGAGCAGATTCGCCAGCTGGCGGACCGGCGCTTCGGCATTGGCTTCGACCAGCTGCTGATCGTCGAACCGCCCCGCGATCCGGACATGGATTTTCGCTACCGTATCTACAACGCCGACGGTAGCGAAGTGGAGAACTGTGGCAACGGCGCGCGCTGCTTTGCCCGCTTCGTGCGCGACCAGCGCTTGACCCACAAGCATGACATCCACGTCGAAACCGCCGGAGGCCCGCTGGTGCTCCACGTACAGCACGACGGCATGGTACGCGTGGACATGGGCAGGCCGCGCTTCAACCCAACCGCGCTGCCTTTCGAGGCGCCGGGTGACCAGCCGCTGCACGAGCTGGAAGCCGACGGTGAGACGCTGCAGATTGGTGTGGTTTCCATGGGCAACCCCCATGCGGTTCTCCAGGTCGAGAATGTCGATAGCGCGCCGGTGGAGCGCCTGGGGCCACTGTTGGAGGCGCACCCGCGCTTTCCCAAGCGGGTCAACGTGGGCTTCATGCAGGTGGTCTCGCCCAGCGAAATTCGCCTGCGGGTATTCGAACGAGGCAGCGGTGAAACCCTGGCCTGCGGCACCGGTGCCTGTGCGGCGGTGGCCAGCGGTATTCGTCAGGGTCTTTTGAAGAGTCCGGTGAAAGTGCATTTGCCCGGCGGGCAACTCAGCATCGAGTGGCCGGGCCCTGAGGCGTCGCTGGTCATGGTGGGCCCCGCCACGCGGGTGTTTGACGGTCGGGTATCACTCAACTAATGCGAGGAGAACGGCGATGTCTCAAGCTCCTGAGCCGCGTAAAACGCTCGATCCGGATCAAGTAGCGTTTTGGCTGGCCCGACACCCCGATTTTTTCATTGGTCGTGAAGGGCTGCTGCAGCAACTCAAAGTGCCGCATCCGCATATCGAAGGCGCCGTATCGCTATTAGAGCGTCTGGTGATCGACCTTCGCCAGCGCGCCGAAACGGCGGAAGGGCGGCTTGAGCATTTGTTGGAAACCGCGCGGCACAATGAGTCGCAGTACCGCCGACTGCGGGAGACGCTGCTCAGCTTGGTCGAAGCGGAAGACCGCGATGCCCTCGCTCAAGCGCTGGCGACGCAGTTGAGCGAGCGTTTTCAAACCCCCGCGATGGCGTTGTGGTGCCCCGCCTCGTTGAGCGATGCGGAACCGGCGCCGCCTCAGCCACCGCGCCACGTGCTGGATCAGCACGCCAGCGCCCGCTTGGCAGCGCTGCTGGATGGTCGAACCAGCCGCTGCGCCAAGCTAAGCGTCAGCGACTGGAAGTGTCTGCTGCCCCATACCAAAGCGCCCCGCAAGGCGGGCTCCTGTGCCATCACGCGACTCTCGGCCGGAGAGCCGCTAGGCTATTTGCTGCTTGCAAGCCCCGACCCCGACAGCTATCGCGCCAGCATGGATACGCTATTTACCGAGTACCTGGGCGATATCGTCGCGCGCCTGCTGCTGCGATTAGCCCCCCACGGCGTGGAGCAGCATGGCTAGCCAAGCGACGCTGACAAACGCCGTTGAAGAGTACCTAGCGCAACTGGCGACTCACGCCAGTCCCGCAACGGTGGCGGCTTACCGCCAGGATCTGGCGGCGTTTTGTCAGTTTGCTGACCAGCGCGGCGTGACTCAGGCCAGCGCGCTGGACACGACGCTGGCAAGAGCTTTCCTCGGTACCGAGCGTAGCCGGGGGCTGGCGCCCCGAACGCTGGCCCGCCGTCGCGCGGCACTGTCGCGTTTCGCCGATGCCTTGGTAGAACGCCATGTGCTGGTGGATAACCCGATTCAACTGTTGCGCACCCCCAAGCAGCCCAGCCACCTGCCCAAACCGTTGGACGTAGACGCGCTGTCGCGCTTTCTGGACACTCCCCACGACGGCTCGCCGCTCTCGCTTCGTGACCAGGCCATGTTGGAGCTTTTCTACTCCAGCGGTCTGCGTTTAGCAGAGCTCGCGGCGCTGGACGTGAATCACTTGGCGGCCAACCATGTGCGGGTGATGGGTAAAGGCAGTAAGCCTCGCCAAGTGCCGGTGGGACGGCGTGCCCAGCAGGCGCTCACCGCGTGGCTCGCCTGCCGGGCCAGTTGGGTAGACAGTGCTGAAACGGCACTGTTCGTCGGGCAGCGCGGGCAGCGGTTGGGCCATCGGGCGATTCAGAAACGCTTGGCGCAACTGTCAGTGATGCGCGGCCTCCCCGAACACCTTCACCCCCACCGCCTGCGCCACTCTTTTGCCAGCCATCTGCTGGAGTCCAGCCAGGACTTGCGCGCTGTGCAGGAGCTGTTGGGCCACGCCAATCTATCGACGACCCAAGTGTACACGCGGCTGGATTGGCAGCATCTTGCCGAGAGCTACGATGCCGCGCATCCCCGCGCCAAACGCCGCCCCAGTGGGAGTGAATCATGATCACGTTAGACGCCATCACCTTTGATTTGGACGACACCCTGTGGGACAACCAGGGCGTGATGTTGAAAACCGAGGAAGGGCACTACCGCTGGTTGCTGGAAGCGCTCACCGCGTGGCGGTCGGCGCGTCAGGAGGCACCGCTGCCACTCACCTACGAGGAGGGGGTAGAAGACTATTTACAGCGTCGCCAGCAGTGGGCCCACCAGGTGCCCGAACGACGTGGCGACTTCACGTGGTTGCGTCTGCGGGCGCTGGAGGCCCAGTTGGAGGAGAGCGGCTTGGCACGTAGCGCCGCGCTACTATGGGCCGCTGCCGCTATGAACGAGTTCCACCGTCTGCGTGTGCAGGTCACCCCGCACCCTGAAGCGGCCGGGCTGCTCTCGGCGCTCGCCGAGCGCTATCGGCTCGCGGCGATTACTAACGGTAACATTCACCTCAAACGTCAGCCGCTGGCGGCGCACTTTCCAGTGGCGATTGCAGCGGGTGAACTGCTGGCACCGAAGCCGGATCCCAAGCCGTTTCTCACCGCGTTGGAGCGCCTGAATACCGTGCCGAGACGGGCCATGCACGTGGGTGACTCCTGGCAAGAAGACGTACTTCCCGCTCAGCAGCTCGGTATGCACGCCGCTTGGGTGGCCGAGCGCGGCGACCAAGCGCTGCCCGAGCGGGTACATCGTATTGCCCACGTCAAAGAGTTACCCGAGCTGATCGCATGGCTGGAGCGACAAGCCTAGGCCCGTTACTCGTTGGCGTCTTCAGGGGTGTAGAGCCACTGGTCGAGCTTTTGGGAGAGCATGTCGACGCCGTCACGCTTCAGCGACGAGAAGAGCTGGACCGATACCAAATCTTCCCACTCCCTCAAGCGAGAGCGCACCTTTTGGAGTGCGGCGCTGGCCGGGCCGCGTTTCAGTTTGTCGGCCTTGGTTAGCAGGATGTGCACCGGCATGCCGCGCTGGTCGGCATAATCGAGCATCATTTGGTCGAATTCGGTCAGCGGATGGCGAACGTCCATGAGCAGTACGAGGCCGCGCAGGCTAAAACGGCCGCGCAGATAGTCGGACAAGTGCTGCTGCCACTCGAGCTTGACCGCTTCCGGTACTTTGGCGTAGCCGTAGCCGGGCAAGTCCACCAAGCGACGCGACGTATCGTTCATCACGGTGAAGAAGTTGATGAGCTGGGTGCGGCCGGGTGTTCGCGAGGTGCGCGCTAGCGCGTTTTGCCGGGTAAGCGCATTGATAGCGCTGGATTTACCGGCATTGGAGCGCCCGGCAAAGGCCACTTCTGCCCCCGTATCGTCTGGGCACAGCGCCAAGGTCGGCGCGCTGATCATAAAGCGCGCAGTGGGGTAGTTTAGCCGAGGGACTGGGCTATCATGAGGGGTAGACATGGAGTTCATCCTGAAAAACAAACGTATGACACGGCCTGCCCGAGCACTCTCGAGTGAGCGAGGGCGGTACCGCGACGAATTACCCCAAAAGCAGACCTGGACTTGCATTCCCGCCGCTAGGGTGATTCGTTATAATGCAAGCGGTTTATAACTGCGACCTGGGGCGCTAGTGTACCATCGCGCTCTAGCCAGCAGCGACCAACGCGATATGTTGTTCGTTTTGGCGGAGCTGACCCTGGTAATGTGCTGAACCTGGGCAGCGCCCAGGGTGCGTACCAGTCAATAATCAAACGGCATAGTGGAATAGCAATGAGAAAGTTACTGGCAAGCCTGGCAATTACCATGGGTGCCGTTGGCACCGCCCACGCCCAAACGGACCTCCAAGCCGACGCTGATGCAGCGGCGGGTCGCGAACTTGCGCAAACCTGTGCCGCCTGTCATGGCCAGCAGGGCATTAGCGCAGTGGGTACCTTCCCCAACCTGGCAGGACAGCAGATGTCCTATCTGGCCAAACAGATCATGGACATTCGTGACGGCAACCGTGTCGTCCCACAGATGGCCGGTTTGGTCGATGACTACTCAGACCAAGATGCTTGGGACGTCGCTGCCCACTTTGCAGGCCAAGAGGCTAACCTCGGTCAAACCAGCGATGAAGACGCTGAGTTGCTAGCCCGCGGTGAAGAGCTGTATCGCGCAGGCGATATGTCCAAAGGCATTCCCGCCTGTAGCGCCTGTCATACGCCCACGGGTGTCGGCATCGGCAGTGCGGTCTATCCGGCGCTGTCAGGCCAGCATGCGGAGTACACCGTCTCCACGCTGCAAGACTTTGCCTCCGGTGAGCGCGCCAATAGCCCGAACAACATCATGGGCGATATCGCTTCCAAGATGAGCGACCAAGACATGGAAGCCGTCGCCAACTACGTGCTGGGCTTGAACTAATTTCCCCTCCGCCGGCTTCCCTGTCCTGTGAAATATCCGCCGGATGGGGAACCTGCCTGACCCGCCAGGGGTCATAGCCACACTTTTTGTTGGCCTGCTTTTTTGGAGAGTTCTCGCTATGTTGAAAACGTTGATGGTCGCACTGGCCGGTCTGGGCTTGTCTGCAGCGGTAAGCGCTCAAGAACTGGTCGAAGGCCAACACTACACGCTGCTGGAGTCGCCGGTGGCGACCCAGGTAGACGACGATCAGATCGAAGTGACCGAAGCGTTCTGGTTTGGCTGCCCGCACTGCTACCGGCTGCAAACGTCCGTGAACGAGTGGTACGAAACGCTGGACGATGACGTAAGCATCGTGAAAATGCCAGCCACCATGGGCGGTGACTGGAATACCCATGCGACGGCTTTCTATGCTGCCCAGTCGTTAGGAATCGAAGAAGAGCTGCACCAGGACTTCTTCGACGCCATTCACCAAGACGGTCGTTCGTTGACCGAAGCAGACGACATCGTCGACTTCTTCTCTGATTACGGCGTGAGCGAAGAAGAAGCCCAAAAAGCGCTGACCGCGTTCAGCGTGCGTAGCGAGGTCAACAAGGCCAACAGTCGTATGCGTGACATGCGTCTCATGGGCGTGCCAGCACTGATCGTGGATGGCCGCTACGTGGTATCGCCCCAGTCGGCTGGCAGCTTGGAAAACATGCCACAAATCGCCGATGCGCTGATCGACAAAGTTCGCAGCGAGCGTGCGCAATAACGGTGCTTGAGCACGGTCACACGGGCGGGCCAACTCGCTCGCCCGGAGCGCTTCCCTCCTCCGCGCTGTTGGAACGCGGCCATCTTCGGCTGCTGACCTTCAACTTGCAGGTAGGTATTCAAACCTCTGCCTACCACCACTACCTCACGCGGAGTTGGCAGCATGTGCTGCCCAACCCCCAGCGTATCAAGCGGTTGGCGCTAGTGGGCAGCGTGTTGGAGCAGTTCGACGTGGTAGGGCTTCAAGAGGTCGATGGCGGCAGCTTTCGCTCCAGCCGAGTCAATCAGGTGGAGTACTTGGCAGCCCAGGCGAAGTTTCCGCACTACTTTCAACAACTCAACCGCAATTTGGGTCAGTTTGCCCAGCACAGCAACGGCCTGCTTTCTCGTTTGACGCCTAGCCACATCGAAGAGCATCGGCTGCCCGGCATGTTGCCCGGCCGCGGCGCGATTCACGTGCGTTACGGCGAAGGCCCAGATGCGCTGCATATCTTCGTCGCCCATTTGGCGCTTAGCCACCGTGGCCGAGTGCGCCAACTCGACTACCTTAGCGATATCATCGAACCGCTGCGACACGTGGTGGTCATGGGTGACTTGAACTGCACGCCCGATCAGCTTCATGCCCACGAGCGGTTTAGCACCTCACTACCGCTGCACCCTGTCAAACCGCTACTCAGCTACCCTTCCTGGCAACCGCGCCGCGCGTTGGATCATATTTTGCTGTCGCAAACGCTGGAAGCCGCCGAGGTGCGCGTACTGGATCATCTCTTTTCCGACCATCTGCCGATCGCGGTGGATCTGCCGCTGCCTGCGGCGTGTCTCTCGTCCATCAGCGCGAACGTTGAACAATAAGCCGTAAGAGCGTCTTTGGGGCGCTGCATTGTCTGCGTATATGCGCTATTGTCTGGGGCGCTGACTCCCCTTAGCCGTTTTACGCGAGACACTTCCATGTCGGACACAACACAACTACCTGCGTTTATCGGTGCGCTGGACCGCGCTTCGGAGTGGTTCGGGCGTACCCTTGCGTGGCTGATCATCATCATGATGTTGATTCAGTTCGCGATTGTTCTGCTTCGCTATATGTTCAGTATCAATAGTATCTTCATGCAAGAGCTGGTGATGTACATGCATGCTAGCGTCTTCATGCTCGCTGCTGCCTATACCTTTCGCCACGATGGCCATGTCCGCGTCGATATTTTCTATCGTGGGATGACACCTCGCCGACAGGCGCTGGTGAATATAGTGGGTATTCTGTTGCTGATGATTCCGGTGATGCTGTTCGTCATCGCGTCCAGCTATGGTTATGTGGCGAACTCTTGGCGCATCATGGAAACCTCCTCGGATTACGGTGGCATACCCGCCGTATTTGCACTGAAGACGCTGATTCCGGTGTTTGCGGTCTTGATGATCCTTCAAGGGCTGATCGAAGTCGTGCGCAATGGCTATGTCTTCACCGGGCGAATGACGCCGCCAACTGCCGATGACAATCACCTCGAGGAGCGTGTTTGATGCTCGAATTTATGCCGCTTATTCTGTTTGCCGCCATCTGTATCGTATTGATGTTCGGCTTTCCCGTGGCTCTGTCGCTGGCGGGCACTGCGTTGCTGTTTGCAGGCATGGGTCTGGGGCTGGAAGCCATTGGCATCGACGCCAACTTCGATAGCGGCTATCTAGCCGCGCTACCCAATCGTCTTTACGGCATCATGACCAATCAGACGCTCTTGGCGGTACCGCTATTCGTCTTGATGGGCGTACTGCTGGAGAAGTCCAAAGTCGCCGAAACGCTGCTGGATGCCATGGCGCTGCTGTTTGGCTCCATGCGTGGCGGCCTGGGGATTTCGGTCACGCTGGTGGGCATGCTAATGGCCGCTTCTACCGGCATCGTAGGGGCAACCGTGGTCACCATGGGGTTGATGTCGCTGCCCACCATGCTCAAGCGTGGCTACAGTACGTCGCTGGCCACGGGCACCATTTGCGCCACCGGCACGCTGGGACAGATCATTCCCCCCTCCATCGCCCTGGTGCTGCTGGGCGACGTTCTTTCGTCGGCCTACCAGCAGGCGCAGCTCGATATGGGCATCTTCAGCCCGAAAACGGTCTCTGTGGGCGATCTGTTCATGGGCGCCCTGGTGCCGGGGTTGATCCTCGTCGTCATGTACATGATCTACGTGGGCTTGGTAGCGTTCTTCCGGCCCAGTATGGCGCCAGCGGCCGACCGCGAAGAGCTGATGGCCGAGCTTGGCCACACCTCGGGCCTGGGGATTTTGCTGCTCAAAGGCTTGGTGCCCCCGGTGGTGCTGATCGTCGCCGTACTGGGCTCTATCCTGAGTGGTTTTGCAACGCCTACTGAGGCATCGGCGGTGGGTGCCTTTGGTGCCTTAGTGCTGGCATTGGCTTATCGTCAACTGGATTGGGCAACCCTCAAAGACGTGCTGCGTTCGACCACCCATGTCACTACGATGGTGTTCCTGATTCTGATCGGCGCGGCACTGTTTTCGCTGGTTTTCCGCGCCTATGGCGGTGAGCACATGGTCACCGAGCTGTTCGAGAGCATGCCAGGGGGCGTGATTGGAGCCACGATCATCGTCATGCTGGTGATCTTCCTGCTTGGCTTCATTCTCGACTTCATCGAAATCACCTTCGTGGTGGTGCCAATCGTCGGTCCGATCCTGCTGGCGATGGGACTCGACCCGATTTGGTTGGGCATCATGATCGCCATCAACCTGCAGACCTCCTTCCTGACGCCTCCGTTCGGTTTCGCGCTGTTTTATCTGCGCGGCGTGGCGCCACCGTCGGTGCCCACCTCGGCCATCTACCGTGGCGTGGTGCCGTTCATCCTGATGCAGTTAGGAATGTTGCTGTTGCTGACGTTCTTCCCGCAGTTGGCGACCTGGCTGCCGACACAGTTCTAAGACGCACTTAGTTGAAAAATAACGCTGCTATCAACGCAAGAGAGTGGCAACCTTCACTAAAAGCAGCCAAGCTGCAGACACACAATGGCTTGTAACAACCCGCTTGGTGGCACACGCCAAGCGGGATATTCCCTACCCATAACAGCAATAAAACAAGCAAGAGGGTTAACGCATGAAAGCCAAAGCACTGCCTGTCGCCATTGCCATGACGACCGCTCTTTCTGCCAGTCTGCTGGTCGTATCCAGCTTCGATAACCAGGCCCAGGCACAAGAGAATTTTCGCTGGAAAATGGTCACTTCCTGGCCGAAAAACTTCCCCGGTGTGGGCCAAGGCCCTGAGCGGCTCTCCCAGCTCGTCGAGGAGATGTCCGACGGCCGGTTGACCATCGAAGTCTTCGGAGCAGGTCAGCTCGTGCCAGGCTTCGAGGTGTTCGATGCGGTGGCAGACGGCACCGCCGAGCTGGGCCACTCCGCCTCCTATTACTGGAAAGGCAAAGCGCCAGCGGCCCAGTTCTTTGCTGCCGTACCGTTTGGCATGAACGCTCAGGAAATGAATGCTTGGCTCAGCTACGGCGGTGGTATGGAGCTGTGGAACGAGCTTTATGATGATTTTGGCGTCGATGTGTTGGTCGCAGGGGCCTCCGGTGTTCAGATGGGCGGCTGGTACAACAAAGAGATCAACTCGGTAGACGACCTGGAAGGCTTGAAAATGCGCATGCCGGGTCTGGGGGGCGAAGTGATGAGCCGCATGGGCGTGGCCATCGTTAACATGCCCGGCGGTGAAATCTTCACGTCGCTACAGTCCGGTGCCATCGACGCCACCGAGTGGATCGGCCCCTACAACGATCTCGCCTTTGGTTTGCACCAAGCCGCTGATTACTACTATTACCCAGGCTGGCATGAGCCGACTGTGATGTTCGAAGCCATCGTGAATGAAGAGGCATGGGCGGAACTGCCCGCCGACCTTCAGGCGATTCTGCGCACTGCCATCAGCGACATCAACCAAAGCGTTCTGGATGAGTACACCGCCCGAAACAACGACGCCTTGGAAACCCTGGTCAACGAGCACGATGTCGAACTGCGCCGCATCCCTGACGACGTGCTGGCCCAGGCTCGCGAACACTCAGCCGACGTAGTGGGTGAGCTGGCTGCATCCAGCGAGCTGGCGACCCGCATCTATGACTCTTATCGCGAGTTCCAGGACAAGGTCGAGGATTACCACGCGATTTCCGAGCAGGCGTATTACAACGCCCGCAACCCGGACGGCGATACCACCCAGTAACGCCATGCCTCAACAAGGCCGCCCTCGGGCGGCCTTTTCGTGAGATTAAGGCAGCGTAAGTGCGGCGGCTTGAGTATCCTATGCAGATACTGTTCTGCTTGGTAAGGAGCCCCATGTCCACGCCCGCTATGCTCACGCCTTCACGACCTGCCGACGCTCGCTTGCGTAATGTATTGACCATCGCTGGCTCCGACCCCTCTGGAGGTGCCGGCCTGCAGGGCGATCTCAAGACATTTTCCTCCCTTGGCGTTTATGGCACGAACGTGATCACGGCGGTGATTGCCCAGAACACCTGTGGCGTCGCCTCGGTGTACCCTGTATCGCCCCAAGCGATCCGTGAGCAGCTCGAGCATCTGTTGAACGATGTGACTATCGATGCAGTGAAAATCGGCATGGTGGCAAGTCGTGACGTGGCGGAAGTCATTGCAGACGTACTACGCCAACGGCGTCCGCGCTGGATCGTGCTCGACCCGGTGATGGTAGCGAAGAGCGGCGATATCCTGGTCGATAACGCGGGCATTCGTGCCGTGCGGGAAGTGCTGGTGCCGCTCGCTGACGTGATTACCCCCAACCTACCGGAAGCGGCCGTGCTGCTGGACGCACCTGCGCCCACCAGTTTGGACGAAATGGAAGCGCTGCTGCCTAAGCTGGTGGCCCTTGGCGCGCCCTTTGTGGTGCTAAAGGGCGGCCATTTGCGTGGCGATACCTGCCCCGACTTGCTGGCCACTCCCAGCGGACAGCAGTGGCTACCGGCTTCCCGCATTGCCACTGAGAATCTTCATGGCACGGGCTGCGCGCTCTCTTCTGCCATTGCTGCCTGCCTGGCAAAGCTGCCTGACGCGGCTGAAGAGGATGCGCCAGAGCAGGCCATTACCGAGGCAAAGCAGTGGCTGCATAGCGCACTGGCGGCCAGCCACCGTTTAACCGTTGGCAAAGGGCGTGGTCCGGTACACCACTTCCATGCGTGGTGGTAGGCCGTTAGGCGAGCGCCACGCAGAATAAACGTCGGATCGAGGGGAAAGGCGGCGCAGAGTCTCCTTGCGAGATAGGGCAGCGGGCACCATGCTGAAGGGTGCCCGTTTGTTTGCCTATCAGGCTGAGCCATTCGGCCAAGGAGCTAGCCATGTCTCGCACGCTGCTATTTGCCACTGACCTGTCACAGGAAAATCGCGCGGCCTTTGCCCGTGCGCTGCGACTTGCCCATCAGCAGGGCGCGCAGTTGGACGTGCTCCACGTGCTCGACCCCTACCTTCCCCATCGGATGCTTCACGACCTGGAGCGCGCGGTCAGCGATGACATTAGCGCGACGCTCACCGATCTTCGTGAGGATTACGCGCTCGAACTCCCTTCGCTGATGATTCAAACGGTGGTGGGCGATGCCCATGTGGAGATCGTTCGCGAAGCCCATGAGCGTCATGCATCGCTAATCGTGCTTGGCATGCACCGTAAGCGGGGTGAGAAAGATTTACTCTTTGGCACGACCTTGATGCGTATTCTGCGCAGTACCCCTTGCCCCGTGGTGGTAGCGTCATACCGCCCGACGCAGCCGTGGCAGCATATCGTGGTGCCGATCGACTTTTCTCTCACCGCTCGACAAACGCTAAAAGAGGCACTGATCCGCTTTCCCGACGCTCAGCTCACGCTGCTGCACGCTTGGAACCTGCCCGGTGAGCGAGAGCTGGGTAACCAGGCATTTTATGCCCAGTGGCGTGATCATGAAGTCGCCCGCCTACGAGAAGCGCTGGACAACGAGGTCGAAAGCCTCATGCGCGAACTAGACGGCATACCCGATATCGAGCTGGTACTGGAACCGGGCCAGCCCTGCGACGTGCTGCACGACTATATCAAGCGCCACTCGCCAGACTTGGTCATGTTGGGTAGCCGCTGCCGACCGCATCAACCCAACCCGCTCACCGACATGTTGCTGAGCGAACCCCACTGCGACGTGATGGTGTGTCGCCCTTGGTAGCCGGTAGTGCCGTTTCGAGCATGACTGTACGGAACCTTTATTGTCTTGGCGAGTATGTATAGCTATATGTGAAGCCAGCCAAGCCAATACGGGAGGAGGACACCGTGCAACCACGCCTTGTGACAGCCCTGCTATCGACCTGTTTGCTCATAGGAACCACCGTGGCGGTCAGTAGCGCCCAAGCCGAAAGCGTGACCGAGCGGGGCGAACGCTTCGACCGTGTGGTGGAAGAGAATGGCCAGCGCTATGTGCTGCTGGGAAGCGGCGTATTTCGTTACATGATATGGACCGCTTATGCGGGGGCGTATTATCAGTTGGAAGGGGAGCGCGAGCCTCAGCCGTTAAGCGATGTACCCCGCCGTTTGGAACTTGCCTACTTTCATGAGATTGCTGCCGACGACTTTGCCGAGGCGACAGAGAAAACGCTCAACGATTCGTTGACGCTTTACGAGTTCAATCAGGTGAAAGAGAACATGGCGCAGTTGAATCAACGGTACCGGGATGTGGTTCCCGGCGATCGGTACCTGTTGAGCTGGGACGGTGAGCAGTTACGCCTTGCCCTCAACGGTGAGACGCTCTACGAGGATAGCAGCGCCGAGTTTGCCAGCGCGATGTTCGGCATTTGGCTGGGCGAGCGCCCGCTGGGTGAAGAGTTTCGCGACGCGCTACTGGGCGTGGACGGATAGCGGCTGACCACGCACCATCTCGCTTGGGCCAGCCCTCGCCTCAGTTTACACTCGCCCTCTTCGACAGCGCCAATGAACGGACAAAGGGGTAAGCGTGAAAGCACTGATTCAGCGGGTCAAACACGCCAGCGTCACGGTGGATGGCAGCACCATCGGTGCGATCGACCACGGGTTGCTGGCACTGATAGGTGTCGAGACAGGCGACAGCGAGGCGGAGGCCGATAAACTGCTGCACAAGCTGCTGCATTACCGCGTGTTCAGCGACGACGCGGGCAAGATGAATCACAACTTGCAGCAGGCCGAAGGAGGCTTGCTGCTGGTGTCGCAGTTCACGCTTGCGGCCGACACGCACAAGGGGCTGCGCCCCAGTTTTTCCAGCGCCGCGCCGCCCGAGGAGGGGCAGCGGCTGTTTCATTACCTCGTCGATCGAGCGCGCGCTGCTTGGCCCCAGGTGGCGACTGGCCAGTTTGGCGCGGACATGCAGGTTGCGCTGACGAACGATGGCCCGGTCACGTTTCTGCTGGAGAGCTAGCGCTCTAGGCACTCTCACTGGCGAGCAATTCGGCTTCCATGGCTTCCAGTGCCTCTTCGGCGGCGAGCCACGCCTGCTCGGCGTCGTCTAGCTGCGCTTTGATCGTTGCCTGCTTGGCCAGCGCATCGGTCAGCTCCGCTTTGCGGGCGCCGTCAGTGTAGAGCTCAGGGTCGGCGAGTATGGCCTCGACCTCCTCTAGCGAGTGCTGCGCTCTTTCCATGGCCTTTTCCGCCTTGTCGCGCTCTTTTTTCAAAGGGCGCAGCTTTTCGCGCAGCTCGGCCGCTGCTTTGCGGGCGGCTTTACGGTCGCCGCTGGGCTGTTGGCTCTGGCGTTCGCTCTTTTCACTACGGGCGTCGCGGCGGTTCTCTTCCAACCGCGCCTTGAGCCAAGCCCGGTAATCCTCCAAGTCACCGTCGAAGGGCTCGACCCGGTGGTCGGCGACCCGCCAAAACTCATCGACCGTGGCGCGCAGTAGGTGACGGTCGTGGGAGACCAAAATGACCGTGCCCTCGAAGCCTGCCAGCGCTTCCGTGAGCGCCTCGCGCATTTCCAAATCCAGGTGGTTGGTCGGCTCGTCCAGCAGCAGCAGATTGGGTTTTTGCCAAGCGACCAGCGCCAGTGCCAGCCGCGCTTTCTCACCGCCCGAGAAGGTGGCGACTTCCCCGAAGGCGTCGTCGCCCTTGAAACCAAAACCGCCTAGAAAATTGCGAATCTCTTGATCGCTGGCGGTGGGCGAGAGCCGCTGCACGTGGACGAACGGCGTCGTGGTCACGTCCAGCCCCTCCAGCTGATGCTGAGCAAAGTAGCCAATCGCTAGGTGCTCGCCGGGCACGCGCTTGCCGTCGAGCAGCGCCAGCTCGCCGGTGAGCGACTTGATCAGTGTGGATTTACCCGCGCCGTTGGGTCCCAGCAGGCCGATCCGGCTGCCGGGAAGCAGCGTAATGTTCACCTTGTCGAGTTGTGCGACGTCGCCCGCCTGGCTGCGGTAGCCTAGCGTGGCTTGATCCAGCACCAGCAGCGGGTGAGAGGTCTTATCTGCCGCGGGCAGGGTGAAGTGAAAGGGAGAGTCCACGTGGGCCATGGCGATATCTTCCATGCGCTCCAGCATCTTGACGCGGCTCTGCGCCTGACGCGCCTTAGTGGCCTTGGCCTTGAAGCGAGCGATAAAACGCTCGATCTCTTCGCGGCGCGCCTGCTGTTTGGCTGCTTCGGCCTGCTGCAGGGCGAGCTTCTCCGCCCGTGTGCGCTCGAATCGAGAGTAGTTGCCCCGATAGAGTTCCAGCGTTTGATGATGCATGTGGACGATGTGGTCGCACACGGCATCCAGAAAGTCCCGGTCGTGAGAGATCAGCAGCAGCGTGCCGGGGTAGCGGGTGAGCCACTGCTCTAGCCACAGCAGCGCATCCAGATCCAGGTGATTGGTCGGCTCATCGAGCAGCAGCAAGTCGGAAGGCATGAACAGCGTACGGGCAAGATTGACCCGCATTCGCCAGCCGCCGGAAAAATCTGAAAGCGGGCGCATCAGGTCCGACTGGACGAAGCCCAGCCCCACCAGTAGCTGGGCCGCGCGGGATTCGGCGGTGTAGCCATCCAGCGTTTCGATCAACCCGTGTAGCTCCGCTTCGCGATGGGCGTCGCCCGCTTCCCGAGCGGCGAGCAAATCGGCTTGCGCCTTGCGCAATGCGTGATCGCCATCCAGCACGTATTCCACGATGGGGCGATCCAGCGCCTCCACTTCCTGGGCCATGTGGGCGATCCGCTGGCCACCGCTCATCTCGACGTCGCCTTGATCCGGGCCCAGCTCGCCCAGCAGGAGTTTGAATAGACTCGACTTACCGGCACCGTTCGCCCCAATGATACCGGCCTTGACGCCGTTATGGAGCGTCAGATCGGCGTTTTCTAGGAGCGTTTGCGTGCCCCGTTGCAGGGCGACTTGGCGCAGTGCGATCATGTTTTCTCCCGAAAAAAGTGGGTAAATCAATGCGCGATTCTAACCGATTGCAGCGCTTGCAGCAGAGGCCGCTGTGGGATTTTGCTTTGGCGCTCTATGCCAGGCCCGGCGTCGAGCAGGCCTGCCTCACGTTGCAGGATGAGGCTGGTGTGGATGTGTGTGAGCTGCTGTTCCATTGCTGGCTCTATCAGCAGGGTCTGGCGGCCTCGCCAGGCCCGCTCGCTACCATACGCGCCGAGCGCATGGCTTGGCAGCAGCAGGTGACGGCGACGCTACGAACGCTTCGCCGCCGATTGAAACCCGAAGCCGCCCACAACGAGGCCGTCAAAGCGTTGCGTGCCACGCTGCAGAGTGCCGAGCTGCAGGCAGAGCGTGAAAACCTTCAACGTTGGCAGCAGTGGGCGCTCGGCTCATCAGACGCGGACGCGCGCTTAACAAAAAGCGACATAAGCCAGCATAATGTTGCACAGTGGCTGCAAGATACGCTGTTTTCGACACCGCTTGACAACGATTTGTGTCGCGCGCCACGCGGGCGCGAGAGGACGAGAGCGGCCCTTTTTGCCTTGGCAAGCCAGCTTGACCGCTGTGAATCACCACGCTAGCCTGAAATTAAGCTGTTTTTGAATAACCCGTGTTAGCTTCGCTGGCGATCGTCCGCTAACCCACAGCAATGAACGACGTTACTGCGTGTTAGCGGCTGAACAAACGCTGAATAAAAGTGGAGCGACTCGGGATATACAAACACTAAGATCCTTGCGCTCTCGTACGGCGCGCTTACCACTGCTAGGGGAACTCTGCATGAAGGCAAGCACATTAGTTTCGACTCGTTCCGTCACCACCAAGTTGCTCACCACGGCAAGCGTGGGTGCACTGCTGCTGGGTTTGAGCGCGACCGCTCAGGCAGATAACTGGCGTTACGCACACGAAGAGTACGAAGGCGACGTGCAGGATGTCTTCGCTTACGCATTCAAGGAGTACATCGAAGATAACTCCGACCATACCGTACAGGTTTACCGCTTTGGTGAACTGGGCGAGTCCGACGACATCATGGAGCAGACGCAAAACGGCATCCTCCAGTTCGTCAATCAGTCACCTGGCTTTACCGGTGCGCTGATCCCAGAAGCGCAAATCTTCTTCATTCCGTATCTGCTGCCGACCGACGAAGAGACCGTTCTAACGTTCTTCGACGAGAGTAAAGCCATCAATGAAATGTTCCCGGAGCTTTACGCCGAGCAGGGTCTCGAGCTTCTAAAAATGTACCCCGAGGGTGAAATGGTGGTCACCACCGACGAGCCGATTAGCTCGCCGGAAGACATGAATAACAAGAAAATCCGCACCATGACCAACCCGCTGCTGTCGGAAACCTACGACGCCTTTGGCGCGACGCCGACACCGCTGCCGTGGGGCGAAGTCTACGGTGGCCTGCAGACCGGCATCATCGATGGTCAGGAAAACCCGATCTTCTGGATCGAATCTGGCGGTCTGTACGAAGTGTCTCCGCACCTGACTTTCACTGGCCACGGTTGGTTCACCACCGCGATGATGGCCAACCAGGACTTCTACGAAGGCCTGTCCGATGAAGACAAAGAGCTGGTCCAGAACGCCTCGGACGCGGCCTACGACCACACTATCGAGCACATCAAAGGGCTAGCCGATGAAGCGCTGGCCAAAATCCAGGAAGCGTCTGACGAAGTCACCGTGACACGCTTGAACGAAGAGCAGATCCAAGCGTTCCGCGAGCGCGCACCGCAGGTCGAGGAAGCCTTCCTCGAAATGACGGGCGAGCGCGGTGCCGAGCTGCTGGAGCAGTTCAAAGCGGACCTCGAAGCCGTCGAAAGCGAGTCCTAATCGGTTAGCGCGCTTGCGTTAATCACATGACGTCGCCAAGGGGCAGCCAGCGCTGCCCCTTTTTTGTTGTCCACCCCTCTAGCGAAAAAACACATGCTCGCGGGGGCGAACACAGAAAAATCTACGTCCATCCAGCGTTGAAGCGAAAAGAGTCATTACCCATTACGCTACAAAATGAGCAAGGCCGAACCTGCTCCGTTCGGTGTCAGTGATGGGAAGGTCGCGTCGCCATCGAGCAAGCGACCACGCTGCGTTCAAAGGAGAACGGCCATGTCCGAAGAAGAGTCCGAAAAGAACTACCGCTCGGGTTTGCCCGGCGTACTTGGAGTGATCGACACTGCAATTAGCAAAATCGAGTCAGTCATACTGGCGATGGGGGTTTTGCTAATGGCGCTGAATACGGTCACCAACGTCGTTGCCCGCTTCGTGTTCGGCAATAGCATCATGTTCTCAGGCGAGCTGAACCGTATCCTGATCATCATGATCACCTTTGCGGGTATTGGCTACGCTGCCCGCCACGGTCGCCATATTCGCATGTCGGCGATTTACGATGCGCTGCCGGTGGGCGGTCGCAAAGTGCTAATGATCGGCATCGCGTTTTTCACCTCGCTGGTGATGTTCTTCCTGCTTTACTACTCCGTAGTGTACATCCTCGACCTGTATAGCAAAGGGCGCGTACTGCCGTCGCTGGGCTTACCGGTATGGATCATCTACGTCTGGGTGCCCATGGGCTTTTTGATCACCGGGATTCAGTACCTACTGACCGCGATCAAGAATCTCACCACCCGAGACGTCTACCTCTCTACCGGGGTGGTAGACGGCTATAAAGACACCGAAACAGAAGTGTAAAGCAGGGATTGCACCTTAGGGGAACGCTATGACGACGATAATGGTAGTCACCATGATTGCCCTGCTGCTGCTGGGCTTTCCAATGATGATCCCGCTGATCACTGCGGCAGTGATCGGCTTCTATATGATGTTCAACGGCTTCGGCCAAATGGATACGCTGATTCAGCAGATGATGGCGGGCATACGCCCGGCGTCGCTAATCGCCGTGCCGATGTTCATTCTGGCTGCCGACATCATGACCCGAGGGCAGTCTGCGAATCGCCTCATCGATATGGTGATGTCCTTCATTGGCCATATCAAAGGGGGGTTGGCGGTCAGCACGGCGGCTTCTTGTACGCTGTTCGGCGCCGTGTCGGGGTCGACCCAGGCCACTGTAGTGGCGGTAGGCTCGCCGCTGCGTCCGAAGATGCTCAAAGCGGGCTACTCCGATCCCTTTACGCTGGCGCTGATCATCAATGCCAGTGATATTGCTTTTTTGATTCCCCCTAGCATTGGCATGATCATTTACGGGGTCATTTCCGGCACCTCGATTGGCGAGCTGTTCATCGCCGGTATTGGTCCCGGCCTGCTTATCCTGTTCATGTTCTCCACGTACTGCATCATTTACGCCATCGTAAAAGACGTGCCTACCGAAGAGCGCTCAAGCTGGAAAGAGCGGGCCACGGCCGTTCAGAAAGCGCTCTGGCCGCTCGGCTTCCCAGTGATCATCGTGGGCGGCATTTACGGCGGGATCTTCAGTCCTACCGAAGCGGCGGCCGCCTGTGTCCTGTATGCGGTGCTGTTAGAGTTCGTCGTCTTTCGCTCGCTGAAAATGCGCGATATCTACACCATCGCCAAGTCTACTGGCCTGATCACCGCCGTGGTGTTCATTCTGGTGGCCGTGGGCAATGGCTTCTCTTGGATCATTTCGTTTGCGCAGATTCCCCAAGCGATCCTCGAAGCCGTGGGGGTCAACGAGGCCGGACCCACGGGCGTATTGATCGCCATTTGTATTTCGTTCTTCGTGGCGTGCATGTTCGTCGACCCCATCGTGGTGATTCTGGTATTGACGCCGATTTTTGCCCCGGCGATTGCAGCCACCGGGCTCGATCCCGTACTGGTCGGTATCCTGATTACGCTACAGGTGGCGATTGGGTCGGCCACGCCACCCTTTGGCTGCGATATCTTTACCGCCATCGCGATCTTCAAACGCCCCTATTGGGAGGTGATCAAGGGCACGCCACCGTTCATCTTCATGCTGATTCTGGCGGCGGCGTTGCTGATCATGTTCCCGCAAATTGCGCTGTTCCTGCGTGATGTTGCCTTCCGTTAAGCAGTCACAAGGAGAACGCGGATGTTCAATCGCATCTTGATCCCTGTCGATGGCTCAAAGGGGGCCATCAAGGCGCTCGAAAAAGCCGTTGGTCTGCATCTGCTCACCGGGGCAGAGCTCTACCTACTGTGTGTGTTCAAACATCACAGCCTGCTGGAGGCGTCGCTCTCCATGGTGCGCCCCAACCGGTTGGATATCCCCGATGACGCGCTCAAGGAGTACGCAACGGAGATTGCCGTGCACGCCAAATCCCACGCCATCGAACTGGGCGCCGATAGCGTTCGCGTGCGAGCTTTTGTCAAAGGCGGACGTCCCTCCCGCACCATCGTGCGCTTTGCTCGTAAGCGGGAGTGCGACCTGATCGTAATTGGCGCACAGGGAACCAATGGGGAAAAGAATTTGCTGCTGGGCAGCGTTTCCCAACGCGTGGCCGGTGCCGCTCATTGCCCCACGCTGGTGGTCTAGTGTGAAGGCGACCGGCTAAACCTCTACGCAATCGTGTGGTCTGAGCAGCACCCGCCGTTTCAGGTAATGCAGCCTGAGGCGGCGGGTGTTAGTCTTTGAAGCACCCCAAAATATTTGGCGCGCTGCGCCGCTGGATAAGGTTTTTTCCATGAAAGCACTACTCTCTTCTACCGCGCTCACTGGCCTGCTGCTAGTCGCACCGTTTGCCGCCGCTGCCCCGGAAACCGACGAGCAGCGCTTGGCGTATAGCCTGGGCGTGACCCTGGGCGAAAGCATGCAGGCAGACATCGAAGATCTCGATCTGGATGCGTTCACCGACGGGATGCGCGATGTCTTTGATGGCAACGAGCTAGCGATGAACGAAGAGGAGATGATGGAAGCGCTGATGGCGTTCCAAGAGCGCTCGATGGAAGCGCGCGAGCAGCAAGCCGCTGAGTTGGCGCAGATGAACCTGGAAGAGGGCCAAGACTTCCTGGCCGAAAACGCCGAGCGTGACGAGGTCGAAGTGACCGAGTCTGGTCTGCAGTACGAAGTCATCGAGTCAGGAGATGGTGCAACGCCTGGCCCGGAAGATACCGTCGAAGTGAACTACGAAGGCATGCTGTTGGACGGCACCGTATTCGATAGCTCCTTCGAGCGCGGTGAGCCGGTGAGTTTCCAGGTCAACCAAGTGATCGAGGGCTGGCAAGAAGCCCTGCAGCTGATGAGCGTGGGTGACAGCTGGATGCTCTACATCCCGGCGGATCTCGCCTACGGCGAACGCGGCCAGGGCCCGATTGGTCCGAATGAAATGCTCACTTTCCGCGTCGAACTGCTAGGTATCGAATAAGCCATGGGTATGGCCTCTCGTCAGCGCCGCTGGATGGCGGCGCTTATTATGTTGGGCAGCGGCGCTGCCCAGGCCCAGGAAGCACCTATTGAGCTCCCAGCGCTGGCAGCGGCTAACGATCAAGCAAGCGTCGTGGGCGTCTCCGCGGGGGGCTACATGGCCACTCAGCTTGCGGTGGCCTGGCCCGAGCGCTTTAGCGGACTGGGCGTACTGGCAGCAGGTCCTTGGGGCTGCGCGCAGGGGGCTTTGAGTACGGCTCTCAATCAGTGCATGATGACCCGGCGCGGCCTGCCGTCGCTGGACGAGCTGGAGCAGCGTCGCCAGCGCTACGCAGAGATGGAGCAAGTCGGCAGCCAAGAGGCGCTGCGCTCGCTGCGTGCTTTTGTGTGGCATGGTACGTCGGACGAGACGGTCTCGCCTGCGCTGGGCGACCTGCTCGCGCAGCAGTGGCAGCGCTGGCTGGCGGACCCCGAGCAGCAGCTACGCTTCGTTCAACGGGAAAACACCGGGCACGGCTGGCCGGTGGCGATGCCCAAAGATGCGCCTATCGACCCGCAGTCGCTAGGTGACTGCCATAACGGAGGTGGTAGTCACGTGCTGGCCTGTGGCGACGACGTCGCGGGAGAGATGTTGGCGTGGCTCTATCCCGAGCGTGAGGCGAACGCTAGCGAAGGCGAGCTGCTGGCCTTCGATCAATCTGATTTCGCGGTGAAAGGGGTGGCCGATACAGGCTATCTGTTCGTGCCCGAGACGTGTGAGTTGGGGGGGTGTCCGGTCACCGTAGCATTGCACGGTTGCCAGATGAACGCAGAGACCATCGGCGATACCTTCGCTCGCTACAGCGGCTTGAACCGTTGGGCGGCGACGCATGGCCAAGTGGTGCTGTATCCACAGGCCGAAAGCAGCATGGCCAATCCGCAAGCGTGCTGGGACTGGTGGGGTTTCGCGGAGAGCACTTGGCAGATCAACCCGCTACACGATACTCGAGACGGCACCCAAGTACAGGCGCTGATGGCCATGCTGGATCGGCTGCAAGCCGATCAGACGGAGGAGGCGACGACGGCCGAATAGCCGCCGTGTCGCTAACGCATCAAGCCGTTTTAGAGCGTTAACTGCCTAGTTCGCGCTCGAGCGCCGATACCAACCCATGGGGCGTTGGTGAGTAGAGCACCCGCTGCAGTATCTTCCCCTCGCGGTTGACCAAAAACAGCGAGGCGCTGTGGTCGATGGTATAGGCCATGGCCGACTCCGGCGCCTCGACCCGTCGCCAAATCACACCATAGCGCCCGGCCACCTCGTTGAGCTGCGCCTGGCTACCCACCAAACCAATGAACTCTTCGCCGAAAAACTGCATGTACTCGCGCATGCGGGGCAGCGTATCGCGTTCTGGATCGACGGTAATCATGACAGGCACCACTCGTTCACGCTGGGCATCGCTCAATTGTGCCAGCGCTTGGCGCTTGACCGCCTGATTCATGGGGCAGACATCGGGGCAGTAGGTATAGCCGAAAGAGACGATGGCAATCTCGTCGTTGCCGAGCTGATCCAGTGAGAAATCGCCTTGCGTCGACGGCATGGCAATGGGCCCGCCTGTTGGTTCGTCGGGATCCTCCCCTGCGCGGAGTTGGTACAGGCCAACGCTTGCCACGACCAGCAGAAGAGCCATGAGGGCGATACCTAGCCAAAGCGGCTTGCGAATTGCCATGCGCTAACTCCTTGTCACATCGAAATCGAACCAGCTGCCTAGCTTACCGTCCGGGGTTTCCAAGATCACTCGCGCCCGCCAGGGCATCACGGCTTGCGTGCACACCCCCACTTGTCCCTGGCCGTGGAAGTGGCCCGGTGCGGTGGCGGTGAGGGCGAAGCGGTTGAGACCCATATCCATGTCGCGACCTACGAAATCGACCGTCACATGGCGAGGGTTAACGCCCTCTACCTCGACATCCAGCGGCAGCACTTCAAGTGCCTCGATACGCCCATCGGTATCGATGGTCAGCGTCAGTTCACCTTTATCGCCCAGCGTTGCCGAACAGGGCGCTCTATGCAAGTTGCATTCGCCATTGGGGATGAACCACACGATATCGCGATCATCGCGCAGCCAGTTAGCAAAGACGTACCACGTGCACGCGGCCAGCGCGAGGCCCGTCACTAGAATAAGCACTTTCAGCGCTGGAAAACCCGTCACCTCGACAGGTTTAAGCAAATTCTTCATGGCAGAATAGTCGCTACGCAGGCCATAAGGCGGGTCATTTGTGTCAGGGTATGCAAATCATGGTAACAGCTATCCTGCAGATGTCTCTGTGCTGGGATGTCGCACTTGATAAGGAATGACAATGGAGAGCATTACCGGGGCACTAGGGCCCCTGTTTTTACTGATTTTATTGGGGGCAGGCTTAGGGTATGCCCGCTGGCCTACTATGGATTTTTGGGCGCAGATGGAGCGGCTGATCTATTTCGTGCTGTTCCCCGCCATGCTGGTAGGCACGCTGGCCACGGCCGATGTGAGCCAAGTGCCCGTCGGCCGATTGGCGCTGGCGCTGCTGGGAGCGATGGCGCTGTTTGGCATGCTGTTGTGGCATGGACGTAGCTGGTTAAGGCTCGGCCCGGCGGCGTTTACCTCCGTGTTTCAAGGCGCCGTGCGTTTCAACACCTACGTAGGCGTGGCGGGAGCGGCCGCGCTGCATGGTTCGCTAGGCGCCACCACGGCAGCGGTAGCCGTGGCGCTGATGGTGCCTGTGGTAAACGTCATGTGCGTCGCCAGTTTCGTGGCGGCGGGGACTCTAGGCAGTGCAAGTCTGGGCAAGAGCGCACTGGCATTGGCGAAAAATCCGCTTATTTTGGCGTGTCTGGCCGGTATTGGGCTAAACCTTAGCGGTGTTGGTCTGCCAGGTTGGAGTGAAGCAACCGTCTCGTTGCTGGGCCGCGCAGCGCTGCCGCTGGGCCTAGTGGCAGTGGGGGTGGCACTTCGACCCATGGCGCTGCTGCGCCTCGACCGCGGTGTGATGGCGACCAATACGATCAAGCTGCTGCTCATGCCCGCTTTCGTGCTGTCGTTAGCCTGGCTGCTGGGGCTCGACCCCGTCAGCCGAGACGTCGCACTGCTGTTTGCCGCGCTGCCCACGGCAACCTCGGCGTATATTCTGGCCCGTCAACTTGGCGGCGATGCGGAATTGATGGCCGGCATCATTACCGGACAAACGCTGCTCGCTATGCTGACGTTGCCGTTGTGGCTCCAGCTCATCAGTTGATTTAAAAAATAAATAAAAAGTATTCGCATTTGTGTTGACGGGGTAAATGAGAATGATTATATTGTGATGGTCAGCGTTTGATGAGACGCTGGCAACCACGACAGAAACCGCCAGTTTCCTGTCATGGTTTCTCCCTCTCATTGCTAGTCACGGTCTTTTGCCGCTCCTTTGGAGCGGCTTTCTTTTTTTGATGGGTAGGGCTTTTGTACGAGTTCGTCGCGGCGGCAGACGCAGGGCCGCGCGTGGCCTGCTGCCAATCGAACGTCAGGCTTCCCGGCGGTAGATCAAGTCCCACACGCCGTGGCCGAGCTTTTCGCCGCGCGCTTCGAACTTGGTGAGCGGGCGGAAGGCCGGACGCGGCACGTAAGGTGCGGTCTCGGGCGTTGCGGTGTTGACGTAGCCAGGGGCGGCGTCCATCACTTCCGCCATCCACTCGGCGTAGGCTTCCCAGTCGGTGGCCATGTGGAACGTGCCCCCGGGCTTGAGGCGCGTGCGAATCAGCTCCACGAAGGCGGGCTGGACGATGCGCCGTTTGTGATGCTTCTTCTTCGGCCACGGGTCGGGGAAGAAGAGCTGCAAGGTAGTCAACGAGCCTTCGGGTAGGCACTGCTCCAGCACGGCCAGGGCGTCTTCACGGTAAACCCGTAGGTTGGTCAGGCCGCGTTTGTCGGCTTCGTCGAGCAGTTTGCCAACGCCAGGGGCGTGCACTTCGATACCGATAAAGTCGGTATCCGGGTGGGTTTCGGCCTGCTCGATCAGCGAGTTACCCATGCCAAAGCCAATTTCCACCACGCGAGGGGCTTGGCGGCCGAAGAGGGCGTCTAACTCCTGGCGGCCATCGGCAATGGTCAGCCCAAGGCGCGGCCATACCTCTTCAAGTCCGCGGCTTTGGGCCTGGGTCATACGTCCGGCGCGAATCACATAGCTTTTAATGCCGCGACGGTGCAGCGGTGCGTCGGCACTTTCGGGACCAGTGGTGTTGCTCTCGGGCGCGGTATCGTTCGTATCAGTCATGGTGTCTCTGTATCAGCCGTTGATGCGGCCTGCAAAAGGCGAAGAGGGGTCGGCGCTTTGGCGGCGCGGCATGCGGCCCGCCAAAAACGCATCGCGGCCAGCCTCGACGGCGAGCTTCATGGCGTTGGCCATGCGAAGCGGGTCGCGGGCATGGGCGATGGCGCTGTTGAGCAGCACGCCGTCGCAGCCAAGCTCCATGGCCATGGCCGCATCGGACGCCGTGCCAATGCCGGCATCCACCAGCACCGGCACGCGGCTCTGCTCGACGATCAGGCGCACGTTATGTGGGTTTTGAATGCCATGGCCCGAGCCAATCAGTGAGCCCAGCGGCATGATGGCGCAGCAGCCCATGGCTTCCAGCTCGCGTGCAACGATCGGGTCATCACTGGTGTACACCATCACGTCGAAACCGTCGGCCAGCAGCGTTTCTGCCGCTTTGAGTGTCTCGACCACGTTGGGGTAGAGGGTATGATCATCGCCCAACACTTCCAACTTCACCAGGTTGTGGCCATCCAGCAGTTCGCGGGCCAGGCGGCAGGTACGCACGGCATCTTTGGCGTTGTAGCAGCCCGCGGTATTGGGCAGCAGGGTGTACTGCTTGGGCGAGATGACGTCCAGTAGGTTTGGGGCATCGGCATCTTGGCCAAGATTGGTGCGGCGTACGGCAAAGGTGACGATTTCGGCACCGCTCTGGGCAATGGCAGCACCGGTTTCGGTAAAGTCTTTGTACTTGCCGGTACCCACTAACAGGCGGGAGCTAAAATCACGTCCGGCAATGGTGAACGGTGTATCAGTCAGTTGCGTCATAGCGATTCCTTGAAAAAGCACCGGCAGCTAGCCGCCGCCAATGGCGTGGACCACTTCGATCTGGTCGCCTGCGGCCAGCGGGGTCGCGGCCAGTTGGCTTTTGGGCACAATCTGTTCGTTGATTTCGACAGCGATACGACGCCCGCCCAGGCCAAGCTGCTCGACCAAGTCAGCAGCGGTGAGGCCAGCGGTCATGGCGTAGGGTTCGCCGTTGAGCGTAAGCTGTATCGACTCATTGGGGGTAGACATAAACAGTAAGCACCCTGGTGGATGAGGCAAAACGGCTTCTATTGTAGCGGTTTCGACCCGTGCAAGGTATGCAGCGGGGTGAATATCTCAATGATTAACGGGGTGGCGATGCGCCGCCAACATAGGTGAAAAGGAGTCAGGCGTGCAGCGAATCGACAAGCTGTGGTGGTGTGTGGTGGCGCTTTTAGGAGCAACCATGGTGATGCTGGGGGCTTACGCCGCCCACGGGTTAGCGGCACGCACCAGCGCTGCGATGGTGGATATCGTGGAAACCGGCGTGCGCTACCAAGCGTGGCACACGCTGGCTATGCTGGCGGTACTGGCTTGGCGTAGCCACCGTCCGCTCCCCGGTCAGCAGGTCGTACTGGCGCTATGGGCGTTAGGTGTGCTGGCCTTTGCCGGTTCGCTCTACCTGATGGCGCTGGCCGGGTTGAGCGTAGGTATCGTGACGCCGATTGGCGGGCTGCTGCTGATGGCCGGCTGGCTGGCCCTGGGCGTCACGGCGCTGCTAAGCCGCTCTTAATCGACGCTAGCCCAGCAGTAGGCGCAGCGGCATCCACAGGCCCATGCCGATCATCACCAGGTTTTCGGTGAGCGACACAAAGCCGAGCGGTACGTTGCTGTTGCCACCCACGCAGGCGCACTTGAGTTCGCGCTTATCGATGTAAACCGCTTTGAACACCGATACCGCGCCCACGGTGCCGACGAACAGTGCCAGCGGTGCGGCTACCCAAATCAGCGTGCCCGCCAGCATCAACAGCCCGGCGGCGGTTTCGGCGTAGGGGTAAACGTAGCTATAGGGCACGTAGCGCTGGGCGAGCAGATCGTAGTTGAGAAACATGGTGCTGAAGCTTTCGATGTCCTGCAGCTTCTGCAGGCCCAGCAGCACCATCGCGGTCGCTACGGCAAACTCTGGAATGCGCGCCGTAAGCAGCGTGCCCTGGGTTGCCCAGCTCATCGCCAGGCCTACCAATAGCGCGACGGCAAAAATGGCCAGCACCGGGCGGTAGGTAGTCTCTTTGGCATTGGGAACGCTCATACCCAAGTGTTCGCGCACGTCTTCGTAGCCGCCAATCCGCTCGCCATCGATATATACCTGCGGCGTGGTATCGACATCTTCCTGTGCCTTGAATGCGTCGACGTCGTCACGGCTGGTGAGAGTATGGTCATCCACCGCGTAGCCTTTGCGTTTGAGCAAGTCGACGGTCTTCAAGCCGAACGGACACATGTGCTCGGCGGTTTTCATCCGATATACCTGGGCAGTGTGGTGGGTCGTTGCTGCCATGGTTAGCCTCCTTGTCGTCTTGGGGTCAACGTCCACCTTTTAGCGTAGAACCCGGTGCCACCCATAGGTCAAATGAGAGGGAAAGACCGCTGTCTGGTCCTTGACCTGTGGGTAGCCCCAAGGTGGTAAGCTTTGCAAAAAACGGTGTCATAGGAGAGCGATATGAAACGACATGCCACTGCGCTGCTGGTATCCGGTGCTTTGATGTTCGGCGCTGCGACCGCCCACGCCGCGCTGCCGGATGAGGCGACGCTGTATAAGAACCCTCAATGTGGCTGCTGCGATGAGTATGCGCGTCATCTTGAAGAACTTGGCGTAGACGTCACCATCATCGATGACGTCGAGCTGGGTGATATTAAGCAGCAGGCGGGCGTGCCTTACGGCATGGGCTCCTGCCACACCATCGAGATAGGCAACTACTGGATCGAAGGGCACGTGCCGATGGAGGCGGTTGAGGCACTGTTTGACCAGCAGCCTGAGGTCGATGGCATCGGCTTAGCCGGTATGCCGATTGGCACACCGGGCATGCCTGGGCCCCAGAGCGAGCCTTATCACGTGTATATGTTCAGCAATCAAGACGCCCAGCCGTTCATGACGCTGTAGGAGAAGAGGCACCATTGCGTCGCGTAAACGCTGCTGCGGGTGCTGGCTTGCCAAAGTAGTAGCCCTGATACACATGGCACCCTAAGCGCGCCAGCACCGTACACTGATCGTTGGTTTCCACGCCCTCTGCAATCACGTCTAGCCCCAGGCTCTCTGCCAGGGCGATGATGGTGGCGGCTATCGGCGTCGCCTGCATGTCCAGGGTCAAATCTTTGACGAAGGCAATGTCGATTTTGAGCGTGTCCAGCGGCAGCGATTTGAGATACGCCAGCGACGAATAGCCGGTGCCAAAATCATCCAGCGCAAAGCGAATGCCCAGTTGCCGCAGTCGGCGCATCTTGTCGATGGTGCCTTCCGGGTCGCTCATCAGCAGCGATTCGGTCAGCTCCAGCGTCAAACGCTCAGGCGGGGCGCCGGTCGCGCACAGCGTGGTGGTGACCTGCTCGACAAAATCGGGCTGCTGGAACTGACGCACGCTCACGTTGAGCGAGAGCTTTAAATGGCGCAGGCATGGGTCATGCTGCCACTCGCCGAGCAGACGGCAGCCCTCTTTTAACACCCAAGCGCCCAGGGGCAAAATGAGTCCGGTTTGCTCGGCGATGGGAATAAAGCGCCCCGGTGAGATCATCCCCTGCTGTGGGTGGTGCCAGCGTACCAGGGCTTCGGCACCGATGACGTCGTGGTGCGTATCTACCTGGGCTTGAAGGTGCAGGCTAAGCGCACCGCTATTGATCGCCAGGCGCAGCTCACGCTCCAGCGTAATATCTTCTTCGAGTTTCTGCTCCAGCTCCGAACAGAAGCGCTTGGGCACGCCGTCTCGCTGGCGCTTGGCTTCCAACAGTGCCAGCCCGGCGCGTTTGAACAGCTGCCCGACGCTCTCAATCTCACGAGGGCAGAAAATCAGCATGCCCACGTTGATGTTGCAAGGGTAGGTGTGCCCGTGAAGCTGATAATCGGCCACCAGCGTCGCCAGTACCTGCTCGATATGCTGGTACGCCCGCCGTTCGGCGGTGGCTTGATCCGTGGCGGTGAACGTGGACAACAGCGCAAACTCATTACCATCCAAACGGGCTGCCATCACCTCCTGTCCTGCCTGCTGCTGCAAGCGGCTGCCGAGCTGTCGTAACAGCTCGTCGCCAATATCCTGGCCCATGCTGTCGTTCAGCACTTTGAAACGGTTGACGTCCAACAGCGCTAGCACCGAGTAGTGGCCCTGATGACGGCTATCCTGCAGGTGTGTCGTCAAATACTCCTGAAGTGCCAAGCGGTTTGGCAAGCCGGTGAGCATGTCATGGTAAGCCAGATAGCGAATCCGCTGCTGCGCGTTTTGCTCGTCGGTGCGGTCGCTGATCAGGGCCACGTAATCCCGATCTTTACTGTTGGCATAGTTCACGCGGCTGATGCTGAGCCATGCCGGGTACTCATCGCCATTCGTGCGAAGCGCCGTGATCATGCCGCTCCACTCCCCTTGCGACACCAGTGCGCGGTGAATGGTGGGGGTAAGTGCCTGGCTATCTTTGGCGTAAGGCACCTGCGTGATATCCGCATCCATGAGCTGGGCGTGGGTCATGCCCGTTAATTGCTCAAAGGCGTTATTACACAGCCGGATGCGGGCACTGTCATCGAGCAGCACCACACCATCCTGAAGAGCGGCAATCACTTCCAGTAGACGCCGTTGCGTCATATGGCCGTGGCGCTCGCTGTCTTCCAGGCGGCGCTGGATTTTAATCGCCAGCACCGTCAGCAGCGCGGCAAAAACGGCTGCCCCGCTGATCACAAAAATAAGCCAGTGGGAGGCCTCTATGTGGGCGTGCTCGGCGGCATCGCTCATGGGCACGAACCAGGCAGCCTGCATGGCCACGTAGTGCATGCCACTGACTGCGAGCGAAATACACAGCGCAGATATGAACGCGTACCGCTGATAGCGCGTTTTGCCGTTTTCCATGCGGCATAAGCGGTAAGCATAGGCACTCAAAATGCCCAGCCCAACGGCAACGACCAACGAGGCTAAAAATAGATCCAGCGCATAGTAGAGCGTGGCGGGCATACGCATGGCGGCCATGCCGCTATAGTGCATCACGCCAATCCCCAGCCCCAGGCTCGTGCCCGCGAGAATCAGCGTGCGGTGCGAGAGCTTCTCGCGGCAGAGCAGCGTCATGGCCACCAAGCTACCGACGATGGCGGGCACAACGGAAAGCAGTGTTAATAGATGGCCGTGGCTAACGTGAAACGCCAGCCGGTAGGCGTGCATGCCGACGAAATGCATGCTCCAGACGCCCGCGCCCATCACGCTGGCCCCCGCGGCGAGCCAAGTGCTGCGCCAGAGCGACGACGAGGTGCTCCCGACGAGACGAATAATTTCCAAGCTGGCATAAGATGCCGCCAGAGCAACTAGCCAGGAGAGTATCACCAGGAGAACATCGTGCTTTCCTTGCAAAGCACTCAGCGCCTGCGGATCCAGTAATAGGTTGGGCAGTAACATTCATCGATCGCTGTGTGGCAGTGGCATGCACACACTACTCTATAATGTTTATTAAATGGTTTCTTTGATAATCGAATGAGCGCTTAAACGCTAAAGGCAGGCAAGCGCGTCTGGCGTATCGATATCGAACAGAGTGCCCGCGTCGTCGACGTCATGCGTATGGTAGTGGGATGGGTGGCGCTGAATCAGCGACTTAGCGCCCGTTTCGCCCCGCAAATGCGCTAGTTCCGGCCAAAAAGCCCGGCCAAACAGCACCGGGTGGCCGGGCTGCCCGCCGTAGCGCGGCCGCCAGATGGTATCGCGGGTGGCCTGCTGCTGCAGTGCTCGCAGCGTCGCGGGGTGAATACGCGGCATATCGCCTAGCAGTACCGCCACCGCCTTGCTGTCGTTCAGGCGGCAATCACCGCCTAGCGCCGCCACCGCTTCGGCCAAACTGGCGCCCAGCCCCAGGTGCGCTTGGCGCAGCCGAAGCAGCGGTGTGCTGGCAGCCAAGCCAAGCTGAAACGCGTCGTCCTCCTCACGAATTGCGACCCGTACCTGGCTAAACGCCTGCTCGGTGCGCGCAACGGTGGTGGCCAACAGCGTTCGGCCATCGGCAAGACGCTCCTGGCGCTTATCGGCCTCGCCATAGCGCCGCGAGTAGCCTGCCGCCATTATCAGGGCGACAACGTGGTTAGCGCTCATGGCAATCAAAGCTCATCCACGGCCTTACCGTGCTGCACCCGTACGATATCCGCCATGACCGCCAGGGCGATCTCTGCCGGGGTTTTACTGCCCAGCGCTAGGCCAATCGGCATATGCACGCGCTTCACCTGCGCTTGGGTGAGCCTGCCGGAGCGTATCAGCCGCTCGGCCCGCGCGGTGGAGGTGCGCTGAGAGCCCATCACGCCAATATAGAACGCGGGGGTGCGTACGGCTTCCATCATGGCTAAGTCATCAATGCGCGGGTCATGAGTGAGCGCCACCACTGCCGTCGCCCCATGGCAAGCGCCGGAGGCGATGTACTGTGACGGCAGCTGTGCCTTAACCAACGCGCCGGGCACGGAGAACTGCGCGCAGGCGGTGGCGTCTGGGTCGCATACGATCACCTCGAACCCGAGTGTGACGGCAAAGGCCGCGCAAGGGGCGGTAATGGCGGAGATACCCGCAATAATTAACCGCCTGGCGGGGGCAACGCGTAGGTAGATGCACTCGGATTGCCCCTGCACTTGCTCACGGTAAACTCGCGGGCCAAGTGAGGCATCCTCGTGAAAGCCAACGCGCCCGCTGGGTAGATCGACGTGGCGCACCAGCGGCTGTTGGCCGTCTAGCGTCGCCAGCAGCGTGGTGAGGTGTGCTTCGGTGGCTTGGGTGGCGGGCAGGCGCTCAATCAGTACTTCTAGGATACCGCCGCAGGGCAGCGTCACGTTGGCCCCTTGAACATCGTCCGGGTCGCCGTAGCGGATGACCGTCACCGGGCGCTCAAACGCCCCCTCTTTGACGCGCTGGAGAAAGTCCTCCTCTACACAGCCCCCGGACAGCGAACCAATGGCCTCTCCTGCTTCGTTCACTGCCATCCAGGAGCCCGGCTCGCGAGGAGAGGAGCCAAAGGTAGCCAGCACCGTGCAGAGCCAAAAAGAGCTGCCCTGCTGGCACCACGCCAGGGCGTTTTCAATCACCTGTCGATCCAAGTGTTGCATCAATATCGCGTCCTTTCGTGAGTCACCCTGCCCGCTTAGCGCGGGTCGTTGCGCTAAGCGTAGCGCAGCCGCTTGGTACGCGTCAGGTCGCTGCCGCCGATTTATGTCTATGCTGAAGGGGCGAGACCGTCGATAAGTAACAGCAATGAGCAGGGAAGGCACCGATTTATGAACGCTTCAAATAGCGCTGAACAGCGCCGCGATCAGGCACCGCAAGAAGTGCCGCGCTCAACCGTGACGCTGGTGGTGAATGGCACCCAGCACACCTTAACGCTCGATAACCGCACCACGCTGCTGGATTCCCTGCGGGAACATCTAGCGCTCACCGGCTCCAAAAAAGGCTGCGACCACGGCCAGTGTGGCGCCTGCACCGTGTCGGTGAATGGCGAACGCATCAACGCGTGTCTTACTTTGGCAGTGATGCACGAAGGTGACGAGATCACCACCATCGAAGGCGTGGGCACGGTAGAGCAGCTAGACCCCATGCAGCAGGCGTTCGTGGATAACGACGCCTTTCAATGCGGCTACTGCACGCCGGGGCAGATCTGTTCGGCCAACGCCGTACTGCAGGAGATCGCCGCCAATATTCCCAGCCATGTCACGGCGGATCTCACCGCGCCTATCGAGATCACCGATGCCGAGATTCGCGAGCGAATGTCGGGCAACCTCTGCCGCTGCGGCGCTTACGCCAACATCCTCAAGGCCATTACCCAGGTTGCCAAGGAGCGCGCATGAGAGCCTTTTCCTACGAGCGGGCGGCTAGCCCCGCCGAAGCAGCGGCCCGCGCGGCCGAGGTGCCGGGCGCTAAATTCATTGCTGGCGGCACCAACCTGCTGGATTTAATGAAGCACGAGATCGAAACCCCGCTGCACCTGATCGATGTGCGCGGCACGGGGTTGAACGCCATTACGGCTACGGAAGAGGGCGGCCTGCGCGTGGGGGCGATGGTCAGCAATAGCACCCTAGCGGCCGACCCACGCGTGCGCGAAGCCTATGGCGTGTTGAGCCGGGCGCTGGTGGCGGGGGCGTCTGGCCAGCTGCGCAACAAAGCCACCACCGGCGGTAACCTGCTGCAGCGTACGCGCTGCCCCTATTTTTACGACACCGCCATGCCCTGCAATAAGCGCTCACCGGGCGCTGGCTGCGCGGCGCTGGGAAAAGGCGCGACCACTCGGCAACTGGGCGTGATTGGTACCTCTGATGCGTGCATTGCCACGCACCCCTCCGATATGGCGGTGGCGCTGCAAGCGCTGGATGCCCGCGTGGAAACCATCACCCCCGAGGGCGAGACCCGCAGCCTAACACTGGATGCGTTCTACCAGCTGCCCGGCGATACCCCCGAGGTAGAAAACGTCCTGGCCAAGGGCGAAATGATTACCGGGGTGGTGCTGCCCGAGCCTGTGGAAGGCCGCCATGGCTACTTCAAGGTGCGCGACCGCTCTTCGTATGCCTTTGCGCTGGTGTCTGTGGCGCTGATTCACGCCCCGGACGGCACGGGGCGCGTGGCGCTGGGCGGTGTGGCCCCACGGCCCTGGCGGCGCGATGCTGCGGATGCCGCGCTGCCCCAAGGCGCATCCGCAGTGATGGCTGAGCTGCTGGATGGTGCCCGCCCGACCGAAGAGAACGCCTACAAGCTGACCCTGGCAGAGCGAACGCTCGCCGCGCTGCTGGCCGAGGAGTAACCGATGGATTTCAATCAATCGACCGACGATAACCTGTTCGACCGCGCCCGTATTGTCGGCAAGCCCCATGCGCGCATCGATGGCGCGCTCAAAGTGACCGGCCAAGCGCCCTACGCCTACGAGCGCCATGACGTAGCGGCCCACCAGCTAGTGGGCTACCCGCTATGTGCCACCATCGCCAAAGGGCGCATTACCCACATGGATGCCACGGCCGCCCGCGCCGCTCCTGGGGTAGCGGCGGTGGTCACCACCCTAGACATAGAACCGCTGGCGCAGGCCAAAAGTAACAAGGCGCGTCTATTTGGTGGCGATACGGTGGCTCACTATCATCAAGCGATTGCGGTGGTGGTGGCCGACACCCTAGAGCAGGCGAGAAGCGCCGCCGCACTGATCGAGGTGCGCTACCAAGACGAGCAAGGCGTGTTTGATTTAGACGCCGCCTGGGATCAGCAAACACCCGACGAGCCAATTTCTGACGTGGGCGATGTGGATGAGGCCTTTAAAAACGCTGCGGTAACGCTGGATGAAGTCTATCGCACCGCCTCCCAAAGCCACGCAATGATGGAGCCCCACGCCTCCATCGTGGATTGGTCGGATGGCGGGCAAATGACGGTCTGGACCTCCAATCAGATGATTGCCTGGACCCGCGAAGCGCTGGCCACCACCTTGGCGATCGACCCCGAGACCATTCGCCTAGAGAGCCCCTACGTGGGCGGTGGCTTCGGCGGCAAGCTCTGGCTGCGAGCAGATACCGTACTGGCCGCGCTGGGTTCGCGGGCGGCCGGGCGGCCGGTTAAGCTCGCGCTACCGCGCCCGCTAGTGTTCAACAACGCCACCCACCGCTCCGGCACTATTCAGCGCCTGCGTATCGCCGCCGATGCCGAGGGCAGGATTACCGCCTTCGACCACTCGGCGTTCTCCCATACGCTGCCCGGCGGCAGTGGCGAGAATCCGGTCAACCAAACCCGCGCCTTTTACGCCGGTGCAAGCCGCCGCGTGGCCCACACGGCTATCGAGATGGACCTGCCTGAGTCGGCGGATATGCGCGCCCCCGGCGAAGCCTCCGGCCTTGCCGCGCTGGAAATTGCCATGGACGAAATGGCTGAGAAGCTGGGCATGGACCCGGTGGAATTCCGTATCCTCAACGACACCCAGGTCGACCCGGAAGACCCCAGCAAGCCGTTTAGCGACCGCCACTACGTAGAGTGCCTGCAAAAAGGGGCTGCCGATTTTGGTTGGGATGCGCGCAACCGCACCCCAGGCGGCCAGCGGGAAGGGCAGTGGCTGATCGGCCACGGCGTGGCCGGGGCTTATCGCGGCGCGCCCACTATGGATTCCGGCGCTCGGGTGCGTTTGCAGGCTGGGCGTTTGGTGGTGGAAACCGATATGACCGATATCGGCACCGGCTCGTACACGATTATTGCCCAAACCGCCGCAGAAGCCATGGGGTTGACGCTAGATGACGTGGAGGTGCGGCTGGGCAACAGCGACTACCCGGTCTCGTCGGGTTCCGGTGGGCAGTTCGGTGCAGCCAGCGCGACCGCCGGTGTGTACGCGGCCTGCCTGAAGCTACAAGAGGAGATTGCCCAGCGCCTTGGTATGAACTCGCCGCGGTTTGAACAGGGCATGGTGATCGCAGGCACCACCGAGGTGGCGCTTGCGGAGGTGGCCGACGGCGAAGAGCTGGTCGTAGAAGACACCATCCACTTTGGCGACTTCAAAGACACGCTGCAGATTGGCACCTTCGCCGCGCACTTTGTTGAAGTAGCCGTACACGCCCATACCGGCGAAACCCGCGTGCGCCGTATGCTGGCGGTGTGCGACGCGGGGCGTATTCTTAACCCGGTCACAGCGCGCAGCCAGGTGATTGGGGGGATGACCATGGGCGTGGGCAGTGCCTTGATGGAAGGACTCACCCCCGATGTGGAGCGCGGCTTTTTCGTTAATCACGACCTCGCCAGTTACGAGGTGGCGGTGCATGCGGACATTCCCGAGCAGGAGGTGATTTTTTTGGACACCACCGACGCCGCCTCGACGCCGCTCAAAGCCAAGGGCGTGGGGGAGCTGGGCATCTGTGGCGTCGCGGCGGCCGTGGCGAATGCGATCTATAACGCCACCGGCATCCGCGTACGCGACTACCCGATCACGCTGGATCGGCTGATCGACCAGCTCCCGAAAGTGAGTTGAGCGCGTTAAGGCGTGAACGACCGCGGTGTTCGGCTGCCTAGGGTTTATCCGGCAGCGCATAGCTGGCGGTGACATGCACCACGGGGCGCGTGTCATCGCTGGCGGAGAAAATCTGTACCTCTCCCACCGCCAAGCGGCGGCCCAGCTTGATCAGCTTGGCGTGGGCGATGATGTCGTGATCGCCTGAGGCCGCGCGAAGAAAGTGGCAGTTCAGATCGCTGGTCACGGCCATCGCTTCGGGGCCGATTTGGGCCAGTATGGCCACGTAGAGCGCCACATCGGCAAAGCCCATCATGGTAGGGCCGGACACACGGGGGCCGGGGCGCAGATGCTCATGGCCAATGCTTAGGCGCATGGTGGCGCACATTTCACCCACGCTCTCTATTTTGCCCACCCGTTGGGGAAAGACCTCATCTAGAAAGTGCTCGATCTGCTCGACGGTCATCACGGTCATTGTTGTTATTCACTCTGACAGGCTGGGAGTCTGCTGCCAGTAGGCCACCGAGAGGGCGCTGTGAACCCATCCCTGGGCGCTACTTATGCCATCCCTGGCATAAGACCCTCTCGGCAACCTACTGCCAGCGCATCTAATTGTTGCATAGCTTGCTGTGTGTTTCTTTTACGTCAACGTAAATCAGCATAAATAAAAAAGCCCCAAGGCGCGAGCCTTGGGGCTGGGGGCCATTGAGCGATGAGGCTTATTTGGCTTTGTGCACCTGGCGCCATTCGTGCAGGAGCGGCTCGGTGTAGCCAGACGGCTGCACGCGGCCTTTGAACACCAAGTCAGAAGCGGCTTTGAACGCGGTAGAGCCTTCAAAGTCGGCGCTCATGGCGGTGTAGGTGGGGTCGCCAGCATTCTGCTCATCAACCACTTTCGCCATGCGCTTGAGCGTTTCCTCGACACGGGGCGCATCGACGATGCCATGGTGCAACCAGTTGGCAATGTGCTGGCTGGAGATACGCAGCGTGGCACGGTCTTCCATCAGACCGACGTTGTGAATATCCGGTACCTTGGAGCAGCCGACACCGTGCTCTACCCAGCGAACCACGTATCCCAAAATGCCCTGGCAGTTGTTGTCCAGCTCTTGCTGAATTTCGTCATCGGACCAGTTGGCGTTTTCGGCCACCGGCACGGTGAGCAGGTCGTCCAAGAAGTCTGGCTCGCCCTGGGCTTCCAGCTCGCGCTGAACGTCGGCAACGCTGACTTGGTGATAGTGTAGAGCGTGCAGGGTCGCGGCGGTGGGGGAAGGGACCCACGCCGTATTGGCACCGGCTTTCGGATGGCCGATTTTCTGCTCCAGCATGCTGTGCATCAAATCAGGCATGGCCCACATGCCTTTACCAATTTGGGCGCGGCCGCGCAGACCACAGGCCAACCCAACCTGCACGTTGTTCTTCTCGTAGGCGGTGATCCAGGCGGCGCTCTTCATGTCGCCCTTGCGAACCATCGGGCCTGCTTCCATGGCGGTGTGCATTTCGTCGCCAGTGCGGTCCAGGAAGCCGGTATTGATGAAGACCACGCGCGAGGTCGCTTCGGCGATACATGCCTTGAGGTTGACCGTAGTACGGCGTTCTTCATCCATGATGCCCATTTTCAGGGTGTCACGGCTCATGCCAAGAATGTCTTCCACGCGGCCAAACAGCTCGTTGGCAAAAGCGACTTCTTTTGGCCCGTGCATCTTCGGCTTGACGATGTATACCGACCCCGCGCGGGAGTTGCGCGGCTGGTCGGCGTCTTTCTTCAAGTCGTGCAGCGCCAGCAGCGAGGTCACCACTGCGTCCAGAATGCCTTCCGGCAGCTCGTTGCCGTTTTCGTCCAGAATCGCCGGGGTGGTCATCAGATGGCCCACGTTGCGCACGAACATCAGCGAACGGCCCGGCAGCGTGACGGTGTTGCCGTCAGTGGTTTGCCAAGTGCGGTCGGCGTGCAGCTTACGGGTAAAGGTTTTACCACCCTTTTCGATGTTCTCTTCCAGGTCGCCCTTCATCAGGCCGAGCCAGTTGCTGTACACACCGACTTTATCTTCGGAATCCACCGCCGCGACGGAGTCTTCGCAGTCCATGATGGCGGTCAGCGCGGCTTCCACGACCACGTCTTTGACGTGGGCCGGGTCGGTCTTGCCGATGGGGTGGTTGGCATCGACCTGAATCTCCAGGTGCAGGCCGTTATTGGCCAGCAGAATCGAGTCGGGCGCAGCGGCGTCGCCGTTAAAGCCAATCAGCTTGCCAGCGTCTTTCAGGCCGGTTTCACGACCGCCCTCCAGGCTGACGACCAAGTGGCCGTCGCGGATAGCGTACTTCACCGCATCCCGGTGCGAGCCAGTGGCCAGCGGAGCCGCGCGGTCCAGCACGCCGCGGGCGTAAGCGATGACTTTCTCACCACGTTTCGGGTTGAAGCTGGTGCCTTTTTCCGCGCCGTCCTCTTCGGAGATGGCGTCGGTGCCATATAGGGCGTCGTACAGGCTGCCCCAGCGGGCGTTGGCCGCGTTCAGGGCGTAACGGGCATTGCTCACCGGTACCACCAACTGCGGGCCTGCTTGTGTGGCGACTTCGCGATCGACGTTGGCCGTGGTGGCTTTGACGCTGTTTGGTGCGTCCACCAAGTAGCCAGCCTCCTTGAGGAAGCTACGGTAGGCGGGCATGTCGCTGACCGGGCCGGGGTTTTCACGGTGCCAAGCGTCCAGCTTCTCTTGCAGCGTGTCGCGCTCTTCGAGCAGTTGGCGGTTTTTTGGGGTCAAATCGTGGAACAGGGCATCGACACCGGCCCAGAAGGCGCTTTCGTCGACGCCGGTGCCCGGCAGAGCCTGCTCGTTGATGAAACGATCTAGGTCGGCTGCCACCTGTAAACGGTGACGCGTGATACGCTCGCTCATGGGGTTCTCCTGTGAAGGTGCCCGTGGTGGGTTGAAGTGCCACGGTCAGGGTGAATGGTGATTTATGGAAAATACTTCCACACCTGCGTTGGCATGTAAACAGCGTAGACCCTAAAGCGGTAAAATGCTCGACCAAATGATAAGAGCGGGCGGCACCGCCGCTGTTATTTTGTGCTGTTACTCAGCCCATGGAAGTGTGGTGTTCACGGAGAGACGTCAATGCATAATTTCCAGCACTTGGAAGACCTGTTCCGGCAGGCGCAAGGGGAGTCGTCGCTCTCCCGCTTGACGCCAGGCGACGCGCTAACGGACGCTGTGCATGACTACTTTCGCCACTACGGTCTGGAGGCGCTGCTCAACGACACTAGCGAAGTGCATGCCGGATTTGTCGATACCGGACGGTTCGCGCTGTGGTGCCAAGTGTGGAGCCCACCCAAGCCCACCGGCACCGCGTTCGTGATTCATGGCTATTTCGATCATTTGGGCCTGTACCGCCACCTGCTCAGTTGCCTGCTGGCCAAAGGCTGGCGCGTGGTGCTGTGGGATTTACCCGGCCACGGCCTTTCCAGCGGCCCCCGGGCGGAAATCGAAGACTTCGATGATTACCAGCACTGCCTAGCGCACCTGCAAAAGACGCTGCAAACGCTCAACATGGCACCCACACCGTGGCTGGGCGTGGGGCAAAGCACCGGCGCGGCGATTTTAGCCACCGATGCGCTCACCCGCCGAGAAGCCGCCCATTGGGCCGGTATCGTGCTGCTGGCACCGCTGGTGCGCCCTTGGCGCTGGAGCCAAGCCAGCTGGCTGCATTTGATCGCCAGCCCCTTTGTCAAAGAGCTGCCGCGCAAGTACCGCCCCAACTCCACCGATGAAGCGTTCACCGCCTTTCTACGCGACCAGGATCCGCTACAGCCCGAGCGCTTGAGCGTGGCCTGGATCACCGCCATGCGCCGCTGGATGCCGCGCCTCTTGGCGCTCGAACCCAATCCGTTGCCTACCCTGATTCTGCAGGGCGAACAGGACCTCACCGTGGATTGGGAGTGGAACCTGACCATTTTGGCGGAGAAATTTCCCAATGCAGAGGTTCATCGTCATCCGGAAGCGCGGCACCATTTGGTGAACGAAGCAGAGCCGATTCGTCAACAGCTGTTTGAAGCGCTCGACCATTTCGTCGAGAACGTGCATTGACCCCAACGAAGGAGAGGCCATGACCGCCATTCAACCACCCAAAGTACTGGTTTTTGCTGGCAGCGCCCGTGAAGGCTCGCTCAATAAACAGCTCGCCAAGCTAGCTGCCCAGCGCATCGAGGCGTTAGGTGGCAAAGCCACGTTTGTCGATTTGAAAGCGTATCCCTGCCCGCTGTTCGACGAAGATATCGAAGCCCAAGGCATGCCGGAGAACGTGCTGAAACTGCGCGAAATGCTGGCGGACCACCAAGCGCTGTTGATCGCTTCGCCGGAGTACAACGGCTTTATCACGCCGCTGCTGAAAAATACCCTGGACTGGCTTTCACGCCCCTACGGTGACACGCCGGGCTTGGGGCTCTTTGCCGGTAAGTGGGCGGCGCTCGTAGCCGCTTCCCCCGGTGGCCTGGGCGGTATTCGCGCGCTGCCGCTGGGCCAGCAGTTACTGGCCAACTTGAGCCTCACCGTACTGCCCCAGCCGCTCTCGCTACCTAAAGCGGGCAGCGCCTTCAACGACAGCGGCGCGCTGCATGATGACGCCACGGGGCAAAAGCTGGATGCGCTGTGCCAGCGCTTGGTCGATGCCCTTGCAGCAACGCACGCCCAATGACGAAGGGGCTTATGCCCCTTTCAACAGTCGATCCAACTGCCGGTAACCGATCGCTTCGATAAAGTGCGGCTGTGAGGGCTTGGATTCGCCTTGCAGGTCGGCCAGGGTGAGCGCGACGCGCAGCACGCGGTGGTAGGCGCGGGCGGAGAGCTTGAGCTTTTCAAGCACGCCAGCGAGCCAGGCGCGCTCCTCTTCATTGAGGGCGCAGGCGGCTTCCAGCGCTTTACCGCTGAGCTGGCTGTTGAGTGCGCCCCGGGCCATTTGCCGCTCACGAGCCGCCATTACCCGCTCGCGCACCGCGCTGGAAGGCTCGCCTTGCGTTTGTGCGGTGAGCTGCTCGGGGGGCAGAGCGGGCACTTCCACTTGCAGGTCGATGCGATCCAACAGCGGGCCAGAGAGGCGTGCCTGATAGCGCTGAATTTGGCTGGCGCTGCACTGGCAGCGTTGGCGCGGGTCACCCAGGTGGCCACAGGGGCAAGGGTTCATCGCGGCAACGAGCTGAAATTGGGCGGGGTAGCGACGTTCGTGGCTGGCGCGGGAGAGGTGGATTTCGCCCGTTTCCAGCGGTTGGCGTAATACTTCCAAGACGTTACGAGAAAATTCCGGCAGCTCGTCCAAAAACAGCACGCCGTGGTGCGCGAGCGATATTTCACCCGGTTTGGGTTTCGAGCCCCTGTCATTTTCAGCAATTGATGCGACCCTCAGGGCGTAATATCGGGCTATTATGGTAGTCTGTACAGGATTGAGTGCGACAGAATTAATAGCAATTGATGCGACAGGTCTTGTTTTATTCAACATTTGGTGCGACTGCCCATGCCACTGCCTACATCCGTTCGTAAAATCGGCCCTACCCGACGAAGTGTGTCTGGCTACTATGCCTTTCGCGGGGAGGAGTCTATTGCGTTCGAGTCGACGCTCGAACGTGATTTCCTCATCAAGGCTGACTTTGATGTGAGCGTCCTTGGTGTGATATCCCAGCCGTGCGAGATCCCGTTTCATCATCCCGTGACCGGTAGGCGCTACACCTACACACCTGACTATTTGGTTTATTACCGTCTCGGTAACCGTCATTACAGGGATTACCCAAAACCTCTCCTGGTGGAGGTCAAACCACGGGAAAAGTGGCAAGCACATTGGCGTGAATGGTCGCCTAAATGGAAGGCGGCGATACGGCATGCCAACAATGAGGGCTGGGCGTTTCGCATTCATGATGAAAGCCGCATTCGTGATAAGACCTTGGACAACATTACCTTCCTAGCGCGCTATAAACGGATGGTGTTTCCTTCTGTCGAAAGCCAGGCAGTCCTCAACACGGTGAGGGAAATGGGGGTGGCGACCTTGGATTACCTGCTTTCTCGGCACTTTATGGGCGATATTTACCGGGCAGAGGGGATTGCGCATTTATGGCATCTACTGGCGACTCGGCAGTTAGATTGCGATATGGCCCAATCCTTCAGTCCTCTATCAGAGGTATGGGTACCCGATTATGAATAACCATCGTGGCAGCGCAACTGAACCCAATAACGGCGTCGCCCAAACACGCCAACACTTGCAGATTATGGTGGGTGAGCAGGTTCAGAAAGATGGCACCGTTTACCGAATTTCCCAGGTGCTCGATTTTGAGACAGTCATTGGCATTGCCGTTGAGTCCGGGCGTAGTTGCCCGCTTCGCATCAAAGAACTAGCGCCTCTCAATAGCGGGTCCGTATCCCCTGAGCAGGATATGTCCGAGATTGGGGATGCCGATTGGCGGGAGGCCGAGCATCGCTTTTCCATCATTAAGCCCTTGGTGGATCGCCATACGGTGGGGCGGGATGCAGCGGAGGAGCGTGCGAAACAAACGGGGGTTGATACGGCTACGATCTACCGTTGGTTGAAGCGGTATAAAGCGACGGGCTCGGTGCTTGCATTGATTCCTCAAAAGCCAGGGTGGAAGAAGGGAAAGTCGCGTATTCCCGCGCATGCCGAGGCAGTGATTCAGGAAGTCATCAAAGAGGTGTATTTGACGCTGCAGCGTCCGTCCGCACAAAAAGCGGTACAGGAAGTCATGCGGCGCTGCCATGAACGGCGCATCGACCCGCCGAGCCCTGGTACCGTTCGTGCTCGTCTGCGTGATATCCCAGAGCGTGACCGGTTGCGTGGCCATGGTTTTAGAGACAAAGCCATTAACAAGTTCCAGCCGGCTGCCGGAAAATTTCCCAATGCGGACTATCCGTTAGCCGTTATGCAGATTGACCACACGCCTGCCGATATTATTTTGGTCGATGACGTGTATCGCAAGCCGATTGGTCGCCCATGGATTACGTTGGCCATGGACGTGTTTACTCGCATGGTCACGGGGTATTACTTGTCGTTTGACCCGCCCTCTGAAACATCTGTCGGCATGTGTGTGGCGCACTCCATGCTTCCTAAAGATGAGTGGTTGCTACTGCATAATGTGGAGGCTGAGTGGCCGGTATGGGGCACACCCGCCACGATTCATGTCGATAACGGCCCAGATTTTCGCTCTGAGACGTTTCGGCGCTCATGCCTAGCCTATGGGGTCAACCTTGAGTTTCGGCCTGTTAAGCAGCCTCGTTATGGTGGCCACATTGAGCGGGTACTGGGCTCTCTTCTAAAGGAAATCCATAACCTGCCTGGGACGACCTTCTCCTCCATTAAAGAGAAAGAGGGATACGATCCAGAGAAGCACGCGGCCATGACGAAAAGCGAGTTTGAAGAGTGGCTGGTGACGTTGATTTGCAAGGTTTACCACCAGCGCCTTCATTCTGGGATTGGTATGTCGCCGATGAAAAAGTGGGAAATTGGTGTGTTTGGCAATGCGGATGTGCAGGGAGTGGGATTAGCGCCGAGGCCTGCTGACAGGCTCTCTGTATTGCTCGATTTTTTGCCCAGCTTTCAGCGTACGATCCAGACCTTTGGTGTGACCATCGATGGCATAAACTATTACGATGAAGCGCTAAGACCTTGGATCAATGCCAAAGATCCAGACATGCCAGACAAGAAACGCACCTTTGTTTTCCGGCGCGACCCTCGCGACATTAGTGTCATTTGGTTCAAAGACCCGGAGCTCGGGCACTATTTTCGCGTGCCCTTTGCCAATCTTGCCCTCCCCTCGATGAGTGTTTGGGAGTATGCCCAAGCTAAAGCGCGCCTTCGGCAGGAAGGAAGAAGCTCGGTCAATGAGACTGAAATTCTACGCGCTATTAGTGAGCTGCGAACCCATGTGGAGGAGTCGCAAGCACGTACTAAGCGAAGTCGCCGTCAGGCACAACGACGTAAAGAGCATGAGAAGAAGGTGACGCCTGCAGATCCCCTTTTACATGCGCCCTCAACTGCGGCCCCTAAAGAGACACCCGCTCAAGGGGACGGTCTTTTAACGGGTGATATCGATGTGAACTGGGACATAGCATGAGCACACACCTTCATCCTGATCTTCGTCACGTCTTGGGGCTGTCCGCTAAAGAGCGAATGGAGTTTATGGATCAACCGCGCTGGTTGGGCTATCCATTGGCCAATCGTGTCATTGAGGTCATGCGTGGGTTGATGGAGAAGCCCAGTCGTCCTCGTATGCCTAACCTCTTGCTCGTGGGTGACTCCAACAACGGAAAGACAACCATCGTTCAACGGTTTCGTAAGCAGTACGGTGAAGGCTACGTGAATGAAGACGTAGAGCCCGTGAAGCCTGTTGTTGTCACTCAGGCTCCCCCGAGTGCCGATGAGAAAAGTCTGTATATCGCAGTGCTAGAGAGTTTCTGGGCTCCCTACCGGCCTACAGATCCTGTTCCCAAGCTGCGCTACCAGGTGATTCATCAACTGCGTGCTTGCCATACGCGCTTACTGATCATCGATGAGTTTCACTCTCTGTTAACCGGTGGTGCTGTTAAGCAGCGCGAAACGATGAATGCCATTAAGCTTTTATGCAATGAGCTAATGATTCCCATCGTTGGTGTGGGGACGCAAGATGCTGTGCGTGTGCTGCATTCAGACCCACAGCATGCGAGTCGCTTTGATGTGGTCGCGTTACCAAAGTGGGAGCTCAATCAGGAGTTTCAGAAGCTGCTCGCTGGCTTTGAGAAGATATTACCTCTCAAACATCCTTCCCAACTGCATGAGCCCCAATTGGCGACCCAGCTCCACGCGATTTCTGGCGGTAATTTGGGTGACCTGCACCGGCTGCTGATTGAGTGTGCAAATGCCGCTATTTTGTCTGGAGCTGAGTGCATCGATGAGAAAATTATTCAGAGTAAATCATGGGTGCGGCCCACCCGTGGCATTAGGGAAGTGATGCTGTAATGACCTGGGCGCTGAGTGTGCCCCTGCTGCCTGAGGAGTCCCTTTCATCATGGCTCGTTCGGGCGGCGTTGCGACAGGGGTGTGATCCTTTGTCGCTCACCGGGGCTATTTGGCCAACATGGCGTATATGGACGAGGGACATTGATAGGGAAATACCCCTCGCAAGAATGCGCCCATTAGTGAATGCCTCGGGGATATCTTCCGCTAAGTTTCAGAAAGCGGGGATGCGGGACGATTGTGAGAAAGTGGTCGGTTACTCGTTACCGGAAACCCGGACTTGGCCCTGGTTGTTGGCACTCGGCAGCCGAAATCGAACCCGCCATGGAGGACAACAGGTATGCACGTTGTGCTTGGCAGAGGACTCAACCCCCTACTTGCGCCGGCACTGGCGATTCGCTTGGCACACTGGGTGCCGCTTTCATGGGGTGCAGCTGGTAGATGAGTGCCCAGCATGCAAGGCCCCTATAGAGCCCCATCGCCTGACAGCGGAAGATCAACATTTAGCTCAATGCAGCCGGTGTCATAACGATTTTAGAAAGGCGGTATGCACGTCGCCTTTACCTGAAGCGTTCAGTGTTCAAGTGATGGCTGATCGTGTGTTAGAACAGGATAAGGTGACGTTTAGGCAGGCCTCTATCGCACCCGCCGATTGGTTTTCTATGGTGGCCTTTTTTATTGGCGTTATACGGCGTGCAAGTCGGCGGCCTGTGTCACCCCTGGCCGATGCGCTTCTTTCATTGGGCATTTCGGTTACGGATTGCCGAATGCCTGTGTCTGGCCTGGCGTTTGAGCTGCTGGCTGTCAGCGAGCGTAGTGCCTTATTGGTAGCGTTGGAACGCTTGCTCAGTATGGGCCTTGAAGAAACGTTCAGCGTTCTGGTCGCGTGCAATGTCAAAACGAGCGCGCTTCATGATCCCCGAAGGTCGCCCCCCGTTGTGTTGTTGCCGCTGCTATCACGGTTATCTCACCACCCTCATGGGCCGCATCGCCGCCGTGTTCCCCCGGCTTGTCGCCCCATGTCGGAACGCGCTGTTAGAGCCTCATGGGCGCGTTTAAAACGCAGAATGAAAGCGGAGCCAACCTCTTGAATCAACACCAAACGGTCGACTGCGATGAGTGTGGCCGAGAAGTCTCCAAATTGTGGCGACGCCATAAAGGGCACGGCTACTGTTCAACTTGCTATGCTCGTGTGTTTAAGCGGCGGATGTGCCCACGATGTGGTGAGTTAGCCCGTCTGCCTAAGAATGACCCAGACGCCGTCTGTCGTCAGTGCAACGTTGACAAACCGTGTGCACGATGTGGAAAAGCCAGTTCAGACTACAACATCGGCAAGGTCACTCCCTACGGCCCTGTCTGTATCGCCTGCGCTCCCTATTTCAAAGAACCAGAGCCCTGCGAGGCGTGTGGGAAAGCATCTCAACGTCTTACCCGAGTGGCGCGTACGGGGCATGATCATCGCTTATGTCCACGCTGTTCGACAGCAGACCACGGTACCTGTTCTGCATGTCGTCGACATCGTTTATTGGTGGTGGCACCCAACGGGGATGCGTTGTGCAAAGCCTGTAATGAGCAAGGGGAAATTGCCTGCCCATCGTGTGGTAATCCCATGCCAGCGGGTCGAGGTGATGCCTGTGAGCCCTGCTATTGGACGCGAACATGCCGTAAACGCATCACCATTGGCCAAGCCGGTATCACTACCAAAGCGTTAAGTGAGGCCTTTGGGGAATTTGGTGAATGGCTGATTCGTATCACTGGGCCGCATAAGGCTGCCCTCAAGATCAATCATTTCTTCTCGTTCTTCCTTGAGCTCGACCAGGCATGGTCACGGATACCGAGCTATTCGGAGCTACTTCATCACTTCGGGGCGGAGGGCTTGCGGCGTGTGAGGCTTCCCATGCGATGGTTGCATGAAGAGCAAGGGGTAGAGCCGGATCACCAAGCAAAGCGGATCGACTCAGAGAAAAGACGTATTCAAGCGTGTCTCAGTTCTATGCCGTTCGCTTCGCTATCAGACCAAGTGCTGCAAGCCTATTGGCTGCAATTGGAAACCCGTATAGAGGCGGGCAAAACGTCCCACACCTCCGCACGACTTGCACTAAGAGCGGCAGCCGCATTGCTACTCGCTACTGACCGGGAGGGGCAGCGACTGCCTCAACAGGGCGATGTGGACAACTATTTGCATGCGGTGCCCGGACAAGCAGCCTCGGTCACGGGTTTACTAATTTCTTAAATCGCCAACATGCCACCACGTTGGCTCCTCGGGTGGATGTAAAACGGGCAAGAAAGCGGCGAAAAGAAACACTAGCCCGCACCCTGATGACGATGGCCCGGTGTGCTGATCAAGGAGAGGCCTGGAGGGAGGCATGGATCGTTGCTGCCATGGAGTATTTCCATGACACAAAATTAACGCAGAAAATGCTTCGACAACAGACCGTAGAGCGGACGACAGACGGGATACAGGTGGTAGTGGGTGGCGTTACCTACTGGCTGCCTCTGGATATTGAGTGCTAAGACACTGATAGCGCGCAGTCACTTGGAGGGCCCCGCGACTCTGTAGGCGAATGTCGCCCCGCCGTTTGGACGGGGCTATGGCTCTCTACCTATATGCCAGGGCTCAACGGGGTGCCAAAAGGCGTGTCATGACCGTTGAGATGACGTCAAAACCAGGTCTTCATAAATGCCCTTGATAGCCTTCTCTTCTGGGCTGTGGCGCTGTGGCTCCTGTTCCTGCTTTGGATGTAGTGGGGTTATAAGCCCGTTAGAGAGTGACAGGACATCGCTGAGCTGCTCGTAATCGAGGTTTACGTTATCGACATTGTATTGGTTAAGGCGTGTCATGGTCTCTGTGAGTGCGGTCATACTGTGCTCTTCTTCTCCAAGCGGCGGAAAGGCTTGAATCAGCGGCTGACCGCCTTCCCAACCTATCTTGATCGGCTGATTGATGATGTTGACTTGGGTGCCGGGTGGAATGCGGTCAAATATAGATTCGATGTCTTTGGGTAACATGCGGATACAACCTCGGCTTGCGCGCATGCCAATGCCATCGGGCTGGTTGGTGCCGTGAATCAAATAGCCATCGAAGCCTAGGATGATGGCATGGTCTCCTAGCGGGTTATCGGGGCCGGGCGGTACAACGCTTGGTGCGGTTTCGCCGCGTGCTTCCGCTTCACGTTTTACCGACTCAGGCGGGTACCATGCGGGGTTTTTAATGTTCATGGTAGTCTCGGTCACACCAAGGGGTGTATCAAACCCTTCGCGACCGATGCCGATAGGATAGGTCTCAACGCGCGGTGTCTCACCGGTTTTGACATCTGGGTAGTAGTAAAGCCGCAGCTCGGCGATATTGATGACGACCCCAGTACGCTCGACATTCGGCAGGATGAAGCGTCCTGGAATGGTTACTTCAGTACCCACTCCGGGCACCCAAATACTGACCTCTGGGTTAGCACGTACAATCTCCTGGTAGCCAAGGTTGTGACGTCTGGCAATATCAATCAGAGTATCCTCGTAATTCTTCACGATGAAGGTGTCAGCCTCTCCGATAATATTGCCTTCCTCAGGTAGCGGGTAATGCCCCTTGGGCCATTCCGTCTCCTGGGCAGTGGAAGGTTGTGCCGCCATGGCGACAGGGAGCCATGCCAGAAACGAAACCATCACACTCACGATGAAGCCGATCTGCATTGGCCATGGGAGGAATCTCTTAAGTATTGCTGCGTTCTTTGCCAAGAGCATCGCTAGGTTCCTTTTTCATCTAATGCGTCGTTTTTTGATCGAGATAAGTTCAGTTGTAACCCGAGCAGTGTCAGCACCGCAGCGAGTATCCAAGCGGGGCCACTACCGGTGCGTGTGAAAGGAGTTAGGCCCTGCATCGGGGTCACCTCGCCCGTTAAACTGGCCTGTTCAAACTGTGGGGCACGGGCTGTGACGTGACCTTGTGAATCGATGATGGCCGTCACGCCATTACTGGTAGCTCGAAGTAGGTGACGACCATTTTCTAAGGCACGTAGACGCGCCATTTGAAGATGTTGGTGTGGGCCAATGGAGCGCCCAAACCACGTATCGTTGGAAACCGTTAATAGCAGCTCGGCATTACGCGCCTGTTGGGCGACATGGTCGGCAAAAATGATTTCGTAACAAATGGCATTGCCAATGGTGGCTCCAGCCACGTGTAACGGAGCCTGTTCGCCTGACCCTGGGGTCAGGCGAGGTACTGGCAAGTCGAAAAAAGCAAGGGTGCCAGCGAGGAGACTTTGGAATGGCAAATACTCGCCAAAGGGCACCAAGTGCGCCTTCTGGTATTCGCCCTGCACATCATTTAGCCCTATGACGCTGTTATAAGAGCGCCCTTCACTGTCGCGTTGCAAAATGCCGGTCAACAAGGCGGTGTCAGGCCCCAGGTCGGACGCTACTTGCTCAAGTATTTGCTGTGCTTCCTGCTCAAGCATGGGAAGGGCTGCCTCAGGCCAAACGATGAGATCGATATCCCTTGCTTGCTCCCGTGTCATCGTCGTGTAGATACTGATCGCTTCGCGCTGCCCTTGGGCAGTCCACTTAATGCGCTGGTCAAGATTCCCTTGCAGCAATGCCACCCGGATGGGCTTGCCAGCCGGGGTTGTCCATTGGGCGGGCAATAGGAATGGAACGATCCACAAGGCGGCCATTGGGACAAGGAAACTCCAGCGGCGACGCAGTACCTCTACCCCTAACGTACCTGTCAGCGCGGTCATGAGTGACAGCAAGTACACACCACCAACGGGCGCCCATGGGGCTAGTGGAGAATCAATCTGAGAGGTGCCCAGCAATAACCAGGGAAAGCCGGTGAGCATCCAAGTGCGTAGCCATTCGCTCACCACCCACATACCGGCAAAGCTAAGAAAGGCGAACCGTGGCCCCGTGATGCGTCGATAGAGCCCAAAGGGGACTGCAAAGAAGAGCGCCAGGACGCTGACAAAAAGAGTGGTGAGGAGCATCGCCACCAAGGCCCCGGTGCCACTGAAATCGTGAATAGCAACGAAGACCCACGACGTGCCTGAACCGAACAGGCCTACCCCATAGCACCACCCACGCAGGGTGGCCATGGCGGGCGTTAGCGACGCTATTCTCCAATAGACCAGTGCCACGCTCACTGGGCCAAGCCACCATAGGGAAAAGGGGGCGGCACTCAAGGTGGTCAGCACCCCAGCGGCGAGCGCTACAACGCAATCGACTATTGGTGAGGAGCGCCCAGCAAAAAGCGTATATTCTTTATCTTTATCGACCACATCCATAGCGTTACTCAGAGCGCTTAAAAGCAGGACTTTCACGCCATAACGCCACCGCGAACATCAATACACCGGCAAATAGCGCGATATCGGCCATGTTAAAGGCGGGCCAATGCCATTCGCCCCAGTAAATGTCCAGATAGTCGACGACGTACCCTCGCGCTAAGCGATCAACAGTATTACCGAGCGCGCCGCCAAGAATCAGGCTGTACGCACAGGCCTCCAAGCGCGACAGGGGTTTGCATAGCTGCACAACCAATACGACGACCACCACCAACGCTAAACCAAGAAAGAGGTAGCGCTGCCAACCCCCTGCTTCTGCGAGAAAGCTGAAAGCGGCTCCTGTGTTCCCGGTATAAACCCAGTTAAAAAACGGCGTTAGCGGAATGACTTGGCCAAACGACATCTGGGCATGCACAATTTCCTTGACCAGTTGATCGGCTAGAGCCATCACGCAAGCTAATGTGAACCATGGCCAGCGACGTGAAGGGCTATCGTTTGGCGCTGTTCTCATGACGTTGTTTTTCCTTGTGACAGGCCTGTCATTGCGGTACTGGGCGAAAAGCGGTAACCCAGCAGTCGCATGGCGTTCAACGTCACCAGGACGGTAGCACCGGTATCGGCCATCACCGCAATCCACATGCCGGTAATACCCAGCGCCGTTGTAACTAGGAAAATGGCTTTTAAGCCAAGGGCGAGAACAACGTTGGTTTTCACATTGCGCAGCGTGGCACGAGAGAGGTCTATCAGCTCAGCGATGCCGGTAACGCGGTTCTTGAGCAAGGCTGCATCGGCGGTTTCCAACGCCACATCCGTGCCACCCCCCATCGCGATACCCACATCTGCTGCCGCGAGTGCCGGTGCATCGTTGATGCCATCGCCTACTTTACCGATGGGGCCACGGCCTGCCGCTTGCCAGTCTCGAACATACGCTGCCTTGTCTTCAGGCATTAGTTCGCCGTACGCTTCAATGCCTAAGCGACCCCCCGTGGCAGCGACGGTGCGGGCATTATCACCGCTGAGCATGACCGCCTGTACGCCTAAACGGGATAGCGCCGCTAGGCCTTCCATGGCATCTTCGCGTGGCTCATCGCGAACCGCGATCAAGCCCAGTAAACGCTCGCCTTCGACGAGGAGAGCGAGGCTCTTACCGGCTTCTTCTAACGCGACAATCCGAGCACTGAGACTTTCCTCAAGGATGACTTTCTCGTGAAGGTGACGAGGCGTCATTAAGCTCAGCTCGCGACCCTCCACCTGGCCGGAAACACCGCGCCCCGCCAGAGCGCGGCCGCCGGTGACGGTGGGGAGGTTGATGCCCGACTGTCGGGCATGCTCAACGATAGCCGTGGCGATAGGGTGACTGGAATCCCGCTCTATTGCGGCGGCGAGCCGCAATACGCTGTTATCGTCTTCCTCAGCAATCCAAGACTCCACATCTGTGACTCTTGGGGTACCCGCAGTGAGGGTGCCCGTTTTATCTAATGCCACCAAGCGAAGCTTACCTAACTGTTCAAGAACGGCTCCCCCTTTGATCAGTAGTCCGCGCCGAGCTCCCGCCGAGAGACCGGCGGCGATGGCGGCAGGGGTGGAAATGACTAACGCGCAGGGGCATGCGATTAACAGCAATGCTAACGCACGGTAAATCGACTCCGACCATGCCATGGTCGATACCAGCGGTGGCACTATCGCCATCAGTAGGGCGAGTAAGACGACGGCGGGCATATAGTAATACGCAAAACGATCAATAAAGCGTGCTATCGGTGCCTTGGCGGCCTGTGCTTCTTCAACCAGACGAATAACGCGTGCGATCGTATTGTCATCAGCGCCTCGTGTTACCTCCACCTCCAGGGCGGCATCAAGATTCACTGTGCCAGCAAAAATGTCATCACCAGGCGCTCGCGAACGAGGTATGGACTCGCCGTTTACCGGCGACTCGTCAATGTCGGAGGTGCCCACCAGGATGCGTCCATCGCAGGGTACGCGATCACCGGGCCGCACCAGCACACGCTGACCGGGTTTAAGTGACTCCGCCGAGACATCACGCAGATGGCCGTTGTCCATCAGCCTCGCCGTTGAGGGTGTTAAGTTTGCCAAGGCTGAGATACTGCGGCGCGCCCGTGACGCAGCTACCCCTTCGAGTAGCTCACCTACGGCGAACAAGAACACGACCATCGCAGCTTCAGCAGCAGCATTGATGGCCAATGCGCCAACCGCAGCGATGCACATCAGCATCTCGATGGTAAAGGGGTTGCGCATTTTGAGGGCGCCCCAGGCACTCTGCGCAATGGGCATTAAGCCGACCAGCGTGGCCAGAATGAACGGCACATTACCCAGCGCAGGCCATGCTAAACGAAGCGCGAAGGCTACGATCAGCAGATTTCCCGTGATAATGACCAAGCGCCCTTTAGCGGTTTGCCACCAAGAGGATGAAGCACCAGATGCGCGTGTTTGGCCAGCAGGGGAAGTCACTTGATAGCCTAGTTCGTTCAGGATGCCCTCAATGGTCTGTTGCGAGGGGCCTCCATGATCGCGCTGGTGAATCTTCACCGATCCTGTGACGGAGCTTGCCGTGACTTCCTCAATGCCGTCCAGCCGCTCTAGCGCCGACACAACCTTGCGCTCACAACCGCCGCAGTCCATGCCTTCAACACGCAGTGTCAAGACGGTAGGCGCTGTCGCCTGCGTTGATGTTTTCATGGTGCCTCTTCTCCCAATGAGCTATGGTTTTGAAGTGTAAACCTTGTAGCAACTACAGCTTCAAGCCCTGCGTAAGGAGTTTTACCATGTCGATGATGGGGCAAAGTATCAGCATTGGTGAGTTAGCACGACGAGCCGATTGCAAACCTGAAACGGTTCGCTATTACGAGCGTATTGGGCTGTTGCGCGATGCGACACGAACCGGCGGAGGACAGCGCCGCTATGGAGACGACGCTGTGCGGCGCTTGACCTTTATTCGTCATGCCCGTGACTTTGGCTTTTCGGTGGAGTCAGTGCGAGAGCTTTTGGCCATGTCAGATCAACCTGATATGCCTTGCCAAGAAGTCGATGCCATCGCCACGCATCACCTAAAGAAAGTGGAGTCCCGCCTTCAACGACTGTCCATACTGCGTGAGGAGCTTCAACGGATGGTCACACAGTGTGCCGGTGGTAAAGTGGAAAGCTGCCGAATCATTGAGGTCATCAGTGATCATCAGCTCTGTATCACTGAAAAATCGCACGGAGGGGCTCACGACTTGGGTTAGCACTAACGCTACGCCCCACGCCCAATGGTTAGCCCAGCGAAACATCCAAAAACAGCATGAGTACCAATCCGATGGAGAGGCCCAGCGTGGCCTTTTTTTGGTGCCCGCTCCGATGAGTTTCGGGAATAATCTCATGACTGATCACATACAACATCGCCCCCGCTGCAAAGGCCAACCCCCAGGGCAGTAGCGCTTGTGACATGCTGATGACTCCAGCGCCTAATAAGCCACCCAACGGCTCAACAAGCCCCGTAAGGGCGGCAATCGTCCATGACCGCCAACGTGAATAGCCCACGCTTAGCAGTGATACTGCTACGGCCAGTCCTTCTGGGGCATTCTGAAGTCCAATGCCAATCGCTAGCGGCATGCCTCCTTCGCTTCCCCCTGCGCCAAAGGCCACGCCAACGGCCAGCCCTTCTGGCAGGTTGTGTATCGTAATGGCAATAATAAACAACCAGATACGGCGTAGTGAGGCAGCCTCTGGCCCTTCTCGCCCCTGTTCGAAGTGCTCATGAGGTAAGAGCTCGTTCAGTAGTGCGACCATTCCAATCCCTAGCAAAATGGCCGCACAAGCAATGGCAGCAGGTACCACGCTACCGCCATAACGCAGCTCCGAGGCTTCTAAGGAGGGTATGATCAGTGAGAAGAAAGAGGCCGCTAGCATGACACCAGCGGCGAACCCCAACGCTAAATCGCGAACACCACGATTCGGTGTTTTGGTAAACAAGACAGGAAGCGCCCCTACAGCCGTCATCAAGCCCGCCGCAAGGCTTGCCAATACCCCCATGGTGACGGGAGAAACCTCTTCCATACCGATTACCTGTGTTGTGATAGATGAGTGATTACACGGCTTGGGTTCCATAACGAGACAAGCGCACGTTCACGTTACTAACCCCCATGCAACGTTGTTAAGCACGAGTGGTTACGGCTCGTTAAACGAGATCAAGTCATAAAGTGACGCCGTACCGATAGCTTGTTCTAAGCGATCTCTTGCCTCGTAAAGTGACGCTTGATATTCACTTTGAGTCGGCTGTTCGCCTAGCATGATGCGTTGACCTTGACCAAGGGGGTCAACAGGCTGGTTATTGACTCTCACTTCGTAATGTAGGTTGGGCCCCGTGGCGACCCCAGAGGCACCTACCTCTCCGAGCGACTCTCCCGCATTGACTAAATCCCCAACCACTAGCTGTGGGGAAAATCGGCTAAGGTGTGTGTAGCGACTGATTGCCCCTGTGTCGTGCTCCACCTCGATCACCTGCCCATATCCCCCTTGGCGACCCATAAAGGATACGCGCCCAGGTGCGGTGGCAATGACCGGCGTTCCTGTCGGCGCAGCCAAGTCAATTCCATTATGAGGACGCATCCCTCCATACACAGGATGTCGCCGATTCCCAAAGCGAGACGTTAAGCGGGCACTAAGCACGGGCAACCGCAACGTGCCTAGCAGGGTGTCGCTTTTGAAAAGAGCTACGTCCCCCTTTTGGGTGACCGGCCATATGACCTCCAAGGGCTCTGCCTGATCAGGCAGAGCGGCATAACTGAGGCGTGGTGGCCCAACACGGGCGCCGTCCTGGCGTCGATCTTCCTCCCACACTAATTGAATACGTTCACTGCCAGAAAACTCCAGCGGCGCTGCGATAAACTCGCTGAGCAGTGTTTCCAGTTTAGTGGCGAAACGCGTTGGGACACCTTCTGCTGCCAAGGCCTCGTAGAGGGTGGTATCAATGACGACATCACGCCCAAAGGTTAGGGTATCAACGCTATCGAGCGGTAATGTGCCTTCTTGCTCGCTAGCCGCCTGTAACTTGACAGGGCTAAGTTCAGACGGAGGCAATGACAGATGCGTTTGCCAATTGGCTTCGGCTAGCAAGGGGTAAAAGCCCACCAAGCCTAGTAACCACCAGCGCTGCATCACTGGCCATCCTCTTCCCCAGAGATCTCCGCTACTTCACTCTCGACGGCATCAATCAGCTCTTGCATACCAAAGGGGTCTAAAGGCTCGCCATTGACAAAAAAGGTAGGTGTTTGGCGAATCTGATTGGCTCTGACATCCGCCATGTCTTGGTCAATCACCGCCTGCACCTCAGCAGAAGTCAGTTGCTCTTCGGCAGCCGCTAAATCAAGGCCTCCTTGGCTCGCGATATCGAGGATAGCGGATTCATCAAAACTGCCATGTGAAGCCCATTGATCCTGGCGAGCCAGCAGCCTCTCCAGTACCGGTTCAAAGACGCCCTGACGACGAGCAACTTCTAATACCCGAATGGCCTTGTCCGATACGTCGCCGTGGAAAGGAGTGTAGCGCACGATGAGCCGCACTTTTTCTGGGTAGGTTTCCAGAATACTTTTTGTCAGGGGATAGAAAGCACGGCAGGCTTCGCAAGCCGGATCGAAGAATTCCACAATCGTCACCGGCGCGTCTTCTCGTCCCAAGATGGGGGAGTGTGAACGCACCAAGGAGTCCTCGGCCTGGACACCGCTCTCTTTTGCTGCCTGAGCTTGCATGTCTAAGAGGGCAGGCTTCGATACGGCGACGATCGCAGCGGTCAGCATTAACGTACCGGCCAATATAAAAGACGCTTTTTTGAACATGTTTCTCTCTCTGTCTCAACGATGGGGTGGAAAAGTAGGGTTGAAAAATAAGCCAATCGCTATGGGAGTAAGCTGCTCGCTATCTACCTGAGCTGGGAGCCGGCCTCGGTCTGTCACTCATGCCCATATAGATTGGCATTTTGATGCGCGTGGTCACTATGCTCAAACTCTAGGCTGGAATGAGCAATACTGAAGCGCATTTTAAGCTGCTCCTTGATCTCTGCTTTGACGGATTCAAGCTGCTGCCAGCCGGTTTCTGTCAGAACCACGTGGCAGTCAAGGGCTGCCATGTTTTCCTGCATCTGCCATAGATGCACATGGTGAATATCCTGGACTCCCTCGATATCTCGTACGGTCTCAACGACTGCCTGCCCGTCAATGTCCGGGGGAGATCCCAGCATTAGCGTACGGATAGGGCCGCCAATTTCAGAGAAGGCTAGGTAAAGAATATATAGCGCAATCCCTATCGTGATCGCGGGGTCTACCCAGCGCATGTCGTACAGTAAAATAAGCGAACCACCGATAATCACGGCGATGGAGGCAAACGCATCCGATAAGTTATGCAGAAAAAGGGCGCGGATATTGACACTCTCTTTTTGCATTGACCACGTGAGCATGGCGGTAAGGGCATCGACGACGAGCGCGACGCCACCAATAATCACGATCGTCCATCCCTCTATCTCAGGGGGATCGACCATCCGCATAGCGCCTTCGTAAATCAGGTAGACACCGACAATAATGAGGGTGGTGTAATTGATGAGTGCTGCCACTATCTCGATGCGGCCATAGCCAAAGGTCATATGCACATCGGCAGGCCGTCTGGCGATTTTACGAGCAGCAAAGGCAATGACTAATGCTGCCATGTCAGAAAAGTTATGTAACGCATCAGCGATCAGCGATAGGCTCCCCGCCATAATGCCACCGACGATTTGAGCGATGGTTAAGAGCCCATTGGCCCAAATGGAGATGCTGACGCGCCGGTCGCCAGAGGCAGGATCAATGTGGGGATGATCATGATGATGTCCCATCTGTTACCTTCTCTCGAATTATCTGTTCTTGGTACTATAAAACCTCTAGCAACTAAAGCTTCAACCCTTGAGCATTATCTATTTGCATCGCTGGATTGGGAAGCACGTCCCTAGCTACCAAGCGAGCCATGGCGCGCTGGGCCGAAGGTGATCATGTTTTAGGTGCGGGGCTCAATCCACTTCAACCGGTAACGTCTAATCCACCATGGGTAGATTCATTTATTTTGTCGAGGCGCACCTTGTCTGGTTTGTAATCGTCGTCGCGGGGGGAGGCTTACTCTTTCCGGCCACCGGAATAATGCTTAAGTTCGCGATTGGGCCATTACTGGCATTACTGATGTTGATTATCAGCCTCACATTCGATGCGCATGCAGTGCGCATCGTGTTCCGAAAGCCGTCACGGCAGTTGTTGGCATTGGGGCTGGTCTATGGGCCTATGTCGATTGCCGGGTGGCTAACGGGCCGTCTATTTTTTGGAAGCGGCCCGCTGGCTGCTGGCCAAACCTTGCTCGGCACGCTGCCGACAGATGTGTCCTCTCCTCTTTTGGTACTGATGGCAAAAGGCAATGTGGCGCTTGCCGCTGTTTTCAACGCAGTCAACACCGCGTTATGTCCGTTTATTGTTCCCTTCCTGTTTTGGGTATCCGGATTAAGTGGTAGATGGAGCCCCCTTGCTCCTTCGAACCCTTAACTCTCCCAGAAGGTTGATAGATCGACGCCGTAGTTTTTCTCAGGCTCGGGAAGACCCATGCTGTAGGTCATGGTGGCCTTGCCCAGGAAGGGGGATTCCTTGATCTGCGGCACCTTCTTCTTGTGCTTGGTGGTGTAGAGCATCCGGGCCCGCATCACCTCGAATGAGTAGCCCCGGCCATCGCGGTTCTTGTCCTTGGCCAGCCGATTGATCGACTCCGTGAAGGCGTTGGTGATTGGGGTGTCGGTTTCGAAGTAGGCCAGCACCTCCTCGCGCCATCCGCTGACGGCGCTGACGAGATCCTTCCACACCTCTTTCTGCCCCTGTGGAATGTCGTCAATCCAGCGGGCCAGCGCCTTTTCGGCATCACGCCGGGTGGTGCTGTCCCAGATGTGGTAGAACCGCTCCTTGTGCTCGTAGGCCGCCAGGAGCTGAGGGAAGGCCCCTGTCCATGTCTCCATGATAAGCTGCTCGCGATCTGAAACGTCGTGGGCACGCTTCAGCAGGATCTTCCTATCGCCCTTGAGGGTCCGCCGCTGGTTTGGCTTCAGATCCTTCCTGAGTCCCTTACGCACCTTCTCCAGGGCTTCGTTGGCCATCCGCACCACATGGAACTTATCGACCACAATGCGAGCCTGCGGCAGTACCGCCTGGACAGCACGGCGGTAGGGTTTCCACATATCCATGCTGACGATCTCGACCTGGTGGCGCTCGGTCATGCTCATGAGGCGCCTCGTCACCGCGTCCTGCTGGCGACCGGGCAGCAGGTCCAGTAGGGTACGCTCCTCCAGGTTGGTCAGGATGCAGCGGTAGCGGCGGTTCAGGTACAGCTCGTCGATCCCCAGGCAGCGGGGTGTCTCGAAACGATGCCAGGCTGCCAGGAACTCAGCCTTCTTCTTGAATATCTCGCGGACAGTCTTCTCGTCGAGGCCCGTGGTATCAGCCACGTAGGCGTAGGGGTGATTGAAGGCTTCCTTCTCGACGTGGTTGTAAAGCCTCCGCGTCATGCGGTGATCGTCTACCATTTCCGGAAGAGCTGGCCGGAACGTCCTTCCACACGCCCGGCAGGTGTAGCGGCGACGGACCACCCAGAGGGTGACCCGCTTTCCGTGGATGGGTAGGTCGCGATAGGCCACATCGCGCTTGCCGAACCTGACAAACTCACTCTCAACGCCGCATTCCTCGCAAGCTAGAGGCTCAGGAGCTTCGACCTGGTAGTGGAGATCATGCTCTTCCATCTTGGTGCCTAGGACGTGGTACTCGGGAAGGTGAAGGATGTTGTCAGGCAAGCTAGTCATGCAAACTTTCCTTGTCGACATGGTCCATAGATGATCGCGACTCTTTGACCGCGTTGTTTTCAACGAACTGAAGGTGAGTTACTCCCTTGGGTCTTCTGCTTCTCTGAGCCCTTCATGCAATGACGCAATTAGCGGGCAAGTGATATTGCCTTGTTGTGCATGGCATCTGTCGACCATTTCGCTCAGCACCTTCTCAATTCTTTCAAGCCTGTCGATCTTCTCGCGAACGTCCCCTAACTTGTGCTCTGCGAGAGCACTGGCTTCTTGACAGTGGGCGCCATCTTCCAGCCGAAGTAGGTCACTGATCTCATCCAGACTAAAGCCCAGCTGCTGCGCCGTTTTCACGAACGTCAACCTGTCGATATCGGCGGCACTATAGCGTCGAATACCTCCGGGAGGGCGTTCGGGCTCCGATAATAGCCCTCGTCGCTGGTAATAGCGGATTGTCTCGACATTGACGCCGGCCGCCTTGGCCAGGCCGCCAATGGTCATGGTGTCCGCCACTTTATCTGCATGTCTCTTCATGATGCTTGACTCCGTACCAAGCTACGGAAGTAACCTTATCGTAGCTCCCCCCATCCCGAAAGGAGAATCGTCAATGCGGACATCTAAAACGGGGCGAGGGCCCCTGGCCGCCGGAGGAGTCGCGGCCCTCCTGGCCTCGGCGTGTTGCCTCGGCCCGCTGGTGCTGATCACGCTGGGCGTTTCCGGCGCCTGGATCAGCAATCTGGCGGCGTTGGAGCCCTATCGCCCGCTCTTTATCGGCGTCGCGCTGGTGGCGATGTTCTTCGCCTGGCGTCGCGTCTTTCGGCCAGTGGAAAAGTGCCAGCCGGGAGAGGTGTGTGCCGTGCCACGGGTCAGGACGGGCTACAAGGCGATCTTCTGGCTCGTATCGCTGCTGGTGCTAATCGCCCTGGTATTCCCCTACATCTTGCCCCTGTTCTATTAAAAGGAGATCTACCATGAAAGCTCGTTTCGCCTTCATCGCGCTACTCGCCCTGCTCAGCACGCCCGCCTTAGCGGCCCTGCAGACCGTGACGCTGTCGGTGCCGGGCATGACCTGTGCCGCCTGCCCGATCACCGTCAAGGCCGCCCTCAACAAGGTGGACGGCGTCTCGCAAGTCGACGTGAGCTACGCGGATCTCGAGGCCGTGGTCACCTTTGACGACGCCCGAACGTCGGTGGAGGCATTGACCGAGGCCACCATCAACGCTGGGTATCCATCAACCCCGACATCCTCGCAAGCGGATCGAGAGTGATCATGAAGAATCCCAAGCCCCTGCTGCGCGTGAGCGTGATCGGCACCGTCCTGGTGGCATTGTCTTTACGCCGATCCTGGTGATCCTGCTTGGCACGGTGGGCCTGGCGGGGCTGACGGGCTATCTCGACGTTGTGTTATTGCCGGCCCTGGCCTTCTTCATCGGCCTGACCATTTATGCGATTTGGCGTAAGAAGCAGTTCGACGCCTGTTGTGACAACGGCTCTATCAAATCAAGGAATACGCCCCCTGAGTGACATCAAGCAGCTGCACATCGCGGTCATCGGGTGAGTTGTTTACGAGCTTGCCCGCCACGGTGAAGGAATAAGCGTGAAAGATTCGCAGAAATTTTTAAGCGTCGTGCTTGGCACCGGGTTGATGGTGCTGTGTTGCGCCGCGCCAATCGCCCTGGTGCTATTCGGTACGGCGGGCCTGGCCGCGTTGGCAGGCTATCTCGATTACCTGCTGTTTGCCGCCCTGGCCATCGGCTTACCTCTCTACGCGCGATACCACAAGCGGAAGCAGGATGCCGGCTTTACTAATGAAGACTCGGAGAAACGTGATGATTGAACTCAACGTGAGTGGCATGACCTGTGACCGCTGTGCGGATCATGTCAGGGAAGCCCTGGAGAAGCTGCCCGGCGTGCAGTCGGTGGAGGTATCCTATCCTCAGGGGACGGCATCGGTAGCCGTTGATCCGGAGACACCGGCCTCGGCGTTGACGTTTGCCGTGACCCGACTTGGCTACCAAGCTCGACTGGCCAACAGTGGGCCCACTTCCCCGGCAGGCGCATCGGTGTCCAAGGGCCGTGATGAAGACGCCCCGCACATCGCGGTGATCGGCAGCGGCGGCGCCGCCATGGCGGCGGCCCTGAAAGCCGCCGAGCGCGGCGCCCGGATCACCCTGATCGAACGCGGCACCGTCGGCGGTACCTGTGTCAATACAGGCTGTGTGCCTTCGAAGATCATGATTCGCGCGGCCCATATTGCCCACTTGCGTACGGAAAGTCCCTTCGATGCAGGCCTGAGCGCCCAGGCGCCGGTGGTGGATCGGGCCAAGCTGCTCGAGCAGCAGCAGCGACGTGTCGAGGAACTGCGTGACGCCAAGTACGAGGGGATTCTGCGCGACCACCCGGCCATCACGGTCCTGCACGGCGAGGCCCGGTTTATCGATGCCCATAGCCTGATGGTCAAGCTGAACGAGGGCGGCGAGCAGGTCGTCCACTTCGACCGCGCCTTAATCGGTACTGGCGCCCGACCGGCAGTACCGCCGATCCCGGGTCTTGCCGACACCCCCTACCTGACCTCTACCAGTGCGCTGGCACTGGACACCCTTCCCGAGCGGCTGATTGTGATCGGCGCCTCGGTGGTGGCCCTGGAACTGGCCCAGGCCTTCGCCCGGCTGGGCAGCCGGGTCACGGTGCTGGCCCGCAGCCGCCTGCTCTCCCAGGAAGACCCGGCGGTAGGGGATGCGGTGGAGGCGGCGTTTCGCCGCGAGAGCATCGAGGTCCTCAAGCAGACCCAGGCGAGCCGCGTGGACTACACCGACAATGAATTCATTGTCGATACCAACGCCGGCACCTTGCGGGCGGATCAACTGCTGGTGGCCACCGGACGGACACCCAATACCGAGGCCCTGAACCTGGCGAGCCTCGGCGTGGAAACCGCACGTGGGGCGATTCTGGTCGATGAGCATCTGCACACCACGGTGCCGGGGCTCTATGCCGCCGGTGACTGCACCGATCAGCCGGAGTTCGTCTATGTCGCCGCCGCCGGGGGCAGCCGGGCTGCCGTCAACATGACCGGGGGCGAAGCCACCCTGGACCTGAGCGCCATGCCGGCGGTGATCTTCACCGACCCCCAGGTGGCCACCGTCGGCCTGACGGAAGCCGAGGCCATCGAGCAAGGCTTCAGCGTCGATACCCGCGAGCTGGACCTGGAAAACGTGCCGCGTGCGCTGGTGAATTTCGACACCGGTGGTTTCATCAAGCTGGTGGCCGAACGCGACTCGGGCCGGTTGCTGGGGGTGCAGGCGGTGGCGGGGGAAGCCGGTGAGCTGATCCAGACGGCGGTGATGGCGCTACGCGCACGCATGACCGTACACGACATCGCCAATGAGCTATTTCCCTACCTGACCATGGTGGAAGGGCTCAAGCTCTGTGCCCAGACTTTCACCAAGGATGTGACGCAGTTGTCCTGCTGTGCCGGGTGAACGATATGAGCGCGACCGTGGTGCCACTGGGCGGCGGCACCACGGGTTTTGGGCATGGACACCACAGGGAGCTCTGTCACGATGAACACGACACTACCCGATTGCGGGATGATGGGGGCGATGGGCTGGATAATGCCAGTGATCGGAATTGCCCTACTATTGCTGCTGGTCCTGGGCATCGCCTGTTTGGTGAAATATCTGCTCTCTAGCAAGTGAGCGTACTGAGCGAGCCATCAACCAGCTAATCCGTTGTGGGTTGAGTTTGTCGGCCACCTTTCTCTCTCGCATACCAACCAGATAATCCGGATACCCCCTGTTTTTATGGCTCACCGGCCTTCAGTTAGACGTGCCGCTTGGATCAATTATTCTTGAATTAACACTAATCGTGCTTCTTCCTACCGTGATTGGGGTCAGCTTGCGTACAAAGTTCTCGGCTTTCTTTGCACGGCATGATTCAGCGTATGCAGGGATAGGGTCGATTCTGTATCTGCTGATCCTACTCGCCGTGGTCGGGCCGAATGCCACCACGATCATTGGCTATGGCTGGTATGCGTTTGTGATTGCGGGCGCGGCCCTGTGCCTCAATTTGATTGGGTACCTGGTAGGTATGTCCTCACGGTTACTCACCTCTGATCGCAAAGAGGTGATTACCTATCTTTTCACGGTCAGTAAAAAGGAATTCAGCATCGCTGCAGCGTTTGTCGCTGTTTCCGGCTTGCCATCAGAGATCGCGATTCCAGCCGCTTTTTTTGCCGTGATTCAAATGATCACTTCGCCCATCGCAGCGAAGATCCTCGCCCGCCACTGAAGGGATGGCCGTATCGGCTCTTCGTCAGAAGAGCAACCTGCACACGGGGTGTACAGGTTGCTCTTAGCGACAAAACAGACACCGCTACTCATAAAGGTGGCAAATAGTACCTATGCTAAGTCACTGCGACCAATACTGACCTTGCTAAAAGCATTTAACACAGAGGCTTCGCAGGGTATCTGTTCCTTTTTGGATTTAGGGTGCTTGAACGTATCGGCGAATCCTGGGCAGTGACCAACTAGTTTTTGGACAACACCTTCTACGTGCCGCACGTTAGACAGCACTTGGCGTAACCACTGCTCGAAGCTGCCTTGGTGGCTCAGCGTGAAGACTAAACCTTTATAGGAAGGAGGCTTGGATGCCTCCTCGCTACCGCCAGCTCTGGGTTTTGGAGGGCGTCGTTGGATCTCCATGAGATAGAGCGTTTGATCTAACACATGCACCCGAACGACGAGCACCCCGCGAGGTACCTTGGTCTGAGTATCAATGTAAACCCAATTAGCGACTGACGTTTCCACCTCCTCGTCTATTTCGAAAGGTTCGAGGCTGATCAACCGAGGGTCGGGGGAAGTGCTAAAGCCGTCTTCAAAGGTAAACCAGCTAACGCCACGAATCGTTTCGGGATAGGCCGATTGCAAATAGAGAAGCGCATTCCACATATCACGTAGAAAGCCCTGTGATTCCAGTGTAATAGGAGCATGAATAGAGGCCTGTCCGACCCCTTTTCCTGATCCATGCGGCTCCCCAGTGGAGAAAATAGTTTCGTCACCCGGAACGGGGACGCCTCGTGTATCGGGCACATTTTTTCGAGTATATCGTTTATCCAAGACGGCGCGAGGCTTACCTAAAATAACGAATTCGTCCTCAGGAAGGTCTAGCCAAGAAGAGCCATGGTCGGGCTCTTCATCATCCGTCAGGTCAATGACATCGGGGATGTCTTGAAGCTGATGATAGGGAAATTGAGTGGGAGCATCATCGCCATCGGTGGCTGGTACTGTCGTTGACTTCTCTCTTTCGCGGTGGATCGTGGCACCATCGGGCTGCGTACAGCCTAATATCTGCAAGCCTAGGAATGTGTTGCCACCATCAATTGGAACGCCAGAAACAGAGATTTCCCCGCTGCCTTGAAACCATGGGGTGGCTTTTAAAAGCATCTCATCTGGCGTGGAGCTGGTTTCAAATTGTGAATATATATATTTTGCAGCGCGCTTGGCATACGGATCGTACAACATATGCGCGAGCAAAATGGCATCGTGTTTATGAACATGATAGGTAAATTTGACAGGCCACGTACCTGGGGATGCAGGCGCATCAAGCGGTCGATAAAGACGTTTTTTGACTTCTTCCCAAGGGTAAGTGGCGAGCACTCGCTTGATTTCAGAAGATCGGCCGTAAACGCGAATAAAAAATTCTGTGCAAGGGATGAGCAAGTGTTTGCCATCTGGAAGGTCAAATTCAATCAGGTATGTTTTGTGCTGATTTTTCTGGGGTAAGTAGTTCGAGTCATGAAAAGCGGTATAGAGGCTTCGTCCTGATTGTCGTAAATCATCTAAGGTGACAATTCGCCAGCCGCCTGGAGAAAAAGAAACGGAGAATTTTCTTTCCTCGTAGGCAATACGCGAGCTACTCACGCCCTTTTCCCATACTGACCCTATTCTCAATAGCCCAAGATGCGTTAAGACAGTCTCACGTCTCATCACGCCTCCTAAGTTATTTTCATGGTCGATGGTTCTTAAGAAGATATGGATTTTAGGGACGCTTCGTAAGCGATTGTTCTTAAATATAGGCCCGTACCACCAAACGACCAAGCGCTCTGCCTCGTTTTTTAGGGTGCCATCATGGAAGCTAAAGGTTCTGGATTGTTTAAGAGAAACGGTCACAAAGGCGCACTCTATGTAAACTCAACATAGAGATTGTCGCAGCAATTATTGTTTAGTCGCAACAATTGTTGGAAATGACAGCCCCCGCCGACCAGCGCGGCGGCGCTCGCGCTGTGGTGGGGTTGGCGAAAGGGCCGTTGGCCCCAGTCGGCTTCCAGCGGCAAGCCGCATACCGAGCGCACGGCTGCCACTTGAAGCGCATCATCTTCTGACAGCGGCGGCAGAATGCCGGGCAAGCGGCTGGCGAGCATGGTTTTGCCGGTGCCGGGTGGGCCTGCCAGCAATAAGTTGTGGCCCCCTGCCGCGGCTACTTCCAGCGCCCGGCGGGCCTGATGCTGGCCGCGCACGTCGGCTAAGTCCGCCACCGGGGCGGTGGATTTGACGGAGGCTGAGAGCTGATGGGGCTGAATTTTCTCCTGGCCCAGCAAATGGGCGACCACTTGCCAAAGCGAGTCGGCGGGCAGCACTGACAAATCGCCTGCCAGGGCGGCCTCATCGGCGCAGGCGCGGGGGACGATCAACGCTTTATTGGCGCGGCGGGTCGCCAGGGCAAACGGCAGCACGCCGGGCACTGCCCGCAGCTTGCCATCCAGGGCCAGTTCGCCCGCGCACTCCATGCCTTCTAATGCATCTACCGGGATTTGGCCAGAGGCGGCGAGGATGCCCAGCGCAATCGGCAAATCAAAGCGGCCACCCTCTTTGGGTAGATCCGCCGGGGCGAGGTTGAGGGTAATGCGCTTGGTATTGGGGAAATCGAAGCCCGCGTTGATCAAGGCGCTGCGCACCCGTTCGCGGCTCTCCTTTACGGCGGTTTCCGGCAAGCCTACCAGGGTCAACCCCGGCAAACCGTTAGCCAAATGAACCTCTACATGTACCGCCGGTGCTTCCAACCCCACGCCTGCCCGCGTGGCGACAATGGCTAGCGTCATCGCCTTTCCTCTGCTGTTGTCACTTACTCCAATGTAGGATAAAGCTACATTAGCTTAAGTATTTAACCTAACGTAATTAAGAAGGCTTTGGTAGCGCTTAAGCAACTGGTTCAAGTAGCGGAGACGGCTTGACGAGGTAATGCGCTTGCATTAACTTTGGATGCATTACCTTTGCATTGCTATCAAGCGGAGAGCAACAGTGAGCACGCTTATCGAAGACGACTCAACTCTGACGGATCGCTATCAAACGACTGTTCCGGCATCGATTCGCCGGGCGCTAAAGCTGAAGCGCCGAGACCGTATCCATTATACCGTTCGTCCTGATGGAGAAGTGGTGCTTTCCCGGGCGAGTGATGAGGCCAAGCACGACCCTGTGATGGTCAACTTTCTCAATTTTCTAGAGCGCGATCTTCTGGCGCATCCGGAAAATATTCGCCCGGTGACTGCCAGTAGCTTTGCCGAGGCCGAACGGCTTACCGCAGGTGTTGAGGTAGACCTCGAAGAGGCGCTGGAAGAGGATGATGACGACGAATGAAGCCTCTGAAGGTTAATGGGTGGACGATTTATGCCCATCCGTTGTTCTTGGAACAAGTCGAAGTACTCACCTTAAAGGTGAGACATCTTCAATCGAAAGATCCTGCCGGATATCGCAACAAGGCGGCCACCAAGCGCCTAGCAGCGATCATGAAGCTGGCCTTGAATGATATTCCGCAGGATCCATCAGGCACTCACTACCGCCAAGGGAGCGCGCTTGGCACAGAGCACACTCATTGGCAACGAGCAAAGTTCTACCAGCAGTACCGGCTTTTCTTTCGCTACGATGCTGCGAGCAAAATCATTATTTATGCATGGGTCAATGATGACGCCACAAAACGCGCTTACGGCAGTAAGCATGATGCTTACTCTGTCTTTCAGAAAATGCTCAGCAGTGGCAACCCACCGGATAGCTGGAAAGCCTTACAGAAAGCCTCAATGAGCGAAGTTGAACGAATTCATTTACTTTTAGCGGCAGATAACAACGATAACTAAATCACACTAGATCTCTTTGGGGTGATCTGCCGGTGCTTCCAACCCCACGCCTGCCCGCGTGGCCACAATCGCTAGCGTCATGGCGCTCACTCGCAACGTCATCCATCGACTTAGTCAGCTTAATGAGCCTGTTCGTTAGCTAAGCCTACTTTATTTCAAGAGTTGAGCGCTACCGAAGTGGAGCAGGTGAAGTAAGAACTATCCAGCAACGTCAGCATTCAGCGCGCTGGTGAGTTCACGGGCAAAGCGTTGTGCCGAAGGCAGCGCGCCAAAGCTCCACACCGGGGGCAGGCGCAGCAGGTTGCCGTTTTGAACACTCGGCAGGTGTTGCCAGAGGCCGCTCCCCTCCAACTGCTCTTCCACGCCTGCGGGGAGTGGGTCGACGACCACCAGCGTGGCATCGGGGTAGCGTGCCAGCGCTTCGATACCGGCCAGTGAGAATCCCCAGGCGTTGGTGGGCTGATCCCAGGCGTTGGGCAATTCGAGCTGTTCTAGCACGGCGTTGTAGAGGCTGTTCTCGCCAAACACGCGCACATGGCGGGCATCCATGAACTGCACCATCAGCAGTGGGGGCGAGTCGCTGCGCTGGCGACGCAGGTCGGCCATCAGCTGCTGGGTGTTCTCGATCAGCGCATCGGCCTCGGCGTTGCGGTCGGTCAGCTCGCCCAGTTGGCGAGTGAGGCTCTGCATCTCTTGCCACGTATCCGCACCCGTTGAGTAGAGGGCGAAGGTGCCCACTGGGGCGATTTTCTCCAGCCGGGGAATGAGCCCGGTAAACATGGGCGAGAGCAGCGTTTGCTCGGGGGGCGATTGGGCCAGCAGCTCGAAGTTGGGCTGGGTGCGCAGGCCAATATCCATCACGCCCTCGGGAATGCGCGGCTCGCCCACCCAGTCGTGGTAGGCCGGTTGCTGCGCAATGCCGCTCACGGGGGCATCAATGGCTAGCAGCGTTTCAGCAATGGTCCAGTCGATGGTGGCCCACTGGGCGTGGCTGGCGGTAGACAGCAGCAGGCTTGCCGCGAGAAGGCCGTGGCGAGCCAGGATAAGCAGTCGGGGAAAACGGCGCATGGCATTAGTACCTAGCAATAAGCGCCTTATTTAAACGAGTCTATTTATCAATTGCAAATAGAAACACCCAGGCAAGCGCAGGTTGCGGAGGCCTGGGTGTGGGCTTGGCGGGCGCTGCTCAGAAGCGGTAGTGAACGCTGGCAGTGATACCGCGTTCGGCACCGAAGTAGCAGTACTCCAGTGAGTTACACGATGCCACGTACGCTTTGTCCAACGCATTGTGCACATTCAGGCGGGTTTCGACGCCGTTCAAGCCTACTTGGCGCCAGTCGTAGCCCAGCGTGGCATCAACTAGGGTGTAGTCCGGTACCGTGGCGGTGTTGGCGCGGTCGGCGGCAATGTCAGCGTAGTGGCGCACGCCTACGCCAACATCCACACCGCTCAGCCAGCCTTCCTGTACGGCATAGTGGCCCCAGAGCTGCACTTGGTGGCGGGGTGAATAAATAGCGTGATTGCCCTGGTTGCCGTCGTCGCTTTTGGCGTAGGTAATATCGGTAAAGCTGTAGCCCGCCTGAAGCGAGAGCGCCTCGGTGAGCTGCGTTTGGGCTTCCAGTTCGATACCTTGCGACTCGATCTCGCCTACAGCGCGGTAGGGGTCGGTAGGCTGCTCTTTGGTCGCCACGTTCTCCTGGCTGATGTGGAACAGCGCTGCGCTGTACTGCTGCTGTTCGTTGGGCTGGTATTTCACGCCGGTTTCCCACTGCGCGCCTTCCATGGGAGAAAGCAGGTCGCCGTTGGCATCCACAAAGCTGGTGGGGGTAAAGGCCGTCGAGTAGCTGGCATAGGGTGCGATGCCGTTATCGAACAGGTACACCACCCCGGCGCGGCCGCTAAACTGGGTGTCGCTGAGCGCGCTGGTAGCGCCGCTGTCGCGGTTGGTGTTGTCGATATTGACCCAGTCAAAACGCCCGCCCAGCGTCACGCGCCACTGGTCGATGGCGATCTGACCCTGCAGATAGACCCCGGTTTGCTCCAGCTCGTGGTTCTCCCGAACGGGCGCGTAGAACGCCAGCGGCTCGCTACCGTAGACCGGGTTGAAGGCATCCAACGAGGGGAACGCGCCGGAAGGCCAAGCAACCTCGTTCTCGCGCTGCTGGTAATCCGCGCCGAGCAGCAGGGTGTGCTCCATGAAGCCGTTGGTCAGTCGGGCTTCTAACTGATTATCCACCGTCAGGGCCTGAAGCGACTCCTCGCTGCCGGAGTAGTAGCGGGCCAGTTCGTTGGAGGTCGGCGATGCCCAGCCAAAGCCGTACACCTGATTCAGCGTCACGTCTGAATTGAGATAGCGCAGCAGTTGGCGGGCGGACACGCGGTCGTTAAAGCGATGTTCGAGGGTATAGCCAAGCATGCGCTGGGTGCGCTGATAGGCGTCGTAGTCGGCTTCGCCATCGAAGAAGTTATTGCTTATTTGGCGGCCATTGCGAGCGATCACCGCGCCTTCATAGGGTACGCCGGAGTGGTAGCCGCCTTCTGGTTCGTCTTGCAGGTAGGCTTCTACGGTGAGGCTGGTAGCGTCGGTCATGTCCCAGGTCAGCCGTGGCGCAATGGCGTAGCGCTCCTCCTCGGCTGGGCCAAACTGGGTATCGGCGGCGCTGGCAATGCCGGTGAGCCGAAACGCGACGCGCTGCTCTGCCCCCAGCGGGCCCGTGAGATCGAACGCGGCACTGCGCTGGTTATTGTTGCCGACTCTGAAGCGCAGCTCGCCGCCCGGCTCGAACTCGGGGCGTTTACTGTTAAGAGCCACCACGCCGCCCGGTGAGGCACGGCCATACAGCACGGACGCCGGGCCGCGCACCACCTCGATGCTGTCTAGAAACCAGGGGTCGATGCGCATGCTGCTATGGGAGTTGGCGTCCCCCATCACCTTCAAACCATCTAAAAAGGTGTTGCTCAAGCTGCCATCGGAGAAGCCGCGCAGCACCAGGTAATCAAAACGGTTGGAAGCCCCTATTTGATTGCTGTACACGCCGGGCGTGTAGTCGGTAGCGCGTTGCACCGTGGTGACACCGCGCTGTGTCACCTGCGTGTCGGTGATGGTTGAGACGCTCTGCGGCGTTTCAATAAAAGGCGTGGCGACTTTGGTGGCTGCTTGTTGAGCCGTCACGGTAACCGTGGCCAAGGGCGTGCTGGTTTGTGCCGCCACGGGTGACATCAGCACCATCAGCAGCGTGCTAGTGAGTGGAGCCAATAAGAACGGACGATGGGGGGAGGCCATAAGTGATCCTGAGAGGAAGTGGAATCAGTTTTATTAAGCAATGAGAATTATTACTTTTTATGGCATCGTAAAGGTATGCGTTGTGCCAAGCCAGCTATGCGCGCTGTCATAAGTGATCGCATCAAGGGAACGATGGCTTATGGCTTGTCTCGTTGAAGCTCGTGAGGGGAAACACCGAAGTGGCGCTTAAAGGCGCTCGAAAAATTGCTGGCATGGCGGTAACCGCAGCGGTGGGCCGTGTGTTGAACGCTGTGGCCTTGGCGCAACGATGCGTGCGCCTGCTCCAGGCGCGCTTGGCGAATGTAGTCGAACAGTGTGCAGCCGTAGTAGGCACGAAATTTCTGCCGCAGGCTGCTGGCGCTCATGGCGGCCTCTTTGGCTAGAGCCGCGAGGCTATAGGGCTCGGCGGGATGCTGAGTGATGCGCGCGTGCAGCGCTGCTAGGCGGCGTCTGTCTCGGGTGGAGAGGCCGTGATGCTTGGGGAGTGCGGGCGTCGTTTCCGGTAGTCCCAGGCCAATCAGTTGTATCGCGAGACCTTGCCACACGAGGGGCTGGCGCCAGGTGGTGGGTGGTTGCTCACTTATGGTGCAAAGGTGCTGGTGTAAGGCACTCGGCAGCCGCCAACGGTGCAAGGCCGGTTGGCTGCCGGGAGCGGGAAGCCCTAACGGTGCGGTCTTACGCACCGCAATATTCACGGTACTCAGGCGCGGCTGAGCCGGTTGGTGCACCGTTAGCGGGTGGTGGGCATCAAAGTGAGCGCACACTCCCTCCCCGGCACCTAGCTGCAGGTGCTGCTGGCCTATTTGTAGTTGAATCGTGCCTTCCAAAATAATGCTAAAGAACCAGGGGACGCTTTGGTAAGACGTGGAGGTATAGCCGCGCTCTACTTGCAGGTTAGACAGCGTTAGGTGCAGCCCTTGGGGTAAGCCAACATCGTGCACATGGCCCAGCGCGACCGGCTGGTGCTGTAAAGGGGTGCCGTCCACGCGGTAGTGAATGCCAAATCGTTGGCCAAGCTGGACCAGTGAGCGGTGGGTGATTTCGGGCGTGATGAGGCGTTCCTGCGGGGGCATCTGAGCCGTCGCTATCGTGAATGAGGCAGCCAATCAACGCACGATAGCACTATCGCGACGGGAGTCAATGATAGTGATTCTTGTTCGCTAATTTGGGGCAGCTCAGCCTGCCCCATTCTGAGCACAACGGCGGCTTACTCAGTATCGCCAGTGGACGGTTTATCGGACGTTGATTTCGTCGTCCCGGAGGGTTGCACAGGGGCGGGCGGCACTTCGGCTTCTACGGGCGTGGACGCGGTGTTGCTAGAGGCTTCTACGGCCGCTTCCAGGCTGGCCACTTGGCGCTCTAAGGCTTCAACCCGCGAGCGCGTGCGCTGCAGCACATCCATCAAAATATCGAAATCTTCCCGCGATACCAGCTCCAGGCGGTCAAAGGCGCCGCGTACCACCTGCTGGACACCTTTTTGAATATCTTCCGGGGCTTGCGACGCATTCTGCAGACGGTCGCCGATCTGCTGGGCTAAGCGGCTAATGCGATCTTGGGGCGCCATGGCTCTCTCCTTGAAAGGGCATGCATGAATATGAACTGCTTGTCAGTAAGGATACGCAACCCGGCGCCGATTCGCATGCGCCGCGTGTGAATTAAGCGTGGTGAGCGGGATGAATCAATGCATCGAAATGGAGCGGCTAGCTTTTATTAATGTTTATTAATGGTGCAAAGCCAGGGTGAGCCGCATTGGGTAGCACGTCTAAGCTACCGTGAATTGCTTATATAATTATTTTAAGTAATTGAAAGTTAATAATAAAAAAGCGGGTGGCACGGTATGCGCATTAGTAGGGCAAGCACTAAATTCGGGCGGCCATGCCGCTTTTCACCGAGTGGGACTGATCCAGCAGGGGAGATCCGGGATGAAACTCATCACCGCTATCATCAAGCCATTCAAGCTTGACGACGTTCGTGAAGCACTCGCCGACAACGGCGTTCAAGGGATTACGGTAACCGAAGTGAAAGGCTTTGGCCGCCAGAAAGGGCATACCGAACTCTACCGCGGCGCGGAATACGTGGTCGATTTTCTGCCAAAGGTGAAAGTGGAAGTCGCCGTGGACGATGCACGCCTGGAAAGCGTGCTGGACGCCATCTGTAACGCAGCGAATAGCGGCAAGATCGGCGACGGCAAAGTGTTCGTCACGCCGTTGGAAGATGTGATCCGTATTCGTACCGGTGAGCGCGGTGCAGATGCCGTGTAAGGGTAATGCTGGGCGGCTGATGATGTCGCCACGCTGCCACGTACATCTTCCAAGTACCTCTTCTTAAGTACCAACGGGGAACACCTCATGAATGAGTTAGCTGATTTGAGCTATGCGCTCGATACGTTCTATTTCTTGATCTGCGGCGTGCTGGTCATGTGGATGGCCGCTGGCTTCGCGATGCTGGAAGCGGGCTTGGTTCGCTCCAAGAATACCGCCGAAATTCTGACCAAAAACATCGCGCTGTTTGCGATTGCTTGCACCATGTACCTGCTGGTGGGTTATTACATCATGTACTCCAGCAGCGCAGGCGGTTTCTTGCCGAACTTGGGCTTCTTGATCGGTACCGAGAACAGCGTCGATGCGGTGCTGGCCGGTGGCGACGATGCGCCTTACTACTCCATGCGTTCTGACTTCTTCTTCCAGGTGGTGTTCGTTGCCACCGCCATGTCGATTGTCTCGGGTGCGGTTGCCGAGCGTATGAAGCTGTGGGCCTTCCTGGCTTTCGCCGTGGTGATGACGGCGTTCATCTACCCGGTGTCGGGCTACTGGACCTGGGGCGGCGGCTGGCTGTCCGAAGTGGGTTACTCTGACTATGCCGGTTCTGGCATCGTCCACATGGCGGGTGCGGCCGCCGCGCTGGCAGGTGTGCTCGTCCTGGGCCCGCGTAAAGGCAAGTACGGTAAAGACGGCTCTATCCATGCAATTCCCGGTGCCAACATGCCGCTGGCCACGTTGGGTACCTTCATCCTATGGATGGGCTGGTTCGGCTTCAACGGTGGTTCCGAGCTGAAAATGTCCGATATCGGCTCTGCCAACAACGTTGCGCAAGTATTCGTCAACACGAACGCTGCGGCAGCAGGCGGTGTGATTGCCGCTCTGGTGCTGGCTAAACTGTGGTTCCGTAAAGCAGATCTCACCATGGCGCTGAACGGTGCGCTGGCTGGCCTGGTCGCCATCACTGCGGATCCGCTCTCTCCTTCGGCGCTGGGTGCCGCCATCATCGGTGCGGTGGGTGGCCTGATCGTCGTCGCTGCGATCGTCACGCTGGACAAGCTGAAGCTGGACGATCCGGTGGGTGCGATCTCCGTGCACGGTGTGGTCGGTATCTGGGGCGTGCTGGCTGTGCCGCTCACCAATGGCGATGCCTCTTTCGGTGCGCAGTTAATCGGTATTGTGGGCATCTTTGGCTGGGTCTTCATCGCAAGCCTTGTGGTATGGCTGGTGCTGAAAGCGGTCATGGGCATTCGCGTGAGCGAAGAAGAAGAGTATGAAGGCGTCGATATCGCTGAATGCGGTCTGGAAGCCTACCCCGAGTTTAGCGTCAAGAAATAAGCTTGCGCTAATCATGTGAGCTGGCGTGCTCCTTGTGGCCTCCCCGAGTGGGAGGCCTTTTTGTCGTTGATGGATATGCGGTACGTCGAAGGTTATGAACTAGTGACGTTCGGATTTTTTATTCTCCGCCCTTGGCGGTGTATGCTTAATCGACTGGGTAACGGGCTTGGCTACGTGAGCGCCCCGCTAACCTCGATGGTTATGACAATCGGTTAATAACGCTGTCTGCATGACAGCGGGCCACCAAGCTAGAGGATGTCGCAATGAAATTGATCTCAGCCATTATCAAGCCCTTCAAGCTTGATGACGTACGCGAATCGCTCTCGGATATCGGCGTGCAAGGCATTACGGTCACGGAAGTGAAAGGCTTTGGCCGCCAGAAGGGCCACACGGAGCTCTACCGTGGCGCAGAGTACGTGGTGGATTTCCTGCCCAAGGTGAAGCTGGAAGTCGCCGTCGACGACGATATGGCCGAGCAGGTGATCGACGCGATTACCCAGGTCGCCAATACCGGCAAAATCGGTGACGGTAAAATCTTCGTGATGCCGCTCGAGCAGGTCATCCGTATCCGGACCGGCGAAACCGGTAAAGACGCTGTCTAACCACGGTGAATGGTAAGGCGTGAACAGTGAGTCGCGCTGAATCGACAAAGCCCCTGTGGATAATATCCACAGGGGCTTTGTGCATAAGGCGACGATGACACGGGCTACAATTTTCTATTCACCCTTCACCCTTCACCCTTCACCCTTCGAACGGGGCTCACTTCTCAACGAAGGCGCGTTCGATGACGTAGTCGCCCGGCTCGCCCATACGCGGGGAGATGTTCAGGCCCAGCTCATCGAGCAGGGCGCTGGTGTCGTCCAGCATCGCCGGGCTGCCGCAAATCATCGCGCGGTCTTGGCGCGGGTCGATGGGCGGTAGGCCGGTGTCTTCGAACAGCTTGCCGGTGCGAATATGGTCGGTCAGGCGACCCATGGTGTGAAACTCTTCGCGAGTCACCGTGGGGTAGTACACCAGCTTCTCGGCGATCTCCTCGCCCAGGTACTCGTGGGCGGGCAGCTCTTTGGTGATGAAGTCGGCGTAGGCCAGCTCGGAGACTTCGCGCACGCCGTGTACCAGCACGACTTTCTCGAAGCGCTCGTAGACTTCCGGGTCCTGAATCAGGCTCATGAACGGCGCCAAGCCGGTGCCGGTCGAGAGCATGTAGAGGTTACGACCTGGCAGCAGGTCGTCGCACACCAGCGTGCCGGTCGGCTTGCGGCTGACCATGATCTGGTCGCCTACCTGCAGGTGCTGCAGGCGCGAGGTGAGCGGGCCATCCGGCACCTTGATGCTGAAGAATTCCAGGTGATCTTCGTAGTTGGGGCTGGCGATGGAGTACGCGCGCATCAGCGGTTTGCCGTCCACTTCCAAGCCGATCATAACGAACTGGCCGTTCTTGAAGCGCAGGCTGCGCTCGCGAGTGGTGCGGAAGCTGAACAGGGTATCGTTCCAGTGGTGAACGCTTAGCACTTCTTCCAGGGCAAACTTGCTCATGCTCACTCCTCCAGAGGCGGCGCAGCCTAAGCCTTACTCGCCATATTCCAAAAAAGAATAAAAATTATCTCTATAGGTTGCTGCTAATTCTAAATAAAGGGTGGTATATCTGTTAAGCAAATTATCTTGATAACGCTTATCTTTAAAATCGATATAGCCCTTCGCCGCTCACTCGACAGAGAGGTTTTGGTCATGCATTACACCCTGCGGCAGCTAGAGGTCTTCGTGGCCGTTGCCCAGCACGAGAGCGTTTCCCACGCGGCGCGTGCGCTGGCCATGTCGCAATCGGCCACCAGTACGGCGCTGGCCGAGCTGGAGCGCCAGTTCGACTGCCAGCTGCTCGACCGCATTGGGAAACGGCTGAAACTCAACGCGCTCGGCTTTCAGCTACTGCCCAAGGCGGTGGCGCTGCTGGACCGCGCCGAGGAGGTCGAAGAGTTGCTGCGGGGCCAACAGGGCGTGGGAGCTTTGGACGTGGGGGCCACGCTCACCATCGGCAACTATCTCGCCACGCTGCTGATCAGTGATTTCATGCAGCGCTATCCCGGCAGTCGAGTTCGGCTGGCGGTGCGCAACACGCGGCATATCATCGAAGGCGTGCGCCAGCACTCGTTGGATTTAGGGCTGATCGAGGGGCAGTGCGATGACGACATGATCATCAGCCAGCCCTGGGTCGAGGATGAGCTGTGCGTGTTCTGCTCGCCGCGTCACCCGCTGGCGGGACGCGAGCACCTGGAGCTGGATCAACTGCTGCGCGAAGACTGGATCATGCGCGAGGAGGGCTCGGGGACACGCATGACGCTGGAGCATGCCGCCCGCCACCGCCGCAGCCGGTTCAATACCCTGCTGGAGCTGGAGCATACCGAGGGCATCAAGCGCGCGGTGGAATCGGGGCTGGGCATTGGCTGCGTTTCGCGGCTGGCGCTGCGCGATGCCTTCCGGCGCGGCAGCCTAGTGCCGCTGCCCACGCCGGAGCTGGATTTAAAACGCCAGTTCACGTTCATCTGGCATCGTCACAAGTACCTGACCACCGGCGTGCGCGAGTTTTTACGTCTCTGTCGCGAAATGACCGCCGGGGCCAAGCGCAGCGACGATATCCCGCTGCCGCCGATTCCTTAACCGTTAGCGGTAGCTGCTTTCAGGTGCCTGCAAGGCAGGCGCTGTCGCGCCTTGGGAGAGCTTGAAACTGCTGATCGTGCCGGTCAGGTGATCCGCTTGCTCTTTCAACTGCTCGGCGGCGGTGGTCGACTCTTCGACCATGGCGGCGTTCTCTTGGGTCATCCGGTCCAGTTCGGCGACCGCAATATTGACCTGTTTGATGCCGTCGCTCTGCTCGCTGGTGGCCGCGTTGATCTCTTCCAGGACGTCGGTGACGCGGGTGATATGTGCGACGATATCCTGCATGGTGCTGCCAGCATTACGCACCAAGGAGGTGCCGTTATTCACCTTGGCTTGGGAGTCCTCGATCAATTGCTGGATATCGCTGGCTGCATCGCTACTACGGCCTGCCAATTTGCGCACTTCATCCGCCACGACGGCAAAACCGCGACCGTGTTCGCCTGCGCGGGCGGCTTCGACCGAGGCGTTGAGGGCCAGCAGGTTGGTCTGGAAGGCGATGCTGTTCATCAGCGTGACGATCTCGCCAATCTTATGGGAGGCGTTGGAGATGTCTTCCATGGTGGTGACTACGTTCGACACGACCTGCCCACCCTCTTTGGCGACTTCGGTGGCCGCGTGGGAAAGCTTGTTGGCTTCCTGGGCCGAGGCCGCCGTATGCGCCACGGTGCTGGTGATCTCTTCGACTGACGCCGAGGTCTGCTGCAGGCTCGAAGCGGCGTTATCGGTGCGGCGGGAAAGATCTTGTCCACCCATGGCAATCTCGTTGGCGGCGTGGTGCACCGATTCGCTGCTGGTACGCACGTCGATCAAGACTGCTTCCATCTTGCCCACGAAGCGATTGAAAGCACTGGCGATTTGGGCGACTTCGTCGGTGCCTTCTTCCGGCAAGCGCTGAGTCAGGTCCCCTTCACCCGAGGCGATGTTATCCATCGCATTGCGGACGCCTAGTAGACGACGCAGCAGCAGTGACAGCAGCATGCCAAACACGACGGCCGTGATGGCCGCAACGATCAGCAGCGTCACGATGGACGTTGTCGCAATGGCGCGTAGATCTGCCGTGGCTTCTGCGTCATCCAGCGCCACGACCAACTGCCAACCGCTGTTGCCACCTACACTGCTGCCCATCAGGAGTTTGTCGTTGCCTTGTAGGGTGAGCGGTTGCGGGGTGTCCGCTTGCACGATGCGTGTCAGGTCGGAAGGGGTGAGCGCATCGCTAAGCGCGCTTGCAGGCTCCAGCGTCAGTGACGCGTCGGGGTGGGCGACCAGAGTGCCGTCGCTCGTCGTTAGAAAGCCGAAACTGGATGGGGTCGGCGCGATACTAGCGACGATATCGATGACGTCGGCAATCGTGATGTCGGCGCCTACCACGGCGGTGAGGTCACCATTCTGATAGAAAGGCCGAGCGAAGGTCACGATCAAACCGCCTGTTTGCGCATCGACATAAGGGGCAGTAATGATGGTGTCCTGTGCGCTCACGGCACCTTGGTACCAAGGGCGCTGGCGCGGGTCATAATCGCTGGGAGGTTGCCAGCCGTCTGAGAAAATCCCTTCTGAGGTAGACGGGTACGCGATGTAGGCGGTCATAAAGTCGCCAGAGTCGGCTAGCTGCCGCAGCGCTTGTAGCGGTGCCTCGCTACCAACGGCATGCTCCATGCTGGCCAGCATCGTAAAGCGAGCGTTGAACCATTCGTTAATGGCCTGTGTGTTTCCATTCACAACAGCGCTGAGATTGCGGTTTACCTGTTCACTATTATGATGCTTAACGGTGGTGTAGCTGGCAATACCATTGGCCGTCAAAGCCAACACGATAGCCATGAGGGCCGCCAGAAGGATGCGTGTACGTAGGGAGGAAAACATGGTCGCTCTCGGGATCATCAGGATTCATGATGGGTATCGGCGAGAGCGACGCTGTCTTTAGCAAAAAGCAGGAAAATAGTAAGTAAGTGCTAACTGCGTTGACTAACGCAAATCGCTGACCGCCTGTTGGATGTCGGCCAACGAGGCCTTGCTAAAATCTTTCGATAGCGTATGCGTGACCAGCTTTTGCGTGGGATTATCGAGTTTTTCTTTGAGCAGACCCAAGAACTTGGGAGGCGCGACCATGATCAGCTTCTCCATGCGGTTGTCTACCCGGGCAGCATAGAGTCGCTGGGCGACTTCTTTGGCAAATAGCTCGTTTTCATGTTGAGAGGCTGCGCCCTCTTCGCCAGAGGAGCGTGATGACGTCGACGTCGACTCGTGGACGTCGGCACCGCGACGGTCCGTGATCAAGTCGCCTTCATGCAGTCTGCCTGCGGCGTGTACCAAGCTCTCCTGCTCGGCGAGATGGAGCGCATCACGGGTGAAGATACGTGCGCGTGCGGCATCGGCTACCACGATATAGGTGGTCATTGTCATACGTCCTCCATGTCGTTGATTACCCTTTAACCATGGCAAGCGTTTAGGGTTTGGTCAAACGCCTGCCCATTTGCCCCAAGGCCCGTTAAAGTACCTTACTGCGCAGCAGGCTGGTCACCGCTTCGCCGAGCAGTACCAGCACGATAATGGCGATGAGAATGGTCGCCACGGTTGGCCAGGCAAAGGTATCGATCGCGCCTTGCAGAATGACCCCAATGCCCCCTGCGCCTACCAAGCCCAATACCGTGGATTCACGAATGTTGATATCCCAGCGCAGCACCACGATGGCAAAAAAGGCAGGCATCACCTGGGGCACGATGGCGTAGGCCACGACTTTCGCTTTCGATGCTCCCGTCGCCTCCATGGCTTCCACGGGGCGGCGGTCGATCTCTTCGATGGCTTCGCCCATGAGTTTGCCGATAAAACCAATGGAACGAAAGACGATGGCCAGAATGCCCGCCAGCACGCCGGGCCCAAAAATGGCCACGAACAGCAGGGCCCAGATGATCGTATTCACCGAGCGGCTAGAGACCAAAATGAAACGGCCTAACCACAGGCAAGCGCGGTTAGGTGTGGTGTTTTGGGCCGCCATGTAGGCAACAGGTAAGGCTAGAAAAATCGTCAGGAACGTCGCCAGCGTGGCGATATGCACGGTTTCCATGAGCGCATTGAGAATACCGCTGAGTCCGACCGCGCTTGGCGGCCACATGCGCGCCCCGAGGTTCGATATTTGGTTGGGAGCATCCCACACCCAGGGCCAAAAAATATCGATATCACGCACGGCCCAAAACACCAGCATCAGCGTGGCGAGCAGGGCGGCGTAACGGATCAGCCGCTCTTTGCGGTCGTAACGCTGCCAAATACGGTCAGCGAGTAGCTGTTCGCGATCTACCATATTTTTTTCCTCACCCAGCCGCTGATCCCTTCGCTGAGCAGAATCACCGCGATAATGACCAGTAAGATGGCAAACGCAAAGTCGTAATCGTAGCGCCCAAAGGCATTCATCAAGGTGCCACCAATGCCGCCTGCACCGACGATGCCCACGACGGCAGAAGCACGCAGATTACTATCGAGCTGGTACATGGACAGACCGACTTGGCGTGGCAGAATTTGTGGGAACACCGCATAAAACAGCGTAACGAGATAGCCAGCCCCGGTCGAACGCATGGCCTCTACTTGGCCCCAGTCGATCTCCTCTATCTCTTCAGCGAGCAGCTTACCGACAAAGCCAATGGAGTAGAGTGTCAGCGTGAGTATTCCCGCCAGCGGGCCAAATCCCACGGCGGCAACGAACAGGATGGCGACAATCACGGGGTGAAAGCTACGCGAAATAATAATGATGCTGCGCCCTAACAGGTAAACAGGCAGCGGCGCGATATTACGGGCAGCCATCACCGCAAATGGAATCGAGAGCAACACCCCTAATAGCGTGGCGAGAATGGCAATTTGAAAGCTCTCTTTAAACCCGGTGAGCAGTAGCTCATAGCGCTCTAGGTTCGGCGGAAAACCGCCGCTAAAAATGCGCGCCGCGCGGGGGAGACCCTCCGAAATACGTTCCCAGTTAAAGGGCAGCGAGCCAAACGCCCACACCAGATACCCTACTGTCATCACGAGTAATCCGTAGCGCAGCAGTGGGTTGGCGATAAACGGTGGCTTTTTCCAGGCTCTAGGCGTGGGCGGGTTAGACGGCGTCATGGCGCGCCCCCTCCACGGCGGTGCCCGGCGTCTCGGTGATGGCATCGTCCGGCGCTTCGATGCCGCCATAAATGGCGTCCAACGCGTCTTTATTAAAATCGGCAGGCTGCCCATCAAAAATCATCTTGCCGTGACGCAGGCCCACGATGCGCTCGGTATAGGTTTTGGCTTGGGCGACGTTATGGATGTTGATCAATACCGGCAGCGACAGCTCGCTCGCCAGGCTCTGTAGCAGCATCATGATTTGCTCGGAGGTGCGCGGGTCCAGCGAGGCGGTGGGTTCATCTGCCAGCAGCACGTCCGGCTCTTGCATCAAAGCACGTACAACGCCCACCCGCTGGCGCTCGCCACCAGACAGCTCGTCTGCGCGCTTGTTAGCGTAGTGGGCAATGCCTACGCGTTCCATGAGCACAAACGCACGCTCGATATCGGCGGGTGGGTAGCGGCGTGAAATGGCCTGGTAAAAGCTGACGTAGCCTAGCCGCCCTGCCAGCACGTTCTCCATCACGGTTAACCGATCAAGTAAGTTGAATCCTTGAAACACCATGCCAATTTTACGGCGTGCCCGGCGCAGTTCGGCCCCTTTCAGGTTCACAAGTTCGGTGCCATTGAGTTTGATTGAGCCAGAGGTGGGCTCTACCAAGCGATTGATACAGCGCAACATGGTACTTTTACCGGCGCCGGAGGCACCTACGATAGACACCACGCTGTTGCCCTCCACCTTCAAATCGAGGCCTTTCAGCACGGCCTCGCTGTGGCCATATCGTTTGACCAAATTCGTGATTTCCAGCATGTGTTCGCATCCATCGAAAGACGAAGAACCGCGCCGCGACAAGCGGCGCAGCACGCGTTACTCCAGGTTGTCAGGCGTGTAGGTCACGCCATTGGCGGCCTGAATGGTGCGAATCACCTGCCAGTTGTCTTTGTAGGTGATGGGGATGAACTTCTCGACGCCTTCGAATTCGTCACCTAGCTCGGTGCCCACGAAATCGAAAGTAAAAAACGCTTCTTCGATTTTCTCTACTAGGTCAGGATGTAGGTTATAAGCGTAGTTATACGAGGTAGTGGGGAAGCGATCGGATTCGTAGATCAGTCGAACATCGTCGGTATCGTAAAGGCCACGCGCGGCCATGCGCTCGACGACTTCAGAGGCGACCGGAGCAGCATCGTAATCTCTGGCTACCACGCCCAGCATGGATTGATCGTGGCTACCGGAGTAAACCACCTCGTAATCCTCTTCCGGCGTGATGCCCAGCTCGGGCAGGAGCGCTCTCGGCGCTAAGTTGCCCGAGTTCGAAGTGGGCGAGGTATGCGCCACGCGCTTCCCTTTCAAGTCTTCCAGCGTCTCGATGTCCGAGTCGACGTGGGTAAATAGCTGCAGGGTGTAACCGAACTGGCCGTCATCAGAGCCCATCAGCGCAAAGGGCACGGCACCGGCTAGGTTGACCGCAAACGGCGTTGGGCCAGTAGAGAACCCCGCGATATGAAGACGACCGCTGCGCATGGCTTCTACCTGGGCGGCATTCGACTGCACCGCAAAGAAGCGCACATCGCGCCCGGTGACGTCCGATAAGTGGTCGATAAAGGGCTGCCAGATATCGGAATAAATGGCGGGATCTTCCACTGGGGTATAGGCAAAAATCAGCGTGTCGGGGTTGGCCCATTCCGACTCATCGGCCGGGCGGTCGGCGACCATGTCACCATTTTCGTCGCAGTAAAGGGTGTCCAAGTCGCCCCGCTCGCATTCGGCGTAGGCATGGCTGGAGAGTAACGCAAGGGGAAGTAGCGAGATAGCCGTGAGCATGGCAAGCGGACGCTTGCGCAGATGTAGCGTTTTCATAGTCAGCCTCTTACGTGCATTATTGTTGTCGCGTATGCCCACTGCTGCGTCGCAAGTGTGTGCTTCGATCAGCGTCTGTTTCGCAAATGGACATTTAAAAGCGCAGATGTTTATTTTTCGAAAACGAGCATCTTCAATCTAGGGTTTGTTACAAAGATATGTCAAACACTTTCCTGACCCCCTCCTACCATTGGCGAAACCGCTATCTGCTGATGCGCCATGGCCATAGCCAGGCCAACGCTCAGGGGAAAATCATCAGCTCTCCGGAGCAGGGCCTGGCGAACTACGGGTTATCAGAGCAGGGTGAACAGCAACTCGAGGAAGCGCTGGCGCAGTGGTCCTGGCCGGTGCCGACACAGATCGTGCATTCGGACTTTTTACGTACGACACACACCGCCGCCCGAGTGGCCGCCGCGTTTGGGGTGGGAATGCAGCAAGAGGCGGGCTTGAGGGAGCGCCACTTTGGCGAATTGGAGGGGCAGGCGGATAGCCACTACCCAGACGTGTGGGCCTTCGATGCCAAGAGCGCCGAGCATACCCAGTGGCAGGTAGAGCCGGTTAGCCGAGTAGCAGCCCGGATGTGTGCCGTGCTGGAAGCGTTGGAGCAGCGCTTTACTAACGAAACGGTGCTGATCGTCAGCCACGGCGATCCGCTACAAATTCTGCTCACGGCGCTGGCGGGCAAGCCGCTGACACAGCATCGGGAGCAGCCTGCGCTGCTACCCGCCAGCATTACCCTCGTCGGCGGTTAAGCACCCTCTTTGGGGGGAATCCAGGCGATCATATCCACCTCCACATCCGCGCCGCCCGCAAGCCCAGTCACGCCGATGCAGGTGCGGGTGGGCAGCGGCTTGTCGAAGTAGCTGGCGTAGACCCGGTTCACTTCATCGAAGTGGCCCATATTGGTGATGAACACCCGCGACTGCACCACGTACTCGAAGCGACTGCCGACCTCTTCCAGCACGATGGCCAGGTTTTGCATCACCCGGTGGGTTTGTTCGGTAAAGGTGCCCAGCAGCATCTCGTTGGTTTCCGGCACCGTGGGCATCTGGCCGGTGATGAACACCAAATCCCCCACGCGGCAGGCGTGTGAAAACGGCGCAATGGGTTGCGGTGCACGATCGATAAATAGCTTTTCCATGATGACTCGCTCGTTGTGGTGTTGTGGCGTAGAAACCCCATAAAAATGGGCCTCATAGGAGGCCCAGGTTCAGCACTGTGGGGCGCTGTAAGCTGACTTAATGCCCCAGAATCTGGCTCAAGAAGAGCTGGGTACGCTCGGACTGCGGGTTGTTGAAGAACGGCTCCGGCGCGTTCTCTTCGATGATTTGTCCTTGGTCCATGAAGATCACGCGGTCGGCCACGGTCTTGGCGAAGCCCATTTCATGGGTCACGCAGAGCATGGTCATACCCTCTTCGGCCAGTTCGATCATCACGTCCAGTACTTCCTTGATCATCTCCGGGTCGAGGGCCGAGGTGGGCTCGTCGAACAGCATGACGTCCGGGTGCATACATAGCGAGCGGGCAATCGCTACCCGCTGCTGCTGGCCGCCGGAGAGCTGGCCGGGATACTTCTTGGCCTGCTCGGCAATACGCACCCGCTCCAGATACTGCATGGCCATGGCTTCGGCCTCTTTGCGGGGCTTCTTCTGTACCCACATTGGCGCGATACAGCAGTTTTCCAGCACCGTGAGGTGAGGGAACAGGTTGAAATGCTGGAATACCATGCCGACGCTGCGGCGAATCTGCTCGATGCGTTTGACGTCTTGGGTCAGCGGTACGCCACCCACCACGATCTCGCCTTTTTGGTGCTCTTCTAGGTGATTGATGCAGCGGATCATGGTGGATTTGCCCGAGCCAGAAGGCCCGCAAATGACGATCCGCTCGCCGCGTTTCACTTCCAGGTAGATATCCCGCAGCACGTGGAAATCGCCGTACCACTTGTTCACGCCGCGCATTTCGACCATTAGGTCAGAGGGGCTGGTGCCAGGGGTGTTGGTCGCTGCTTGAGTCATGTCACTATCCTGCTAAAAAATCGTTGATAAAAGCGGCGTTAGCGCTTGTGGCCGGTATGCAGCTTGCGTTCTAGGTACTGGCTGTAGCGCGACATGCTGAAACAGAAGATCCAGAACATGAAGGCGGCAAACACGTAACCTTCCAACGAGAAGCCGAGCCAGCGTGAGTCGGCTAGAGCCGCTTGCACGATCCCCAAGAGGTCGAAGAGGCCGATGATCATGACCAGGGTGGTATCTTTGAACAGCGAAATGAACGTATTCACGATGCCTGGAATCATCATCTTCAACGCCTGGGGAAGGATGATCAGCCCCATGCGTTTCCAGTAGGTCATGCCGAGAGCCGCTGCCGCCTCTTCCTGGCCTTTAGGGATGGCCTGTAAGCCCCCGCGAATGACCTCCGCCATGTAGGCGCTTTGGAACAGCGTCAAGCCGATCAAAGCGCGCACCAGGCGGTCGACGCTCATATCCGAAGGAAGGAACAGCGGCAACATCACCGAGGCCATGAACAGCACGGTGATCAGCGGTACGCCGCGCCAGAATTCGATAAATACCACGCAAAAGCTTTTGACGATCGGCATGTTCGAGCGACGTCCCAACGCCAGTACGATGCCGATCGGTAGCGCGCCTACCATGCCCACAGTGGCCAGCAGCAGCGTTAGCATCAGGCCGCCCCAGCGGTGCGTAGGCACCTGGGGAAGGTCGAAGTAGCCGCCGTAAAGCAGTACGAACGAGATAATGGGGAATGCCACCAGCGCAAAGATGGCCACCCAGCGCTTGAAAGGCAGCTTGGGAATCGCCAGCCAGCCAATCAGCGTAAAGAACATGGCGAACACGATATTGGCGCGCCAGATCTCTGAACTGGGATATAGGCCATAAATAAACTGCGTCAAACGTGCGTTGATGAAGACCCAGCAAGCGCCTTCCCGTGAGCAGTCGTCGCGTGTGGTGCCTACCCAATCGGCGTTGATGAACGCCCACTGCACGGTAGGCACGACGAGCAGATAGAGGATATAGAGGCCGATTAACGTGAAGATCGTATTGATCGGCCCGTTGAATAGGTTCGTTCGCAGCCAAGCAATCGCGCCAACGGAGTTGCTGGGCGCTGGCCGCTGTTCGATCATCGTTTGATTATGAATCATGTGTGGCTCCTCGCCTCAGCCTAGCGTTCAACCAGCGCCACGCGGGCGTTGAACCAGTTCATGAACATCGACACCAGCAGGCTGATCGTCAGATACACCGCCATGGTCATCGCGATGACCTCGATGGCCTGGCCCGTCTGATTCAGCGTGGTGCCTGCAAACACCGACACGAGGTCCGGATAGCCAATGGCCGTGGCCAGCGACGAGTTTTTGATCAAATTCAGGTATTGGCTGGTGAGCGGGGGGATGATGACCCGCAATGCCTGAGGAATGATGACGAGGCGCAGCACCAGGTTGCGCGGCAGACTCAGTGCCTGCGCCGCTTCGGTTTGGCCATGTGAAATGGCCTGAATACCGGAGCGCACGATCTCGGCAATGAACGACGCCGTGTAGATCGAGAGTGCGAACCACAGCGCCAGAAACTCAGGAATCACCGTGATGCCGCCGCGGAAGTTGAAGCCACGCAGCTCGGGCATTTCCCAAGTAATGGGTACGCCAGTGGCCAACATGACCAACAGGGGCAGCCCAAAGATCAGTACAAAGGAGATCCAGTAAGCGGGAATTCGCTGCCCCGTGGCTTCCTGACGGCGTTTTGCCCATATCACCAGCGCAATACTGGCCGCGATGGCGATCACGAAGGTGACAGGAATCAGCCCGAAGCCCGATTCGAACAGCGGCTCAGGTAGATAAAGCCCGCGTACGTTAAGAAACACGGCCTCGCCGAACGCGAGGCTTTCTCGAGCGCTGGGGAGCGCCCGCAGCACGGCAAAGTACCAAAAGAAAATCTGCAGCAGCAGCGGAATGTTACGAAAGGTTTCGATATACGCGGCGGCTAGCTTGGCGATCAGCCAGTTGGGCGATAGACGAGCGATACCGACGATAAAGCCAATGATGGTGGCGGCAATAACGCCCAACCCACCCACCAGCAGCGTATTCAGCAGGCCAACGAAGAAGGTGCGGCCATAGGTGCTTTGGGAAGAGTAGTCGATCAGACTCTGAACGATCCCAAAACCGGCGGTATTACTCAGGAAGCCAAAACCTGTGGTGATACCCCGTGAGGAGAGGTTGTCTTGCACGTTGCCGACGATATAGAACAGAAAAGCGATGACAGCGGCAATCAGCAGACATTGAAAGATGAGCGCACGTTTGGCGCGGTCTCGCCAGAACGGTGGCTTTTGGCCAACGGGGCGAGCGTTAGGTCTTACGGACATGGGTGGCGTCTCCGCGATACGGAAGGTCAATCAAATGGCCCGCCATGACCAAAAAGGGTGGCGGGCCGGGGTCAAGCGAGACGCTTAGCGAATCGGCGGTGCGTACTGGAAGCCGCCTTGGTTCCACAGGGCGTTGACACCGCGTTCGATTTCCAGCGGTGAACCCATACCTACGTTGCGCTCGAAGCTTTCACCGTAGTTACCCACTTGGCTCAGGATGTTATAGGCCCAGTCGGCGTCAAGACCCATGCCTTCACCATAGTTGCCGTCCTGGCCGAGTAGACGCGCTACGTCCGGGTTATCGGAGCTGAGCATCTCTTCTGCGTTCTCGCTGGTCACGCCGTACTCTTCACCGTTGATCATGGCGAACAGCGACCACTTCACGATGTTGAACCACAGATCGTCCCCCTGACGTACGACCGGGCCCAGCGGCTCTTTGGAAATGACGTCGGGCAGAATCATCGCGCCCGACGGGTCGTCGAGCTGAATGCGCAGGGCCGCCAGCTGAGAAGTGTCAGACGTCAGAACGTCACAGCGGCCAGCCTGGAAGCCACCTACGGTTTGCTCGGAGGTATCGAAAACGATGGGGTCGAACTCCATTCCGTTGGCACGGAAGTAATCAGCCAGGTTCAGCTCGGTAGTGGTGCCTGATTGAATACAAATCGCCGCGCCATCCAGCTCGGCCGCGCTGGTGATACCCAGGTCGCGAGAGACCATGAAGCCCTGGCCGTCGTAGAAGTTAACGCCGGTGAAGTTCAGACCCAGGGTAGTGTCGCGGGTCGTGGTCCAGGTGGTGTTACGAGACAGAACGTCCACTTCGCCGGACTGCAGCGCGGTGAAACGCTCGACGGCGTTCAAAGAGATGTAGTTGACGGCATCGGCGTCGCCCAGTACCGCAGCGGCCACGGCACGGCATACGTCAACGTCGAGGCCCTGCCAGTTACCGTTATCGTCCGGGGCGGAAAAACCTGGCAGGCCGTCGCTGACGCCACACTGTACGGCACCACGTTCGCGGGTATCTTCCAGCGTATCGGCTTGGGCGGTCGCCACGCCCGCAAGAGAGATGGCGCCTGCGGAGGCCAGAAGTACCAGGTGTTTCTTATTGATCATGTTGTGTTCCCCTTCCTCGATTTAGTGTCGTTATGCATGGTGATGCATCACTAAAAGCTAGCAAGGAAGGTGCCAAAAAAGATATGTCGTCAAATTCAGCGCTTTTCAACGTAAAATCAGCGAATTTAACGAAGGTCTTGGTGCAAAAAAGTGCGCCAGCGGCTACGCACTGCGCCTTTTTGGTGCGCAGCCGCTGGCGAGTGACCGAGCGCACTAGCGAATGGGCGGCGCGTACTGAATGCCCCCATCTTTCCACAGGGCATTCAGGCCACGGGCAATGTTGAAGTCGGAGTGGGTGCCCACGTTGCGTTCATAAATATCCGCATAGTTACCGACCTGTTTGACGATTTGGTAAGCCCAATCTGATTGTAGGCCCATGGCCTCACCAAAATCACCGTCTTGCCCAAGCAGGCGCATCACATCGGGATTTTCTGAGCTTAGCTGCTCATCCACGTTGGCTTGGCTGACGCCCAGCTCTTCGGCATTCAGCATGGCAAACAGTGACCACTTCACGATGTTGAACCACTGATCATCGCCTTGGCGTACGGCGGGGCCTAGCGGCTCTTTAGAGATGATTTCCGGTAGGACGACGGCCATGTTGGGATCGGCCAGTTGAATGCGCTGGGCGTAGAGCTGCGAGGCATCCGAACTCAAGACGTCGCAGCGGCCTGCTTCGAAGCCCGCAATCGACTGCTCGGGTGAATCGAACACCACCGCATCGTAGGTCATGTCGTTGATACGGAAGTAGTCGGAAAGATTGAGTTCGCTGGTAGTGCCCGACTGCGTACACACCGCCGCGCCATCCAGCTCTTGCGCGCTCTGCACGCCCAAGTCGCTGGCCACCATGAAGGCTTGGCCGTCGTAGTAGCTCACACCGGTAAAGTGCATGCCCAGTGTGGTGTCGCGGCTAGACGTCCAGGTGGTGGTGCGAGAAAGGACATCTACTTCACCTGATTGCAACGCGGCAAAGCGCTCCACCGAATCCAACGGCACGAAGTTGACCTTGCTGGCATCACCCAGCGCGGCGGCCGCCACGGCACGGCACACATCGGTATCCAGACCGCGATACTCGTCGTTATCGTCTAAGGACGAAAAGCCGGGCTGAGCCGCGTTGACGCCGCAGCGCACGCTGTCGCGCTCTTGCACCGTTTGTAGCGTATCGGCCATGGCCGTGGGTACCCATAGGGCGGGCGCTAACAGGGTGACTCCCCATCCAAACCAACGCGTGGTGTTCATTTGTTATTCCTTAACGTGGCGCGCACGATGATTGGCGCATAAAAAAGCCGGGCAGAGCCCGGCCAGATACCTAGCGTAGCTGCCCGCTTATGCGAAGGCTTTACGCATAAAGGGCGGCAGCGCCAGGGCACCCCGGTGGGCATCTACTGTGTAGTACTGTAGCGGCATTTCATGATCGGCGGCAGCCTCTTCGCGGAAGCTTTCAACGCTGGTCGCTTTACCGGCCAACGTCACGCTCCACCAACCCGAGGGATACACCGGTTGGGGGAAGGGTAGCGTGGCGACGCTATCGAAGCCTGCTTCGCGCATGTCGTTGCGCAGTTCGCGGATGATCGAACCGCTATGATAAAGCGGCGATTCGCTCTGCTGTACCATCACCCCGCCGCTTTTCAGAATACGGTGGCAGCGTTTCAAGAAGTCGGTCTTGAACAGGCCTTCGGCAGGGCCGACCGGATCGGTGGAGTCGATGATCAGCACGTCGATGCTCTCGTCGGCGGCGTCGTCGACCCACTTCACGCCGTCGGCAAACAGCAGCTCGGCGCGGGGGTCGCCGTTGGCTTCCACCAGCGACGGGAAAAAGCGCTCAGCCGCCTTGGTCACTTCTTCATCAATATCGATCTGGGTGACCTTCTCGACGCCCGGATGGCGCAACACTTCTTTCAAGGTGCCGCAGTCGCCGCCGCCAATGATCACCACCCGCTTGGGGTCTTGATGGGTGAACAGCGCCGGGTGGGCAATCATTTCGTGATACAGGAAATTATCGCGATCGGTCAGCATCACGCAGCCATCCAGCACCATCAGGTGGCCGTAGGTCTCCGTGGCGTAGACTTCCAGGTGTTGGTAGGGGCTCTGTACATCCAGCAGTTTTTCGGTGACTTTCAGCGAGAAAGCGCTGCCATGGCTATCGAAGACTTCGGTAAACCACTGGTCGTCGCGTAGGTCGCTCATTACTTGGCTCCTGGGCATTGATCGTTCGTTTGGGTCGGAATGCCCTGATGGTACTGCGGGCTTAGGTCGTGCAGCGCCTCCATGAAGGCGGTGACGTGATCGGGGTTGGTGAACTGGCTGATGCCGTGGCCCAAGTTGAATACATGACCCGGACCGTGGCCGTAACTTTCCAGCACGCGTGCCACTTCGGCGCGAATGGCCGAGGGGCGGGCAAACAGCACGTTGGGGTCCAGGTTGCCCTGCAGGGCGACTTTATGGCCCACGCGTGCACGAGCATCGGATAGCTCGGTCGACCAGTCGATGCCTAGGGCATCGGCACCGGCACAGGCGATATGCTCCAACCACTGTCCGCCGTTTTTGGTGAACAGGATCACCGGCACGTGGCGGCCGTCATGCTCGCGGATCAACCCGGAGACGATCTGCTCCATATAGCGCAGCGAGAACTCTAGATACGCCGGCGTGGAGAGCGCGCCACCCCAGGTGTCGAAAATCTGTACGGCCTGAGCGCCCGCACGAATCTGCGCATTCAGATAGTCGGTGACCGCCTGCGCCAGGGTATCCAGTAGCTGGTGCATGGTGTCCGGCGTGTCGTACAGCATGGTTTTCAGATGACGGAAATCCTTGCTGGAGCCGCCCTCGACCATATACGTCGCCAGCGTCCAAGGGCTGCCGGAGAAGCCGATCAGCGGCATGCGGCCATTCAGCTCGCGGCGGATAGTGGACACCGCGCGCATCACGTAGTCCAAATCGCGCTCGGCGTTCGGCACGGTCAGTGCCGCTACTTCTTCCGGCGTGCGCACGGTCTTCTTGAATTTGGGGCCTTCGCCGGTTTCGAAGTAGAGGCCCAGCCCCATGGCGTCGGGGATGGTCAAAATGTCCGAGAACAGAATCGCGGCGTCGAGCGGGTAGCGCTCCAGCGGCTGAAGGGTGACTTCGCAAGCCAGGTCATGATTGCGGCACAGGTCCATGAAACTACCCGCGTCGGCGCGGCTGGCGCGGTACTCCGGCAGGTAGCGTCCTGCTTGACGCATCATCCACACCGGAGTGCGGTCAACGGGCTGGCGAGCCAGCGCGCGAAGAAAACGGTCGTTTTGCAAAGGTGTGGTGGTCATAAACACTTGCTCTTGAGAAATTTGCCCGCATTGTAAGGGAGTCATTCTACCTGAAGATAGGAATTGTACGTGAAGATCGCCGGGGATGGCGGCGCAAACCGTGGCCAACATCGTCGTACCCTGCGAAGACCGTGAGGCCCGCGCGGCTTCCTGATAAACTGTCCGCCCACTTCGCCAACACTGGTGTGGTTAACTGGTTTGGTTAATCAGCGAGGAAACCTGTGACCATTCGCTTCATTGCTGCCTCTCGGCTGCCCACTCCCTGGGCCACATTCACTATGCATGGCTTCGAAGACGACGCCACGGGTAAGGACCACATCGCCTTGACGTTGGGCGATGTGAGCGGCGGCGAGCCGGTACTAGGGCGCGTACACTCCGAGTGCTTGACGGGCGATGCGCTGTTTTCCATGCGCTGCGACTGCGGCTACCAGCTGCAAGAAGCGCTGAAGCGCATCGCCGAAGAGGGGCGCGGCGTGCTGCTCTACTTGCGTCAGGAGGGGCGGGGTATTGGGCTGCTCAATAAAATCCGTGCCTATCATCTGCAAGACCAGGGGGCCGATACCGTAGAGGCCAATGAGCAACTCGGTTTCGGTGCCGACATGCGCCGCTACGACCTCTGCGTCCCGATGCTCGACCACTTGGGCATCACCGCGCTTAAGCTGATGACCAACAACCCTCGTAAGGTGGATGCGTTGAGTCGCGATGGGGTAAACGTCGTCGAGCGGCTGTCGATCACCACTGGCTTGAATCCCCACAACGAGCAGTATCTTTCCACCAAGGCGGGAAAGCTTGGCCATATGATGGCGCTGGACGACTTTACCCAAGCCAGCGATGTGGATATCGAGCGCAAAGGCTAAGTAGCTAACCTTTATTGATCGCGTTTTTAATCTAAGTTGCCCGTTAAAAGCGCGTTTTTCTTCGAACGTGCAATAACCTGCTTTTCTTAACTTTGGTTGTTGGGTGTCTGAGCTATGGTGATACGTAGCAGGACGCTATATGCACCTTAGTCAGGAGAAGCCGTCATGAAAGCATTGTGCTGGCACGGTAAGAACGATGTTCGTTACGACACCGTGCCCGACCCCGCAATCGAACATCCCCGCGACGCCATTATCAATGTGAGTAGCTGCGCCATCTGCGGCTCTGATTTGCACCTTTACGACCATTATATGCCCGGTATGTCCTGTGGCGATGTCCTCGGCCACGAGTTCATGGGCGAGGTGATGGAGGTGGGCAGCGAGACGAAAAACCTCAAGGTAGGCGACCGGGTGGTGGTGCCTTTCACCATTTTTTGTGGCGAATGCGAGCAGTGTCAGCGCGGTAACTACTCGGTTTGCGAACGCTCCAATCGTAACAAGTCTCTGGCAGATAAAGTCTTTGGCCATGGCGGTGCTGGACTATTTGGCTACTCTCAACTCACTGGCGGCTATGCAGGCGGCCAAGCCGAGTTTGTGCGGGTGCCCTTCGCCGATACCACCCACATTAAAGTGCCCGATACGCTCACCGATGAGCAGGTGCTGTTTCTAGGCGATATCTTTCCCACCGGCTGGCAGGCCGCCGTGCAGTGTGACATTCAGCCCACCGATACCGTCGTGATCTGGGGCGCAGGCCCGGTTGGTCAGTTCTGCGTTCGCAGTGCGGTACTGTTGGGCGCCAAGCAGGTCGTGGTCATTGATAACGTGCCCGAGCGACTCTCGATGGCTGCTGCCGGCGGTGCGATTCCGCTCAATTTTGCCCACGAGAGCGTACTCGGCCGATTGCAGGAGCTGACTCACGGTAAAGGGCCTGAAAAGTGCATCGACGCGGTGGGGCTAGAAGCCCACGCCACGCGCTCGCTGGACTCGGTCTACGACCGGGTAAAGCAGGCCATGTGGTTAGAAACCGACCGCGCTCACGTGTTACGTGAAATGATCTACGTCTGCCGTCCGGCCGGTATTCTATCCATTCCCGGGGTGTATGGCGGGTTGGTCGATAAAATTCCTATGGGGGCACTGATGAACAAAGGCCTCACCGTGCGCACCGGGCAAACCCACGTCAACCGCTGGACGGACGATCTGTTACGGCGTATCGACGAGGGACAAATCGATCCTTCGTTTGTGATTACCCACGCGGTGGATTTGGCCCAGGGGCCTGAAATGTATCAAACCTTTCGAGATAAACAGGATGGCTGCGTCAAAGTCATACTGAAACCGTGATGCTACCCAGGGAGGAGTGCATGAACACACCGATGAAACGCCATTCCCGCTCATCAACACGCTCGATGTCACCAGCGGACAAGCTGGCCAGAGGTTTGGGGTGGTTAAGCCTAGGGATGGGGTTGTATCAGTTAGTGGCGCCGCGTCGGCTAGGCCGAGCGCTGGGAATGCCGCAGCGGCACAATAAAATACGCGCGTGCGGTGCCCGCGGAGTCGTCAGCGGCATCGGCGCGCTGTCTGATAATCCGACCCGCGCGATATGGAGCCGCGTGGTGGGGGATGTGCTCGACTTTTCAGCGCTTACGTTTGCCTTGAAGCGTCACCCGTCGCATAAAGAGAACCTTTATTTGGCACTCACCGCCGTAGGCGTGCTGACGATAGTGGATTATGGCTGCGCCAAAGCGCTGAGCCAACGCCATGCCTATCAAGGCGGTATCACCCCAGATTATAGCCAGCGAAGTGGTTTTCCGGGGGGCTTGAAGAGTGCCTGGGGTGCCGCCCGCGCCGAAGAGGGTCAGGCGCAGTTGCCACCCCGGCTTCCTGCGCCTCATGCGTGATTATTGGTTCGCTTGCGCCGCTGCTTGCTCTTTTTCGGCGGCGCGGGCAAGCGCTGGGCGATTGGCGTGGCGGGCGCGATAGGCCACCAGCGGCTCCGGCAAGCGATGTTTCATGCTTGTGGCCCAAGTGAGCGTGTGCGTTAAGAACAGATCCGCCAACGTGAAGGTATCGCCCACCAGATTTTCCTGGCCACGATAGCGGCGCTCGAGCGCGAGCAGGGCTCGCTGGAATTCCCAAGCGGCGGTGGGTAGCACTGAAGGGACGCGCTTGTCTTGAGGCAGGGCGAATTTGTGCTTGGCTTGCAGCCACAGTGGCTGCTCGATCTCGGTAACGATGAAACTAAGCCACTGGTCGACCTGTGCGCGTTCGGTCTCGTGCTGTGGCAGCAGTTGCCCCTCGCCATATCGCTCGGCGAGGTAGCGGCAGATGGGGGCTGACTCGAATAGCGTTAGCTCCCCGTCTTCCAGTACCGGTACTTTGCCATCCGGATGGCGGGCGAGATGCTCGGTGCTTTGCCCTTCGCCTTTATCCAGCGCAACGTGGTGGCACTGGTATGGCAGACCCAGCTCTTCAAGCGTCCAGGCGGCTCGTAAAGAGCGGGAGTTGGGAAAGCTGTATAGCGAGATCATTCGTCGGCTCCAGGCAGTACCGTGAAGCTTTCAATGTAGCGACTCCCTTGCCGTCTGTCACGGACCGACTATTGGCCGCGGGCTGCGCGGATACGTTCGTAAGCGTTGCCGATTTCGCTAGTGCGTGCCTGGGCGACGTCGCGCATGCTCTCCGGCAGCCCTTTGCCGGCCAGTTTGTCCGGATGGTTTTGGCTCATCAGGCGACGATACGCTTTCTTGATCTCGGCGTCGCTGGCATCTTCCGATACCCCAAGCACGCGGTAGGCATCTTTCAACGCCTCCTCGCTGGCGCCTTGAGAATTGGCCGCCGCACCGTGCAGCATGGCTTCGATTTGCTGCACCTCGGCATCGCTACAGCCAACGCCGCGAGCCACACGCAGTATCATCTCGTGCTCGGCAGGGTGCAGCACGCCATCGGCGGCAATGGCGCTCAATTGAACCTGCAAAAAGACTTGACGAAGTACCGGCTGGCGCTGGGTCAGGCGGTTGACCTTGGCCAGCTCCGCTTCCAGATCGAAATCATCGGCGCGGCCACGCTCGAAGGCCGCGCGCGCTTTGGCGCGGTGTTCACCCTGCAAACGCATCTGATCGAAGAGCTTTTCGGTCACGCCGAGCTCGCCTTCGGTAACCTTGCCGTCCGCTTGGCACAGGCAGCCCATCACCGAAAAGATCGACTCCAAAAAGCCTTCTTGAAGCTGCATGCGAGCTGCGTGCAAGCGACGACTAATGCGCCGTCCCAGCCACCAACCTAGGCCCCCACCCACCAGGAGGCCAATGGGGCCCCCGATGGCGAGGCCAATCAAACCAAACACAATGATTAGAAATAACATAGAGATCTCGATAGTTTATATTCACGTGGGGTGCGCATGAACGTTACGGCAGCCGGGCACGAATGGCGCGCTCGATACCTTCCGCGTCCAGGCCACAGTCGCGCAGTAGCTCGGCGGGCGTGCCGTGCTCTACGAAGGCATCTGGCAGGCCTAGGTTAAGGACTTCCACTTGAACGCCTTCGGCGTTGAGCAGCTCGTTGACTGCGCTGCCTGCACCGCCCGCAACGACGTTCTCTTCCAAGGTGACCAGCAGCTCATGTTCGTCCGCCGCGTGAAGCACCGCGTCGCGGTCCAGCGGCTTTACGGAACGCATGTTGATATGGGTGGCATTGAGCTTCTCAGCCACGTCGGCGGCGGCACTGTTCACGCTGCCAAAGGCCAGCAGCGCGATGCGCACGCCGTCGCTGGTGCTCTCGCGACGCACCTGGGCCTCGCCAATCGCCAGCGGCTCTAGGTGCTCTGGAATGACGGCCCCAGGACCGGTGCCGCGGGGGTAGCGCACGGCGGCTGGTCCAGGATGGTAGTAGGCGGCGCTGAGCATGGCGCGGCATTCGGCTTCATCGGCAGGCGCCAGAATCACCATGCCCGGCACGCAGCGCAGAAACGAAAGATCCATGCTGCCGTGGTGGGTGGGGCCGTCTTCGCCCACGAGACCTGCACGGTCGATAGCGAACGTCACGTCCAGATGTTGCACCGCCACGTCATGAATCAGCTGGTCGTAACCGCGCTGCAGAAAGGTGGAATAGATCGCCACCACCGGTTTCATACCTTCACAGGCCATCCCTGCGGCGAGAGTCACCGCGTGCTGCTCGGCGATCGCCACGTCAAAGTAACGCTGGGGATACGTTTGCGAGAAGCGTATCAAGTCCGAGCCCTCACCCATGGCAGGTGTAATGCCCATCAGGCGTGGGTCGGCGGCGGCCATATCGCACAGCCAGTCGCCGAACACGTTGCAGTACTTTTTCTTGGGGGCGTTCTTCGGCGCGCTGGGGCTGGCCGGTTTGCTCACCAGCGGGGCGCTCACGGTTGCGCTGGTTTTTTCCAGCTTCGTGATCGCATGGTAGCCAATCTGGTCCGCTTCGGCGGGCAGGAAGCCTTTCCCTTTGACCGTTTTGATATGCAGAAACTGCGGCCCTTTCTGGTCGCGCAGGTTACGCAGCGTTTGGGTCAGCGCTTCCAAGTCGTGACCGTCGATGGGGCCGACATAGTGAAAGCCCATCTCTTCGAATAGCGTGGCGGGACTGACCATGCCTTTCATGTGCTCTTCGGTACGTTTGGCAAGCTCCAGCGCGCCGGGCAGGTGCGAGAGCACCTTTTTGCCCTCTTCGCGCATTTTGAGGTAGGGCTTGCTGGAGAGCACCCGAGCAAGGTAGGTGGCAATGCCGCCGACGTTTTCGGAAATCGACATTTCGTTGTCATTGAGCACGACCAACAGATTGGCATTGACGTGGCCTGCGTGAGCCAGCGCTTCGAACGCCATTCCCGCGGTCAGCGCGCCGTCGCCAATGATGGCGCATACCTTGCGCGGGTCTCGCTGCGCTTGGGCGGCCAGAGCCATGCCTAGCGCGGCAGAAATCGAGGTGCTGGAGTGGCCCACGCCAAAGGTGTCGTACTCGGACTCGGCTCGACGTGGAAATGCCGCCAAGCCGCCGTGCTGGCGAATGCTGAGCATGGCATCGCGCCGCCCAGTGAGGATTTTATGCGGGTAGGCCTGATGGCCCACGTCCCATACCAAGCGGTCTTTCGGTGTGTGAAAGGCGTGATGCAGCGCGACGCTGAGCTCGACAACGCCTAGCCCGGCACCAAAGTGGCCGCCGGTAACGCCGACACTGTAGAGCAAGTAGGCACGCAGCTCGTCGGCGAGCTGGGCGAGCTGCTTGGCGTTCATGGCCCGCAGCGCGGCGGGGTGGTCAAAGGAGTCGAGCAGTGGCGTCGCCGGGCGCTCGCGGGGTATCTCGTCGAACAGCTTCATAGGCATCGTTAGTGGTCGCGCTCGATCATATAGTGGGCAAGGTCGGCCAGGGGTGCGGCCTGCTCGCCTAGCGGGGCGAGGGCGGCAATGGCCTCGTCAATAAGCGTGTTCGCTTTACGCTGCGCCCCTTCCAGACCCAGCAAGCTGGGATAAGTAGGTTTGGCGCGGGCAGCGTCAGCGCCGGACATTTTGCCCAGCGTGGCGGTGTCACCCGTCACATCCAGGATGTCGTCATGAATCTGGAAGGCTAGCCCAATGGCGCGGGCGTAGCGAATCAGCGCCGCCAGGCGCGGATCGTGGTCATCCACGGCGACGAGCCCCCCTAGCCGGACGGCAGCGACGATCAGCGCGCCGGTTTTATGGGCATGCATGTGGGCCATGGCCTCGGCATCCGGGTGGCCGCCCACGGCGGCCAGATCCAGCGCTTGCCCCGCCACCATACCGTCACGGCCCGAGGCGACTGCCAGGGTAGTGACTAGTTGGCTCAGGCGAGGAGATGGGCGACTCGCGAGCACTTCGAATGCCAGCGCTTGCAGGGCATCGCCCGCCAAAATGGCGGTGGCCTCATCAAAGGCTTTGTGCACCGTGGGCTGACCGCGCCGCAAGTCGTCATCGTCCATGGCAGGCAGGTCGTCGTGAATCAGCGAGTAGGCGTGAATCAGTTCGATGGCGGCCGCTGGCGCGTCAAGGTCGTCGTCGCTCGCCCCGAGGGCTTGGCCCGCTAAATAGACCAGCAGTGGACGTAGGCGCTTACCACCGACCAGCAGGCCGTGGCGCATGGCGGCTTCCAGGCGCGCATCGACGGCGGGGCGAGCGTCGAACAGAGCGGCAAGCGTCGCGTCGACACGGCGGCTGCTGGCGTGGCGCAGCGTGGTAAGCCGGGAAGCTTGAGCCGTTACCATGGCGGCGTCTCCTCGCTGTCATCGCCTGCTTCCGAGGTGCTGGCAAAGGGAGCGACGTCGAGTTTGCCGTCGGCATCTTCGCTCAGCGCCCGGACCTTCAGCTCGGCGCTGTCGAGCCGCTGCTGGGCGTCGCGGGTGAGTCGTACGCCTTGCTCGAAGGCGGTCAGCGCATCTTCCAATGAGAGTTCGCCGGACTCCAGGCGTTCCACAATGGTCTCGAGTTGGGCCACCGTTGCGGCAAAATCGTGTGGGGGTGTCGTGTCGCTCATCGGGCAGTGCCTACCGTTTTCCGGGCGCCCTAGTGTCCGCCAGGGCGACGAGTGTGGCTGCGTGCTGTCAAATAAACGCACAGTATACACCGAGGCGAGGGGGCGGCGTCTGCCCTCACCATGGGTTGATTGATCGACTTGCGCTGCGTTCATCTTGAAAGCGCACACTTTTCATCACACCAGGCCGCCGAGAGCGCCAGCGGCTGTGCTACCATATGCGCCTCCCGTGAACCGATACACGGCGCATGCCGCCGACCATAGAGGTTGATTCAGCCATGGCCAAAACGTCCCTGGAAAAGAGCAAGATCAAGATCCTGCTACTCGAGGGCGTCCACCAAAGCGCGGTGGACAATTTTCACAACGCCGGTTACGAGAACATCGAGCTTCTGCCGACCTCGCTGGATGAAGAGGCGCTGATCGAGAAGATTCGCGATGTTCACTTCATCGGTATCCGCTCCCGCACGCAGTTGACTGAGCGCGTGTTCGAGGCGGCCGAGAAGCTGGTGAGTGTGGGCTGTTTCTGTATCGGTACCAACCAGGTCGACCTGGATGCGGCGCTCAAGCGCGGTATCGCGGTCTTCAACGCGCCGTACTCCAACACACGCTCGGTGGCTGAGCTGGTGCTGGCCGAAGCGATCATGCTGCTGCGCGGTATCCCCGAAAAGAATGCCCGTGCTCACCAGGGGGGCTGGTTGAAATCGGCGAAAAACTCCCACGAGGCGCGTGGCAAAACCCTCGGTATCGTGGGGTATGGCAGCATTGGCGCGCAGCTCTCCGTATTGGCCGAATCCTTGGGCTTCAACGTCATTTACTACGACGTGATTACCAAGTTGGGTATGGGGAACGCTAATCAGGTAGGCAGCCTGGAAGAGCTACTCGGCCGCGCTGACGTGGTCAGCTTGCACGTGCCGGACTTGGCCTCGACCCGCTGGATGATCGGTGCCAAAGAGATCGCGGCCATGAAGGACGGAGCGATTCTGATCAACGCCGCCCGCGGCAGCGTAGTTGAGATCGAGCCGCTTGCCGAGGCGATCAAAGCGGGAAAACTCAATGGCGCGGCCATCGATGTCTTCCCAGTCGAGCCGAAGGGCAACGACGAAGAGTTCCAAAGCCCGCTGCGTGGCCTGCACAACGTGATTCTGACGCCACACATCGGTGGTTCGACGTTGGAGGCTCAGGAGAATATCGGTATCGAAGTCTCCGAGAAGCTCATCACTTACTCGGACAACGGTACCACGGTCACCTCGGTCAACTTCCCCGAAGTGGCGTTGCCCGCCCATCCGGACAAGCACCGTCTGCTGCACATTCACGACAACGTGCCCGGCGTGCTTTCTCAGATCAACCGCGTGTTGTCGGAAAACGGCATCAATATTTCGGGCCAGTATCTGCAGACCAACGATAAGGTCGGCTACGTGGTCATCGATGTCGATAAAGCCTACGGCCCGCAGGCGCTGGAAGCGCTGAAGGAAGTGGAACACACGCTGAAGATTCGTGTGCTCTACTCGGCGCAAAATAGCTAAGCAAGCAAAATAGCTAAGTAAATAGTGAGTTAGCGCTTGTCACCAAAACGGCCCCGCAGGGGCCGTTTTGCGTTTCATCAATGACCTAACAAGACGTTATCAGGCTAGATCGAACAGCAGCACTTCGCTGGCGTCGCTGCTGGTGAGCTCGACGTGCTCATCCGGCGTAAACGCAGCGGCATCGCCGGTGGTGAGCCGTTCGCCGTTCACCTCGATGGTCCCTTTCACCACATGTAGCCATGCGTAGCGTGAGGGCGGTGTCGTGAGGTGGTCCCCGGCGCTTAGCAGGCTGGCGTAAAGGTTGACGTCTTGGTTCACGCTCACCGAGCCATCACGGCCATCGGGGGAGAGGACCAAACGCCACTGGCCCTGCCGCTCGGCGCTGGGGAAGTGCTTCTGTTCGTAGCTGGGCCGAATGCCACGCTGGGCGGTTTCGATCCAGATTTGCAAAAAGTGAAGGCCGTTTTCCTGGGAGTGGTTGAACTCGCTGTGCAGGACGCCGGTACCCGCCGACATGCGCTGCACGTCGCCAGGGCGCATGACTTCGCCATTGCCCATGTTGTCTTTGTGCTCCATCTCGCCTTCGAGCACGTAGGAAATGATCTCCATATCCCGGTGGGGGTGGGCACCAAAGCCGTGGCCGGGTGCGACGCGATCTTCGTTGATCACCCGCAGCGCACGGAAGCCCATATGGTTGGGATCCATATAGTTGGCGAAGGAGAAGGTGTGGTAGGAGCGCAGCCAGCCGTGGTCCGCGTAGCCCCGCTCGTTGGAACGACGAATCTTCATGAAAGCACCTCAATGACGGAGTCGAGTTGCCGTCTACTATACGACCGAGTGTGTGCGTCGTGGGATGAAGCTTTCTCAATGATGGCGTCGAAATAATCGACGATTGACACGTCTTTGATCTGGGTCAGCCTCGCCGAGATGCGCCGAAGGCGCACTTTTTGCTATCATACGCGCGTTCATTTAACCCGGTCCGCCCTTTGCGAGGGCGACTACCAGGAGCACGCCATGACGACCCCGACCCCAACGCCGCCCATCGTGGTGGCGGCGCTGTACAAATTTGTTACTCTGAACGATTTCGAAGCGCTGCGCGAGCCGCTGCGTCAAACGATGGTCGATAACGACGTAAAAGGCACGCTGCTGCTCGCCAAAGAGGGCATCAACGGCACCGTGGCTGGGAGCCGCGAGGGCATCGACGCCCTGCTGGCCTGGCTGACCGCCGACCCGCGCCTGGCCGATATCGACCACAAAGAGTCGTTTTGTGACGAGCCGCCGTTCTATCGCACCAAAGTAAAGCTCAAAAAAGAGATCGTGACGCTGGGCGTGCCGGGTATCGACCCGAACGACACCGTGGGCACCTATGTCGAGCCAGAGCACTGGAACGCTATTATTTCCGACCCGGACGTACTGGTCATCGATACGCGCAACGACTACGAAGTGTCGATTGGCAGCTTCGAGGGGGCGATCGACCCAAAAACCACCACCTTCCGCGAGTTCCCGGAGTATGTCCGCGAGCACTACAATCCGGAACAGCATAAAAAAGTCGCCATGTTCTGCACCGGCGGTATCCGCTGCGAAAAAGCCTCCAGCTTTATGCTGAAAGAGGGCTTCGAAGAGGTCTACCACCTGAAAGGCGGCGTGTTGAACTATCTGGAAAAAGTACCGGAAGAGCAGTCGCTGTGGCGGGGCGAGTGCTTCGTGTTCGATAACCGAGTCACCGTGCGTCACGATCTTAGCGAAGGCGAGCACGAGCAGTGCCACGCCTGCCGGATGCCGATCTCCCAGGAGGATATGCAGTCGTCGGCCTACGAGCCAGGCATCAGCTGTCCCCACTGCATCGACTCGCTGCCCGAGAAAACCCGCGCCGCCGCCCGCGAGCGTCAGCGTCAGATCGAGCTGGCCAAAGCGCGCGGCGAACCTCACCCGCTGGGTTACAACCCTCGCCAGGACGCCCGCGAGAAGGCGTAACCCAGAGGTGGCCTGCCGCCGACCGGGAGGCCACTTTGGTCGTAGCGCGCCCTCGGCGGCCCCAGCAAGCGCTAGACTGGGTAGCCACATCTGCCCAGGAGCCTGCCATGTCGCCCACTCATGCATCCCCATCCAACGACTGCCTAATGCGCACCGCGCAGGAGGGCGTCGTCACCCTCACGCTCAACCAGCCCGAGCGCTTCAATGCGCTCTCAGAGGCGATGCTGGACGCGCTGCAAACGGCGCTGGATGACATTGCCCAAGACGATCGGGTGCGCTGTGTGGTGCTAGCGGCCAACGGCAAGGCGTTTTGTGCAGGCCACGATCTGAAGCAGATGCGCGCGAACCCCGACGAAGCATACTACCAAGCGCTCTTCGCGCGCTGTGGCCAGGTGATGCAAAGCATTGTTCATTGTCCTGTCCCTGTGATTGCCAAAGTACAGGGCATCGCGACCGCCGCCGGCTGCCAGCTCGTCGCCAGCTGCGACTTGGCCGTGGCCGCCAGCAGCGCCCGCTTTGCCGTCTCCGGCATTAACGTGGGCCTGTTTTGCTCGACGCCCGCCGTAGCGCTCTCGCGTAATGTTCCCCGTAAACGCGCCATGGAGATGCTATTGACCGGTGACTTCATTAGCGCCGACACCGCCGCCGAGTGGGGGCTGATCAATCGTGTTGCCGAAGAGGGCGAGCTAGACAGTGCCGTGGCGTCGCTAACGGCCAGCATTGGTGGTAAAAGCGCGGTGGCGGTGCGTACCGGCAAAGCGATGTTTGCCCGCCAGCTCGCTATGCCGCTGGAAGAGGCCTATGCCTTTGCGGGCGACACCATGGCGTGCAACATGCTGGCCGAGGATGTGGCAGAAGGCATCGATGCGTTTATCGAAAAGCGCGCGCCTCGCTGGCAGCATCGCTAGTACACGCTGCTAGCCATTGGTGGAATTTGTTTCCGTAAACGCGACAGCGCCCCCTGCGGCGCGTTATCCTGCTGGCTTTTTACGTATTGAGCGCCGTCAGGAGAGTAGTCAGGTGAGTGAAGCCAAGCGCAGATCAGTCGGACGTCCGGCGGGAGCCACGAAAGCGAGCGGAGGGCATAGCCAATCGTTGGTGCGTGGCCTCACGCTGCTCGAATACCTATCCGCTAGCCCGCTGGGCCTTGCACTCTCGGAGCTGGCGGAGATGGCCGACTTGGCCCCTTCGACCACCCATCGCCTGCTGCAAGCGCTACAAGGCCAGGGCTTCGTGACCCAGGAGAGTGACCAGGGCCTGTGGCGTATCGATGTCAAAACCTTCCGTATTGGTAACAGTTTTCTAGAGGCCCGCGACGTGGTGGCTAAAAGTCGCCCCTTTTTACGCCGCCTCACCGCGGAGACCGGTGAGACGGCCAATCTAGGTATTCGCGACGGGGCCACGGCGGTCTTTCTTGCTCAAAACGAGTCTCCGCAGATGATGCGCATGATTACGCGCTTGGGCTCCCGCGCCCCACTGCACGCCTCCGGCGTGGGCAAGGCGCTGCTAGCGTGGACGAGCGAAGAGGAGCGTAGTGCACTGCTGGAAGGCGGCTATGAGCTGGCACGCGTCACGGAGAACACCCTCTACCGAACGGACTCGCTGCAGACAGAAATGGCCGACATTCGTGCCCAGGGCTTTGCCTGTGATCGAGAAGAGCACGCCATTGGCCTGCACTGTGTGGCGGCCTGCATCTTCGATGAGCACGCCACGCCGCTGGCCGCCATCTCTGTCTCGGGCCCCATGGCGCGTATCCCCGAAGAGCGCCTGCTCGTGCTCGGTGCGCTAGTGCGCCAGGTCGCGTCAGAGATCACGCAACAGCTGGGGGGGCAGTTGCCCCGCTGAGCGAGAGAGGACGCGTAACGTGTTCAGCCTGTTTTGGGTGGCGCTGGCGAGCGCCACGCTGCTACCCGGTGGCTCGGAAGTGTGGCTGGCGCGGCTATGGTGTGTGGGCGAGCCTGCGCTGGCGTTGTGGGCTGTGGCTACCGTGGGTAACACGCTGGGCAGTTTGATCAATGTGGCCCTGGGCCGCTACGCTCGTCAGTTTCAAGATCGCCGCTGGTTTCCGGCGTCGCCTGAGGGGCTGGCCCGCGCCGAGCGCTGGTATCACCGCTTTGGTGAGGCGAGCCTGCTGCTGTCTTGGTTACCCGTGATTGGCGATCCGCTCACCGTGCTGGCAGGGGTGATGCGCCTTGCTTGGTGGCGGGCGATGTTGTGGATCGTATTGGCCAAAGGGGCGCGTTACGCTCTGTTGATCACCATGGCTCAGCAGTGGTTAGCCCCTTACTGCCACTGAAGGTTACCTTGTCTTATATGGCGCGCAAAAAACAGTCGCGTTAACGTCTCTTTCTTCGAGTCATGTTACGCTAGTCACTTTGGATCGAGCGTTATACAAAGCTTGCATTTCCATTGGATGCACTATCCTGTGTTTAACATTCTTAGGTTGAATTTTAACGAGGGCAGGATGGCAAATACTCACCCAAAAGGAGGTTATGGTGTGACGTCACTACGTTTACTCCCCTGGCTCAGCGTCTGGATGCTGGCGCTGTTCGCCATGCTGGCCGGGCCAGCCATGGCGCAAACCACGTTAAGCGCCGAGAGCGATGCGTCCGTCGCTGAAGAGCAGCCCTCTTATGCGGCGCTGGCCGACCTGCTGGAAGACGAGCAGGCCCGCCAGGAGCTCATTGAACTGCTGCGTAATCAAGCGTCTGAGTTGCCTGCTGGCGTTGCGGCCGAGCTGTCGCCGGAAGCCGCTGCCGCGGGGGGCAACGTAGCGCCCGAGGACGTCTCACTACCCCGCCAGTTGGCAGAGTTGACCAGCCGTGTAGTAGGTGATGTGGGCGGTCAGATCGAGCAGGCTGCGGCGATCGTCGGCAATATGTTCACCGGCCAAGGCACGGGCAGCAGCTTCGATATGGCGGCCTTCATGAGCGCAGCCATCAACCTGGGCATCGTGATCGTGGCGACCTTCGCCATTTTTATGGTGTTCCGCCGGTTGGCAAAATCATTGTTCACCAAAATCAGCGGCTGGTCACAGCAGGGCACGGGACTGACGCCGGTGCTACGTTTAGTGCTGTGTGTCGCGGTCGCCGCGGTCGTCGATATTCTTTTGATCGCCCTGGCGTACGTTGGCGGTAACTTGGTGGCCACCTTTGCCGTGGGAGAGACCGGTGAACTCTCTACCCGCGCGTCGCTCTTTTTAAATGCCTTCTTGATCATCGAACTGCTCAAAGCCGGTGTACGAATGCTCTTCTCCTCGCGTTACGAGGGTCTTCGCTTATTACCGATTTCAGCTCAAGAAGCCTCGTATTGGAACCGCTGGCTGGCGCGCCTGATTGGCATGGTGGGGTACGGCCTGATGGTCGTCGTGCCGCTGGTCAACTTCTATGTGGCCGCCACCCTGGGACAAGCGGTCGGCACGCTGATCATGCTGCTGGCGTTTATCTATGCGGTGGGCGTGGTGCTCAAAAACCGCGTGCGCCTGCGCGATAATCTAAATCAAATGAGCGCGCGCTCGACGCTGACGGCGAGCCGTGTGTCGCTGCAGCTGTTTGCCCGGACGTGGCACCTGTTTGCATTGATCTACTTCCTGATGGTGTTCGTGCTGACCCTGACCCGTCCAGGCGATGCGCTGCCCTTCGTACTTTACGCGACACTAAAAACCTTGGGGGCCGTGGTCGTAGGCCTGCTGCTCTCTGCGTTTCTGACGCAAACCATTGGCCGTCGTATCCAGCTCTCCGACGATCTGCGCCGCAAACTGCCGCTTTTGGAAGTGCGTTTGAATAGCTACGTGCCCAACGCGCTGCGCGTGCTGCGCACGGTGATCGTCGTCGCGGTAATCATGGTCGTGCTGGACGCCTGGGGAGCCTTTAACCTCGCCGCTTGGTATGCTTCCGAGCGTGGCGCCAACCTAGTGGGTAACCTGATCAGCGTGGCCGTCATTCTGATCGTGGCTCTCGGTGTCTGGCTGGGGCTGGCGAGCCTGATCGAGCACAAGCTCAACCCGGAAACCGGACATGGTGAGCCGTCGGCTCGCGCCAAAACGCTGCTGAGTTTATTCCGTAACGCGCTGGCAATTGCCATGGTGACCATCACCGGCATGATCGTGCTGTCGGAAATCGGCATCAACATCGGGCCGCTGATTGCCGGTGCCGGTGTGCTGGGTCTGGCGATTGGTTTTGGTGCGCAGAAGCTGGTGCAGGATGTGATCACCGGGGTGTTCATTCAGGTAGAGAACGCCATGAACACCGGCGACGTGGTCACCGTGGGCGGCGTGACCGGCACGGCCGAGCGTTTGAGTATCCGCTCGGTGGGCATTCGTGACCTGTCCGGTACCTACCATATCGTACCGTTCTCCAGCGTCGATACCGTCTCCAACTACATGCGTGAGTACGGCAACCATGTGGGCGAGTACGGCATTGGTTACAACGAAAGTATCGACGAGGCGATCGAGCAGCTACAGCTAGCCTTCGAAGATCTTAAAGCCAGCGAAGAGCATGGTCATAAACTGTTGGCGGACATGACCGTGGCGGGTGTCACCGCGCTGGCCGACAGCTCGGTCAATATCCGTGTCGTGATCAAGACCACGCCAGGCGATCAGTGGGCCGTGGGCCGCGCTTACAATCGTTTGGTCAAGCTGCGCTTCGACGCCGCGGGCATCGAGATTCCGTTCCCGCATACCACGCTCTACTTTGGCGAAACCAAAGGGGGCAAGACGCCGCCCGCCAACGTGCGTATTTTGGAGGCGAAAGCCGAGAAAAAACGGACCGAAACGGCGCCCTTGTCAGAGCGCAGCGAAGACGCACTACAGCATAACCCGGAGCATCACAAGCCGGATCATGACGATGTCGATGAGACCTAAGCATTGATATCGTGACCTACGCGAGGCCGCCTCCGGGCGGCCTCTTTGCGTTGGGTCAGCGGTCGCCGGGTTGGTTTTTGGAGTGATGGTTTTTGGGATGATAGTTCTCGGAGTGGCGACCTTCGAGGTTGATCGACTCGCCGCCGTCCACGAACAGGATTTGTCCGGCGACGAAGGCGTTGTCCAGTAGATAGTGCAAGGCTTGTACAAGGTGGGCTGGATCGCCCTGGTGATCCACCGGAATCCCGTCGATGCGCCACTGGATATAGTCGCTGGTGCGTTGAGAGGCGGGTAACACCACTCCCGGCGCAATACCGTTGATGCGCAGGCGTGGAGCAAACTCCAGCGCGGCCATCCGCGTCATCTCGGCCAAACTCTTTTTGGAGAGCAAGTAGGCCGCATACGGGTACTGGTGATAGGCCACCTTGTTATCGATGATGTTGATCACCTGGCCCTGCGCTACCGCATCGGCAAAATGGCGTGTGAGAAGCAGCGGGGTGAACATATTGACCCGAAATTGGGTCTCCAGCATTGCCAGCTCGGTCTTTGCGATGGGCGCGGGCTCGTAGGCCGAGGCGCTATTGAGCAGCACGTTCAAGCCGGGGAAGCGTGTTACCGCCTGTTGTATCAGGCTCTCCAGCGAGTCGCTCAGAAAGTTACAGGGTAGTATCTCGCACTCCCTCCCTTTGCCGCGAATCACCGTGGCGACCTCTTCAGCCTCCCCGCGTGAGCTGTTCACGTGCAGAGCAATATCGAAACCTTTGTCGGCCAAGGCTTCTGCAAAGTGGCGACCAAGCCGTGTGGCGCCGCCGGTGACGAGTGCCGCAGGTGTCGGCATGACGAATCCCTCGCTGTCGATAGGAAGTGAATGGTGGTGGAGCAATAACGAAGACTCTCTGCGTGAGCGCAGCGTTTGTCAATAACTTGTACAGAGCTTGAACAAAATGACCCACGTTCTACTCTGTGAAAACGCAGCCTGCTTGCGTCTATCGGCCTTTGGATGAGTGCATGGCCGTGTGAAAGCGTTTTGACCTCGTTACACCATCATCGGCTTATCTATGGAATGTCGCTATGTCATCAACGTCGTCGCATGCAACAACCGGCAGCATGCACCATGAGTGCGTGATCTCAGTGGGGTCCAATATCGAACCCGAACACCACTTTTCTCAAGCGCTGGAGATTTTGAGCAGCGAGTGCGAGCTGGTGGCCCGCTCGTCCGCCGTCCGTACGTCGCCGGTGGGCTTTCAACATCAGCCCGATTTTCTCAATGCCGCGCTGGTGGTGCGCACTGCGCTGGATCGGGACGCCTTCAAAGCCTATCTGAAAGAGGTCGAGGATCGCTTGGGACGGGTGCGCGGGCCGATCAAATCCGGTCCTCGAACCATGGATCTAGACATCGTGGCGTGGGACGGTGAAATCGTCGACGACGGTTACTTCAAGCATCAGTACGTGCGTGGCCCGGTCGATGCGGTATTGAGCGCCAGCGGGCGCTCCATAAGCGCAGGCCCCGTCTCGTAGCCCTGCCATCGCCAGCATGTGAGGTGTCGTCGATGCTGCAGGCCTCATGTTTTTTGGCCATTGGCCGATAACGATGCTAACGGCGCCTTCGCGCTTACCGTCGAGGTCACTTATGTGATCAGCCTTGCGACCAATATCACGTCGCTACTGGTAATGAACCATTTGCGTACGAGCCAACAAGCGATGCAGACCTCCATGGAGCGTCTGTCGTCTGGGCTGCGTATCAATAGCGCCAAAGACGACCCTGCGGGTCAGGCCATCGCTAATCGCATGGGCGCGCAGATCCGCGGCATGAACCAGGCGATCCGTAATACCAATGACGGAATTTCCATGGTGCAAACTGCCGAAGGTTCGCTGAACCTGATCAACGACAGCCTGCAGCGTATTCGCGAGTTGAGCGTTCAGGCGCTCAATGGCACCAATTCGTCAGACGATCTTGCCTCTATTCAGTTGGAAATCGACCAGCGCCTGGAGGAGATCGATCGCGTCGCTGGGCAGAGTAATTTTAACGGCATCAGGCTGGTCGAGAGCGATAAAACCCTCAACATTCAGGTGGGCGCCAACGCCGGAGATGTGATTGGCGTGCGCTTTTCGGGAATGGGGCGCCAGGCCTTGGGCATGGACGGTTTCAGCGTATTGGACGATGGCTCGGCCACGCCCAACCCGATGGATGTCGTGGATGAGGCCATGAAGCAGGTCGATCGTCAGCGTAGTTATTTTGGCGCGGTACAGAACCGTTTCGAGAGCGTCATCGACGGCCTCAATACCAACATCATCACCACCTCCGCCGCCCAGTCGCGTATCCAAGACGCCGACTACGCGCAAGAAGTCTCCAATCTGATTCGTGCCCAACTGCTACAACAGGTGGGTATCGCCATGCTGACCCGGGTCAACCAGCAGCCACAGCTGATTCTGCGGCTGCTGGAGGGGCTATAACGACGAGCCGCCGATCAGCGTTCGTCGATGATGCCCTGTTCCCGTGCCATGGCATAAGCCGCCTGCGGCCCGTTCCATAACGAAGGCAGCAGTATCAGCGACACCGGGATCGCGGTGATCACGATGAACTGCTGCAGCGCGCTGATTTGCCCTGCGCCCATGTACAGCAGCACGGCCGCCATCAGCGCCATGGCAATGCCCCAGAAAGCGCGCATGTAGGGACTGGGGGCATCGTGTCCCGCACCGACGACGGCAATGGCATAGCTCATCGAATCGCCGGTAGTGGCCACGAAAATCGTCGTTAGCAGCAGAATCGCCAGCGCCATCCAGGTGCCGCCGGGCAGCGCCTGGGCCACCGTGAGCGTCGCCACGTCGAATTGGAAGTTGTTGAGCGCTTCGCTGAGGTCGATCACACCGGTGAGCTGGTAATAGATGCCCGAACCGCCCAGCAGCGTAAACCACACGGTGGTGGCAATCGGGGCGAGCACCGCCACGGCCACGATCATCTCGCGAATGCTGCGGCCCCGTGAAATGCGCGCCACGAAGATCGCCATCAGCGGCGCATAGCCAATGAACCAGGCAAAGAAGAACACCGTCCACCACTGCATCCACCACGCCGGGGCGGTTTCAGCGGTCATCGTCGCCATGGTGAAAAACTCGCTGATATAGGCCCCCATACTGGACAGATAGGTATTGACCAAAAACAGCGTGGGGCCGAATACGATGATGACGGCGCCGATGGCCAGCGCCAGCAGCACGTTGAAACGGCTCAACAGCTGAATGCCCTTGTGGACGCCGCTCATGGAAGAGAGCACATAGATAACGCCCAATACGCCTAGGATGATGAGCTGGCCCGTGTAGCCCTCCGGCAGACCAAACAACTCATGCAAGCCAAAGCTCACCTGCGTGGCCAAAAAGCCGATGGGGCCGACCGTGCCCGCCACCAGAGCAATCACACAGCAGGCATCCACGATGCTGCCCAGCGGGCCACGCATCAAGCGCTCGCCCAACACCGGGTAGAGCAGCGTGCGCGGCTGAAGCGGCTGGCCTTTTACGTAGTGCGCATGGGCCAGCACCACGGCGGTGAGCGAGCCCAGCACGGCCCAGGCCATGAAGCCCCAGTGCATGAACGATTGACCCAACGCACCGGCAACGGCGTTGGCGGTGCCCGGTTCGGTATCGAACGCAGGCGGTGTCACGACGAAGTGATACACCGGCTCGCCTGCGGCAAAAAACACGCCGCCACCGGCTAGCAGGGTACACAGAATGATCGAAAGCCACTTGAACGTGCTCATTTCGGGTGCATCGAGGTTACCAATCTTGGCTTTCGCCGCGGGCGTCAACGCCACGCCCATCGCAATGAAAAACGTCAGTAACAGCAGGAGTTGGAAATAGCTGCCCAGGACGAGGGCCGTCCAGGCGAAGCCTGCGCTAATCGAGCTGGCGACTCGTTCGATGTCATAAAACGAGAGCCCAAGAAACGCCACGATAAAGCCGATGCTGAGCAGCAGCACGATAGGATCGCCGAGGGAGAAACGCGAAGACCCCTCGGCGTGTCGAGGAGGTTGGTTCATGATGAACACCTATGGATGGGAGTGGCAGGGAGAAATGCGGAAGCAGAACCACGAGTTTAACAAACCGCTGCGTGAGCCGACTTAACGGCCCAGGAGCATTGGATGCGATACCCGTCGTCGCCGCCCGTTTTCAGGACAAATTTTCAGGACAAAAAAAAGCGCCATTCAATGAATGGCGCGAGGACAGGAAACTGAGCACAGTGTACCGATGAATTAGACCAAAGTCTAACGATTAGAGCGGAAATGTTTAAAAATGGTGCGTGCCGCAAAGTGATTGCACCATTTTGAACGTTTACGGAGCGCCTTCCGCTATCGGCAGCCCTATAACGCTATGAAAAAATAGTAAAAATCGAAAAATGGCAGTATTGCTGCAACGGGCAGGGCATCATTGTATACAAGGTGCCTCAAGCCATGACACAACGCCCTGGTTCTGCTTCACCCCGCTCAATCTCCAGCACGATCTCCAGCACGCTAGGCGGCTTAGCGCTATCGCTGCTGCCGATGGGCGCTCTGGCAGACATGACCCCTATCCGTTTCCAGCTCGACTGGCGATTCGAAGGCCCCGCTGCACCGTTCTTGATGGCGGCTGAAAAGGGCTATTTCGCCGAAGAAGGCCTGGACGTGCAGATCGATTCCGGCAGCGGCTCGGCAGGTGCGGTGAATCGGGTGGCGTCAGGCGCCTACGAAATGGGCTTTGGCGACCTGAACGCGTTGATCGAGTTCCTGGCCGAAAATCCCGAAGGCCCTGGCATCCAGGGGGTCTACATCGTCTATGACGGCACGCCAGCGGCGGTATTTGCCCGCAAAGAGAGCGGCATTGAAAGCCCCGCCGATCTTGCAGGCAAAACCATTGCCGCGCCCGCCTTCGATACCGGCTACCGCGCCTGGGGCATTTTCGCGGCTGCCAACGGGCTAGAAACCGATGCCGTGGAGTGGCAAAACGTCGACCCCACGCTACGGGAAACCCTGCTGACCCGTGGCGACGTAGATGCCATCACCGGGTTCTACTTCACCAGCCTGCTGAACCTGGAAGAGCGGGGAATGAGCGAAGAGGATCTGACCATCATGCCGTTCCCTGACTATGGCGTGCCGCTCTACGGCAACGCGATATTGGCTAGCGAAGCCTTTGCCCAAGACAATCCCGAGGCGGTTCAGGGATTTTTGCGTGCTTTTAACCGTGCGCTAGGAGAAACGCTGGCCGACCCAGACGCCGCCATCGAGTACGTGAAAAACCGCGATGGCTTGATCGATGTGGAGATGGAGACCCGCCGTTTGAAACTGGCGCTGGAGAGCGTGGTGGACACCCCGGATGCCCGCGAGTTTGGCGTAGGCGGCGTGGATGACGAGCGCTTGATGCAGGCGATTCAACTGGTCGCTGATGCCTATGATTTGCCGACGCTGCCGTCGCCCGATCAAGTGTTCGATTCCCGCTACCTGCCGCCGGTAGAAGAGCGCATGCTGCTATCGGAGACCGAGTGATGTCGGCAGCGTTTGTCCGTTTCGATGACGTAAGCCTGGCCTATGATGGCACCGGCAACGCCATCGAGGATATCAATCTCGCTATCCACGAAGGCGAGTTCGTCGCCTTCGTGGGGCCCTCCGGGTGCGGTAAATCCACCTTCATGAAGCTATGTACCGGGCTGCACGCGCCGACCCAGGGCAGCGTGCGCGTGGACGATGCACCCGTGACCGGACCGCTGAAGATCTCGGGCATGGCGTTTCAGAACGCCAATCTACTTCCCTGGCGTACTACCCTGGATAACGTGCTGCTGCCGCTGGAGATCGTCGAGCCGTATCGGCGGCAGTTTCGGCAGCGCCGCGAGGAGTTCAAAGGCTGGGCGCGGGCGTTGCTTGCCACGGTTGGCTTGGCCGAGCACGAAGATAAGTATCCCTGGCAGCTCTCGGGGGGTATGCAGCAGCGGGCCTCCATTTGCCGCGCGCTGATTCATCGGCCGCGCCTGCTGATGTTGGACGAGCCCTTTGGCGCGCTAGACGCTTTTACCCGCGAAGAGCTGTGGTGCGTGCTGCGGGACTTATGGGAAGCCCAGCGCTTTACCGTCGTGCTGGTGACCCACGATCTCCGCGAAGCCGCGTTCCTGGCCGACACGGTCTACGTCATGAGCCGCCGCCCCGGCCGCGTCATCGAACGGCGCCGTATCGAACTGCCTCGCCCGCGAGCGCTGGAAACCACCTACGAAAAGCCCTTTATCGACCTAGTGCAGGACTTACGCGCCCAGATTGGCGACGTGCGCAGCACCTAACGGATATGAACATGACCCATAACAGCAAGCTGATTGAACGGCTCGCGCCCTGGATCGCTGTGGCCGTTCTCGTGGCCGTCTGGGAAGCCTCCGTACGGCTCTTCAACGTACCGAGCTTCATTTTTCCCAGTGCGCTGGACACCCTGCAGGCGCTGATGACGTATTCCGGGCCGATTGCCATGCACTCCTGGCAAACCTTTTGGACCACGCTGATTGGTTTTGGGTTGGGGGTCGTGGTGGGGCTGGTGCTGGGTTTCATCGTGGGATCGTCACGCTTTCTCTATAACGCCTGCTACCCGCTCTTGGTGGGTTTCAACGCCATCCCAAAAGTCGCGTTCGTGCCCATTCTGGTGGTTTGGTTTGGGATCGGTTCCGTGCCCGCCATCCTCACCGCGTTTTTGATCTGCTTCTTTCCCATCGTGGTGAACGTGGCGACGGGGCTGGCGACGCTGGAGCCGGAAATGGAGGACGTGTTGCGCGTATTGGGTGCGCGGCGTATCGACGTGCTGCTCAAGGTGGGCCTGCCGCGCTCGCTACCGTACTTTTTTGCTTCGCTAAAAATCGCCATCACCCTGGCGTTTGTGGGCACGGTGGTGTCGGAAACCGTGGCGTCTAACCAAGGCATTGGCTACTTGATGATGAGCGCTGGCTCACAGATGCGCATGGGCTTGGTGTTCGCCGGATTGCTGGTGATCAGCGCCATGGCGATGGTGATGTACGAGCTGTTCGCGCTGTTGGAAAAGCGCATGACCGGTTGGGCTCACCGAGGGCAGAACCGCTAGCAGCCACTGCTGTTTACCAGCTATATAGCAGCGAGGCGCTGGTGGTGGTATCGGTGCGCTCGCTGGCGTCTTCGGGCGGTTGAGAGTTGTGCTTCACTTCGTAAGAGAGTCGCAGCGACAGCTTGGCATTCAGCCGGGCAGTGAGAGAGGTCAGCGAGCGAGCGGTGGTGTTGGCTTCGGTGTACTCCACCGACATCTCCTGGGCGAGATCGGCGAATTCAGAGAATCGGTAGCGGTAATCCAGCGCGGTATAGGCGACGGCGAGCTGCTCGTTATCCGTATCTCGCAGGCGGTCGTTGCGATAGCCGGGCCCTGCTTCTAGCGATAGCGTATGGCGCTTACTCTCCAATAGCTGTCGCCCATAGCCGCCAATCACCGAGAGCTGCTGGTCGTAACCGGCAAAACGGTCCTTCTCCCAGCGGGCAAAGCCAAACAGGTAGTGCGGCCCGCTAAAGTCGTAGCGTTCACGCCCTGCGAGCAGATATTGCTCCGCGCTGGTTTCGCCATCCTTGCTGACGTTACGCACTTCCCCTCGCAGCGAATGGGTCAACTGACCGGTCAGCCAGGTCAGACGCGATTTGCCGATCAGTGTTTGGCTATCGGTGTTGCCCGACAGGTGGGTAAAGCCGAGCTCGGCGTCGCCGCTGAACACCGGCGAGTCCTCTTTGGGCGGTGGCGGAGCGTAGAACGGATAAGCTATGGCCCCGGTTGTCCACAGGAGCGTGGTGCCAAACATCAGGGAGCAAAATAGGTGTCGCACGACACTCCTCCTTGAGCGTAGAGTCGTTAAGAGGCTGCTATATAAGCACAGTGAGGCAGCAGCGCAACGACTAACGGCCATTAGGCGCTGCGTGCCATAATGACGCGGTCGCGCACCATGAGTTCCGTTATGACTGCTCCTCGCCCCCGAACACTGGCCGAATTACAGCGCTGGCGCCGCACTCGTGCCAAGCGCCGCTGGTACAAACGCAGTTTTCGCCTGCAAGTCATGATGCTGGTGGGGCTGCTGCTGGCGGGGATGTTGCTGGCCCAGGGCACGTATCTCAACCACCGCAAAGCCGAGATCATCACCCATCAAATGGGCGAGCGGGCGCTGGCGGTGGCCAAGACCGTGGCCGGGATGCCGCAGATCGTCAACGCGTTTGCGACGTCTGACCCCTCTGCCATCATTCAGCCGCTCGCCGAGCGCGTGCGCCATGAGACCGGCGCGCGCTATGTGGTGGTGGGCAATGCCCAGTCTATCCGCTACTCCCATCCCGTTCCCGAACGGATCGGCCAGCCCATGGTAGGCGGCGATAACGAGCAGGCGCTGATCTATGGCCAGTCCTATGTCTCGGAAGCGACCGGCACGCTCGGCACGGCCATGCGTGGCAAGACACCGGTATGGGACGAAGAGGGCAATATCATCGGCGTGGTATCGGTGGGCTTCATGCTCGAACGGGTCGATATGGACGTTGCCCGCTACACCAGTCTGGGCTGGGCCCTCGTGGCGCTCATGATCGTGTTGGGCTTCGCGGGTGCTTATTGGCTTTCACAGCATTTGAAGAAGATCATTTTAGGCTTGGAACCCTATGAAATCGCTCGCTTGGCCATGGAGAAAGAGGCCATTCTGCAGTCGATTCACGAAGGTATTCTTGCGGTGAATCGAGAGGGCCATATCACCCTGGTCAATCAGCAGGCACGGCGCTTTTTGGCGCTGCCCGACGAGCATGTGCTGTTAGGCCAGCCCATTCGGGAGGTGGTGCCCAACTCGCGGCTACTGGAAGTCTTGAAGCGCGGTGAGCAGGAGTTCGACCAGGAGATGTGGCTCGGCGATCATCCGGTGGTGGTCAACCGCGTGCCGATTGTGCATGAAGGCGAAATAGAGGGGGCCGTCGCTACCTTTCGCAGCCGTCGGGAGATCATCGACCTCTCTCAAGCGTTGACCCAGGCGAGCCGCGATGTGGACATGCTACGCGCCCAGGCCCATGAGTTTTCCAATAAGCTCTACACCATTTCGGGACTGCTGCAGCTTCAGCGCATCGAGGAGGCGCTGGCGCTAATTCACCAGGAAACCGAGCGTGCCCAGGCGCAAATGAGCTTTTTAATGCGCCACGTGGCGGATGCCGTACTGAGCGGTACACTGCTGGGCAAGCTCACCCGTGCCCGCGAGCTGGGCGTTGCGCTGGAGATCGACGAGCAGAGTTCGCTCTCCTGTCCGCTGACCCCAACGGGCCAGGAAGTGATGATGAGCGTGGTCGGCAATCTGTTGGATAACGCCTGCCACGCCGCCCTCAACGGGCCGCACGGTGACCAGCCCCAGGTGCGGCTATTCTTTACCGATCTTGGCGAGCAGTTGCTCATCGAAGTGGAAGATAACGGACCCGGCGTGCCCGCCGAGCATGCCGAGTCGATCTTCGTCGACGGGTTCTCCACCAAGACCGGCAAACACCGGGGTATTGGTCTCGCCCTGGTGGCCAGGCTTTGCCGTCAGCATGGCGGTGCGGTGACGCTGGAGGAGAGTGAGCTGGGGGGGGCGTGCTTCATCGCCGTGCTGGATCGCGCGCTATGCGCAGACTCCGCCAACTCTTCCCTGACTTCATGACGAGCACACGACGATAATAAGAGGACACCGCATGTCTACGACGCAATACGGCATTTTGGTCGTCGAAGACGATTTTCGCATTGCCGATATCCATCGCGCCTTCATCGAGCAGAGCGAAGGGTTTTACGTGGTCGGCATGGCGCGCAACGGCAGCGAAGCCAAGGCGCTAATGGCACAGCACGCCGCCGATATTCAGCTCATTTTGCTCGATGCCTACTTGCCCGACGTGGAGGGGCTCGAACTACTCTGGGCTATCCGACGGGATCATGTTCATGTGGACATCGTCATGGTCACCGCCGCCAAAGAGGTGGAAACCATCAGCGAAGCGCTGCGTGGCGGCGTGTTCGACTACCTGATCAAACCCATCGAAGCGACCCGCATGAACCAGATGCTGGCCCGCTTTCGCCGTGAGCGTGAGGCGCTGGCCAATCGCGCGGAAATGAGCCAGGACGAACTGGATCACGTGCTGTCCCGGATGACGCCCAGCGAGCCCACGCGCACGGCAAGCCGAACGCTGCCCAAAGGTATCGACCGCTTGACGCTGCGTCGGGTCGTAGACGCGCTGGCCTGCGAGTCCGATTCGCTCACGGCCATGCAGGTGGCGCGCACCATGGGGGCGAGCCGCTCGACGGCGCGTCGCTATTTGGAGTTTTTGGTCGCCGAGCAGGCCGTCAGTGCCGAGCTGGGCTATGGCGATGTAGGCCGTCCCGAGCGGCGCTATCGGCTATTGAGCGCCGCCAAAGGATGGCTGGAAACGCTATGAGCAGCACAGCGTGAACAAAATGAACAAAACGCACAAAAAGAACAGTTTGTCGTTAATGGCCATAAGCTTGTCGAGGAGGGTGGCACTCTTCTAACGTTCAGGGCGTAACCACACAAAGCTAATCATCGAGTGCCAAGCGCTGCTGGTTAGCCGTGCTTTTGGTTCGTTCGGCGCACACAACAAACCGCGCCCACCAAAACACCGTTTGAACAATAACGCCTGAACAAAAACGTGGAGAACGCCAATGACTACGCTTTCCTTGAAGCGCATCGCCGTGCTGGCCCTGCCGATGGCGGCCCTGGCCATGACGACCGCTGCCCAAGCGCAGGAGTGGACGCCGAGCAAGTCCATCGAATTCATCGCCCCCGCCAACCCCGGCGGCGGTTGGGATACGCTGGTACGCACCATGTCCCGCGTGATTCAGCAGGAGTCTCTGGCAGACGAAAGCTTCGCGGCCATCAACGTACCCGGCGGCGGCGGCGCAGTGGCGTGGGCCCAGGTCGCCCGTGATAGCGGCAACCCGCATAAACTGTTTGCCACCAGCCCGCCGATGATTCTGGTGCCGCTGGCAGGCGCTTCCCGCTATGACCACACCGACTTTACGCCGATCGCGCGAATCAATACCGATTACTCCATCATCCTGGTGGCGGCGGACTCCGAGTACCAAACCCTCGATGACCTGTTCGAAGCACTCAAAGCCAACCCCGGCCTGAGCGTAGGCGGCGGCAGTGCGCCTGGCTCCATGGATCACATTTCAATGGCGGGCCTGGCCTCGGCAGCGGGAATGGAAGCGTCTGCAGTGAACTACATTCCGTTCTCCGGCGGTGGCGATGCCATGACCAACCTGATGGGCGGCCACATCGAAGCGGTGATCGGCGGTGCCGGTGAAGCGGTGGGTCAGTTAGGCGAAGGCAGCCAACTGCGTGCGCTGGGCGTCTCCTCCGAAGAGCGTCTGGGCGGCGGCTTGGCCGACGTGCCCACCTACCAAGAGCAGGGCTACGACTACACCTTCGACATTTGGCGCGGTGTGATGGGCGCGCCAGAAATGCCGGAAGAGGCGGTCGAATATTACGAAACGCTGTTTGCTGACATGCTCGAAACCGACGCATGGCGCGAAGCCAGCGACCAGCTGGGCTGGATCGATGCGTACCAGAATAGCGAAGAGTTCGGCGCCTTTCTGGATGAGCAGCAAGAGCAGTTCAGCAGCGTGCTGACCGACCTGGGCCTGCTGCGCCAATAAGCGCCAACACCCGTTAGCGATACGCCGGCGGCCAAGCGCCGCCGGATGCGTCTATCTGTTACCGCGAGAGCCAGCGCGTCAGCGCTGGTGTCTTCGGAGAAATCCCAATGACTCGATTGAATATCAACCAGTGGCTAGCGCTCGTGCTGGCGCTAGTGGCGGCTGTTTACTTGGCCATGGCCTGGCAAATTCCGACGTTCCCTCTGCCGCGCCCAGTGGATTCGGACCTCTTCCCCAAAGTGCTGGGTGTGTCGCTGCTGATTCTGGCTGCGCTACTGTTTTTCGAGAAGCCGAGTGCCATCGCTGGGGCCGATGAGATCGACCATGAGGCCACCCGAGGTCCGCTCCTATTCACTCCCTGGGCACGCGTCATCGTGACGGCACTGGCCATTGCCGCCTATGCCTTCTTGCTGGTGCCGCTGGGTTTCGTGCTGGCCTCCACGCTGCTGAGCGTGGGGTTGACCGCCTATTACGGCTATCGACGCCATGGCGTCAACCTGGCGGCGTCGCTGGGCGTGGTACTGGCCCTTTACCTGACCATGACGCGGGTAATGGATGTTTATCTGCCCACCGGCTTACTGCCGTTCTAAGCAGGTGTGCAAGCGCACGCTTAGCAGGCTTTAACGAGAGACACTCCCATGGATGCCTTGAACAATCTGATGTACGGCTTTGGCATCGCGCTAGAGCCCATCAATATCGCCTACGTATTTGCCGGTGTGTTTGCCGGTACCATCATCGGCATGCTGCCCGGCCTAGGGCCGATCAGCGCGCTGGCCCTGATGATTCCGATTACCTTTGCCATGGAGCCCTCCTCCGGGTTGATTCTGATGGCCGGGGTCTACTACGGCGCCATCTTCGGCGGCTCGACCTCCTCCATCCTACTCAACGCCCCGGGCGTGGCGGGCACGGTGGCTACCTCCTTCGATGGCTACCCGATGGCCAAGCAGGGCATGGCGGGTAAGGCGCTGGCCATTGCCGCTTACGCCTCCTTCATCGGCGGCACGGTGTCGGTGATCTTTTTGATGCTGGTGGCCCCGCTGCTTTCCAAAGTGGCGGTGAGCTTTGGCCCGGCTGAGTACTTCGCCCTGATGGTGCTGGGCTTGACGGCGGTCGTATCACTGTCGGACAAGTCGCTGGTCAAAGGCCTGATTGCGGCGGTCGTCGGCGTGATGATTTCGATCGTCGGGATCGACACGCAAACCGGCACCGAGCGCTTTACCTTCGACTCGATCCAGCTGCTCGACGGGATCGACTTCCTGGTCGTGGCGCTGGGTATCTTCGCCCTGGCGGAAGTGTTCTACATGCTGCTACGCGGCGGCGGTGGTAAAGAAGTGCCACGCAACGTGATCGGCTCGCTGAAGCTGAGCCGTGGCGAAGTGAAGAAGATCGCTGGCCCCATCAGCCGCAGCTCCGTACTGGGCTTCTTTACCGGCGTATTGCCGGGGGCGGGCGCCACCATTGGCTCCTTCCTGGGCTATAGCATGGAGAAGCGCCTGGCGAAAGATGGCGACACCTTTGGTCAAGGCAACATCAAAGGCGTGGCCGCGCCGGAAGCGGCCAACAACGCCGCGTGTACCGGCTCGTTCGTACCGCTGCTGACGCTGGGGGTGCCGGGGTCCGGCACGACGGCGGTGCTGTTGGGCGCGCTGCTGGTGATGGGCGTCACGCCTGGCCCGATGATGCTGGAGCAGCGCCCAGACGTGTTCTGGGGCGTGATTGCCAGTATGTACATCGGCAACATCTTCCTGCTGGTACTCAACCTGCCGCTGATTCCGCTGATCGCCAAAATCCTCGACCTGCCGCGCCCGCTGCTGCTGTCGATGATCCTGATCTTCTGCATGATCGGCGTTTACGGCATGAGCTTCAGCGTGTTCGATCTGCTGCTGCTACTGGGCTTTGGCCTGTTGGGCTTGGGTATGCGTCTGTTTGGCTTCCCCACCGCGCCGCTGATTCTGGCGCTGATCCTCGGCAACATCATGGAAGAGTCCATGCGCCGGGCGCTGCAGATCTCCGGCGGTGACTGGACCACCTTCATCGACAAGCCCATCTCGCTGGCGCTACTGGTGATTGCGGTGCTGTCGCTGGGGCTGCCGCTGCTCAAAAAGCGGCGCAACAAAGCGGCCACCGCTGCTAACTGACCCGCTATGGCGGAACCCTAAAGCGTCCTCGCGTCTGCGAGGACGCTTTTTTTATGCTATATCACCGCCTGTGGTGCAAAGCATCTTGTTGGTGCATGACAACCGTGCATGCGCGCTACTGTATTGCGCTATTTTGGTGCTAAGTGGCCTGGAGCATGTTTTTTGTATACGGCTAAGTGGTTGATTGTGTTTTTAATCATGGTCTTTGTTCCACATTGGCGCACCCCTTGCAGTGTGTAGAGCGACGTGTGAAGAACGAGCAGCAACTCGCTACCCACGAGTGGACGCACCAAGTGCTCCGTCGCCTCGATAACGACAACGCTTGGCCGCGGTACCCCAAACACGAGCCCCAACCATAAGGGGCGCAAGGAGGTTCAAGTGACCACACTGCAGCGCAAGACACACCCTCGTACCCTTAGCCGTTTCGCTACTGCCTTGATCACCGCCGCCGTTATAAGCGCGAGCGCCCAAGCGGTCGCCCAAGATGACGACCCCATCAAAGTCGGTATTCTGCACTCGCTCTCTGGCACCATGGCCATCAGTGAATCCACCCTGAAAGACACCGTGGAAATGCTCATCGAGCAGCAGAACGAGGCCGGTGGCCTGTTGGGCCGTCAGATAGAGGCCGTGGTGGTCGACCCTGCGTCCAATTGGCCGCTGTTTGCCGAACGCGCCCGTGAGCTGCTGGCCCAGGAAGAGGTGGATGTGATCTTCGGCAACTGGACCTCCGTCTCCCGTAAAGCGGTGCTGCCTGTGGTCGAAGAGCTCAACGGCCTGCTGTTCTACCCGGTGCAGTACGAGGGCGAAGAGTCGTCGGAAAACGTCTTCTACACCGGGGCTGCCCCTAATCAGCAGGCCATTCCTGCCGTGGAGTATTTGATCAACGAAGTGGGCATCGAGCGCTTCGCGCTGATCGGTACCGACTATGTCTACCCGCGCACCACCAACCGCATCTTAGAAGCCTTCCTGAAAGATGAGCACGGTGTGGCGGAAGAGGACATCATGGTCAACTACACGCCCTTCGGCCACTCGGATTGGCAGAACATCGTCTCCGAAATCCGCCGCTTTGGCGAAGAGGGTAAGCCCACCGCCGTGATCTCTACCATTAACGGCGACGCCAACGTGCCGTTCTACCGCGAGCTGGCTAACCAGGGTATCGACGCCGCCGACATTCCGGTCATCGCCTTCTCGGTGGGCGAGCAGGAACTGTCCGGTATCGATACCGCGCCGTTGGTGGGCCACCTGGCCGCCTGGAACTACTTCATGAGCGTGGATACCGACGCCAACTACGACTTCATCGATGCCTGGATCGAGCATACCGGTGACGAGATGTCGGTGACCAACGACCCCATGGAAGCGCACTACATCGGTTTCAACATGTGGGCCGAAGCGGTGCGTAAAGCGGGTACCACCGACGTGGACGCGGTGAAAGACGCGATTATCGGCGTGACCGTGCCGAACCTCTCCGGCGGCTATGCGGCGATGATGCCCAACCACCACATCACCAAACCAGTGCTGATTGGTGAAGTTCAGGATAACGGGCAGTTCGATATCGTTTGGCAAACGCCCTCTACCGTGGCCGGTGATGCGTGGTCGGACTACCTACCGGGCTCCCGCGACCTGATCGCCGATTGGCGCAAGCCCATGGAGTGCGGCAACTTCAACGTTGTGAACGGCTCGTGCGGGGGTAGCACCGCCGCAGAAGAAGCCGAAGCAGCGCTCGCCGAATAACGCTCGCCGGGCAATCCTTGCCCCTACTGTGCCTGTTTATCGGTGCAGTAGGGGAGCACGCTATCTCCCCTCTTCGATCACCAAAGGAAGAACCCCATGAGGCGTTTCCTTTCCTTGGGGCTACTGTGTCTGATGCTACTCGGCACCGCCTTGACGGCGCAGGCACAAAGCAGCTCCTCGACCCCCGATGACCAAGCAGCCCTCGCGCTGTTGACAGCGCTGGATGTGGACTCCTACCGCGATAAAGGCGACGCCATTACCGCCATTTTGCAAAGCGACGACGAGCGCGCCCGCGACTGGCTGCAGGCGCTGCTGGATGGCCGCCTGCAGCGCACCGACGATGGCCGCTTCGTGCTGGTGCTGGATAATCGCGGCCGCGACTGGCCGGTGGCCGATGCGCTGACCAACGAGCCGCTGGGCGACATGTCTCGCCGCGACTTGGACCGCATCGGCATCAACAATGCGCTGCGTAACCAGCTGCGTAGCGCCATTGCCGTGGTGGATCTCTACTCCCCCAACGTCGAGCGCCGCCGCACCTCCGCCGACCGTCTGCTGGGTGAAGTGGACGGCGAGCTTGCCGAGACGTTGGCACCGGTGATTGCCGACGCAGAAGATGAGTACGTGCGCACACGCTTGGCGCAAGCGGTGGCGATATACCGCGCGGAACAGGGTGAGATGGCAGGCGTAGAAGCCCTCACCGGCAGCCTACACCCGCGAGCTCGCGTGGCGCTGGGCCGTGCGGCGAACAGCGACGACGCTGTTGTTGCCGATGCAGCAACAGCGGCGCTGGCTGGCATTGAGCAGCAACTCAAGATCAACCGCGGCCTGGAGACGCTCTACTTCGGCTTGAGCCTGGGCTCGGTGCTGGTGCTGGCAGCCATTGGCCTGGCGATTACCTTTGGCGTTATGGGCGTGATCAACATGGCCCACGGCGAGCTGATGATGCTGGGCGCTTACACCACTTGGATGATGCAGCAGCTGCTGCCGGGCCAGCCGGGGCTGGCGCTGATTCTATCGATTCCGGCGGGCTTTATGGTGGCCGCCCTGGTAGGCATTGCCATCGAGCGGGGTGTGATTCAGTTCCTCAAAGGCCGCCCGCTGGAAACCTTGCTGGCCACCTTCGGTATCAGCTTGATTCTTCAGCAGCTGGTGCGCACGGTCATTTCACCGCTCAACCGCACCGTGGTGACGCCGGAGTGGATGAGCGGCTCGCTGGTGATCAACGACGCGCTCTCGCTGACCCTCAACCGTATGTACGTGCTGGGCTTTGCGCTGGTGGTGTTTGCCGCGCTGATGCTGATCATGCGCCGCACCCGACTAGGACTCGAAGTGCGTGCCGTCACCCAGAACCGCGCCATGGCACGCTCCATGGGCATTCGTGCCACTCGCGTGGACATCATGACGTTTGCGCTGGGCTCGGGCGTGGCGGGGTTGGCGGGCGTGGCGCTCTCCCAGCTCACCAACGTGGGACCCAACCTCGGCCAGAACTACATCATCGATTCGTTCATGGTGGTGGTATTCGGCGGCGTGGGTAACCTGTGGGGCACGCTGGTGGCGGGGCTCTCGCTGGGCGTGATCAATCAGGTGCTGGAGCCCTGGGCCGGTGCCGTGTTGGCCAAGATCATCGTGCTGGTGTTCATCATTCTATTCATTCAAAAACGCCCGCGTGGACTCTTCCCGCAGAAGGGCCGGGCTGCGGAGGGCTAAGTGATGACGATGCAATCGACGTCTAGTCAATTCTGGCTGACACGCCCGTTCGGTGAGCGGGCCACGCAACTTTTCCTCGGCGTCCTGTTGAGCGCCCTGGTGCTGGTCACCGTGCTGCATTTGGCGGTGCCCCAGGGGCATCCGCTGCATGTGAACGCTTACACCGTCAACCTGTTCGGTAAGTACCTGAGCTACGCGCTGCTCGCGGTGGCGGTGGATTTGGTGTGGGGCTATTTGGGCATCTTGAGCCTGGGCCACGGGGCGTTTTTCGCCATTGGCGGCTACGCCATGGGCATGTATCTGATGCGCCAAATCGGTGACCGAGGCACCTACGGCCATCCGGTCCTGCCGGACTTCATGGTGTTCCTCAACTGGGACAGCCTGCCCTGGTACTGGCACGGCTTCGACATGGCCTGGTTCGCCTTTGCCATGGTGCTACTGGCACCGGGGATGCTGGCGCTGGTGTTCGGCTTTTTGGCCTTCCGATCGCGGGTCACGGGGGTGTATCTCTCGATCATCACCCAGGCGCTCACCTTTGCCCTGATGCTGGCCTTCTTCCGCAACGAGATGGGCTTTGGCGGCAATAACGGCCTGACCGATTTCCGCGAGCTGCTGGGCTTCAACCTGCGTAGCGACGCCACCCGCTTGGGGCTATTCATTGCCACCGGCGTGGCGCTGGCGCTGGGCTATATCCTCTGCCGCGCCATCGTCACCAGCAAGCTGGGCCGGGTCTGTGTGGCCACGCGGGATGCCGAGGCGCGCACGCGTTTCATAGGCTATCGCGTCGAGCGCTTCCAGCTCTTCGTGTTCGTGGTCTCGGCCATGCTGGCAGGCCTTGCCGGGGCGCTTTATGTACCGCAGGTGGGTATCATCAACCCCAGCGAGTTCTCGCCGCTGTTCTCCATCGAAATCGTGCTGTGGGTGGCGTTGGGTGGCCGGGCCACGCTGTACGGCGCGGTGATCGGCGCGATTTTGGTCAACTACGCCAAAACCATTTTCACCGGCATCATGCCCGACGCCTGGCTGTTCGCCCTGGGTGCGCTGTTCGTGCTGGTCACGGTGCTGCTGCCGAAAGGTGTAGCGGGGCTGTTAGGCCACCTAAAGCGCCGTAAAGAGGAGGATCACCCACCCAAGGAGGCCACCGCATGAGCCTATTACAATCGCTAAAAGCGCGGGATAGGGTGTTCGATTTCATGGCGACCCAGTCCTCGCCGGTCGACGTGCGCCACGGCCCGATTCTGTATATGGAAGACGTCACCGTCAGCTTCGATGGCTTCAAGGCGATCAACAACTTGAACTTGACCATCGACGACGGCGAGCTGCGCTGCATCATCGGCCCCAACGGGGCCGGTAAAACCACCATGATGGATATCATCACCGGCAAGACGCGGCCTACCGAGGGCAGCGTGTGGTTCGGCAGCCGCCACAACCTGCTGCAAATGAACGAGCCAGACATTGCTAGCCTCGGCATTGGCCGTAAGTTCCAGAAGCCCACGGTGTTCGAAGCGCTCAGCGTGTTCGAGAACCTGGAGCTGGCGATGGCCGCTGACAAGCGCATCTTCCCCACGCTGACCGCCCGCATGACTGGGGAGATCAAAGACCGCATCGACGACGTGCTGGAAACCATCGGCCTGACCGAGCTGCGCTTTCAGCCCGCCGGGATCCTCTCCCACGGCCAAAAACAGTGGCTGGAGATCGGCATGCTGTTGATGCAGCGCCCGCGTCTGCTGTTGGTGGATGAGCCGGTGGCGGGCATGACCGAGCAGGAGATGGAGCGCACCGCCGAGCTGCTCACCGGCTTGGCGGGCAAGCAGTCGGTGGTGGTGGTAGAGCACGACATGGGCTTCGTGCGCTCGATTGCGCGCAAGGTGACCGTGCTGCACCAGGGCAGCGTGCTGGCCGAGGGCAGCATGGATCAGGTCTCCAACGACCCTAAAGTGGTCGAGGTGTATCTAGGGTCGGATGAAGAGGAGAGCGCCTGATGCTAGCCATTGAAAAGCTCAACCAGTTCTACGGCGAGAGCCACACCTTGTGGGACTTAGACCTAGACGTGCCCGCCGGGCAGTGCACCTGCGTGATGGGCCGCAACGGGGTGGGTAAAACCACCCTGATGAAAGCCATCATGGGCGAAGTCGCGGTGAAAAGTGGCCAGCTGCGCTACCAGGGCGACGGCAGCGAGATCGAACTCACCAAAAAAGCCGTGGAAGCGCGCTCGCGACTGGGCATCGGCTTCGTGCCACAGGGGCGGCAGATATTCCCGCTGCTCACGGTGGAGGAGAACCTGCGCACCGGCTTGGCCGCCCGAGGCGACGGGCTGAAGAAAATTCCCGAGCGCATCTACGAGCTATTTCCAGTGCTCAAGGAGATGAAGCACCGCCGTGGCGGTGACCTATCCGGCGGGCAACAGCAGCAGCTTGCCATTGGCCGCGCGCTGGTGATCGAACCGAAGCTGCTGATTCTGGACGAGCCCGGCGAGGGCATTCAGCCCAATATCGTCGCCCAAATCGGCCAGGTGATTCGCCAACTGATCAAAGAGGACGGCCTGACGGTGCTGCTGGTCGAGCAAAAGCTGCCCTTTGCCCGCAAATACGCCGATCGCTTCGTCATCATGGACCGCGGCCGTCCGGTGGCCAAAGGCGAGATCAGCGAACTCTCCAACGAGCTGATCAAGCAGCATTTGACGGTTTGAGTTATCCACACCCCCTTTAACCTTTCTTTTCCTGTTTACTGAGCACACTCTAATAGCCCTCTCGTTTCATGTAGAAAAGAGGGGGCTTTTTGCTTAAAACCCTGCGCTGAGTAGGTTTTGGCGCTGCGTTTTATGTGTAACATGGCCAGTTTCAACAACAATCGTTGGGTGGGGTATGCGTTATAAAGACAAACATCAGCTCGCTGCCGAGTGGCAGGCACTCCTGGAGCGCACGCCGGTGGCGCTTCGCCAGGCGGTGGAGACGCTGGTGGAATCCCGCCGCGATATCTTTGCCGATCATTTTTATCAAGTGATGTTGGAAGACCCCCACGCGTCGCTGTTTCTCTCCAATGAGCAGGTAAAAAACCGGCTGCACCCCTCCATGCAGCGCTGGCTCAGTGCTATGTTTGCCGTCGAGCATGCGGATTTCGAATCGCTGGTCGAGCAGCAGGAAAAGGTTGGCCAAGTGCATGCGCGTATCGATATTCCCGTGAATTTAGTGCTCAACGGCGCGCGACAGTTGAAGCAGGCGCTGTATGCGCACATTCACGCTACCCTGGGGGCGGAACTCTCCTCCGGCGAGGCGGCGGTGTATGTGTCCGATCATATCGATATGGCGATGGAAATCATGAGCCACGCCTACTCCGTGGCCAACAATCGCAATACCCGCACCGAAGAAGCCTATAAGCTGTTCTCTTTGACCCAGAGCATCGGCGATGAGCGCGAGCGGCAGCGTTCGGCGCTGCTCGATTGGGAAAACGCACTGATGTTTGCCGTCGCTGCGCAGCAGGCAACGACGGCTTTACCCCGATTAGCCAGTTCCGAGTTTGGGCTTTGGTATCACCACAAGGCGTGTCACGCCTTTGAGGGCGCGCCGGAAATTACCACCATTTCACGGCATGTTCGCCGCGTGGACGAGGAGTGGCTCGCCCAGCTAGGCGACTCAGACAGCCAGCGTCGCCTGACCGCGTTGAGCAGCATTCGCGATGCGGCTCGCACGATCTTGATGCTGTTGGATGACGTTCTGGATCGCGCCTCGGGGCTCGAAGCAGGCCGCGATAGCCTGACGCGTTTGCTCAATCGCAAGTTCCTCTCGGTGGTGCTGAACCGTGAAATAGAGATCGCGCGCCACTCGGAAAAGTGTTTTGCGCTTCTCATGGTGGATATCGATCACTTCAAGGCGATCAACGATACCCACGGCCATGACGCGGGCGACCATGTGCTGCAGCAGGTGGCCAGCATTCTCGACCGCTCGACCCGGGGCGGTGACTACGTGTTCCGCATGGGCGGTGAAGAGTTTTTGATCGTGCTAGTGGATACGGACCAAGACGGTAGCCGCCTGTTTGCCGAGCGGCTGCGCCACGCCGTGGCCAAAGAGCCGATGTTGGCCGCTGCCGATACGCTGCTGAACGTCACGGTGAGTATCGGTGTCACGCTGCACGATGGTCACCCCGATTACCAGCGCTCGATGCAGCGTGCCGACCAAGCGCTGTACCAAGCGAAACGCAGTGGGCGCGACCGGGTGGTGGTGGCCGCTGCCACTGAGTAATATCGCTGTCTGCCTTGTTTCGGTCATTTATCTACGGAGAACACCATGTCGATGCGCGCTACGCTACTTACAGCACTGTTGATGATGAGTACCCCGCTGTTGGCGGCCCATCACGGTGGCGATTCCTCTGAGGCGATGGCAGGGCACTCCGCTATCGAAGCGGAGCAACCCTGGACCCGTGCCACGCCGCCGGGAGCGGGGGCGGGCGGTGGCTTCGTCACCCTTACCAATCACGGCGATGGCGACGACATGCTGATAGGAGCGACCAGTCCGGTCACCGAGCGTGTCGAGATTCACATCATGGAGATGGACGGCGATGTGATGCGCATGGCCCCCCTGCCCGGTGGCATCGAGTTACCGGCAGGTGGGAGCGTGACGCTCGCGCCGGGCGGCTTGCACTTGATGTTGATGGAACTGGACTCACCCATCGTCGAGGGTGAGCCCGTCCCCGTGACGCTGGAGTTCCAACACGCCGAGCCGATGGAGATCGAGCTTCGGGTGCTGCCCGTAGGGGAGTCTCCAGAGGGTCACCACCATGAAAGTGGTCATAGTCATGGCCATAATCACGCGGCGCACTAAGCAGCCCGCCGCGTCAGTCTACCGCCCCGCTAGCCTTGGCGAGCGGGGCGGCGCTCTTGCAATGGCCGCACGATCAGCCAGTCGATGATCAGCATCACGAGCAGCGACGCCCCAACGAGCGGAAACAGCACGCCGCCTATCACTAACATGGCGATCAGCCCACGAAACACGCGCTTATCAGTGGGCAAGGGCGGCACGCCCATGCCCCCCGAAGGACGGCGTTTCCACCACATCACACCGGCCGCCACGCACATCACGATGATCGCGATACACACCGCCAGCAGCACGAGCTGATTGATCAGCCCAAACTCCTGCCCCAAATGTACATTAATTCCAAACTCCAGCCAGCGACCGAGCGGGCCGTAGTCGGCGTAGCGCATATCGATTAGCGGCTTGCCGCTGTACTGGTCGAGGTGGACCACGCGCTGCTGGGACAAGTCATCGGGATAAATCGAGCCGGTGTACACCCCGGCGGCCGTGGTAGGTAGGTTGACCGTGTAGCCCTGCTGCAAGCCCAGCGCTTCCAGCTGCGCCACGGCGTTGTTCAACCCAATGCGCGGGGTGGGCGCGGCGGGCGGTGTCGATTCCGGCACTTGCGCCTGCTCCAGCGACCAGCTCGTGCTGCCCTGGTCGCTCAGGTAGGCGTTGGACATCGGCACTTCAACACGCACGCCGGACGGGTAGCCAAAGTTATTGCCGTTGGCCCACTCATTCACCTGCGCGCCCCACACCCCCGACCACGGCATGCCGGTAATGGCCAGAAAGACGATAAACCCGCCGACAAAGAGCCCCAGCACCGCGTGCAGGTCGCGCCAGAATACGCGGCTTTTGGGCTTGCCGCGCACGCGCACCACGCCGCCGCTACCTTTGCGTGGCCACCACAGATAGATGCCCGTGGCGACCAGCAAGATCGACCAGCCCGCGGCCATCTCGATCAGCTTGCGCGGCGTTTGCCCGAAAAATTTAAAGCTATGCAGGTAGCGCACGGTCCACATCACCGTGCCCCGGTCATCCAGCGAGCCCAGCACCTCGGCAGTGTACGGGTTCACATAGACGGCCAACCGTTCTCCGCTAAGGGCATTGACGGTAATTTCAGCCGAGCTTTCCGGCGTGGTGGGGGAGGTGTACTTCACCGCCGTGCCGGGGTGCGCCTGCAGCGCGGCGCTCACGAGCGTTGCGGGTAGCTGCACGTCCTGCTGTGCCTCCACGCGCTTGAGATCGGAGTGGATGAGGCCATCCAGCTCGTCATCGAACAGGTAAAGCGCTCCGGTCAGCGACAGAGTAATCAAAAAAGGCAGGACTAACAGGCCTGCATAAAAGTGCCAGCGCCAAACGGCGCGATACAGATCGAGTGACGCTTTGCGCGCCACCTGGGAAGACGGCATCGTCATACAACGCTCCAAGTGCCCGTGGCGCCGCGCCGGGCGTACCAGCGACGTCACGGGCAAAATAAGTGGTTAGCCACACCCGTTATGGGGTGGCCCGTCATGGGGTGGCAAAGGGGAAAGATCGGTGCGTTAAATGAGGCGTGGCGACGGTGGGGCGCGGGAGTGAGCGTGGGGATAGTGACGTGACACTGCAGCGCGCGAAGCGAACACCGAGGGCAGGGGTGTACGCGATGGAAATGCCGTGCTGCCAATGGCGGGTAAGTGTTGAGGGGCGGTCGGCGTATGCTGCCATAAGCCGCAATAATCACAGGGGTGATACCAGCGGTGGAGCGGATCATGGTCGTGCGGCGACGGGGCGGGCGACGTCGTAGAATGCGTGGCATGCTGGCCATGGGCATGCGCGGTAGCGTGGCCCTGCGCTTGAAACTGCGAGAGGAGCGGCCCGGCAAATACCAGAAAGAGCGCCGCGAACGCCAAGTAGAGCGCTATACGGTACCCCATGGAATTTGCCGAGCGGAAAGGTCGCATCTCACACTATGCTTTGTAAGCGGCTTAAAGAGAGAGAATTGTACAGCTTGACGCGTGAGCAGCGCACTCAGTGCCGTATATGAACGCTGTGGTGTATTGCCGCGAAGGACGCCTTCGGTCATTGAGACTATTTGGTGCAATATCGGATGGCGGTGCTCTTTTTTGGTGCTTGAGAGCGGTAATGAAACGCATGTCGGTAGAGGTAGACCGCGATGTGGGTGGCTGCGCAGCGCCGATACCACGCTTTCACCATTTTGGCGCACTCTTTGCATTCGTAAGGCAATGATGTATCCACAAGGAAGCGATAGCGCCCCATGATGCTGAGCGAACTTGCCCCACCCGCCGCCGATTCAGGCCACCGTTTCGATGCCGAGCGCCGCTGGGCCGCCTCGCTGGCGCTACGCTTTGCCCATCGCGATGGTGTTACCCGGCTAGTGCAGGCGCGCCACCAAGGACCGTTACGGGTGCAGCGCCCGTTCTATCCAGAGGGCAGCCATGAGGCGTGCCACGTATACGTACTACACCCGCCCGGGGGGCTGGTGAGCGGCGATGCGCTGACCATTCGTGCCCATGTCGAGCGCGGCGCACACGCGCTGCTCACCACCCCCGCTGCCAACAAGCTCTACAAAGCTGACAGCCAAGGTGTGGCTTGGACCCAGAACACCGAGCTGACGGTCGAAGAGGGCGGCGCCTTGGAGTGGCTGCCCCAGGAAACCATCGCGTTCGATGGCTCAAAGGGCACTCAGCGCACCCATATCGCGCTACAGGGCCGAGCCCGCTGCTTAGGCTGGGAGGTAATGGCCCTCGGCCGCCCGGCAAGCGACCTGCCCTATGTCTCCGGGCGCATCGAGCAGCACTTTCGCTTGACTCTGGATGGCAAACCGCTGTGGCTTGAACGCCAGCCGCTCGACCCCGGGCACCCACGCTTTGTGGGCCGCTGGGGCCAAGGCGGCGCAACGGTGCAGGCCACGCTCTGGGCGGTGGGCATCGACGATGCCGCTGCGGCTATTGAAGCATTGCGTGAAGCGCTGCCGAGCAACTCCCGCTGGGCGGTGACCGTTCGCCATGGCGTACTGCTATTGCGCTATTTAGGTGCATCCCGAAATGAGGCCTGGGCGCTGTGTGAGCAGGCCTGGCACCTACTGCGGCCCCGTTGGATCGAGCGCAAGGCGCACACGCCGCGTATTTGGCTAACCTGAATCTATCTTTCGAGCACTGCTGGAGAGCAGCCCTATGGAGTTAACCCCACGAGACAAAGACAAGCTGATGCTGTTTACCGCGGCTCAGCTTGCCGAACGCCGCAAATCGCGCGGCCTGAAACTCAACTACCCCGAAGCCGTGGCGCTGATCAGCTTCGAGATCATGGAAGGCGCACGGGATGGCAAGAGCGTGGCCGATTTGATGAGTTACGGCCGCGAGATCCTGACCCGCGACGACGTGATGGAGGGCGTGGCGGAGATGGTCGATGAAGTGCAGGTGGAGGCCACCTTCCCCGACGGTACCAAGCTGGTCACCGTTCACACCCCAATCAATTAACCGTCCACCGCTAGGAGAGCGCCATGATTCCCGGTGAGTATCAGTTGCAAGAAGGTGATATCGAGCTGTGCGCGGGCCGAGAACGCATCACCGTCGAGGTGGCCAACACCGGCGACCGCCCCATTCAGCTGGGGTCCCACTACCACTTTGCCGAGGCCAACCCGGCGCTGGTGTTCGACCGCGACAAGACCCGTGGCTACCGGTTGGACGTCGCCGCCGGCACCGCCATCCGCTTCGAACCTGGCCAAACCCGCGACGTCACGCTGATACCGTTCGTCGGCAAGCGGGAAATCTACGGCTTCCGTGGCGATGTGATGGGGCCGCTCGATTAGCCAACGGATTAATAAAGAACAACCGTCGGTAGGGCGGGCATCGGCTGGGTGACTGTTCACACAGCCGATGACCGCCCAGCACTGGACTCAACGCTTGAGGCAGAGGCAAATATGAAATCGGTAAACAAGATCAGTCGGCAAGCCTACGCCGATATGTACGGCCCCACGGTAGGCGACCGCGTGCGCCTAGGCGACACCGAACTCTGGATCCAAGTCGAAAAAGACGCCACCCACTACGGTGAAGAAGTGAAGTTCGGCGGCGGCAAGGTGATCCGCGATGGCATGGGCCAAAGCCAGCGCCAGGATGCCTCGGTGATGGACACCGTGATCACCAACGCGCTGATTCTGGACTGGTGGGGCATCGTCAAAGCCGATGTGGGGCTGCAAAACGGCCGCATCGCCGCCATCGGCAAAGCCGGCAACCCCGACACCCAGCCCGATGTTGAGATCGTGATCGGGCCTGGCACCGAAGTGATCGCGGGCGAAGGCAAAATTCTCACTGCAGGCGGCATCGACGCGCATATCCACTTCATCTGCCCCCAGCAGGTGGAAGAAGCGCTGATGAGCGGCGTCACCACCATGCTCGGCGGCGGCACCGGCCCCGCCACCGGCTCCAACGCCACCACCTGCACCCCCGGCGAGTGGCACATTGGCAAGATGCTGCAAGCAGTGGACGATCTGCCCATGAACATCGGCCTGCTCGGCAAGGGCAACGCTAGCCTGCCGGAGGGGCTCGAAGCGCAGTTGGAAGCCGGTGCCATGGGCCTCAAACTCCACGAAGACTGGGGGACTACCCCGGCCTCTATCGATAACTGCCTGAGCGTGGCGGAAAAGTACGACGTGCAGATCGCCATCCACACCGATACGCTCAACGAATCCGGCTTCGTGGAAGACACCCTGGCGGCCTTCAAAGAGCGCGGCATCCACACCTACCACACCGAAGGCGCAGGCGGCGGTCACGCCCCGGACATTCTCACCGCCTGCTCCAAGGAGTATGTGCTTCCGTCCTCCACCAACCCCACACGTCCCTACACGGTGAACACCATCGACGAGCACTTGGATATGCTCATGGTGTGCCACCACCTGGACCCCAATATTCCCGAAGACGTGGCCTTTGCCGATTCACGTATTCGTCGCGAAACCATCGCCGCCGAGGATATCCTGCACGACCTGGGCGTGATCTCGATGATCGCTTCCGACTCCCAGGCCATGGGCCGGGTGGGCGAAGTCGTCTGCCGCACCTGGCAAACGGCGCACAAAATGAAGGTGCAGCGCGGCCTGCTGCCGGAAGACGAGGCGATGGGGGCCGATAACCTGCGCGCCAAGCGTTACATTGCCAAGTACACCATCAACCCTGCGATTACCCACGGCATCGCCCATGAAGTGGGCTCGATTGAGGTAGGTAAACTGGCGGATTTGGTGCTGTGGAAGCCCGCGTTCTTCGGCGTGAAGCCATCGCTGATTTTGAAAGGCGGCATGATTGCGGCTGCACCCATGGGCGACCCCAACGCCTCGATTCCTACACCGCAGCCGGTGCACTACCGCCCCATGTTCGGCACCTTTGGCCGCGCGGCCAGTCAGGTAAGGCTCAACTTCGTCAGCCAGGCCGCCATCGATGCGGGCATCCAGGAGCGGCTTGGCCTACAAAGCACGTTGTCCGCCTGCAAGAACGTGCGCGGCGTGCGTAAAAAGGACATGAAGCTCAACGACGCCTGCCCAGAGCTCACCGTCGACCCGCAAACTTACGAAGTGCGCTGCGACGGCGAACTGCTCACCTGCGAGCCCGCCAACGAACTGCCGCTGGCGCAGCGGTATCACTTGTTTTGATTGAGTTGTTGCCCGGGGCGCCGGGGGTAGGCCTACGAGAGGGCGCTGTAAATACGTCCCTGTACGCTACTTTTGCCATCCATGGCAAAAGACCCTCTCTACGGCCTACCCCCGGCTCAGCCTTCAAGGATCGAGAAAGGATGAGAGCATGCTGAAATTAATTGAGCGCTTAGGGCCGATAGACGAAAGCACCGCCAGCGACACGCTGACACTGCCCTTCGAGCTGCGCATTCGTGGCCGCTTGAAAGCCGAGAGCGATAGCGGCCGCGAGCTGGGGTTGTTTCTGGATCGCGGCCCGGTATTGCGCGATGGCGATGGCCTGAAGGCCGACAATGGGGAGGTCGTCCGCGTGTGCGCCGCGATCGAGCCTGTAGTGACCGCGCGAGTGAGTACTGGCTTACCCCTGGCCCGGCTGGCGTACCACCTCGGCAATCGCCATGTGCAGCTGGCACTGGGTGAAGACGAGCAGGGCGGCTGGGTACGTTTTCCACCCGACCACGTCCTCGAAGAGCTGGCCGAGCTGCTAGGCGCGACGCTCGAGCACCACAACGCCACCTTCGACCCCGAACCCGGCGCCTATAATCAAGTGGGTGGTGGGCATTCGCACAGTCATCACCACGCTCATTCCCACGACCACGACCACGACCACGACCATGTGCACCACCACCATGCCCACTGAGCCGCCATCCGACCTCGCGCTGCTCGGGCTGATGCAGCTCGTTAGCCCCGCGCTGCCCATCGGTGCCTTTGCCTTCTCGCAAGGGCTGGAGAGCGCCTTTGAGCTGGGCTGGGTGAGTGACGAGCAGAGCCTAGCCGAGTGGCTCTCCGGCGTGCTGGACGATGGCTTGAGCCGCTGCGAGCTGCCCGTGATCGAGCGGCTACATCGCGCTTTCGAACAGCAGGATGGCACCGCCGTTGCCGAATGGGATGACTGGCTGGCCGCTACCCGTGAAACCGCCGAACTCGCCGCCGAAGATAGCCGCCTTGGCGCCTCGCTCAAGCGGCTGCTGGGTAGTCTCGACCTGTTACCCCAACATGAACGGCTGCCTAGTGAAGACTCACTCACGCCCTTGCTGCCGCCTCAGGCAGGCTATGTCACGCTGTTTGCCTGGGCGGCCTACCAGCGTGGCATTCCGGTGCGTCAAGCGCTGCTGGGGTTTGGCTGGGCGTGGCTGGAAAACCAGCTTGCGGTGGCCTGTAAGGCATTACCGCTGGGCCATACGGCGGCGCAACGCATCATCGAACGGTTACGGGGAGAGCTGGTGACGGCGGTCGACCAAGCGCATCAACTCGACGATGACGAGCTTGGCCCCGCTCTGCCAGGCGTCGCGATCGCCAGCGCTCTACACGAAACCCAATACTCCCGCCTGTTTCGAAGTTAGCGGGCGTTATCCATTAGGAGAAACATCATGACTCACTGTTTACGCGTTGGCGTGGGTGGCCCGGTCGGCTCCGGCAAAACCGCCCTGCTCAAGCAACTCTGCTCGGCACTGCGCGACCACTACGATATCGCCGTGGTCACCAACGATATCTATACCCGCGAAGACGCCGATTTCCTGCTCAAGCACGATGCGCTGCCCGCCGACCGCATTCTCGGTGTCGAAACCGGCGGCTGCCCGCACACGGCGATTCGGGAAGATGCCTCCATGAACTTGGCGGCCATCGATGAGTTACACGCCCGTCATCCTAAGTTGGAGCTGGTGCTGGTCGAATCCGGCGGGGATAACCTCTCTGCTACCTTTAGCCCCGAGCTTTCCGACCTGACGCTCTACGTCATCGATGTGTCCGCTGGCGATAAGATTCCCCGCAAAGGGGGCCCGGGCATCACCAAATCGGACCTTCTGATCATCAACAAGATCGACATCGCCGAGCAGGTACACGCCTCGCTGGAGGTGATGGAGCGCGACTCGAAGAAAATGCGCGGCGAGCGGCCGTTCGTGTTCACCAATCTCTACGACGGCGTGGGCCTCGAAGAGATCATTCGCTTCATTCTCGATAAAGGCATGCTGGAGGAGCGACGCCCGCAGGTGGCCACGGCCTAACTGCTCACGACGCTCGACGCATAAAAGACGCATAAAAAAGCTGCCCAGCCCGGGAAACCCGGTGCTGGGCAGCGTTGTTTCGTGGCTGGCACCGCGCCAAAACGGGCCGTCCCTGGCCACCACTTCGACACCATGAACCGATAATCGATCGATAACCTTAACCCATGTTATGAAACGGCTGTTCATACGCTAATTTACTGTCCATAAACTAAAAAACGCATCCCAAGCTAAAGCTGATGGCAAGTAGGTCGATAATGAATTTACAAAAATTCAAATATCTGACCACGACTCCATTGGAAGAAACGTCATGACGAGTAATCCCCCCTCCACGCTGAAAAAGCGCCGTTCGAGTCTGCAAACCAAAGTACTGATGTTGGTGCTGCTTCCTTTGCTGCTGGTCACCGTTGCGCTGGTGTCGTTTGATGCGTATAGCCGCACGCAAGATACTCAGGAGATGTTGGCCGAACAGCGCAACATGTTGATCGAAGAGCGCCGAGCAGCCGTCCAAGACATTGTCCAAGTGGCCATGACGGCCATTGCCCCGATCTATGAGGCAGCAGGGCCTAACGATGAAGCGGCGAAACAAGAAGTGGCCAGTATCATCCGTGCTATGCGGTTTGAAGATAACAACTATCTCTTCATTTATGACTTCGACGGTAACAATATCGTCACGGCACCCGCTCCAGAGCGAGAGGGAACCAATATGATCGATGCGCAAACGCCCGATGGCACCTATTTGATTCGTGACATCATCGAGCTTGCTCGTAGCGGAGGTGGTTATTATAGCTACGTATGGGATCACCCCGGCACGCAAGCCATGGAAACGAAGCACTCGTTCGTGGGGCGCCTCGAAAAGTGGGATTGGCTGATCGGTGCGGGGGTCTATGTGGTGGATATGGAAAACGCCTTGGCCGAGATCGAAACACGGGCAATGAGCGATTTACGTGACTCTATCGGGATCACTGTCCTGATGGCGGCTGCCTTGTTCATCGCGATAGCCATGCTGACGTATGCTTTCGTTCGTCGTTTGGTAGGCCCGATTAAACGCGCTGCTGATGCCATGCTTGATATTGCCCAGGGTCGTGGTGACCTAACCCGTCGTCTTACCATAGAGAGCAACGACGAAGTGGGGAATCTCGCTGTCCAGTTCAACGCCTTTGCTGGCCGCATGCAGGATACCCTGCGCGACGTACGCCGCAGCACCGTAAGCGTCTACCACTCGGCGGGCGACATTTCCCACAGCTCGGAAGAACTGGCGACGCGCACCGAGCAGGCAGCGGCCAACTTGCAAGAAACCTCGGCTTCCATGGAAGAGATCACGTCCACCGTGAACCACAGCGCCGATAATGCCCAGCAGGCCAACAAGTTAGTGCAGTCCACCGCCGAAGTGGCGCACCAAGGCGAAGAGGCCATGGGGCAGGTCGAGCGCACCATGCGCGATATCAACGACTCCGCCTCGCGTATCAGTGACATCATCACGATGATCGACGCGATTGCCTTCCAGACCAATATTCTGGCGCTTAATGCCTCGGTCGAAGCCGCCCGCGCAGGGGAGCACGGTCGTGGGTTTGCGGTGGTGGCTCAGGAGGTTCGCACGCTAGCCAGTCGCTCCAGTAACGCGTCGAAAGAGATCCGCGAGCTGATCGATGCATCCGTACAGCACACCCACACCGGTGCGGAGCTGGTCCGCAGTGCAGGGGCCACCATGCGTGACATCGTCGAAAGCGTCTCGAAGGTCACTGACGTGATCGGTGAAATCAGCGCGGGGGCCAAAGAGCAGAGCAGTGGCATTGGTCAGATCAACACCGCCGTGGCCGAGATGGACACCATGACGCAGCAAAACGCCGCCATGGTGCAAGAGGCCACCACCGCCGCAGCGGACATGCGCCGCCACGCCGAGCACCTGAACGAACTGATCAACTCGTTCGTGCTAGGAGAAGACAGCGCCTCAGCGCCGTCACGCAGCGGGGCGCGCCAAGCGTTGCCCGCCAGCGGCGCCAACGGCACGGGGGCGGGCCAGGAGCTCAAGCGTCCAGCCCTGGCCGCCAAGCCGTCGTCTGCCGAGCATAGCGCAGACGACTGGGAAGAGTTCTAAGCGTGACGCTGGCGCAGGTGGTTGATCACGCCACCTTGCGCGATCAGCTCCCGCTGGCGGGGGCTGAGACCATGATGTAGCGTCAGCTCGCCTTTACCGGGGACATGCGCGGTCAGCGTGTCCCCGCACTCCAGTTGCTCATAGAGATCTTCGATCACCAAGCGGTCGCCCTCTGCGGGTAGGGCATTGTCTTGCTCGCGGGTAAACGTCAGTGGTAGAGCCCCGAAGCAGATCAGGTTTTGCCAGTGAATCCGCGCAAAACTCTTCGCGACCACCACCTGTAGCCCCAAATAGCGTGGCACCAGTGCGGCATTCTCGCGGCTGGAGCCTTGCCCGTAATTCGCCCCGCCAATAATTGCGTGCCCGCCCTGGGTGCGGGTGCTGTCTGCGCGCTCGGCGTAGGTCGGGTCGACCGCCTCGAACGTGAACGGCGCCGACGCATACACGCTGCTCCAATACGGCAGCACCCGCTGTCCGGCGGGCATGATGTCGTCGGTGGAGATATTGTCTCCCGTGACCAGCAGGACGGGAATGTCGAGACGATGGGGCAGCGGGCTGAGTTCTGGCAGCGCGGGGGTGTTGTCGGTTTTCTGCAGCGCTTTCAACCGGGCTTCTTCAAGGGGAAGCGGAGCCTTGAACATGTCACGGTCCACCTTGACCTGGACGGGCTCCTGGGGGCGGGGGTAAGGCATGTCGAGGGTTCGCGGGTCGGTGATGACACCCTGGATGGCCGAGGCCGCCGCCGTTTCAGGGCTGCACAAGAACACGCTGTCTTCCCGCGTGCCGGAGCGCCCGGGAAAATTGCGCGGCACGGTACGCAGACTGTTGAGCCCCACGGCGGGTGCTTGGCCCATCCCGATACAGCCATTACAGCCCGCCTGGTGCAGCCGAGCGCCGCTGGCGACCAGGTCGGCCAGGTAACCCTGCTCGATGAGCGAGGTCAGCACCTGGCGGGAAGAGGGATTGATATCGAGCGAAACTCCGTCGGCCACCTGCTTGCCGCGTACAATCTCGGCCACCACGGCAAAATCTCGAAACCCCGGGTTGCCCGACGACCCGATGTAGGCCTGATGCAGCGGCTGGCCTGCTGCCTCGCGCACGGTGACGACGTTATCGGGGCTAGAAGGTAGCGCAATCATGGGCTCCAACTGGCTGAGGTCGAGCGTTTCGTGCAGGTCGTAGTGGCAGCCGGGTTCGGCGGCCAGCGCCACCCAGTCGGCTTCCCGGCCTCGGGAGGCTAAAAAGCGCCGGGTCTCTTCGTCACTGGGGAAGACCGTGGCCGTGGCGCCCATTTCGGTGCCCATGTTGGCCAATACATGGCGGTCCATGGCAGAAAGATGCGCAAGCCCCGGTCCGTAATACTCGATCATGGTGTTTTTGCCACCCGCCACGCCGTGGCGTCGCAAAAGTTCCAGCACGATGTCCTTCGCCGAGACCCAATCGGGCAATTGGCCTTCCAGTTTGATGCCCCAAATTTTCGGCATGGTGACATACAGCGGTTCGCCGGCCATCGCCATGGCTACTTCGATGCCGCCCGCACCAATCGCCAGCATCCCGAGCGCACCCGCCGCCGTGGTGTGGCTGTCGCAACCGACGATGGATTGGCCCGGCACGCCAAAGTTTTCCATATGCACCGGGTGGCTAATGCCGTTACCGGGGCCTGAATACCACACGCCAAAGCGCTCGCAGGCGCTTTTCAAAAACAAGTAAGTTTCGGCGTTCAGGTTATCGGCCTGCACCAAGCCGTGGTCGATGTACTGCACGCTGGGCTCGGTATGCACACGATCGAGCCCCATGGCTTCTAGTTCTAACATGACCAGCGTGCCTAGCACGTCTTGCAGCAGGGCTTGGTCGATGCGAAGGGCAATTTCACTGCCCGGGGTTAGCTCACCGCTGACGAGATGGCGTTGGAGCAGTTGCTGGGCAAGATTTAACGGTTGAGCAGAGGAGGTTGAGGTCATGGTCAGTTATCCGATTGTCGTTGTTATCGAAAGCTCAGAGGAGGTAGGGGAAAAACGTATTCAAGGCAGGGCGTAACGACGATCTGCGCTGCCGGCTTTCACCACTTGTCCGGGCGTTTCATGGCCAATCAATGCCGGTAGCGTGGCGGATATGTCCAGCAAGGCAGGCAAATTCACGCCGGTGGCAACGTCCATTTGCTCGAACATATGCACGAGGTCTTCGGTGCAAACATTGCCCGTGGCACCAGGGGCAAACGGGCAGCCGCCCAAGCCGCCCAGCGAGGCATCGAACCGGGTAATGCCCGCTTGCCACGCCGCTAAGGCGTTGGCCAGCCCCATGCCGCGGGTGTTGTGAAAATGCAGCGTAAACGGCACGCCGGGAAAGCGTTCGAGCACTTGGCGGCAAAGCGCCTCTACCTGGGCGGGGTTTGCCACGCCGGTGGTATCGCACAGCGTGACGCCCTCGACGCCCAGCGCTAGCTGCTGCTCGACGAGGGAGAACACGCGTGCCTCGGGCACGTGCCCCTCGAACGGGCAGCCAAAGGTGGTGGAGAGCGAAGCGTTGATGAAGACGCCGCTACCGCGCACCGCCTGAAGGATGGCGCCGAACTGTGTCAGCGACTCTTCCGGGGTCATGCGCAGGTTGGCGCGGCCGTGGGCGTTGCTGGCCGACATGACTAGGTTGATCTCGTCCACGCCACACGCCATTGCCTGCTCGGCCCCTTTGAGATTGGGCACCAGCACGGTCACGTCCACGCCCTCGCGGCGCTGGATGGCGCTCACCACGTCGGCGGCATCGCGCAGGTTGGGAATGGCTTTGGGCGAAACGAAAGACGTCGCTTCGATACGCGCAATGCCGGTGGCGGTGAGGGCATCGATCAGCGCAATTTTCTGCTCGGTAGGGATGAAGCGCTCTTCGCTCTGAAAGCCATCACGCGGGGCCACTTCGTTGATTTGTAACGTCGTCATGGGGGTCTCCACTTAGATGATGCCCGCTTGGCGTAGCTTGTCGCGGGTGGCGGCATCGATGCCCAGCTCGTCGAGTACGTCATCGGTATGCGCGCCGAGCGACGGCCCGCCTTGCCCCAGCCTGCCGGGCGTGGCACTGAGTTTGGGCAGTACGCCCGGTACCTTGAGCGGGCGGCCATCGGCGCGGGTGACGGTTTGAATCATCTCCCGGGCGAGGTAGTGGGGGTCGTTGGCGATATCGGCGGCGGTGTAGGGGAAGCCCGCCGGTACGCGGGCGTCGTCCAAGGCGCTGAGAATATCGTCGCGGCGGCGGGTCTGGGTCCAGGCTTCGATGGCCGCGTCGATCTCGTTGGCGTGCTGGCTGCGGCCATCGTTGTGGGCCATGGCAGGATGGTTGGCGAGGTCGTCACGGCCAATCACGCCCATCAAACGCTTGAAGATGCTGTCGCCATTACCGGCAATCAGCACATACTCGCCTTCGCAGGTACGGTAGGCGTTGGAGGGGGTAATGCCGGGCAGCGCGCTGCCGCTCGGTTCCCGCACCTGGCCGGTGGCATCGAACTCCGGCAGCAGGCTCTCCATCATGGCGAACACGGATTCGTACAGAGCGACATCGATCTCTTGCCCTAGGCCGCTGCGCTGGCGCTCTTGTAGGGCCAGCAGCGTGCCAATGACCGCGTAAAGTGCCGAGAGCGAATCGCCAATGCTCACGCCTACGCGTACCGACGGCTCACCCGCGTGGCCAGTTAAATAGCGCAGCCCGCCCATGGCTTCACCAATGACCCCAAAGCCTGGCTTGTTGCGGTAGGGGCCGGTTTGGCCAAATCCGGATACGCGCACCATAATCAGTTTAGGATTGATCGTGGAGAGGGCCTCATACCCCAGCCCCCAACCCTCTAGCGTGCCCGGGCGAAAGTTTTCGACAATGACATCGGCCTCGGCGGCCAAGCGGCGCACCATCTCTTGCCCCTCTTCGCTGCGCAGATCCAGCGTGACCGAGCGCTTGGTACGGCTTTGCACATGCCACCACAGCGAGGTGCCCTCTTCGAGAATACGCCATTTGCGAAGGGGATCGCCGGTGCCGGGCGGCTCGATTTTGATCACGTCGGCGCCAAATTCGCCCAACAGCTTGGTGGCGAACGGCCCGGCGATGAGCTGGCCAAGCTCTACGACTTTAAGGCCATCGAGAGGAAGCTGGCGGGTGGTCATAATGAACGCTCCTGGTAATGCTGAGCCGTCGCGTCAGCGTGTCTGTATGCCTTGTTGTTCCTCAAGCATCTGTGAGCCTGCTGAGCATCACAATTAGGCAATCAGGAACTAGACGTTCGCCAGCGACGAACCCTTTCGCAGGCGACCGGTACGGCCTACCCCATAACGACGTGGTAAACGTGATGCTGCGATTCGATTTTGTAACGCTAAGGCTGTTCGTCGCTATTGCCGACGAAGGGCGTTTGACCGCCGCTGCCGAGCGCGAACACTTGGCGCTGGCGGCCGTGAGCAAGCGGGTGAGCGATTTAGAAACGCTGGTGGGCACCGAGCTTCTCTATCGCCGCCCCCGCGGCGTGGAGCTGACCCCGGCGGGGCGCGCATTTCTACACCACGCCCGACGTATTTTGGAAGACGTGGCACGGCTACAGGCGGAACTGAGCGAGTATGGGGAAGGGGTGCGGGGGCATGTGCGCATTCACTCCAATACCTCGGCCATCATTGCGTTTTTGCCGCAAGACTTGAGCGCCTTTGCCATGGAGTACCCGCAAATCAAAATCGATTTGCAGGAGCGCACCAGCAGCGAGGCGATTACCGCCGTACGCGATGGCGTGGCGGATATTGGCATCTTCGCCAGCCACGTCGCTGCCGACGAGCTGGAAGTGCGTCCTTACCGGCGCGATCAGCTGGTGCTGGTGACTCCCCACGACCATCCGCTGGCGGTGCATGACAAACTCTATTTACATCAGGCCGCTGAGTACGACTTTGTCGGTTTGCAGCAGGATGCCTCGCTGCAATCCCTGCTCCACGAGCAAGCGAGCCAAGCGGGACGCACCCTGCGCATGCGTATACAGGTGCGCAGCTTCGATGCCATTTGCCGCATGATTCATTACGGGATGGGCATCGGCGTATTGCCGCAGCGCACGCTGTACCGCGATTTGAACGATCTCAAGCTGCGCATGATACCGCTGGCCGACGACTGGGCCACCCGCGAGCTGGTGATCGGTATGCGCCACTACGCAGCGCTGCCCGTAGTGGCTCGCCACTTGGTCGATCACTTGCTCACTTCCACAGGCGCCATCGGAGAGACTCCATGACAACAACAGGCATTGCCCACGAGATTAAAGCGCTCACTTTCGATGTGTTCGGTACGGTGGTGGATTGGCGCGGTAGCGTCATCCGCGAAGGCGAACGGTTGAACCAGGCCAAAGGGCTGACTATCGACTGGGCGCGGTTTGCCGATGAGTGGCGGGCAGGCTACGCCCCCGCGATGAACCGTGTCCGCCAAGGCGAGCTGCCCTGGACCAAATTGGATGACCTGCACCGCATGACCCTCGACCGTCTGCTGGTCGCCTTTGATATTGCCGAGCAGTTGGATGACGCCGAAAAAGCGCATCTCAACCGCGTGTGGCACCGCTTGACGCCCTGGCCAGACAGCGTGGACGGTCTAACGCAGCTCAAGCAGCGCTATATTTTGGCCACGCTCTCCAACGGTAATATCTCGCTGCTAGTGAACATGGCGCGCCATGCGGGGCTACCCTGGGACTGCGTGCTCTCCTCGGAGCTTGCCGGGCACTATAAACGCGACCCGGAGGTGTACCACATGGCGGCCCATCTCCTCGACCTGAAGCCGTCGCAAATATTGATGGTCGCCGCCCATCAAGACGATTTACAGGCCGCTCACCGGGAGGGTATGCGCACCGCCTTCGTGAAGCGCCCGTTAGAGTTTGGGCCCGATTCCACGCCGGACTTGAGCGTCGACCCCTGCTTTGATCTGGTCGCAGAAGATTTTATCGACTTGGCGCGGCAGCTCTCATGAAACTCGATCCCACCTCGCTCAAGCTGTTCGTGAAAGTGGCCGAGCTGGGCACCATCACTGGCGCGGCGGATGCATCGTTCATGGCGACCTCTGCGGTGAGTAAGCGCCTGAGCGAGCTGGAGGCGTACTTCAATACGCCGTTGCTCAAGCGCAATAACCGGGGCATCGAGCTAACGCCTGCGGGCAGCGCACTGCTCAATCTTTCCCGAGGCGTTCTGCACAACTTAGAAGACCTCGACCTGCAGATGCGCGATTACGCCAGCGGCCAGCGAGGCATCGTGCGGGTCTTCGCCAATATGTCGGCGATCACCCAATACCTGCCCCATGAAATGCGTGCCTTTTTCGAGCGGCATCCGGATATTGGCGTGCAGTTGGAAGAGAAGGTCAGCCCGATCATCACCCGTGAAGTGATGAACAACAACGCCGACATCGGGGTCTGCGCGCAGATGCTACACGGCTATGACCTGATCGAGTTCCCCTACCATGTCGATGATTTGGTGCTGGTGGTGCCCCAGCATCACCCGTTGGCCACGCGGGAGAGGGTGTTTTTTCAAGAATGTTTGGACTACCCCCACGTGGGTCTACACACCGCCAGCGCAATTAACTTAGAGATCATGCGGGCGGCCAGCCTAGCCAACAAAACGCTACGTATTCGTATTCAGGTGACCAGCTACGATGCGCTCTGCCTGATGGTTCAGGCGGGGCTAGGCGTCGGCGTGCTGCCTCGTGGGGCGATTCGTCAGTACGTGGATGGGCTCAACGTGACCGTGTTACCGATCGAGGACGACTGGGCACGGCGCAAGCTGAGTATTTATGTCAAAGATTTAGACCGGCTTTCCATGGCGGCGCGAGTGCTGGTGGAGCATTTGACTCAGGCCGCCAACGGCGCTGCAACGACGCTTTGACGCCACGTTGGCGGCGCTGCTTTCGCGTTTGGAGAAGGCAGGTTCATCAATGACCAATGTACAGCTCTCTGGATTGGCGGTATCACTTTAGTCACCGTTAAGCGACTCCCCTTGCTGACTCGGTTCTCGGGAGAGGTGCAGTCCAGGCCTCCCACAGCACACAACATCACAACATGCTTCCCGACGCTTTGAGGACATAACAATGATGACGCTAAAATTACGCCACGTACTTCCTGCTTCTCTGCTAGCCGTCAGCGCGCTGACCGCTGCGACTGCCCAAGCGCAAACGGCACTCAACATGGGTTCGGTGCCGACGGGCACGGGATGGTTCTTTGGTATTTCTGAAGGCGCACGGGTGATCAGCGCCAACACGCCCTACGAAATTACCGTGCGGGAAACCGGCGGCACCCGCGAAAACGCCATTCGCCTCACCAACGGTGAACTGGATCTGGCCTTCACCGAGGCGCTAGTGGGTTACGAGCAGTACAACGGAGAAGGCCGCTTTGCCGATATGCCCAACCCCGATGTGCGCTTGGTGTACTGGATTGCGCCTTCGACCATGCACTGGGCCGTTCGTCAGGACAGTGGCATCGAGACCTTCGAAGACCTCAACGGTGAGCGCTTCAACCCCAGCAGCATCGGCGGGGGTGGCGAGTACATCACCGAGCAGGTGTTCGGCATCCTAGGCATCGAGCCCGATTTCCAGCGCATGCGCGTCAACGATGCGGCGGAAGGGGTCACCGATGGTCGTTTAGTGGGCTTTAGCTATAACGGCGTACCGCCCATTCCGCTGTTCACCGAAGTGCACTCCTCGCGGCCGCTACAGCTGCTGTCACTCACCGATGAGCAAGTATCGACGGTGACCACTGAGCTGCCCTTCCTGTCGCCCGCCATCGTGCCGGCCGACACCTACACCGGCATGAGCGAAGCGCAGTCGCTGGGCATTTACATGGGCATTGCGGCCACCACCGACCTCGATGCCGACACCGTGTATGAACTCACCAAAGCCTACTGGGAAAATCACGACGAAGTGGCTGCTTCCTTCAAACCTGCGGGCAGCGTCGATCCTCAAACCGTGGTCGATACGGCCACCTTCCCGCTGCATGCTGGCGCGCTGCGCTACTACCAGGAATTAGGGCTGGAGATCCCCGCCGACATCATTCCACCTGAAGCGCAGTAACCCGCCCATGCACCCCGCTCCTTTACGGGCGGGGTGGTTTGCTACTAGCCTGACGCGCCGCCTAGCCTCCCCTTGATAGGCGGCGCGGGAGTTCCCCATGGAAACCGCAAAAGTATCAGTCGTCGAAAAATACCAGGAGGATGCAGGCAAGCGGCAGCTTACCGGCGCCTGGTTTATGGTGGCCCGCACGGCGGCGGTGGCAATGGCCATTTTCCACCTCTATACCGCCGTCACTGGGCCGGTGAACACCCAAAATGCGGTGCATTTGCTGTTTGCGCTGCCGTTGATCTTTCTGGCGTACCACTGCCGCGTGCGGGATACCCAGCGCATTCCGTGGTTCGATGTCATTCCGATTTTATTGAGCGTGGTGATCAGCGCCTATTACGTTTATCACTTTGATCGCATCATTTATCAGCTGGGCTACTTAATGCCCACGACGCTGGATCTTGTCTTCGGCGTGAGCGCGATTCTACTGTTGCTGGAAGCCTGCCGTCGGGCGATTGGCCTCGCGTTCCCCATTTTGGTGTTGATTGCGTTGGCCTATGCCGCCTTTGGGCAACATCTGCCCGGCGTCTGGGGGCACGGTGGGTTCCGCTGGGATGACCTCGTTGCCACCTTCTATTTAGGGCCGACCGGCATTTTCGGCAGTCTGATGCGCACCTCATCCACCGTCATTGTCGTGTTCATCATGTTTGGCGCGCTTTTGGTCACCACCGGTGGCGGTGACACCTTCATGCGTCTCTCCAATGCCGCGACGGGCGGTATGGCAGGTGGCCCTGCCAAAGCCGCTACGCTGTGTAGCGCGATGTTCGGCAGCATCAGCGGCAGTACCGCCGCCAACGTCGCCACTACCGGCGTATTCACCATTCCGCTGATGAAGAAAAACGGCTACAGCGCGCGCTTTGCGGCCGCCACGGAGGCCTCTGCCTCGACGGGTGGGCAAATCCTACCGCCGATCATGGGCGCCGCGGCGTTCGTGATGGCCGATGTCATCTCCACGAGCTATTTGGATATCATCAGCGCCGCGCTGATTCCTGCGCTGTTGTTCTACCTTGCCATTTGGATGAGCGTTCACTTCGAAGCCAAACGCCTGGGGTTGAACCCGATTCCGAAAGACCAGCGCCCGACGCTGCGGGAGGGGCTTTTCAATGTCGAAACCCTGCTGCTGCCGCTAGTGGTACTGATTACCATGCTGGTGCTGCGCTACACGCCCACTACCGCCGCCGTGGCGGCTTACTTCACCGCCATGGGGCTATACCTGGTGTCGCCGCGCAGCCAAGGCACGCTCTGGGAGCGGGTGAAATCGCTACCGGCCGCGTTGGAAGCTGGGGCAATGACCGCGGCGATGATTGCGGTCATCATCGGCAGCGTAGCGATCATTGCGGCGGTGATCAGCATCACCGGGCTAGGGTTGAAAGTCTCCTCGCTGATTTTGATGGTGAGCGGCGGTGACGTGCTGGTCACACTACTACTAGCGATGGTGGTGGCCATCATTCTCGGTATGGGCTTGCCCACCGTGGCCGCCTATATGCTGGCGGCGTCAGTGGTCGCCGCTGCGTTCGTCGAGGCGGGCTTGCCGAGCCTCTCTGCTCACCTCTTCATTCTCTACTTTGCAATTTTGTCGGGTGTGACGCCTCCGGTGGCGCTGGCGGCCTACATTGGCGGGGCGATTGCGGGATCCCACTGGTTCCGTACGGCACTGACAGCGACGAAAATTTCCTTGGGCGGTTTCCTGATTCCGTTTATGTTTATCTACCATCCACCGCTGCTCGGGCAGGGCTCCAAGCTGGACATCGCCATGGCGGTGGCCTCGGGAGTGCTGGGCATCATCGCCTTGGCGGCCTCGACGATCGGCTACTTTGCCCGCCCCTGCTCCTGGATAGAGCGCGGTTTGCTGCTGTTTGCCGCGCTGATGCTGATCAACGGTCAGGTCATGACGGACGTCGTAGGTATTGCCGTCATCGTCGGCATCTTCGCCTGGCAGCGGTTTTTCAGCCATTCCGCTAAAGGGGATCGCTCTTTAGCGCGTTCACCGAGCAAGGAGCCGCTTTGATGCACATCGTCATTCCCGATGATTACCAGGATTGCGTGCGTGAACTCGATGCCTTCGCCAAGCTGGCGGGGCACCGGGTCACCATTTACAACGACACCGTCAGCGAGGAAGACGCGCTGGTCGAGCGCTTTCAAGACGCCGACGCGCTAGTGCTGATTCGCGAGCGCACGCCGATCACCGCGTCGTTGCTGGCGCGGCTACCCAAGCTCAAGCTGATCAGCCAAACCGGCGGCGGCGCGGCCCATGTGGACATGGCCGCCTGCCGCGAGCACGGTGTGGTGGTACTGGCCGGTACCGGCTCGCCCTTTGCGGCGGCCGAGCTGACCTGGGGGCTGGTGCTCTCGGCCATGCGACGCATTCCCGAAGAGATGGCAAACCTCAAGGCAGGCCGCTGGCAGCGGACCCTGGGCACTGGCTTGAAAGGGCGCACGCTGGGCGTATTTGGCTACGGCAAAATTGGTCAGTTGGTCGCCCGCTACGGCCAGGCGTTCGAGATGAACGTGTTGGTATGGGGACGTGAAGGCACCCGCCAGCGGGCCGCTGCGGCGGGGCTTGAGGTCGCGGCCTCGCAAGAGGATTTCTTCCAGCGCAGCGATGTGCTCAGCCTGCACCTGCGCTTGAACCCGGAAACCCGCGGCATCGTCACGGCCGCGAATTTGGCCAGCATGAAGCCAACCGCCGTGCTGGTGAATACCAGCCGCGCGCCGTTAGTGGAGGCGGGCGCGTTGGAAGCAGCGCTGAAAGCGGGTCGCCCTGGCATGGCCGCCGTGGATGTGTTCGATGAAGAACCGGTGGTGGAACATACGCTGCTGGCGCTGCCCAACTTTCTGGCCACGCCTCACCTGGGCTATGTAGAGAAAGATAGCTACGAGCTCTATTTTGGCGATGCGTTCGATAACGTACTGGCGTTCGACGCAGGCCAGACCGGGCATAATTTGGCTGAGGCTTGATCTGTCCCATCATGACGATGCAAACGGGGGTGGTCGACTGGCCACCCCCGTTTGTATCTGCGCGCCCGATTTACTACCCCGCCTGGCGCTCGGCGAGCCGCTCACTGAGTAGAACGACGGCACGTTTCGCTAGTGGAGAGAGCTCGGTATCGTCGTGCTCCAGGGTGGCGACCAGGCGCTGCTTCATCGACCGTGCCCAGAAGGTTTCCAGGTGGCGGCAGGTGGCTGCGGCGGCGGCCTCTTCATCGCGACCGCCGCCTAGGTTAGCGGCGATTTGGTTGGTCATGCTGATTAGTTGCGTGGTGTGATTCGACGACATGATGTGGCTCCTTAGCCGTGGGCCACCGCCGCCGTGGCGGGGCGATGGTAGATCAGGTGGCGGCCGGGCCGTGCAAAGCCTGCCAGAAAGAGCCCTGCGGTTTGGGCCTGCTCAACGGCCAGCGACGTCGCCGCCGAGACGGCCACCAGGGCACCGATGCCCACGCTGGCGCATTTATGGACCATCTCGTAGCTGGCACGGCTGGTGACCAGTACGAAGCCGCTGGCCAAAGGCGCGTTCTCGCGCGCTAAAGTGCCAACCAGTTTGTCGAGGGCGTTATGGCGACCCACGTCCTCGCAGAGCCACTGGACGCGCCCCTGAAGATCGCACCAGGCCGCGCCGTGGCTGGCGCCCGTCACGGCCTGGAGCGGCTGGTGGGCGAACAGCTCCTGAAGCGCGCGCTGGATGGCGGCGTCGCTCAGCGACGGCGCGGTGACTGCTGGGATCGGGCGGATGGCCTGCTCCAGCGCTTCGGTGCCGCACAGCCCGCAGCCGGTCCGCCCCGTCAGGCTGCGCCGTCGCTGCTTGAGCTCGGCCATTCGCTGGCTGGCGATGGTGAGGTGAATGGCCAAACCGCCTGGAGCTTCGTGAACCTCTAGGTCGTAGCACTCGTCGGCGCTGTGCAGAATGCCTTCGGTCAGGCTGAACCCCAGCGCGAACGCCTCCAAATCCGTCGGGCTGGCCATCATCACCGCGTGCGAAATTCCGTTGTAGACCAGCGCGACCGGCTGCTCCAGGGCCAGGCCATCCTCGTGGGTGTCGGCATGCCAGCCGTTGCTGCCGCGGCGCTCCTCCACCGGCAGGCGCATGAGCGCGGCCTCGGCCGAAGCCGAGGCATGGCGGGTGTCCGCTGCGCTCATGGCGCCTCCTGGTGCGCCTTGGCCAAATGGTCGCGCTGGGCCTGATCGAAGGCGTTGAAACGCTGTTGCCAAGCCGATGGCTGGCTGACTTTTTCTACCTGCACGGCGGTCACTTTGTATTCGGGGCAGTTGGTGGCCCAGTCCGAGTTGTCCGTGGTGATCACGTTCGCCCCGCTACCTGGATGGTGGAAGGTCGTATAGACGACTCCGGGCTGCATACGTTCGCTGAGTCGGGCGCGCAGTACCGTCTGGCCTGAGCGGCTGGTAATACCCAGCCAGTCGCCGTCGCGCACGCCGCGTACCTCGGCGTCAGACGGGTGTAGCTCCAGCACATCCTCGTCGTGCCAGTACTGGTTGTCGGTGCGCCGGGTCTGGGCGCCCACGTTGTACTGGCTGAGAATGCGGCCAGTGGTGAGTAGCAGCGGGAAGCGGCGGTTGGTGCGCTCTTCCGTCGCCACGTACTCGGTGATCGCAAAGCGGCCCAGGCCAATGGGGAATTCATGCTCGTGCATGGTCGGCGTGCCCAGCGGGTAGTCGGCGTTACATGGCCACTGCAGGCTGCCGTGCTCCTCCAGCTTGGCGTAGCTAACGCCCGCGAAACTCGGGGTGAGCTGCGCGATCTCATCCATGATCTCGGAGGGGTGGGTATAGTGCATCGGGTCGCCCAGGGCGTTGGCCAGCGCCTGGGTGACTTGCCAATCTTCCATACCGGCTACGGCGGGCATCACTTTACGTACCCGGTTGATGCGCCGCTCGGCGTTGGTGAAGGTGCCGTTCTTCTCTAAAAAGCTCGATCCCGGCAGCAGTACGTGGGCGAACTTGGCCGTCTCGTTGAGGAAGATATCCTGCACGATCAGGCAGTCCAGCGACGAGAGCGCTGCCTCGACGTGCTGGGTGTTGGGATCGGACTGGGCAATGTCCTCGCCCTGTACGTAGAGCGCCTTGAAGCTCCCTTCGATGGCGGCATCGAACATGTTGGGAATGCGCAGGCCCGGTTCGTCGTCGAGCTTCACGCCCCACACGGCCTCGAAGCGGCCACGGGCGATGGGGTCGGCGACGTGCTGGTAGCCCGGCAACTCGTGGGGGAAAGAGCCCATGTCGCAGGAGCCCTGCACGTTGTTCTGGCCGCGCAGCGGATTCACGCCCACGCCTTCGCGGCCGATGTTGCCGGTGGCCATGGCGAGGTTGGCGATGCCCATCACCATGGTCGAGCCCTGGCTGTGCTCGGTGACGCCCAGGCCGTAGTAGATCGCGCCGTTGTCGGCGGTGGCGTAGGTGCGTGCCGCTTGGCGCACGGCCTCGGCGGGCACGCCGGTGATGCTTTCGCTGGCTTCCGGCGAGTGGCGCGGGTCTTCGATGAAGGCGCGCCAGCTCTGGTACGCCTCGCTATCGCAGCGACGGGCGACGAACGCCGTGTCTTCGAGGCCTTCGCTGATCACCACGTGGGCCAGCGCGTTGACCAGCGCTACGTTGGTGCCCGGGCGCAGCGGCAGGTGCTGGGCCTCGCCCATGTGCGGCGTTTTCAAGAGATCGATACGGCGCGGGTCAGCGACGATCAGCTTGGCGCCCTGGCGCAGGCGCTTGCGCATTTGCGAGGCGAACACCGGGTGGGCGTCGGTGGGGTTGGCGCCGATCACGATGATCGCGTCGGCCTTCATCACCGAGTCGAAGGTTTGCGTGCCGGCCGACTCGCCCAGCGTGGTCTTCAGGCCGTAGCCGGTGGGCGAGTGGCATACCCGCGCGCAGGTATCGGTATTGTTGTTGCCGAACGCCGCACGGATCAGCTTCTGAACCAAATAGGTCTCTTCGTTGGTGCAGCGGGAAGAGGTGATACCCCCGATGCTTTCACGACCGTAGCGCGCTTGGGTCTCCTGTAGGCGGCGGGCGGCGAAACCGATGGCCTCCTCCCAGGAGACGCTGCGCCAAGGCTGGTCGATGCTGTCACGGATCATGGGCTCGCGGATGCGATCCTTGTGCGTGGCGTAGCCGAAGGCGAAGCGCCCTTTGACGCAGGAGTGACCGTGATTGGCGTCGCCGCCTTTGTAGGGCACCATGCGGATCAGCTTGTCGCCCTTCATCTGCGCTTCGAAGGAGCAGCCCACGCCGCAGTAGGCGCAGGTGGTCACCACGCTTCTGTCCGGCACGCCCTGGTCGATTACGCTCTTCTCCATCAGCGTGGCGGTGGGACAGGCCTGCACGCAGGCGCCGCAGGAGACGCAGTCCGAGTCCATGAAGGCGTCGTTCTGGCCCGCCGACACCTTGGAGTCGAAGCCCCGGCCGTCGATGGTCAGCGCGAAGGTGCCCTGCACCTCGTCACAGGCGCGCACACAGCGCGAGCAGACGATGCACTTGCTCGGGTCGAAGGTGAAGTAGGGGTTGGACTCGTCCTTGACCGCTTCCAGGTGGTTCTCGCCGCTGAAGCCGTAGCGCACCTCGCGCAGGCCGACGCTACCCGCCATGTCCTGCAGTTCGCAGTCGCCATTGGCCGGGCAGGTCAAGCAGTCCAGCGGGTGGTCGGAGATGTAGAGCTCCATCACGTTACGGCGCAGCTTGGCGAGCCGCGCGTTTTGCGTCGTTACCTTCATGCCTTCCGCGACTGGCGTGGTGCAGGAGGCGGGCAGGCCGCGACGCCCTTCGATTTCGACGGCGCACAGGCGGCAAGAGCCAAACGCCTCGAGATTGTCGGTGGCGCAGAGCTTGGGGGTGCTGATATCGGCAAGGGCGGCGGCGCGCAGTACGGAGGTGCCTTCCGGCACGCTGAGCGTGACACCGTCGATCTCGAGGTTGACGTTGGCCGCACCGGGGGCTGGCGCGGGGGTGCCGAAGTCGCGGCTGAAGTCGACGCTGTTGGCCTGACGGCGGGGATCGAAATGTTGGATCATGAGTACTCTCCATTCGCCGGGCGCTGGAAGTCGCCGGGGAAGTGTTTCAACGCGCTCTGTACCGGGAAGGGGGTCATGCCGCCCATGGCGCAGAGCGAGCCATCCACCATCGTGTCGCAAAGGTCACTGAGCAGCGCGAGGTTGGCCTCACGATCATCGTCCGCGCGAATGCGGTCGATCACCTCCACGCCACGGGTCGAGCCAATGCGGCACGGGGTGCACTTGCCGCAGGACTCCACCTTGCAGAACTCCATCGAGAAGCGCGCCTGCTCGGCCATGTCGACGCTGTCGTCGAACATCACCACGCCGCCATGACCAATGCCTGCGCCTACCTCGGCGAAGGTTTCATAATCCAGCGGCATGTCCCATTGGCTCTCGGGCAGATAGGCGCATAGCGGGCCGCCTACCTGGACGGCGCGCAACGGCTTACCGGTGAGCGTGCCGCCACCAAACTCCTCCATCAGCGTGCGCAAAGTGGTGCCAAAGGCCAGCTCCACCAGTCCGCCGCGCTTGACGTTACCCGCTAGCTGAAGCGCCAGCGTACCCTTCGAACGGCCCATGCCGTAGTTCGCATAGGCGTCGCCCCCTTCGGCCAGAATGAACGGCACCGCTGCTAAGGAGAGAACGTTATTGACTACGGTGGGGCGGCCGAAGAGCCCCTCGATGGCGGGCAGCGGTGGCTTGAAGCGTACCAGACCGCGCTTGCCCTCCAGGCTTTCGAGCAGCGAGGTTTCCTCGCCGCAGATATAGGCACCGGCCCCCAGGCGGACTTCCAGGTGGAAGGTGTGGCCGCTGTGGCGAATGTCGTCACCCAGGAAGCCCGCCCGTTCGGCGCGGGCGATGGCCTCGTCGAGCACTTTTTTCGCCAGCGGGTACTCGGAGCGCAGGTAGATATAGCCCTGTGTGGCGCCCACGGCGAGCCCGGCGATGGTCATGCCCTCGATGAGCATGTAGGGGTCGCACTCCATGGCCAGCCGGTCGGCGAACGTGCCGGAGTCGCCCTCGTCGGCGTTGCAGACGATGTACTTCTGGTCGGCGGGGGCATCCAGCACCGTCTGCCACTTGATGCCGGTGGGAAACGCCGCGCCGCCGCGCCCGCGTAGCCCGGAGGCCTTCACTTCATCGACGATGGCCTGGGGCGTCAGCGCCAAGGCGACCTCCAAACCGGCGAAACCGCGGTGGACTTGATAGTCGTCGATGGAGAGCGGGTCGGTGATACCGATACGGGCAAAGGTCAGGCGCTGCTGACGGGCGAGGTACTCGATCTCGTCGACCGGCCCCAGCGCTAGCGGGTGACTAATGCAGCCTTCCAGCATGCCGCTATCGAGCAGCTCGGGGACGTCGCTAGGCGTGACCGGCCCGTAGGCGAAGCGCCCTTTGGGGGTCTCCACCTCGATCATGGGTTCGAGCCAGAACAGCCCTCGCGAGCCGTTGCGTACCAGGGTGATGCCTTCGTGCCGGGCGGCGGCGTCGCGCTCCAGGCGTCGCGCGATGGTATCGGCACCTAATGACAGCGCGGTGGTTTCCCGGGGAACGAAGACGCGCACGCTCATGAGATCATCTCCAGGGGCTGCGTCTGTAGCTCGTCCATTAGGGTATCGAACGCCTCGGGCGTGATGCGGCCGCGTACCTCGTCGTTCACGCGGACCGACGGGCCGCAGGCGCAGTTGCCCAGGCAGTAAACGGCTTCCAGGGTGATCTCTCGATCCGGGGTAGTCTGGTGGTAATCGATCCCCAGGCGAGATTTAACGTGGACTTCGAGCGCCCGCCCACCCACCGCCTGGCAGGCTTCGGCGCGGCACACCTGTACTACGTGGCGGCCTGGCGGCGTGGTGCGAAAATGGTGATAAAAGGTAATGACGCCGTGCACCTCCGCGCGGGTCGTCTTCAGCGACTCGGCGATCAGGGGAATGGCGTCTGATGGCACGAAGCCGAAGCGATCCTGCAAGGCGTGGAGGATCGGTAGCAGCGCGCCTGGTAGGTGTTTGAGCGCATCGATCTCGGCTTGGATCGACGGCAGCGACCATTTTGGAGACCCGTTCATCATGTCTCTCCCCGGTGCAAATTGTTGATTATAAATATGCACGTTTTTGCCTATATTTGAATGGTCATTTCGCGTGCATCACGGTTAATTTCACGCTAGCATCAAGTTACGAGCTAAAAAATATGAAAGTTTGTGCCAATGAAAAAAATCTCCGTCATTCCTAGCTGGTGCTTTCGAGACGAGGCGGGACATCAGCTCGACGTACAGTTACTTCGCCTGCTGGGCGCGGTCTATCGACGGGGTAAGTTAACCAAAGCCGCCGCAGAGGTGGGTGTCTCATACCGGCATGCCTGGAACTTATTGCGTCAGGGCGACGATTTTTTTGGCGTGCCGCTCGTGGAACTCCAACGGGGACGCGGTGCCAAGCTATCGCTGCTCGGCGAAAAACTGCTGTGGGCCGAACAGCGCGCGATGGCTCGTCTAGGGCCACAGCTGGAGAGTCTCGGCTCGGAGCTCAACCTCACCATTCAGCAGCTTTGCCAGGGAGCCTCGTCGGTGCTGCGGCTGCACGCCAGCCACGGCTTTGCGGTGGAGCTGTTGCCCAAGCACCTGGAAGCGCTGCCGCTGGACCTGCAGTACTGCAGCCCCCATGAGTCGCTGGCCGCGCTCGAACGGGGGGCGTGCGACGTAGCAGGGTTTCATCTGCCGCGTGGGTCGGTCGGTGAGCGTGTGCGGGCCACGTATGACGGTCTACTCAAGCCTCAGCAGCATCGGGTGATCGGCTTCATTGCCCGCACCCAGGGACTGATGGTGGCCCCAGGAAACCCGCTGGGTATCGACGCGATCACCTCGCTGAACGCGAGCGGCATTCGCTTCGTGAATCGTCAACGCTCGTCAGGTACACGCTCGCTGCTAGACTGCCTATTGGAAGAGTCGCACGTGCCTAGTCATCAGATTCGCGGCTTTGATATCGAGGAGTACACCCACTCCGCCGTCGCCGCCTACGTGGCGGCCGGCATGGCCGACGTCGGTTTTGGGGTGGAGGCAGCCGCCCAAAAATTTGGGCTCGATTTCCTTCCGCTGGCCACCGAGGATTACCTGCTGGCCTGCCACCACCGCGCCTTGAAAGAGCCCCGCGTTCAGCTCTTTTTGAAGACGCTGCGCGGTACGCCTTTCCAGGAGGCCGTTAGCCAACTACCGGGGTACGCCCCCAGCCGGTGCGGTGAGGTGATGTCGGTAGACGAAGTGCTCGACGCGATCGACCCTCCTTCGTGAACGACGTTCGAGAAAAACCACGGCTGCCAATGAACACCGAGGGCACATGCGAGACCGGTTCTCTAGCACGTTAAAGAGCAAGAATTTGCCCTACATTACGCCTTCCGAGGAGCGTGATACGCCCCACGGCACGCGTCGCGTCGCATTCGTTCTGTTGGAGCACTTTTCGATGATGGCGTTTACCGGTGCGGTGGATGCGCTGGTGACCACCAACCTGATGAAAGCCGCCACGCTGTACGACGTGGTGGTGGTGGGCGGCGAGTCGGGCGCCACGATGTCCGACTTGGGCATCGAGGTGGCCACCGACCTATCGCTCGACGCGTTCGATAGCGCCTCGCCGCCGGTCGATGTGTTGATCGTCTGCGGGGGGCTGCGCGTGCAGCCCAAGTCGACGCCGCTGCTACGTAACCGGCTGAGAAGTGCTGATGCTCAGGGCATCGTGCTGGGTGGGCTGTGGAACGGTGCCTATTTTCTGGCGGAGGCGGGACTGCTGAGCGGTTATCAGTGCGCTTATCATCCGGATGGCCGGGCGATGATGGCCGAGCAGTTTTGGGATGTCGCCGTGACCAGCCGTAGCTTCATCGTGGACCGCAACCGGCTGAGCTGCGCCGGTGCCAGCAGTTCGCTGAGCATGATGCTCGAGGTGGTGCGCGCGGACTGCGGCAACGCCGTGGTCGCGGCGGTGGAGGAGATGTTGAGTTGCGACAAGGGGCTCGATTCGCCGGATATCTCGACGCTCAACGTCGACCAAAACCCGACCCTACCCGAAAAGCTCAAAGTCTCTTTGCAGCTCATGAAGAACAATATCGAAGAGCCGCTGACGATTGCCGAAATCGCCAACTGGGTCAACATTTCGCGACGTCAGTTAGAGCGTATGTTTTGCACGTACGTCGATGCCAGCCCCTCGCGCTACTACATGGAGCTTCGCTTGACCCGCGCGCGGCAGCTGCTGCAGCAAACCAACAAGCCCGTGGCCGAGGTGGCGGTGGCCACGGGCTTCGTCAGTATCTCCCATTTTCGCAGCTGTTTTTATCAACTGTTCGACGTCACGCCCGGCCAGTTTCGGAAGTCGTGCCAAGCCAGTGGCCAAGCGCAGTAAACCGCGCGTGAGCTCGGTGCTTGGCGTCAGCTTCCCGACCAGCCCAGCAGGATAGGCACGTAAACCACCAGCAGCAGCACGCCAATCAGCCCTAGCAGATAGGGGATGATGGCGCGGGTGATCCGCTCCAGCGGCAGTTGGGTCACGGACGACGCCACGTACAGGTTGATCGCCACGGGCGGGGTAATCATGCCAATCGATAGCCCCACCACGATGATCAGCCCGAAATGGATCGGGTCGATGCCCAGCTGCAGCACCAGCGGCAGCAGTACCGGTGTGAGGATGATCAAAGCGCTGGCCGTTTCGATGAATACCCCAGTGAGCAGAATGATTCCCACGATCAGTAGCATGATCACGTAAGGGTTGGTGGAGAGCGACAGCACCGCTTGGGCAATCGCGCCGGGCACCTGCCAGCTAGAGAGCGTCCAGCTCAGCACCGCCGACATGGCGATCACCAGCATGATCACCGCCGTGGTCATCGCCGAGCGAATCAACAGCTTGTAAACCTGGGGCAGGGTCAAGTCGCGATACACGAAGAGCGACACCAGCAGGGCGTAGTTCACCGCCACCACGGCCGCTTCCGACGGCGTGAAAATCCCCGAAAAGATGCCCCCTAGAATGATCACCGGGGTCATCAAGCCCCAACTCGCGGCCTTGAACGTGCGCCACATGGTGGCCAGCGACAGCGGGGTCCCTTTCGGGTACTGGCGTTTGTACGCCTGGGTAATGGCGATGGCCATGAGGGCCACGCCCATCGCCAGCCCCGGCAAAAAGCCGTTCAAGAACAGTTCGGAAACCGACTGCTGGGCGATGACCGCGTAGATGATCATCGGCACCGACGGGGGAATCACCACACCAATGGTACCGCTGGCGGCAATCAGGCTGGCCGCCGAGGCGGGGTCGTAGCCTTTGCGCTTGAGCTCCGGCACCAGGCTTGAGCCCACCGCCGCCGTGGTGGCCGCGCCGGAGCCAGAAATGGCCGCGAAGAACATGCCCGCCATGACGGACACCACCGACAAGCCGCCGCGCATGAAGCCCACCAGCGAATCGGCAAAGCTCACCAGGCGCTCGCTAACCTTGCCCTGGGCCATTAAATCCCCGGCCAGAATGAACATCGGAATGGCCACCAGAGCAAAGGAGTTGATGCCCTGGAACATCTGCTGGGTGACCACCATCAGCGGCACGCCGGATTGATACAGCGCGTAGAGTGTACTGGCCCCAATCGCAAAGGCAATCGGCACGCCTAGCAGCATGAACAGAAAGAACAGCCCGAACAGCAGCAGGGTCATAACGACGCCTCCTGGGACGGGGGCATCTCGCCGTTCACCAGTAGCTCGACCATATCGACCAGCGCATACCACGCCATGATCGCCGCGCAGACGGGCATCACGGCGTAGACATAGGTCATCGAGAGCCGTAGCGAAGCGGATTTCTGGAAGCTCTGCACCTGCATATAGCGGTAGCCGATGACGATCAGCGTGATCATGAACGCCACCACAATCGCCAGCGCCGCCAGCCTGGCCAGCTTGCGCATCGGGAGGGGCAAGGCATCCACTGCGAAACTGACCGCGATATGTCGCCCGCGCTGAAACGCCAGCGTGCCCGCGAGAAAGGTGATCCACACCAGCAGAAACCGCGCGACCTCTTCGGTCCAACCCACGGCGCTGAACAGCACCCGCGAAACGATCTGTAGCGTGATCACACCGATCAACGCCGCCATGCCCGCAAACACCACGGGCTGGATGATGGCATCCAGCCCGCGTTCAATGCGTTGCAGCAGCGTCAACAGAGGCTGTGCAAACGACATCACTGTTGCAGCGCCTCCTGAATACGCGGCAGGTAGTCACCGAACTGCTCACCGTACTTCTCGTACACCGGCGCAACGGCGGATTGGAAGGCTTCCATGTCCGGGGTGTCGTTGATCTCCATGCCCGCGTCGCGCAGCGCCTGCAACTGCTCCGCTTCCATCTCTGCGTTCACCTGGCGCTCGTGCTCGGCAGCTTCCTGGGCGGCTTCTTCCAATACTGCTTGGGCAGCCTCGGGGAGCTGGTTCCAGGCGGGCATGCCCATCACGAAGATCGCCGGTGCGTAGGTGTGGCGCGAGAGCGTCATGTAGTTCTGGGTTTCATCCAGGTTGAACGAGTGGATCACGTTCACCGGGTTCTCCTGGCCGTCGATGGTGCCCTGCTGCATGGCGGTAAGCGCTTCGGTCCAGGCCATGGGGATCGCATTGGCCCCCAGCTCGCGGAAGGTGTCGGTGTAGACCGGGTTTTCCATCACGCGAATGCGCAGGCCATCCAGGTCTTCCGGCGAATTCACGGCGCGCTCGCTGTTGGTCAGGTTGCGGAAGCCACGCTCGGCGTAGGCCAGGCCTTTCAGGTTCACGTCGGCCAGCTTGTCCAGCAGCTCCTGACCGATGGGGCCATCCAGCACGCCATAGGCGGCTTCGGGAGTGGGGAACAGGAAGGGCAGTTCGAAGACCGCCATCTCTTCCACGAAGTTGGCCACCGGGCCGTTGGTGATCACGCCCATGTCCACGGTGCCGATCTGCATGCCTTCCAGCAGCGTGCGCTCATCGCCCAGCGAGGCGTTGGGGAAGATCTCGATATTCACCTTGCCATCGGTGCGCTCTTCCACCAGCTCTTCGAACTTGGTGGCCGCGATATGGAAGCCATCCTGCTCGTTGACCACGTGGGCCAGGCGCAGCGTGACCGGGTCCATATCCGCAAAATCGTTGGCGTTCGCGGCGCTGACCAGCGCCAGTGAGATGCCCAGTGCCAGCGTACTACGTGCAAATGTTTTCATTTATTATGTTCCCAATATGACCAAGGGGGTTAAGAGGTGCAAAAGTGCCCACAGAGCATGCACCACCGCAGGGAAAACGGTCAATCACAAGGCGGCCTAAAACCGCCCCGCCGCTAGACACGGCCCGCCCACACGGGTACGATACGCATCCAAAGCGCCCGTAGCTCAGTTGGATAGAGTGTCGGCCTCCGAAGCCGAAGGTCGCAGGTTCAATTCCTGCCGGGCGCGCCAAATTGAAAAAATGGCCTGCGATTTCTCGCAGGCCATTTTTGTTTGGCTGGCTTCGCTTATGAGCGATTATTTAGATAATCCCATGCAGCCCTTGTAGCATGTGCCCCATGTAATGAAACCTAAGGCGCTACGTAATAGGCGCCGCAACAGTGTATTAGCTACCGATCCTCATGTAAGCGACCTTCCACATACTTGTGAAGGATACTGGCAACCAGTGTTTGATAGGGAATACCTTCGGCCAGCGCCTTCTTCTGGAGCCCCCTGAGATCCTTGGAAGAAAGCCTGATGTTGATACGGGCATCTTTTTTGAACATAGCGTCGGCGTACTGTTGATGCCGCGCTTTCCTATCCTTTACATCTGGTGCGCGCTGCATTTCATCTGCTTCAAAAGCATCCAGGATTTCCAGCTCTTCTTTATCCAACCTGCTCATTTCGGACCTCCCAAATAGGTTTTGGTCGCCTTCCGGCTCGGGATGATCGTTTTCAGAAAAACCTCATCCTCTGACTCCACGAAGGGTACGAGGTATGCATACTCCTCTATCTCAATCACATGGATTTGTTGACCCGGATACCGCTCCTGATTCGGATGCTCAAACGTATCTAGGATACCTCCGATCGAGATGTGAAAAACCACATCCTCAAACGAGATATCTCTTTCCACTTGGAGAAGTTTGTTCTTCTCTGGGTTCCATGTGATCGTTTTCATAGGTAGAGCGTAGCACGTTGTGTGCTCTTTGTACTCAATTCCTGGCGCCTCGTTAGGACTTTTTACCACTCAGTTGGGCCTTTAATGCCTCAACCTGTACCAAAAGGGAGCGCGTTGATACGTCAATGGCCCTCGCTCGGCAATAAGGACTAATCGTAAAATCCATTAGTCGTAAGCCATACGTCGCACGGATGAGCACGGAGACGATGTGTTGGCAGTCTTCTCCCAAAAAGATGGGAAGTGGATAGCCCCTGGAAGCTCGATTCATCGTTTCTGTTGTGTAGGGAGGGTGTGTGCTTGGGCGGTGCGGTTTGTCCGGGTATGCACATCAACCTGAGAGGTATTGGCGGCATTGCGCGTCCGTCGTGACACTGATTTGCACGTTATTTCTATTCCGATGCAGGTCATTGCCATGTCGCACTCCACTGGGGCCGTTGAGCCAGCGCCCTCTACTGAAGCCTCGGCTTTCAAGCCGATGTCTCTTGTTCTGGGCGTTCTAGTAAGTTTGGGAGTTTTCTTCCTTTTGCCCGAAACGCTGACCTTCAATGCGCGTCTCGTCGCTGGCATTGCAATGCTGATGGCCACCTGGTGGATGACAGAGGCGATTCCCATTCCGGCGACATCGCTGCTTCCGCTCGTACTGTTCCCCTTTTTCGATATTGCGTCGGTCGGTGTGACCGCTGCGCCCTATGCCCATAGCATCGTCTTTCTCGTCTTGGGTGGCGTATTGCTGGGCTTGGCAACGCAGCGCTGGAATTTACATCGCCGCTTTGCGCTACTGACGGTGCTAACGGTGGGTACCAAGCCTGCGCAAATCGTTTTCGGTTTGATGTTCGCTAGCTGGTTTATCACCATGTGGGTGAGCAATACCGCCACCGCCGTCATTATGGTACCCATCGGCGGCTCGATCATCGCGCTGGTGGCATCACTGGGTAACGGTGATGACACGCCCAAGTTCTCCGCCGCTGTTTTACTGGGTATTGCCTACGCCATCACCATCGGCTCCATGGCCACCCTGATTGGTCAGCCGCCGATGGCGCTAATGCGCGCATACATGGCAGATACCCACGGGCTGAGTATCGGGTTTGGCCACTGGATGCTGGTGGGAGTGCCATTCTCATTCACCATGCTAGTGTTGGCTTGGTTCGTTCTGAACAAGCTGGTGTTCCGCTCGGAAGTCGAAAACATTCAGGGCGGTCGAGCGATGATCGCGTCGGAGCTCGAAAGGATGGGCCGCCTATCGCCTGAAGAGGCGCGCGTACTGATGGTGTTTGGCGGGGCCGTGTTCTGCTGGGTATGTTTACCCTTGATAGCGCGAATCTTGTCGGTGCAGAACGTCTTACCCTGGCTCTCCAATATCAACGACACCAGTGTGGCGATCCTCGCGGCGATTCTGATGTTCGTGATTCCCGCCTCTAAGGGAAAGGGGGCATTGCTGGATTGGTCGGCCACCCGCGATGTGCCCTGGGGAGTCCTGATTTTGTTTGGCGGTGGCCTAACACTCTCAGCCCAGTTCACTGCCACTGGCTTGAGTGCCTGGGTGGGCGAAAGCGTATCGGGATTATCGGGGCTACCGCCGATCCTGATTCTCGCCATCACGGCTTTCGTCATCATTCTATTGACCGAACTCACCAGTAACACGGCGACGGCGGCGGCCTTCTTCCCGATCATGGGATCGATTGCCGTGGGGCTGGGTATCGAGCCCTTCCTGATGACCATCGTGGTCACCTTTGCTGTGAGCTGTGCCTTCATGCTGCCGGTCGCAACGCCTTCCAATGCCGTGGCGTTCGCCACGGGAGATCTGCCTATCCAAAGCATGATTCGAGCAGGTGTCTGGCTCAATGTCATCGGCCTGCTGGTGATCATGGTGGCGCTCTACACCATCGTACCGCTGGTCTTCGATGTCTCTTTCTAAACCGTGATGCTCAATGTCGTTGGTCGCCCTGTTGATTTGACGATACCGGATAGACAGCCTAAAGTGTTCGTTATACAAATTAATGTTCGCAATAAGAACAAAGAGGCTCCCATGTCCCAGCCCTGCATTATCTGTGTCGCCATTACCGGCAGCCTGCCACGCAAAGAGAACAACCCAGCCGTACCGATTACGGTCGAGGAGCAGGTTGAGAGCACCCAGGCAGCGTTCGAAGCAGGGGCGACCATTGCCCACTGCCATGTGCGCAACGATGACCAAACCCCCTCATCTGACCCAGAAAAGTTTGGCCGCCTGATGGAAGGGCTTAAGAAGCACTGCCCGGGAATGATTATTCAGCTCTCCACCGGCGGGCGTTCCGGGGCAGGAGAAGCCCGGGGTGGGATGCTCCCGCTGAAGCCTGATATGGCCAGCCTCTCGGTGGGCTCCAATAATTTCCCCAATCGTGTCTACGAGAATCCGCCCCAACTGGTGGAGTGGTTGGCCGATGAGATGCTCAAGTACGGCGTCAAGCCTGAAATCGAAGCGTTCGACCTGTCGCATATCCATCAAGCCGTGAGTCTTTCCCAGCAAGGCAAGCTAAAGACGCCGCTCTATGTGCAGTTTGTCATGGGGGTGAAGAATGCGATGCCAGCGGACAAGCCCACCTTCGATTTCTACATCGAGACGCTCAAGCGGCTGGCGCCGGATGCGCAGTGGTGCGGTGCAGGCATTGGTGCCCATCAGTACCTACTCAACGAGTGGTCGATTGCGGCTGGCGGCCATACCCGTACGGGGCTCGAAGATAATGTGCGCTTGGATAGTGACACCTTGGCGCCCTCCAACGCGGTGTTGGTCGAGCGCACCGTAGCCCTTTGCGAAAAGTATCAGCGCCCGGTGGCTACTTGGCAGCAAGCGCGTGAGATGCTTGGGTTATAACGATAAGAAACAACCACTTGATAAGCAGGAGTGACGAGATGGTAGATACCACGATGGTCGGTGATGCACCTGACATCGACGAGATTAAACGAGTCGTGCAGCTATATGTCGATGGTTTTCGAGGCAGTAGGCAGAAGCTGGAGGAGGCGTTTCATCAAGAGGCGTGGATTTTTGCGCTGGACGCGGCGGGTGCCTTGGCAACCGATCTCATTAGCGACCGTTTTGAGCGATGGGCGAATAGCCAGCGGCAGGTCAAGAGCCGTTTCATTGCCATCACCCAGGCCGGAGAGGTCGCCAGCGTGCTATTAGGCTTCGATAATAGCGACAACCTTGAAGATTCTTGGGTCGATGTGATTGCGCTGATCAAAATCGATGGTAAATGGAAAATTACCAATAAGACGGCTGCGCACAGCAGCCGCGCATCCTGGGCCCAGCCGTAAACGCGCGGCAAAGGCATACCGACGGAATGAAACGGCAGGGCCTCGCACTGCCGTTTCGTTTTTAACGCTGCTACGTTAGATATGCCATTGCGCCTACGACCATGGCTTCGATACCTGTGCGCATTGTTACGTCATTGCCTGGGAAGTAGTAGGGCGAATGAGGCATTTCTAGATGACGCATTTTCTGTGAGACGTTCGTTCCTGGGGTGTTTGCCCAGCGTTCTGCGGGGGTGGAGCCAATAAACCAGTACACGTATGGAATATCCTCGCCACCAAAACCGGCTGCTTTTGCATTCCCAAAAAACGGAAAATCCTCGCTGCCGTTAAGCCGTGGCATGTCATAAAGGTTGGCGTCACCGAAATGCTCTGCGTGGGCGCGACGTACATGCTCAACCGCTATCGCGTCGTTGTTCAAGGCGATGGTTTCATTGAGCACCTTTAAGGTCGGGGGCTTGGGCGCTCTTCCCGCATCGCACTCCGCACGAACGATACGCTCGATCGACTCAACCACTTGGCTGTGTAATGCGTCATCAAAGCTGCGGATATTGATCTCAAGCTCTGCCGAGTGCGGAATGATGTTGGCCTGGGTGCCAGCGTGAAGCTTGCCAACCGTGACCACCACGGTCTCCTCCGGCGGAACCTCGCGAGCAACGACGGTCTGCAGGCGGGTGACCACATGGGCGGCAATGACCACGGGATCCACCGTTTGGGCGGGCATGGAGCCGTGGCCCCCGTTGCCGTGTATGGTAACGGCCAAATTGGTACAAGCGGCCATAGCGCTACCCGGACGGTGTCCAACGGTGCCTGCAAGAGCGGGCATATTGTGCTGGCCAAGAATAATGTCTGGGCGAGGGAAGCGCGTATAGAGGCCGTCATCAAGCATTGCTTTTGCCCCGCCAAATATCTCCTCGGCGGGCTGACAAATCAGCATCAAGGTGCCGACCCATTGCTCCCTTAGTCCTGCCATGACGGCCGCGGTGCCGACGATGCAGCTGCTGTGTAGGTCATGTCCGCAGGCATGCATCAATGGCACTTCACTACCCGTTTCTGAGGTGGCCATTTCACAGCTGGCAAAATCTAGCCCCGTTTCTTCCTTGATGGGTAAGGCATCCATATCGCCGCGGAGCATGACGGCAGGGCCCTTGCCGTTGCGCAGCAATGCCACGACACCCGTACCGCCAACGTTGCGGCTCACCTCATAGCCAAAACTTTCCAAAGCGTCGGCGAGCCGTGCGCTGGTCTTATGTTCCTGAAAGGGCAGCTCGGGCGTTTGATGTAACTGGTGGTAGAGCGACTGAATATCGTCGAATGCTGCCTCTAGTTGAGAGGCGATGGCACTCTTTAAATCTAAGTGATCTGTCTGGATACTCATGCTGTTCTCCTGGCACTTCTTAAGTATGGGAAGGGGTGGGGTTGGTAACAGTGGGCTTGGTGAGCCACTGCCAAACCACCACGACAGCGACGTTGAGCAGCATCGCCCAGACGCCAGCGTGCCAGCCAAAAGGTGAGCTCCAGGCGAATTCCATCAACAGGTAGGCCACGCTGCCGAAAAGAGCACCCGCCATCACGCTGGCGCGGCGCAGCTGTGGCATGAACAGCGCGCCGATCACCATAGGGAATAGCTGGACAATCAACCCGTAAGCGCCGAGTAGCAGCAGTACCAGGGATGAGGGGTTAGCCAGTGCAAACAGGTAAGCAATCAGCGACAGGCCGAGTACGCTCCAACGTGTTGCGCTGACGACCGCCTTCTCGCTGGCGTCTTTCATCATGGTTGGGCCGACCACATCGCGGACTAATACCACCGCCGCGGTATGCGCTAAGTTGGCGCCGGTCGACATAGCGGCGGCCAGCGCGCCAGAGAGCATTAAGCCGATAACCCAGGGCGAGAAGTTGGCCACGTCCATCACCATGCGCAGTAGCACTGTGTCGGAGCGCTCTAACGGTGTGTCAGCAAACACTATGATGCCAGCAAAGCCAATAAACAGCAGCGGTACCAGTAGGTAGGCGTAGAGGGGGTAAAAGACGCTGACTTTGCGCAGCGTTTTGCCGCTATCAGCCGAGTAGAACTTCATAAACAGATGCGGCCACATGGCGCCGCCGAACGCGCTGACCAATACCGCCGTGCTGAAGTAGCCCCAGTTCATGCCCGTTGCGCCTGGCATGGTGAGGTACTCGGGCATCGTCAGTTGGATTTGGCTGAACATGTCGCCCACGCCGCCGTAGAGGCGTTCGGAGATGCTAAGACCCAGGAACCAAGCGATGGCTATCATCATGATGCCCTGAATGAGGTTGGTCCAACCGATGCCGTTTAGGCCACTACAGAAGACATAAGCAGCAACCACTAAGAAAGCCAGCAGCGCACCCAGCCAGAAGGGGATCACCCCATCCGTTGCTGCCTGAAACAGCAGGCCTGCACCGGCAATCTGGATGGTGAGGTAGGGCACCAGTGCTAACACGCCAATCACGCCCGCCAACATGCCCAGCGATTTGCTTTGGTAGTAATCGGCAATCATATCGCCTTGGGTGAGGTAACCTCGCTCGCGACCTAGCTTGGCTACACGCGGCCCCATGGCCCAGATGGTGATGGGAACCAGGGAGAGGTAGGCGAGAATATAGAAGGCTGGCGCGCCATGCTGATAGCTCCAGCCCGGAGCGCCCAGGAAGGCGAAAGCGGAGAAGATTTCAGCGCCAAGAATGAAGAACAGGATCACGACGCCCACGTGGCGACCGCCCGCGACATAACCTTCCAAGCTGGAGTTTTCCTGACCGCGAGCGCGAAGCCCCACCCATAGAATCAAGGCGAGATAGGTCAAAGTGATGCCGACAACAATGATCGAATCATTCATGGCGTCCACCTCCGTGGCGAACGGCAAAGGCGACCCACATGCCGATAAATAGGATCAGCATCCATAGGATGTACCAGAAAAATAGAAAGGGCAGTCCGAGCACGGTGGGTTCGATACGATTGGCGATCAGTGCGCCGGGCCAGATCATCGCCAGGGTGCACACCGCAAAATGCAACCCCGTTACAAGGTGGTACTTGTTGTTCATAGCAGAGTCCTGCTCGCCATGGCGAGTCTTGTTATGAGTTGTTGTGTCACTATGAAACAAGAATAGAGATACCAAAAATATAGATTTTAGATGCTAGCCATATCATATAGGTATGTTAAGTAGTAAGTTGAAGAAGAAAAGTGACTGATTGGGGGGAGATAACAACAATGGAATTTCGCCAGTTGGAGTACTTTATTGCCGTGGTAGAAACAGGCTCAATTTCCGCTGCTAGCCGGAAAGTGTATGTTGCGCAGCCAGCGCTGACTCGCCAGATGAGGTTGTTGGAAGAGGATGTAGGTACCCAGCTTCTATATCGCCATGCTCGGGGGATTCGGCCGACGGTTGCGGGGCAAGCACTTTATAGTGAAGCCACACGGATGCTAGACGAGCGCTCTGATATCAAAGCGCGACTACTGGCACTTGGTAGCGGTCAAACGGGCAAGCTCAGTCTAGGAGTCACCGTCACGCACTTATGGGTTCCCGGAGTAGCTAAGCTCATGGGCGGCTATCGTGGTCGCTTTCCTCATGTGGCGCTGGATGTCTTTCCGCTACTTTCCGGCCCACAGTTGGATAGGCTGCAACAGGGCACCCTTGATGTCGGTATTCTTTATCTTGATGATCATGCACAGTCAGATATCGAAGCACGTTTACTCCAGCACGACCACCTGATACTTGCCGTCCCCACTACCTCGACATGGGTGCAAGTGCCACCTAAAAAACTAGCAGAGCTTGCCGATGCTGAATTTGTCTGGGGGTACCGCAGCATTTCACCGGTCTATTACGATCGGGTGGTGGCGCACTTTTCGCGGTTCAACTTTGAGCCTCGTGTGGTGCAGTATGGCGCTGATAATATTACGATTCTTAGCATGGTGGCGGCTGGATTAGGGTTGGCAATCGTACCGGCCGCTAGCCGAAGTCACCCCATGCCCGGCATTCATTTTATTGAGCTGGATGAGCTAACCGCCTGCGATATGCCACTGTGGTTAGCGTGGCGAGCTGGTAATGTATTGCCGGTGCTCGATAATTTTATCCAAATGGCGACAGAGGGGTTTTAACAAGACCGTCCTCTTTAAGGCAGATGCCGCTCTAGGTGGCTTACTCGGAAAACATGCTAAATATAACCCCCCTTAGCCAGCGGTTGCCGGGGTCTTGATGGAAACGGCGATGCCAGAAAAGATTGATGGGAATGTCTGGAAAGGCCAGCGGGTGCTCGCGAACGGTGAGGCCAAATCGTTCGCAAGTCGCTTCGGCCAATTTATTCGTAACCGTCACGACGAGATCGCTGCTGCCCACGATGTAGGGAATGGCAGCGAAATGCGGCAGCGTCAATCTCACCGGGCGCTGAATGCCCGCGTTGGCGAGCTGCTCCTCTACCACGCCATGACCGGTACCGCTCGCGACGATGACGGCATGATGGGCTGAGCGAAACTCCTCGAGACCAAAATCGCCCTTGGCGAGTGGGTGGTTGTCACGCATCAGGCAAACATAGCGCTGCTCGAATAGCCGCTGTTGATAAAAGCCAGCGCCCAGCTGCGGTATCAGCCCAACGGCTAGATCGATCTGCCCCTCTTCCATCTCATACTTCAGCGCGTGATGGCTGCTGCGAGCGGTGTGGAGCGAGACGCTGGGAGCCACCTGGGATAAATGCTGCAGTAAACGGGGCAGGAAAACGATTTCCCCAATGTCGGTCATGTTGAGGTGAAAGGTACGGCTACTAAGGGCTGGGTTGAAATCGTTGTGTAGGTTCAGCGTGTCATTCACTTTCCCTAACGCGTCGGCAAACCCGGGATAAAGCTGGCTTGCGCGGGGCGTGGGCTGTAACCCTTGCGAGGTGCGTTCGAAGAGTTCGTCGTTCAATAGAAGACGTAAACGCTTCAAGGCATGGCTGACCGCAGGCTGGGTAATGCCCAGGCGTAGCGCGACACGCTGTGTGTTTTGCTCTTGGTAGAGCAGATCGAACACCACCAGCAAGTTGAGATCGATATCGGCAAGCTTGATCATCACAATGGCCTCTGACGGGCATGCGACGATTGTCTACTTCTGTCGCGGAGTGCTAGCTCAACTCTTTGTTTCATATCGTTATTAGCGCCGTTTATAGTTTACATGAAGAGGGCTGTGTGGTGACCGTTGCCTCCTCCTAATAGCGTTATCAGTAGAGCGTGAGGCTCGACATGATAACGATACACTGTGAAAGGGAGTGAAGCATGCACGTCAAACATACCCAGCCAAAACGTCTCTCCATTGGCATTGTGGGGGGCGGGATCGGTGGCGTCGCCTTTGCCGTTGCGCTGTCGCGAGATAGCGGCCTTGATGTCCAGCTATTCGAAGCCGCTCCCCAGTTCTCCGAAATCGGCGCTGGGGTCTCCTTTGGCCCCAATGCGGTACGAGCCATTCAGCTGTTGGGGTTGGAAGCGGCCTATCAACGTATTGCCGACGCCTCACCAGCCCCCTTCGAAGATGTGTGGTTCGAGTGGCGCCGAGGCAGTGATGATACCTACTTGACGGCCAGCCTAGCGCCGGGCGTTGGCCAATCCTCGGTACACCGTGCCGACTTCCTGGATGCGATCGTGGCCCATCTGCCGGAGGGCATCGCGCATTTCGGCAAACGCTGTGTCGCGGTGACGCAAGACGCCGCTAGCGCCACTGCCCACTTCGATGATGGCACGCACTTTACGGGGGATGTCATCATCGGCTTTGACGGCATCAAATCGGCGGTTCGCTCCCATGTATTACCGCCCGACCAGTTTGGCGATATTGCGCCCTTCTGGAGCGGTACTTACGCGTATCGTGGCATGATCCCCACCCACACCTTAGAGACAGCGCTCGAGGCTAATGGCAGCGAGAAACGTTTGGCATGGGTGCCGCAAATGTATCTCGGTAAAGATCGCCATATTTTGACGTTTCCGGTCAAACAGTCCCAGCTCGTCAACGTCGTAGCCTTCATCACGGACCGCTCGGTTCCTCACCCGCGGCTACCCGACGGGGAGGAGTGGGTTCAGGCCGTCAGCCAGCAGGAAATGTTACACGTCTTCCAAGGCTGGAGCCCGGCTTGCCAGGCCATTCTCGCATCCATCGCCGAACCAACGCGCTGGGCGCTGCATGAGCTACCCGAGCTTCCCTTCTATCGGCGCGAGCGCGTCATGGTTGTCGGCGACGCCGCCCATGCGCTCGTGCCCCACCAAGGGGCGGGGGCTGGACAGGCGCTCGAAGATGCCTACGTGCTGGCGACACTACTGACAGACGTCCGCTGCGATCACCGCCCCGTGAGCGATGTGTTGGCCGCTTTCGAGCACGTGCGCCATGCACGCACGTGTCGAGCGCAGCGTACTTCCCACGACGCCGGCGATGTCTATGAATATTCGGGAAAAGGCATTGGGGGCGATGAGAGCAAGCTCATCCACGATCTGGAAAATCGCTTCGACTGGCTGTGGAATCACGATCCACACGACGATGTCATTGCGGCTCGGCAGTATCTCGAAACCGTATCTCGAGACCGTCTCTAGAAACTCCGCTTGAGGCGAGTGCGCGTCGAGCAACACGCTTGGATCATTCTTTTGTCTTATGGCGCTCTGTATCACGGCGAAGTGATTGCGTGGCTCTTTAACACGCGGTTGCGTATCGATACGCGCTTTATCCGGCGCTGAGCGCCCCTGGCGAGGGCACGTCTCGTGCAGCGGCTCTCGCACTCGGGGTTATGGGGAAAAAGTGGCTGAATAGCCGAGCCTGTCATGCGCTTGTGATACCTCCTTGGTATGGACGCGCACTTAAACAATATTGGTTCCGGCTTGCACGGGCACGCAAACTGCTCGATAGCGAAACGATTGCCTGATGCCGGAGCCGCCATGTCAACTGTTATCCAACGAATAGAGACGCTTCTGGTCGATTTACCGACCATCCGTCCTCATAAACTATCGATGACCACCATGGCCTGCCAGACCATGGTGATCATCCGCATGCATCACTCAGACGGTATCGAGGGGTTGGGCGAAGGCACGACCATCGGCGGCCTAGCCTATGGCCCGGAAAGTCCCGAGAGCATCAAGCGCAACATCGATACGTACTTGGCACCTCTGCTGATTGGCCAGCCTTCCCAGAACATTCACCACGCCCGCGCGCTGCTCAATCGGCATGCGCGCGGCAACATGATCGCTAAATCCGCACTGGAAATGGCGCTGCTCGATGCCCAAGGCAAGCGCCTGGGGTTGAGCGTGGCCGAGCTGCTGGGAGGCGTGCGTCAGGATCATATCCCCGTGCTATGGACGCTCGCGAGTGGCGATACCGCGAAAGATATCGATGAAGCCATGCTGCGTTTAGAGCAGCGTCGGCACTGCGACTTCAAATTGAAAATTGGCGCCAATCCCGTGGGCCAGGACGTCCGCCACGTAGCGGCCATCAAGGAGGCCTTGGGAGACCGGGCGAGCGTGCGCGTCGATGTCAATCAAGCGTGGGACGAATCCACCGCCGTTCGCGGTATTCAGTCGTTACAAGAGGCGGGTATCGAGTTGATCGAGCAGCCCATCGGCGCGCGTGAGCATGCGGGGTTGGTGCGTTTGGCGAACCGCTTCAATGTGCCCATGCTCGCCGATGAGGCCGTCCAGGATGCGCGTGACGGCCTTGATTTGGTATGCGGCGGCTTCAGCGGAGCCTTTGCACTGAAACTCGCCAAGTCGGGCGGGATTTATGGCGCACTGGAGCTCGCGCATGTCGCCCAGGCGGCTGGCATCGGCCTGTATGGCGGCACCTTGCTGGAAGGCACGATCGGTACCGCCGCGTCGCTGCATACGTGGGCAACGCTACCGACCATGACCTGGGGAACGGAAATGTTCGGCCCGCTCTTGCTGCAAGACGATATCGTGGTGTCGCCTCTCGACTACAGCGAATTTGGGGTGGCCTTACCGCCTGGGCCAGGTCTGGGGATCACCTTGGATGAAGATAAGTTGGCGCACTACGCGCGCTAGCCAACGCGCCGCACGCAAAGACCGCAAACGAAAAGGAGAGCCATCGATATGCTGTTTCAAGTCGAGATGACCGTCAAATTGCCGACCGATATGCCCGCCGAGCAGGCCGCGAGTATCAAGGCAACCGAAAAAGCGTACTCCCAGGACCTACAGCGTCAAGGCAAATGGCGCCACCTGTGGCGGGTGGCCGGTAGCTACTCGAACGTCAGTATCTTTGACGTAGAGGACAATGCCGAGCTTCAAGAGCTGGTCAGTAACCTGCCGCTGTTCCCCTACATGGAGATCAGCGTCAAGCCGCTTTGCCGCCACCCCTCGTCCGTGCGTGACGACGACAGCTAATGCTCGGCGGAGCACGCCAAGGTACTGATCCATAACATCTATAATAATGTAGCGAGCTATCTCATGACCGTAAAAATCTTCGACACGCCCGAGGTTCAAGACTTTCTCAACGCCGTGGCCGGCCTGGATCAGGCAGGCGGCAATGATCGCGCCAAGCAGATCGTGCATCGGTTGGTAGGTGACCTGTTCAAACTGATCGACGACTTCGATGTCACCGAAGAAGAGTATTGGGCCGCCGTGAACCTGCTCAACGCGCTGGGTAGCCAGACCCAGTTCGGCCTGCTCTCGCCGGGGCTGGGGTTCGACCACTTCCTCGACATGCGCCACGACGCCATCGACGCCGAAGCCAAGCGCACCGGCGGCACCCCGCGCACCATTGAAGGCCCGCTCTACGTGGCCGGCGCCCCGGAAGCTGACGGCTTCGCCCGGATGGACGACGGCAGCGATCCCGACGGCGAGACCATGTGGCTGACCGGCCAAGTGCGCGACGTGAACGGCCAGCCGATCCCCGGCGCCAAGGTCGAGATCTGGCACTGCAACTCCAAAGGCGGCTACTCGTTCTTCGACCCTTCCCAGGACGAGTACAACATGCGCCGCACGATCTATGCCGACCGCGACGGCCGCTACACCGCCCGCAGCATCGTCCCGTCGGGCTACGGTGTGCCCGAAGGCGCCCCCACGGACGTCGTGCTCAAATCGCTGGGCCGCCACGGCCAGCGTCCGGCGCACATTCACTACTTCGTCTCGGCCCCCGGCCATCAACACCTGACGACTCAGATCAACCTCGCCGGTGACCCCTACACCTTCGATGACTTCGCCTTTGCCACGCGCGAAGAGCTGGTGGTGCCCGCCGAGCGCATCGACGATCCCACCGAGATCGCCCAACGCGACCTGGACGGCCCCTTCGCCCATGTGGTGTTCGATGTCGAGTTAGCGCCCACCGACGCCGCCGAGCTGCAGGTACGCCACGCCCGCCCCCGCGCCAAGGAAGACGAGCAGGATCTGGCCAGTCAACTGGCCGGAACGGCCAAGGTATAACCCCCCCTGTTCAAGAGGCGGACCTTCCCCTTGGCCCGCCTTGACGCCCTAACAGCGTGACATCCTAACGAGGAGAGCGATCATGACCACACAGCTTGATCAACTCGAAGCCCGCGTGCGCGGAGCGGTACAAGACGACCCGGATCACGGCATTTTCCGCTGCCACCGCAGCATGTTCACCGACCCCGCCTTTTTCGAACTGGAGATGAAGCACATCTTCGAAGGCAACTGGGTCTTTCTGGCCCACGAGAGCCAAGTGGCCGAGCCGGGCGACTACTTCACCACCACCGTTGGCCGTCAGCCGATCGTCATCACCCGCGACAAGCAGGGCGAACTGCACGGCCTGATCAACGCCTGCGCCCACCGCGGTGCCACCCTATGCCGCCGCAAGCGCGGCAACAAAGGCACCTTCACTTGCCCGTTCCACGGCTGGACCTTCAAAAACGACGGCCAGCTGCTCAAAGCCAAAAACGAAAAGACTGGCGCCTACCCCGACCAGTTCAAGCAAGACGGCTCCCACAACCTCAAGCGCCTACCGCGCTTCGAGAACTACAAAGGCTTCCTGTTCGGCAGCCTCAGCGACGACGTGCTGCCCCTCGAGCAGCACCTGGGCGAAACCACCAAGGTCATCGACAACATCGTCGACCAAGCCCCCGAGGGTCTGGAAGTGCTGCGTGGCACCTCCTCCTACACCTACACCGGCAACTGGAAACTGCAGGCCGAAAACGGCGCCGACGGCTATCACGTCAGCTCCGTGCACTGGAACTACGCCTCCACCATGGAGCGCCGCAATTACGACGCCGGTGGTACCAAGGCGGTGGACGCCGACGGCTGGTCGAAGAGTAAAGGCGGCTTCTACTCCTACGAAAACGGCCACATGATGCTCTGGACCCGGCTACTCAACCCCGAGGTGCGCCCGGTCTACCAAGAAAAAGAGTGGATCCAAGAGCAGCTAGGCGAGGCGCGTGCCGACGCCATCGTCAACCAGACGCGCAACCTCTGCCTCTACCCCAACGTCTACCTGATGGACCAGTTCTCCACACAGATCCGCGTGCTGCGCCCCATCGACGTCAACAGAACCGAAGTTACGATCTACTGCTTCGCCCCCAAAGGCGAGTCGGCCGAAAACCGTCGCGTACGTATCCGCCAATACGAAGACTTCTTCAACGTCTCCGGCATGGGCACGCCGGACGACCTCGAAGAGTTCCGCGCCTGCCAAGAAGGCTACAACGGCGCGTTGGCCGAATGGAACGACCTCTCCCGCGGCGCCCAACAATGGATCGAAGGGGCTGATGAGAACGCCCAGGCCATCGACATGAAACCGCTGCTCAGCGGCGCCTCCCCCGAAGACGAAGGGCTCTACGTGCTGCACCACCAACACTGGGTCAGCGAAATGCTGCGCGCCATCGACAAAGAGCGTCGCCAGTTCATCGCCACGGCGACCGCCTAAACGTCCGATGCCAGAAGAGAGGAGAGAACGCCATGAGCATCAGCTATCACGACATCCAAGCCTTTTTATACCGCGAAGCGCGCCTACTAGATGACCGCGAGTGGGACGAGTGGCTTGCGCTGTATCGTAAGGACGCCGAGTTCTGGATGCCCGCCTGGGACGACGATGATCAGCTCACCCGCGATCCGCACAGCGAGATCTCGTTGATCTACTACCCCAACCGCGAAGGGCTGGAAGATCGGGTCTACCGGATCAAGACCGAGCGCAGCGGGGCGAGCACGCCGGAGCCGCGCACCACGCACCAGGTGACCAACCTCGAAATCCTGTCGCAAGACGACCAGACGGCCGAGCTGCGGTTCAACTGGCACACGCTGAGCCACCGCTACAAGAAGACGGACAGCTTCTTCGGCACGAGCTTCTACACCCTGGACGTCTCGGGCGAGCGCCCGCTAATCACAAGAAAAGTCGTGCAGTTGAACAACGACTACATCCATCAAGTCATCGACGTGTATCACGTGTGACTCGATGGGAGAGGAGATTTCATCATGAGCTATACCATTGCCCTCAACTTCGAAGACGGCGTGACGCGTTTCATCGGCTGTAAAGAAGGGGAAACCGTTCTTGACGCGGCTTACCGCCAGAAAGTGAATCTTCCGATGGACTGTTCCGACGGCGTATGCGGCACCTGCAAAGGCCACTGCGAGCAGGGCGAGTTCGATATGGGCGACGAGTATCTGGAGGAGGCGCTCTCTGATGAGGAAGCGGCCGAAGGCCAAGTGCTGACCTGCCAGATGGTGCCCTCTTCAGACTGCGTTATCCAAGTGCCCGTCGCGTCTACGATGTGTAAAACCCAGGTGGGCAAGGTCGAGGGAACGGTCGCTGCCGTCGAGCAGCTCTCCGAAGACAGCATCGAGCTGGTAGTCGAACTGGAGGAGGGTCAGGAGCTTGCCTTTTTGCCTGGCCAGTACATCCATATCGACGTGCCTGGCACGGAGCTGCATCGCTCTTACTCTTTTAGCTCTCAGCCAGGCGATCAGCGGGCCACGTTCCTGATTCGCAATATCCCCAATGGGGTGATGAGTGGCTATCTGACCGACCGTGCCGCCGTGGGTGACAAGCTTACACTGACAGGCCCGTTAGGCAGCTTTTACCTACGTGAAGTCACGCGCCCGATACTGATGCTGGCAGGCGGTACGGGGCTGGCACCCTTTTTGTCCATGCTAGCGCAGCTGGTCGAGAAGGGCTGTGACGCGTCCATCCACATGATTTACGGTGTCAATAAAGACGATCATCTGGTAAAAATCGATGCCTTGGAGGCGATCGCGGAGAAGCTGCCCAGCTTTAGCTACGCCACCGTGGTGGTGGACGAGGCCAGCGAGCACCCGCGAAAAGGGTATGTGACCCACCATATGGATGCCGCCGTGATGCATGACGGGGATGTGGATGTGTACTTGTGTGGGCCGCCTCCGATGGTCGACGCAGTGCTCAAGCATTTCGACACGGAAGGCATCGAACCGCAAAGCTTCCACTATGAAAAGTTTACGCCTAACCAGGCGGGAGCGTCAGCATGAGCGATCAACGTTTGGATAGGGCTCGATTTCAGGACCGAGTAATGATCGTCACCGGGGCCGCTCAAGGGATTGGGCGGCGGGTGGCCGAACGTGCGGCGATGGAAGGCGCGCGCCTGGTGCTGGTAGACCGCTCTGACTATATCCACGAGGTCGTGGAAGACATCCGTCAGGGCAGTCGTGAGGTGGTGGCGGTACAAGCAGACCTGGAGACCTGGGCAGGTGCCGAGCAGGCGATGCAGTCGGCGGTCACCGCGTTTGGGCGTATCGATATTTTGATCAATAACGTGGGGGGCGCCATCAATTTCAAACCCTTCACGGAGTTTAGCGAAGCGCAAATTTCCGCAGAGATCACCCGCTCCCTGATGCCGACGCTATGGTGCTGCCGCGCGGCGCTGCCAACGATGGTGTCCCAGGGCGCGGGTGTGATCGTCAACGTCTCTTCCGTGGCGGCACGAGGGATTCATCGTATCCCTTACTCGGCGGCCAAGGGCGGTGTCAACGCACTCACTGAGTCGCTGGCTTTTGAGTACGCTGAGGCGGGCATTCGTGTCGTGGCGGCGGGCATTGGCGGCACCGAAGCGCCACCGCGCCGCATCTCTCGTGGAACGCCCGAGCCCAGTAATGACACCGAGCGCGCTTGGTTCCAAGCCCACATCGACCAGACCAAGCAAAGCTGCCTCATGAAGCGCTACGGTACGCTCGATGAGATGGCCGCCCCCATTCTGTTTCTGGCGTCCGATGAGGCGAGCTACATCACAGGGAGCGTTCTACCGGTCGGTGGGGGTGATCAAGGCTAATCGAACCGTTAGCCATCGTCGTAAACCCGTTGTCAAAATAACGCTAAATACTACAAAAACCCCTGGAGCACACCGTGAAACATATAGAAAAAGGCGTGAGCTTACTGCATGCGCCTCGCGATTTTCTACGTGACCTCAATGCTGAGAATGCCAGTACTGGGTTAGTCGCCGGCATCTTAGGTCTCAGCGTTGGCGTCGTCCATATCAGTGCGGGCACGTCAGCAGGTCTCGACCCCTCCTTCATCATGATCTGGGTCATCAGCTATTTGATGATCAACGGTTTGTTTGGGCTGTTCATGCCCGCTTACTACCGTCTACCGCTGCCGATGGCAAACTCCATTCCAGGTGCGCTGATGTTTGCCGCGGTCATTCCGGTGATCGGGCTAGAAGCGGCCTTGGGCGCTGGTCTTATCGCTGGCATCATTACGCTGATAGCGGGCGTGACCGGTGTCATGGGCATCGTGATGCGGTTGATACCGATGCCAATCGTGATGGGCATGGTCGGCGGTATGCTGCTTAGCTTTGGGCTCAACATGGTCAAGCCGCTGGAAAACGCGATGGTGCCAGCCGCGATCATGATGTTGGCTTTCTTTATCTCGGCGAGAGTCTTTCGCAAAATTCCCCCGCTCATCATCGCCATGGCGGCAGGGCTTGCTTACCTGACAGTCACCGGAGTGGATCTTTCGGGAATCCAAGCGACCATCCGGTTTCCGGAGTTCACTCTGCCGACGTTCACTCTGGAGGCGTTTCTCACCTATGGGTTGCCGCTCGCGATTATTCTGGTTGGGATGGAGACGCCGGCAGGCGTGGGCTTGGTCAAAGGAATGGGCTATAAGGACGCGCCCGCGAACGCGATCACGGCCGTGGGTGGCATCGGAACCATCGTGTCATCGTTCTTCAATCTACACAGTACTTGCATCGCGGCACCCATGACCGGGGTATGCGCCTCACCGGAGGCCGGTGCCCATGACAAACGCTGGGTCGCAGCGGTCATTGCCGGGGCTATTTTTATCGTGGCGGCGCCTTTCTATGGTTATGTGGTCAGCCTGCTGGAAGCCACGCCTCGCTACTTCATCACCATCATCGCTGGCTTGGCGCTGATGCGTGTCATCACGTCCTCCATGACCATTGCGTTTGCGGGCAAGAAACACGAAGTAGGAGCGCTGTTCGCCTTTTTAATTGCCGCTTCCGGTATTCAAATATTGGGAATCGGCGCAACGTTCTGGGCCCTGGTCCTTGGAGTGGTAGTATCGGCCATTTTTGAAACCAAAGATTTTGACGTCATGTTTACGCGTAGAGCGGCCCAGAAACATAGCGGATAGCAAGTTCTGCTTTGTTACTCTTTTGATGCGTTTGGCCCGTACATGCTTAGGCAGTGCGGGCTTTTTTCTATGGATGCCCGTTGAGACCTTTGTGCTTTGGTCGTATCCCACCCCGACTTTGGACAGAGTGTGTTGGCCGTTCCTAGCCCATCCTTACCTGCGCGACGGGATATACTCGATAATGCGTTGAGAGGTGGGTTTATTTGTTAGCTTGCTATCCTTGTGTTTGGTTTTTTATTAAATAAAAACAAAAGGTTGTGCTTTTCGTGTGATGTCCTGTGTGCGACCGCACAAAAAACGAACGCTGCTTGAGATACCTTCGAAGTATGGGTGAGAACTCAAACGATATTGGTCTGTTAATGGGTGTTTGTTCGATATTGTCGTGAAGAGTACAGAGACACAGTGTCCTCATGTCCTAAGTAGATACTCAATCACTTCATCGACAAACGTCCATTCGGTGATTGGGAGATAAATAACGATAAAACTAACAATAGGCTTTAACCATGACCGTAAAAATCTTCGACACGCCCGAGGTTCAAGACTTTCTCAACGCCGTGGCCGGCCTGGATCAGGCAGGCGGCAATGACCGCGCCAAGCAGATCGTGCATCGGTTGGTAGGTGACCTGTTCAAACTGATCGACGACTTCGATGTCACCGAAGAAGAGTATTGGGCCGCCGTGAACCTGCTCAACGCGCTGGGTAGCCAGACCCAGTTCGGCCTGCTCTCGCCGGGGCTGGGGTTCGACCACTTCCTCGACATGCGCCACGACGCCATCGACGCCGAAGCCAAGCGCACCGGCGGCACCCCGCGCACCATTGAAGGCCCGCTCTACGTGGCCGGCGCCCCGGAAGCTGACGGCTTCGCCCGGATGGACGACGGCAGCGATCCCGACGGCGAGACCATGTGGCTGACCGGCCAAGTGCGCGACGTGAACGGCCAGCCGATCCCCGGCGCCAAGGTCGAGATCTGGCACTGCAACTCCAAAGGCGGCTACTCGTTCTTCGACCCTTCCCAGGACGAGTACAACATGCGCCGCACGATCTATGCCGACCGCGACGGCCGCTACACCGCCCGCAGCATCGTCCCGTCGGGCTACGGTGTGCCCGAAGGCGCCCCCACGGACGTCGTGCTCAAATCGCTGGGCCGCCACGGCCAGCGTCCGGCGCACATTCACTACTTCGTCTCGGCCCCCGGCCATCAACACCTGACGACTCAGATCAACCTCGCCGGTGACCCCTACACCTTCGATGACTTCGCCTTTGCCACGCGCGAAGAGCTGGTGGTGCCCGCCGAGCGCATCGACGATCCCACCGAGATCGCCCAACGCGACCTGGACGGCCCCTTCGCCCATGTGGTGTTCGATGTCGAGTTAGCGCCCACCGACGCCGCCGAGCTGCAGGTACGCCACGCCCGCCCCCGCGCCAAGGAAGACGAGCAGGATCTGGCCAGTCAACTGGCCGGAACGGCCAAGGTATAACCCCCCCTGTTCAAGAGGCGGACCTTCCCCTTGGCCCGCCTTGACGCCCTAACAGCGTGACATCCTAACGAGGAGAGCGATCATGACCACACAGCTTGATCAACTCGAAGCCCGCGTGCGCGGAGCGGTACAAGACGACCCGGATCACGGCATTTTCCGCTGCCACCGCAGCATGTTCACCGACCCCGCCTTTTTCGAACTGGAGATGAAGCACATCTTCGAAGGCAACTGGGTCTTTCTGGCCCACGAGAGCCAAGTGGCCGAGCCGGGCGACTACTTCACCACCACCGTTGGCCGTCAGCCGATCGTCATCACCCGCGACAAGCAGGGCGAACTGCACGGCCTGATCAACGCCTGCGCCCACCGCGGTGCCACCCTATGCCGCCGCAAGCGCGGCAACAAAGGCACCTTCACTTGCCCGTTCCACGGCTGGACCTTCAAAAACGACGGCCAGCTGCTCAAAGCCAAAAACGAAAAGACTGGCGCCTACCCCGACCAGTTCAAGCAAGACGGCTCCCACAACCTCAAGCGCCTACCGCGCTTCGAGAACTACAAAGGCTTCCTGTTCGGCAGCCTCAGCGACGACGTGCTGCCCCTCGAGCAGCACCTGGGCGAAACCACCAAGGTCATCGACAACATCGTCGACCAAGCCCCCGAGGGTCTGGAAGTGCTGCGTGGCACCTCCTCCTACACCTACACCGGCAACTGGAAACTGCAGGCCGAAAACGGCGCCGACGGCTATCACGTCAGCTCCGTGCACTGGAACTACGCCTCCACCATGGAGCGCCGCAATTACGACGCCGGTGGTACCAAGGCGGTGGACGCCGACGGCTGGTCGAAGAGTAAAGGCGGCTTCTACTCCTACGAAAACGGCCACATGATGCTCTGGACCCGGCTACTCAACCCCGAGGTGCGCCCGGTCTACCAAGAAAAAGAGTGGATCCAAGAGCAGCTAGGCGAGGCGCGTGCCGACGCCATCGTCAACCAGACGCGCAACCTCTGCCTCTACCCCAACGTCTACCTGATGGACCAGTTCTCCACACAGATCCGCGTGCTGCGCCCCATCGACGTCAACAGAACCGAAGTTACGATCTACTGCTTCGCCCCCAAAGGCGAGTCGGCCGAAAACCGTCGCGTACGTATCCGCCAATACGAAGACTTCTTCAACGTCTCCGGCATGGGCACGCCGGACGACCTCGAAGAGTTCCGCGCCTGCCAAGAAGGCTACAACGGCGCGTTGGCCGAATGGAACGACCTCTCCCGCGGCGCCCAACAATGGATCGAAGGGGCTGATGAGAACGCCCAGGCCATCGACATGAAACCGCTGCTCAGCGGCGCCTCCCCCGAAGACGAAGGGCTCTACGTGCTGCACCACCAACACTGGGTCAGCGAAATGCTGCGCGCCATCGACAAAGAGCGTCGCCAGTTCATCGCCACGGCGACCGCCTAAACGTCCGATGCCAGAAGAGAGGAGAGAACGCCATGAGCATCAGCTATCACGACATCCAAGCCTTTTTATACCGCGAAGCGCGCCTACTAGATGACCGCGAGTGGGACGAGTGGCTTGCGCTGTATCGTAAGGACGCCGAGTTCTGGATGCCCGCCTGGGACGACGATGATCAGCTCACCCGCGATCCGCACAGCGAGATCTCGTTGATCTACTACCCCAACCGCGAAGGGCTGGAAGATCGGGTCTACCGGATCAAGACCGAGCGCAGCGGGGCGAGCACGCCGGAGCCGCGCACCACGCACCAGGTGACCAACCTCGAAATCCTGTCGCAAGACGACCAGACGGCCGAGCTGCGGTTCAACTGGCACACGCTGAGCCACCGCTACAAGAAGACGGACAGCTTCTTCGGCACGAGCTTCTACACCCTGGACGTCTCGGGCGAGCGCCCGCTAATCACAAGAAAAGTCGTGCAGCTGAACAACGACTACATCCATCAAGTCATCGACGTGTATCACGTATAAGCCGCATCGATGAGACAGGGACGTCGCTGATCGTGTCTTCCATCAACGCGAAGCGCGATGGACATAACAATCTAAAACAACACAATCCTGGTGAATCCATAATGAAAAATGTCAAAAAGACCACTCTCGTTGCTGCTCTGGGTACCACTCTGACGCTGTCGGCCATGGGCCTTTCGGCGAATGAAGATCCCGTGAAACTGGGGCTGATGCTGCCTTATTCAGGCACCTATACAGCGCTGGGCGAAGCCATCACTAACGGCTTGAAGCTGGCCATCGAGCAGGAGGGGGGGCAGTTGGGCGGTCGCGACGTCGAGTACGTCGAGTTGGATTCCGAAGCCGATCCTTCCAAGGCTCCGCAAAACATGAGTCGTTTGGTCAACGGTGACAACGTGGATTTCGTGATAGGTCCGGTACACTCAGGCGTGGCGATGGGCATGCTGCGCGTGGCCAAACAAACCGGCGCCATTACGATCATTCCGAATGCAGGGCTTGGGGCGGCGACCAACGAACTGTGCATGCCGAACGTGTTTCGCACCTCCTTTAGTATGTGGCAAGACAGCTATCCCATGGGAAAAGTGGCCTACGAGCAAGGGCATAGAAACATCGTGACCATTACCTGGGACTATGCAGGGGGGAAAGAAGACCTGGAGGGCTTTGAAGAGGCCTTTACCGCCGAAGGCGGTGACATCGTCCAGCAAATTCTCGTGCCGTTTCCGAGCACCGAATTCCAGAGTTACCTGACGCAGATTGCCAGCCTTCAGCCGGATGCCGTGTACACCTTCTTCGCGGGGGGCGGTGGTGTCAGCTTCGTGAGGGATTACGCGGCGGCGGGGCTCAACGAGAGCATCCCGCTGCTGGGGTCCGGGTTCCTTACCGAAGGTAATCTAGCCGCCCTGGGCGATGCGGGTGAAGGCGTCATGACCACGCTTCATTACGCAGAGACGCTAGAAAACGACGCGAACCGCTCGTTCGTGGCCGCCTATGAAGACGCCTACGGAGAAGCGCCGGATACGTACGCGGTGCAAGGCTACGATACCGGCATGATGCTAGCCCAGGCGCTCAATGTACTCGGTGGAGACACGTCAGACCGCGATCGACTAATCGATGTCTTGGCAAATGTTCAGTTAGCTAGTCCGCGCGGTCCGATGAGCTTCTCGGATTCCCACCACCCCATCCAGAATGTCTACCTCCGCGAGATTCGTGACGGCAAGCACGAGGTCGTCAGCATTGCTGCCGAGAATCTAGAAGTGCCCGACGACGCCTGTCAGATGTAACGACACTTCGTACAGCTTGGGAGCGGGGCAATCCCGCTTCCCCTTTTATGCTCGGAGGGGTCTTATGGATCTCGCATTTTTTGGTGTCCAGCTGCTCAATGGGCTCCAGTATGGGTTGCTGCTGTTTTTGATAGCCAGTGGGTTAACGCTGATTTTTGGGATCATGGGCATCATCAATTTGGCCCATGGTGCCATGTACATGATCGGTGCCTATTTGGTGTATGACCTGACCATGCGTTTCGGCAACTTCTGGTTGGCCATCTTGGTTGCGATCCCCATCGCTATCGCACTCGGCCTGGTCATCGAGCGGCTGTTTCTCGACACGCTCTACAAGCGCGACCATCTCTATCAAGTGCTGCTGACCTTTGGGTTGATTTTAGTGCTCAACGAAGCCCAGCGAATCATCTGGGGCGGCGACGTGCATCGCGTGCCGGTACCTGCGCCGTTCGACGCCAGTATCCAACTCACCGACAACCTGCAGTATTCGGTCTATCGGCTCTTCGTCATGGGCGTTTGTCTGGTGTTGGCCGGCGTCATCTATGGCGTCATTCGCCATACCCGTCTGGGCATCATCATCCGGGCCGGTGCCGTGAATCGCGATATGGTGGAGGGGCTCGGTATCAATGTCCGTACGCTCTTCACACTGATTTTTAGCGTGGGTGTGGCGCTCACCGCCTTTGCCGGCATGATTGCCGCGCCGCTCACGTCGATTGCCCCCGGCATGGGTGACAGTATTTTGATCACCTGCTTCGTGGTCGTGGTCATCGGGGGGATTGGCTCCATCAAGGGTGCCTTTTGGGGGGCCATCATCATCGGTATGGCCACGACCTTCGGCGCTGTGCTCATTCCCAGTCTCGCCAGCATGGTGATCTACCTGATCATGGCAGCGGTTCTTTTGGTGAAACCGCGCGGTCTTTTCGCGTGAGGAGAACAAGCAATGTTACATAGATATCCCAAGCGCGTTGCCTACCTCATGTTGGTACTGACGGCGCTAGTGGCAACCTTTCCGCTGTGGGGCGAGGCGGTCTTCGGCAATCAGGCCAATTTCATGCTGGAGAAGCTGACCTTGATGCTGATTCTCGCGCTGTTTGCCATGAGCCTCGATTTGCTCGTGGGCATCGTGGGTCTGGTGAGCCTGGGGCACGCGCTCTTTTTCGGGTTAGGCGCCTATACGCTTGCCCTCGCCAGCCCTGACTTTAGCCCAGCCTCCATGTGGTGGATGCTGCCTCTGGTGATCGGCGTGTCGGCCTGTGTTGGGCTCATCGTCGGCCTCTTGGTCATTCGCACCAAAGGTATCTTCTTCATCATGACGACGCTGGCGTTCGGTCAGATGCTTTACTACTTCATTAGCACGTCTCAGTTCGCGGGGGGCACCGATGGTGTCTTCATCATGTTCCGCCCCAGCTTGGCCGTGGGCGATACCCTGCTAGTCGATTTGGATGACCCTTACAGTTTCTTCTACTTCTGCCTGGCAACGCTGTTGGCGGGGTACCTCTTTCTGCGCTGGCTGACCCGCTCCTACTTCGGTCAGGTGCTGGACGGCATTCATGATAACGAGCACCGCATGCAGGCCCTGGGCTATGCCACCAGTGGTTACAAGCTGATCGCTTTCGTGATTGCCGGGGTGATGGCTTCGATTGCCGGCATGCTGGCGGCGATGCAGTACGGCTTCGCCAATCCAGCCCAGCTCGGCTGGCACACGTCCGGCGAGGTACTGATGATGCTGATTCTGGGCGGCATAGGCACCATCTTTGGCCCCATTCTAGGTGCCTTCGCGTATGAAATACTGCTGTTCGTCTATGAGCATGCCACGACACATTGGCCCATTTTGATGGGGCTGACCATCATCGTGGCAGTGTTGGTGCTGCCGCGCGGTGTGGCAGGCCTGATGATCGCGCCTCCCTGGGCACGCAAACGCCGCACGACAGCCAATGACGCGCCGGAAAAGGCGACCGTCTCCGCCCAGCCCGTGACACAGAGTAAGGTGGACTAGCCATGAGTGATGACATCGTATTAGCCACCCAGGGCTTGACGCGTCGTTTTGGTGGCCTCGTTGCCGTCAATGACGTGGACTTTGATGTGAAAGCCCACGAAATACATGCAATTTTGGGCCCCAACGGCGCCGGCAAAAGCACCTTGATCAATTTGCTCTCCGGTGAGATCCCCCCGTCGGAAGGCCAGGTGCTCTATCGACAAAAAGCGATTCAAGGCAAAAGTGCTCGCCAAATTGCACGCTTGGGCATTGGGCGCAGCCATCAGAAAACCAATATTTTTCCACGCCTTAGCTGCTTGCAGAATTGTGAGCTAGCGGCACGCATCCATATGGGCGGCGTGTTGGGCAGCTGGCGTTCCCGTCACACGGCGCAGCAGGTGAGCGAGCGCGCCCAAGAGGTGCTGGAAACCTGTCAGCTGAACCACCGGGCGCACACGACCGCCTCGGACATGAGTTACGGCGAGCAGCGCCAGCTTCAGATCGCCATGGTGCTGGCTACGGCACCCTCCTTGATGCTGCTGGACGAACCGATGGCCGGCATGGGGCGTGAAGAGACGGCGCAGGTCACGGAGCTGCTCGCCAGTTTGACCGACCGCTACACCCTAGTGTTGATCGAGCACGATATGGATTCGGTTTTCCGCTTGGCCAATCGCATCACGGTCATGGTCGATGGCTGTGTCCTAGAAAGCGGCCCGACGGAGCAGATACGTACCAGCGACAAGGTGCGCGATGTCTACTTGGGACGTCACGACGAAGGAGTAACCGCATGACCACAGACGCAACCGTGACTCCCCTCATCGAAGCCCGCGGGCTGCACGCCTACTATGGCGAAAGCCATGTGTTGCACGGCGTCGATGTGACCCTAATGCCCGGAGAGACGCTCAGTTTGTTAGGGCGTAACGGCATGGGAAAAACCACCACGTTGAAGTCGATCCTCGGTTTTGTGCCACCACGCCGTGGGGACGTTTATATCAAGGGCGTGTCGACCGCGAAACGACGCCCATGGCAGTTGATGCGTCAGGGAATCGGCTACGTACCCGAAGGGCGTGGCATCTTTCCTGGGATCAGCGTGCGTGAGCATCTCATTATGGCGGCGCGCCCCAATGAGCGGGGAGAGACCCCCTGGACCATGGAACGCGTGCTGGACACGTTTCCGCGCCTGGGGCAACGCATGAACCATGATGGCGCGCTGCTGTCGGGCGGGGAGCAGCAGATGCTCTCGATTGGTCGAGCGCTGACGACGAACCCCGATCTGATGATCCTCGATGAAGCCACCGAAGGCTTGGCGCCGCTGATACGCGATGAAATCTGGAACATCATTCGCACTATCAAGGCCACGGGCATCTCGACGATCATCGTCGATAAAAACATCGATAACCTGCTGGAAGTGGCTGAGAAGCACTTGCTGTTAGTGAAAGGGGAAGTGAAGTACAGCGGTGATTCACAGGGGCTCAGGAATAACCCAGGACTGTTGGAAACGCACCTGGGCGTTGCGTAATGGAAGGCCTGGCCGAGCTCTCTTTGCCAGGCCATTACACAGGGTAGTGACCCTTAATCGCGTTGGGATACTGTGGGTATGCAATTACACAAAGACTGGTCGGTGTCTGCGATCACCGCAGGCTTCGTGGCCGTGCTGGTCTCGTACTCTGGACCGCTGGCCATCTTTTTTCAGGCCGCTCAGAGTGCTGACATCTCGAGCACGATGATGACCTCCTGGGTCTGGGCCATCTCCATGGGGGCCGCCATCTCGGGGATTTTGCTGAGCATGTGGTTGAAGGTGCCGGTGGTGACCGCGTGGTCGGCGCCGGGAACCGCCCTGTTGGTGACGCTTTTTCCAGAGCTGTCGCTCAACGAAGCGGTGGGCGCTTACCTGACGGCCGCCATCCTGTTATTCGTGATCGGCATCACCGGATCGTTCGATCGTATCATCCAGCTGATTCCTCCCGGCATTGCCAGTGCCATGATGGCCGGCATCTTGTTCCAATTCGGCGTCGGCATCTTCGAGTCGTTGCGCAATGTGCCGACGTTGGTGATTGGAATGATGATCGCTTATCTGGTTTTCAAACGTCTGACGCCGCGCTACAGCTTGATTTGCCTATTGTTGGTCGGTGTCGTGTTGGCGGTTCTCTTGGAGGGAGCCAGCCTCGAGGGTGTCGGCGTTCAGTTGGCGCAGCCGCAGTTCATCCAGCCCGATTGGACATGGAAGGCGACCTTGAGCTTGGCGATACCGCTGGTACTCGTCAGCCTGACGGGCCAGTTCCTACCGGGCATGGCGATATTGCGTACCTCGGGCTACACGACGCCTGCCAAGCCCATTGTCACGGTGGCCAGCGTAACGTCGCTGCTGACAGCCTTTTTTGGCGGCATCACGACGGTGATCGCGGCCATTACCGCCGCAATCTGCACCAGCAAAGAAGCGCATGAAGATCCGGACAAGCGCTACGTTGCCGGCGTGGCCAACGGTGTGTTCTATCTCGTGGGCGGTCTGTTTGCAGGCACCATCGTGGCGCTATTTACTTCGCTGCCGAATGCCTTCGTGGCGGTACTGGCGGGACTGGCGTTGATGGGGGCGATAAGCAGCAACATCAGCGCGTTCGCCGCCGAGAAGAGCCACTTGGAAGCCTCGGTGTTGACCTTCGTCGCCACGGCATCCGGGGTGAGCTTTTTGGGGCTCGGGTCGGCTTTCTGGGGCGTGGTCGTTGGCGGACTGGCGTACAACCTACTGCACCGGCGCTTTGCGCCACTGAACAATGACACGCAATAACAACAAAGGCGGCTGACACCGTCACTGGAGAGGAATGATGAAGACGATCGTCGTGGCTATTGATGACAGTGAAGGAGCGGTGACCTCCATCGAATTTGGTCGACGCCTCGCGTCGCAGCTGGGCGTAGAGATGAAGGCCGTCTCCGTGGTGCTCGAACAAGCAGACGTCAGTTCACGTTCGGCGCTGCTAAAAGCACGCCTCAAGGCGCAACGTGTCGACGATATGGCGCTGGAAGTGATTGCTCATCACAGCGTCAAGGACTACCTGGGAGCGCTGGCCAATCGGGAGGAGGTGGGGGTATGCATGATGGCTCATGGACGTCGCCCGGTGCCGGAAATGCTGATCGGAAGCGTGACGGCTGGCGTGGTTCGGCGTTCTCGACGGCCCGTTTTTTTATGCGGACCACGTTATAGTGGTCGCGCTCACCAGCACGTCGATGTATTGGCGGTATGTGTCGATGGGTCTGCACTCTCTGAAAAAATGCTGCCCCATGCGGCCGAACTAGCCAAACGATTAGGCGCGCGCTTACAGCTGCTACAAGTACTCGATACCCCAACGTTCAACAAACCGACATCGTTGGCCCCCGCCGATGTCTCGGAGTCGGCGTATTTATCGGGGTTGGCGCGCCGCGTTGGAAAAGACCAAGCACTGGAGGTTGACTGGGAGGTGCTTCATGGCGACCCAGCGGCGTCTATCGTGAGCTACCTAGCAGATAGTCACCATACCATGCTGGCGATGACGACCCATGGCCGCAGCGGCCTTTCTCAGGTAGTGGCAGGCAGCGTCAGTCACGAGGTCGTTCATGAAGCGCCGTGCCCGGTCGTCGTGCTCCGTCCCTAGTGCGATCGATGCGTGTGAGGCTACGGATACCGTCCCGAGCGTCGGTTATCGACTAGCACATCCAAAATGGCATTGGCCGTTTGCATGACGTGAGATGGCTTTTCACCACGGCGACGGCTACAGATAACGGGGGAAGTGATACTGCTATCCGCTAAATAGACATAGGTGATGCCATCTCGCTGCACACGCTTGACTTGTTCCGGTACGAGCGTGATGCCAATGCCAGAAGCGACGAGGCTGAGTGCCGTTTGCACCTCGTTCGCTTCTTGAAAGACCTGAACCTTCAAGCCTCGCCTACGAAAAATGCCAAGTACCATGTCGGCTAAGCTCGGGCGTGGTTTGGCGGGAAAGAGAATGAGGGGGTAGCGGGCAAGCTCTTCACAGCTGGGGGTCGTTCCTTCGAGCGGGTGGCCGCTGGGTAACGCCGCGATAATGGGCTCCTCGAAAAGAATGTCCTGCTCCACATCGGGGTCGTCGATTCTGATACGGCCAAACCCCATATCGATCCGCCCGGCTTTCAAAGCCTGAATTTGCTGCACCGTCGTCAGCTCCGCTAACGATAGCTCGACATTGTCCATTTGTCTTAAATCACGCACGAGCGTGGGCAACTGCCCATAGAAAACCGAAGGCACAAAGCCAATCCCAAATAGCTGACGTTTATGGCGCGCCATATGGCGAGTAGCCTCCACCGTAACATCGACTTTTTCTAATATTTGTATGGCGTGTTGTTGAAAGAAAATGCCTGATGGGGTGAGCTGTAGGCCTCGTGAACTGCGCTCGAACAGTTCCGTGCCTACCTCTTGCTCCAACTGCTTGATCTGACGAGAAAGCGGAGGTTGCGACATATGGAGCCGCTCTGCGGCAGACGTGAAGTTTAGCTCTTCGGCAACCACGCAGAAGTATCTAAGATGGCGTAGCTCCATTATACCTCCTGGGTATGGCTTTCTGTCCGAAAGATATTGGAGAAATGCCAATGGAAATGGCATTTTCTAGCTATAATTAATCTTTCTGGCAGAGCGCTCAAAATACCTAAAAAGTATAAGCTATCAGTTTTGCTGAAGGATATTTCTCATACTTTAGTCAATGTCGGAGATGTTATGTATACCAAGATTTTGGTGCCTATCGATGGTTCTGTACACTCACAGCATGCGCTGTCCGTGGCGTGCAAATTGTCAGAGCAAAACAGTACGAAGGTTTACGTGCTGCATATTCCTGAGGTGGTTGGTAACACTACCAAGCTGATCTGGGGTGTCGGCGTGCTTGCAAGTGATGCAACGTCCGAACACTTGGCGTCAGCGGGCGAGGCACTGCTTGAAGAAGCCGAAACGTTTGCTAAAGCGAAAGGCATCCGCAATATCGAGACAATGATCGAACAAGGCAGGCCTGTCGATATCATATTGGAAGTATCAAGGCGCGAAGGCGTCGACGTGATCGTGATGGGTAGTCGCGGACTCAGTGATTTAGGCGGTATGGTCGCGGGAAGCGTATCGCATAAGGTAGGGCACTTGGCACAATGTGGCGTTATTACAGTTAGTTGAGTTGTCCGTCTGGCGCCCAACGAACCCATGGGCCGATGTCAGGTATTCAGAGAACTTTTTTATTTACCTCAAAATATGACCCGCCTTGAGTACCACCATAGCGGACGCTGGGCTTCCATTAGCAGTCATCACTGATCCCCCTCACGCCAAGAGCGGTCGAACTCACGCGCCCAGCGCGCCATGAACGCTTGGCGGCGTTGGGGATCGACGAAAGCCAGCACCGAGGCGTTGAGCGGAATGGGGTAGAGGCGGTCGCCGACTTGGTCGCGAAGGCGCTGCGCCGTATAGGGTCCTATGATGTCGGGGCGGACGCTGAACAGCGGGGTTTGTGCTGCGAGCACCCGCTGGCCATCACGGCTGAGCAGAAAGTTCATGAAGGCTTGGGCGGCGCGAGGGTTGGGCGCATCACGGTGGATGAAGCCGGTGCGCATTACCACCAAGGCGTAATCCTGGGGAACCTGAACGATCACTTCGGGATGCTCTTGGGCCCACACCATGGCGTAGGAACCCAGCAGGTTATAGCCCAGCCAGTAGCGTCCTTCCGATAGCCCTTCGAGCATCGTTCGGGTATTGGGAGCGAGGTGCGCATCGTTTGCGCCAAGCGCGGTGACCAGGTCCCAAAATCGCTCGGTATAGCGCGCATCTTGCTGAAAGAGCGTGTAGCCGATCCCGCTCTCGGACGGCGAATAGGTGGTGACCCTGCCTTGCAACGTATCGCGCTGGGTCTCCAGTAGGCGCTGTAAATCCGCATGGGTGTGCGGCGGCAGCATATGGCGCGCTAGATCGAGCCGGTAGGCCATGACGATCGGCTCGAAGGTAAACCCAAACACCTCATTACGCCATTTCGCCCATTCGGGCCACTCGTTGGCCAGCTCGGAGTCCAGCCGTTGGGCGTAGCCTTGATTGATGCGGTTCATCTGCCAAGGCATGGCGGAGCTGATCACCACATCGGGCGGCGGGTCGGCCGCCACGACTAAGCGGTCCACTTCCAAGGTGCTCCTGTCACGGTAGCTCAGCTCGATGCCCGGGTGGGCCTGCTCGAAAGTGGCCAGCAGCGGTGCGACCACCTGCCGATCCAAGGCGGCTTCGACCACGAGTGGCGTGACGGCCAGGCTGGGCAAGGACGCGAGCGAGCCCCCTATCAGTAACGCCACTACCCATACACGCTGCATCACGCTAGCTCCTCTAACGGTTGAACTGACGGTTGAAAGTGCACCTCGATGCGTAGCCCTTGGGGGAGGCGCTCTTTGATCTCGAGCGTGGCCGCGTGGCGCTGTGCAATGTTATCCACAATGGCAAGGCCCAATCCCGAGCCGTGAGTATCCTGGCGTCCGCCGCGCTCGAAGGGTTGCCGCAGTCGATGGCGAACCTCGGCGTCCACCCCAGGGCCATTGTCGTCGATGTACAGCACGAGCCCATCGTCGTTGGCGTAAAGGCCTAGCGTGATTTCGCTGCCCGGCGGCGTATAGCGCAGCGCGTTATCGATGAGATTACCCAGCAGTTCGCGCAGCGCCCAGGCTTGCCCCTGCACGACCATCGGCTCACTAGGCAGCTCTGCGAGCCCAAGATCATGCTGAGCCGCCATGTCGCGCTGGGCCCACTCGAGCACGCTGTCGCGGAGCAGCGCCCCCAGGTCGAGCGGCTGACTCTCTTCTGCCTCCTCCATGTGACGAAGTCGCGCCAGGCTGAGCAGCTGTCCGGCTAGACGGCTGGTACGCTGGGCACCCTCGTGGACATCGACAAGCGCCTGATACCACACGTCGGGAGCATGACTCTGCAGCGCCAGTTCGCTGGTGCTTTGTAGGCCGGCCAGCGGCGTTTTGAGCTGATGGCTGGCGTCGGCCGTAAAGCGGAGTAAATTGTCGCGACTCTTGCGCTGTCGGCTGAACAGAGTATCCAATGCCTCGACCATCTCGCGCAGCTCTTCCGGAACCTGCATATCGAGGGGGCGCATGTCGTCGGCCTGACGTTGGCGCAGACGATGGCGTAGCTGGCGCATCGGGGTTAGCGCCACGCGCATCGCCAGCAGCATCAAGAGAGCGGCCAGCAGCACCATGGCGACGAAGCGGAGGATCGCGCGCTCGAAGAGTTCATGGGTCAAGACGCGTCGACCTTCGGTCGTATGACCGACCCATATCTGTACCGGGTCCTGAATGTCCCAGCCAGCCGAGTCGTATTCACGCCCATGCAGCCGCCACCGCGTGCCAGCCTGGGTCGTGTCCCGCCAAATCGGGGCGTCCGCTGCCGCGGCCTGATCGGCCTCGGGAATGACGATGTCGAGGTTATACGAAATGCGTCGCCCATCGTGATCGAGCACGGTGTAGAAAACCCGCTCCTGATGGGCGGTGGCGAGAATCTGCAGCGCAGCGAGGGGAATGCTGACGACAGGGTCGCGGCCTTCCCACTGAATCGCATCGGCCACCGTCAGCGCGGCGGCGGCCAGCTGGCTATCGAAAGCGCGTTCGGCGGCACGCTGAGAGGCGCCATAGGCCTCCATCAAGAGCAGTGCCCCTAGCCCCGAGACCATGACCAGCAGCCAAATCGCCAAACGCGCCTTCAACGAACCTACGACCTGGGTCACGTCGGCGCTTCCTCGAGCCGATAGCCGAGGCCACGAAACGTGCGGATGTGCAAACCGCTGCCCTGAAGGCGCTTACGTAACCGGCTAACGTACACCTCCAGTGCATTAGAGCCGACATCACCAAAGCTGAACACGCGACTTTCCAGCATCTCCCGTGGGGCAATACTGCCAGCGTGCAGCAAGAGCCCTTCGAGCAGGCGTCGCTCGCGGCGGGGCAGGGCAAGCGTGACCCCGTCGAGTGTGGCCGTGCCCGCCATTGGGTCGAGGCACAGCGGTCCTAGCATCAGACGATTATCGCTGCGCTGCTGGCTGCGGCGCAGCAGTGCGCGTACGCGCGCTTCGAGCTCCGCCAATGAAAACGGCTTGGCCAGGTAGTCGTCGGCGCCTAGATCGAGCCCCTTGACGCGATCTTCGATGCCATCTCTGGCCGTCAGGATCAGTACGGGGGTTTTATCGCCACGTTCACGTAACTCGCTCAGCAGCTCTAGCCCGTTGCCATCGGGCAGGCCCAAATCGAGCAGCAGGAGATCGAAGCGGTCATGGCGGAGCGCCGCACGTGCATCCTTTAGCCGTGAGAAGGCGTCGACGCTATTGCCCAGCGGGGATAACGCGTGATCCAGCGAGCGGGCGATCATCGGATCGTCTTCGACGATGATTAGGCGCATATGACTAAAGTCTCAGGAGGTGATCAAGTAAATGACAGGTTGATGAAAGGTTGCCTGCCTAACATGGCGCTGGTCATTCCAGTATGAACGGGTTCGGGCCTTCCTGCTCCCGCGTACCATAAAACAATAGGAGTTCGTCATGAAGCTCAACGCTACGCTACGCCACACCTCTCGTCTCGCCCTGATGAGTAGTGCACTGCTGATGGGCCAGGCACACGCTCAAGCCATCCCCGACGCGACCGAGTGTATCGCGCCTGCCAAACCCGGCGGTGGATACGATTTGACGTGTCGCTTGGCGGCGAACGGCCTGCAAGAGACGGCCTTGATCAGTCGTCCCATGATGGTGAGCTACATGCCCGGCGGCATCGGGGCGGTGGCGTATAACCATGTCAACGGCGTGCGCACGGATGACCCCGGTCTTATCGTGGCGGCCAGCACCGGTGCGGCGGTGAACCTGGCGCTGGGCAAGTTTGGCGAGTACGACGCCGATGAAGTGCGCTGGCTAGGGGCCTTGGGCGTTGATTACGGCGCGATCGTCGTCAGCGCCGATGCGCCGTGGCAGAACCTTGGCGACCTCATGGCGGACCTGAAAGAGAACCCGAACGAGATTGCTTTCGGTGCCGGTGGCACCGTGGGTAGCCAGGACTGGATGAAGGCAGCGCTGATTGCGAAATCCGGCGACATGTCGCCCAGAGACCTGCGCTACGTGGCCTTCGAGGGCGGTGGTGAGGCGCTGGCCGCCTTGTTAGGTAACCATATTCAGGTGTTCACCGGTGACCTGTCCGAACTGAGGTCACAGCTCGAGGGCGGCACCATCCGCGTGTTGGCGGCGCTCTCCGAAGAGCGTATGGAAGGCCCCTATGCAGAGATTCCGACCGCTGCCGAACAGGGCTATGACGTGGAGTGGCCCATCTGGCGGGGGTACTACATGGGGCCAGAGGTCAGTGACGAAGCGTACCAGGCGTGGGTGGAGCGCATGCAGCAACTGGCGGAAGACCCGGTCTTCGCCGAGCTGCGTGAGGCGCGAGGTTTGTTCCCCATGGCGCGGTTCGGTGACGACTTCGATCGCTACGTCCAAGAGCAGGTCGCTGAGTTCCAAGGTTTAGCCGCAGAAGTAGGTCTGACCCAATGAGAATCGCCGCCGACCGAATGCTGGGTATTGCGCTCATCGGTCTGGCGGCGTTCATCGCCGTCCAGGCCATGCAGCTAAAAACCACCTTTAGCTACGAACCCGTGGGTCCCAAGGCCTTTCCGATCGTGCTCGCCATCGTGTTGGCACTGCTCGCCTTGGTCATGATCTTTAGGCCGGGCCCGAATGGGGAATGGCCCCATAAAACGTTGGCCCTTCGGCTACTCCTGGTACTGGCGCTGCTGTTGGCCTATGCCGTGCTGTTCACGCAACTGGGATTCATCGTCTCATCGCTACTGGCGGTCACGGCGCTGGCAAGGCTATTCGGTGCCTCTTGGGTGAAAGCACTGACGACCGGCGTCCTCATGGCGGTGGTCGGTTATTTTCTGTTCACTACGGCCCTCGGGATCAGCTTGCCCACCGGCTACTGGTTCGCCTCCTTTCTTTAACGGGTTGCTACGATGTTCGATTTACTTATCGAGGGGTTTGGCGTTGCGCTAACCCCGCTCAATCTGGGCTTGGCGTTGCTGGGTGCGCTGTTGGGCACGCTGTTTGGCGCCTTGCCAGGCATTGGCCCCATCAACGGCATTGCGATTCTCATGCCGCTGGCCTATACGCTAGGGTTACCCGCCGAGTCTTCATTGATCTTGCTGGCCGCGGTCTACACCGGCGCCGAATACGGCGGCCGCATGTCGAGTATTTTGCTCAATGTCCCGGGTGACGCCGGGGCGGTGATGACTACCTTGGATGGCTATCCGCTGGCGCAGCGAGGGCTGGCAGGCCCAGCGCTGGGACTGTCCGCCGTGAGCTCCTTCATTGGTGCGACCATTGCCATTCTAGGGTTGACGCTCTTTGCGCCGCTGCTGGCCAAGGTGGCCGTACTGTTCGGCCCGGCAGAGTTTTTTGCCCTCATGGTCTTCGCGTTTTCGTCCATGTCGGTGATGATGGGCAAAGACCCCATCAAAACGGCGATTGGCGCCGTCCTCGGCATTCTGATTGGCACCGTCGGCATCGACTCAGGCAGCGGTGTTTTGCGTTACACCTTCGGTATGCCCGAGCTTTACGACGGGATCGATTTCGTCGTGATGATCATCGGCTTATTCGCCATTAGTGAAATTCTGCTGATGCTGGAGCACTCGCAGCGCAAGGGCGACGACGGCGAGCTGCCGGTGCTGGGGCGCGTTTTCGTCCGTCTCAAAGAGGTGCTGTGGTGTAAAGGAGCCATCATCCGCTCGGGATTGATCGGCTTCATCATCGGCGTACTGCCGGGCACCGGCGCGTCGGTGGCAGGGGCCGTCTCCTACACCACGGAAAAGCGCCTCTCCGATAAAGATAACACCTTCGGCACCGGCGACATGCGCGGGCTGGCAGCGCCGGAATCGGCCAACAATGCCGCGGCGGTAGGTTCGTTCGTGCCCATGCTGACCTTGGGCATCCCTGGCTCGGGTACGACGGCGGTCCTGCTCGGTGCGCTGATGCTCTACAACATCACGCCGGGCCCGATGATGTTTACCGAACGTCCTGAAGTGGCCGGAGGGCTGATCGCGTCTCTGTACATTGGCAACATCGTCCTGCTGATGCTCAACCTGCCGCTGGCCGGTGTCTTCGCCCGGGTGCTGACCATTCCGCGCTGGGTGCTCGTGCCCGCCATTGCCATTTTGGCGTTCGTTGGGGTGTATCAGCTTCACTCCGACCTCTTCGCCATCTATTTGATGCTGTTGATCGGTGTGTTTGGCTATCTGCTGCGTAAGCTGGGTTTCTCGTTGGCTCCCGTCATCCTGGGCTACGTGCTGGGCGGACTGATGGAGCAGAACCTGCGCCGTGCCCTCTCCATTAGCGGTGGCGACGTCGGGATCCTATGGCAATCGGGCATTTCCTTAGGGCTCTGGGTGGCCGCGGTGCTGCTACTGGTGCTGCCCTGGTGGATACCCAAACTGCTGGCCGCGCGTCAACCTAGCACCCGCTAACGCAGTGCTCGTTTGACAGCCTTTCTCGCCCTGGGCCGTGTCGCGGTGCCAGGGCGATCGTTATTACACATGCATAGACTGGCTCGGCAAGCACGCTACATGACGCGCCCAGCCGTTTTTTATCCCCATGGCCTTCATCGAATTGACCGTTCGCGCGCAACCGCTAGGATGTTCGTCAATCGTTAGCACGCTTTGAGTGCACCACGCTCTGGATGAAGCCTCCATGACCCTACTCGACAAACGCGCCTTCTATCTCTTGGAGGTCAGCAGCTGCGGCGGTATTCGCGCGGCGGCGGAGCATTTGCATACCAACCCGTCGGTGGTGAGCCGGCAGATCCGCTCGTTGGAGCAGGCGCTGGGCATGGCACTGCTGGAGCGTCAGGGGCGGCATGTCATGCTCACTGAGGCGGGTCAGCTGGTGGTGGATGGCTTTTTGGCCCAGCGGCGGCTGAACTCTGAGCTGGGCGATACGCTGTCGCGGCTACGTAACTTGCAGGCCGGGAAAGTGGTGGTGTCGGTGGGCGATGGCTTTGTGGATAGCTTTATCAACCATGTGATGAAGCGGGTCTCTGAGCACTACCCAGATGTGCTTATCGAGATCAAAACCGGCATTTACTACCCTCGCGAACCCCATGAGATGGTGGCCAACGACGAGGTCGACATTGCCATCACCTATGGACCGATCTCCGACCCACGCTTGGTGGTGCACTCGTTTGAAAGGGGGCCGCTGTGTGCGCTCGTGGCACCTTCCCATGCGTTGGCCAACCATGAGCGGGTGAGCGTGGCGGAACTGCTGCAGCATAAGCTAATTTTTCTGCCCGACGTGTCGGGCTCTCAGCAGTTCGTGAATGCGCTATTGGGCGCGGCGGGGCAGCCTGCCACCCCCGCATACCGCTGTAATTTGCACTCCGTCTCGCGGCGTATGGCGAGCGCGGGGATTGGGGTGTCGTTCATGACGGCGGCCGCTGCACGCAGCGAGATCGAGGCGGGGCTGTTGAAGGCGATCCCGATCGATCACCCCATGGCGGCCAGCAGCCAGGGCAACTTGGTCAAGCGTGTCGGCAGAAGGCTCTCGCCCGCTGCCGACTATTTATGGAAGCTAATGATGGCGATGCAGTAGCGTTAGGCTCTGTCTGAAAATTGCCTGCGCTCACCAACTTTTCATATTGACCCTAGCTCGCCATCATGTAAACACCGGGGCCAATCGGCCAACCCATCATCAGCCAGAACATCAGAAACGCCGACCACGCCAGCAAGAAGCCCATGGCAAGGGGCAGCATGGTGGCGATCAGCGTGCCCAGACCCATGTCCGGTTTGTAGCGCTGCATGTACACCAGTGCTACCGAAAAGTAGGGGCTCATGGGCGAAATGATGTTGGTGCTGGAATCCCCAATACGGAACATCGCCAGCACGAAGGCGGGGTCGAAGTCGATCATCATCAGCATGGGCACGAACACCGGGGCCATGAGCGCCCACTGCGCCGAGCCGCTGGTCATGAAGACGTTCAGCACCGCGCTCATGGCGATGAACGCCCCCACGAGGGGAAGTCCTGTAAAGCCGGTGCTTTGCAGCACGTTCGAACCTTCGATGGCAATGAACTGGCCAAGCTCCGACCAGCGGAAGTAGGCAATGAACTGCGAAATCGCGAAGAACAGCACCAGAGTAGGGGCGAGGTCGCTGGCCGATTCCGCCATACGCTGGGGCACGTCGCGGCTGCGGGTAATCTTGCCGGTGGTGATGCCGTACACCAACCCAATGGTGACGAAGTAGATAAACATCAGCGGCACGAGCGAGCGCAGAAACGGCGAAGGAATCAAACCGCCGTCCTCGTTGCGCAGCGGCGAGGCTTCGGGCAGCACTACCAGCAGCACCAGGGCAATGTAGGCCAGCGTTGCCAGTCCTACGCGCTTGAGGCCGCGCTTTTCGGCTTCCGTCAGCGTCGGCGTGACCACCTCGGTTTTGAAATCTTTACCCATGGGGAGCGTGCGCTGCAGCCGCGGCTCCACCACTTTATCGACCAGCAGGGTGCCGACGGCCGCTAGCACGAAGACCGAGCAGGCCACGAAGTAGTAGTTATCCACGGGCGAAATGTAGGCATCTGGATCCACCAGCCGAGCAGCATCGGTCGTGATACCCGCAAACAGCGCATCGCCCACGGTAATGAACAGGCTGGCATCAAACCCAGCCCCGGCGGCTGCGTAAGCAGCGGCGGCCCCCGCCACGGGATGCCTGCCCACTGAGTAGTAGACCATCGCGGCCAGCGGGATCAGGATGAGGTAGTTGGCATCGGAAGCAATGCTGCCGCAAATACCCGCCATAAATACGCAAAACGTCAGCAGCGAGGGCGGCGCTTTGGCGACGCTCACCTGCATCAGCGTGGACATCAGACCTACTTTATCGGCCAGCCCAATGCCGAACATCACCACCAAAATCAGCCCCAGCGGCGGGAAGTTGACGAAGTTACTGACCACGCTGGTCAGCATGAACTCCACACCATCCGCCGAGAGCAGGCTGCGAACGGTCACTTCAGCCTCGGTTTGTGGGTTGATCGCCGAGACGCCTAGCGCCGCTAACATGGCGGAAATGACCACCACCAGCGCGGCCAAGATCGCGAATAGGATAAACGGGTGCGGCAGCTTGTTGCCTACCCGTTCGATGGATGCGAGAACACCTTGCATGACAGTTTCCTTATTTTAAGCCTTGTTGTTGAACGTTGTTAGGCCACGTGCGTGGCGGCGAGCGCTGTTAGTCGCGCTTGAGCAGTGAGGTGGCGAGCGCCACGAACATGCCGCCTGCAACGGGCAGAATGGCATCGTTGAAGTCGTAGCGTTCGTTGTGCAGATAGGCGCTGTCGCCGTTCCCCACAAAGAAGAAACACCCCGGTACTTCTTGCAGGTAGAACGCAAAATCCTCGGCGCCCATGGTGGGCATGTAGTCCAACTGCTGAATATCGGCGCTGACGCCGTGCTCGGCGGCAATCGCCAGCACGCGTTCTGACCAAGCGGCGTCGTTCACGAGCGGAGGGATCTGGTGCTGATGCTCTAGTTGGAAGCGCGCGCCGTGGGCGGAACACACCCCGTTCACGACCTGTTCCAGCTTGCCGACCAGCGCGGCGCGGGAGCTTTCCCGGTCGCTGCGGATGTTGACCAGCAGCTCTGCTTGGCCTGGAATCACGTTGGCGGCGCCGCCAGCATGAAACGCCGCGACGGTAATCACGCCTGCTTCCAACGGTGATTTATGGCGGCCCACCAGCCCTTGCAGCTGCTGAACGAGAGACGCGCCAACATAGATCGGGTCGACTGCTAAATGCGGCATGGCTGCGTGGCCGGAGACGCCTTCAATGGTGATTTTGAAGGTGTCGTTACCGCCCATGGCGGAGCCTGGTTTGACGAACAGCTGCCCTTCGGGAAAGCCAGGGCGGTTGTGGTAGCCAAAAATCGCGTCTACCTGCGGGTTTTGGAGCACGCCCGCTTTGACCATCTTATCGGCCCCGTTTCCACCCTCTTCTCCTGGCTGAAACAGCAGTTTGATGTAGCCGCAGAGCTGATCGCGCTGGGCGATAATCGCTTCAGCGGCGAGCAGCAGCGTCGCTGTGTGTCCATCGTGGCCGCAGGCGTGCATCAGCCCTTCTCGTTGGGAGCGGTGCGCAAAGCCGTTGGCTTCTTTGATCGGCAGCGCATCCATATCGGCCCGAAAGGCAATCACAGGGCCTTTACGGCCGGTGTCCAGCTCGGCCAGTACGCCGGTGGTAGCAATGCCTTCGGTGACCTTATAGCCCAGTGACGTCAGCCGTTCGGCCACCCGTTTGGCCGTGTCGGTTTCCTCGAATTTGAGCTCTGGATGCTGGTGAAGCTGATGGCGCACGGCCACCGCGTCTTCAATTTGTGGCTGGGTGAAAAAGGGGGATGAATGCATGTCCTGTCCTTGCCGTTGTCTGTGTCGTTGTGGGCATCGGTAACGCTAAGCGACTTGGCGGGCAGGAACGAGTGCCAAAAGAGATGTGTTTGTTGCTTTCAAAGCAACGATGTTCGCAGGGGAGGCGCTGATGAATGTCGGAGATGGGAATTCGAACAAAACGTAGTATTGGGTGTGATTAAGCGAGCTAAGCATGGTTTTATTCAATGAAGGAAGGCATGCATTGCTCATCACGCGTGTTGCCTGCACGATGCCCATGGACATTACCTTTAGGCGAAGCGCGGCGGCGGAGTGCAGTGTATGAAAACCTTATCGAACATGGGCTTTGCTCTCTTTGGTGCTGCGCTGGTGGCGATCAGTTACGGGCTGGCACGTTTCGCCTTTGGTCTCTTTGTGCCCTCCATCAGTACGGAGCTGTCGATCACGCCCGCGATGATCGGCGTCATTGGGGCGTTGCCCTTTTTGAGCTTTGTGCTGGCCACGCTGATGGCGCCCATGGCGGCCGACTGGTTAGGCGCTCGATATCTAGCCATGCTCTCCGGAACGCTGGGCGTGGCTGGCCTAGCGGTGATTAGTCAGGCCGGTAGTGCCTCGCTGCTCGGCGTAGGGGTATTTATCTGCGGGGTGTGCACGGGCTTGATGATGCCTGCGCTAACGGCAGCCATGCAGGCCTTGGTGAGTCGTACCATGCATGGGCGCGTCAGTTCGATCATGAATGCGGGGACGAGTATCGGTATCATCGTGGCGGTGCCGACCGTCGTATTTCTTTCGGATGCATGGCGCGTGACGTATGCCGCCTTTGCCGTTCTTGCAGGCCTGGGCGTGTTAGCGGCTTGGCTCTTCATTCCTTCGGTCTCTCGTGTGGTGCCCGCCGACGCTGCACCACCGGAGCCTCTCTCGCGCCAGCAGTGGTCTCGCCTGGTACGCCTGGCACTCTTTGCATTTGCCATGGGCTTCGTGGCAGCGCCGTACTGGCTGTTTGCACCAGATCTTCTGGTGTCGTTGGGCGGCTTATCGGGGCACTTGACCGGCTGGCTATGGTTTGCCGCAGGCGTGGCAGGTTTGGGAGGCGCCGTGGTGAGCGATCTAGCCGATCGCAATAACCCACCGATTACCCAAGCGCTGATGCTGATGATGCTCTCAGCGAGCTTGGTGCTGCTGGCCGCTAGCCCCAATCAGCTGGGCTTGGCCATGTTCTCTGCGCTGATATTCGGCGGGGCCTATATGAGTCTGACAGGGCTTTACCTGATGACCGGTATTCGTCTCTTGCCAGGTCGGCTTTCCCTAGGGCCTGTTTTGCCGTTCATGGCGTGTGCGTTAGGCCAAGCCATTGGATCACCCGTGATAGGGGCTTTGGTCGACCAACTAGGCTACGCGAATGCGTTTTCGCTCTTTTGCGTGGCGGGCGTGTTCATTGCGCTTTTGTCGCCTCTTTATCCTGGCCATATCGATTACTTGACCGAAGAGACGCCCGCGCTACTAGACAGCGAGGAGGACACGGGGCTTCAAGCCGCTTACGATCAGCAGCTGCTCGATGAAAATGGCGAGCCTTACGAGGAGAGCGTGACCACCGAGCCCGGTGATACCAGCGCTCAAACGAACCTCGCCAATACGTAGCCACTGAGCGCGATGTGTGCCAGGCCAATGGCCACCGATAGCCCGTGAAGTCGCTTGAAGCGTGCATGCTGGCCTGAGTCAGTGGCGCGATTGATGGCAGGCATGAGCGCTTGCCGTGTAGGTATCACCGACAGCGCAATGGTCGCCATGAGAATCGACGACACATAGTCGATACGCCACATCAGTAGGGCCGTTAACATGGAGACGACGAGCACGAACAGATAAAAAGGAGGAAAAGCGCGTCGAAGTGTGGCCCTGGCGGTGTCGTTCGGCAAAACGGACAGCAAAAAGGCCGCCAAGCCAAAGGAGAACAGGCTCATTCCGCCAAATAAAATAGCCGTTAGCCAAAGCGATACGAGGTTCAGCATGGCTCTTTCCTCCTGTATTTAGTACACCACTGTTTCTTGATTATCTTTTCGTATAATTAATGTACAGCATGGCGGGCGCGTACGCTATCCAGACAACGCTAACGGCTGCCGATCACAGAGACCCTGACCGCTTATGTCTTCACCCGCCAATCGACGCACGCTTCTTCGGCTGCTGCACTTTTTGCGCCCTTACCAGCTGCGCGTAGCGCTGGCGGGGTGTGCGCTACTCATTGCGTCGGGCAGCGTGCTGCTGCTGGGGCATGGGCTGAAACGCGTCATCGACCAAGGCTTTTTGGCGGCCGATGCTCAGGCGCTTGCCACGACGCTAGGGCTAATGCTCGGTGTCGTGGCACTGCTGGCGGCCGCCTCGGCGCTACGCTATTACCAAGTGACCTGGATCGGTGAGCGCCTAGCGGCAGATCTGCGCCAGCACGTGTTCGAGCATCTACTGACGTTGGAACCCAGCTTTTTCGAAAGCGCTCACGACGGGCGTGCCGCCGGTGACATTGCCTCGCGGCTCACGGCGGATACGAGCGTGCTGCAGAGCCTGTTTGGCTCGTCGATTTCCTTGGCGCTACGCAATGGCGTCATGCTGGTCGGTGCGGTCGTGCTGATGCTGCTGACTCAGCCCTGGCTCTCGGCGCTGGTGCTGGTAGGTATTCCTGCGACGCTACTGCCCATCGTCTGGTACGGCCGACGGGTGCGGCAGCTATCGCGTACTAGCCAAAACCACGTGGCGGAATTGGGGCGCTACGCCGACGAGGTGCTCAGCGGCCTGCAAACCGTGCAAGCCTTCACCCACGAAACGTCGGAACGACGCTACTACGGCCAGCGCGTCGAGCGAGCTTTTGGTAGCGCCGTGGCGCGTACCCGCCAGCGGGCGTGGCTAACCGGGGTGGCCATGCTGGTGGTGTTCAGCGCTGTAGGCGTGATGCTGTGGCAAGGCGGTCTTTCGGTGCTGGAAGGGAGCATGAGCGCAGGAGAGCTGTCCGCGTTTATCTTTTATGCCGTGCTGGCTGCGGGGGCCGTCGCGACATTGGCGGAGGTGGCAGGGGATGTGCAGCGGGCGGCTGGGGCGGCCGAGCGCTTGCTGGAGTTACTCGATACGCCCCCCACCATCAGGTCGCCGACGCAGCCAGTAACGTTAGCTCAGCCACTGCAAGGGGCGCTAACGCTAGCGAAGGTTCGCTTCACGTACCCTGGCCGCGAGCTGCCTGCCTTGGACGCGATCGATCTGCATATTCATCCCGGCGAGCGGGTCGCGGTGGTGGGGCCTTCCGGAGCGGGAAAAAGCACGCTGCTGGCGCTGCTGCTGCGTTTTTACGATCCGGACCAAGGACAGGTCATGCTAGACGGGGTCGATATTCGCACCCTGGCGCTTGGTGAGCTGCGCGGCGCGCTGGGGCTGGTGGCCCAGTCACCGGTGCTGTTCAGTGTCACGGTGGCGGATAACCTGCGCTACGGCTGCCCAGAAGCCACCGAGCCACAGCTTCGGCAAGCCGCGCAGGATGCCAACGCATTAGCGTTCATCGAGGCGCTGCCACAAGGGTTCGACACGCCGCTGGGGCCGGGTGGGGTGCAGCTCTCGGGCGGACAGCGCCAACGGCTGGCCATTGCCCGCGCATTGTTGAAAGATCCCGCGATACTGCTGCTGGACGAAGCCACCAGCGCGCTGGACGCCGAAAGCGAACGGCTGGTGCAGAAAGCCCTCGACCGTTTGATGCAGGGGCGAACCAGCATCGTGATTGCCCACCGTTTGGCCACTGTGGTGCATGCGGATCGACTCCTCGTGTTTCAAGAAGGACGGCTAGTGGCATCAGGCACGCATGCGACGCTGATGGAGCACAGCGATCTTTATCGCCATTTGGCAGCGCTGCAGTTTAGTCAACTGAATTAAATAGTCACGGGTAGAGTGTATGCAATACTTGGCTGTACGTTTAGGTGACTAGGCGCGTCATGTTGACATATTGTTTTTCTGGTTATTCAGGCTTTTTTCCGTGTGGCTAAAATGCACGGCTAGAATAGTAAGTTAACCTTATAGTTAAAATCCTCAAAATAACCAAAATCAACATAGCAAAACAAAGATGCAGAAGCGCTTCTAGATGTTATGGGAGTGGGTGGATATTTTTTAGTTATTTGTTGCATGGTTGTTTTGAAGGCTCTCTATTAATAATAACGTCATCATTATGTGAAGCATTGATGCTGCTTCGATTATCTCATGATGTTGTTGTACTAGAGGTTAGTGTAAAAACCGACGAACTATAGGGGGCTTATGTGAACGTTAAATGTACAAAAAGGTTCAACAGGCGGCTTGCTTGGCTTATTTTCTTAGGTGCTGTGAGCAGTGTTTGGGGAGTAAGCGCTAAAAGCTCTGATTATGTATATCGCCCTAATAACCCCTCCTTCGGTGGCGATGCGTTCAATTCAGCCCACCTGATTGGCCTGGCCGAACGACAGAATAAACACAAAGAGACCGGCTCATCGGCAGCCTCTCGGTATAGCAATAGCCCTGCAGACCAGTTCGTACGTCAACTCCAGAGTCGCATGCTGAGCAGTCTTTCACAGCAAGTTAATGAAGCCATTTTTGGTGAGAACGCTGCTGAAGAGGGCCGCATTGTTTTCGGTGAGCAGGTGATTTCCTTCAGTCGTGGCCTCGAGGGCGTTCATCTTGTGATCGAGAACACCACAGATGGCAGCCAAACGGAAGTGACCGTTCCAACACTACAAGTGCAGTAATGATAAAAAGCAGCAGCGCCCAGTGAGCCGCTTGGCGGCCTTGATTATTCAGCCAAGTACGAACAGGACGTCGACATGACGAAATTGCCACTGACACCAAATCTCATGCTGGTATTGGCGCTGACCGTTGCACTTGCCGGGTGTGCCTCTCCACAACGTTTGCAGCCCTTCACTCCTGAGACTCGTACGACGCCAAGTTTGGCCACACTTCCGCTTCCACCTGAGCCCGTTGTCGCTGCTGTTTATGATTTTCCTGATATGACCGGGCAGCATCGCGAAACGGAAGCCGGGGCGCCCCACTATTCAAAGGCAGTTTCCCAAGGCGGGGCGGCAGTCCTCATTCGCGCTCTCCAGGACGCAGGCGGGGGTAGGTGGTTTAGGGTGTTAGAGCGTAACCGGCTTTCCAGTGTGCTAACTGAGCGGCAGATTATTCGAGACCAGCGGCAAAGCTTTGCGGATGCAAACGGTAACCCGCTCCCTCCGCCATCTCCGCTGCTCTATGCGGGCGTCATTTTAGAGGGCGGCATTATCGGTTACGACACCAATACGCTGACCGGCGGAGCAGGCGCACGCTTTCTCGGTATTGGCGCGAGTTCTAGATACCGTGAGGACGTGATCACTGTGTTTCTACGAGCGATTAGTAGTCAAACCGGTGAAGTATGGAGAACGGTGGTGGCCTCAAAACGCATTTATTCGGTACAAGCTCAAGGCGATGTATTTCGCTTCGTGGATGCCGATGAAATTCTCGAATTGGAAGCCGGCTTTTCTCGTAACGAACCACGTTTAGTCGCCCTGCGTGAGGCGGTTGAGCAAGCCGTCCATGCCATGATTATGGAGGGCTCTGAACGGGGGCTATGGAGTTTCGCTAACGCGGCAGAGGGGGCGGCAGCCCTGGCCGCCTATCGTGATAGGCAAGGCGAGTTGGTGCAATAAGTTCTAAGGCCCAACAAGTAACGCTATGGCTAGCATGGCCATGTAAAGGTGATGGCTCGGCTCACCTCTGGCGGTCTCGCAACAGGCAGTCAACAAACCGCTGGAGCTAAAGAATTGGGCGTGACGGACCACCTTGGCGGGATGTACCCCGTCACACCCAGGCTGGTTGCGGCATAGGCCGTAACCAAATCCAAGTCCCAAGGGACACTACAATGGTGAGGTGTATCATGAAATTTAACAAGTCACTAATGGCAGCCAGCATCGCAGCAGCCTTCACCGCGGTTTCAGGTGCGGCTTTTGCAGATGACAACCTCGCTGACATTATGCAGCAAGGTAATCTCAACACCGCAGATCAACAGCAAGACGGTAACGCAAACGTAGCGGACATTGAACAGATAGGCTCTGGTGCGGCTGCCTCCTTCAATAATACGGCTGAACAAGACCAGATAGGCGATAGTAATGATGCGTCTATCCAACAAAATAGTGATGCGACTGGCTTTTTGACAGGCGCAATCACCTCCTTCAATACGGCCACGCAATCGCAAACGGGTAACGATAACGATGCGATGATTGAGCAGAACTCCAGCGCAGAAGGAGCTTTCACTTTGGCTGTGACGTCACTTAATACCGCTGGGCAAACTCAGGTTGGTGATTCCAATATGGCCAGCATTACTCAGGTGAGCGATGCCGGGTGGTTCGTCCCTGACGTTACGTATGGTAATACGGCTACGCAAGAACAAGTGGGCGACTGGAATGAGGCAACGGCTGACCAGGCGGGCTATGGGAACGTGTCAGAGCAGTACCAGCAAGGTGACAGCAACGTCTCGACCGTTATGCAGGATGGTCTCGATAACTCGGCTTACGTAAGTCAGTATGGCGACGGTAATACAGCCACTGTAGGCCAAGAGGGTTCTTACCACGTGGCGACGCTCACACAAACGGGCAATGGCAACACTGGCTCTATTTCTCAGTATCAATCCAGCAATACCGCGACGATGATGCAAACGGGCAATAACAATACGGGTACTCAAGTACAGTATTAAAAGACGCAAAAAGGCGGTGGCAATATCGCATTCGCCACTACGGGAGGGGCTCATGTTCCTCCCGTAGCGTAGCGCGGAGGTTGTTGGGTGAGGAGAGTGCCGATGAGCCCCAAGACACAGATGATAGCCAGTACACTCCTTTTTATTATGGCAAGTGTCGTGGCGCAGGCCGATACCCATCTGGCATATATCGAACAGGTCGGAGACAACCATAATGCCCGGATGATACAGGAAGGCACTGGCTTGAAGGCATCGCTCTACCAAGAGGGTGATAGCAGTCGTGCACAGTTCCAACAGCTAGGCGACCATCATACGATTCTTGGTCTTGATGATGGCCCAGCTTTACAGTCTGGATATGCGAATTGGATGCTAATTGACCAAACAGGGGAGCGTAATCAAGCTTTTGTAAGTCAACAAGGCTTGGAAAACGCGATGTCGCTTACTCAGCATGGTAATGACAACCTAACAGCGGTTGGGCAGTTTGGTAATTTCAATACAGCGGATATACAACAATATGGCAACAGCAACACTGCGAACCTGCAGCAGACGGGTAACGCAAACCACACCAACATCATCCAAATGGGAGAGAGTAGGCTACAGCTTAGCCAAGAAGGAGGGCATCATATCCCTGAAATCGTACAGCATGCGAGCGACGTTATCGTACAACAGTGGTCTGCATATTAAACGCACATACTCACGCCCAACATAACGAAAAGAGACGAACGCAGTGCCATCACCGAATCGGCAACGCGGCGTGTGGCTGGGGCTCTGTTTAGGGCTGTTGGGATTGATCGTCATTGGCAGTATGTGGACGAGCGGCACGGCAGCGCTGCCGCACGTGCTGGCAGCGCTGACCGTGTTGATTCCGCTCACCCTGTTTGGCGTCGTTTTGAAAAGCCCCTGGCCCGCCGTCGGGGCGCTCGCGCTGCTGCTGGTCATCGACGTGACCCTGCGCTTAGGCTGACTTGGACGCTGCCAGCGTATAGAGAAACTCCAAGCCCAGCGTCGCGGCGGCCAGCGAGGTAATGTCGCCGTGGTCGTAGGCCGGGTTCACTTCCACGAGATCCATGCCCACCAGCTCCATCCCCACCATACCGCGCATCACTTTCAGCATCAGGTCGGTGGACATGCCGCCGCATACCGGCGTGCCGGTGCCCGGTGCGAAGGCGGGGTCTAGGCCGTCGATATCCAGCGTGACATACGCCGGGTGGTGACCCACTCGCGCACGAATGCGCTCCAGCACCGCCGCCGGGCCGTGGTCGTTGACCCAATCGGCATCCAGCACTTCGTAGGGGTGGTTGCTCCGGTCATAGCTGGTACGAATACCGATTTGCAGCGAGTGCTCCGGCACGACCAAGCCTTCTTTGAGGGCATGGTGGAAAATGGTGCCGTGATCGAAGCGCGTGCCTTGCTCGTAGGTGTCGGTGTGGGCATCAAAGTGAATCAATGCCAGCGGGCCGTGCTCGCGGGCGTGAGCGCGCAGCAGCGGCAGGCTGATGTAGTGGTCGCCGCCCAGCGTCAACATTTTCTTGCCCGCTTTCAACCAGCGCATGGCGTGGCTTTCCAGGTTATCCACCAGGCTTTCCGGTTCACCGTAGGCGTAGTCCAGGTTACCGGCATCGCATACCCGCAGGCGATCTTCCAACGCGAAATCCCACGGCCAGCGCTTGCCTTCCCAAATCAGGTTGGCGGTGCTTTGGCGAATGGCGTTCGGCCCCATACGGGTGCCGGAACGGCCGGAGCATGCGAGGTCGAACGGCACGCCGCTGACCACCACCTCGGCATCGGTGGCGTTCGGGTCGGTGGCTTTGGGTACGCCCATGAACGTGGAGATAACATCACCAAACAGGCTGGGCATGATCTGCGCTGGGGTCACCTAATGGGTTCTCCTATCGTCGTGTGTCTGGAAAAGGTGGTGGGCTCGAAGAAGCGCGACGATAAGGAATTTTTCGCGATGAATGAAATGAATGTTTAGAATGAAATCATTCATCATATGAATAGTGAGGCGCTATGCGGTCGCTCCGCCATTTTGACCTGAACTTGCTGCTGGTCTTCGAGATGCTCATGCGCGAGCGCCACGTCACCCGTGCCGCCGAAAAGCTCCATCTCAGCCAGCCCGCGCTCAGCCATGCGCTGAAGCGCCTGAGAGAAGCGCTCGACGATCCGCTGTTGGTGCGCACCGAGCAGGGCCTGCAGCCGACGCCCCGCGCCATGGCGCTGCTGCCGGTGGTGCAGCAGGCGCTGGCGGCGCTGCAAGCGGGCTTGGCTCCACCCGCCACGTTCGCGCCCGACACCAGCACCCGGCGCTTTACGCTGGCGACCACCGACTACTTCGAAGAGGTCATGTATCCGGCGTTTCTTAGCCAGCTGTTGGGCTATGCGCCCGGCATCAGTTTTTACATCGAGCTGATTACGCCGGAGGTGCTGAGTGAGGCGTTAGAGCAGCGCCAGGTGGATATGGTGGTTGGCTTGGACAGCCAGTCATCGCTGCCCAATGGCGTGGTGCAAACGCCCTGGATGCACGAAGAGCTGGTGTGTCTGGCGGCCCAGCACAACCCTCACGTGGGGGACGCGCTGGCGCTGGAGGCATTTGCCCGCCAGCTCCACGTCGAGCTCGCCGACATCAGCGGCCTGTTGCCCAGCCGTATCGAAAACTGCCTGGCTGAGCACGGGCTGACGCGTCGCGTGATTTCGAAGAACCTCAATTACATCGCCGCCGCACGGGTCGTCGCGCTGACCGATGCGATCATCACCTTGCCGCGCCAAATGGCCGAGCGCTTCGTCGCTATGCTGCCCGTGCGCATGGTGGCGCCGCCGGACGAGCTTCCCGAATTGACCATGACGCTGATCCAGCACACCCTCTACGCCAACGCGCCTGCCAACGTCTGGCTTTACCAGGAGCTCACGGCGTTTGCGAAGAATGCCAGTCGTTAATTCATGGCGCTGTTTCGATATCAATATGTTGTAGAAATACAACTCAGTTGAAGCAAAGGTTGAATGGCCACTGGCAGGCTTGGCGTTAGATCCTAAACTGCTAGCTGGCGCGTTTTTTTGCGCCGCAACGAATTAAAGCAGCGCTCCATGATGCTAGCGATGATTGGCTAGGAGAGGGGCGGGCGCTGGACGCGGGACAACCTAGGGAGAAAGCGTGTGAAAATAGGCGCACCAAAAGAGAGTGCCCGGGGAGAAGCGCGGGTCGCGCTGACCCCTGAGAGCGCAAAGCATCTTCAAAATTTGGGCCATGAGTGCCTCATCGAAACGGGGGCTGGCCTAGCCGCGGGATTCAATGACGACACCTATCGTGACGCTGGCGTGACCGTGATCGAGAGCGCCGACGCGCTGTGGCGCGACGCTGAAGTGGTCATCAAGGTTCGCGAACCCTCTGATGAAGAGGCCAAGCGGCTGCGCGAAGGTCAAACGCTGATCGCCTTTTTCTGGCCCGCGCAAAACGAAGCGCTGCTGGAAGCCTGCAAAGCCCAGGGGGCCACCGTGATCGCCATGGACATGGTGCCGCGTATCTCTCGGGCGCAGAAAATGGATGCGCTGTCGTCCATGGCCAACATTGCGGGCTACCGCGCGGTGATCGAGGCGGGCAATAACTTTGGCCGTTTCTTTACCGGCCAAGTGACCGCCGCCGGCAAAGTACCGCCCGCCAAAGTGTTAGTGATCGGTGCTGGGGTGGCGGGCTTGGCGGCGATTGGCACGGCGACGAGTCTGGGGGCCGTGGTGCGCGCCTTCGACGTACGGCCCGAGGTCTCCGAGCAGATCGAGTCCATGGGCGCCGAGTTCCTGTTCCTCGATTTCGAAGATAGCCAGGATGGTTCCGAAAGCGGGGGCTATGCGGCACCTTCGAGCCCTGAATTCCGCGAGAAGCAGCTGGAATGCTTCCGCGAGCAGGCCCCGGACGTGGATATCGTCATCACCACGGCGCTGATTCCCGGTAAGCCTGCGCCCAAGCTGTGGCTGGAAGACATGGTCGCGGCCATGAAGCCCGGTTCGGTGATCGTCGATTTGGCCGCCGAGAAGGGCGGTAACTGCGACCTGACTCAGCCTGACGAGCGCGTAGTGAGCGATAACGGCGTGGTGGTGATCGGCTACACCGACTTCCCCTCGCGCATGGCGACGCAAGCCTCACTGCTTTACGCTACCAACATTCGCCACATGCTCACCGATCTCACCCCCGAGAAAGACGGCGTGATCCACCACGACATGGACGACGACGTGATTCGGGGGGCCACGGTGACGCACCAAGGCGAGATTACTTTCCCACCGCCGCCGCCGAAGGTGAAAGCTATCGGCGCGGCCAAGCCGAAGAAAAAAGAGAAAGAGCCAACGCCCGAAGAGAAAAAGGCCGCCGAGCTTGCCGAATTCAAAGCGCAAACTAAGCGTCAGGTGAGCCTGCTGGCGATAGGCGGTGCGCTGATGCTGCTGCTCGGCTGGGTCGCCCCGGCCTCGTTCATGCAGCACTTCATCGTCTTCGTGCTGGCCTGCTTCATCGGCTTCCAGGTGATTTGGAAAGTGAGCCACTCGCTACATACGCCGCTGATGGCGGTGACCAACGCGATATCCGGCATCATCATCTTGGGGGCGATTCTGCAAATTGGCTCCGGCAGCGCGGTCGTTAGCGTGCTGGCGGGTATTTCCGTACTGATCGCGTCGATCAATATCGTGGGTGGCTTCCTGGTGACACGCCGGATGCTGGCCATGTTCCAAAAATCCTAAGCGGCGGAGAGACGATATGTTAGAGCAAGGATTCGTATCTGCCGCAGCGATTGCGGCCAGCGTGCTGTTCATTTTGTCGCTGGGCGGCTTGAGTAATCAGGAAAAGGCCAAGCGCGCCGTGTGGTACGGCATCGTCGGTATGGCGGTCGCGGTGTTTTTCACCGCGTTTGGCCCCGGTATCGGCGGCTACTGGTGGCTGATTCCGATGATGCTGATTGGCGCAGCCATTGGTGCTTACGTAGCGGGCAAGGTCGAGATGACCGAAATGCCCCAGCTCGTGGCCGCGCTGCACAGTTTCGTAGGCTTGGCAGCGGTCTTCGTTGCCTGGAGCGCAGACCTGGAACGCCGCCGGGTGATGGCAGCTCGTGCCGCTGAGGCGTCGCTGGACCAGTTCTCCGCTTTTGCGGCGCTGGTGGCCACCAAGGCCCCCGACGAGCTGATGTTCCTGCAAATCGAGGTGGTGCTGGGCATCTTCATTGGCGCGGTGACGTTCACCGGCTCGGTCATTGCCTTCGGCAAGCTGGCGGGCAAGGTAGACGGTAAACCCAAGCAACTGCCCGGCGGCCACATGCTGAATGCGGGTGCCGCAGTACTATCGCTGCTGCTGGCGATTCTCTACCTCAACGGCGCAGGCTTCTGGACGCTGCTGGTGATTGCGGCGCTGGCGTTCTTCATTGGGTATCACCTGATCATGGGCATCGGCGGAGCCGATATGCCGGTGGTGGTCTCCATGTTGAACAGCTACTCCGGCTGGGCGGCGGCGGCGATTGGTTTCACGCTTTCCAACGACCTGTTGATCGTGACCGGTGCGCTGGTGGGCTCCTCCGGGGCGATTCTCTCTTACATCATGTGTAAGGCGATGAACCGCAATTTCGTCAGCGTGATTCTAGGTGGTTTTGGGGGGGCTCAAGGGCCTGCCGCGGAAATCGAAGGCGAGCAGGTCTCCATCGACGCCAATGGCGTCGCTACCGCACTGAACGACGCCGATAGCATCATCATCGTACCGGGCTACGGCATGGCGGTGGCGCAGGCGCAAACCGCGGTCAGCGATCTCGTTCGCAAGCTGCGCGCGGCGGGTAAGACCGTACGTTTCGGTATCCACCCGGTGGCTGGGCGCTTGCCGGGGCATATGAACGTGCTGTTGGCGGAAGCCAAGGTGCCCTACGATATCGTGCTGGAAATGGACGAGATCAACGACGATTTCGCCACGACCGACGTGGTCATCGTCATCGGCTCCAACGACATCGTGAACCCTGCCGCCGAAGAGGACCCCAACAGCCCCATCGCGGGCATGCCGGTGCTCAAAGTGTGGGAAGCGAAGCAGGTCTTCGTCAGCAAACGTGGTCAAGGCACCGGCTATTCGGGTATCGAGAACCCGCTGTTCTTCAAGGAGAACACCCGGATGTTCTACGGTGATGCTCGCGAAAGCCTGAATGCGCTGCTACCACTGGTGGATTGAGCCTGTAAGTACGGACGTGTAGGACTCGACGATTGAGCAGTTGCTCGTCGTTCGTCGGGGGAGCCAATGGCTCCCCCGGTTTTTTTTTCGTCTATGTATCGCTCTCTTCGCCGGTCACTTGCCGCCAGGAGCGACGCCCCAAGTGATCATCGCTAAAACCAATCGTGATGGAGCCATCGCCATTCGGTGAAGCGTTCGTATCCTCTGGATTGCCCACGAAGAGACGTTCGATCTCCCCGTCATTCACGCTCACCAAGCGCTCGCCGGTGCCCGCTTGCAAGCCGGTGATGGCGTCACCGTTGATGGTGGCGTCGCTGTCTGGCCGTCCGTCACCGTTGAAGTCGAAAGCGGTCGAACCGCCACTGCCGCCGGTATCGGCCAGTAGCGACATGAAGAACCCGCTGCGCCCACCGCCGCAGGGGTCGGATTCATCGGGAAGCAGCGTCGAGAAGCGCACCCGCCGTGGGAGGCTGGTTGAGATCGACGGGGCGGTGATCACGCGCTCTCCAGCAGGTAGCTCCAAGCGCCATCCCACGTCGTTACTGTCAGGGGCGAAGTTGGTGCTGGCGCGGCGGTTAAAGCCACTCTGTGAGTTTTCACCCGTAATGCGTTGAAGCAGTAGATCGCTTTGAGTAATGGTCGCGCTGCGACTCACTTGGTCTCGCAGGCCAATGAGCTGCTGTATCGAAGCGTCACCAATGTCGCCGTTGCGGAAATAGCTGCCGGTGCCGAAGGAGACCACTAGCGTATCCGGCGAGCCGCTGCTCAGCGTGACGGCGGGGGCTGATGTGATGGGCTGGCTAGCGCTGCCTTGATATAGCTGGTTAACGGTGCCACTGCCGGTTAACGAGAAGCGCCACATATTGCCTGCCAAGTCGCCCGCGTAGGCAAAGCGTGCGCCGTTATAGCTCGGCCAAGCAGTGACGGTGGGGGTGGCCAATCCGTTGGGAGTATCCGTGTTGCCTACGCCTGTCTTTATTTGCTTGATCAACTCACCGGTAGCAAGGTTCACTACGAAAAGTGACGCTTGGTAGCCCATGCTGTTATAGCCGTTACCAAAAATGGCGGCCCAGGTGCCGTCGGTCAGTTGCGTGATCGTGGGTTGAGAAACCCCCGTGCCCAACTCGGGATGGCGAAACTCCCAAAGCACGTCAGCAGCGCTCATGTTGCTGGGGTTGCTCACATCGAGTGCAAACACCGTCCGCCCACCCGCGCCCATGGTGCCGACGGCCGCGGCAGTCGGGCCACCAGAGATGTTCACTTCCCGCACAGCAGGTGTGCCATCCATGAAGTAGCGATGGCTATAGTCAGGCTGCATCAATGAGCGAATGGCGGGCGCCTCGCCTTGGGTCAACTCAGCGGGTAAAAAGCCAAACAGTTCCCGACCGGTCTCCGCGTTAAAGCCGTGCAGCATGCCGTCGTTGGCGGCCACCAGCAGGAGCGGCATACGCTCATCAGTCCCCTTTAAGAACACCGGGTTGGCGTTGATGATATCGCCCAGCAGCGATTGGCGTGGCCGCAGCCCCTGCACGTCTTCGCCCTGTAGCCAGCGCACTTCGGTACTGGTTAAGCCGCTGTTGTCGGCACTTAGTATAACGCCGCTCCGGGCACCGCTCTCCAGCCGTCGATAGGTCAATAACCGCCGATTGCCTGCTTGCTCGGCGAGCTCGGTTTCAGCATTCCAGCGTTCGCTACGAGTACCATCGGCTTGGATCACCGAAGCGGCTAAACGCCCTGACCAATCGTCACTGCGAAAGCCTGCGGTATAGAGCAAGTTGCCATCTTCAAGACCAAATTCGTCGCCATTGACCGCCGCGGAGGTATTGGACTGAGAGGCGGCGATGATATTGCCCAGCACCTGCTGCATGACCTGGTTCAACGAGGCTTCATCGTTGGCAAAGTACGCGCGATCGGTACCCCCTGCGCGGGCAAGATCGCCGAGTGGGTCGTCGGAGACGTTGGGTAAATTGGCGATATCCGGCGGTAGGTTAAAGCCCACCACATAGGTTCTTACCGGGTTAGGCAGCTGTGCATTGGTATCGTCGTATAGCCGTTTAATGGCCGCTTCGGCGCTGGCTAAAGCGCCGCTAACATTGTTGCCTAGTGAGTTGCCGAAGCGGTCTACCGACGGCAAACCATCGGTTAGCCAAATATTGGCATTCACTAAGCACTGCTGCGCATCGGGGTTATTGATGTTGGGAATCGCTATACCCGCACGGCGTCCCTGATTGGGGCCGAACGCGCTGCTGCTCGTGTTCAAAAAGTAGTCGCGGGCGGTATACATCGTGCCTTCGATAGGGGTCAAACCTGTCGCCAGCAGTGGCCAAGAAGGATCCGTCATGGGGTTACCGCTACCGTTCCACTCATGGCGCTGGGCACCCAGTTTTGTCTCGATGGCACTCCAATGGGCACTGTTTACCGTGCCATCGTTATTGAGCCCTCCAATGGGAACATGCAGATAGCCTAGTCCCGGTGATGATGTCGTCCGCCACTCCCATTGGTTGAGTTGTATGGAGGCTGTGTGCGCCCCCCAGTTTGGTATGCCCCGTTGGCGAAGACTGTCCACCAGCGGCAGCGTAAAATTTGAGCGAACCGGGTTGCTGTAAGAGACACCATCGCCAATAGCTGGAGAGCTTGAAAAACCTGTGGTCAGTCCACGAAAGCGTTCTGAAAGCTGATCGGATGTGGTGGTTGGGTTGGATATCCGACGCCAGTACTCAGTGACGTCATTGCGTGGTAAGCCAGACGTGAAGTTTTCCTCAAACATGTAGCCAGGTACACCAACATTGAAAAACGTGTAGATGTCGGTGTTCGGGAGCCGTGCTCTGTAACGTTTGGTGCTAGCGTTCCAGGCTCCGTCGAAGCTTGGGTCGTACCAGCTTGGGTTAGCGTTGCTGGAGTACCGTGCGGCCAAAGCACGTTCTGTTAAGCGCCAGACGACTGTATTGCCGCTAAAAGCCGCGTCTCGGGTGAGCGAGGCGGGGTTCTGCTGGTATGCCATCAACCCAAGATTTAATTCGCCTCGGTATCGCTCAATGAGATCACGTCCCACGCGCTTCATAATGCTGGATTTACTGAGGGGTGAACGAGCACCTGCTGGACATTGAGAGGCATTGAACGTGTTGGGTTGGCAGGCGGCTAGGTTCTCCCTATCGCCTGCGTTGTTGCCTACGGCGACACGGCCATCTAGGCCTTCTTGTCCACTCTCTGAGTTATCCAGAATCAATAACACGTTAGGTGGCACACGGCTGACCACGTTCAACGGAGCAGGGGAGAGTCCCGTTTGGTCGTTTGGGATGTCGTAATCTTCATCGACGAGCTCATCGCCTCCGCCTCCTATGGGGGGCTCAGGATCAGGCTCCTCCGGCGTTGGATCAGGATCATCGTCTCCTAGATCGACCTCCTGATCCGGGTCGTAATCAGGTGGTGGCGGAGGAGAAAAACCCAGCACGGGCGCACTCGTGGCGATCAACATTACGAACACAGTGCATACAAAAAGTGTCAGGGCGGATCTTTGTATCATGGCACGATGACCTCCACTGGCTGCTGGCGAACGTAGAGGGCCTCGAGCGTGACACGGGTATCTTCACCACGGCCAAAGCCTTGAGTTTCTATCCGATAAAGCATTTCGACCGCCTCCGTCCCGTCGTTGTTGGTCAGTGATCCTAGCGGTGCCAGCGTCTGGATGCGGTAGCGTGGGTTACGGGTGAGTTCTTCCATCGCCATGTCGTGGTTGCGCCATCCATTGCCAGGAGGGGCGCCGTTTTGTAGCAGCGTTTCGGCTTCGCTCAGTGCGGCCTCTGCTGCTTGAAAGGCAACACCGTAGTCGCGCTGGCTCGAGGCCATACGGTCTTGAGTGATCGCTCCTTGCATGGAAGAGAGGCTCAACATGGTGACGATGGCAAGGAAAATCAGGCTCAACACGAGCGCCATTCCTCGCTGATGCGTCAATGCGTGGCTCTGCATGCTAACGATTCCTCAAAGCGATGGTCGTCGTGAAGGCTTGATAAATCCGTCCGTTGCCGCCGGTGAAAGCGTTGTCTCCTCGAAAATTGCCGATCGCCAGCGTGGTGTCGGCATTCCGTAGATTGGGACGGTCACTTTGTACGATGAGCGTGATGCGCGCCGCCCTGACATTGGGCCACTCTGCCTCATCGATCTCGTCGGGTGGTATGTAGGCGCCGTCGATCAGAAAGGACGTTCGCATCGCCACCACATGGCTGGCCACGACCTCATTACGAGGCGTCGTTTGGCTCACATCCAAGCGCATCAACGAGGGCACATTCGCGTTATTGGCATCTCGGCCAATGTAGTAAAGGGCGCTGTTCAAGGCGCTCAGCGATACGGTTTGGCCCGCAGCATAGGTAATATCGCTCGCCTCTCCCCATTCGCTTTCGCTGGGGTCGACGTTGCCCTGCCAGCCTGCTGCCGCGCTTTTCTGCAGGGTGCGGGCGTCACTCGTGGTGTTATAGAAAATATCGCAATTCAGCAGGCCCTGAAGCAGCACCAATCGTTGATGAAAGGCGGTATCGGTCTCTCGATTCAAGGTGAGTCGTTGGCTGCTATCGATCGCGGCAATTTCCAACGACGTATCGATAAACCCCGTCCGGGCAAGGAGACCGCCACGAAACGCGAGCACATGCTGCTCGTCGAGGGGGGTGACCAAGCTGGCCGTAAAATCATGGTTGTTGGGTGTGTCCCATGCTTGCAACGGTAAGGGGAGGCTGCTGGCATCGGCCATATTGCGCAGATGGACGGTCGTCTGTGGTAGCGCACAGCCACCGCTATAGTCCACCTGACGTAGCTCGCGGGCCATCGTATCCAGCGCGAAGCGGCCAGTGTCCTGCATGTCGGCCAGTGCGGTTTGAAAACGGTAGCTTTGCTGAGAGGAGATGAAGAGTTGGGTTGCCCCAGCCATGACCAGTAGCCCAATGACCATGGCGACTAACAGCTCCACCAGCGTAAAGCCTGCTTGAGTCGTTCGAGGTTTGCCTCTGCCCACGCTATAGCTCCGACGCTAATTGTACTTGCCGAATATCGTTGGGCGACGTGGCGTCCTCCCATCGCACGGTGACGCTAATACGCCGATTGTCGATCTCGATGCCGCCTACGCCGCCAGGGAACATGGTACTCACATCCGCGACCCACTCGGCTTGATCAGTCGCGGGCAATCCGCTGCCGTCGACCTCTCCGCCTAACGTGAGCGCATAGTCGGCTGCTTTCTCACGGTTGGCGCGAATGCGATCCAGCATGTCCTGGGCCATGTTGGTGGCCTGAGTCTCGAAATAGGCAGCACGGTTATGCACCAGCGACTGGGTTTGCAAGCCAAGCACACCCAATAGGCCAATCGACAGCACCAGCAGCGCAATCAATGACTCCAGCAGTGAGATACCCCGTTGTCGTGTTGGCATGGCGTGGCTCGCTAATGAATTAGTCGCAGGCTTGACGATTAGTGAGTACTCGGGAAATGCCGCTCGGCTCGATACGCACGCAGCGCCCTATCTCATTCAGCGTGACGGAGACGCGCTGGGAAGCAAAGGCTGCCGACACCAGGCGCCCTTGACTGTTGAACGTAAAACGCTCGGGCGCATTCGCAATCGTAATGTCGTCTACCTCCTGCGCCCAGCGACGTAGCACCACCTCATCGGCCTGTACTTCCCAGCCGTTATCCCAACCTTCGGCCACGGGGAGTAAGTCGACGGACTGATTGCGTCGCACGGCTTCACTACGGGCAAAGCTCAGCGCAATTTTATAGTCGTTGGTGGTCGTCACGACGCGGTTTTCTTGAATGATCCTAGCAAAATTGGGTATCGCAATGGTGGCCAGCGTAGCGAATAGCGCCAGGGCCACCAAAAGTTCCAGCAGGGTAAAGCCATGTGCGGAACGTCTAGCCGTCAGCATGAGGGATTACTCTGCGCAAGCACATCAAGAGAAGTGCTGTGGCTGGCGTGTCTAGTCACGGTAATGCCCAGGTCGGCTGAATTCATTATATCGATATTTGATTTTGTGGTAGGAAAGTATAGCGTTTATACCATACGGCATGGGTGCAACAAGGCAACACGCCCTGCGGATATTCGACATACGCGTTCATTAAAGTCGCGCTATGCTCGAAAGGCGCGTCAGCATAAAGCTCTATCGACAAGAGGGAGGATATTTCCAATAGCCGAGAGCTATTACATTGGTCGTAAAATGCAAATTGTGGCTATTGCAAAGGTGCTTTAAAACTGTGGCATGTGAATAACGCACGCCGGTGCTAGTGATGGTCGCGTTTAACGTCCAGCCTAGTGCGGAGGTGCACTGCATTTGTTCCCTTGGTATCTCCAAGGCCAAGAGCAATAAGGGAGAGAACTATGAGCGGTAAATGTCCTGTCATGCACGGCGGTAACACCTCAACCGGTACCTCTAACAAAGATTGGTGGCCGGAAGGGTTGAACCTGGATATTTTGCATCAGCAAGATCGCAAATCAGACCCGATGGATCCCGATTTCAATTACCGCGAAGAAGTCCGCAAGCTCGACTTCGACGCGTTGAAGAAAGACGTCCACGCGCTGATGACCGACAGCCAAGAGTGGTGGCCCGCTGACTGGGGGCACTACGGCGGTTTGATGATCCGCATGGCTTGGCACTCCGCAGGCACCTACCGTATTGCCGACGGCCGTGGTGGTGGCGGCACCGGTGCCCAGCGTTTTGCACCGCTCAACTCCTGGCCGGATAACGTCAGCCTGGACAAAGCGCGTCGTCTGCTGTGGCCGATCAAGAAAAAGTACGGCAACAAGATCAGCTGGGCGGACCTGATGATTCTGGCCGGTACCGTGGCTTATGAGTCCATGGGACTGCCCTCTTACGGCTTCTCCTTCGGTCGCGCCGATATTTGGGAGCCCGAGAAAGACATTTACTGGGGCAATGAAAAAGAGTGGCTTGCGCCCTCTGACGAGCGCTACGGCGACGTGAATAAGCCCGAAACCATGGAAAACCCGCTGGCTGCCGTTCAGATGGGTCTCATCTATGTGAACCCGGAAGGCGTCAACGGTCAGCCGGACCCGCTGAAAACCGCTCAGCAGGTGCGTGAAACCTTCGCCCGTATGGCGATGAACGACGAAGAGACGGCGGCTCTGACCGCTGGTGGCCACACCGTCGGTAAGTGTCACGGTAATGGCGATGCCTCTGCGTTGGCCGCTGAGCCAGAAGCCTCTGACGTTGAAAACCAGGGCTTTGGCTGGGGCAACCCCAACATGCAGGGCAAGGCGAGCAACGCCGTGACCTCGGGCATCGAAGGTGCGTGGACCACCAACCCCACGAAGTTCGACATGGGCTACTTTGACCTGCTGTTCGGCTACGAGTGGGAACTGAGAAAAAGCCCCGCCGGTGCCCACCAGTGGGAACCGATCGACATCAAAGAAGAAGACAAGCCGGTCGACGCCAGCGACCCCGCGATTCGCCACAACCCGATCATGACCGATGCGGACATGGCGATGAAGATGGATCCAACCTATCGCGCCATCTGCGAAAAATTCATGGCCGACCCGGAGTACTTCAAGAAAACCTTCGCGAAAGCGTGGTTCAAGCTGACCCACCGTGACCTTGGCCCTAAAGCGCGCTACATCGGCCCGGAAGTGCCAGCAGAAGACCTGATTTGGCAAGACCCTATCCCGGCAGGCAGCACTGACTACTGCGAAGAAGTCATCAAGCAGAAAATCGCGGAAAGCGGTCTGAGCATCAGCGACATGGTCTCTACCGCTTGGGACAGCGCCCGTACCTATCGTGGCTCCGACATGCGCGGTGGTGCCAACGGTGCCCGTATCCGTTTAGCGCCGCAGAAGGATTGGCAGGGCAACGAGCCGGAGCGCCTGGCCAAGGTACTGAGCGTCTACGAGCAGATCTCTGCCGATACCGGCGCTAGCGTGGCGGACGTGATCGTACTGGCCGGTAGCGTCGGTATCGAGAAAGCTGCGAAAGCAGCGGGTTATGACGTGCGCGTGCCCTTCTTGAAAGGCCGTGGCGACGCGACCGCCGAGATGACCGACGCGGACTCCTTCGCGCCACTGGAGCCGCTGGCCGATGGCTTCCGCAACTGGCAGAAGAAAGAGTACGTGGTGAAGCCTGAAGAGATGCTGCTGGATCGTGCGCAGCTGATGGGCTTGACGGGGCCGGAAATGACCGTGCTGCTGGGCGGTATGCGCGTACTGGGCACCAACTATGGTGGCACCAAGCACGGCGTTTTCACCGACCGCGAAGGTCAGTTGACCAACGACTTCTTCGTCAACCTGACCGATATGGGCAACACGTGGAAGCCGGTGGGTAGCAACGCTTACGAGATCCGTGATCGCAAGACCGGGGCCGTGAAGTGGACCGCCTCGCGCGTGGATCTGGTGTTCGGTTCCAACTCGCTGCTGCGCTCATACGCAGAAGTGTATGCCCAGGACGATAACGGTGAGAAGTTCGTCAATGACTTCGTCGCCGCCTGGACCAAAGTGATGAACGCCGATCGTTTCGACGTCGCGTCGTAAGTCAACAATCGTGCGTCGCACTCTCTAAGGCACCCAGTCGGGTGCCTTTTTTGTATGCGTACTTAGGCATCGCTGGTTCGTCAGCTTTGCTACAGTAGCGTTTGCTTCCCTTTGATGTAACAACATGAGATCGACGATGAAACGCAGTAAATGGATATGGCTCGTATGGGCCGTTGTCTTATCGAGCTATGTAGTGCCTTACACGCTGTTGAGCGACGTGTCGCGGTGGTACGGCAGCTTTTTGTTCTGGACCGTGGCGGGGTTGGTCATCATCGCCCTGAATGTGTTGATCACTCAAGGTTTCAAGGAACATAGTGATGACTGAGACGCTCATTTGGGGAGGCATTGCGCTTTACCTGTTGATTGCTCTCGGCATTGCGGTGCTGTCGCGTCGTCCCACGACGAAAGGACACACGGAAAGCATGTCCGGTTACTTTCTGGGCAATCGGCAAATGAACGGTTTCGTCTCGGCGCTGAGTTACAGTGCCACGACCTATAGTGCTTTCATGATGGTGGGCTTGGCAGGCCTGACCTATGCGGGCGGCGTTGGCGCACTCGGCTTTGAAATCATCTATTTTGCCGGTGTTTCCCTCGTGGCCATTTTCGGACCCAAGTTTTGGGCCGTCGGCAAGGCATTTGGCTTTGTCACGCCCAGCGAGATGCTCGGCCACCGCTATAACAGCCAACATGTGGCCATGGCCGTGTCCGTTGCCAGCTGTATCTTCTTGATTCCTTACTCAGCGGTTCAACTTGCGGGTGTGGGTTACCTGTTGCAGGGGATTACCGATGGCGCGATCACATTTACCACCGGCGTGGTGCTGGCCACCGCGATCGCCATCTTCTTCTCCTATATCGCGGGTATCCGTTCCGTCATGTGGACCGACTCGCTGCAGGCCATCATGATGATCGTCGCCTCGACCCTGGTGGCTTTCCTAGTGATCCAGGGCTTGGGTGGTTTCGGCGCTCTCTTCGATACGCTGGCAACGGAGCATCCGCAGTCACTCACGGTACCCGGCCCGGGGCTGTTCAGCTTTGTGACGTTTTTAGGGCTCACCATTCCCTGGTTCTTCTTTAGTCTCTCCAACCCGCAGGTCAGCCAGCGGCTGTTCATGCCTTCGTCGCTGCGTTCCATGCGCCACATGCTTATCGGCTTTTTGGTGTTCGGTTTTATCTATACCTTGGTCTCTGTGCTGTGGGGATTCTCCGCCTTGGCCGCTTTCCCAAGTCTAGAACGCGCCGATTTAGCCACGCCTACGCTACTGGGCTCAGAGTTCGTGCCACCCGTCTTGGGCGTGATCGTGATGATCGGCATCATGGCGGCCGCCGTTTCCACCATCGACTCGATCATGCTGACGCTGGCCTCCATGGTCTCACGCGATGTTTACGCCAACCTCAAGCCGAACGTGAATGAAAAGCGCCAACTCCAAGTCGGAAAGCTCGTCATACCGGTCATTGCACTCATGGCGCTCGCCTTCGCTGAGCTACAGCTCGATCTCATTGCAGTGCTATCGGTGGCCGCCTCCTCGGGCTTGGTGGCCATGGTGCCTGCACTGATCGGTGCTTTCTATTGGAAACGAGGAACAGGCGCCGGAGCATTGGCCAGCGTGGTGGGCACCAGCGCCTTTGTGCTGCTGATGTATGCCACCGGCAATTCACTGCTGGGCCTGCCTGCCGGTGTATGGGGCATTGTGGTCGCGAGTGTGCTGTTTGTGGGCGTTAGCCTTGCGACCCAGCCTCATCCAGCCTCTACCGATGCCTTTTTTGCCGCCATCGAGGAAGAGCTGGGTCACAAGCGCCGCTCTGCCAGTAATTCAACGACCAAGCAGTCGACTCCTTAGGCCCCTTAGCGCTAAAAGCCCCTGATGAGGGGCTTTTCAGCCTACTGCCACTGCCGTAACTGCGCTCGATACGCCGCCTGCGCATGGGTCGCACTGATCGGCTGCAAACGCACCTTGGTACCCGGCAAACACTGGGCGAGGCGGGCGCAGGCTATGGGGGTCAAAGCACCCAGGCGCGGGTAGCCGCCGATGGTTTGGCGGTCGTTCATCAGGATGATCGGCTGGCCGTCGGGAGGAATCTGCACGGCCCCTAGCGGAATCCCTTCAGAAACGATGCCGTCTAGGCGGCTGTTCAGCGCTTTGCCGGTGAGCCGAATACCCATGCGGTCGGCACGTTGATCCACGGTCCATGGCTGGTTGAAGGCGTCAAACAGGCTGCGTCCGGCAAAGTGCGCGGCCTGGGAGCCCAGCACCATGTCCAGCACGGTGTCTTCTGCCTCAAGAGGGATCTGGGTGCCTTGCGGTAACTGACGCGGCGTGGCGCTGCTGCCTTTCCAGGTGAGCTGGTCGCCGGTTTTAAGCGGTTTGCCATCTTCGTGCAGGCCGCCGATTTGCTCCCTTGCCGTGCAGGCTTGGCTGCCCAGCACGGTTGGCGCATCCAGCCCGCCCGGGAAGGCGAGGTACGCGCGTAGGCCCTTTTTCGGCTGGCGAAAGACCAGCGTTTGGCCCGCTTGCATCATAAAGCTGGCGTTGGGCGCCAGCGGTTGGTCGTCCAGTGTGGCGGCAAGGTCGGCACCTGCCAGGGCGAGGCGCACGTCGCTATTGGCTACCAGCGTCAGGTTGCCGCCCATGACGATTTCCAGCGCGGCGCTCTCCAGCGAGTTGCCCAAAAGCCAGTTGGCCCAGCGGAAGGCGATCCAGTCGGCGGCACCGCCTTGCGTCACGCCTAAGTGGCCGACGCCGAAGCGGCCCGCATCTTGAATCAGTGCCAGCGGTCCGGCTTGCTTGACGGTCAGGGTAGGACGGCTCATGAGCGCTCCTCCAGCGGGGTGGTGTCGCCCCCGGCCGCTTCGAATTCGGATTGGGATATCGCCTTGAAGCGCACTTTATCGCCCGGGCGCAGCAGCGGCTCGCCGCGTTTGGCGTGTTCGAACAGCGGCACGGCGGTTCTACCCAGAATGTTCCAGCCGCCCGGTGAAAGCAGCGGGTAGATGGCCGTTTGTCGGTCGGCAATGCCGACGCTGCCCGCCGCGACACGGCGGCGGGGCGTTTTCAAACGCGGCGCGGCAATCGCCTCATCCACCAAGCCCATAAAGCCGTAGCCAGGGGCAAAGCCCAGTGCAAACACGCAGTAGTCGTGGCTGCAGTGGCGCTCAATCAGCGCCTCGACGCTGAGGCCGGCGCGCTGGGCAACGATGGGCAATTCGGGGCCAACGCGCTCGTCGTACCATACGGGAATTTCGTGGAGCTGGCCCTGCTGGGAGTCGGCAGGGGCTAAATTGCGTAGGGCACTGCGTACGAGGGTCGTGGCCTGGGCAAAGGTGAGCTTTTGGCAGTCGTAATGCACCAGCAGGGTGGTGTATGACGGGATCAGGTCGATGAGCGCGTGATCGAAAGCGCGCCGCAGCGCCTCGTCGGCGGCCATGATCCACGCCATATTGGTTTCATCGATGGCGTCGAACAAGCGCACCGTTAGGGCGTCCATCGCCGCCGTTTCTAAGCGCAGTTTCACGCGGACTCCAACGCCGTAAAGGCCTCGCGAATGGCGCGCACGGCAGCCACGGATTCGGGATTATCGCCATGTACACACAGCGTATCGCAGGGTAACTGCAGGGCGCTGCCATCGCGGGCGGTGAGAGTCTCACCTTTGGCCAAGGCGACGGCTTGGGCGACGATGGTGGCTTGGTCGTGGTGCACGGCCCCCGGCAGGCGGCGTGAGGCTAAGTGCCCGGTGGCCTCATACGCGCGGTCCGCGAAGGTTTCAAACCAGAGGGTGATGCCCATTTTTTCCGCTAGCTGACGATGCGGCGCTGGATCGGCGGTGGCCATCACCATCAGCGGCAGGCGGTCATCGAACGCCTTCACGGCGCGCATGGCGCCTTCCAGTAGTGCCACATCGGCTGCCATGTCGTTGTACATTGCCCCGTGGGGTTTGACGTAGCTCAGTGCGGTGCCTTCTGCTTGGCAAATGCCTGCCAGGGCGCCGATTTGGTAGAGCATCATGTCTTCCACTTCGGCAGGCGAGCAGGCCATGGAGCGGCGGCCAAAGCCCATTAAATCGGGGTAACCGGGATGGGCACCGATTTTTACGCCGTGCTGAACAGCAAGCTTCACTGTCTTGCGCATCACATGGGGGTCGGATGCGTGGTAGCCGCAGGCAATGTTGGCACAGTCAACGTGGGGCATGACCTCAGCGTCCAAGCCAATCGACCAGTTACCGAAACTTTCGCCCATATCGCAGTTAAGCAGCGGAATCGCCATAACGTCTCCTGCCGGGTTGTGTGTTGTTAGTAATTGATATCGCTATTCATTAGCCAAATGAGACAGTCTATTTGCTCATAGTGATGATGTATTAGTGAGCCTATTTATGGTGTTGTTAGCGCAAAAATAATATATGGAGAGCGCGTTCCAAGTGCCAATCGTTTTTAGCGATATTGAGTATCGGCTGTTCCTATCATGCTGTTATTTAGTGGAAAAATAGTTGACGCTAGAGCGTGATACGATTATCAACTATTGAAAGCGACTCAAAAAAGATTACAAAAGAGACGCCCTGATCCGCCGGATGTCGCGCGTTTGCGCTACCTATAACAATGGCTAGGAAAGGGTGATGTCTGAGGAGTGCCACATGCGGTTGCCAGCCCCGCGACAGCTTGCCTGTGCCCAGCACGGCAGGTTGCATATACATCTGCATAGCGACGCTTCACCTGGGTTACCAACGGTGGGCGGCGTGGTGAATGCGCCTACTGGGGTGCTTTGCCCGAGTGCGTTTTTGACAGGCTGGTGAGACGATGCTGGATTTTAAGGAACTCGATGCCTTTGTGTGGGCGGTGAAACTTGGCTCTTTCCGTAAAGCGGCCGCCAGGTTACACATCACTCAACCCTCGGTGTCGGAGCGTATTTCTCGATTAGAGAGCACGGTGGGCGAGCTGCTGCTCGAACGCTCGGCGCGACCGATTCAGCCCACCATGCGTGGCCGAGAGTTCTTTCTCCATGCCGAACGCATGCTGGCTCAGCGCGATGAAGCCCTGAAATTGTTCGACAGCGAAGAGGATTTTTCGGCGCCGCTACGTCTGGGCACCATCGAAACCATCGCCCATAGCTGGTTTCCGCGCTTTATGCAGCGCCTCACCGAGCGCTATCCCAAGCTGATCATCGAACTGACCGTCGACTACTCGCCCGCGCTCAATGAGCGTTTGACCGGCAATGAGCTGGATATCCTGCTGGCCATGAACGGCTACCTGCCCCCGGAGCAGATCGACCAAGAGACGCTCAGCCCTTACGAGATGGGCATGTTCGTCTCGCCACGCCACGCCCAGCGACTTAGCGAACGCCCCCACGCCTGGTGCACCACGCTGCCGTTCATTTCTTTTGGCAAGCTGGCGCGCCCTTATGAGGAGCTGGTGAGCTACCTCGCCGCCCAGGGGGTGGCGCAGCCACGTATTCATAGCGTGAGCACGCTGATGACCATCGTTCGCTTGACGACCGAGGGATTAGGCATCGGCGCGCTGCCGGTCGCTACCGTGCTGGACGAGTGGCGACGGGGCGAGCTGTATCGTCTGGCGCTCCCCGCGCCGTTACCCGCCATGCACTATGATGTGATTTGGCGCAGCGCCAATCATCCGCGCTTTTGTCGCGGCGTGGGCCGATTGGCCCAAGAGTGCGCGCGTGAGTATGCCACTGAAAAGCATAACGAGATTACTAACACGTGTTTTACCGGGCGTTGGGTGACCCCTAACGCCGCCTCCTCCACCCCTGTGCAGCACCTCCATCCCTATGAATAAGAGGACTTTACCTATGCGTACTCGCATTGCGACCCCCCTGCTTCTTGCCACGGCGTGCAGCCTTGCCGCTGCCGCCACGGCTCAAGCCGCCGAGTGGACCATGGCCACGCCCTACGGGGATGCCAGCTTCCACACCCAAAACACCAAGCAGTTCGCGGAAGATGTGGCGGAAGCCACGGACGGCGAGCTCACCATTACCGTTCACAGCGGTGGCTCGCTAGTATCCCACGGTGAAATCAAACCGTCTGTACGTCGCGGCACCATCGACGCCGGTGAGGTGTTCCTCTCCATTCTCTCTAACGACGACCCGATTTTTGAAGTCGATACGCTGCCCGGTGTGGCCGGTAGCTACGATGACGCCTACGCGCTGTGGGAAGCGACTAAGCCGATGATTACCGAGCTGTTCGCCTATGAAGGGCTGATTCCGCTGTATGCCGTTGCCTGGCCTGCTCAGGGCATCTATACGGCGGAACCGCTGACGGATCCGGCCCAGTTCGAGGGGCTTCGCGTGCGCGCGCCGAACATCAACACCCAGCGCTTCGTCGATAACCTAGGCGGTAGCCCCACCGAAACCGAAGAGTCGGATATCCCCACGGCCTTTAGCACCGGCCGCGTCGACGCGATGATTACGTCGAGCTCTACCGGCAACTCCATGGCCGCTTGGGACTACGTCACCGACTACACCGATGCCAACTTGTGGCTGCCGAAGAACATCGTTTTCATCAGCCAGCGTAGCTTCGATCGTCTTGACGAAGCGACTCAAGAAGCGCTGATGGAAGCGGCGGCCCGTGCCGAAGAGCGCGGCTGGCAAATGAGCCGTGAGAACAATGACGAGAGCCTCTCGGCGCTGCAAGAGAACGGCATCAGCGTGTCCGAACCCAACGCTGAGGTAGCTGCTGCGCTGCAAGCGGCGGGTGACGAGCTGTTCGCCGATTGGCAGTCCCGCGCCGATGACGAAGCCAAAGCGGCACTGGAAGCCTACCGCGCCCAGCGTGGCAACTAACCCTTCGTTGCCACGGTAACGCCTGGGGCAGCCCGCGGGCTGCCCCTTTCCCTACGCGCTCTGTGAGACTGCGAACATGACGTTTAAATTCGACAAACTCTACCGCCTGGGTGCCTGGGGCGCAGCAGCGTGCATGGTGGCCATTTGTGCGCTCATTGCGCTGCAAGTCACTTTCCGTTTGGTGGATGCTCTGTTGGTGCTGGTGGGCCTTAGTCGACTCGGCATCAGTATCACCGGCGTCTCGGAAATGGCCGCCTATTTATTGGTCGGCGCGACGTTTCTGGGTCTGGCTTACACCTTCGTACATCACGCCCATATACGGGTCACGCTGCTCATTTCACGCCTGCCGTCGGCGGTGCGCGTGTGGTTCGAGGTGTTTGGTCTGCTGATTGCGCTGGTCATCAGCGTGCTGCTGACCGATGGCTTGATCGGTTTGGCGAGGGAGAGCCTGGAATACAACGATGTGTCGTCGGGCTTCTTGTCGATTCCTCTGTGGATCCCGCAAGTGGTGCTGGCCGTTGGCGTTGGTCTTCTGGCCCTGGCGCTGCTGGAGGCGCTATGGATGGCTGGGCGTATTGCCCTGCGAGACCCGTCAAGCTTCCGTGAAGCCATGTCCATCGACGATAACGACGCGCACTAAGCGGCGACTCGGGAGATACCCTCGTGCTACTACTCAGTTTAGCGACTATTGTGACCCTCGTGGTGCTGTTGGGCAGCGGGGTGTGGATTGCCTTTGCGCTCATCGGCACCGCATGGATTGCTCTACAATTTTTTAGCCCTTTCGATCCAGGCCCCATTTTGGCCTCTGATTTTTGGGGCGCCAGCTACGGCTGGGACTTAACGGCGCTGCCCATGTTCATCTGGATGGGCGAAATTCTGTTCCGTTCGGGGCTAGCGGACAACATGTTTCGCGGGCTGTCGCCGTGGCTCAACCGTCTGCCGGGCCGCCTGCTGCATACCAACATCATTGGCAGTGGCATGTTCGCAGCGGTATGTGGCTCGTCAGCCGCCACCTGTGCCACGGTGGGTAAAATGACCCTGCCGGAGCTCGAACGCCGCGGCTACGACAGCAACATGGCGATTGGCACGCTGGCCAGCGCGTCCACACTGGGCTTGTTGATACCCCCCTCGATCGTGCTGATCGTGTATGGCGTGGTCACCGAGCAGTCGATCTCGCGGCTCTTCATGGCGGGCATTGGCCCCGGCCTGATGATCTTGGCCATGTTCATGACGTATTTGGTGCTGTGGGCGCTGCTCAAAGGCAACCGTGCTGGCCTGACGGGTGCCGACGAATCGGATATGAGCATCGCTGAAAAGCTGCGCAATACCTGGGCGCTGGTGCCTATTTTGCTGCTGATTGGCGGCATCATCGTATCGATTTACGGCGGGCTGGCTTCGCCAACGGAGGCGGCTGCGGTGGGCGTGGTGCTATCGATGATCATTGCTCGGTTCAATGGTCACTTCGACCGGTCGATTTTTACCGACTCTCTCTTTGCGGCAGTGCGCACGGCCTGCATGATCGCCTTCATCATTGCCGGTGCATCGTTCTTGACCTCGGCCATGGGCTTTACTCAAGTGCCCATGAAGCTGGCTCAGGCCATTGGCGAGATGGGACTATCGCCCACCATGCTGCTGGTGGCACTCACGCTGCTGCTGCTCATCATGGGCTGCTTCTTGGACGGTATTTCGCTGATTCTGCTGGTGACGGCCATTATCATGCCGGTGGTGAGCGCGGCGGGCTTCGATCTGATCTGGTTCGGCATCTATTTGGTGATCGTGGTCGAAATGTCGCAAATCACACCGCCGGTCGGGTTTAACCTATTCGTGATTCAAGGCTTGACCGGTAAGGATATTCTGACCATCACCAAAGCGACGCTGCCGTTCTTTTTACTGATGATGCTGGCCATTGCGCTGATGCATCTCTTCCCCAGCATTGCGCTTTACCTGCCTTACGCCATGACCGGCTAATTGGCCGAGTCATTGACCATAGACCGACACCCCGCCCCGGCCAGAGCGCTTGATGAAGTACATGCTCTGGTCGGCGGCATCGATCAGCTCGCGTTCATTACCAAAACCGCCGTCGGTCAAACACGCCACGCCAATCGATACCGAGACATAGAGCGGCTCTTGTTCGATCCGCGCCATGGGCCGCTCCTGCAAGCGCCGAGTAATGCGTTCGGCAAAGCGTTTTGCGCCTTCGGCATTTTCATCCGGCAGAATCACCAGGAACTCTTCGCCACCATAGCGGCCCGCTAGATCGCCCACGCGCACCAGCGAGGCGAGCATCTTACCAAAGCGGGCCAGTACCTCGTCGCCTGCCTGATGACCGAAACGGTCGTTGAGCACTTTGAAGTGATCGAGGTCAATGAACACCACCGACATGGTTCGCTTGGTCGATAGGCAAAGGTGGAAGCGCTCTCGCAGCTGTTCCTCTAGCCACGCGCGATTGGCCAGTTGGGTCAGCGGATCGATCCGGCTGCGCTGCTCTAGCTGGGCGTAATCGTCGAGCAGCGCATCCCGCGCCTTTTGCTGAGCGTCCAGACGGGCGCTAAGCGACAGCGTATGCTCGTACAGCAGCTGCTGAGCCTCTTGTAACAGCCTAACGCTATCGATCGAGACGGGTTGGCTTAGCCCCAGAGTCTCCATCAAGGGCGGCAGAGTGTATTCGAGGTGTGCCAAAAGCCCGGCAAGGGCCCACTCGTCAGCGGTGGCCAACGTTCGAAGCTGACGCATTACGCCCGCTAATGCTTGGGCGGGATCGGCCGATAACCAAGCATCGGCAAGTGCACCCGAGACGCGCAGGCAGAGAACCGAGGGATTGTCGGTCTCGAGCCCTTCGTGGCTGCGCTGGATGGCGCGAATCAAATCGTCATGAGCGCCCCATTTCGCGAGTAACCAAGCGCCGATCAGCGCGTGGTCGCAGCCAAAGTAGCGTTTTTCGACCTGCTGGGTATGGCCATGAGAGGCCTGCTCGGTCCCGTATAGCCGCTCAGCGTCGTTGGGGTAGGCGGTTTGTAGCGCCAGGATGCCAATGTCCTGCAGTAGTGCTGCTGTAAACACGCTGCCCGCTTGGTGAGGGCAGAGCTGTTGCGCGAGATAACTCGCGGCAACGGCTGAGGTAATGGCTCGCCGCCAGAAGTGCTGGCGGCCGCGTGCCGAGTGGTCATTTTCGAACAGGCAAAAACTCAGCACCGTGGCCAGCGTGACATCTAGCCCCATACGCTGGGTGGCTTCGAAACACGTATGAGGCGGCTGGGCGGCGCGCAGATAGTGCACGCTATTGGCCACGCTCATCACCCGTGCCGTCAGGGCCGGGTCGTGCTCGATGGCGCGTGCATAATCGCTCAAGGTGGCATCCGAGGTGCGGGTGATCTCCAGCACGTTGAGCGCCACCGCCGGCAAAGACGGTAGCCGCTTGCACTGCAGCAAAGCGTTGCTGAGAAAGCTGGGAAGCTGGTTGGCCAGCGAGGTATAAAGCGTTTCGCTGACGGCAGTAGGCCCCGTCATAGTGTCTCCTCAATGCCGTGCAGCGAAGTAGGCAGTCAGTTGAATAACGATCGTTTTTTTTATCATATTGTCAGGTTGGCCGATACCGCTTGGCGCGATCGGCGTCTTCCAAAAGGTAGCTGTTTATGGTGCAAACGTCGCCGTGCTTTGTTAAAACAGTGGCAAAGCTTAGCTGCTCTATAACGACATAAGCGAGTGCAACGATGCACACACGAAAAGAAGCAGCAGAGATTTTTCGCCAGCTAGCAGAAGGGGTGGGGCGTAGCAGTCAGCCCAACTTCTTTGCCTCCCTGGTGGAACAGCTTGCTCGTTTACTGGCCGTCGATCATGCGTTGATCGCGGTCGTCACTGATGCCAATATAGCGGAAACCCTGGCCGTTTGGTCAAGCAATGGTTTACAAGCCAATATCACCTACCCCTTGGCAGGCACGCCTTGCGAGACCGTGGTTGGCCATGAACCATGCCTTTACGCCTGCGACGTACAATCCCGCTTTCCTGAAGACGATCTTTTGCGCCAGCTCGGTGCCGATAGCTACATGGGCCTGCCGCTATTTGGGCCGGATGGGGCGGCCATCGGTCTGCTAGCGGTGCTGAGCAATCGCCCCATGGCGTTCGATGGACTAGAAAACGAAGTGTTGCGAATTGCCGCCGCACAAGCGGGTGCTGAGCTAGGCAGGCGTCAAGCAGAAAACGCGCTACGCAAAAGCGAGGCCGCCGCCAAAGAGAGCGAGCGACGGCTGAACACCTTGCTCGATCACCTGCCCGGCATGGCCTACCGCTGCCTGAACGATCATGACTGGACCATGCTGCTCGTCAGCCAAGGTGCCGAAGCGCTGACCGGCTATCGGCCGGAAGAGTTGGAAAACAGCCGAGTGACGACCTTTGCCAGCCTGGTGCACGCAGATGATCAAGCGCGGCTGGCGCAAGAGGTAGCGGCTGCGATTCGCCAGCGCCGTCCTTATCGCGTGACGTTTCGCATTCGGCACCGCGACGGTAGCGAGCGCTGGATGTGGGAGCAAGGGCAGGCCGTCTTTTCCAATCAAGGCGAGGTACTCTGCTTGGAAGGCTTCATTACGGATGTGACCGACCAGCAAGAGGCGCAGCGGGTACAGCAGGCGGTGGTTCAAGTGGCCTCGACCGTCACTTCTAGGGTGGGCGACGATTACTTTCAGCAACTCATTGCCACGCTGACCACGCTGTTGGAAGCCGATGCGGGATTCATCGCTCTGTTGGACCAACCGGTGCCGCCTGCACCACAGGGCCATTCTCATCCCAATAATCTGTTGCCTGCCACTACGGGGCATACCGTGAGTCTGGTCGTCGCTGGCCAGACCCGTAAAAACCACACCTTCTTGCTGCGCGGCACGCCCGTCGAACGCGTGGTGCTCGAACAAGAGAGCGTCGTACAGCAGGGGCAGCGGTTTAGCCTGCCGGGCGCCACGATGAACGCGCAAGCCTGGATCGGACGCCGCTTGGATAACGCCAAAGGGGAAGCCATTGGGGTGATGATGGTGTTTTACCAAACGCCGTTAACCACCAATGCCTTTGCTACCTCCGTGCTGCAGATTCTCTCCACGGGGGCTGCTGCCGAGCTCGAGCGACGCCGCGACCACCGCCACATGCACCAGTTGGCCTACACCGACAGCACGACCGGCTTGCCCAACCGGGTGCAGTTCATGGATCTCTTGCGTGATATAGGCGAGCGGGCCGAGCAGCAGGCGTCGCCGCTGGCGCTGCTGCTGTTGGATTTGCGCCGCTTCAAAGAGGTCAACGACCTGCACGGACATCAAGTCGGTGATCAACTGCTGGCAACGGTGGCGGCGCGTTTGCGCCACTTGGATATAGCCAACCTGCACTGTGCGAGGCTATCGGGGGATGAGTTCGCGCTGCTGTTACCGCGCGTCGAACGCGCAGCGCTGGATGAGCTTGTCAAGCAGCTTTGCAGCTTGGTGAGACGGCCGATTCGTCTAGAGCACCGCGTCTTCAATTTGGACGTAAGCATTGGTTTTGCGCGCTACCCAGGCGATGTGGCCAACACCAGCGAGCTGTTCAATGCGGCCAGTATTGCACTACATCACGCCAAAAAGCGTGAAACCAATATCTCCCCCTACACGCAAGCCATGCGCCATACGCTGGAACGCCGCCAATGGATGACCGAGCGGCTGCACATGGCGATTTTAGAGCAGCGGCTAGAGCTCTACTTCCAGCCCCAGGTGGATTTAGACACGAAAGCGCTGACCGGTGCAGAGGCGCTGTGCCGCTGGCACGACCCAGAGTGGGGGTGGGTCAGCCCTGGGGAGTTCATCCCCCTAGCCGAGGAGCGCGGGCTGATTCGTTTACTCGGTGACTGGGTGCTGGAAGAGGCCGCGCGTCAGTTGAGCGCTTGGCAAGCAGCGGGCACACCGCTTCCGGGGCGGCTGTCGATCAATATCTCCGCGCAGCAGTTTGCCGACCCGCGACTAACGACTCATATTGCCGCACTCACCTCCAGCGTCTCGCCCAGCGCGATTGCCATTGAGCTGACCGAGAGCGATTTCATGCGCGACCCGGATCAGGCGGTCATCATTACCCAGGCCATGCGTCAGGCAGGCTATGCGTTGTTCATTGACGACTTCGGCACCGGGTACTCCTCGCTCTCTTATCTGCGCCGCTTTGCCGCCGACGCGCTAAAAATCGATATCTCGTTCGTGCGCGAAATGCTCGATAACCACCACGATCGGGCCATCGTGCAGACGATCATTGCCATGGCCAACACGCTGGACATGAAAACCCTTGCCGAAGGTGTCGAGAGTGCCGCCCAAGCGGCGCTTCTGGCCGAGATGGGCTGTAATCAGGCGCAAGGTTACTTTTTCGGCAAGCCGCTGCCAGCCGATCGCTTCGCCCAAACCTGGCTGAGTCGCTAGGCGCACGTTCGTCATCTTACTGTCATCATGCTTGGCATACCCTACGCGCGCCAAACCGCGACGATAGGAGTTCCCATGCGCCTGGCCCTGTTTGACCTTGATGACACGCTCCTGGACGGAGACTGCAGCGACCGCTGGAATTTATGGATGATCGAGCAAGGATGGGTCACCGACGCGGAACGCTTCATGACACGCGCCGAACAGATGCAGCAGGCCTACCATGCGGGCAAGCTCAAGCTAGACGAGTACCTGGCCATGACGCTGGCACCCCTGAAGGGGCGGCGAGTGGCTGAGGTGGAAAAGGAAGTCGAGCGCTTCGTCGCTACTCATTTGCAGCCGCGTATTTTCGATCAAGCGTGGCGCTGCCTAGAAAGCCATCGAAAAGCGGGCGATACCTTGATACTGATCTCCGCCTCCTCTCGCCACTTGGTGGCGCCCATCGCGACAGTGCTCGGCATCGAGCACGTGCTGGCGGTGGAGCCGGAGATCACTATGTCCGAAGAGGGTCGAGTTTACACCGGGAGCAGCCAAGGCGTGCTTTCGTACCGAGGCGGCAAGGTGATCCGCTTTCAGCAGTGGCTGGCGGAGCACACCATCACGCCGAGCCACACCACGTTCTATTCCGACTCGCGCAACGACTTGCCGCTGTTGCAGTACGTGGATTGCGCCGTGGCGGTCAACCCCGACCCGGTCTTGGCCGAGGTGGCTAGCGTAGAAGGGTGGCGACGCTTAGACTGGCGGGCATTCTCTTTTAGTAATGACCGCTTATCTAGCTCCGTTAATAGTGAATACTCCAGTCTTGCTAAAACATGATGGTCGTTTCATAGGTACTGTCGTTGTCAAGGCGACCACATGAGTCCAGCGGCCCTCGCCCTGGTACTGGTCTCGGTGTGTATGCATGCCGGGTGGAACGTGCTGGGCAAACGCAACACGCCCTCGCTGGGGGCGTTCGTGCTGGCCTATGGCGCTGGCGGCGTCGTGATGCTGCCGCTAGTGGTACTAGGACCATCGCTGCTGGCGCTTCCAGGCGCATTTTGGGGGTGGCTGGCACTCTCGGGGCTATGTCAGATGCTCTATATGGGCGGCTTGGCTTGGGCCTATGCACGGGGGGAGGTGAGCGTGCTCTACCCCATCGCCAGGGCGTTGCCCGTCGTGCTGGTGCCGCTGGTCTCCATTGCGTTACTAGGTAGCCGCGTGCTGGATGCCTGGGATGGCCTGGGGATGGCACTGGTGGTCTTGGGCGCGCTCTGTCTGCCGCTCAGCCACCCGGAGGCGCGTCGGGTGTCCACCTATGTCACGCCCGCCATGGGATTCGCGCTGCTGGCGGCGGCGGGCACGGTGGGCTATTCGCTCATCGATAAGCAGGCCTTGGGCCTGATGCAGAGCGCGGGTCACAGCGGGCTCACCGCCGGAGCCGTCTTTATGGTGCTGCAAGCGGTGATGACGCTGACTTGGGCAGTGCCGCTGCTGGCCCTGCTGCCTGCCGAGCGCCGCCGCCTGCCGGTACTTCGCCAGCAGGGCCTGCCCGTGTTAGTGACGACCGGGCTGATGATGACCTGCACCTACGGGCTTGTATTGATGGCCATGGCGATGACCGATGAAGTGAGCTACGTGGTCGCGCTGCGCCAGCTCTCGATTCCGGTGGGCGTGTTGATGGGCGTGCTGTGGTTGAAAGAGCCTACCTCCACCGCTAAAACACTCGGCACCTTGGTGATGCTGGCGGGGCTGGTGATGGTGGCGCTGTAGTTGCGCCGCCTTCTTGCTCTCTCAACTAGAGCGCCTCCCACACCAAGTTGATCCCCACTATGAACATGGCGATGATCACCAGACGGTAAAACAGCTTTTCATTGACGCGACTCTGTAGCCAAAGACCGTTACGTACGCCGATCCACGCCACGGGCACCAGCAGCAGCGAGGCCCAGGCGCTGGTCATGTTGACCTCGCCTAGCCACATGTACGGTCCGAGCTTGATGGTGTTCACTACCGCATAGGTCACCGTGCAAGTGGCAATGAAGGTTTCTTTGGTGAGTTTGCGCGGCATCAGGTACATGTTCATCGGCGGCGCGCCCGCGTGGGCGATGAAGCTGGTAAAGCCGCACACGCTAGCGGCGGGCAGCGCCCATTGGTGGGAAATGGGCTTTTTCGCCACCGGCTTGAGCAGCATGTAAGCGGCGAAAACCACCGACAGAATGCCCAGGGCCATGCGCACGCCCTGCTCGCTCAGGCTGCCAAACAGCAGCGTACCCACCACCACGCCAATGAACAGCCCCGGCACGAAGCGCCACACTTCCGCCCGGTCGTGCTTGCCCCACCACGCCTTGACCGCAAAGACATCCATCACCAGCAGCAGCGGGAGCAGCAGCCCGGCCGCCTGGGTGGGGCTAATCGCCAGCGCCATCAGCGGTACCGAGAGCGTGCCAAAGCCACCCGCAAAGCCCCCCTTGGAGACGCCGGTGAAATACACCGAAAAAACGATCAACAGCCAGGCGATAAGGGAGTAGTCCGGGAGCATGGAGGCCTCAAAGGGTGATGAAAATAGGGTGATTGAAAACAGCTGCCACAAAAAAGCCCCGCAGGAGCGGGGCAGCACAGGATAGCATTAGATAAATGTTAGCGGGCGAATAGAAAGGTGGGGCGCCTTGTCATCGCGTTGATCACAAAATGATCACCGTCGCCAGCCCTAAGAATGACAGAAAACCCACCACATCCGTGACCGTCGTCAGAATCACCGCGCCGGAGAGGGCGGGGTCGATTTGTAAGCGTTTCAGCACCAGCGGAATGAGCACGCCGGAGAGGTTGGCGAGGCTCATGTTAATGAAGATTGCCAGGGTAATGACCAGGGTAATCAGCGGGTCGCTAAACCACAGATAGGAAATGCCGCCTACTACCAGGGCCCATACCAGGCCGTTGCTCATGCCGACCCACAGCTCCTTGTTGTAGAGCCACTGTTTGTTGTTACCGGCAATTTGGCCGAGCGCCAAGCCGCGAATGACCACGGTCAGGGTTTGGCTACCGGCAATGCCGCCCATGCTGGCGACGACAGGCATAAGGATGGCCAGGGCGACGATTTGATCCAGCACCGCTTCGAACTGGCCGATGACGAAGGCGGCGAGGAAGGCGGTGAGCAGGTTGATGCCCAGCCAAATGCCGCGGCTCTTGGCACTGCGTAGAATGGGGGTGAACACCTCTTCTTCGTCGCTCACGCCCGACATGTGCTTCAACGTCATGTCGGCGTCGTCCTGGGTGATTTCCAGCACGTCGGCGGCGTTCAGCTGGCCGACCAGCAGCCCGTCGCTGTTGCACACCGGCACGAAGGGCAGCTCTTTGGAGCGCAACAGGGCGGCGGCGTCGCTGACCTTCATTTGGTCATTCAGCGAGTAGGGCGCATCGTCCATAAACGCGTCGACGGTACTCTCCTGGGGCTGTTTGACCAAGTCGATCAGCGTCAGGGTGCCCAGTAGGCGCTTGTCCTTGTCGGTGATCATGATCTGCTGCGAGTCGTCGTCTAGCAGATGGTGAATCCGGATGTAGCGCTGCACGGCTTCCAACGACACGCCCTGCTTTACGTTGACCGTCTCTGGGTCCATGTAACGGCCGACCATGTCCTCTTCATAGGTATAGAGGTTCTCGACCTGAGCGCGAATCTCCTGGTCCAGGCTGGCGTAGACGGTGGTTTTGATTTCTTCATCGGCGACATCGAGGACTTCGGCGACTTCCTGAGCATCCAAGCCTTTAACGATTTGCTCGACGTCGCTGGCGGTCAGGTCTTCGATGTAATCGGCGCGAATGTCCTCGTCGACTTCGGCAAGTACTTCGCCGAGCATCGCTTCTGGAATGTACTCCCACAGCCGGTCACGGGTTTTGGCAGGAAAAGACTCAAGGGTGCGCGCAATCGCTAAAATATCGAGCTCATTGAACAGCTCGTTCAGGGCAACCGTATCTTCCTCGTCGAGCAATTTTTGAAGATAGAGAAGCTGCTCCTCGGTGTTGGTGTATTTCTCTTCATCGCGCATAGAGTCCATCCTTTGGTCATTAATTTTTAACACAACTACTTGAAAGCGCTCGATGGCTCACTATGAATCTTATCGGCAGCCGCAGTTGAAAGCCATGCGGGCTTTTTTACCCTCATGACCAGGTCCCTCTAGTCGCCCAGGTGAAACGGGAACGTGTCAGTGCCGAGTTACAAAGGCCACGCGTACGCCATGCTGAAGCCGCTGTTGGGCAGAAACAGGTTGCGTAGGGTGGCCGATCATCTCATCGGCTGCATCGGCCCAAGTAAGAATTCCGTGGGTGAAACCCAGCGGTGCCAGCGTGCGGCTTACCCACTGGGTACCACTAAAACGCTTCGTGTCGCCCTGAGAATCGACTAATAGGCTGACCGAGTCATCGCGGTGCAGGCGCACGATATACCAGCCCACATCAATTCCGTGCAGCTCAACGTCGGGCAGCGGCTTGGCCAGTTGGGAAAGCGCAGCCAGGGTTATACGAGGAGGAAGGGGCAAAACCATCATGGCACCTCATTGGCTCAATGGTGTTTATGTAGAGTCTAATGATTGTGATGGTTTTGCATAGTTTTTGGAGATAAGAAGAAACTCCTCTGCCGTCCTAAGGGCGACGCCTTTCTGAGGTTAGCGGTGCAGGATATGACATTTTTTCTGCCGAGCCTTTAACGCCTGTAGGGCATCGACCTTTAATGGCAGCTGGTTGGCCCAGAGGATGTCTTCTCGGCGATGGCCAATATCGCGCAGTATCTGATCGTCGTATTTCAGTAGTGGCACTATATGCCTGCGGAACAGCCAGCGCCGCCGACAGCGCCACCAAGCCATATCGATGACACGGATCAGTCGCATTGATGGCATGGCCGGCATGTAAAACGGCAACTGGGGTGGCTTGGGCGGTGGTGCCAAGCGGCTAGCTTTCTCCCAAGCGTGCTGGGCATGTTGGCAAGGGGTTTCAAACGTCATCGCGCACCTCCATCGTTACTTTCGCTTTATCCAAAGCGGTACCTCCCCAACGACTGGGGAGGTGTGAACTGTGATGAGTAAGTAGGAGGGTCGCGACCTCTGGCTAGAAGCTTGGCGCTTTGCCTTGGATCAATCAAACGAAAAGATTTACACTGAGGGTTAAGTTTTTCTGAAAGGTTAGCGTGATGAGCCAACTCTCTACCCTGCCACCCAGTCGGGTCGCCTTGCCGCTATTGGATAGCGAGGTGTTGCGCACCTTTGTAACGATTGCGGAAAGTGGCAGCTTTACCCGCGCCGCCCAACAGCTATGTCGCACGCCTTCCGCCGTGAGTATGCAGATTAAACGCTTGGAGGAGACGCTTGGCCAGACGCTCTTTGTACGCGAAGCGCGGCACGTACGCTTGACGACCGAGGGAGAAGTGCTGCTGGGCTATAGCCGTCGACTGCTTAAACTCAATGCGGAAGCGGTCACCCAGTTTCTAGCGCCTACCATCGAGGGGCGCGTGGGGTTGGGGCTCACCGACGATGTGGTAGGTCGTATCCTGCCGACTGTGTTGGCTCAGTTTGCCCGCTCGCACCCAGCGGTGCAGGTCGATGTAGAGGTGGGGCGCAGCAAAGACCTGCTCGTCAGGCTGGACGAGGGCGAACTTGATCTCGCCCTCGTGATGGCTGGGGGGCCTGGCCAGGCTGGACGAGGAGAGATCGTCCATAGCGAACCGCTGGTGTGGGCGGGCCGTGAGGATGGCGTTGCCGTACAGCGCTCGCCACTGCCGGTGACGCTAGCGCAACAGGGGTGTGCGTGGCGAAGAATTACTCTCGATGCCCTCGATCAAGCGGGTATCGCGTACCGAATTGCTTACTCCTGCGACCATTGTGCTGGGCAGGAGGCCGCCATGCTGGCTGACTTGGCCGTGACGGCTTTCCCCAAAAGCCTGGTTCGCTCGCCGCTCAAGCGTCTCCACAACGAATCGCTGCCTCCACTAGGCGATTACCAGGTAGCGCTGGTGAAGCGTCCAGGTGTTGGTAGTGCCAGTGAGGTGTTAGCCGAACGGGTGGCCGAAGCCTTCCGAGAAGGGTAAGTCTTGTTCTCTGCATACAGAGGGGGCAGTAGCGTCAAGCCCAATGGCCCGAGCAGTCGGCTGCTCGGGCCGTGGCACGGATCAGCGACGCTTGGCCTGATTAGCCGTTGCGGAACAGGAAGCTGTAGGCATTGAGAGCGGGCACGCCGCCCAGGTGGGCATACAGCACCTTGGAGCCCGCCGGGAATTCTCCGTTGCGCACCCTATCGATCATGCCGTGCATGGATTTGCCTTCGTACACCGGGTCGGTGAGCACCCCTTCCAGGCGGGCGCAAAGGCGAATGGCCTCTAGCGTGCCGTCATTGGGCAGGCCGTATTCAGGGCCGCCATAGCGGGTGTCCAGGATCACGTCGTCATCGGCAATGCCGCCTTCCAGTTCGACTAGCTCGGCGGTGTGGCGAGCAATCCGCAGGATCTGCGCACGGGTTTGCTCGGGCTTGGCCGAGGCGTCGATGCCAATCACCCGCTGGGCGCGGCCATCGGCGGCAAAGCCGACCACCATCCCGGCCTGGGTGCTGCCGGTCACCGAGCACACCACGATGTAGTCGAAGGTGAAGCCCAGCTCTTTCTCCTGCTGGCGCACCTCTTCGGCAAAGCCGACGAAGCCCAAACCGCCGTAGGGGTGTTCGGAACAGCCCGCGGGAATGGGGAATGGTTTGCCGCCCTGCTGGCGCACATCCTCCATGGCCTGCTCCCAGCTAGGGCGAATGCCGATATCGAAACCGGCGGCGTCCAGGCGAACGTCGGCCCCCATGATGCGCGACATCTCGATATTGCCGACCCGGTCATACACCGCATCGGAGTAGTTCACCCAGTTCTCCTGAACGAGGACGCACTTCATACCCAGGTGCGCCGCGACGGCAGCCACCTGACGCGTCTGGTTGGACTGGATTCCGCCAATCGACACCAGCGTATCGCAGCCCTGCTCCAGCGCTTCGGGGATGAGGTACTCCAGTTTGCGGGTCTTGTTGCCGCCGAAAGCCAGGCCGCTGTTGCAGTCCTCGCGCTTGGCATACAGCTCGACCTCGCCGCCCAGATGGGCGCTCAGCCGTTTGAGAGGTGTGATCGGGGAGGGGCCGAACGTCAGTGGATAACGGGGGTAGCGTTCAAGGTTCATGGCAAGCTCCTGCATTGGCAATCAACGCGATAGACAAGGATCGCTGGGTAACGGTGGTTGGAACGTTGGCGTGCTCCCTGAGGTTTATATTAGGCGTTAGTGTATTCAGGCGGGTTGCGAAACAAGGGCTTTATAAACAACAATGGATTGTCTGATTGCGTTTATAGGTTTGATTAATTCGTAAATTTATTCTTTGAGTAAATAATAATGTGTGCCAAACGAGCGGGAGGGGCCTTGGAGCCCCATGCCATGGGCGGTGAGCTGGATCGTATCGACAAGCGTATTCTCAAGCTGCTTCAGGAGGATGCGACGCTTTCCAATGTGGCGCTGGCCGAGCAGGTGAACCTCAGCCCTGCGGCCTGTTTGCGGCGTGTCGAAAAGCTCAAGCGGGACGGGGTGATCAGCCGAATCGTGGCCCACCTGAACCCGGAGCCCCTGCAGGCCGGCATGGTGGTGTTGATTGGCGTGGTGCTGGACCGCTCGACGCCAGAATCCTTCGCGGCGTTCGAGGCGGCGGCTCAAAAAGTGTCGGGCTGCATGGAGTGCCACGTGGTTACTGGGGAGTTCGACTACTTCATGCTGGTGCGCACCAGGGACAGCCAAAGCTTCAACCGGCTACACGCCGAGCAGTTGCTCTACCTGCCCGGCGTGCGTCAGATTCGTTCGTTCATGGGGCTGCGGGAGGTGGTGTCGACCCACAAGGTGCCGATTTAGCCCTAATGGCCCACGGCATGCCCGACGTCAATAAACCGTCGTGATTGCGTCATACATCTTTCATCTTTACCTAATACTCTCCCTCGAAAACAACACGTAGTTCGTACGGGCTAATGATGACGAGGGGAGTACCATGAGCAAGGCAATCGAAGATCACCGCCTGTTTAACCACAGCCATAACCAGCCATTTGCCGAGGTACTGGCAAAGTACGTCTCTCGGCGCGATGTGATGCGGGGCGGCCTGGGGCTGGCGGCGTCGTCGATGTTGGGGTTTGGCGGCGCAGCCCAAGCGCTAGCAGGCGAGCAGGCCAAGACGCCGCTGACTCTCGCATTTGAAGCGGTGCGTGGTTCTCGCACTGATGCGGTGGTGGTACCGGAAGGCTATGTGGCCCAGGTGCTGGTGCCCTGGGGCACGCCGCTCACCCCATCCGCAGAGTGGCAGCCCGAACTACACATGACCGCCGAGCGCCAGGCCGATAGCGTTGGCATGAACCACGATGGTATGGCCGGATTCGCCTTGGATGTCGACAGCGCGTCGCGGCGTTTCGTGCTAGCGCTCAACAATGAGTATATCGAGCAGGATGCGCTATGGGCGCCCCAGGGTGGCCCTACCAATGCGGGAGGCAAACGCCCGGCGGAAGAGTCGCGCACCGAAATCAACGCCCATGGCGTCACCCTCGTGGAGGTTGAAAAAAACGCCAGCGGGCAGTGGTCGCACGTGACCGACTCTCCCTATAACCGCCGCTTCACCAGCGCCACGGTGATGGACCTTGCCGGCCCCGTGGCCGGTAGCGACTATGTGAAAACCCAATTCTCCCCTGACGGCACGCAAACCCGAGGTACTAACAACAACTGTGGTAACGGCGTGACCCCCTGGGGCACCTATATCGCCTGTGAAGAGAACTGGCCCGATATCTTCGTCAACCGTGGCGAGCGCTTCCAAGACGATGCACGCATCGGTATTCCCACCGATAAAAGCCGCTACGGTTGGGATACCTCGGCAGGCGACGCGACAGAGCAGAACGGCGAGTTCGCGCGCTTTGACATCACCCCGCACGGTGAGCGTGCCGAAGATGACTACCGCAACGAAGCGCGTACCTTCGGCTACCAGGTCGAAGTCGACCCCTATAGCGGTGCTCGCGCGGTGAAACGCACGGCGCTGGGGCGTTTTCGTCATGAAGGGTGCTGGTTGGGCAAGTTAGAAGCGGGCAAGCCGATCGTTTTCTATTCAGGCCACGATGCCCGCAACGAATACGTCTACAAATACGTCTCTGATGCCGCCTGGGATCCCGCCGATGCCAACCGTCCCGGCGCGGAGTACGACCGTCTCGCCATTGGCAGCAAATATATGGATAACGGCACGCTGTACGTGGCGCGCTTCCATGCCGATGGTAGCGGCGAGTGGCTGCCGCTCACACCGAGTGCCAAAACTCAGGATGGTCGCACGCTAGCTGCCGCACTTGGCCTAGCCGAGAACGACCTGGCGGGCATCATCATCAATACCTGCGATGCGGCCGACCTCATGGGCGCAACGCCAATGGACCGTCCCGAATGGGCGACGGTGGATCCGGCCTCCGGCGAGGTGTACCTGACGCTCACCAATAACTCCCAGCGCAGCGAAGAGGGCAGCGATGCGACCCTCACCAACGATGGCAGCGAGCTGGCCGAGCCGGGAGTAGGTTTCGCAACGGCGCCCGTGAACGCCGCGAACCCCCGTGCCAATAACGAAGCCGGGCACGTGATCCGTTGGCGGGAGAGCCGGTTGCCCAACGCCTTTACCTGGGAGGTCTTCGTGTTCGGCGCGGCGGCTGACGATGCGGACAATCACTCAGGTTTGAACGAGATGAACCAGTTTGCCAGCCCCGATGGCCTGTGGTTCGATGAGCGCGACGGTGGCCAAGGTATTCTGTGGATTCAAACCGACAACGGCTACGAAAGTGTTACCGAGCATACCAACGATCAGCTTTTGGCCGTGGTACCCAACGGGCTGGACGACATTCGCGGCACGGGCCCGGTCATCAACAGCAGCAACCAGCAGCAGCTCAAGCGCTTTGCGGTGGGTCCGAACGGCTGCGAAGTCACCGGTATCTTTGCCACGCCGGATAAAACCGCGCTGTTTATCAACATCCAACACCCCGGTAATTGGCCAGCAGATGGCAATGCCTTAGTGCAAGACGCCACTGCGTCAGCGAGTGGCCAGGTGCGCCCGCGTGCGGCCACCGTGGTCATCCAGAAGCGCGATGGAGGGCCGGTGGGGGTGTAAGTCAGCCCGTGGGCAGTGTTGATTGAAGCACTGCCCGCTTCAATACGGTTTTCAAGTACTGCCACCCATTTGCAGCGTAAACCCCACATCGTGCTGGCGACGGTAGACGTTTTTGCCGCTGAGTCGTCTAATGAGTTCTTTCGCAGCGAGGCGTCCCATCTCTTCTCTCGGGGAGAGAATGGTGGTGAGCTGTGGCGTCACGTGCTGGCCAAGCGGCAGGCCGTTGAAACCGGCAATTGCGATGTCGTCCGGAACATTGAGACCTTGGCGCTGTGCGGCGAGTAGTGCGCCTGCAGCTAGGTCGTCATTGGCAAAGTGAATGGCCTGTGTTTGGGGATAGTGCGTGAGTACCTGCTGTAAACTCTCTGCTCCCGCTTGTAGGCTGCCGAGGGTGTCGAGTTCTACCAAGGGGGATTCGAGTCCTTGTGCCTGCAGTACCTCTTTATGCCCTTCGTAGCGCATGCCTGCTCGGTAATCCTGAGTGAGCCGCGCGCCCACATAAACAATATGGCGATAGCCTTGATCGACCAGATGGTTCGCCATGCAGCGCCCAGCCGCCACGTGATCCAGTCCGACGTTCAAGTCCATGCCTTTGCCCAGCTCCATCACTTCCATGATGGGATGATCCCAGTTGTTCAACAGGGTCTGGCAGGCGTGGTTATGGCGCAGCCCAGCGGTAATCAGTGCCGAGCATGACCAGCCTAAGAACGTGCGCACCAACTGATATTCGCGGTCTAAGTCGTAATCCGTGTTGCCCAGCAGTATTTGATACCCCTCGGCCTCCAAGGTCTCTTGTAAGCCTTTGATGACTTCGACGAACACGGTGTTGATCAAGGAGGGCACGATGACGGCGATCAGTTTCGAGCGCGAGGAGGCGAGGCTGCCTGCCACGAGGTTGGGCACATAGCCCAACTGCTCAACCGCTTCTAGTACGCTATTGCGCGTGCGTTCGCTGACTTTTTCAGGATGATTAAGCGCTCGAGAAGCAGTAATCGGTGAGACGCCCGCAGCTTCAGCCACTTGGCTGAGCGTCACTTGATCTGAGCGACGACGCTGCTTAGCAGCATGCGAAAAGTCTCTAGACATTGGTCGAACGCCCCTATTGTTCAGCTTGTGATGACGAAAAGAATAATCTAAAACGAATGGTAGCGCTATCATGACAGCGCTACCATTCGATGATGAAAGCTTCGAGCAGCCTTGCTAAACGTGGCTGCTAAAAACAACAACAGTGAGGTAGCGGCAGGTGAGTCAAGATCAACAGCAATCCCAGCAAGTCGGTGTGATTGGCTTAGGTGCCATGGGTATGGGCACTGCCACTGCGCTACTGAGCAGAGGTTTTCAGGTCACCGGCTGTGATATTGCCAGCGGTGCACGCGAAGTATTCAGCGCTGCTGGCGGCAAGAGTGTCGCAACGCCTGCCGAGCTCGCCCACTGTGACGTTGTGTTGGTGATTGTTGTGAATGGCCAACAGGCTGAAGAAGTGCTTTTCGGGGCACAGGGCGTGGTTGCCCACCTAGCGCCGGGTAGTGTGATCTTGCAATGCGCCACCGTGGCACCCAGCCAAGCTAAGCAGCTAGGTGAACGTCTTTCCGCGGTGGGACTGTGGATGCTGGATGCGCCCATTAGCGGTGGCGCTGCCAAGGCCAAAAGCGGTGATTTATCGGTAATGGCCTCTGGTCAGCCAGAAGTGTTCAACAAAGCGCAGCGGGTATTAGATGCCATGGCGGCCAAAGTGTATCGCTTAGGCGATATCCCAGGGGTAGGTTCCAGCATGAAGCTGGTCAATCAGCTGCTGGCGGGCGTGCATATTGCCACCGCGGCCGAGGCGATGGCGCTGGGTATTCGTATGGGCCTCGACCCCGAGGTGATTTATGAGGTGATTACCCATTCGGCGGGTAACTCCTGGATGTTCGAGAACCGCGTGCCGCATATCTTGAGCGGTGATTACACGCCGCTATCGGCGGTCGATATCTTCGTCAAAGACCTCAATATTGTTCATCAAACAGGCCGTGAGCTGTCACTCGCAACACCGGTGGCTGCCAGCGCGTTGCAGCAATTTACCGCAGCCAGCGGCGCAGGTTTTGGGCGGGAAGATGACTCAGCGGTGATCAAGGTCTATCAGCGCTTATCGGGTATTGCGTTGCCAGAAGCGGCCAACGATGCCGAGGGAGCGAAGTAATGAGCCATCAGGGAATCGTGTTGGGCGCTATCGCCGACGACTTTACCGGGGCCACTGATCTCGCCAATAACTTGGTGCGTGGTGGCATGCGCTGCCTACAGGTGATTGGTGTGCCGCAAGAAGCGGTGGACTTGCACGATGTCGATGCGGTCGTGGTCGCGCTCAAGTCCCGCTCCTGCCCAGTGCAAGACGCCGTGACCGATTCTCTGGCAGCACTTGAGTGGCTGCGCGATCAGGGCGCTCTCCAGCTGTTTTTCAAGTACTGCTCCACCTTCGACTCTACCGACGAGGGCAACATTGGCCCCGTGGCCGATGCCCTGCTGGAACGGCTTCAAGCCGACCAAACGGTGATGGCGCCTGCATTCCCTATTAATGGCCGCACGGTGTACCAAGGCCATCTGTTTGTCGGTGACCGATTGCTGAACGACAGCGGCATGCAGCACCACCCGCTCAACCCCATGCAGGATGCCGATCTGGTTCGCGTGCTCTCTCGCCAAACGCTACATTCGGTGGGCTTGGCCAACCGGGCAGTGCTCGCCAAAGGGGCAGAGGCAGCCCGCGCGCATCTGTCGACCCTTGCCGAGCAAGGCGTGCGCCATGTGATCTGCGATAGCTTGGATGAGCAGGATTTGGACGTGCTGGCCGAAGCCACGGCGAAGATGGCGCTGGTCACCGGCGGTTCCGGCCTGGGCCAGGCACTGCCCGCTCAGTATCGCGCACTTGGTTGGTTAGAGAGCGTTGCCGAGCCTGGGCGTCTAGCGTCGGCTGCTGGCGGTGCCCTGGTGCTGTCGGGCAGCTGTTCACGGGCCACGCTGGCGCAGGTGGCCGACTTTTTGGCCAAGCACCCTGGCGGTGGTTTTGCCCTGGACCCGCTGGCGCTAGCAGAAGGCGAGCACCAGAAAGACCAGGCGCTCGCGTTTGCGCGGCAGCGGCTAGCCGACAGTGTGCCGGTATTACTGTACGCCTCGGCGGATCCAGAAAAAGTGAAAAGCGCGCAAGCGTCACTCGGCGTTGAGCGAGCAGGGTGCCTGGTCGAAGCGGCATTGAGCCAACTGGCGGTGACGTTAGTCAACGAAGGCGTGGGCCGACTGCTGGTAGCGGGCGGCGAAACCTCCGGCGCGGTGGTCTCCGCGTTAGGCGTGACGACCCTGCGGATCGGTGAGCAAATCGACCCCGGCGTGCCCTGGACCCAAGCCCCGCTAGCAGGCCGCGAAGCGCCACTGTCGCTGGCGCTGAAGTCCGGCAACTTTGGCGGCGTGGACTTCTTCACCCGTGCGTTTGAGGTGCTGGCATGAGTGTGCACCTGCGTCATCATCACCAGAACACCCTGCGTGAGCAGATCAGTACGCTCGGTAAATCGCTGTTTGATCGTGGCCTGACCATGGGCTCTAGCGGCAATATCAGCGTGCGGCTGGACGATGGCGGCTGGCTGATGACGCCCACCAATGCCTGCTTGGGGCGGCTGGATCCGGCGCGTATTTCGCACCTGGATCAGCATGGCCAACTGCTCAGCGGCGATGCGCCCACCAAGGAGCAGTTCCTGCACATGGCGATGTACGACGAGCGCCCGCAGTCCGGTGCCATCGTGCACCTGCACTCCACCCACTCGGTGGCGGTGTCGTGCCTGCCGGGAGTAGACCCCTGCGACTGCATTCCGCCGCTCACCGCCTACTACGTGATGCGGGTGGGTAAGCTGCCGTTAATTCCATACCACATTCCTGGCGACCCTCAATTGGGGGAGGCCGTGCGCGGGTTAGCGGGTAAGCACAGCGCGGTGTTGCTGGCCAACCACGGCCCAGTGGTGGCAGGCAAAACCCTCGAAGCGGCGGTGTACGCCACCGAAGAGCTGGAAGAGACCGCCAAGCTTTACCTGCTGCTGCGGGGTGAAAACCCGCGAGGGTTAACCCCCGAACAAGTGGTCGAGCTGGAAGCGCGTTTTCCACGCGACTAACGACCCACTGAATAAAGAACTTAATAAAGCACTTAATAACGCCCATAACGACAAGAGCGCCCCATGATTCGATTAGCCGCCAACCTCAGCATGCTGTTCAACGAACACGCTTTTCTCGACCGCTTTGCCGCCGCCGCCGAGGCCGGCTTTAAAGGGGTCGAATATCTGTTCCCCTATGCGTTTGCCGCCAGCGACATACAGCACGCCTTAAAAGAAGCCCAGCTGGAACAGGTGCTGTTTAATTTGCCGCCGGGAGATTGGGATGCCGGTGAGCGCGGCCTGGCCAGCCTGCCGGGCCGGGAAGCCGAGTTTCGCGATTCGATGACCGCTGCGCTGAGCTACGCCGAGGCGCTCGGCTGCCCGAGGGTTCATGCCATGGCGGGGCTGTTACCGGACAACGCGGATGCCGCCACCCATGCGGAGCACCACGCCACTTATATTCGCAACCTGCGCTTTGCCGCTAACGAGGCGGCCAAAGTAGGCAAAGACATCCTGATCGAGCCGATCAATACCCGTGATATGCCGGGCTTTTTTCTCTCCCGCCAGGCCCAGGCCATGGCGGTACTGGAAGCGGTGGGTGCCAGGAATCTCAAGCTTCAGTTCGACCTTTACCACTGCCAAATCATGGATGGTGATTTGATTCGCCACCTGGAGCATCAGTTTAACGCCATTGGCCATATTCAAATCGCAGGCGTGCCGGATCGCCACGAGCCTAATGTGGGCGAAGTGCATTATCCCGCTATTTTTGAACGCTTGAGTGCGCTGGGTTATCGCGGTTGGGTGGGCTGTGAGTACCGTCCCAAGACGGCCACCCGGGTGGGGTTGGAGTGGGGAGCGCCCTGGGGCTTAACGACGCATTAAACCGCTCGCTCTGGCCAATACGTTTTCCATACAAGAACAACGCACCACTAGGAGTCGCATCATGCATATTGCCATTACCGGCGCGGCTGGCTTTTTAGGCCAGCGCCTCGCTCAGCAGTTGATCCAGCGTGGCGAGCTGCGTCAGAAGCCGATCACGCAGCTCACGCTGGTCGATCAAGTGGAAGCACCGTCACCCTCGGCAAGGGCGATCAAGGTGGTCTCGCGAGCGGTGGATATTACCCAGCCCCACGCATTGGACGAGATGTTAGATCAGCGCCCTGACGTGATCTACCACCTGGCGGCCGTGGTCAGCTCCGCCGCGGAAGCCGATTTAGAGCTCGGCATGCAGGTCAATTTTGATGCAACGCGAGCGCTGCTAGAAGGCTGCCGCGCCCGTGGTATGCGCGACACGCGATTCATCATGGCCAGCTCCGTAGCGGCCTACGGCGGCGCGCTACCGGAGGTGCTCGATGACATGACCGCACTGCATCCGCAGAACTCCTACGGTGCCCAAAAGGCCATGTGCGAGCTGCTCATCAATGACGTCAGCCGTCGCGGCGAGATCGATGGCCTGGTGCTGCGCCTGCCCACCATCGTGATCCGCCCTGGCCGCCCGAATGCCGCGGCTTCCAGCTTTGCCTCCAGTATTTTGCGTGAACCGCTCAATGGCGAAGAGGCCATCTGCCCCGTGCCCACCACCCTTGAAATGTTCGTGATGTCGCCGGGTAAAGTGGTGGATGCGCTGGTACACGGCGCTCAGGTGCCCCGTGAAGCCTTGGCACCGTTTCGCGCCTTCATGCTGCCGGGGATCACGGTGAGCGTGGCCGAAATGCTCGAAGCCCTTCGTAAGGCGGCCGGGGAGCAGGCTCTAGCGCTCGTTCAGCATGTTCCCGATTCGCGCATCGAAGCCATCGTGGCCAGCTGGCCCGCCCGCTTCGAAACCGCCAAAGCGAGCCAGCTTGGCTTTGTAGGCGACGCTGATTTTACCCAAATCATCGATAGCTTTATGGCCGAGCAGCACGCATGAACGGACATAACGTCTCGTGTTCACTCCTCTGCCGATAGGGCAGAACGCCACAGGGAGACGCCCGCGTCTCCTTCACTACTCACCCTCACAACAACATAACGAGGGATTTATCATGACCAAGCGCTTCACTCTACACGCACTCGTAACCGCTATCAGCGCCCTGACGACCGCCAGCATGGCTTTGCAAGCACAGGCGGCCACCAATATCAGTCTGGGGCACACGCTCTCCTCCACGTCGCACTACTCGGTGGGTGCTGAGGCGTTCAAAGAGACCTTAGAGCGTTTGTCCGATGGCGCCTTTACGGTCACCGAGCACGCCTCCGGCTCACTTGGCGGTGAGCGTGAAATGATCGAAGGCCTGCAGATCGGCACCGTGGACGTGGTGATTACCTCTAGCGGCCCGCTGGGTAACTTCGTACCGGAAACCTACGTGCTGGATTTACCGTTCCTGTTTGAGAGCTACGACCAGGCTCGTTGCGTGCTGGATAGCGACATTGGTGACGAGCTGTTGGCGAAGATGAGCGACCATGGCCTAGTCGGTATGGCGTGGTCTGAAAACGGCTTCCGCCACCTCACCAACAGCCAGCGCGAAATTGCCAGCCCAGCGGATACGGAAGGGTTACGGGTCCGCACCATGGAGAACGCGGTACACCAAGAAGCGTTCCGCCAAATGGGCGCACGACCCACACCGATGGCGTTCCCAGAGCTGTTTACCGCACTTCAGCAGGGCACCGTCGATGGCCAGGAAAACCCGATTACGGTCATCGTGGCCACCAACTTCTGGGAAGTCCAGGACTACCTTTCCCTCACCGGGCACGTGTACTCACCTGCCATCGTGTTGGGGTCACCAATCCTGCTTGATGGCCTGAACGACGAAGAGCGTGACTGGTTCATGCAGGCCGCGGCGGCCTCGGTAGACGCGACTCGTGAAGAAGTATCGCGCCTTGAGCGGGAAGGGGTTGCGCTGCTGGAAGCCAACGGCATGACGGTGAAAACCGATATTGACCCTGCTCCCTTCCAGCAGGCAGTGGAGCCCGCCTACGAAATCTTCACCTCGCAGTACGGCAGCGACATGCTAGATCGCATTCGTGAAAAAGCGGGTAGCTGTTAAGTCATTTTTCACTGCGGCCTCTGGCTATGCCAGGGGCCGCCTAGGCACGGTGACCTTTTATGTTAACGGTCTTGCTTCGTTTAGAGCATCAGTTAACCCGTATTGCCCTGATGATTGCTGTGTTGATGCTGGTCATATCGGTCACGCTCAGCTTCTATCAGGTGCTTACCCGTTTTTTGTTCAATGCGCCCTCTACCTGGACCGAAGTCGCTTCTCGCACGTCCATGATTTGGTGTGTGTTCATGGCCGCGGCCGCCACGTTTCGGGGTGGCTATATGATGGCGGTCGAGGTCATCTATAAATGGCTGCCTGCGCGTCTGCTCATGGTGTTGGAAGTGGCCATTGTGCTGTGCTGCCTGTTGGTCTTGGGCGTGTTAGTGCACTACGGCATTCAAATGACGCTGAGGGTGAATAGCCAGGTGATGTCCGGCATGAACATTTCCATGTCCTGGGCCTATGCCGCGATTCCCGTGGGCGCTGGCTTTGCGATGGTGTCAGTGGTTGCCCGTTTAGCCTCGCAGCTCAGTGGCCGCGAAAAGGTAGGGCCAGAAAACAGCGAAGTGATGAGCGAGGAACCGACGTCTTCATCGTCTGCCAGAGAAGGAGCGTCCTCATGAATATGGTGATTGGTCTGTCGCTGATCGTGCTCTTTACCTTTGGCGTGCCGATCGCCATTTCGATCGTACTGGCATCCATCATCGGCATCGAGTTCTTTACGCGTCTGCCCCTGCTGCTCGTCCCACAGCAGATGTTTATCGGGATCGATAAGTTTCCGCTGATGGCGATACCGTTCTTTATTTTGGCGGGTAATTTAATGGCCGCCGGGGGCATTTCACAGCGTTTGGTGGACCTTGCTAAATCCATCGTTGGCCGCGTTCAGGGCGGTCTTGCCATGTCCTGCGTACTCACCTGCATGATGTTTGCCGCCGTGTCTGGCTCCAGCGTGGCCACTACCTTTGCCATTGGGGCCATTTTGATTCCTGCGATGGTGAAACATGGCTATCCCAAGCCGTTAGCCGCCTCTATCCAGGCCTCCTCGGCGGAGCTGGGCGTACTCATTCCACCTTCCATTCCGCTGATTCTGTATGGCGTGAGCACCGATACCTCCATCGGGCAGCTATTTCTAGCCGGTATTGGCCCGGGAATTTTGATTGGCTCTGCGCTCATCCTTTTTCTTTTCCTATTCTGCAAAGTGCGTGGCTACGGTAAAGACGATTACAAAGACAGCACCGGTTTTATGATTTCGCTCAAGCGTGCCTGGGTGGCGCTGCTGATGCCGGTGGTGGTGATCGGCGGGATTTACGGGGGAGTTTTTACGCCCACCGAAGCCTCGGCCGTGGCGGTGTTTTTTGCGCTGTTCGCAGGTGGGTTCTATTACCGCGAGTTAAAACTGGCTGACCTATTACCCATCTTACGTCAAAGCGTGATCTCAACGGCGGCGGTGATGCTGATTATTGCCTCTGCCGCGCTGTTCAGCTTTTTGTTAAGCCGCACAGGCTTACCGGCGCAAATTGCCACGCTGGTGACCAACACCATTGAAAGCCCTATGATGTTCTTGCTGGTCGTGAATGCGCTGCTGCTGATTGTCGGCATGTTTATTGAAACATCGGCGGCCATTTTAGTACTGGCCCCGATCCTCACGCCGATCGCGATTCAGTTTGGTATTCATCCGGTTCACTTTGGCCTAGTGATGGTGGTGAACTTAGCGCTGGGCATGATTACGCCACCGCTCGGGGTGAACCTGTTTGCCGCCTGTGCCGTTGCCAAAATCTCGATTGATCAAATGCTGCCATGGCTAGTGCGCTTTGTACTCGTCGTGCTGGCGTGCTTGATGGCGATTACCTACATGCCGTGGATTTCGATGGGGTTAGTAACGCTGTTTTACGGCTAGTGCTTTGTAGCGAGTGTTTTAACCGATAGGTGCTTGTGGCGTTAGCGCAGGCATCGTTCATACATAATAATCACAATAATGGAGTGCTGAATGTCATTGAACACAACGTTACCGCCAGCGCAGGCGTTTATTGGTGGTGAGTGGGTCGATACCGCCGACACGTTAGCCGTTGAAGCCCCCGCCACAGGAGAGCCGCTAGCCCGCATCGCACGTAGCCAGCAAGGCGAGGTAGACGCTGCGGTTCAGGCGGCTCGCTTAGCTTTTTCAGGCCAGTTAGGTGAGTGGGCCAGTTGGTCGGCCCGCCAGCGCAGCCTGTGGCTGTTGCGGTTTGCTGATGCGATAGAAGCCAATCACGCGCGCCTAGCTCATCTTGAGTGCGCCGATACCGGGAAGCCAATGACCCAAGCGCAGGGCGATATTGCCGCCTGCGCCCGCTACTTCCGTTTTTATGGCGGTGCGGCGGATAAGCTACACGGTGAAACCATTCCGTTCGAAAATGACTTTGCCGTGATGACCCTGCGCGAGCCTTACGGCGTGTGCGCGCAAATCATTCCCTGGAACTACCCCTCGCAAATCTTTGGGCGCTGCGTGGCCGCAGCGCTTGCCGCAGGCAATACGGTGGTGCTGAAACCCGCAGAAGATGCCTGCCTCAGCGTGTTGGGATTAGTGGAGCTGGCCGCCGCTCAAGGGTTGCCAGCGGGTGTCCTGAACGTGGTACCGGGACTAGGTCGCGAGGCGGGTGCGGCGCTGGCAGCGCATCCTCAGATCGACCATCTGTCGTTTACCGGCTCGCCGGAAACCGGTACTCAGGTGGCCCAGGCGGCTGCCGTGCATCACGTGCCGGTCACGCTGGAATTAGGCGGCAAATCGCCCCAAGTGGTGTTTGCCGATGCGGACCTGGATGCAGCGCTGCCCGCGATTGTGCGCGGCATTGTGCAAAATGCTGGGCAAACCTGTTCGGCAGGCAGCCGTTTGCTGGTGCAGCGAGACATCGCCGACCGTGTGATCGAGGATCTTTGCCAACGCTTTGCGGCGCTGCGCTGTGATGCAGGTGAAGCCGATGCCGACTGCGGGCCGCTGATCAACGCTCGTCAAAAGGCCAAGTTGGCGTCGCGTTTAGCCGCAGCAGAAGCGGACGGTATCCGTGTTGCTGGGATAGGTCAGCTGGCGCCAAGCGCCCCTTCCGGTGGCCACTTCGTGCTCCCGCAGCTGCTGACCAACATTCCCGATGGCCATGAAGTGCTGCGTGAAGAGCTGTTTGGGCCCGTACTGGTGGTGCAGGTCTTTGACGATGAGGCGCATGCGCTGAGGCTCGCCAATGCCACCGATTTCGGGTTGTGTGCGGGTGTGTGGACCCGCGATGGCGGTCGGCAGCTGCGTCTAGCGAAGGGCATTCGCAGCGGCCAGGTGTTTATCAATAACTATGGGGCTGCTGGCGGTGTGGAGCTGCCGTTTGGTGGAGTGGGGCGCTCAGGCCATGGCCGTGAAAAAGGTTTTGAGGGTTTGCGCAGCTACACGCGTATCAAAACAGTCGCCATCAAACACTAAGCATCATTGCCGACCAGGAGAAAAAGATGACCCATGTACGGCAGGTAGGCCTTATCGGTGTTGGGTTAATGGGCCACGGCATTGCCAGCAGTTTGTTGCGGGCAGGCCATCAGGTACATTTTTTGGAGCATGTGGGCAACCAGCCTGTGGAGGATCTTATTGCCGCAGGGGGACGTCCTCTCACTACTGGGCAAGAGGTGGCTCAGCAAGCCGATATCGTCATCCTATGTGTCACTGGCTCGCCGCAAGTTGAGGCCGTGCTGTTCGAGCCCAACGGCGTATTAGAAGGCTTGAAGCCTAATAGCGTGGTGGTGGACTGCTCCACCGCTTTGCCCAGCTCTACTGCCCAGGTAGCGGCCAGAGTGGTAAAGGCGGGCGGGCGCTTCATGGACGCTGCGATGACACGTACGCCCAAGGAGGCAGCAGAAGGGCGGCTGAACCTCATTGTGGGCGCATCCAAAGCGCTGTTCGACGACATGCGCCCATTACTGGAAGCGTTTGCAGAGAACATTGCTCATGCCGGTGAGGTGGGATCGGGTCATACGCTGAAACTGCTGCATAACTTTGTGTCATTGGGCTTTTCCGCCGTGTTGGCGGAGGCCACGGCGGCCTCCCGAAAAGCGGGCATTAGTGCCGATGCGCTGCTGGAAGTCTTGGGAGCTGGCGGCGGGGGGGGCGTGGTGCTGGAGCGTCTACGCCCCTACATTGCCAACGACGATCCTTCGGGTTTTCGATTTAGCGTGGCGAATGCCAGTAAAGATTTAGGCTATTACCACACCATGACCCACGATCTGGGGCTTGAGGGGAGCATTGCGGCCGCAGTGCGGGATTTATATCGATCCATAGATGAGCAGCAGCTCTCCATACCGGAAGTGATTGGCGTATTAGAGCGCCGCTAGCCGTCACATGGGTCATCAAGCAGGCTTAGACACGGCATACGCCGCCAAAAACACATCCACAGCGCTAGTGATCTGGCGCTGTAGTTCCTCTTCGGTAGGCGGTGGGCGCACGCCCATGCGGACCTCCTTGGTCAGCATGCCTTGCCACATACTGCATAACTGGTCGGCGGCGCGCTCTGGGTCGGGGAGGCTCAGGTGGCCTGCGCTGGCCAACCCTTCCAGCTTCTCTTGCAGCCACTGGAGCATGGCCCAGGGACCTGCCTCGAAAAACGCCAGCAGCAGCTTGGGGTGTTGCTCACCCTGATGGCTCATCACACGCTCGACCGCCAGCACATGGGGTTCTAGTAAGAAGCGGACCATGCTCACCCCCACATCGATCAGCGATTGGCGCACCGCGTCGTGGGTATCGGGAAGCTGTGATAATCCCTGCCGAATCGTCGCGGTTTCGCGACGAATGACACTGCCAAATAGGGCTTCTTTCGACGCAAAGTGCCCATACACCGTCACTTTGGAAACGCCTGCCTCGCGAGCCACTGCCTCCATGGTCACGGCTTCCAAACCGTTACGAAAAAATAGGCACGCCGCGGCGTCCATCATCGCATTGCGTTTGGCCATGTCCTTCGGGCGGCCGACGCTGCGTTTGGGGTCGGATAACGGCGGTTGAGCGTCTGTCATGCAATAAACCCATGCCTATTAAAAAATAGTTATTGAACGGAAGCGTACACATATTATAGTAAACGCTACCGTTCAAGAATAAACCATTTCGAGGCCAACATGGGCACGTCAAAGACTTCTTGGGGACACCGGCTGCGGGGGGCGCTGGCAGCCCTGTCGATGATCGGTGCGACGCTGGTCGTGGTGGCCCTGGTAAGCAGCCAGCACAGCAGCGCCCAGCAGGCTCGGCAGCAGGGGGCGGATAACGCCTTGCTCCAAGTCACCACGCTGCCGCTCGAACAAGCCGAAACGCTTACCCGTGAGGTGCGATTGACCGGGCGTGTGGTGGCGCGCCAGTCGGTGTCGTTGGCCTTCGAACCGGCCGGGCGGGTGGAATCCCTGTTAGCCGACCGAGGAGATGCCGTGGAGCAGGGCGACGTGCTGGCGAGTCTCGATACCCGGCGACTGGAGAGCCGCCTGGCCGAAGTAGCGGCGCGAAGCGAAGAGGCCCGTGCCAGTCTCGCGCTAGCCCAGCGTCAGGAAGAGCGAGAAGCGCAATTGAACCAGAGCAACTTTGCGAGTCGCACGGCGCTCGATCAGGCCCGCACTGACCGTTTGACCCTGCAGGCGCGCCTCTCTGCCCTGGCCGCCGAGCGCGATAGTCTGACGGCCGATCTAGAAGACAGCATGCTCAAAGCGCCGTTTGCTGGCCGGGTGGTCGAGCGCTACATCGATGTTGGTAGCCTTGTGAGTAGCGGTACGACGGCGTTCGATTTGATCGACACGCGTCAGTTAGAGGCTCATCTCGGGCTACCCGCGCGTCTCGCGGCGACGTTTACCGTAGGCGAGTCCGTGACGCTGCAGGTGAACGGGCAAACGATCGCGGGCCAAGTACGGGCGCGGTTGCCTCAAGTGGATGGTGATAGTCGTACACAGACCCTGGTCGTGGCGATGACGGGCGACCATCGCGCCGTGCCAGGCGACTTGGCCGAACTGGATTACTCGATCAGCGAACCGGCGCGCGGTTACTGGGTGCCGCTAGCGGCGCTGCGTGCGGCCGACCGTGGCCTGTGGAACGTCTTGATTGCCGAACCGGATGAAGACGAGCGCTACCGGGTGGCGCAAGCCAGCGTCGAGCTACTGCATACCGAAGGAGATAGCGCCTTCGTGCGCGGCACCTTGGCGCCCGGCATGCACCTGATCCGCAGTGGTACTCACCGCATTACGCCAGGGCAGCAGGTCACGCTCAGTGAGGATGTCGCCCATGCGCATTGAGTGGCTGTTCAATCGCCGCCTGCTGGCGCTCATACTCGGTTTGCTCGTCGTCTCGGGGCTGTCGGCCATACAAACTCTGCCCAGGGCGGAAGACCCCCATTTGGTGGCACGCATGGCCACGGTGCTCGCGCCGTTTCCAGGCGCTACGCCGGAACAAATCGAAGCGTTGGTCGCGCGACCTATCGAGGATGAATTAAGGACCATCTCGGAAATTCACGTGTTGGAATCCACGTCGCGCCAAGGCATTGCGCTGCTGAGTGTGGAGCTGGGTGACGAGGTCACCGACGTCACGCCGGTATGGAGCCGCGTGCGCGACAAGCTCGGCGATGTCGCCCCGTCGTTGCCAGAGGGCGTGCAAACGCCTGAGCTGCTGGATGATCGCGGCTATGCGTTCAGTCTCGTCGCCGCGCTGCGCTGGACGCTAGACACGCCTCCCTCGCCGCCCGTCATGGAGCGTTACGCCGAGCGCCTGGAAGATGCGTTTCGCCAAGTGGCCGGCACCGAATATACCCACCGCTTTGGCGTCGCCGGCGAGCAGGTCGAGGTAGTGGTGGACCCCATGGAGCTCAATGCTCTCGGGCTATCCGTGGGGCAGTTGGCGGCCACCATCGAGGCCAGCGATGGGCGACGCACGGCGGGCGAAGTCGTGACCCAAGGACATCGGCTCACGGTAGGTCTGAGCGGCGAGTTCGACGCGCTGGATCGTCTGCGGGAGATCAACGTGACGACCCGGCAGGGACAGAGCGTCAAACTGGGCGAAATCGCCGAACTGCGCCGTGGTGTGCAAGACCCGCCCAACGCCGTGGCGCTGCTCGACGGTGAGCGCGCCGTCTATGTGGGCGCACGCATGGCGCCTGGTCAGCGGATCGATCTATGGGTAGCGCGGGCGCAGGAGCGACTTGCCGACTTCGCCGATGAGCTGCCGGTCGGTCTTGCCGTCGAAGAGGTCTTCGAGCAGGCCAGCTACACCAACCAGCGGCTGAGCGATGTAGCGCTCAGTCTGCTAATGGGCTTGGTATTGGTGGTCGCCATTCTATTTCTGACCATGGGGTGGCGTTCTGCCTTGACCGTGGGCTTGGCCATTCCCGCCACGGCGCTGCTGACACTGGCGCTATTCCGGCCGTTGGGCATGGAAATTCACCAAATGAGCATCATCGGCATCATTGTCGCGCTGGGGCTAATGGTGGATAACGCTATCGTCATGACCAACGCCCTCCGGGAGCGCTTTTTACAAGGTGATTCTGCGCTGGCCGCGACCCGCGATGCGTTACGCCATTTAGCGGTGCCGCTGCTCGCCAGTACGCTGACGACCATTCTGGCGTTCATGCCCATCGTACTCATGCCAGGCCCGGCGGGAGAGTTCGTCGGACCGCTGGCCATGGCGGTCATGGTGGCGCTAGTGAGTTCGTACCTGGTCTCACTGTTTCTGGTGCCGGCGCTGTCACCCATGCTGCTGGCCAAGGTGGCGGCCAAACCGCCTGCCCCGCGCGACCACTCGCTGAAGCGTGCCTTTCGTGGCACGGTGCGGAGCGCGTTGCGCCATCCTGTGGCCGCCATGGTCATTACCCTCTGTGTGCCCGTGGGTGGAATCGCGTTAATGCCCACGCTAGACGTCGCATTTTTCCCGCCTGCCGATCGCGATCAGTTTCATATCGAAGTACGGCTACCCGCTGCCAGCAGCATCGCGCAAACGCAGGCCTTGGCCCATGAGGTGGAGCACATGGTGCGGGAGGTGCCGGGCGTGCTACGCGTCTCTGCGTTCATCGGCGAAAGCGCTCCGATGATGTACTACAACGTGCTGACGAATGAAGATAATAACCCTGCTTTCTTGCACTTGATCGTGGATACAGAATCGTTAGACGTCACCAATCGGCAGGTGCCCCCCTTGCAGCAGGCGTTGGATAGACGCTTTCCACAGGCCCAAAGCGTGGTGCGCAAATACGAGCAGGGGCCGCCGTTCAAGGCTCCCATCGAGCTGCGCGTCTATGGCAATGATTTGAACGTACTCTCGTCGCTCGGACTCGAGCTAGCAGGCCTGATGCACCAGCTTCCGCAGGTGACTCATGTGCGCGCCGGGATGCAGCAAGATTTACCCCGCCTGATGCTGGATATCGACCAAACCGCGCTGAACAATGTCGGGCTATCGCCGCAAAATCTTGCCGAGCAGGTGGGGGCGGCGCTCTCTGGTCAACCCGCGGGCGTATTACTTGAAGACACCCAGCAGCTGCCCGTGCGCGTGCGCTATGCCGACGACTGGCGTACCGACGCCGAGCAGCTGGCGGCGTTACGCCTCGTCAGTGAGCACGCCAGCGAGGGATTACCGCTCGCGGCCGTCGCCGACAGCGGCTTGGTGCCTTCGTGGAGCGTCATTACCCGCCGCAACGCCGAGCGTGTCCAGCTCGTGCAAGGCTATTTGGTAGCCGATGCGCTGCCAGCCATCTCCATGGCACAGCTCGAGACCAAGCTTCAGGCGGCCATCGATTCGGGCGAGATACGTCTTCCCCCCGGTTATCGGATCGAAACCGGTGGTGAAGCCGCCGAGCGTGACGAAGCCGTCAGCCAGCTGCTCGCCTCGGTGGTGCTGCTCGTCATTGCGATGTTGGCGACCGTGGTGCTGGCCTTTAACTCTTTCCGTCGTGCCGCCATCGTCTTTATCGCTGGGGCGCAGGCGATGGGCATGGGCATCGTGGCCCTACTGCTGAGCGGGCACGCGTTCGGGTTCGTGATCATCGTCGGCATCATGGGGTTGGTGGGGGTGGCGATCAACGCCACGATCATCATCATTGCTGCCTTCGATGACGATCCGGCTGCTCGGCAAGGGGATAGCGAGGCAATGTTGGCAGTGATCAGCGGGCCAACCAGCCGACATATCGTGTCGACGACCATCACGACCTTTGCGGGGCTCATTCCGCTCATGGTCGCCGCCGGTGGGTTATGGCCTCCCTTCGCACAAACGGTGGGCTTTGGTCTACTCTTGGCCACATTAGTGTCGTTTTTCTTTACGCCAGCGCTCTATCGGCTTTGGGTCGCAAGAGCCGCGTAACGGTCGCTACTTTTCGCGTATTCATAACGTGGACTATATTGCTATTGAGTAAGCGCGCGTATCCTCCGTGTAATGGCGACGTGGCCAGTGCATTGAGGGTGCGTATTGTCGAAAGACGTTTCGCGCTTGGATATCACGGCTCGTTTCTGGGACGAAACGACCCCAACGCCGACTTTCATTGGATGAATTATGGTAGAAACATCGCAAGATCAAGAGCAAGGAGCGCCGCTGTCCATCAGCGAACCCAGCAGTCAGGCCGTCGCGATGCTTGGCAGGTGGCCCGATGGTGGTGGCATTCGGGTGCTGGATGTTAGCGAAGAGTACGTTCAATTTTGGGGGGGCGATCGCTACCGTTGGTTGGGGGCGTCCCCTAAAATCGTCCATCAAGCGGCGGCGAACGAGCAATTGTTGAGTCAGCTCGACCAAGCCTTGTCTGCCGGTGAGCTGAAGGTGGGATATTCGCTCTCCGGTCTGGATCATGAAGAGGAGGCGTTGCTCTCCAAAGCGCCACGACCGCTCATCGAGTGGCGTATCACCGCGATGTCGATGCCCGGCTATGCGTCGACCGTTCTAGTGCTAGTTCAGCGTGATATCACCCGGCGGGTGGAAAAAGAAGCCGAATTAAAGCGCCTCGCCACCACCGATATGCTGACCGGGCTGATGAATCGCTCGAGGTTCGATTACCTGCTGAAACACGAGCTAGGTCGCTTAAGCCGCTATGTGCGACCATTTTCGCTCATCATGCTCGACATCGACTATTTTAAAACGATCAACGATAGCCAAGGTCACGACGTGGGCGATCAAGTGCTGCGCGCGTTGGCAACGCTGCTGGAGACCAATTTGCGCAGCGCCGACTACTGCGCCCGCTGGGGAGGCGAGGAGTTCATCATTCTGGCTCCCGAAACGCCCCGTGAGCAAGCGGCCAAGCTCGCTGAGAAGATACGTCAGCGTATCGCTAGCGCCTCTTTTCCGGGGGCCGACCGTGTCACCGTTAGCTTGGGGGTTGCCGAGGCCGCTGCGCACGATACGCCCAAGAGCATGATGAAACGGGTCGATAACGCGCTGTATCACGCCAAAGAGAGCGGACGGGATAGGGTCGCATGTTAGCCATGTTGGCCATGTTAACAAAGGGGCCTGGTGGCCCCTTTTCGTTATGGGTTACCGCGTCTAGCGGGTGATCGCGAGTGACGTGGCATGTGAGTGATCGACCGCGTCGGCGAGCATCTCGGCAGTGATCGCCGAGAGCGTCCAGCCTAGGTGGCCATGACCGGTATTGTAGAAAACGGTTGGCAATTTGCCGGGGCCGACCTTGGGCAGCATGTTCGGCATCATCGGGCGCAGGCCCGCCCACGGCACTACTCGCTGGGTACTCACGCCAGGGAAACACTGCTCCACCCAGCGCACCAGTGGCTGAATCCTGTCGTTACGAATGTCGCGGTTGGCGCCGTTGAACTCTGCCGTCCCCGCCACGCGGAAGCGGTCGTTGCCCAAGCGGCTGGTGACGAGTTTGGTCTCGTCGTCCAGCAGGCTGACCGTGGGAGCGGCCTGCTGTGATGCCTCGTCATCCAACTGTACTGTGATGGAGTAGCCTTTGACCGGGTAGATGTTCATACGGTCGCCTAACTTGGCGGCGATGGCGCGACTGCCAATGCCCGCACACACCACTACGCTATCGAAGCTCTGATGAACCTCTTCGCCGTCGACCACCGCGCTGATCCAGGCGCTGCTCTCATCCGCACCCAGGTCGGTCACTTGATGACCGTAGTTGAGCTGCACGCCGCGTTTGGCAGAGGCTTTCGCCAAGCCGTTGGTGTACTTATGGATATCGCCCGTGGCATCGCTTTCGGTAAAGAAACCGCCGTAATAGTTACCCGCTAGGGTGGGCTCGATGGCGCGCATCTCTTCTGGGGTGACAGCGCGGCGCTCGAGCCCACCTTTTTGGAGCAACTGTGACACCTTGGCTGCGTGCTCGTAGCCTGCTTTATCGCGGTAGATATGCAAAATGCCTTTTTGCTTCACATCGAACTCGATCTGCTCATCGCGGGCCCACTGAAACAAGTGCTCTCGGGCAGCAATCGCCAAGCGTGCTGTTTCGGTGGTGTTGTCGGCATAGCGGGGAATGGCGGCGATGAACTCGGCAAACCAGCTCAGCTTGTGCCAGGTGGGGCGAGGGTTGACGAGCAGCGGGGCGTCGCTTTTCAGCATCCAGCGCAGGCCTTTGATGACCGTGGGCCAGTGGTTCCATACCTCGGCATTCGAGGCGGACAGCTGACCGCCGTTGGCAAAGGAGGTTTCCATTGCCGCGTAGCGATGTTTCTCGAAGACGGTGACGTCAAAGCCGCGTTTAGCGAGGGCGTAGGCGCTGGTGATGCCGGTAATGCCACCGCCAATGACTGCAATGCGTTGCATGATGATCTCCACAGATTGTATGAGCGTCGGGCGATACCCTCAGCAAAGGTGTTTGCTAGGGGTACCCCTTCCGTCATGGAACCTGAGAGATTCACGCCAATGTGGCGGCGCTTGCTCCTTCGGTGGGTTGAGTGACGCCGTCATCAACCACTCTTCGGAACGTATTGGTAAAAACGTTAGCGATTGCGGTCCGTTGGCCTGAGAGTTTCCGGGGTCGTTGCTCCTTCGGCGCTGGCGTCGTGCACCAGTCTCTCCCGCACATGCATGCTTATTGTTGTAACGCGGAAGTGCTAAAAAGGGAATAGGCGAAAGGTGGAAGCTGCCCATGACGTGGTTTTGCCAGTTCGCGTGTTTTCACACACCGCGTTTTCACACACAATGCCGACTATCGTTGAGCACTTAACTTCCCGCTATTCTTTTTAGACGATCATCTTCGAGCAACGGACAACACGCATGCAGGCAAACGGATTTTTTGAAGGTATTGGTGAAGCGATTGGTGAGGCCATCCGCGTGGTGGTGGAGTTTTTGGTGGGAATCTTCACCAATTTTTTTGGTGCCTTCGATGACTTCATCGGCGGGCTGACGCGTTCGCTGGGCATCAACGACTCGTTCTTGAGCCTCGCGATACTGGTGATCGGTCTACTGATCCTATGGGGCGGGCTGCGAGCGTTTCTGCGCGGTTCCATCATCGGCGGCATTTTCCGCACGCTGGTGGCACTGTTTATCCTGTCGTGGCTGATGATGTAGCACCGCGGCGGGAGGGCAAACGCTAAAGCGTCGGCTCGTCCGGCTGTCTTCGGTAACGTTGGCTTGAGCGAATCTCATCTATCCATGACGCATTGTCATTTGCTTCTGTGGTGCATTTTGTCATCATCTGCACTCTTTTTGTGCAAAGGCGAGTGCGATGAAGACGTATCTTGGCAAAATGCGCGGAGAACGGACGCCGCGCCCTCGGGTGGGTTGGCAAGATGCCTGCTGGTCATGGCTGGGAGCCTTTACCGGCATGGCGCTGATTTGCTGGCTAAGCGTCGAATGGCTCTCCCAGCAGCTGTTGATCGTGGGCTCGTTCGGGGCAACCTCGGTGCTGATTTACGCGGCCCCGGAAAGTCCGTTTGCCCAGCCAAGCCACGTGCTGTTTGGTAGCGTGCTCTCTGCCTGTGTGGGGGTAGGCTGCTATCAATGGCTGGGCGCCACGCCCCTTTCCATGGCGCTGGCGGTGTCGCTCTCCATTTTGATCATGCAGCTCACCCATACCGTGCATCCGCCAGGAGCTGCCGCAGCGCTGATTGCCGTGGCAGGCGGCGCTAGCGTGCATCAATTGGGCTGGTGGTATCCGCTGATGCCCATTGGCGCGGGCTGCATCGTCATGCTGTTGGTCGCGATATTGGTCAATAACCTCGCCCGTCACCGCCGCTACCCGCGCTACTGGTAGCGCTGTAACTGCTCCTCCAGGGCAAAGATATGCGCATCCTCGGTGCCCAGTTCGCGCAGCGCCTGGGCCAGGTTGAGCAAGTAGGCGCTGTTGGGTCCGCTGGGGCCGTGGGCCTGGGCAATTTGTTGGGCGATCTCGGCCAGCGGCGCATCGCCTAAAAACGCTGGGTTATCCTCGCTGGCCAGATATATCAGCCCGTCGGTAGGCGCTTGTGCGGGGTCGGGATGGCCCGCTTCATCCAGAAAGGTCAGCGTGACTTTCTCCCGTAGATAGCCGTTTTTCTCCCGCACATCCAGCGGGGCAAGCACTTCTGGGGTGATGCGGTAGGCCATGCCGTGGCACACCGCGCCTTCGGCACGAATCAGGGTGGCCACACGTCCCGGCGCGTCCGGCGTGCCCCGGTGGTCGTGGGAGCCCTGCCAGAAGCGCCGCGCCCAGCCGGAAATGGCCGCAGGGCGGCGCTCTAGATAGTCGAAATCGGCCTTCCAGATCAGCGAGCCGTAGCCAAAAAGCCAGATGTCCGCATGGCCGTCGAAGAAGTTTCTCTGCTGGTTTAACGTCGTGGTATCAAGCAACATAAGCGATCTACATTCGTGACCAAAGTGGCAACACGCGCATGGCGTTAACGGTGGTTCATCATCCGGGTTATACGATTGATTTGCCAGCCAATCACCCTTTTCCGATGGAAAAGTTTCGGGTGCTTCGGCAGCTATTGGGCGAACGAACGTTGGCGTGTCCCATCGAGTGGCACACGCCCCAGCCGGCCACCCTGGAAAGCCTGCAACGCGTGCATACCCGTGACTACGTGCATGCGTTTGTGCACGGTCAGCTCGATCGTGCCGCCCAGCGGCGCAGTGGATTCGTATGGTCCGAGGCCTTGGTGCAACGAGTGCGGCTGGAAACCGGCGGCACGCTGCTCACCCTGGAAGCGGCCCTGGCCACCGGGCTTGCCTGTAACTCGGCGGGCGGCACGCACCACGCCCATGCAGATGCCGCCAGCGGCTACTGCTTGATCAACGACTTAGCCGTGGCCGCCGCCCACGCGCTGGCGCAGGGCTGGGCAGAGCGGGTGCTGATCGTGGATTGCGACGTGCACCAGGGCGATGGCACCGCGCGCCTCTTTGAAAAGGTGCCAGGCGTGTTTACGTTGTCCATGCATGCGGCGCGAAACTTTCCCGCCCGCAAAGCAAAAAGCGATTTGGATATCGCCCTGCCCAACGGCATGCAGGATGCCGCCTATTTGGCCGAACTGACCTCTTGGCTGCCTGGGGTGCTTGCTGCCTACCAACCCGACGTGGTGCTCTACGATGCGGGGGTAGATGTGCATCACGACGACCGCCTGGGCTATTTATCGCTAAGCAGCGACGGGCTGTATGCCCGAGATCACTACGTGTTGAACCTCTGTCGCGAGGCGGCCATTCCCGTCGCGGCGGTGATTGGCGGTGGCTACGACCGCGATATCATCGCTCTCGCCGCACGCCACGCCCAGCTACACCGAGCCGCTGCGGATGTGCTGGCGGCTCATCCACGCTTTGACTGAAAAGGACGAACGCGATGCGCGCTATTTTTCTTGTCGATAACGGCTCTCTACGCCCCCAAGCGACCCATAATCTGCGTCGGGTGGCGGCGGCGCTGAGTGAGCAGCTCGGGGAAACCGTTCAAGCGGCCTCGCTGCTGCACTCCAATAAAATCCCCGCCGAAGAGGTCGATGGCATTCCGGCCATCACGCTGGGCCCCGCCGCCGAACGCAGCGCCGAAGCGGGGGCCACCGAGATCGTCGTGCTGCCGTTTTTCTTCGGCCCCAGCAAAGCCCTCACGGGGTATTTACCGGAGCGGATGGCCGCGCTACAGGCACGCTTCCCTGATGTGACGGTGCGCGTCGCACGGCCGCTGGTGGATGAGCTCGGTCATAACGACCTGCGTTTGGCGAAGCTGTTGGCCGATCACGTGCGCGCCCAACTGCCCGAAAATGACGCTGCTAAGGTCGCGCTGGTGGATCACGGCAGCCCGATTCCCGAGGTCACCGCCGTCCGTAACCGCCTGGCCGGGCAGTTGAGCGTCCTGCTGGGCGACGAGGTGGGCTGCGTGGCGGTCGCTTCCATGGAGCGACGTGACGGCGATGAGTACCGCTTCAACGAGCCGCTCTTGGAGGACCTGCTGGATACTCCCGAATTCAGCAGCGGCCACGTGGTGCTGGCGATGTTGTTTCTCTCTCCAGGCCGTCATGCCGGTGAGGGTGGTGACATTGCCGAGATTTGCGCCGCCGCCGAGCACCGCCATCGCGGATTAACGGTGGCGACCACCGCGCTAGTAGGTGAGCACGCGGGCATTGTCGAGATTCTCCACTCGAGACTCCGCCAAGCGATTGATGGTGAACGTTTTCTGCTCGACATGCCCGCGCAGCCAGTAAAAGACGGTGAGCAGAAGCCTTGAGGGGAGATGTAACGTGGCCCAAAGGCGCGTAGAATCGCGTGCTTTTGCACGCATGCCGCTCCTCCAACAGGGCTATGTCGCCAACCAGGGTCTCTATCTTGATCGCCACCGCCAATATCACCATGCAGTTTGGGGCCAAGCCCCTGTTCGAAAACGTCTCCGTCAAGTTCAATAATGGCCATCGCTACGGGTTGATTGGCGCGAATGGTTGCGGCAAGTCCACCTTCATGAAAATTCTCGGTGGCGAGCTGGAGCCCACGTCCGGGCAGGTGATGCTGGACAGCAGCACGCGTCTGGGCAAGCTGCGTCAGGACCAGTTTGCCTACGAGAACGAGCGGGTGATCGACACCGTCATCATGGGCAACGCCGAGCTATGGAAAGTGGCCGCCGAGCGCGAGCGCATCTACTCGCTGCCCGAGATGAGCGAAGAAGACGGTATGGCCGTGGCGGACTTGGAGGTGCGCTTTGCCGAGCTGGACGGCTATACCGCCGAGTCCCGCGCGGGCGAGCTGCTGTTGGGCTTGGGCATTCCCATCGAACAGCACACCGGCCCCATGAGCGAAGTCGCCCCCGGCTGGAAGCTGCGTGTGTTGCTGGCCCAGGCGCTGTTCTCCGACCCGGACGTACTGCTGCTCGACGAACCTACCAACCACCTGGATATCAACACCATTCGCTGGCTGGAAGAGATTCTGAAAGCGCGCAGCAGCACCATGGTGATCATTTCCCACGACCGCCACTTCCTGAACAGCGTCTGCACCCATATGGCCGACCTGGATTACGGCGAAATCACCCTGTTCCCCGGTAACTACGACGACTACATGACGGCGGCCACCGCTGCGCGTGAGCGTCAGTATGCCGACAACGCCAAGAAGAAAGCGCAAATTGCCGAACTGCAGCAGTTTGTCAGCCGCTTCTCGGCAAACGCATCGAAAGCGAAGCAGGCCACCTCGCGGGCGCGTCAGATCGACAAGATCAAGCTGGAAGACATCAAACCCTCCAGTCGCGTCAGCCCGTTCATCCGCTTCGAACAGAACAAGAAAATCCACCGCAACGCGGTGAACGTCGATGCCATTACCAAAGGCTACGACGGCGAGCCGCTGTTCAAGCGCTTCTCCATGACCGTGGAAGCGGGCGAGCGGATTGCCATCATCGGCCCCAACGGCATTGGTAAGACCACGCTGCTGAAAACCCTGGCCGGTGACCTGCGCCCTGATGCTGGCGAAGTGAAGTGGACCGATGCCGCCGAGCTTGGCATCTTCGCTCAGGATCATGCCGACGACTTCGCCAATGACGCCACCCTGTTCGAGTGGATGAGCCAGTGGACCAAAGGGGGCGAGCAGGTGGTGCGCGGCGCGCTGGGCCGCATGCTGTTCTCCAGCGACGATATCGGCAAATCGGTGAAGGTGATTTCCGGCGGCGAGCAGGGGCGTATGCTGTTCGGTAAGTTAACGCTCACCAATCCCAACGTGCTGCTGATGGACGAACCCACCAACCATCTGGACATGGAGTCCATCGAAGCGCTCAACCTGGCGCTGGAAAACTACCCCGGCACGCTGCTGTTCGTCAGCCATGACCGCGAGTTCGTCTCCAGTCTCGCCACACGCATCATCGACATGCAGCCGGAGGGCATCGTCGATTTCAGCGGCAGCTACGACGACTACCTGCGTAGCCAAGGCGTGGTATGAGTTAACCGATGATCTGGGCGTAGGTGGATTCGCTGGCAGGTTCCCTGTCGGCATCCAGCATGTCGCCGCTGAAGGTCTCGTTCATCTCCTTGGCGAGTTCCACATACACGTGCATCTGCTGATTGCGGCGTTTATGCAGCGGCGGTTTCACCAGCAGGCTAACGCCGCGGATCGGCTCGTGGGTTTCCCCGCGTAATAGGTCAGGCATTTCCCCCGGCGGGAAGGCATTCGCCACGGTAATGGGGTTAGACGCTTGCTGGCCGTCGATCAAAAACACCTTCTTGATGGCGTCGTAATGGGCGCCTTTGCTCCGCAGCCACTCGGTCAAACGCGCGTCGGTGGTGTCATCCGGCTGGTTAAAAATGACGAACAGCGAGTGCTGCTTGACCTTGCCCGTGCGCTTGGTGGGGGCGGGCGGCGGCTCGTCCGCAGGAGGCGGCGTGGGCGTTGCGACCGGTGCGGGAGCCTCAGTGGCCTTGGCCTTGGCCTTGGTCTTGGCACGGCGCCGTTTTGGCAGCACGACATAAGCAAAAATCACCACGGCCACCACGCCGAGTAGCAGCGAGGTAAAGGCCAGTAGAATGGGAAGTGACGTTGTATCCATGGGGTGAAACCTTTTCGTTATGTAACACCTAGGCGCGATTGAGCCGCAAAATGGTGGCGTTGAGTGCCAGCGCAAGGGCGACCCACAGCCAGTAAGGCACCATTAGCCACGCGGCGAAGGTATTCACCTGGGCAAACAGGCCAATGGCCAATGTAATCAATACCAACAACACCACGATATCCACCAGCGCCGCGCCGATCTGCTTGCGCCCAAAGAACAGCCAGGACCACGCTGCATTGGCCAGCAGCTGGGCGCCATAGACGGCCAGGCTCGCGCTGCGTAGCGGCGAGTCGTCCGCCATATAGATCCGCCATGCCGCGATCGCCATCAATAGATAGAGAATACCCCAGGCAATGGGAAAGGCCAGATCGGGCGGGGTCCAGCGGGGCTTGCGCAGTGTTTGATACCAGCCGTCGGGGCGAAAGCGCGCGCCCGTCATGGCGGCAGCTCCCACCAGCAGGAGCGAGACGAGCAGCGCCATCAAAGAACCGAACATGAGCGACCTCTCCAGCAGTAGGGTTATCGCGTTAAAACGATAGAATCAACAGATTAACAGCGTTTTACGCGTTCAAGGCATATAAAAAGCACCACCTAAGTGATGCTTTTCAAGAATAAGGGTTCCCCCTGTGGGGAACCCTCGTCATGCCTTAGCAACGTCAGCAACGTCGCTTAGCTCATGCGGTCGTAACCGTTATCCATGAATGGGTAATCGGTATAGCCTTTCTCATCGCCGCCATAGAACGTTTCCTGGTTCGGTTCGGTCAGCGGGGCATTGACGCGGAAGCGTTCCGGCAAATCGGGGTTGGCGATGTAAGGACGGCCAAAGGCCACGGCATCGGTGGTGTTTTCCTTGATGCGTGCTTCAGCGTGCTCGGCGTCGTAGTTGCCGCAGTAGATCAGGCTGCCGCTAAAGCGCTCGCGCATCTGCTCACGGAAACCGGCCGGGAAGGTGATATCGCCGCCCGCCCAGTTCGGCTCGTTCAGGTGTAGGTAGGCGAGGCCGCGCTTGGAGAGCTGCTCGGCCATGTAGAACGCCATCGCTTCCGGCTCGTCGTCGGTCAAACCGAACAGCTCGATGAACGGCGTCATGCGAATGCCAACACGCTCGGCACCAAACACTTCTACCACTGCATCGACCACTTCCAGAGGGAAGCGGGCACGGTTTTCCAGCGAACCGCCGTACTGGTCGGTGCGCTTATTGGTGCCGGTGGCCAGGAACTGGTTCAGCAAGTAAGCGTTGGCGGCGTGGACTTCGACCATATCGAACCCGGCGCGCTTGGCGCGGATGGCCGCTTGGCGATAGTCATCCACAATGCCGGGAATCTCGTCGGTTTCCAGCGCACGCGGCGTGCTGGTGGGGTGCTGACCAGCGGTGCCATCTTCGAATTCGACGAAACACTGAGCGCCTTCGCCTTTCAGCGCGCTGGGGGCTACCGGCTGCTGGCCGTTGGGCTGCACCATTTCGTGGGAAACGCGCCCAACGTGCCACAGCTGCAGCGCCATGCGACCACCTTTGGCATGAACGGCGTCCACGACGCCTTTCCACCCGGCTTCCTGCTCGTCGGTCCAGATGCCGGGTGTGTACACGTAGCCACGGGCAGTGGGAGAGATGTTGGTGGCTTCGCTGATGATCAGGCCTGCCCCTGCGCGCTGGCCGTAATACGCCTCTTGGATCTTGCCCGGGATGCTGTCCGGCGTGCGAGCACGTGTCAGTGGTGCCATGATGACGCGGTTAGGAAGTGTCAGGCTACCCAGCGTAATGGGGGTAAACAGCGTTTCATACGCCATAGAGCAAAACTCCTTTTGAAGTAGTGGGTATCATCGTGGCGAATAGAATAGACCAGTTTACTAGTAAGCGCCAACGACGATGCGATGGCTATGGTTAATGGGGACGGTCGCGTAAAACAAAACCCCGCCGAGCAAATGAGGCGGGGTTAAGGGGCGTCAATGAGCGTTCGTTTAGTGCCGTTGCCAAGGCCAGCGGCGCTTGGCAGGCGTATCGATTTGGCGAATGGCGCTGGCGAGCGGCAGCATGATTGCGCTGAGCTGACGGTGGCAAACGGCACTGCTGAGCACGCCGGGGCACTGTTTGAGCAGCAGGTCGCATTGCTGGGAGGCGATAAAGAGCTGCTCCACGACCGCAGGCGCGAACAGCGGCTTGGCCTGCTGGCAGCAGCGGGTCAGCTCTCGGGAGAGCATGGAGAGCATGCTGGTGTCTAGCCAGCAGGGCAGCGGGTCTTCTAGCCGTCCGGCAATGGAGTGCTGAATGGCTTCAAACGAGGTGCGTAAAAACAGCAGAGTTTGACGAAGCTGGCGCTGTTCACTGGTCATGTGACGTCCCTTTACCTCAACGGCTCTTTATCTACCCGGTTGTTGGCTAAAAAGAGAGTGTTTCTCATTTACATTTATGTTGAAGATAGCCTCCCTCAATCGTGGTGTCAATCTTAGGCTATGGGTGCATGGACGTATTGCTGGCGTGATAAAGCTGCCAATCGTTGTTGGTGAGCGGCTTGGCACCCTGCTCGGTGACCACCACGGTATCGCTCAGGCCAACGCCCCATTGGCCGGGTACCCGCAGGCAGAGCGGTAAATGAAACACCATGTTGGTTTCGAAGGAACGGGCTTGGCCTTTGGCAATGTATCCCGTGCCCTCTACCCAACTGGGTGGAAACTGTGCCCCCACGGCGTAGCCAAACACCCCCGAAAAAAACAGCTCGTCGCGTCGAGGGGCCAGCAGCGCATCGGCAGCCAGGGCCGCGGCATCGAAGGAGTGGCCGGGACGCATGGCCTCGCAGAGTGTTTCAAACATCGAGCGGCAGAGGTCTTGGGTGGCGGTGAGGGCGGCGTTAGGCGTGCCGGTCACGGCGGTGCGCATCATCGGTGCGGTGTAGCGTTGATACGCCGCGCCGAACTCTAAAAAGACCGGCTCGTTGGGCTGAATCACGCGGCGCTTATGGTTCACGTGAATCACCCCAATGCGGTGCCCGCTGGTCACAATAGGCTGTAGGCTCATGAACTCGCTGCCGTTTTCGAGCAGCGCCTTGGCGCCAATGGCGGCAATGTCGTTATCGGTCATGCCGGGGTGAATGGCGGCCATCGCCGTCTCTAAGCCAGCGGCGGTGATGCGCGCACTCTCTTTAAGCATCTCGAGCTCGGCACTGCTTTTGACGATCTTGATGGCATCCAGCAGGTCGCCCGCTTCAAAAAAGCGCTCTTGGCCCACTGCCTGGGCGAGGGCGTTCATCACGCCCACCCGCAGCCCACTGCTCCAGCCGTCGATGCCAATGCGCGGGCAGGGGGTTAACAGGTCGGCCAACGGGTCGATGATTTCATTCAGGTTTTCCCAACGGTAGCCAATGATCTCATCAACGCGGGCGGTGACCACCGCGGCACCCGTTTCAATCGAGGCCACTTGAAGAACGAGCTTTTCCTGTGTGCAGACCAAGCAGGCATGCACCGACACCTCAAAGGTGTGGTAACCAGTGAGATAGTTAATATCAGCGGGGGCGGTGAGCAGCAGCGCATCCAACTCGCGCTTCGCCATGGCGTGGCGCACCTTCTCAAGGCGCGCTTGATACTCAGCGGGGGAGAAGGGCAGCTCACTTTGGGCAAGCGAGGTGGCAAGGGCTTCGCGGTAGTGGTGGTAATCCATGACGACCTCCAGCGTTTGGTAAGGTCAGTATAGGTCGCCATCTAAAGCGCGCCGCGAAGGCCCTCAACGGTCAACGGGTGAGCAGATACACCCCCTGCAGGAAGTAAAACACGCCAATGCCAGTCACGATCCAGCGGGTCCAGGTGCGGAAGTTGGCGTCGGTCAGGCGGTGCAGAATCCGTGTGCCGGTTTGCGTGCCCAGCATGGCAAACGGCGCGGCCAGTAGCACGATGCTCCACTCACCCGCGCTGAGCGCCAGGGCGGCGCCTACATAGAAAAGAATTTTGATGGAGTGGGCGACCACTTGAATCATGGCCTTGGTGGCCACGACCTGGCGGCGGTCCATCTGCGAGCGCACGAAGAAGATATCGATCAGCGGGCCGGATACCCCCGCCGCAATCGTGAGGCCGCCCGAGGCGATGCCGCAGCAAAACGCGTGGCTGGCACTATGGGCGTCTAGCTGGAACCAATGCCTGGGCGTCCAGACCAAAATCGGCAGCAGCCCGATCAATAAGGAAACGGTGGCCGCATTGGGCGTGTAGTTAAACAGCAGCAGAAGCCCCGCCGCGCTGAGCACGCCCAAGGCCATCAGCGCCACAATACGCCATACGATAAAGCGCCGCGACAGCCACGCCCGGGACGCATTGGACGTTAACTGAATGACCCCATGCACGGCCATGGCGGTGCTGGCAGGAAACATCACCAGCAGGAACCACAGCAACACCAGCCCGCCCGCCATACCAAACACGCCGGAGAGCATGGAAGTGAAAAACACTACGCCGACAAAGGCGAATCCCATTAACAGTGTCATGAAAGACGCCCTCAGCTACGACAGAACGGCCACACCTGATAGAACTTGCGGCACTGGAACTCTGCCTGGCAGCTGTTGAGCTGGGCTTGGTAGCGGTTAGAGAGGCTCGCCACTTGGCGGCCCGCGTTGAGCACCTGGGGTTTACTGCGATAAGTGCCCCGCTGATAGCCGCCTGCGCCCTCGTGGTAGGCGTAATAGAGGTGCTCAGGATTGTTGAGCGAGATACCCGTTTGGGCGCGAGTGCGGGCGTTGTACCAGCCGATAAAATCGGTGGCGTGCTTCATGTGCGTGCGCCGGGCAAACAGACTGCCCGCTTGGTCTTCGTACTCGCCCCATACCGGGTCTTGGGCCTGGGCGTAGCCTTTGGCGGACGACGGGCGCGGGCCGGGAATAAAGCCAAGGTAGTATTTGCGGTCTGGGCGCACGTGGCTACGAAACGAGGACTCCCGCTGAATAAATGCCATTTGGGTCGCGATGGGCGTTCCCCATTTATCTTCCGATTCTTGCGCGTAGTCGTACCAGCTGGGCTGTTCGCGGAAAATCTCGCAGATATTGGTCTGATCCTGCGGCGGGCTGGGCGCAAAGGTGGCGCACCCAGAAAGCAGCAGTAGTGCCGCGACGGCCAGCCACCCACGTAGCTGGGCGGTGGAAGAGGAGGCAGCGGAAGAGAGCGCAGAGACCCAAAAGCTATCAACAGGGCGATGCATAGGACGGTCCTTGTGGATAAGTCGTGTTACTCACGTTTTGTGTAGTGTACTGGCGTATAAAGCGCGTTGGCCGCTTAGCGCAGCAGCGTCTCCAGGCAGCGGCGCAGGCGCTGCGCCTCGCGCACCAGTGTTTCCCCTGACAGCATGCCCACCCCCATTACCAATCCCACGCGTGGGTCGTTCGGTGCACACACCGGGCTCAACGGCCGCACGATCAAGTGCTCTTTCAGCAGCGATTGCGCGATGGCCACATCGTTGATGCCCGGCTCGAACTCCACGCACAGGCTGATGGCACTGCTGGGCGGTGACACCGAGCGCACCTGGGGCAGCGAACGTAGCTGGTCGTGCAGCACCTGCTGGCGGCCTAAGTAGTCCCGCTGAATGCGCCGACACCAAGCATCCAAATCACCATCGAAAATGAACTGGGCGAGCACGGCCTGGTCCAGCATACGGCCCTCACGAAACAGCTCGCTGCGCAGGCGGTTCATGGGCCCTGCCAAATGGCGCGGCACCACCAAATAGCCCAGCCGCAGGCCGGGAAACATCATCTTGGAGAAAGAGCCTACCAGCAAATGGCGCTCAGAGTGGGCATCAAACAGCAGGTTGGGGTGGTCGTCGCGGTTAAATTCATAGTCATCTTCCACCACGTAGGTGGGTGATAACGCCTCACAAAGCCGCTGTTTATGCTCGGAGCGGGTCGGCACGCTGAGGGGGTAGTGGTGCGAACCGGTGAGGTAAGCCAGCGCCACGGGGCCGAGAGAAGCGGGCAGCGCATGGCCCTTTTCCGGCTGCCACGGCAGCATCTCGATGTTGAGCCCGGCGGCGGTAAACACGTTGCGTGCCCCCCAGTAGCAGGGCGACTCCATCGCCACCGTATCGCCCACGTCTGCCAAGGCAACGGCGCACAGTTCGATACCGTTGTGGGTGCCATCGGTAATGATGATCTGCTCGGTATCGCAATGGATATCCCGCCAGCGGGCCAGAAAATCGCGAATCGCCCGTTTCAAGGGGCCGTAGCCGCCGGTGGAGTAGGAGAGCAGCAGCGCGTTTTGCGGCACCGTGACGCTGGCGTAGAGCTGGCGCCACTTGCGCATGGGGAACTGGGCGATATCTGGTATGCCGGGCACGAAGGCCCCGCTTTGAATCATGCTGGCCCCAGGCCCTTGCAGCACCCGCTGGGCCCGCTGGGAGAGCTGAACGTGGGTCGGCGCTGAGGGCGGCGGCGCGGTGGGCTTACACGTCCAGGTTCCCTGGCCGTGGGCGGTTTTCAGCAACTCCTCTTCCAGCAGTGTGCCTATCGCCAAGGCCAGGGTTTGACGCGCGACGTTCACGGCATCGGCCAACACACGATGAGAAGGCAACCGCAGCCCGCTGGGCCACTGCTGCGTAATGGCCTGGCGCAGCGCTTGCTCGATGCGCACCTGCTTACTCAGCCGCTCCGGTTGGAGTGCATAAAGTTGCTTGAATTGGTGCAAGACCTGCTCGCGATCCATATCAGCGCCCCCTTTCCCGCGTGAAGCCCGCTACCGTCAGGCATTTAGACGAAAGCATGATGCCATTTTTGCACTCATTTGGTGCGTTGAAGAAGTGGTCTAGTCGAACGCCAAAGTGGTGCATTCGCGTTCTGAGCGCCGCCTGCTAGCGTGTCACTATTCCGCCACCGGAATCAGGACACTGCGCCACAGAGCGCCAACGACAACATCCAATAACCTGCAGGACATTGTGCGATGACCACTCCCTCTTCTGAACAGGACAAGCTCGTCCGGGTACTGGCCCGCGGCGACGTATTAGCCCTTGCCTTCGGCGCGATGATTGGCTGGGGCTGGATTGTATTGACCGGCACCGCGATTCAATCCGCTGGCAGCATCGGTGCCATTTTAGCGTTCATTATCGGCGGTTTAGCGATCGTCATGGTGGGCCTGACCTACGCCGAGCTGGCCTCCGCCATGCCCAAAGTGGGCGGCGAGCATGTCTACAGCTACCGCGCCCTAGGCCATCTCCCCTCGTTCTTGTGCACCTGGGCGATTATTTTAGGCTATTTAAGCGTGGTGGCTTTCGAAGCCGTGGCGCTGCCCACCGTGATCGAGCACCTAGCGCCGAACTATGCGGTTGGCCACTTATGGACCATCGCGGGCTGGGAAGTAAAAGCGACCTGGGTGGCCGTCGGTGTCGGCGGCTCGATCGCCATGATGATCATCAACTACTTCGGTGTGACCACCGCCGCGCTTCTCCAGAAAGTCGTGACCGGCATGATTTTGCTGGTTGGCGTGCTGTTTGTCACGGGCGCGCTGTTCGAAGGCGAGACCATCAACATGATGCCGCTGTTCACCCAGGCCGATACCGGCGTGGTGGCGGGCATCGTCGCGGTGCTGGTCATGGTGCCGTTCCTGTTCGTGGGCTTTGACGTTATTCCCCAAGCCGCCGAAGAGATCAATCTGCCCTACAAAGCTATCGGCAAAGTGCTGATGATGTCGGTCATTCTGGCGGTGGTGTGGTACGCGCTGATCATTCTGGCCACCAGCCTGGCCCTGAACAGCACCGAGCTGGCCGCGAGTTCCCTGAGCGTGCCGGATGCCATGGGCAGCCTGTTCAACGCCCCCTGGGCCAGCAACCTGATGGTCTTGGCCGGTATTGCGGGCATCATCACCAGCTGGAACGCCTTCTACATCGGCGGTTCACGGGCCATTTACGCCCTGGCCAAAGCGGGCATGCTGCCTGCGCCGTTTGCCAAGCTGCACCCGCGCTATAAAACACCCACCAACGCCATTTTCCTGATGGGCTTTCTCTCCTGTATCGCGCCGTTCTTCGGCCGCCCGGCGCTGGTGTGGATCGTCAATGCCGGTGGCCTGGGCATCGTGATTGCCTACCTGTTCGTGGCCATCTCCTTTGTGGTGCTGCGGGTTCGCGAGCCGGAGATGGAGCGCCCGTTCCGCATTCGCCACGGCAAGCTGTGCGGCACCCTGGCCGTGGTGCTCTCCTTCGGCATGGCCTGCCTCTACCTGCCCGGTAGCCCGGCGGCCCTGAGCGATGCGGAGTGGTCGATCTTCGCGGGCTGGTCTTTGCTCGGTGTGGGGCTTTACATCCACGCCCTGCGCACCTACGGCCGCGCCTACAGCGACCAACACATGATGGCTGACCTGTAAGCCGTTCCAACCCCTTTAAAGGAGCACGCTATGAGCTTTATCGAACAGTGGTTGCACGATGCCGTACCGGCCCTGGTGGGCGGGCAGTGGCGCAAGGGCCAGCAGACCTTTGCCATCGATAACCCCGCCACCGGCGAGACCATTGCCCACGTGGCGGACTTGAGCGCCGACGACACCCGCGACGCCGTGGCTGCCGCGTATGACGCCGGTGCCGCGTGGCGCGCCACCCCGGTCAAACAGCGCTCCGCGCTGCTGCGTCGCTGGTTTGAGCTGATCAATGAGCACGCCGACGACTTAGCCCGTCTGATGACCCTAGAGCAGGGCAAGCCGCTGGCGGAAGCCAAAGGCGAAGTGACCTACGGCGCATCGTTCATCGAGTTCTTCGCTGAAGAAGCCAAGCGTATGGCCGGGGAAACCCTGCCCAGCCACGGCGCGGACAAGCGCCTGCTCGTACTGCGCGAACCGGTGGGCGTGGTCGCCGCGATCACCCCGTGGAACTTCCCGCTGGCGATGATTACCCGCAAGTGCGCCCCGGCCCTGGCCGCCGGTTGCACCGTGGTCATCAAACCCGCCGAAGCTACCCCGCTCACCGCCCTGGCCGCCGCCTATTTAGCGCTGGAAGCGGGCCTGCCCGTCGGCACCATCAACGTGGTCACCGCTTCCAAACCCGCCGCCGTGGGCGAGGTACTCACCACCGACCCTCGGGTGCGCAAAGTCTCGTTTACCGGCTCTACCCCAGTGGGTAAGCACTTACTTGCCCAGTGCGCCAGCACGGTGAAGAAAACCGCCATGGAGCTGGGCGGCAACGCCCCGTTCATCGTCTTCGATGACGCCGACGTGGACGCCGCCGTGAACGGAGCCATCGCCTCCAAATTCCGCAACGCCGGGCAAACCTGCGTATGCACCAACCGCTTCCTCGTGCAGGACGGCATTTACGATGCCTTCGTCGCCAAGCTCACCGAGCGCGTGAACACGCTGAAGGTAGGCGACGGATTAGCCGACGGCAGCATCATCGGCCCGCTGATCAACCAAGCCGCCGTGGATAAAGTGCAGCGCCACGTCGACGACGCGGTGAACAAAGGCGCGCGCCTACTGTGCGGCGGCCAGCCCCACGCGGCGGGGGAGCGCTTCTTCACCCCCACGGTGCTGGCGGAGGTGACCACCCAAATGGCCGTGGCCGATGAAGAGACCTTCGGCCCGGTCGCGCCGGTGTTCCGCTTCAAGCAGGACGAAGAAGCCATCGCCATGGCCAACGACACCCCGTTTGGCCTGGCCGCCTACTTCTACGCCACGGATTACCGCCGCATCTGGCGCACCATGGAAGCGCTTGAATACGGCATGGTCGGCGTCAACGAAGGCTTGATCTCTACCGAGCTGGCGCCGTTTGGCGGCGTGAAGGAGTCCGGGTTGGGCCGTGAAGGCTCCCACCACGGATTGGATGAATTTACCGAACTGAAATACGTCTGCGTAGGCGGCCTGTAAAGAGAACGATGATGACTAACCAAGAATTGAATGAACTGAAAAACCGCTTCGTGGCCAACGGTGCTGCCACGCCCACTACCCAGTTTGCCGAGCGCGCCGAAAACGCCGAGCTGTGGGACGCCGACGGCAACCGCTGGATCGACTTCGCGGGCGGCATCGGCGTGCTCAACCTGGGCCACCGCCACCCGAAAATCGTGGCCGCTGTGGAAGCGCAGCTCAAGAAAGTCATGCACACCAGCGCCGCGGTGATCTCCTACGCGCCCTACGTGCAGCTGTGCCAGAAGCTCTGCGAACTCACCCCGGTACGCGGCCTCGAGCGCAAAGCCATGCTGGTGAACACCGGCGCCGAAGCGCTGGAAAACGCCGTGAAGATCGCCCGCGCCGCCACTGGCCGCACCGGCATCATCACGTTTGATGGTGCCTTCCACGGCCGCACCATGATGACCCTGGCGATGACCGGCAAGGTGCTGCCCTACAAGAACGACTTCGGCCCGATGCCGGGCGACGTGTTCCGCGCACCGTTTCCCAACCCGCTGCACGGCATCAGCGAAGAAGCCTCGCTGAACGCCATTCGTACGCTGTTCAAAACCGATATCGCCCCGCACCGCACGGCGGCCATCGTGATTGAACCGGTACAGGGTGAGGGCGGTTTCTACATCGCTTCACCGGATTACCTGAAAGCGCTGCGCGCCCTGTGTGACGAGCACGGCATTCTGCTGATCGCCGACGAAGTGCAGTCCGGCTTTGCCCGCACCGGCAAGCTATTTGCGCTGGAGCACAGCGGCATCGAAGCGGACATTCTGACCACCGCCAAGAGCCTCGCCAACGGCATGCCGCTCTCTGCGGTGGTCGGCACCGCCAAGGTCATGGACGCCTCCGGCCCCAACTCCCTGGGCGGCACCTACAGCGGCAACCCGCTCTCTTGCGCGGCGTCTCTGGCGGTGATCGAAGCCATCGAAGAAGAGAACATCCTGGCCCGCAGCGAGCAGATGGGCAACATGCTGGCCGAACGCTTCGCCGTCTGGGAAGAGCGCTTCCCCGCCGTCGCCCACGGCCGCCAGCTCGGCGCCATGGCCGCGTTCGAACTGCTCAACCGCGACGGCAAGCCCGACCCACAGCTCACCGCCGCGCTCTGCGCCAAAGCCCGCGAGAAAGGGTTGATCCTGCTGTCCTGTGGTTTCTACGGCAACAGCATCCGCATCCTGGTGCCGCTGACGGTGTCGTCTGCGGTGCTAGAGGAAGGGTTGAGTATTATTGAGGAGTCGTTGGAAGCGTTAAGCTAATAGCGTTTAGGTAGTACGAAGCCCGCCCATTGTCAGGTAGCGTAAGCTGCTGGCGATGGGCGGGTTTTTTTATGGGTGTTGAAATTTTGATGCTGATTTCGATGTCAGCCTAAAAAATTTTGAGCTAATCTGAGTTTTTTAGTTTGTCATATAATATGGTAAAAATAATTAAACGCAGAGGCAGGGCTTGGGAAAGAATAACCGGTTACATCGTTGAATGGTTATGTTGGCACCGTCCATGTAACATGAAATAGTGCCTCATGTCTCTTATAAATTGTTTAGGCTAAACTGGAGTGAGCAATTGGCGACTAACAAGAATCAGCACTTTGTTCCTCGATGTTACTTAAAGCCATTTTCAAACAATGGAGAGGGTAAAGCAATTCGGGTTTTTAATCTTGATCGTGAACAGATTATCGAAAATGCAGCAGTAAAGCACCAGTGCTCAGGTTCATATTTCTACGGAGAGAATGAAAGGTTAGAAACTGCCATTCAGTCCATTGAGCAGAAATATGCTGGTGCATTGTTGAGAGTTCGGTCTCCAAGCTATAATGATTTCTTGGTTAAAGATGAGTTGATTCTTAAAAGGTTTTGGTTGCTGCAATACCTGCGCACGGAAGCCGCTTCTAAAAGAGCGGTTGAGATGAGTAATGATCTTGTGAAGCTGGCTGGAGCAGGTTATGATTTTAATTTAGAAATACGTGATGCAGTGCAAATGGCTATGCATGCGTTTGCTAATGAAATGAGAGTTATTGACGATCTAAAGGTTTGCTTGATTAAAAATGCAACTAGCTTTCCCTTTGTTACATCCGATGACCCAGCTGTTTTTAATAATAAATGGTTCAAGTCTGATAGACGACACCTCGGATCAGGATTTGGGTTAAGATCGTCTGGGGTGTTGGCATTTTTGCCCCTCTGCGAAAATACGATGTTTATTGCTTATGATTCAGATGTTTACTCTATCCCTAAGAACTCTGGAATTATAAAGATAAAAAGAGAAGAAGATGTGTATGCTCTCAATCAACTGCAGTTCCTGAACAGTAGAGCGAATGTTTTTCCAGGACAGAGATATAGCAGAAAATTATTATGTGATGCATATAGGTCATGTGAAGAAAATCGTCTCAATGTAAGGCATGCTTTCCATTATGCAGTTTTTGATGGAGTGGAAAAAGGGCAAAAACGGTATCGAGTAGTAGGTGAACATGAACATGAGGGTCATCAAGAAATATTAGTTCATTCGCAAAACCTTTTTCCAAGTCCTAAAAGTTGGCCCATACTCTTACAGTGGAGGAAAAAAGGTTTTGGTATGACAAATGGTACAGGAGTGGGTTGCATTCGTCGGACATGCATAGATAGCCTCAGTGAGCAGCCATTTGAGAAAATGTATACTGGGCGTTAGTAGTTCTATAGTCACATTGGTCATAATGGAATTTTTTGTTTTGTACGTATTCTTTTTTAAGTCGAGAGCGACGAATTGTAGGCGCTTAACTATCAGTAAAGCAGGTGCGTCTTGTCTTCTACTTGAACGAGGTGATTGTTAGATAGGTGAGCTCAAGGCGTGATTTGCTACAAATACTAGTGTTATTGAGAATTAGGTAAGTACAGTATGTGGTACATAGTTTTATGAAGTTTTTTCGGCTTAGCCACCACTTCCACTGTCGAAATACTCTTTCATAGCAGTTGTTCATTATCCAATTCGCTATTACCAAACAACGAAAGCTGCTGCTGATCAGCGGCTTTTGCTTTTCTAGCCCGCCGAGCAGGCAGCCGCCGCTGGCTCGCCAGCTTATCCACAATCGCTTGGCTGGCATCCCTCGCCTCCGGCGTGCGTCGCAGTTCATAAAGCAGCTTCTTCCAGTGGCGCGCTTCGGCTTCAAAATCATTGGGAATGGGGTAGTCGATGCCGGGCTGAAAGCCGAAGCGTTTTTGCAGGCTTTCCGGCAGTGCCCAGGGCTTGGCACGCCATTCCATGGGTAGGGGCGCAAGCTCTGGCACCCAGCGGGCGATGAATTCGCCGGTGGGGTCGTTATCTTCTGCTTGCTTGATCGGGTTGTAGACCCGCATGGCGTTGGTGCCGGTAGCGCCTGCCTGCATCTGCACCTGGGGGTAGTGAATGCCGGGCTCGAAGTCGGTGAATAGCCGTGCCAGGTGCAATGCTGGTTCATACCAATGCAGCCCCAGGCCAAAGGTCGCGTGGGAGAGCAGCATGGCGCGCATGCGGAAGTTGATCCAGCCGGTAGCCGTTAGGCTGCGCATGCAGGCATCCACCAGCGGCACGCCGGTTTGGCCGCGCTTCCAGGCGATCAGGTGCGGGTGTTCTGGGTCGCGCTCCCGCAGGCCGCGCAGCGCCGGGTGCAGGGTTTGCTGCTCGATGCTGGGTTCGCTCTCCAACTTCTGAATAAAGTGGCAGTGCCAGTAGAGCCGCGAGGTAAAGGCGCGGAGCGAGCGGGCCCAGGCGGTGTCGTCGGCGTGCTTTTGCCGCTGGCGGCGCAGGGATTGCACCACTTCCCGCATGGAGAGCGTGCCCCAGGCCAAGTGCGGGGAGAGCCGCGAGCCAAACTCCCAGGCCAGTAACGGTTTAGAGAGCGAGCCGCGATAGCGACGCCCGCGCTGGGTAATAAAACTCAGCCACAGCGCGCGCCCTTCACTGCGCCCACCGCGCTGGCGTTGGGGGCAGGGCGTGGCATCGAACCCCAGGGTAAGCGAAGGCAGTTGCGCTACGTCTACGTGATGAAACGCTTCCCAACCGGGTGCGGCCACCACTGCTGACGGAGCGGAGTAGTTGGGGGCGGTCATCAGTGCTTCCCAGTGGTTTTCCCAACGGGATTGATGCCCGGTGCGGCTGCTCAACCCGCGAATCACGCCCTGCTGGCGGGCTTCCTGCCAGGGCACTTGGTGGGCGTGGCACCACGCTTGAACGTGTTGGTCGCGCTCAAAACTCCAGGCGTTGCCCGTCTCTTGGTGGGAGTGCAGCACCAGTTCGCCGTAGTGGGCTTTGAGCGCGGCTAGGCACTCCACTATATCGCCCTGCCACAGGCAGAGCGGCAATCCCAGCGTGTCGAGCGCCTGGGCAAGATCAACCAGCGAATCGGCGGCAAACTGCCAGTGGCGCAGGGCGCTGTCGGGCGCTTGCCACTGGTCGGGCTCGATGGCAAATAGCGGCAGCACCGGGCCTGCCGCAGCGGCGTTGGCCAGCGGTGCGTGGTCGTGAATACGTAAATCGCGTTTGAACCAAACGACCTGAAGGGGTGCCTGAGCCATTAGCCGTAACGCCTGTTCGTCACTCATCTATTCGCGATGCAGTGATGACGTTACCATCAAGCGAATGTTTGCGTAACCAACTGAGTCACACCCGCCCCACAGGAGAGCCACTATGTATATCGCCATGAACCGTTTTCGGATTGCCCCAGGCCGCGAAGAGGATTTTTTAGAGGTATGGCGCAACCGCGATTCCCACCTGGACGAAGTGCCGGGCTTCAAGCAGTTTCACATGCTGCAGGGCGAAAGCCAGGAAGAGCACACCGTGTTCATCTCCCACAGCGTGTGGGAATCCGAAGAGGCCTTCCGCGCCTGGACGAAGTCAGACGCCTTCCGCAAAGCCCACGCCAATGCCAAATCGCCGGAAGGCATCTACCTGGGGCCGCCCAAGTTCGAAGGCTATGAGGTAGTGCTGTAAGGCCCCAGGTCCTTGGCTCCAAGCCGCCGTCAGGCAAGCGCCAGCCCCACCGCGAGCAGCAGGCTGTAAACCAGCGTGGAAAGCGCGGTTTTCTTGAGCATGCCCGTTAGCTGCTCGCCATCTTCGGTGCGGCTGAGCGTACGCCCGGCGTCGTAGAGCGGTTTGGCCACCACCAGGCAGCTCCAGCCCACCCAGGGCACGGGTAGCCACACCAAATACCCCAGCGTCAGCAGCAGGGCGGCGCCCAGAAGCGCCCAGTGGTAGTAAATGGCCCGCCGTTTGCCCAGCCTCACCGCCAGCGTCATCTTGCCGTGGCGGGCATCGCTGTGGATGTCGCGCACGTTATTGACGTTGAGCACGGCGGTGGCCAGCAAGCCGCACACGGCGGCGGGCAGTATGGCCAGCCCGCTCAGGCTCTGGGTATGCAAGTAGAGGGTACCCAGCACGCCCAGCAGCCCAAAAAACACGAACACCGCCACATCCCCCAGCCCACGATAGCCATACGGCTTGCCGCCCAGCCCCACGGTGTAAGTGATGGCCGCCAGTAAGGACGCGGCCCCCAGCAGCACGAACACCAGCCAGCTGGGCAGGTCGCTGCCAAAAGCGACGAACAGCAGCGATAACCCCGCTATGGCCGCCGCCAGCCCGGTGAGCAGCATGCCCCGGCGCATGGCGTCTGGGGTCAATAGCCCGCTGGCTACGGCCCGCGCGGGGCCGGTGCGGCTAGTATCGTCCACCCCCGACTGGGCATCGCCATAATCGTTGGCCAGGTTGGAAAGCACCTGCAGCAAAATGGCCGTGAACAGAGACAGCAGCAGCACTCCACCCTGAAAGCCGCCTGCCTGCGCCGCCATGCCCGAACCCAGCAGGATCGAGGCGCAGGCCAGCGGCAGGGTGCGCAGCCGGGCGGCGAGCAACCAGGCATGGAGTGGGCGGTGTGGGGTGGTGTGTTCCATGGTGAGCATTCCTGTTGCAGTCGCTGAATCGGTCAGCGTGGCCGGTCAGTGTGGCCATTGGGCAGAGTAAACATTCAACTCTGTATCATTAATGGCAAAAATCACGACTTGGGTCAAAAAAGAGGCATCCGTCCTGACGCACACTGGGGCTTCCCCCTGAAAGTGAACGTGGCAGGAGTCTACGCGATGATCGGCGAGTTTTTCAGACAAAACAAATATGCTGCCCTGGTTTGGCTACTGTTGAGGCTGTACCTGGGCATTACCTGGCTGACCCTGGGCATCGGCAAGATGACCGGCGGTTTCAATGCCGAAGGGTTTTTGCGCAACGCCGTGGCCAACCCAGTCATGCGCGAAGGCAGTATGGTCTACCCCAACTACGTGGGGTTTCTGGAGCATGTCGCGCTGCCTTACGCCGACGTGATCAACGTGATGATCCCGCTGGGGGAAGTGCTGGTGGGGCTGGGGCTGATCGTGGGTGTGTTGACCTGCTATGCCGCTTTCTTCGCCATCGTCATGAACATGTCGTTCTTGATGGCGGGCACGGTGTCCACCAACCCCTGGATGATCGCCCTGAGCTTTTTCCTGCTGGTGGCCGGTGCCAACGCCGGGCGCTATGGTGGCGACCGCTGGGTGCTACCCTATATCAGGCATCGGTTGTCAGGAAAGTAACGCGCTATGCAGGTGATCCAAGCCGCGAAGGCGCTGGCAGCACAGCTGTCGGCGCTGGACCTTTTGACATGCCGGGGTACGCAGAGCCTGAGCGTGCCCTGCGAGGTCGAGGATTTGTTGGGGTGGTTGAACGCACAGCGCGTGATGCCCCGCCTTTATTGGCAGCCGCGCGAGGCCTCGGCGGCGGGCTATGCCGTGCTGGGCGAGGCGCAGGCATTTGACTCTCTGGTGGCGCTGCAGGTCGATATGCAGCGTCAGGCGCAGGTTCAAGCTCAGGCCCAGCTCGCCAGCGGCTCACCCGACTATTTCGGCGGGGTGGCCTTCGATGCCCAGGCGGCGGGTTGGCCCGGGTTTGGTGACTGCCGCTTCATACTGCCCCGGGTGCTGCTCAAGCGCCAGCAGGGGCGGTGCACGCTTTCCGTGAACCTGCGCTTCGATGACAGCCCCCCCGCCGAAGAGCTGGCCGCCGCTCAGGCGTGTCTGGCGGCCATCGTCCCTGAACAGCCGCTGCCCCCGGTGGCTCATGGCAGCTACCAGCGTTGTGATACGCCCACTCGGCCGGAGTGGGCCCGCTGGGTGTCGCAGGTGACCCAGCCCGAACGGCTGCAGCAGCTTCCCAAAGTGGTGCTTTCCCGAGAAACCTGCCTGACCGCCGAGCGCGTGCCCAGCCCCTGGGCCTTGCTGGGGCGCTGGCAGGCCGAGGCGCGGCACTGCTTTCATTTTGGGGTGCAGTGGGCGCCCGGTACGGCGCTGATTGGCTGCTCCCCGGAACGGCTCTACCGCCGCCAGGGCCAGCAGCTGGTCACGGAGGCGCTGGCCGGTACGACCCGGCGGGGGCGTAACACGGCGCAGGACGAGGCGCTCGCCGGAGCGCTGCTGGCCGATAAAAAGAACGGCCTGGAAAACCAGTGCGTGTACCAGCAGCTGTTGACCCAGCTGGAGCCGCTGGCCCAGCGCCTGGAAATGGGCGAGGCCCACGTGGTGCTGCTGCGGTCCGTGCAGCATATTCGCCGCGAAATTCACGCCGAGCTGCACCCCTTCATCACCGACCAGCAACTGCTCGGCGTGCTGCCGCCCACGCCCGCCGTCGGCGGCACCCCGCGGGCGGCGGCGCTGGCCAGAATCCGTGAGCTGGAGCGCCACGCCAGGGGCTGGTACGCCGGTGCCTTTGGCCGCGTGGGGCATGGCTCCAGCGAGCTGGCGGTATCGATTCGCTGTGCCCAGGTCAGCGACACGTCGATCCGCCTGTACGCGGGGGCGGGAATCGTGGCGGGGTCGCAGGCCGAAGACGAGTGGCACGAGCTGGATGCCAAGATTGCCGATATTCTCTCGCTGCTGGGAATGGGATAAGCCGATGCATTACGCCACCTTTAACCACGTTTGGGCGTCGCTGCTGTTGGAAGAGCTGTACCGCTGGGGGCTGCGCGAAGTAGTCGTGGCGCCGGGCTCGCGCTCCACCCCGCTGACCATGGCGGCCAGCGAGCACGCCGGGCTGCGCTGCCATACTCACTTCGACGAGCGCGGGCTGGGGTTCATGGCGCTGGGCCTGGCCCGAGGCGCCCAGCAGCCGGTGGCGGTGATCACCACGTCCGGTACGGCAGTGGCCAACCTTTATCCGGCCGTGGTGGAAGCCGCGCTGCTGGGCGTGCCGCTGGTGATTCTGTCTGCCGACCGGCCCATCGAGCTGTTGGATAACGGCAGTAACCAGGCCATCGACCAGCGGGATATCTTCGCCCGCCACACGGTGGCGCACCACGACTTCCCGACCCCCAGTCGCGATATTCCCGCCGCCTATTTGCTCAGCACGATCGACCAGACCATGGCGCGACAGCACCGCTTGCCGGGCCCGGTGCACTTCAACTGCCGCTACCGCGAGCCGCTCTATCCCTCCGGCCCGCCCGTGGAGGCCAGCGACTACCTGGCGCCGCTGGCGCGCTGGCAGCACAGCGATGCCCCCTGGAGCGCTTGGCAAACCGCTCCCGCTCCCTTGCCGGTGGCATGGCCCGCCGCTTTCACCCAGCAGCGCGGGGTGATCGTGGTGGGGCGCATCGATGACCCCCAGCAGGCGGCCCCCATTGCGGCCATGGCCGAACAGTTGGGCTGGCCGCTATTGGCCGACCTGCAAAGCCAGCTGCACGGCGACCCGCACCATCTGATGCACATGGACCTGGCCCTGCAGGACCCGCAGGTCAGCGCCGAGCTGGGCCGCGCCAACGTGCTGCTGCAGTTTGGCGGCAGGCTGATTTCCAAGCGTCTGACCCAGATGATTGCCCGCCACCCCTGGCAGCAGGCGTGGCTGGTCGACCCGTTGCCCCAGCGTCTGGACCCGGACTTCACCCTTACCCAGCGGCTGGTGTGCACGCCCGCCGAGGCTATCGCCACGCTGCCCGCCGGGCCCGCCCAGCCCCCCTGGCATACCCTGGCACGCCTTCAGCAGCGCACCCGCCAGGGCATCGAACGCTATACGGCGGCGTTTTCCGAGCTGGGGGTGTGTCATCAGGTGGCGCAACTGGCCAGAGGGGCGCTGTTCGTGGGCAATAGCCTGCCCGCCCGGTTGATGAACATGCTGGGCTCGACCCGTTCGACGCCGCTGCGGGTGATGGCCAACCGCGGGGCTTCGGGCATCGATGGGCTGCTGGCTACCGCGTATGGCCTGGCTTGCACGACTAATGAACCCACCACGGTGATTCTGGGCGACACCAGCGCGCTTCACGACCTCAACAGCTTGGCGCTGCTGGCCAGGGCCCAGGCGCCGCTGGTCGTGGTGGTGCTGAATAACGATGGCGGCAGCATTTTCCACATGCTGCCGGTGCCGGACGAAGGCGATCTGCTGGAGCGCTACTATCGCCAACCCCACGGGCTCGCGTTCGAGCATGCGGCGCGCATGTTTCATCTGAACTATGCCGCACCGACCACGTTGGCGGCGTTTTGCGAGGCCTACACCCAGGCGCTGGAGGCCGGTGTGACGCTGATCGAGGTCACGGTGCCCCATCAGCAGGCCACCGATGCGTTGCAGGCTCTGGGCGCGTGGCTCAAAGAGGCAGCCCATGCATCCTGACCCTTCGTCGCCCTTTACGCTGGTGATGCTGCACGGCCTGCTGGGCGATAAGGACGATTGGCAGGTGCTTGGCGAGGCGCTGGAACACGCGCTGCCGGGCGTGCGCTGCCTGGCGCTGAACCTGCCGGGGCATGGGCAGCCCACAGTGCCTGCGGTGGGCTCTTTTGCGGACTTTCATGACTGGCTTAGCGATACGCTGGCCGAGGCGGGCGTAGTGCGTTATGGCCTGCTGGGCTACTCCCTGGGTGGCCGGCTGGCGCTCTATTATGCCAGCCAGCGGCCCGCCGGTTTGGAGGCGCTGTGGTTGGAGAGCGCGCACCCCGGGCTGGCCGCGCCAGAGCGGGAAGCGCGCCGCGCCCACGATGAGCACTGGGCCCAGCGCTTTGAACAGTCGCCGCTGACCGACGTGCTGACCGGATGGTACCAGCAGCCGGTGTTTGCCGATTTGACGCCAGCACAGCGCCAGCGTCAGATACAGCGCCGGTTGGCCAACCGTGGCCCCGCCGTGGCGCATATGCTGCGGGCCACCTCGCTGGGTCGGCAGCCCTCCCTATGGCATTGGCTGGCCGAGACCGAGCTGCGCGTGGGCTATTTCTCCGGCCTGCGGGACCATAAGTTCAACACCCTGGCCAACCGCTTGGCGCAGCACGCGCCGCGCCTGCGCCACTGGGCGCTGCCGGGCGGCCATAACCTGCACGTGGAACACCCGAAGGCCATGGCAGGGCACTTGGCACAGACGCTGCCGCGCTAAGCGCGGCAGCGCAGGGTTCGCTGACTCGGTACATGGCTCACTGAATCAACAGTAGCCAGGGCAGGCCAATGGCCAGCCAGGCCACCAGGAACAGCAGCCCGAAGATGGCCCCCAGGCGCCAGTACAGCGCGCTGGGCAAGTAGCCGCTGCCGTAATACACCGGGCTGGGACCGGTACCATAAGGGGTCAGGATGCCCATGAAGCCCAGGGTGGGCAGCAACAGCAGAATGAACAGCTGCATGTCCAGCCCCGCAATGCCCGACGCCGCCGCTAGTATGACCGGCAGCAGGGCGGTCACATGGGCGGTGACGCTGGCGAAGAGGTAGTGCAACACATAGAAGATGACCACCAGGGCGACCATGGCCAGCAGCGGGTCGAAGTGGCTGATCTGCCCACCCACTACGTTACCGAACCAGCCCACGAAGCCTACCTGGCTCAAGCCGCCCGCCAGAGCCACCAGGGTGGCAAACCACACGAAGGTGTTCCAGGCGGCGCGGTTGTCGAGAATGTCGTTCCAGCTCACCATGCCGGTCAGCAGCATGCCGCAGATGACCACCAGCCCCACCAGCGACGCCGATACCCGGTCGCCAGCGAAGATCCACAGCAGCAGCGCGGTGACCACCATGATGACCAGCACGATTTCGTGGCGGGTCAGCGGGCCCAGGTTCTGCAGTTCCCCTTTCGCCCAGTCGGAGATCTCATGCCCGGCCTTTACCTCCGGGGCGCACAGCCAGTAGCACAGCAGCGGCACCAACAGCAGCAGAAGGACCCCCACCGGCACCACCGCCACGAACCACTGTCCCCAACCGATATGGATGCCCGTGGCGCTTTCGGTGAGCGCGATGGCCAGCAGGTTCGGCGCCAGGGCGGTGAGAAACATCGAGCTGGTCACGCAGGTGGCCGCAATGGCGGTCCACATCAGGAAGCTGCCCATGCGCTTCATGCTGGGGTCGTTGGGGTGCGAGTCGTACAGCGGCGGTAGGTTACGAATGACCGGATAGATGGTGCCTGCGCTGCGCGCCGTATTGGACGGCGTAAAAGGTGCCAGAATGCCATCGGCGATCATCACCGCGTAGCCCAGGGTCAGCGTGCGCTTGCCCATGGCATGCACCAGCCACAGCGAGATACGCCTCCCCAGCCCGGTTTTTTCATACCCCAGGGCAAACATGAAGGCACCGAAAATCAACCATACGGTGGCATTGGTGAACCCCGAGACCGCCCAGGCGAAAGCCTGGTTGGCGGCGTTGAAGCCGTCGTTGGCCAGCTGCTCTGGGGAGAACAGCACCCAGCGGGAAAGCAGCGCCGAAAGGGTGACGCCGACCAGACCGATGACCGCGCCGGGCAGGGGTTCCAAAATCAGGCCGACCACGCAGCCTAAAAAGATGGCGAAGAAGTACCAGGCATGGGGCGGTAGCCCGGTCGGGGTAGGCAGCAGGGCGATCACCAGCGTGGTGGTCAGTGGCGCGAGCAGCGACCAGCGAGAGCGGAGCGAAGCGCTGAGGTTCATGGCGACCTCTCGATAAGGTTATCGGCAAGCCGTAGCGCCTTGCCTGAGTGAGCACAGCCGAGGGTGAGTTCCAGCGTGGTGTTTCACCGATGTCATCAACAGCATAGGCAAGGCAAGTCGCGCGTTATTTGATCCATATCAATCATGCTTTAGATCAAGGCCGAAGGCCTGTTGGGCTGTGATAACGTCGCTTCATCAGCAGGGCGGCAAGCCGTGCGCAGGCCGGAATCGCGTCATGAGAAGACCGTCATGAGTAGTGCAGCCGCACAAGGGGGTGCCATGCAGCAGCAGGATGTGGATATCGTCATCGTCGGCGGTGGAGGCGCTGGCCTGCGGGCCGCCATAGCGGCCGCCGAGCAGGCCAAACAGGGCGGTCACGCGCAACGCATCGCGCTGGTGTCCAAGGTGTATCCCATGCGTTCACACACGGTGGCGGCCGAGGGGGGCGCGGCGGCGGTGACCAGTGACGAGGACTCGTTTCAGGCGCACTTCGACGACACGGTTTCTGGGGGCGACTGGCTGGTGGAGCAGGGCGTAGTGGACTACTTCGTGCGCCACGCCTACCGGGAGTTGGTGCAGATGGAGCGCTGGGGGTGCCCCTGGAGCCGCCAGCCCGATGGCCGCATACAGGTGCGCCGCTTTGGTGGCATGAAAACGGCGCGCACCTGGTTTGCTGCCGACAAGACCGGCTTCCATATGCTGCACACGCTGTTTCAGACCTCGTTGAAATACCCCGAAATCGAACGCTTCGACGAGTACTTCGTACTGGACTTGGCCGTGCATGAAGGGGCCGTGGTGGGGGTCATTGCTCTGCAAGTCGCCACGGGCGAGCTGCTGCTGTTGCGTGCCAAAGCGGTGGTATTGGCCACCGGCGGGGCCGGGCGGCTGTTCCGCTTCAACACCAATGCGGGCATCGTCACCGGTGACGGCATGGCCATGGCCTACCGCCACGGCGTGGCGCTGCGCGACATGGAGTTCGTGCAGTACCACCCCACCGGCCTGCCCGGCTCGGGCATCCTGATCACCGAAGCGTGCCGGGGGGAAGGCGGTATTCTGCTCAACAAGGAGGGTTACCGCTACCTCCAGGACTACGGCCTGGGCCCGGAAACACCCCTGGGCAAGCCGGAAAACAAGTACATGGAGCTGGGCCCTCGGGACAAGCTCTCCCAGGCGTTCTGGCAGGAGCAGCAGGCCGGGCGTACCGGCAAGTTTGGCGACAGCGACGTGGTCTATCTCGACCTTCGCCACCTGGGCGCCGACTATCTGCATGAGCGCCTGCCGTTCATCTGCGAGCTGGCCAAATCCTATATCAATGTCGACCCCGTCAAGGAGCCGATCCCGATTCGGCCTGCGGTGCACTACACCATGGGCGGCATCGAAACCGATCCCCAGTGTGAAACGACCATTGCGGGTCTGTACGCCGCCGGGGAGTGCGCATCGGTAGGCCTGCATGGGGCCAACCGGCTGGGCTCCAATTCGCTGACCGAGCTGCTGGTCTTTGGCCGCTTGGCTGGGGAGCAGGCCAGCCAGCGGGCTGCCCGCACCGACTGGGTGGCGCTGCCGGTCTTGCAGGCGCAGGCCCAGCGGCAGCAGGCGCGGCTGGCCACGCTCTGCGATGGCCAGGGCAGCGGTGAATCCTGGGTGACGCTCAAGCACGCCATGGTGCAGGCCATGGAGAGCGGCTGCGGCATTTACCGCACCGAAGCAGGCATGCAGCAGGCGTTGGATACCCTTCGCCAGCTGCGCCAGCGCTATGCCCAGGTGCGAGTAAGTGACACCAGCAAGATTTTCAATACCGAGCTGCTGGAGTGCCTGGAGTTTGGCTACGGGCTGGAGATCGCCGAGGCGTCGTGCCTGGCCGCGTTGGAGCGTCGCGAATCCCGGGGTGCCCACCAGCGCCTGGACGAGGGCCTGCAGGCCCGTGACGACGTGGGCTATCTCAAGCATAGCCAGGTGTTTTACCAGGGTGATGCGCCCGCCGAGCTGCGCTGGCAGGCGGTGGATACCCGCTTTTCGGCCCCGGCCGCGCGGGTTTACGGGGATGCGGCCAAGGGAGGCAAGGCATGAACAAGCACATCAGCATCAAGCGTTACCTGCCCGACAGCGCAGCGGAACCCTACTGGCAAACCTACGACGTTGCTGTGGAGGACAGCACCTCGCTTCTCGACGCGCTGAACCATATCAAGGAGCAGCAGGACAGCACGCTGAGCTACCGCTGGTCTTGCCGAATGGCGATTTGTGGCTCCTGTGGCGTCATGGTCAACGGCATTCCCAAGCTGGGCTGTAAAACCTTCCTGCGCGACTACCCTGGCGAGATTCGTATCGAACCGCTGGCGCACTTCCCCGTGCAGCGGGACCTGGTCGTGGACATGGCGCTGTTCCTGGAGCACCTGGCGGCGGTGAAGCCCTACCTGATCGAACAGGACCCGGTGCAGACCTTTGATCCCGGCCAGGCGCAGCCCCACACACAAACGCCTGAACAGCTGGCGCGCTATCGGCAGTTTGCCAACTGTATCAACTGTGGCCTGTGCTATTCGGCGTGCCCGCAGTTTGGTTTGAACCCTGAGTTTCTGGGGCCTGCGGCGCTGACCCTGGCGCACCGCTACAACCTGGACAGCCGGGACCAGGGCAAACGTCAGCGCATGGCGCAGCTCAACCGCCACGATGGTGTCTGGAGCTGTACCTTCGTGGGCTTCTGCTCGCAGGTATGCCCCAAGCACGTCGACCCGGCCGCTGCGGTCAATCAGGGCAAGGTCGAGGCCGCCAAACATACGCTGATCGCACTGTTCAAGGGCTGATTGGCCAGAACGAACCGTCGGGAGAGTGCCTCATGGAAAAATCATCATCACAACGGCTGCCGCCCTTGAAGCGCAACTGGTGGCTGAAGCACGGTTTCTTCAAGCGCTATATGCTGCGCGAAGCCACGGTGGTGCCGCTGGTGTTTTTCATTCTCTGCCTATTGGCAGGAGTGTTCGCGCTGTTGCAGGGCCCGGCGAGCTGGCAGGGCTGGGTGGCCTTTATGGGCTCGCCGCTGGTGCTGCTGCTGAATGCGCTGGCGCTGGTGGCCAGCCTCTATCACGCGGCCACCTTCTTCGTGCTGTTTCCTCGGGTCATGCCGCTGCGCGTGGCGGGGCGCAGCGTGCCCGCTGGTGCCATCGTTGCTGGCCAGTGGGCGGGGGTCGTGGCAGTGGCGGTCGTGTTGTTCTGGCTCTTGGGGAGGGGCGGCGCATGAAAACCTCACATCAAAAAGCACCCCTGGGTCAGCCTCGGCAAGCCTATGACGAGCCCCTGTGGTGGGGGCTGTTCAGTGCCGGGGGCGTCTGTTTTGCCGTGGTCTTGCCTGCGGTGATTCTGTTCATCGGGCTATTGCTGCCGTTGGGCCTGCTGCCCGCCGAGGCGCTTGGCCACGAGCGGGCCTCCCGCCTGCTGTTCAGCCTGCCCGGCGTGCTGTTCATCGGCGCCGCCGTGTGCTTGCCGCTGTTTCATGCCGCCCACCGGCTGCGCCATGGCCTATTCGACCTGAGCCTGGGCCAGGACACTCGCAACAAATGGCTGATGTACGGCCTGGCGGCCCTGTTGAGCCTGTTGGCGCTGGCTCTGGTGGTCGTGGGCTGGCTGCGCTGAGGCCCGCCCGCGAACACGGCCGTATCAAAAAGAACGCACACCCCTGATAAGCACGAGGTCAGCATGATCGAAGGACTCACGGAACAGGCGCTGTATGCCCCCATCAAGTGGCAGGACGCCTCGCAAGAGTACCAGGACATCCTCTATCACACCGCTGAGGAGGGCATTGCACGGATCACCATCAATCGCCCTGAGGTGCGCAATGCGTTTCGCCCGCAAACGGTGAGCGAGATGATCCATGCCCTCGGCCGCGCGCGCCACGACAGCGCCATCGGCGCGATTCTGCTGACCGGGGCGGGCGAACAGGCCTTCTGCTCCGGGGGCGACCAGCGCATTCGTGGCGACTACGGCGGCTACCGCGACGAGGCGGGCACCCATCACCTCAACGTACTGGATTTCCAGCGTGACATTCGCACCTGCCCGAAGCCGGTGGTCGCCATGGTGGCGGGCTACGCCATTGGCGGCGGCCACGTGCTGCACCTGATGTGCGATTTGACCATCGCCGCCGACAACGCCATCTTCGGCCAGACCGGCCCCAAGGTCGGCTCGTTTGATGGCGGCTATGGCGCCTCCTACCTGGCGCGCATCGTCGGCCAGAAGAAGGCGCGAGAAATCTGGTTTCTCTGCCGCCAGTACGGCGCCGAGCAGGCCCTCGACATGGGCCTGGTCAACCACGTGGTGCCGCTTGACGAGCTCGAGCGGGAAAGCGTGCGCTGGTGCCGCGAGATGCTCCAGCACAGCCCCATGGCGCTGCGCTGCCTGAAAGCCTCGCTCAACGCCGACTGCGACGGCCAGGCGGGGCTTCAGGAGCTGGCCGGCAACGCCACCATGCTCTACTACATGACCGAAGAGGGCCAGGAGGGGCGCAACGCCTTCAACGAGAAGCGCCGCCCGGATTTCTCCCGCTACCCGCGCAACCCCTGATGGCGCGCGCGCTCTACCGCTACGCGCTTGCGCTGACCAGGCCGCTGACGCTGAACGGCGAGCGGCTGACCCAGCGCGAGGGGCTGCTGGTAAACATCGACGGCCAGTGGGGCGAGATCGCCCCGTTGCCGGGCTTCTCCTGCGAGACCCTGGCCCAGGCCGAAGCCGAGGCGCTGGCCTACCTGGCCGCTTTCGAGCGCGGCGAGGTGCCGACCCCGCAGCTTGCCTCGGTGCAGTTCGGCCTTGGCTGCGCCCGGCGCGCCTGGCCCGAGCGCTTGCCCCAATCACCCGCCCCGTACCCGCTGCTTCAGGGTACGCCTGCCCATCTGATGATCGAGATCGAGGTCCGCCTCAAGGCGTGGCGAACGGCGCCGCCGGAGCGCCTCAAGCTCAAGGTCGCCCGCTACCCCATCAATGAAGAGCTGGCGCTGATCAAGCGGATAAGTGAGCGCTTGCCCACCACCCGGCTGATACTGGACGCCAACGGCGGCTTCACCCGCGAGCAGGCGCGGCGCTTCTGTGCCGGGCTGCCGCCGGGGCAGATCGACTACCTGGAAGAGCCCTGCGCCGCGCTTACCGACACCCAGGCCGTGGCCGAGGCGACCGGCGTGCCCTTTGCGCTGGACGAAACCCTCTCGCGGCAGCGCCCCTGGCAGGCACACCCGCAGCTGGCGGCGCTGGTCATCAAACCCACGCTGATCGGCTCGCTTGCCGCGTGCCAGGCGCTGGTCGAACGGGCGCGGGCGCTGGGGCTTCGCGTGGTGGTGTCATCGAGCTTCGAATCCGAGCTGGGCCTGGAGCTGCTTTCGCGCCTGGCCCGGGAGTGGGCGCCGGGCGAGCCGCCGGGGCTGGATACCGGCGGCTGGCTCGCTGGGCGCCTTACCGACCAACGCGGTGCGGTCATGGTCGAGCGCTGCCGCTGCCTCTACCACTCGGCGTGATCGCCACCCTCAGGAGCCCCGCATGACCGAGCCTTGCCCCATCCACGCCTGGGCCACTCAAACCCCCGAACACATCGCCATCGAGGCCAGCGAGCAGCGGCTGAGCTACCGCCAGCTGGACCGCCGCGTGGCGGGGCTTGCCCGGCAGCTGATGCGCCAAATGCCCCCCGGCGAGCGGCTGCTGGTGCCCGCCCGCGGCTCGCTCAACGCACTATTATTGGCCTGGGCCTGCCTGCGCGCCCGGGTGGTGTTCTGCCCGGTCAACCCGGCGGTGCCCGCCGGGGAGCAGGTCGCCATGGCGGCGCGCCTGCCCGCGCGCTTTCTGGCCCAGCCCGAAGGGGGCAGCCCCAAGCTTGCAAACGCCGAGGGCCCGACGCCACTGGCGCTGGACTTCACCGCCGAGGCCGAACCGGGCGAGCCGCTCCTCGACCCCGACCAGCCCAGCAACACCATCTTTACCTCCGGCTCCAGCGGTACGCCCAAGGCGGTGCAGCATCGCCTTGGCAATCATCTGGCCTCGTCGCGGGGCTCGGCATCGTTCATTTCTGTGGATCAAGCGAGCGGCTGGCTGCTCTCGCTGCCGCTTTTCCACATCGGCGGCTACGCCATCGCCTTTCGGGTGTTCCTCGCCGGTGGGCGCGTCATTATCGACGACGGCGCACCGCTTCTGGAGCGCCTGCAACGCCAGCCCATCACCCACCTCTCGCTGGTGCCCACCCAGCTCTGGCGGCTGCTTCACGCGGGATTCGACCCGCAAAAGACACAGCTACGCGAGCTGCTGCTCGGCGGCGCCGCCATCCCCGCGCCGCTGGTCGCCAAAATGACCGCGCTGGGCCTGACGCCCAGGGTGAGCTACGGCCTCTCGGAAATGGCCAGCCAGGTATGCACCGGCCTGCCCGGCGCCCCCGGCGTGGTCGGCAAGCCCCTGCCCGGGCGCGAAGTGCGCGTCCACAACGGCGAGATCCAGGTGCGCGGCGAAACGCTTTTTGAGGGCTACCTGCAAGACGGCCAGCTTACCCCGGCGGTCGACAGCGAAGGCTGGTTCGCCACCAGGGACAAGGGCCACTTCACAAAGCAAGGCGAGCTAGTGGTGGAAGGGCGGCTGGACAACGCCTTCATCTCCGGCGGCGAAAACATCCAACCCGAAGCCATCGAACAACGCCTGGTCGACCACCCCGGTGTTGCCCAAGCGCTGGTGGTGCCCGTGCCTCAACCGGAATGGGGCGAACGCCCGGTGGCGTTTGTCGACTACCACGCGGAGGAAGTGGATGGAGCCGAACTAAACACTTGGGTGCGCGAGACGCTGCCCGGCTTTATGGTGCCGGATGCGTGGTTTGGCTGGCCTGAGGGGGTGGGGTTCAAGCCCTCGCGGCGGGTGTTTGCGATGAAGGCGCGGGCGGCGCTTGAGTCATCTGAAAGAGTCGGCGAGTAAAGACCTACGACCTATGGCTGACGAGTGTCATTAAATTTACGCGTGACCTAAGGTAAGTTTGTGGATAGGGTATGATTGAACCGGTAAAACACGCGGTCACGCGAACAATGGATAGACTGCCTGAAAATTTATAGAATCTATATAGATCAGTAAGTTATGGGCCGCATGCGGGCTGTATAACACCAATAAACGCGCTGGCGGGTTTATTGGTGTTATGTGGTTGGGCGTATAATCACTGTTAGGGCTCAAAGATTACAGGAAGAAATGTGCATGACAGATTTACCTAAAAATATTCAAGTTATTTTTGAGAATAATCCGAAGCTTATGGATTTGATCCCAAATCCTACCCTGGTGTCAGATTCGTCATTCGTCTCGGCTTTTAGTCAAAAGTTAAAAAAATCCTCGGCAGGGGATGAGGAGGGCTCATTTTATAGAGTCATATTTAAGAAAGACTCTTCGCGAGAGCTAATGACTATTAACAGCGGGGAATTAAAGGGGCTGCTTACATCTACATGCATTGAGAGGGGCAAAATTAGCGATGTTGCAGGCTTACAGAAGGTTGAGCTAGATAATCAAGCAGACCTAATGCCGACTTTGCTAGGTATAAGCCTGTATGGCGCAATTCAAAACAATCTATCTTACATTTCTCATCTTTGTGCTGATATTAGGAATCACCAGATTCTTGAAGAGCAAGCTCGATTTGAAAGAATATCAGAGACGATAGTAGACAGCTTTAGAAGCATACCTGACATCTCGCTAGACAGATCGATGCGAGATGTATATTTATCTCGGATGGTAAAAAATAACGAAGATTGTTATGAGATGTATGTTTCTCAAAGGCACAGGTTCAAAGAGCTCTTAGATTCTGAGCCAAAGGAGTATTCAACAGGCTTTAACCACTACTTTACTACACATGAAGGTCGGCGGTTTAATCCCGATCAATTCTTCGAGAATAAAGTTCTGGCTCATCCTGTATTTTCTATTTTCGAACGCTTGGTGGCGGGTAGGATTTGTGAAATCGTACTAAGCGGGAATTATTCTGAAAGCAATATTCAGAGGCATAGAGATTTTGTAAATAGAGTTAAGCTTGAGCTCGATAAGCTTATGGAGTATCGGCTGAATGCTTTCGACAACTTTACAAGCGAGCAGCAACGAAAAATTGAAGGCGATTTGAATTTATCTGGCTATGAGCGCAGGGATTTGAGCGAACAATTAGAAAGGCATATTAGCTTTGTTGCTCGAATAAAAGATAGGGTATTTGATTTATTGGAAGCAAAGTTAGACGGATTTAATGTTCTGGCTCATCTTATGAATCAAGACAAGATAGATGTATTTCTGATCGATGGAAAGCTGCTTGTAAATAACTCGGAGCCAAGCCCTAACAAAGCATTGCAGCGGACAAGCCGTTGAATGCGGCGTTAGCTCGCAATCATCAATTTTTAGCTAAGAGGCAATATGAGAAAAGACATTCCTGCGCCTATAATCGCGGTTTTATCAGACAACTTATCTGCACTCGAGACTCATACAAGTCTCGATAACCTATTCTTATATGCTGATGCTCCAGGGGAGCCGCCTGAAGGTTCTAAGCCTGTTAAAGTTCAAACGTGGCTAAGACGAATTAACAAAGAATCAGGCGAACCATTAAAAGTCCTTGGTAAGTTGATTGAAACGTATATGGAGTTACCAAAGCAAGAAGAGGAAGAGGTCTTCCTGTGGGGAACTAACGTTACAAATCATAAAAAGGAGTTCAAAGAAAAGCTTGAGTCAATTCTTGCGCAGTGCAATCTAATTTATATTAATAGTGGTATTGTATCTGATGGTAATTCAGCTCCAAGTCGCTCCTTGTCTGACTTAATTAAAGGTAGAGACATTCCCTCAATTGAAGCTGAATTTACAAGAGCGCTAGCAAATGTAAACTCTGAACCTAGAGAATCAGTGTCAGCAGCTTGCAACATTTTGGAATCCATATTTAAGGTCTATATTGCTGATGAGCAATTAGCACAACCTCAAAAGCAAGATCTACAAAACGTTTGGAAAGTTGTGCGTGGTGATTTAGGTTTCGATCCTAAACTAGTTCAAGATGATGACTTAAAAAGAGTTTTATCAGGCATTCTGTCAATTGTTGACGGTATTGGAGCGTTTCGCACACATGCCAGTTCAGCGCACGGTGAGGGTCGAATTATGTATAAATTAAAACCTCGTCATGCTCGTTTGGCAATTCACTCTGCGCATACAATAGCGATGTTTGTGCTTGAAACTTGGGACGAAAAACGTAAGTCAGCGAGCTAACAAACAATTTAAGAGGGATTCCCAACGCTTGGCATTTTTGCTTCTACTTCAAGTTTAGTGTTTATGGCACAATGCGTTAGGTTTGGGTGGTAGCGTTGCTCACCCCTTAATTGGGCGTTATGTTTCAAAAAGAAAAAGGAGATCGCATTGAAATCTTATGAAGATGTTCTGAAAACAGCGAAAGAAGCTAAAACGATCGCTTCCCACATTACGGGTCTCGGGAAAGTCAGAGCGAAGACTGAGGATCAGGTCCTTCTGAATAAGATCGACAAAGCCATTGGGTCACTTCAGAGCGCACACGCCAACGCCAAGAAAGGGAAGTCGACTCCGACTTGTCTTGATAAAGTTACAGATCAAGCAGTGAGGGAGTTAGTTGACCACTGTAAAAAGGCAGTGGCTTCCAAAAAACCTGAATGGCAGGTCATTGCAGAACGAAATGGTTGGGCGCCTAAAACATAATAGGTCAGATGAGATTGGTTATATGAATTCATGGGGTGTTAGTTGAGATTTACAAACATTGGATTGTTCGAGAACCGAATGGTTGATCAGGGCGTAACCGTTGCCTTCTTCAATTTTAAATATCACAACTGCGTCATTGAAACTGCCTATTCCAGAAATCAAAGGAAGTTCCTCTTCGCGTTTGTCGATCACAATATAGGGTTCACATGCTCACTCCAGGGAGAACATGCAAGTGGCTATATTAACCACAAAGCGGCCGTAGAGCAGTTGATGAGATGCCGTAACCATGATCGCTATGACCCAAAACATTTTTATGAACTGCTTAACAGCCACTTGCCAATCGCGCGTTTTGCACAAATCAACCAACCGCAATATAGGCGCACAGCACAGAAGGCAGTCTCGAACTTTGAAGATAGGATTTTCTTCAATCATTGGCGGAACTCAAACATGTCTGAAAAGCAGCGGCAGAAAACCATTGAGCTTATGGGACATGAAGTAATTGAGTTTTGTGACCAAAATCATCTTATTCCTGTTTTTTACCCGTACCCAACTGATCGGACACTCGCAGCCTTTGAGGATTTTGAGGCAGATTATGTTGGTTTTGGTCTGCGACAGTAATACATAACCAGGGGCTGCATCGGACCGCTTTTCCGGCGCGGTGCGCCTCCAAATCGGCCGCTGAGCCCAATCGTTATGACGAAACGAGCCCACCCTTCAACATAAACGCCGCCTTATTGAATATCCCGATAAGCATTTCACTGCCGCTGGTTATATTCATGCGACAGGTGGCGTTAACCTCGGCAACACCCCCTCCAACACCCGCGCCACATGCAACACCTTCATATCCTGATACTTCCCCGCGACCAGATGAAGCCCTACCGGAAGCCCTTGGTCATCCAGCCCGCAGGGCAGCGAGGCGGCGGGTTGCTGGGTGAGGTTGAAGGGGTAGCTGAACGGCGTCCAGTCCATCCAGTCTTTATACGGCCCGCCCGGCGGCACGTTGTGGCCCGCTTTAAAAGGCGAAATGGGCATCGTGGGGGTGACGAGTAGATCGAAACGTTCGTGGAAGGCGGCCATGTGGGCGGTCAGCTCGCTGCGCGCGCGGCGGGCGGCGAGGTACTGCGAGAGCGAAATGTCCTGGCCGCGCCGGGCGATGTCGAGAAAGCCGGGGTCCAGCGCTGCCTGTTGTTTTTCACTCAGCTTCTCCAGCGCCTGGGTGGCGCCGGCGAACCAGAGCGTGTTGAAGGTGTCGAGCGGGTTGGCAAAGCCCGGGTCGAGGCGCTCGACCGTGGCGCCCAGCGCTTCCAGGTGGTTTAAGGCGTTTTCGACCTGGCGGTCGATATCCGGCGCGACGTCCACGTAGCCCAGGTTCGCGCTGAAGGCGATGCGGTAGCCGCGCAGGTCCGCCGGGGGTGGAGCGAGCCAATTCGGCCCCTGCGGGTTGCCCGCGTAGCCGTCCCGCGCGTCCGGTTGTGCCATCACGCTGAGCATCAGCGCGGCGTCGGCGGCGGTGCGGGTCATGGGGCCCAGGTGGGAAAGCGTGCTCATGGCGCTGGCGGGCCATTGGGGCACCCAGCCGAACGTCGGCTTGATGCCGAAGGTACCGGTGAAGCTCGCCGGTATGCGAATCGAGCCGCCGGCATCGCTGCCCTGGTGCAAAAGCCCCAGATTCAGCGCCGCCGCCGCGCCGGCGCCGCCGGAAGAGCCGCCGGGCGTCAGCCGGGTGTCCCAGGGGTTGCGGGTAATGCCGTGCAGCGGGTTGTCGGTCACGCCTTTCCAGCCGAACTCCGGCGAGGTGGTCTTGCCAACCACAATGGCCCCGGCATTGCGCAGGTGACGGCTAATGGGCGCATCTACTTCCCAGGGGCCATCTGGTGCCGTGGTAGTGGAACCCAGTCGTGTAGGCAGGCCTTTGGTTAGGGTTAAATCTTTGATCGTCACTGGGATGCCGTCTAGCGGGCCGCAGGGGATGCCTGCTTGCCAGCGTCGAGCGGATTCTGCCGCTAAACGGCGTGCCTCTTCCCCGTTAATACAGGTGAAGGCATTCACCTTGGGGTTATCCCGCTCAATACGCGTTAAGCAGTCCTCCACCAGCGTTTCCGGCGAGAGCGAGCCCTCGCTGAAACGTGCCAATGCCTCAGTTGCCGTCAGAGTTTCAAAGGTATCCGCCATGGTTACTCCCCACTTTTCACACCGGCCGCATTGAGCATGGCGTGCAGTAGAACGTTACAGCCTGCGTGTACATGTTCTGGGGTAGCGCTTTCGATCTCGTTATGGCTGATGCCATCTTTGCAGGGAATGAAGATCATGGCGGCGGGTGCTACGCGGCCAACGAACATCGCATCGTGCCCGGCTCCGCTGATGATATCCATGTGTGACAGCTGAAGTTTTTCAGCGGCTTGTCGGACGCTATCCACGCACGTTTGATCGAAATGCTCAGGCGCAAAATCTGCAGTGGGTGTGAGCTCGTATTCCAGCCCGTGGCGTTGGCAAATGTCTTCAACGACGGTCGTCACCGCTTGGCTCATGGCGATCAGGGCGTCGGGTTTCCAGTGGCGCATATCCAACGTCATTTTGACTTGGCCGGGAATCACATTGCGCGAACCTGGGTGTAGCGTCATACAGCCTACCGTTCCGCGCCCGTGGGGTTGGTGCTCATGGGCAATCCGGTTGAGTGCTTGAGTGACTTCTGCGGCCCCCATCATGGCATCCCGACGAAGATTCATTGGGGTGGGGCCTGCATGGGCTTCAAGCCCTGTGAGGGTCAAGTCGAACCACTTCTGGCCAAGCCCCCCGATGACAACGCCAATGGTGGTGTCGGTATCTTCGAGAATGGGGCCTTGCTCAATGTGCGGCTCGAAATAGGCTTTGATCTCGTTGGGAGAGACTTCGTCACTACCGCGATAATGAATCGCGTCTAAGGCATCGCTGACCGTAACGCCATCGGCGTCGGTGCGCGCCATCATGGCATCGAACGCCAGCTCGCCGCTGAATACGCCGGAGCCCATCATACAGGGGGGAAATCGACAGCCTTCTTCGTTCGTCCACGCGACCACTTCGATCGGCGATTGCGTGGTGATGTTGTGCTGGTTTAGGGTACGAATGACTTCAAGACCCGACATGACGCCGAAGCAGCCGTCGTATTTGCCGCCGGTGGGTTGGGTATCCAAGTGGCTGCCCGCCATGACGGTTTTGGCACTGGGGTCGCTGCCTTCCCGGCGGGCAAAGATATTGCCGACATTATCGATGCGAATCGTGCAGCCCTCGGCACGACACCACTGAATGAAAAGGTCGCGGCCCTGGCGGTCTAGATCGGTCAACGCCTGACGGTTCACGCCGCCCTTGGGCGTGGCCCCTAGTTTGGCCATCTCCATGAGCGACGCCCAAAGGCGGTCGCCGTCAGTAAGTAGGTCGGACTCTTTGATGGGGGTAACGTAGGTATTCATTTCACTCTCCTCGCAAAGTTAAACGGATGTGTTGTCCGTTAATAAGTCGTGTAGCTTGGAACGGTGATTCTGATGAGTGGGTGAGTCGTTGCTGACCAGCATCTGTACCGCCATTTCTGTTTCCAGCGCACTCATGTGATGTTCCGCATCGGCCATGTGCTCGGCCATGATCTGTCGCACACGCGGGGCATCTTCAGCGCGGTAGGCATCCACTAGCTGGCGGTGGTAATCCTGGTTGGCGTGGTCGAATTGCTTTCGCTCCGGGACGTAGGCTTTTTTGATCACCACCAAATCGCGCAGCATGTCGTTCAAGAACTGGCACATGAATGCGAGCAATGGATTCGGGCAGGCACGGGCCAGCAGCTGGTGAAACTCCAGCTCTAGAAAACGCTGGTGTCGGTGATCCTCTTCATGACTCGCACAGCAGGCGCAGGCCGACATATTGGCTTCCAGCTGTTGGAAGTCCTGCTCGCTGAGCTTACCCGCCACGGAGGCCGCCAGTTCTACTTCCAGCAGTTTGCGTAACTGGTACACCTGCTTACCATCCAGTTGCTGGAAATGCAGGAAGTTACGCAGCATGCGGCTGGCGGGCTCCATGCTGGGCTGATTGATGACCGCGCCTCCTTTTGGCCCGGTTTTTAACGTGATGAGCCCCTCAACCTCTAGGATCTTGAGCGCTTCGCGCACGGTGCCCTTGGCGCTACCGTAAAGCTCCATCAGCGCTTTTTCGTTGGGCAGCCGGTCACCTTCTCCCAGTGACTCTGCGGCTATCCAGCGCTTGATGTCGTCGCTAATCAGCTCGGCAAGCTTGGGTCTGCGCGGCGAGGTCGAAACAGGGGCTTGAGTCATCAACCCGCTCCTTATTGTTGGTTAGCGCTATGGGTGATTTCTGGCGTATAGGCGGGCAAGCGCTCTGGGTGGTACTCGGCATCATAGTCATGGCGTGCTTGGGTAAAGCGTTCCACGACCGCTGTATCGCGGCGATGCAGTACGTGGCTGAGCCCAACAAACAGCGCAGCATTCAGCAATAACCCCCAGATGCCCGCATGGTAGCCAAACGGTGCGCTTAGCGGGCCAAAGGTCATGAGGAGCACGCAGGCAACGCCCGCCCACAAACCCGCCAGTGCAGCGGTGGGGTGCGCTGTTTTCCAGGTGATGGCCCCGATGGTGGGAATGATCAACTGCGCGGTGCCCGCCAATGCCGCAATACCAATCGTGACCAGTACGCCAGGTACGGTGAGCGCCATGATATAAGCGGCCAATGAGAAGCCCACCAGCGATAAACGACCGATATACACGATGCGCGCTTGGCTGGCATCGCGGTCGATATAGCGTTGGTAGATATCCATCGTCACCACGGTAGACACCGCGTGGATCTGCGAGTTAGCGGTAGACATGGCGGCTGACGCGCCGGCTGCCATGATCAACGAGGCGAGCAGGTAAGGCGCATACTCCATCAGCATGATGGGCAGTATCTGGTCAGGGTTTTCTACGTTGGGTTCGAGCAGCACGCCTGAATAGCCAGATAGCACCGAGCCTACATAGGCAAAGGCCGCCAACCCCAATAAAAACGGCATTAGGTTAAACAGTTTGCCGTGTTTGACCGAGTACATGCGCAGCCAGATTTGCGGGCCCATAAAGGCACCGATGGCGGTAATGGCAAACAGCGAGAACCACATGGGGTAGCCCATCGTGCCGTTCGGCCCAGGCATGGTGAGATGATCAGGAGAGCTTTGCTGCAGCTGACTAAATAGCGCCGTGGGGCCCCCTACCTGGGTGGAAATGTAGTAACCGGCATACAGCATGCCGAAGAACAACAGCGCGCCATAAATGACGTCGGTCCAGGCAATGGCGCGAATGCCGCCAATCCACACGTAGATAATGATGATGAAGTAGAAAAGCAGGGCCGCTAGCCAGAAAGGAATCAGCCCGCCGGAGGCGACTTCGATTAAATAGGCGCCTCCGGTTAGCTGAATCTGCAAATAAGGTACGGTGAAAATCAGCGTAATCGCCGCCACGGTGATACGTAGCGCTTCGCTGTTATAAAAATCACCGATCAAGTCTGAAGGTGTTAAGTAGTTGAATAGTTTGCCTAAAAACCAAACTCGTTTGCCAATCCAGTAATACATGAAGCCAAACAGAAGGTTCCAGGCTAACGCAGTAAGAAATACCGGCCCGTTGGTATAAAAGGTGGCATTAGAGCCGAGGAACGCAAACGCGCTCCACCAGGTGGCTGCGACGGTGAAGAAGACCGCGATACTGCCCATGGCACGGCCCTGAACGAAAAAATCCTCACTGGTTTCTTGTGATTGACGAGCGGATAAAACCCCCACCATCAAGGGAATGATCATAAACGCTGCAATGATGATTAAGCTTCCGGTCATGATATACCCCTTCATTTACCGCTGTTGGGTGGCGTGGATAGTGGAAGGCTCGGGGCTGCCCCAGTTGGTGAAATAAGCCACCAAAAACAGCGCCGTTAATACGAACCACCAGAACAAGTTCCACACCAGCAGAAAGGGGAGGCCCATCACCATGGGCTCTATACGGTTAGCCAGCATAATGAGGGGGCTTTCCAGCATGATAAAGCTGAAGAGCATGCCGCCATATATAGACAGCTTTAAGGGAGTTAAGTATTTCATAGCAAGGTAGCCCTTTGTTTATATTGAAATTGTGAGCATTGATGGCAGAGCACGCAGCCAGCGACAGCGCTAGTGAGCGCATTCGCTAAGTGAGTGCGACTGAGGCGTGTTCCACTGATTTGTTGTATTTATTCGTATAAATATAAGAATTAGGCGCTTTGAATCGTCCCGTCAAGATGGGTAGGCGCTGTTTGATGCTCTATTACGTATGAGTTTTCTAACGTGAGCGAAAGAAAAGCATGATTTTATAAACGTAGTGGGTGGCGCATGCTGAGGACATGTCTCATAGCGACGGAGCTGGACACTATGTTTGGTTTAAAAAGTAAAACAACCGCCCAGTCAGCGGAAAAGACGGCTGAGCAGCCTGGATCAGGCACCGCCCTCAACCAGCACTTCTGGATGCCGTTTAGCGCGAACCGCGATTTCCGCGCCAACCCGCGCATGATTGCGGGGGCGGAAGGGCGTTACTACATCGATGACCAGGGGCGCAAGCTGTTCGATTCGCTCTCTGGCCTATGGACCTGCGGGGCAGGCCATAACCGTGAAGAGATTCAGAAAGCCGTGGCCGCGCAGCTAGGTACGCTGGATTTTGCACCCGGCTTCCAGATTGCCCACCCGTTGGCGTTCAAGCTGGCGGAAAAGGTCGCCAGCTTGACGCCTGCTGGGTTGGATCACGTGTTCTTCACCAACTCCGGTTCAGAAGCCGCTGACACCTCGGTCAAGATGGCCAAGGCCTACTGGCGCTTGAAAGGTAAGCCGGAAAAAACCCGCATGATCGGCCGCGCCAAGGGCTACCACGGGGTGAACATCGGCGGCACCAGCCTGGGTGGTATTGGCGGCAACCGTAAACACTACGGCCAGTTGATGGACGTGACGCATCTGCCCCACACCCTGCAGGCGGGCCATGCCTACACCCGTGGCCAAGCGGAAACCGGCGCTGAGCTGGCCGATGCGCTGCTGGATCAAATCGCCTTGCACGATGCGTCGACCATTGCCGCCGTAATCGTGGAGCCCATGTCGGGCTCGGCGGGGGTGATCGTGCCGCCCAAGGGCTACTTGAACCGGCTGCGGGAAATCTGCACCGCCCACGATATTCTGCTGATTTTCGATGAAGTCATTACCGCCTTTGGCCGCAGCGGCGCCACCACCGGTGCCGAAGCGTTTGGCGTCACGCCGGACATCATGAACGTGGCCAAACAGATCACCAACGGTGCGGTGCCGATGGGGGCGGTGATCGCCTCAGGCGAGATTTTCGATACATTCATGCACGCAGGCGGTGCCCAGCACGCCATTGAATTCCCCCACGGCTACACCTACAGCGCCCACCCCGTGGCCTGCGCGGCGGGGCTGGCGGCGCTGGAGATGATGGAGCGTGAAAACTTCCCCGCCCAGGTGAATGCCATCGCTCCCGTGTTCGAGCAGAAGCTGCACGCCCTGAAAGGCCACAATCATATTGTCGATATTCGCAACTACGGCTTGGCCGGTGCCCTGCAGCTAGCGCCGCGCAACGGCGACCCCACCATTCGCCCCCGCGATGCGCATATGGCGCTGTGGGAAGCGGGCTTCTACGTGCGCTACGGCGGCGACACCCTGCAGTTCGGACCTCCCTTCGGCACCACGGAAGCCGAGCTCGAGCGTTTGTTCGATGCCGTCGCGACAACCCTGGATTCACTGGCGTAACCCTGGCCCACCCTGTTTTGGAGTTTCATGATGAGTGTTGTTTCCCACCTGATAAATGGTGAGCTGGTGGAAAGCCAGCGCACGCTGGAGGTCACCAACCCTTCTACCGGAAAAGTGATTCGCCACGTGGCGGATGCCAGCGCAGCGGATGTGGAGCGGGCGATTGCTGCGGCTCAGGCGGCGTTTCCCGCCTGGCGCGATACGCCGCCCGCCAAGCGTGCTCAGGTCATGTACCGCTTCAAGCAGCTGCTGGAAGAGCACGCGTACCGCCTCGTGCAACTGGTCAGCGAAGAGCATGGCAAAACGGTGGAAGACGCCATGGGCGAGCTGAAGCGTGGCATTGAAAACGTCGAATACGCCTGTGGCGTGCCGGAGCTGCTGAAAGGCGAGTACTCCCACAACGTGGGGCCGGGAATCGATGCCTGGTCCAACTTCCAGCCGCTGGGCGTGGTGGCGGGCATTACGCCGTTCAACTTCCCCGCCATGGTGCCGCTGTGGATGTACCCGATGGCGATTGCCTGCGGTAACACCTTCATCCTCAAGCCCTCCGAAAAGGACCCGTCTGCCGCCATGGCCGTGGCCGAGCTGTTGCAGGAGGCCGGGCTGCCCATAGGCGTGATGAACGTGGTGCATGGCGGTCGCGAAGCGGTGGAAACCCTGCTGGATGCCAAAGCCGTGAAAGCCATTTCGTTCGTGGGCTCTACCCCCGTGGCAGAGGCGATCTACTCCCGTGTCTCGGCGGCGGGCAAGCGCGTTCAGGCCTTGGGTGGCGCTAAAAACCACGCGGTGATTTTGCCGGACGCCGATCTGGAAAACGCCGCCAACACGCTGATGGGCGCCGCCTACGGCAGCTGCGGCGAGCGCTGCATGGCGATCTCGGTGGCGGTGTGCGTCGGTGATGAAACCGCCGACCGTCTGGTCGAAACCATGCTGCCCAAGATCGCCCAGTTGAAGGTGGGCCCCGGTACCGATAAAGGCCTGGACATGGGCCCGCTGGTCACCGCCGAACATCGCGATAAAGTGCTTGGGTTTATCGAAGAGGGCGTGAACGCGGGCGCTTCGCTGGTAGCGGATGGTCGTGGCCTGACCGTGACTGGCAATGAGGAGGGCTACTTCGTGGGTGGCTGCCTGTTCGATCACGTCACCGCTGACATGCGTATTTACCAGGAAGAGATTTTCGGGCCGGTACTCTGCGTGGTACGGGTCGGCAGCCTGGACGATGCCATGCAGCTGATCAACGACCACGAATACGGCAACGGCACCTGCCTGTTTACCCGTGATGGCGAAGCCGCCCGCCGGTTCACCGATGGTATCGAAGTGGGCATGGTGGGGGTAAACGTGCCGCTGCCCGTACCGGTGGCCTACCACAGCTTTGGCGGCTGGAAGCGCTCGCTGTTTGGCGACCTTCACGCCTACGGCCCAGACGCGGTGCGTTTCTACACGCGCCGTAAAGCGGTTTCCCAGCGTTGGCCCTCCGTCAGCGAAGCCACCCGGGCGGAGTTCTCGTTTCCCGCCACCCAGCGTTGACGCGATGCGCTAACTGCGCCATCTTCACTGCACCACCGCCTGCATCCTCGGGGGACGGTGGTGCATTTTTGTTGCGTGTGATTAGCGGTCAGAGCGGCAAAGGGATACCAGCGTGGCGAGAACTCAGGACGAAATTCGGCAAACGAACGTCAAGAAGATCCTTCAAGCGGCGGAGCAGCTGTTTGCCGAGAAAGGCTATGCCGGAGCCTCCATGGGAGAGATCGCTCAGTTGGCCGACCTGCCAAAGTCCAACGTGCATTACTATTTCGCGACCAAGAAGGCGCTCTATCAAGAGGTGCTGCTGGCGCTGTTAGCGGTGTGGAAGCAGGACGCACTCTGCTTCGAGCTGTACGACGACCCCCGGGTGGTGCTCTCCACCTACATTCGCGCCAAGATGAATCACTCCCGCTACCGCGCCCACGGCTCCAAGATCTGGGCGGCCGAAGTGATGCAGGGCGCGCCGATTCTCAAAGAGCGCCTGCGGGATCACCTCTACGAATGGACCAAACTGAAAGAGTCGAAAATCCGCGAGTGGATCGAGGCCGGTCAAATCAATCCCGTCGAGCCCTCCTACCTGCTTTACATGATCTGGGCCTCCACCCAGCACTACGCCGACTTCGACTATCAAATCTCACTGCTCAACGACGACAAACCGCTGGACGACCTGCAGTTCGAAAAGGCCGTGCAGTCGGTGACCTCGGTGATATTGCGCGGCATTGGGCTGACGGCTTAGGGTATCGGCGTGTGCCAACCGACCTGCAAAAGGGGGAGCGATGAACGATACCGCACGACCTATCATCGGCGTGGGGGCGATAGTCATCCGCCCGGATGAAAGCGTGCTGCTTGGGTATCGCGATAAACCGGGGGAAACGCCGTGCTGGTGTTTGCCCGGCGGCCATGTCGATGCGGGAGAGTCCTTCGAGACGTCGGCTGCTCGCGAAGTCGCGGAAGAAACGGGCATTACCGAGCTGCACGATTTGGCCTTGCTGGCGATCACTCAGAACCTCGACAGCGCCGCCTCCATGGTGACGGGAGCCGTCATCGCCCACGTGAAACAAGAGGCCGAGGCCTTGTTGCTAGAGCCTCAGGTGTTCACGGAGTGGCGCTGGTTCCACCCCGGCGCGCTGCCCGCGCCGCTATTCCCGGCCAGCCAAGCGGTGCTGGCCCACTGGCAGGGTCATCAGCCGCCTACCGGTTGGCGCACCTATCCTATCGCGCCAGTCGCATGAAGTGCGCTATGTCGAAGGCAGGCTCTCCATGGGCACCGATAGATAGAACTTATGGCGCTTACGCGAGAGTCGAGAGTAACGTGCGGAACTTGCGCAGGTTGTCATCGCCATAGAGTACACGGTCGCAGAAGCGGTCATACGCCTCTAAATCGGTGACGGTCAGCACACTGAGCTCAACACATACACATCGGTTAGGCGATTTAGAACGCGCCAAAAAAATGGCCATCAGACGCTTGAAATACGAACGAACGCTCCTATTTTTCGTACCGTAGAGGCTGCTTCGGTGGAGTGAAAAAGGGGCCGCCTCTCATCGCAAGTCTCACAGTCTGCTTTACGTAGGAGGTATTCGACATGTTCGATGATCTCAAGCGTTTTGAAACGGGCTCGTCTGAGCAGTATGACTGGCTCGACCAGTTGCTGGATGGCTTCTTTCCTGATCGCAATACCATGGATATTCGCGCGGTGCCGCGGGGTAGCTTTCCCATGATCAATATCGCCCGCAGCGACGAGGCCGTTAGGGTCTACGTGTTTGCCGCAGGGTTGGCCCCCTCGGATCTAATCATCGATGTTCAGGACAATGTGCTGACACTGCGTGGTCAACGAGACGCCGTGTCGGGCCAACATGAGGAGGGTGAGTCGCGTCAGGTTCTGCGCCGTGAGCGCGCCAGTGGGGAGTTCGTTAGATCGATCGCCTTACCCGAGGGAATCGACGTCGAGCGGTCAGAGGCGCGTCATGTCCATGGGGTATTCGAGATCGTGCTACCCAAGCGCGAAGAGCTAAAGCCACGGCGTATTGATGTTCAAGCGGCGTAAATCATGCGTTTAACCAGGTTTTGGAGGGTCGAATCATGAATGACATCGTCCGTTCATCCCACTCCCATCACTCCTCGCTACAGCAGGAGCAGAACGGCCAGAATCGGCACTATAAGGAGGCGCTTCTACCGGCGGTGGATATTATCGAAGAGGCTAACGCGCTCAAGCTAGTGGCCGATATGCCCGGTGTGACACCGGAGACGCTCAAGGTAGAGGTCGATGACCAAGTGTTGAGTCTGGAAGGGGAGATAGCGCTGAATATGCCGGAAGGACTCAGCGCTTTGCATGCCGAAGTGCGCGGTCAACGCTTCGCGCGGCGCTTCAACCTGAGCCGGGAGGTAGATAGTGAGGCCATTACGGCCACTATCGTCAACGGCGTGCTGACGTTGACGCTTCCCAAGAAAGAGAGCCACCGCGCGCGCCGTATCGAGGTCCAGGCGGCGTGACGCTAGGCAGTGCATGGCGATAAGAGCGAGTGTCCGCGATATCGTGGACACTCTTTTTGCTTTTAAGGCTTCACGGTAGGTAAAGCGTCCCCTTACCCACCACGATGGCGTGCCCTCCCACCGTCACGAACCCCGGCGTCATATCACCGTTAGCCGTCGTATAAATAACGCTGGGCCGCCCCATTTCAATGCCTTGATGTATCTCGCAGCGCAACGCTTCGGTCTGGAGGGAGGCTAGATAGCCGGTTAACGCTGCGGCAGCGCTGCCGGTGGCCGGGTCTTCGCAGAGGCTGTCGTGCATGCAGAACATGCGGCTGCGAATCACGGTCGCTTGCCCTGCTGACGGCTCCCTCACGTACAGGTAGATTTGAGCCGCGCGGCTGGGCATCACTGCACTGGCCCAGAGGGCGGCTGAAATAGTGACGCTCTCCAAGGCCGAGGTATCCGATAGCTCGATCAAGTGATAGGGCAGCCCGAAAGACGCGATAATCGGGTCGCCGACTATTTGGTGGCTATCCAATCCCAACAGCGCCACGGCAGTGGGGTGATCGAGCGTGCTGTCTGCCAGCATAACGGCTTGCGACGTTGTGAACTCCGTTCTGCCGCTGGTCGATGTAATGGCCAGCTCCCCGATAGGTGGATGAAGTACCAGCGGTTGCGTCGGGTGGGCGAGTTCCAATGCTGCCAGCAAGTGTGCGGTACCTACCGTCGGATGGCCTGCAAACGGGAGTTCTCTCGTCGGCGTAAAAATCCGCATTGGATAGTGGTTCGGTTGCGTGGCGGCACTCAAAAAAACCGTTTCCGCCAGATTCAATTCATTGGCCAGCGCTTGCATGGTGTGGGCGTCCAATCCATCCGCGTTGAGAAACACGGCCAATGGGTTGCCCGTAAACGGCTGCTCGGTAAAGACATCCAGCAAGTAGTACTCGGCGGTAGTCATACATCCCCCTTATTGGAGAGCCTCTGTTTCCAAAAGGTGCGTTTTCCCTCTTGGCAGGCCTGTTCACGGGTGAGGCCGATGTCTTGCAGCAAGTGATCCTCTAGTGTGAGCAGTTGGCGACGGCTGCGGCGGCGTTGTTGGTAGCGGCTTAGCTGATAACGCAGCTGAGTGAGGCTGAAGCGTGGCATGGCGGCTCTCCGGGTGGTGGGGTGCCTATCTAGGTTACGTACCCTTCCAGCTGCCATACAGATATAGGTTTTTTTATTTTTACGATACAGATGGGGCGTGTTATACCTCTGTATGGCAAAGCGGGATGCCTTCTGTATGGCGAATTAACCGAGTGAGGTGGGCGTGATGACGCGCTACGAAGAGGTGGCGGTAACGTTGCGGGAGCGAATCGAGCACGGGATTTATCGCGTGGGCGACCGGCTACCGTCTATTCGAGCGGTCTGCCAAGAGCTGAATGTGAGTATCTCAACGGTACAAGAAGCGTATCGCCAGCTCATGGACGCCGCGCTGATCGAGTCCCGGCCAAAGTCGGGGTACTTCGTGTTGCCGTGTCGTATTCCCTCTGTACTACCCTCTGTCTCGCGGCCTGCTCAGTGCCCGCTGGATGTCTCCCAATGGGATCAAGTGTTAGAACTCGTCGCTACCCAGCGGGACGATAAACGGCTGCTGCTTGGGCGCGGCGTTCCCAATCTTGAAGTCGAGTCGTTAAAGCCACTGTCGAAAATCCTCGCCGGGCTGCACCGTAGCAACGATCTGCACGGCTTCAACTACGACAAACTCAGCGGTAGCCCTGAACTGCGCCAGCAGGTGGCGCGCTTGGCGGTGGCATCTGGCTGCTTGCTGCACCCGGATGACATCATGATCACTACGGGGTGTCAGGAGGCGCTGGCCATTGCGCTGCGCACACTCACCCAGAATGGTGATGTGGTGGCAGTGGATTCGCCCAGCTTTTACGGCACCATGCAGATTCTGAAAGCCAACGGATTAAAGGCGCTGGAGATTCCCACCGACCCGCAAACCGGCATTAGTCTGGAGGCGTTAGAGCTGGCGCTAGAGCAGTGGCCTATCCGCGCCATTCAGGTCACGCCTACCTATAACAACCCCTTGGGTTATACCATGCCGGAAGCGCGCAAGCGGGCGCTCTATCAGCTTGCCCAACGTTTTGATGTAGCGATTATCGAAGACGATATCTATGGGGATTTGGCCTATACCCAGCCCAGGCCACTGACGATAAAATCCTTTGATACCGATGGGCGTGTGCTGCTGTGTAGCGGCTTCTCGAAAACCTTGGGGCCGGGCCTGCGAGTGGGTTGGTTGGCCCCTGGCTGCTATCGGGAAAAAGCACTGCATATGAAGTACGTCTCCACCGGCGCCTCTGCCACGCTACCGCAATTAGCGGTGGCGGAGTTTGTCGCCAAGGGCCATTTTGAGCGCCATTTGCGCGCGGTTTCCCGCCAGTATCAGCGCCAGCGAGACATCATGATTAGCTGGGTGCAGCGCTACTTCCCCAAAGGGTCGGGCATTAGCTATCCGCAAGGGGGCTTTTTACTCTGGGTAGAGCTACCGGCGGATGTCGACTGCGTGCGCCTGAACGAGCGTTTAGCGCAGCACGCCATCCATGTGGCACCGGGGTCGCTGTTCTCGGCCTCTGGGAAGTTTCGCCAGTGCCTGCGGTTGAACTACGCGTTTACCCTAACGCCTGCGATTGAAGAGGCGGTGCGTACGGTGGGCGAGCTAGCGAGTGAGATGCTCAACGAGGTAGGTGAGCCTTTACTAGCGATGAAGTAAGCAACGATTTCGCGCTGACTTACGAAGGCCGCTGAAACGCTGCGCGCGCCTGCTCAACCCGTTCCCGAGTGACGCAGTTCAACGAGTGATCATTGATCAGTCCCATGGCCTGCATGAATGCAAACGCGGTGGTGGGACCGAAAAATGTCCAGCCGCGCTTTTTAAGCTCTTTTGCTAGCGCAATCGATTCTGGCGATGTGGTTTGCGTTTGTGGGTCTGGACGGGATGCGCTGTCTGGTTCATAGCGCCAGAAAAACGCCGCTAGCGAGCCTTCCTGAACCACCATCTCCTGGGCCCGACGTGCGTTATTGATAGTAGCTTCGATTTTTCCGCGATGACGAATGATGCCTGCATCCTGCAGTAAGTGCTCCACGTCCTCTTCCGTAAAGCGGGCGACGTGGTGGAAATCGAAGTGGTGAAAGGCGGTGCGGAAGCTCTCACGTTTATTCAAAATCGTGCGCCAGCTTAAGCCCGATTGAAAGCTCTCCAGGCAGAGCTTTTCAAATAGCCGCTGGTCATCACTCACGGGAAAGCCCCACTCCTGATCATGGTAGGGCAGGAACTCCGCCGCTCCGCCACACCACTGGCAGCGGGGGTGACCGTCGGGGGCGATGAAGTCATGAGCCATTAGCGTGGTACCTGACCGCCGAACCACTCTTGAGCCGTGCGCCAAAAGCACATGCCCGCGAAGTACAGAGAAGTCAAACCTAAGCCCCACCGTGCCCAGGCGGTGTGATCAGGGTGTGAAAGAATTAACGAGGTGGCACACACGCACCACAGCAGCGTGACGGCGATATTGAACGGCATGAACAAACGCACACGAAAGGGGTGCAGAAACTTCATTTTGGTCACCGTCAGCATCGCTAAGACCAGTATGGCGGTAAACGTGATGAACGGCGGTAAATCGAGAATGTAAAAATAGGCCGCGGCAATGTTCCAAGCGGCGGGGAAGCCAACGAAATAGTTATCCTGGCTTTTCATATCGACGTTACAAAAACAGAACATCGACGACAGCAGTATGATGAAGACGGAGGTCAGCCCTAAATAGGGCGGTAGTTCGATGAAGTAATAAATGAATAGCGCGGGAATGAAGGCCCAGGTGAGGTAATCGATCACCATATCCAGCGTTGATCCATCGAAATGCGGCAGCACGGATTTTACTTCATATTTGCGTGCCAGCGTGCCATCCACCCCATCGATCATCATCGCCGCCCCCAGCCAGAGCAGGCAGGCCACCGGGTTATTGTCGATTAGCGCTAGCAGCGCCATCGTGCCTAGCAGTACTCCGCTGGCGGTAAAAACATGCACGCTCCAAGCTTTGTAAATCGGTGCTCGGGATTCGGTTTGAGTAAAGAGTGTTTGGACCACGGTAACCCCAGTGGGAACACGTGGTCCCCTTGCTGTTAGATGGATCGATAAACGGTGAAAAGACGATACACTACAATCAGAACGTCGTCAGAAAATCCGCGGCAAATCGTCTGGTCTCAGCGTTTGGCGGTGTGCCAGACACTCGGTGGCTCACCCATATAGGAGTTATAGCGCATGTCCCACGTTCGCTCTGCCACGATTCATGATCTCGACGCCTTGACCGAGTTACTAGACGGCTATCGGCAGTTTTATCAGCAGCCAAGTGATAGGCAAGCCGCGCGTGACTTTTTGCGCCAACGGTTTGGGCAAGCAGATTCGCGCATCATGGTGAGCGAAGGTGAGGATGGCACGCTCACCGGGTTCGTTCAGCTTTATCCGGGCGTGTCCACCGTGGGGCTAAATGCGCGCTGGACGCTGAACGATCTTTTCGTACGACCAGCGTGCCGAGAGAACGGCACGGGGCGAGCGCTGATGGAAGCGGCCACTCGATTGGCTCGTGAACATGGTGTTGCGCGTTTGATATTGATGACGCAGGTCGACAATGAGCGCGCCCAGCGACTGTACGAGTCGCTGGGCTGGCAGCGCAATACGGCGTTTTATGGCTATTTGCTCGATGTGACCTAAACGCGCTTCATCGTCACTTAGCGGATGCTCTCTGGTAGCGTACACACATCGACCCATTGAGCGCTGACTAAGTCGGCTAAGCGTTGTGGGCTCAAGCGCACGGCACTGTTCGGTGAGCCCGCCGCGGGTAGCACTTCATCGAACGCGTGCAGGGATTCGTCGCAATAGACGGGAAGTTGGGTGGCCAGTCCAAACGGACATACCCCTCCTACCGGGTGGCTGGTCAGTTCCATCACCGTGTCGGCATCCAGCAGTTTGGCTTTGCCACCGAAGGTATCGCGGATCTTGCGATTATCGATCCGCGCATCGCCACTGGCGACGATCAGTAGTGGCTTTTCTCCCACTTTGAACGCCAACGTTTTGGCAATTTGCCCAGAGACCACACCGTGCGCCTCGGCGGCGAGCTGTACGGTGGCGGTGCTGGTGTCTAGCTCTTCGATGGCCACCTCGGGCGCGTGCTCGGCAAAAAATTGGCGAACGGTTTCGATGCTCATGATGGGCTCCTTGAAGATATTTATCACTAACTTAGCGTGTCCCCCGCTCGCTAGCCAAGCGGGGATGAAATACCTGCGCCTAGCGATTGGCTGAAGCTCGCAAAGGGCATGCCAGAAAAGCGACATGACTCATGGATAAAACGTTTAAATAGTGTGCTTATTTAGAAGGCATTTGGTGATAATTTATCAAACAACCATGGGCCTGCAGCTGTTGCTGAAAGGTGAGACATGTCATTTCAAGATGTTGGTCGCTAAACGCATCGATACGGATGGCTAAAACGCCGATTGAAGGACACCTGCTGCATGCAAGAGGCCAGCGCCGATAACGCCCCTGATTCGAAGGCTTCACTTCCTTGGCACCGAACGGTGGTAGGTAAAGTGGCCATCTTCATGCTGATGGGCGTCATCTTTGCCTATCTGATGGGCGCGATGCTGGGCTTCACCATGGTTGAGCGCAGCGCCCGGGATCAGTGGGGGCGCGAAGCGCAAATGAATGCACAGATAGTCAGTGCTACCATTCGGCGTATTTATACTTCTGTTGCGGTGCGTACCGATCCTGGCGGGCAAGTGACGCAGCTGGTATCGACACGCCCGATTGGCGATGAAGAGTCGGTGTTGAGCACTGGCTTCAGCCCCATCGATGTCTTGGCGCTGGCCAGTGCGCAAACGCGCCACAACGTTTGGCTCTTTTCACTGACGAATAGCCGCCGCTTTACGCCGGTCGCCAATGCGTATAGCGATACCGCCGGTGAATTAGTGTTTCCGAATGCCGCTGAGCTTGGCAATACTCCATTTGCGAACGACTTCTATGTGGGGTTTGCGCGCATTGGGGGCGAGGCGCACTTCGTGAGTTCGCTGCCTATCATCAGCCCTCAGGGCGATCTGCATGGGGTCGTGGTGTCGAGCATTGGCTTGAAGAGTGAACTGTATCACTTACATCGTGAACTGATCTTGAAGATTGTGGCGTCGTTGGGCGTGGTGCTGCTGGCAACGGCGCTGCTGCTGAGTATGTTGATGCATCGACTGTTCAAACCGGTCCCTCGCTTGATCCGGGCCTTGACGCATATTGCGCACAATCGAGCAGATCGGGCCACGCCCTATACTTGGCGTAGCGATGAAATTGGCTGCATGGCTCAGGCCATCGAGACGTTGCGTAAAAAGGTGGAAGAGCGAGAGCACCTATTAGAAGTGAAAGAGCAGGCACTGCGTTACCAGCACCTAGCGCATCACGACGCGCTGACCAAGCTGCCCAATCGCGTACACTTCAACGATGCGCTACAGGAGGCCGTGACACAAGCCCCACACGGCGCACCCTTCAATGTCATGATTTTTGATCTCGACCGCTTCAAGGCGGTGAACGATACGCTTGGCCATGCGGCAGGCGATACCTTGCTGATAGAGGCGAGCCAACGCGTGCAAGCGCTGCTGGAAGAGAGCGACCTCGTTGCGCGCTTGGGAGGCGACGAGTTTTCGATCATTCAGCAAGCTCGCCATGACGGATTGGCAAAAGCCCAGCAGTTGGCTCATCAACTGGTCGAGGTCCTGAAAGAGCCGTTTGCCATCGATGGTCACGAGGTACACATTGGGGTAAGCGTCGGTATTGCGCTGGCGCCCCGGGACGGAACCAGTAGCCATACGCTATTACGCAGCGCAGACGTGGCACTGTATACCGCGAAAGCGATGGGGCGTGGCCGCTATGCGGTCTTCAACCCTGCCATGACCATGGGGGGCGCACCGCATGAGGGCTAACAGTGTCGGCGTGTTGGCTCTGACACTGATGAGCCTGCATGTAAGCGCGTCACCTATTGCCCTTGAAACCTCGCCTACCTTGATGCGGATCGCGCAGCAGCAGGCCATCACGCTGGGTCACCGCCTTCAGGAAATTCCTTTCTCTTACGTGGTCGATGGGCAGCCTGTCGGCTACTCCATCGATCTCTGTAGGGCGGTGGTCGCGGGTCTTCAACAGCGGTTGGGCGGCGTGCCGCTCGAGGTCCGATTCGTGCCGGTCACGCCGGTCAATCGTTTCATTCTACTGCGCCATGGGGAGATCGACCTCGAGTGTGGCGTCACCACGCGCACGTCGGAGCGGCTCGAACAGGCGGCTTTCTCATACCCGCATTTTTACACCGCGACGCGCTATGTCGCCTTGGCAGAAAACGCGATGCGCACCGTAGCAGATCTCACGGGACGCAGCGTGGTATCGACGACAGGGACGATCAATATCGAGCAGCTCAACGCACTTAACCGCCGTCATGGGCTGAACATTGCCGTGATGCTTAGCCGTCGCCATGAAGAGGCGTTCGCCATGGTCGATAAGGGACAGGCCGCCGCGTTCGTGATGGACGACAGTTTGCTTGCCAGTCTCGTCGCCCGTGCGGATGCCCCCGAGCGTTTTCGTATTTCTGACGAAGCAATCAGCGACCCCCAGCCCTATGGCTTGATGATGCCGCTAGCGGATGCGGTCTTTGCGGAGGCGGTCAACCAGGCGCTGCATGAGTACTACCAAAGCGGGGCCATTCATGCGCTGTACGATCAATGGTTTTTGCAGCCCATACCGCCCGATAACCAAGTGATGGGTTTACCGATGAGTGCAGAGCTGGCGGCCACGTTCGAATGGCCCGATGCACATGACCCCTCCAGGAGGTGAAACGTGAAAATCCTAGTGCAGTGGTGGGTAGGACTTCTCATGTCGGTGTGGGCTGTCTCCTCGGCGGCGGCTTCCGATATCGATACGCTGCAGCGGCTGAGCGAGACAGGCACCTTACGCGTGGGCTATGGCGATACCGCGCCCTTTTCTTACACGGATGACAACGGCAACGTGCTCGGATACTCCATCGACTTATGCCAGCAGGTGGCGTCGCAACTCCAAGAGCAGCTCGGCCTGCCCTCCCTCGCCATCGAGTACGTGTTTAGAACGCCCGGTAATCGTGTGCAGATGCTCAATAGCGGCGAGATCGATATCGAATGCAACGCAAGCACCAATAATGAAGAGCGCCGACGCAGCGCTGATTTTTCGCTGAGTCATTTTTTTGTCTCCGTGCGCTTCGTCTCACTCAAAGAGAACCATTACGACACGCTTCAGGATTTGGCCGGACGCAGTGTGAGCGTGGCCCGGGGCACCGTCAACGTCGGGCAAATCAACCAAGCCAACCGTGAACGGCGGCTGAATCTTTCCGTTGTACCGGTCGAGACGCTGCAAGCGGCCTTCGATCTCGTCACCGATGGCCGCGTCGCCGCGTTCGCCATGGACGACATTCTGCTCAGCACGATGATCGCAGAGTCAGAGGATCCAACGGCTTATGCCCTCTCAGAAGAGGCCATTACCGCCGAAGAGCCACTGGGCTTGCTGATGCGTAAAGACGATCAGGCGTTCGTGGCGCAGGTCAATCGAGCGCTGCGCACCATTTATCAGCAAGGGGACATGCAGGCACTCTACGAACGCTGGTTCCAGCAGCCTTTGCCCGGTAAAGGCATTACCCTCAACGTGCCGATGAGCGATACGCTAGCGCGGTATGTTAGAGAGCCGCTTCGGGAGGAGTGACCTCCATGGATAAAAGTAGGGCGGACAACGTTTTTCCATGTCCATCCAGGTTCAACGCGCCATTGACGCCCCCTTGCAGCGCATCGTCCAACACTAAGTTGATACCTTTGAGATGAGGTAATAAATACCGAGTGACGTGATGCACATTTCGATGCGCAAATAGCGCTGCAACGTTCGCTTCCGAGAGCTGTTCGACCAGCCAGGAATAGTGCGCTTCCTCGTATACAAACACGCCTAAGCTGAGCCGATCGCCTTTATCGCCTGCCCGGGCATGGGCGTAGCGATGCAATAATTCACGCATTACCCTCTCCTCTATGCAGTGTCACGATGGGGGTAACTTGTTGTCTGGGTACCAAATACGAAGCGGTTTTTAGGCGTTGAGTATGGTGTCTCCTGACGCCGCCACCGCCAGCAGGTCCGCAGCAATAAAGGGCTAATAACTCCTGTGTTGCCAGCTCCACCACGCGCTGGTCGGCATGCTCGACGGCGAGACGGAGGCGAATATCGCTAGCGGCTTGGCCGATGTGATGGGGATTGTAGTGCGAGTCACCATCGAAAACGCTGGAGACACCAATCAAGTCGAAGCGCGCTCGCAAATTGGCGGGGCAGCGTAATGCCAGCCGTTGTCGCAGCGTGTCTCTGGCGAGACGGGCTCTGGCAAACGCATTAGGGCCTGCATAAGAGATTTCGGCTTCACCTTGGTAGCCACCCAGGAAACTAACGGTGGTTTTTAAACGAGCAGGTGCTGGTTTGCCGCGGACACCCGTGATTTCGACGCGGTCTTTGGCCAGTTGTCTGACGCTGACATGCGCCAGATCGATGACGACATCAGGAGTGATGTAAGCACTGGGGTCATGTATTTCATACAACAGCTGTTCTTTCACCGTTTGTTCGGTGACCAAGCCACCCGTACCGGGTGGCTTGGTCACGATCAGCCGCCCGTTTCGCTCTACTTCCACCAGGGGGTAACCCAGCGAGGCCATACCAGGGACGTCTTTGAAACCAGGGTCAGCAAAGTAGCCCCCGGTGACTTGCGTGCCACACTCAATCAAGTGACCTGCCAATGCCCCAGCGGCAAGCCTGTGCCAGTCATCGCTTGCCCAGTCGTGGTAGTAGCACACTGGGGCGAGTGCCAGCGAGGGGTCGGCCACGCGCCCGGTAATCACGACGTGTGCCCCTCGTGCCATCGCCTCTATCAGCCCATCTGCGCCGAGATAGACATTGGCGGCGACCACGTGCTCGAGTGCTGACAGAGACCGTTTTTCGCCCTCCCAGGCCTGCCAGTCGAGGGCATGCAACTGGTCTCTCACGTCATCGCCGTGAATCGTGGCCAAGCACGCTTCAGTGTGACCCAAGCGCTTGGCTAGCTGCTGAATACGACGGCAGGCTGCCCCAGGGTTGGCCGCCCCAAAGTTGCCCAACACCGTAATGTGATGGGTGAGGCAATCGCTCAATACGGGCGATAAAAACTCTTCCAGCAACGGCTCATCACCGCTGTCAGGATCTTTGATGCGGCGTAATTGGGCCGCCGCCAGCGTTCGCTCACCCAATGTTTCGAACATAAGCGCACGAGGCGCATCGTACGACATGAGTGCATCGACGAGCGGCCTGGCCGCATCGGTACGATCACCGGAAAAGCCCGCACCACAACCGACTACGACCGTCATAAGGTGACCCCCGTGCGTGCATTGGTAGTCAAGGCAAGGAAGTGGCGTGCTTCGGGTGCCGTCATCACTCGGCGCCCCGTTGCTTCGATACGCGCCTTGGTCTCAGCGACCAGCTCGGCATTGTGGGTGGCGAGTTGGCCATCCGCCCGCCATAGATTGTTTTCAAAGCCGACTCGAGCATGGCCGCCTTGCTGGGCTGCTAGCGCTAAGCAATCACCTTCGGTGGGGCCAAAGGCACACACCGCCCAATGGTCGCCAGCCGCCAATGCTTGTAAAAAACCTGGTAAACGGCCAGGGTCGGCAATGGGCGGGTCTGTATAGCGTCCAAGCACGCAGAGCAAAAACGCCGAGCCGTGGGGAACTACACCTTTATCTCTTAAGTTATTGAAATGATAAATATCTTCAGGTGAGTAAACGATGTATTGAATATGGGTGCCACGACTTGCCAAGTAACGGCACAGCTCGCCACTGGCGTGAACTTCATACGCATCGCCGAACCATTCACGCACCGCGATAGACACGTACTCTGGCTGTAACGCCTCAATCACACGTCGCTGTTCTGAAGGTGAATAACGTCCACCGGCTTCGCTGGTGACCTGAAGGAGTAATTGATCTCCAACGGCATCTTGGATGGCGCTAAGCGCCTCTTGGTAGGCCGCAGCATCGAGTAAATGACGGCCATCGGCCTCTCGCACATGCAGATGCATGGCAGAGGCTCCCGCCGCTAGACACTCTTTCGCATCGCGTGCGAGCTCTTCTGGGGTCAATGGAATGGCAGGGTGGTCTTGATAGACGCGCCGTGCGCCGTTGGGGGCAACCATTAGCAAACAAGGTGAGGCGATCATAGGGACTTCTCCTGTTTGCCGTTTGCTAGCGCATGCTGGATGGCCGTTAACTGACGGTCTCGTTCAGAGAAGAGGTCCGGCAGTGAGTGACCATGCGTGGCTAACTCTACTCCTTGGATGACTTGCTCGTAGAGTTCGTCGCTCATGGTCGGTTGCCCTAAGCTTGCCCAGCGATACTCCTGGCTAGGGCCGAGATGTTCCAGATAGTGGCGAATGCCCCCTTGGCCACCGCCTAGGTGATAGGTCAGGAATGGGCCTTGAATGGCCCAGCGCAACCCTGGGCCTGCCGTCACCGCTAGATCGATGTCTTCGACGCTGGCCACGCCCTCCTGTAACAGATAAAGCGCTTCTCGCCACAAGGCTGAAGAGAGGCGGTTCGCAATATGGCCGACCATCTCTTTACGCAGCACCACCGGCTGCTTGCCGATGCTGTGATAAAAATCGGCCAAGCGCTGCACCCGTTCACTATCTGGCCCGTAGAGTTCGACCAGTGGCACTAAGTGGGGGGGGTTGAAGGGGTGCGCGATAATGATGCGCTCAGGTGCAGGCGTCCCCTCAGTGATATCAGAGTGCTTTAGAGAGGAGGTGCTGCTGACCACCAACGCTTGCGAGGGCGCTATCAGTTGAATATCGGCTAATACCTGCTGCTTGAGCGCGATGGACTCGGGCGCATTTTCGACGACCAGTTCTGCCCCCTGTAGCGCCTCTTCCAGGGTGGGCGATACCACTGGCGTGATAGGATCGACGCCAAGCGTACGCATATCCTCAGCGACGCGCTGAGCAAAGTAGGCACGGGCGTTGGTATCCGGGTCGAAAGCCGTGACGAGTAAACCGCGGGAAAGAAAGTAGGCGGCCCAACTGACGCCGATCGTGCCACAGCCAATCACGGCGATCGTCGTCATGTTCACTTCTCGATGACTCATAGCTCCGCTCCTTGAAGTGCAATACGTCGAGAGGATTGCCAAGCCCATAGATAGAGCCCTGTCAGGCCCGCGATGCCGAGTAACCCAAGCGCACTATTGGGTACCAGCGCTAATAGTCCTGTGATGGCCAGCAGCGCACTATCCAGCCAGCGGTGACCGAAGAAACGAGCGCCCCCTAATATGCCGGCAAAAGCCAAGACAAAGGCCATGGCACGCGCAGCGGCTAGGGTAATGTCCCAGGCATCGCCTAAACCGATAAGCGCCGGGTACGCCAAAATCAAGAAGGGGATAATGTAAGTGGTCGCCCCCAAGCGGATGGCTTGGCCAGCGACCTGCAGCCAGCCCGCCTTAGCAATGCCAGCGGCAACGAACACCGCAATACAGACCGGTGGCGTGATGACCGATATCGTCGCGAAATAGAAAACGAACAGATGGGCGACTAACGGTTCGATACCGATGCGCGTTAGCGCTGGCGCCAACACGGCAGCCACCAACACGTAGGCCGCCGTAGTCGGAATGCCCATGCCCATAATGAGACAGATGACGGCGACGATCAGGGCCACTAGGAAAACCTGTTCACCCGCAACGCTGACCACGAGCGTCGACAGCGTGACACCAATGCCCGTTAGGTTGAGCATGGCGACCAAAATCTGTGCGCCAGCGAGTAACACCCCGATGATCACCATGCCCTTACCCGCATCTTCCAAGCCGGTCACAAGCGAACGGGCTATTTGACGGGGCGGTGTTCGGTCTAGCAACGCAAAGAAAAGATAGCTGACCAGCAGCAGTGTAATGCCTAAAAAAGCGGCGAATTGGATGGAGTAGCCGTTTAGAACACCCCCAAATAAGCCACCCAGCGCGGCAACAATGGGGGTTAATCGTCTCAATTGAAGTACATCGGGCCAAGCGGGAAGCTCGCTCTCCGGTACCAAGGGGAGGGCTTTGCGTACCGCTACCAAGTGGAGCGTAAAGAATACTGCGACATAGAAAAGCAGCGCAGGTAATACGGCAGCGAGGGCAATGGTGACGTAGCTGACCCCCAGTATCTCTGCCATGATGAATGCCGCTGCCCCGAGAATAGGCGGTGCGATTTGGCCCCCTGTGGATGCCACGGCCTCTACGCCGCCAGCAAAGGCCGGAGGATATTTGAGCCGCTTCATCATCGGAATGGTGAAGTTGCCGGTGGTAGCCACGTTCGCTACTGCACTGCCGCTGACCATCGCGAATAGGCTGGAGGCCACGGTCGCAATTTTGGCGGCGCCCCCTTGGCTACGCCCACCGATGCGCATTGAAAGGTCAATGAACGTTTGACCTCCCCCCGTATGAAGCAAAAGGCTACCAAAAAGCACAAACGCGGCAATGGTCGTGGCTGCGACGCCTAGCAACATCCCCCATACGCCTAAATCCCCGAGAAACAGCGTTTCCGTCACGAAGCTAGCATCAAAACCCCGGTGGCTAAGCGGTCCTGAGAGTCGGTCACCCAGTAGGGCATAAGCGATGCCGATAGTGACTAACAGCGGAAAGACCCACCCAATCGCCCGTCGAGCAACTTCCAAAATGGACACCACCAAAATGGCCGTGAGTGCCATATCTTGGGGGGTTGCCCAGGGAAGCGTGGTCAGAATGCGGTTAGCGTTGAAGGTAATGAACAGGCAGGCGGTGATGGCGCCCAGGGCTAATAACCCATCGATCGCTATCCCTAAGGGGCGCCAGGATTTTCCAGCGCCCAGTGGATAGGTGAGTAGCCCCAGCCCGATGACCAGCGCAAGAAAGAGACTGCGATGAACCAAGCTTTCAAAAGGCCCGGTTGCTGAGGTATAGAAGATGAAGCCGCCCAACAACAGGGCGACCAGCATGAGCAGCTTATTGCGCATGGAACCGAGCTCCTTTCCTTATTCTGACGGCATCAGACGGTCAGGAATGTCGTATCCCTGCTCTTCGAAATAGCGCGCGGCACCCGGGTGAAAGGGCACCGTTCCGCTGCTGAGAGTGAGTTCGGCGATGTCGACCTCGGCGAGATTAGCGAGTGCACTGACTTGCGGGTCGGGATTTTCCATCACGGCTTTAACGATTTGGTAGGCCGTTTCTTCGTCAAGCTCGGGACTTGCATGCATCGCTAAGCCAAAGCTCCACGTCGTGTAAGCGGGCATGCCCTCGGCCGCTCCCTCAGGAATATTGACCACGGAAATATCAGGCATCTGTGCATTCAGCGTTTCAGCCTGTTCATCGCTGAGGGACAGCACTTGGATCGGCGTGAACGTCGCAATGTCCATGGAGGACCCGTCCAGCTTTTCGCCCACGCCAGATTTGACGTATCCCGCCATACGGTTGTCTTTGACACCGGCGACCACATCCGTCGTAGAACCGCGCACATACTCTGGGGTAAGCCCCAGCGTCTCCATCACGGCAATGGTCGTGGCCTCGGTGGCAGAGCCGGTAATCCCCGGATTCAGGCGCACGCCGTCTAGTTCTGCCATGCTGGTAACGCCGGAATCTTCGCGCATCACGACATTTTGTGGTGCTTGGGAGTAAACCCAAAGAAGACGGTTATCCACGGGGCGACCTTCAAACTCACCCTCGCCTGCATAGGCGTGATAGCCCACGTTGGTGGTAACGAGCCCCATATCGATTTGGTTTCTTAAAATGCGCCGCAAGTTGTCCACGGTGGCACCGGTTTCTACGACAGAGGTGCGCACACCATCGACATGCTGATTGATAATTTGTCCAACGGCGACGAAATAGCCGTATTGGCTAGACGATGTGGAGGTCGAGCCAATCAAGAGCTGCTCTTCGGCGTGGGCGGCGGTGCCTGCAATCAAGCCAGCGCTGAGAATGGCAGTTAAGAGCGGCGTTTTGAGTGAGTACATAGCAGTTGCTCTCTCTGGGTATTGTGGGTTGTTGGTTCCAGAAGATGCGTGTCATTTGACTTATTAAGAATGAGAGAGCCTGCTAGTATTTGTCTAATATAATTATATGAATGAGACTTTTACTTTATTTATGCAGCCTTCCATTCGTCAGCTAAAAGCCTTCGTGGCGATTGCTGAGTTCGGCAGCTTCGTCGAAGCATCGGAGCGGCTGCACATGTCGCAGCCAGCCTTGAGTATTGCCATTCGCAAACTAGAAGAGTGTGTGGGAGGCGTGCTGTTCAACCGTTCCCCTCGCGGCGTGCAGCTCACCCCAGAAGGCAAGTTCTTTTTGCCAACGGCTAGGCGATTGATTAGCGATTGGGATGACGCGCTGGGTGATCTTGGAGAGCTATTCAATAAACAGAGAGGCAAAGTCACGCTGGCTGCGCTGCCAACGCTAGCGGCAGGATTCTTACCGACCGTGCTAGCCGATTATCGGCATCGATTTCCCAATATCGCGATCAGTGTTCACGATGTGCTGGCCTCCCAGGTAGATGACCTGGTAAGTGATCACCGGGCAGACATTGGACTGTCGGTACAGCCGCTTCGTGTAGAGGCAACGCATTTCGAGCCGCTCGTTGAAGACTATTTCGTCGCGGTTTGCCCCGTGGGGCATCCCTTGTTAGCGATGGACACCGTGCCTTGGGAGGCGCTGCTGCGTTATCCCATTATCGGCGTGAGCCGCCTATCGAGCACGCGTGCTGCAATTGAGAGCGTCTTAGAACAGACACGCCTTGAGATGGACTTGATGTGTGAAGTCAGTCAGATTGGCACCGCTGGACGGATGGTGGCGGCGGGATTAGGAGTGGCAGCGCTTCCTTCATTCAGCTTCCGACAGATATCTGCAGAGGGCATCGGCTGGCGTCCTTTGATCGAACCGTACGTACCCCGCTCTTTGGGGATCATTACACCGGTCAGAGGCTCCCCGTCTGCCGCAGCAACCGCCATGCTGGAAAGCATAAGAGCTCATGCAGGGCAGCTAGGCGGCACCGCCGCTTATGAGCCACCACGGCCGCCCGAAGGCGACCGTGACCCGTCTTAGCAAGCGAGCCCTTCAGATGGCTGACTATCCGACGCAGTACATTGACCAGCGCAACGGAAACCGGCTCGTAAAGATGATGATTTAAAGCTGTGTTGCTAGCGCGCTAGTGACTTCGTCAATTTGCAGCGCCAGGCTTTGTAAGCCACCGCCTGATAGGTACCAAAGGGCCGGTGTGAGCATCACGAGTCTAGGCTCGGCGCCAGCTTCCGCCAGTAAAGTGCGCAGCTGGTCCGCGTCAGCAGGTTCATTGCCAATGGCTGCGCTGCGGTCGATCACGAGCACTACCTCAGGAGCTATCTCGGCAATCGCTTCAGCGGAAAGCGGTGTAAAAGTGCGTTCGCCGTGTACCTCGGGGGTGACACTCTCGGGCATATTCAGTGTTGCAATGCCCAATACGTCATGGACCACCGGGTGCTGATTGAGCATCAGGTTACCGCCATTATGGGTGACGACCAGCGTTGTCGGCGCGTCGCTCAACGCTTCTCTTTGCTGCTCGATCTCGGTATGCAGCGTGGCGAGCGCCTCTTCCGCGTTATTTTCTTCGCCTACCTGACGAGCGAGTTCGCGCACGTTGGCATCGAAGGCGGTCAGGTAATCATCGCCCGTCAGGCTGGTATTGAGCAGCGGAGCAATCTCGCCCAATTCCGCTTCCCACTCGGCTTGACGACCGGTGTAAAGAATCAGGGTCGGATCGGTGTGTTGCAGTGCCTCCATCTCCGGCGAGCGCAGGCCGCCAATGTCGTTATAAGCGTCGGCAGCGTACTGGTCGAGATAGCTGGGCAAACTCGTTTTCGGCACGCCTACGACCTGCTCGTGCGCCCCTAGGGCGTCCAGCGTATCCAAGCTGCCTAGATCAAACGTGGCAATGCGCTGGTCCGCGCTCGCGGCGGCGCTGACGCTGGCCAGCAGCAATGTGGCAGCGATGGCTTTTACTGTCATGTGGCATCCTTTTCTTTGAGAAATATAGCTATATGCAATATTTTCTCATCATCGCAGTAAGTCGAGGCGTTGTCGTGTGCCACTGGGGGAACGGTAGGTTGCAGAAAATGCGACCGCCTCTTTATCAAGAGGCGGCCGTGTCGACCTGAGTCGGCGTAGGTGTGGCTGAGTAGCGCCTAAGAGGCGACGCGGAAGGGGTTGCGCGGGTCGTCGTCCCAGGCGAGGAAGGGTTTGCCGGTTTCCTGAGGCACCATGGTGATGCAGCTCTCCACCGGGCAGGTGATTTGGCACAGGTTGCAGCCCACGCACTCGTCTTCAATGACCTCGTAGCGGCGCGCGCCGTCCTGCTCGGTGAGCTTGGCAATCGACTGGTGGGAGGTGTCCTCGCAGGCGATATAGCAGCGGCCACACTCGATGCACAGGTCCTGGTCGATATGGGCGATGGTCTTGAAGTTGATGTCCAGGTGCTTCCAGTCGGTGGTTTGCGGCACCGCCTTGCGGGAAAACGCCTCGGTGGAGTCGTAGCCTTTTTCCGCCATCCAGCGGGAGAGGCCGTCTTTCATTTCCTCCACGATTCTAAAACCGTTGAGCATTGCCGCGGTACATACCTGCACGCTGCCCGCGCCGAGTGCGATGAATTCCGCGGCATCCCGCCAGGTGGAAATCCCGCCAATACCGGAAATGGGCAGCGTGGGCGTGGCCGGGTCACGGGCAATTTCCGCCACCATGTTCAGGGCGATAGGTTTCACCGCGCTGCCGCAGTAGCCGCCGTGGGTGCTCTGGTGGCCCACGGTGGGTTTGGCGACCATGTTGTCCAGGTCGATGCTGGTAATGGAGTTGATGGTGTTGATCAACGAGACCGCATCGGCCCCGCCCCGCAGCGCCGCCTGGGCGCCCACGCGAATATCAGTGATGTTGGGGGTGAGCTTGACGATGACCGGCTTGGAGTAGTGCTTTTTACACCAGTAGGTGACTTTTTCGATCAAATCCGGGTTTTGGCCCACCGCCGCGCCCATGCCGCGTTCCGGCATGCCATGGGGGCAGCCCAGGTTGAGCTCGATGCCGTCCGCGCCGGTCGCTTCCACCCGCGGCAGGATATACGCCCAGGCTTCCTCGTTGCAGGGCACCATGATGGAGACGATCAGCGCACGGTCCGGCCAATCCTTCTTCACCTGGGTGATCTCTTGAAGGTTGATCTCCAGCGAACGGTCGGTAATCAGTTCGATATTGTTGAAGCCGATCACCTCGCGGTTTTTGCCGTAATGGGCCGAGTAGCGGGAGGAGACATTCACGGCAGGCGGCTCTTCACCGAGGGTTTTCCATACCACGCCGCCCCAGCCCGCCTCATAGGCGCGCACCACGTTGTAGGCTTTGTCGGTGGGCGGGGCCGATGCCAGCCAGAAGGGATTGGGAGCTTTGATGCCAGCAAAGTTCACCGATAGGTCGACGCCGTTCACCACGCTGTCGCCGCTGTTTTTCTTGCCTGGAAAAGAGAGGGTGTTGAAAGGTGTGGTATTCATGCGGCCTCCTGCTGGGCGGCGAGCGCTTGATGAATGGCGTGGGCGGCCAGCTTGCCGTGCTGCACGGCTTGTACGGTGAGGTCCTGGCCGGGTTTTACGCAGTCGCCACCGGCATACACGTTGGGCAGTGAGGTTTGGAACATTTCATCCACGTGGATGCGCTCGCCATCCCGGGCCAGTTCGGCGGCGGTGGCATCGCGTAGGCTGTCGCCCGCAAAGCCCTGGCCGATGGCGGTGAAAATGGCATCCGCCGCGATCTCGAAGGTCTCACCCGTGGTGGAGAGGCGGCCCTGCTGCTCGGTGGTGTTGGCAAAACGCATGCCTGCCACCCGCCCTTGGGCGTCCAGCAGAATTTCGTCCGGCTGGGCCCAGGTCACCATGCGCACGCCGTTGGCCTTGGCGATCTCCTGTTCGTGGTCGGTGGCAGACATCGCCTCAGTGCCACGGCGATACACTAGGGTGACCTCTTTAGCCCCCAAACGCGCCATTTGCGTGGCCATATCGATGGCGGTATTGCCTGCGCCAATCACGATACAGCGCTTGGCTACGGCCAGGCTGCCCAGGTCATCGGTTTGGCGCAGGGGTTTGATGTAGTCCACGGCGGGCATCAGGCCCGGTGCATCTTCGCCGGTCAGCCCTAGCGTACGGCTGGCGCCCAGCCCTAATCCCAGGAATACGCTGTCGTACTGTTGGCGCAGGGTGTCGAGAGTGAGGTTGTCGCCCAGGCGTTGGCCGTACTGGAGGTCAATGCCGGCAATCCCCAGCAGAAACTCGACTTCCTTGCGGGCAAAATCGTCGGTCATCTTGTAGCGGGCAATGCCGTACTCGTTGAGCCCGCCAGGCTTTTGCTCGGCCTCGAAGATCGTTACCTGATGGCCCAGCATGGCCAAGCGATGGGCGCAGGAGAGCCCCGCTGGCCCCGCGCCCACCACGGCAACATGGCGGCCAGTGCTGGCGGCCCGCTTGAAGGGGTGGCTATCGAACTGCATATGGTCGGTGGCGTGGCGCTGGAGCAAACCGATCAGCACCGGCTGGCACTCGGCGTCGTGGTTACGCACGCAGCTGCGCTCGCAGAGGATTTCCGTAGGGCACACCCGGGCGCAGCTGCCACCGAGGATATTGGCTTCCAGAATGGTTTCTGCTGCGCCATTGATGTTGTTGTCACTGATCTGACGGATGAAGCTGGGAATGTCGATGTCCGACGGGCAGGCCTCGACGCAGGGGGCGTCGTAGCAGTAGAGACAGCGCTGGCTTTCGATGATGGCCTGGCGCGGCGTCAGCGGCGGATGAAGATCGCTGAAGTTGCTTGCCAGCGTTGCTGGGTCGTAGGTGCCGACCTCTTTTGCGTTGGGCAGATGATCAAGTGAATGGGTCACGGTCGTTTCTCCATGGCTCTGTTCTGAGAAAGGGCGGGTTAGCGCGTTACCGCCATGGGTGCGTTTAGCTCGGCACGTTTGGCGAGTAGTTCAAACACACCGGGGTAGGCGGGACGTTCTAAATAGCGCCCCGCACCGCGCTCGGCGTACAGCTCCCCGTCGCGCCATGTCCACTTGCCCTGGCTGATGGTATGGCGGGCAATGCCGCGTACCGTCTTGCCCTCGAAGATATTGAAATCGACGTTCTGATGATGGGTCTTGGCTGAAATCGTGCGGGTGCCGTTGGGGTCCCAGACCACGAGGTCGGCATCGGCACCCACCTGGATCGCCCCTTTGCGCGGGTAGAGGTTGAAGATCTTGGCGGTGTTGGTGGAGGTGACCGCTACGAACTCCTGGGGCGAAAGCTTGCCGCTATTCACCCCTTCGTCCCAGATAACCGCTAGGCGGTCTTCCACACCCGCGGTGCCGTTGGGGATCTTGGTGAAGTCATCTTTACCAGCGGCCTTCTGCTCTTCGCAGAAACAGCAGTGGTCGGTGGCGGTGGTTTGCAGGTTGCCAGATTGCAGGCCGTGCCAGAGCGCTTCTTGGTGGCCCTTGGGCCGGAATGGCGGGCTCATCACATGGGCGGCGGCAGTGGCCCAGTCCGGGTGCTGGTAAACGCTGTCATCGATCACCAGATGGCCCGCCAGGCACTCGCCAAACACCGGGTGGCCCTGCTGGCGGGCGTAGGCGATTTCATCCACCGCGTCTTTGGTGGAGACATGCACCAGGTAGACCGGTGCGCCCAGGGTGGAGGCAATACGAATGGCACGGCTGGCGGCTTCGCCTTCCACCTGCGGTGGGCGAGAAAGCGGGTGGGCTTCCGGGCCGGTGATGCCTTGGGCCAGCAGTTTCTGCTGCATGTGGTAGACCAGCTCGCCGTTTTCAGCATGTACGGTGGGCACCGCTCCCAGCTCCAGGCAGCGGGAAAAGCTCTCCACCAGAATGTCATCGGTGGCCATGATCGCGCCCTTGTAGGCCATGAAGTGCTTGAAGCTGTTGACCCCGTGCTCGCGTACCAGGGTGCCCATCTCCTCTTTGACGCTCTCATCCCACCAGGTGATCGCCACGTGAAAGGCGAAGTCAGTGGCGGCTTTCTCCGCCCAGCCCTGCCAGGTTTCGAAGGCTTCCAGCAGCGACTGGCCGGGGCTGGGAATCACGAAGTCGATGATCGTGGTGGTGCCGCCCGCCATGGCGGCGGCGGTGCCGGTGTAGAAGTCTTCGCTGGCCACCGCGCCCATGAAGGGCATCTGCATGTGGGTATGGGGGTCGATGCCGCCAGGCATCACCAATTGGTGGCTGGCATCGACGATCTCGCAGCCTTCCGGCACCTCCAGGTCGGTGCCAACGGCGTGGATTTTGCCGTCGACACACAGCACATCGGCGCGGTAAGTGTCAGCGTGGGTGACCACCGTGCCGCCCTTGATCAATAAGCTCATGGTTCGCTCCTGTCGTTGTGTTTAGCCAGCAGAATCATTCACCGTCGGTGAGGCGGGTGTAGGTCTCGGGGCGGCGGTCGCGGAAGAACTGCCAGTTGTTGCGCACCTCGCGCACCATATCCAGGTCGATCTCATGCACCAGCAGCTCGTCTTCTGTGGCGCTGGCCTGGGCCTCGATCTTGCCGCGTGGGTTGACGATGTAGCTGGAGCCGTAGAAGTCGCCGATATTCCAGGGCGCCTCGGTGCCAACCCGGTTGATCGCGGCGATGAAGCAGCCGTTGGCAGCGGCAGAGGCGGGTTGCTCCAGCTCCCATAGGTATTGGGAAAGACCGGCCACCGTGGCAGAAGGGTTGAAAATCACTTCGGCGCCGTTGAGCGCCAGTGCCCGCCAGCCTTCCGGGAAGTGGCGGTCGTAGCAGATGTACACGCCGATCTTGCCGTAGGTAGTATCGAAAACCGGCCAGTTGGATTGCCCCGGCTTGAAGAAAAACTTCTCCCAAAAGCCAGCCACCTGGGGAATGTGTGTCTTGTGGTATTTGCCCAGGTAGCTACCGTCAGCGTCGAATACCGCCGCCGTGTTGTAGTAAACGCCGGTCTCGGTCTCTTCATAGATAGGGACGATGATTACCATGCGGTGCTCGGCCGCGAGCTTCTGCATCATCTGGCAGGTGGGGCCTTCCGGCACCCGCTCGGCGGCGGCGTACCACTTGCTGTCCTGGCTGGGGCAAAAATAGGGCTGATTGAACACTTCCTGGAAGCACAGCACCTGCACGCCTTGCTCGGCGGCTTGCTGAATCATGGGCAGGTGCGCTTCGTTCATCGCGTCACGAATGGCGCCGGGTTCTTGATCAGTGCTGGTATTCAGGGCCATCTGAATCAGGCCAATCTTCATTTTCTGCATGGACTACCCCTCTTTTGTCATAACGCGCCGACCATCCGAATGGATGGGAGGTCAGCTATGGGTGGCTTTTCTGCCGGTATCGATGAGTGGCGGAAAAGATCGCTAGGCGTGTCATGACATCGACTCATGGTCGACACTTATAATTGTTAGCAAAGCTGTCATGATAGACAGTTTTTTGAACATAGCGCTGATTGAAGACGTTTTGCAAGAAGTTTTTATAAAAAGCCTGGTTGTCTTTCAAGTGACTGTTTTTTCTGTTTTTTAAATTTTAAGTTGGCCGTTTTTATCAATTTGGTGAGATGCTGCACTATTATGGCGTTTCTTTTTTATGATTTTAAATCAATAGTTTGTGTTTTGTATTTTTATTTTCATATTGATTCTTTGCATTCTTATGGTGCGTTTTATGAATATGCCGCTACCCTGTTTAGTAAGTTTTAATACCCGTTGCTATAACAACAATGATGTAGAGAGTTTCTTTTTTATATATGTCTTTTTAGTCAGCTTTGTGTTCAATGAGTTAGCGGTGAGTGTGTGGTTTTGGGCACGCTTATTGCTGGGTAACCTGTTGAACCTTTGAAGATAAAAAAAGCAATGGCGAGGCTAAGGAGACAACGATGACGGCAGCGAAATCTCGAATGATCGATCAGCAGGGGTTGGTCGAACTGGCAGTGGAAGACGATGTACGTGAAAGCGCCCGCTTCAACGAGGATATTGCGCCCACCGAAGCAAAAGAGCGTACCTGGAGCAAATGGAACATTGCGGCGCTGTGGGTCGGTATGTCGATCTGCGTACCCACCTACACCCTGGGCGGCGTGCTCACGGCCTACTTTGGGCTGAGCGTTGGCGAGGCGCTGTTGGCCATTCTGCTGGCCAACGTGATCGTGCTGATTCCGCTGACGCTGAACGCTTTTCCCGGCACCAAATTCGGCATTCCCTTTCCGGTGGTGCTGCGCTCTTCGTTTGGTATCCTGGGCTCCAACGTGCCCTGCCTGGTGAGGGCGCTGGTGGGCTGCGGCTGGTTTGGCATTCAAACCATGTTTGGCGGGCTGGCCATTCACCTGCTGCTGTCGGCGCTGTTTCCCGCCTGGGCGGCGCTGGGAGGTGTCGGCGAGGTGATTGGCTTCTTCGTGTTTGGCGCCATGAACCTGTACGTGGTGATTCGCGGGGCCGAGTCGATCAAGTGGCTGGAAACCCTGGCAGCGCCGCTGCTGCTGGCCGTAGGGATCGGGTTGATGATGTGGGCGTGGCCGCACATGTCGATGACCGAGCTGCTGGCCCAGCCGCCGTCGCGCCCGGAAGGGGCTTCGGTGTATGGTTACTTCTTTGCTGGCCTGACGGCCATGGTGGGCTTCTGGGCAACGCTGTCACTGAACATTCCTGATTTCAGTCGCTTCGCCAAGAGCCAGAAGGACCAGATCGTCGGGCAGATCCTGGGCTTGCCGTTGACCATGTTCTTCTTTGCTGCCCTTGGTGTGGTGCTTACCGCAGCGTCTGAGTCGCTGGTAGGACAGACCATTGCTGATCCAGTCAATTTGATTGGGATGATTGACAGTCCTGCTTGGGTGGTGCTGGCGATGGTATTGATCATTATCGCGACACTCTCCACGAATACTGCCGCTAACATTGTTTCCCCTACCAATGATTTCCAAAATATTGCGCCTAAATTTATCAATCAAACGCGAGGAGTGCTGCTGACAGGGGCTGTAGGGGTGTTGCTGATGGGTTACGACCTGCTGCAAAAGGCGGGGGTGGTGAGCCAGGGCGTTTCTCTGGAGCAGATGTACTCCAACTGGCTGCTGGGCTACTCCAGCCTGTTAGGGCCCATCGCTGGCATCATGGCGGTGGATTACTTCCTGATTAAAAAGCAGCGTTTGGATGTGCCGAGCCTGTATATGGACCACCATGCTTATCCCGCCGTCAATATCGCCGGTTTTATCGCCTTTGGTGTTCCGGTGGCGTTAACGCTGCTCTCGCTGCTGACCGGTACCATGAACTGGTTCTATGACTACGGCTGGTTTACGGGCTCCGCGCTGGGGGCAGTCGTCTATTACCTCGCCAGCCAAGCACTGGCAACGTCGCCTCAGGTGGGGCCTGTACCTCTCGCGGCGAGTGAGGTCGTAAAATAAGTCGTTATCCGGTTTGATGACTGAACCACGCTATGACGCCCGGCACTTTACCGGGCGTTATGCTTTATGATTCGCGTTGTTCGACAAACCCCAAAAACGCATCGACCACACGGTTGGGTCGTCGGTCGTGGCGTGTGACCAGCACGAAGGGAATACGATAGTGCCGAGTGGTCGGATGCAGAGCGCGCATTTTGCCTGCGGCGACCCACTGTGCGGCGACATGCTCGGGTAGAAAGCCGATGAATCGGCCGGTGAGGATCAGGAACGCCGCGCCCTCCCGGTCGGAAGCGGAGGCTTGTAGGTTGAGCGCTTCGTGGGCCTGACGTGCCATGTCGGGAAGCGGATAGCGGGGTCGAATGGCCGGGTATCGAGCGAGCTGGGCGGCGCTCTCGGCGTCGTCGGGTACGCTGAACAGCGGGTGGCCAGCGGAGCAGTATAGGTAAGAGGGCTCGTCGTAGAGCAAGCGTGTTTCCAGGCTGGTGGGCAGGTTCACGGCGGGCACGACGCCCACGTGTAGATGACCGTCCATCACGCCGCGAATCACCGCATCTGAGGGCTCCATATGAATGTGTACCGTGACCTCATGGTGGGGGGCGGTCAGTGCGGCTAGCGCATGGGTGACATTCATGGCGGGGAGGGTGACGAGATTGTCGGTAATGCCGATGTTCAGCTCGCCTTTGATGGTATGGTGTAGCGCATTCACATCGCTTTTGAACGTTTCCAGCGCCGTAAGCAGTGTGAGTCCCGCCTGGTAAATCTCCTTACCCTCTTCTGTCAGGCTAAAGCCTCCACGCCCACGTTGACATAGCGAAAAGCCCAGCCTGCTTTCAAGGTCGCTCATGTGCTGACTAATCGCCGAGCGGCTAATGCCCAGCGTGGTCTCGGCTGCAGTGAAGCCTCCGCACTCCACCACCGTTTTAAAAATACGCACTAGACGTATGTCGTAGTCGCTCATTTGGCCTAGCGATGCCATAACTGCCTCTTCTTGATAAAAAGGGCGCTTATTGAAGAATTAAGCTGGCTAAAAACTGATATACATCAAAAAAACAACGCGCCACTATGGGGTGATGTCATCTTGGCCTGGCGTTGGTGTATCTTCCACTGTTCTTTTTTACACTGTATCAGGTGCGCCTGCGGGATACCTGAATAAGGTCGATGTGCCATGTTTCCTTCTCGCAGTGATGCAACGAGCCGCGATGTGCCCGTATTGCCACGTTATCGACGTTTGCAGCGACGCGCGATCGGCTTTTTCTTTTTGGCGCTGTGTGTGGTGGTGTCGCTGTTTGGTTGGCTATTGACTGGCCAGTACCAGCAGGAGATTCGTGCGGCAGAAGCCCGGGCCTCTGCCCGCTCTAACGTCATGACCGAGTGGGCGAAAGGCGTCTTTGGGCAGAGCGGGCAAGCACTTTTCACCTTGGCTCAGCACGTTGAGACCCGCGGGTTCGATAGCGCTGACGGTATGGCCGACATACAGGGGGCCGTAGAAGCCTTGACCCGGTATATGCCGCTGATCAATGAGATCGGTATTCTCAACGACCAAGGGCGCGTATGGATCAGTAGTCGTGATAATCGCCATGCGGGCATCGATATTAGTCACACTGATTTTTTTCGCTCGTTTCAGCAAGGGGGCCAGCGCGAGCTCGTGACGCCGCTTTACTGGTCGGACGAGGATCGTCAGTTTTATCTCTATCACGCTCGGCGAATCAGCGGCGAAAACGATCGTTTCGATGGCGTCGTGGTCGCGCGTTTGGTGCCCCAAACCCTGATGGACGCTCTTCAACAAATGCGCGTTTATGATGGCGAAAGCATGAGCTTGGTCGACGGTAGCTTGAAGCTCATCGCTCGTCATCCCGTGCCTGATCCACCTGCCTTGGTGGGCATGCAGATCGACGATCCGGCGACACGGCAGTGGCTGACCACCCAGCAAGCCTCTCAAACGTTTACGGCTCGCTCGCCGCTGGACGGGCGCGAGCGCCTGTTCCATATGCAGCGTGTCGGCAATTACCCCGTACTGGTAGTGGTCGGGGTCGATGTGCAGCGCCAGCTTGCCGGTTGGCGTCAACGCGGCCTGGTTCTCACGCTGGCAATGGGAGGGATGTTGCTACTGGGGGCCTGGGGCGTGCGGCACTATTTGAATCGACTGTCGCTCTCGTATCGGCTGCAATCCCGGGAGGCGCGCTTGGACGCGCTGATCAACTCGTTGCAAGATTTGATTTTCGTCTTCGATGGCCAAGGGCGGTTTCGCTTCGTTCACGCCATCGAGAAGGATAAACTTCTGCTGGAAAGCCAGCAAGCGCTAGGGCGACATTATGATGAAGTACTGCCTGCTACGCTGGCCAAGGCGTTTGATAAGGTGTTCCACCAAGTCCAGCGCTCCGGACAGGTGGCGACGTTCGAATATCCGTTACTGCTTGGCCAGCAGCAGCGTCACTTTCACGCCACGGTGAGCCCGTTGGCCAGTCACACTCATCACATCGAAGGAGTTTTATCCGTGACCCGCGATATTACCGACGCGAAACAAGCAGAAGTCGAGCTGAAAATCGCGGCTGCGGCTTTTCAGGCGCACTTGGGCATCATGGTGGCGGACGCGCGGGGTCATATTTTAAAGGTCAACGATACCTTCAAACGCATTACTGGCTACAGCGATGAAGAAGTGGTGGGCAAGAATCCGCGCATGTTCAGCTCGGGCCACCATAACGCGGCGTTTTATCGTCGTTTGTGGCGCAGCGTCATGGCCACGGGGAGTTGGGAAGGAGAAATTTGGAATCAGCGCAAAAACGGTGAGCTGTTTCCCGAGTGGCTGACCATTAGTGCGGTTTACGACGCGGCGGGCGAGCTGACCCACTACGTCGCCACCATGAGCGATATCAGTGAGCGCAAAGCTGCCGAGCAGGAGATTCACCAGTTGGCGTTTTACGACCCGCTCACCGGATTCGCCAACCGGCGTCTCTTCATGGACCGTGTCGGCACGGCGCTGAAGGAGCTAAACCGCCATCAGCGCTGTGGCGCGCTCTTGCTGATCGACATCGATAACTTCAACCATGTGAACGACACCTTGGGGCATCACGCGGGGGACCAACTGTTGCAGTGCGTGGCCCGCCGATTCGGTCAAATGCTGCGTGACACCGACACGCTCGCTCGGCTGGGCAGTGACGAATTTGCCGTGTTGATCGAAGGCGTGGATGGTAGCCCACGCCAAACGCACGCGTTAGTCGAGCACATCGCCAAAAAACTGTTAGCGGCGCTGGACGAGCCCGTCCCAATTGGTGAAGAGAGTGCCGTGGTGAGTGCCAGCGTGGGCATTACCATCGTGTCGGATAGTCAGCGGAGCGCCGACGACTATCTACAGCAGGTAGATATGGCGCTCTCTCAAGCCAAGACGGGCGGGCGACAATCGCTGCGTTTCTTCGATCCCTCCATGCAGGCCGCGCTGCTGGCCAAAGTGAAGCTTGAGGCGGAACTGCGCCAGGCATTGGAGAATCAGCAATGGCGACTTCACTATCAGCCTCAGGTGGATCGCCACGGTATGCTCACCGGGGTGGAAGCGCTGCTGCGTTGGCAGCACCCCGAGCGTGGCATGGTCTCTCCGGGGGAGTTTATTCCACTACTGGAGAGCACCGGGCTGATCAACGACGTGGGCGAATGGGTATTGGAGGAGTCCTGCCAGCAGCTTGCTCGCTGGGCGCCTTCACCGCTGCTCAGCCACCTGACGATCTCGGTCAACATCAGTCCGCTGCAGTTTCGCGAGGCGGACTTTTTGTCCCGCGTGGAGCACGTATTTCAGCGCACCCAAGCGCCGCTGGCCCAGCTCAAGCTCGAAGTCACCGAGTCACTCTTCGTGGAGGCCCGTGACGACGCTCGAGATAAAATGTTGAGCTTGAAGGCGTTGGGTGTGCGCTTTTCATTGGACGATTTTGGCACCGGCTACTCGTCGTTGGCCTATTTGGCTCAGTTGCCGCTGGATCAGCTAAAAATCGATCAGTCCTTTGTACACCAAGTACTTGAGAGCAAGGCCAATGCGGCGATCGTGGAGAGTACCATCGCCCTGGCCAAGAGCTTGAACCTCGACATCATTGCCGAGGGGGTCGAAACCCAGACCCAGCAGGTGTGGCTCATGGCTCACGACTGCCACGCCTTTCAAGGCTATTTGTATGGTCGCCCGGTTCCGGTCAGTGAGATCGAGGCGATGGTATCAGGGCGCTTCCACTCGTGAGCGAGCCAGCTGTGCATGCAGGGTGGCGATGAGCGCCGCGTGTTCGATAGTGTCGATAGCGTCGGAGGGGATAGGGTCGGGGGTAATCACTTCGATCCGCGAGTCTTGCCGCCAGGCGCTGCTGGCGACGCTGAGCGCTCCGTCGGCGCGGTTGAGCCGTTTCCAGCCATCCGTGGTGTGAAACACGCCCTTCACCCGAGCGGAGGTAGGTAATTCACCGACACAGTGGGCAAGCAGGTCGAGGTCGAAGCGTTCGGTGGGGTGCCAGCGCAGGCCGGTACTGGTGTAGCCCAAGGCGTTGGCGGTTTGCTGCTGAGGCGTGCCGGGCGGCGGTGGGAAATCGAAAAACGCGCCATCCAGGCTCGGGGCCGCCGCCAAGGCATGGTGCGCGTCAGGCATCGAGGTGTGCGCTGGCTGGCTGGTCTGACCGCTCTCCAGCAGCAGCGCCACGGGAAGTTTGCCGTGGTCGACGATATGCACCCACTTTGGCGTTGGCCATAGCGCACCAACAAACTGCTGCGCTTGACGATGCTGGGCCTCGCTTGCTTGGTCACCCATCGTAATGGCGATGGCATCGGCCATCTGCAGCTGGTCTTGAAACGTCTCGTGCTCGCGCACGCGGGTGTCGTCCAGTCGACGAGGGTCGAGCGTGGCGATAATATCTTGTACGGCTACCACATCCTGAAACGCCTCACCGCGCAGCAGGTCGAGCAACCCCGCCGGGTGGCCAAGGCCGGAGGGCTCGATGATCACCCGGTCAGGCTTGCTGCGCGCCAACAGATTGACCAGCGCGGCCTGTAACACGAACGCAAGCTGACAGCACAGACAGCCGCCGGGTAGGCCCTTCACCACCACATCGTCGCGGCGATCGAACATGGCTTGGTCGATGCCGATCTGACCAAATTCGTTGACCAGAATGGCCCACTTCTCATCCACAGGCTTCTGTTCGATCAGGCTGTGGATAAGCGTGGTTTTACCGCTACCTAAAAAGCCGGTGACGATGTGAACGGGTACGCGTGACGCAGCAGCCAACGGTTAGCCTCCGGTCATGTTCATGAAACGCACCACCTGCACATCACCGTCGGTGGTGAAGTGGTGGCGTTCTGGCTTGAGCGGCAGGGCGTTGATAATGGCGGTTTTGAGCGCCTGCATGTCGCCAGGGTGGCGGCGCAACACGGCGCGCAAGTCCACCGAGTGTTCATTCCCTAAGCACAGCAGCAGACGGCCTTCCACGGTGACCCGAACGCGGTTACAGCTATCGCAGAAGTTGTGGCTATGGGGCGAGATAAAGCCTACGCGGCTATCGCTGTCGGCCATTCTGAAGTAGCGCGACGGCCCGGGCGTGGTCTCGGTAGTCGCCGTCAGCGGGTAGCGGGTTTCGATCATCGCCTGGACGTCGTCGCTGGAGTAGAAAGTCTCCGCCCGGGAGTGATCCGATACATCGCCCAGCGGCATCTCCTCGATGAAACTGATATCGAGGCCTTCCTGGCGGGCAAAGGTCACCAAGTCGAGCACTTCGTCTTCGTTGCGGCCCTTCAAAATTACCGCGTTCAGCTTGATGCGCTCGAAGCCCGCCTCTTGGGCGGCGTGGATGCCGTCGATCACTTTGGCGAGATCGCCGGTGCGCGTGAGCTGCTTGAAGCGCTCGGGATCGAGAGAGTCGAGGCTGATATTGAGCCGACGCAAGCCGCCTTGGTAGAGCCGCTTGGCGTGTTTACGTAGGCTGGCACCGTTGGTGGTCATGGTGAAGTCGTCCAGCCCCGGCAGAGCGCCGATGTCGTCCACGAGTTGCTCGATGCCTTTACGCACCAGCGGCTCCCCCCCGGTCAGGCGGATTTTCTCGACACCCAACTCGGTGAAGGCGCGTGCCACCATGGCCAGCTCTTCCAGTGTGAGGACTTGCGCACGGGGAAGAAACGTCATTTCCTCGCTCATGCAGTACACGCAGCGAAAGTCGCAGCGGTCAGTGACCGACATGCGTACGTAGCGTACCCGGCGGCCAAAATCGTCGATCAGTTGTTCGGTCATTGCCAGCTCGTTATGGGTTGAATGCAGACCGCCTCGCCTGGCTGAGCGCCTGCTTGGTCATCGCCAAGTTCGATCAAACAGTTGGCCATCACCATGGATGTCAAAATACCCGAACCTTGGGCGCCGGTGCTGCGCACGTGCAGCACTCCCTGGTCATCGCACGTATAGACACCGCGCAAAAAATCCGTGCGTTTCAAACGACTTTTGAGAGACGTTTGGGCCACCGCCGTCAGCCGTCGCGGTGCTGCCGGTGGTTGGCTTTGCAGCCGCTGCAGCAGCGGCACCACGAACTGACTAAACGTTACCATGACGGCCACCGGGTTGCCCGGCAGACCCACGAACGGCGTGCGCGAAGCGCCTAGCTGGCCGCAGGCCATGGGGCGACCGGGGCGCAGCGCCACTCGCCAAAAGGCCAGCCGCCCAAGGGCCTCCAGCGCGGTGCGTGTGTAATCCGCATGACCGACCGATACGCCACCACTGGTGATCACTAGGTCGCACTGTGTCGCAGCCTCGGCCAGCGCCCGTTCGATGGTGTGCGGGTCGTCGGGCAAAATGCCTAGATCCACGACCTCGGCCCCTTGCTCGCTGAGCATGCCCATCAGGGTAAACCGATTGGTATCGTAAATCCCGGCGCTGGGCAACGGCTCCCCTGGCGGCGTGACTTCGTTGCCGGTAGAGAAAATCGCGACCTTGGGACGACGATACACCGTGATCTCGGCATAGCTCAGCGAGGCTGCCAGACCCATGCCCGCAGCGTCCAGCCGGGTGCCTGCCGTCAACGCCACATCGCCCTCGGCAATGTCCTCACCCGCTTGGCGAACGTGCTGCCCGACGCTGACGCGCTCAGGGCGTTCGACGGTGACACGGTGCGCCTCTTCGATGAGCTGTTCACGCATGATGACCGTATCGGTGCCGCTGGGCATGGGCGCGCCGGTGGTGATGCGCACGCACTGGCCGGGGAGCACATGACCGTCGAACGCTTGCCCGGCAACGGCGTCGCCGATGACAGGAAAGTGCGCATCATGAAGCGGCGCTTCGGGCCATGCCAGGGCAACGCCATCCATCGCCGCGTTGGTATTTTGCGGCACGTTGATTCGGGCGGTGATGTCGACGGCCAGCCTGCGCCCGTAGGCGCGGCTCAGCGGCACCTGCTCGACGGCTACCGGCGTTTCCACCAGCGTCATCAGCGCCGCTCGGGCGGCCTCGACACTCAGCATCTGTTCGCCCAGCTCGAAACACGATAGGCTCATGGCACCTCCTGAGAGGATGTCGTCATGGCCTGCTCCAAACGCGCTTTTTCCTCTTCGGTGTTGAGGTTGGCGAACGCTTCCGGGCAATCCGACATATCGACGCGGCACCAAGCGTGGCGGGCGTACCAACGGTCGATTTTACGCTCGCCGTCGGCCAGCGTCGCGGCCAGATCGTCGGCCAGCGACGTGCGCAGTAGCGCGATGACCGGGTGCAGGCGCTCGCCATCGAAGGCCACGGCAATGTCGTGTTCGACACCTTCTTGGATAACCCCCGCGATCATCCGCGACACCACATCGAAGGGCAGCGCCGGGGAGTCGCAAGGGGCGACCAATAGCCACGGCGTTTGGGCGGCACATAGGCCGCTGTAAATACCCATCAGCGGACCTTTGAAACCGCCTTCGGCATCAGCGATGACGCGGTCGGCAAACAGCGCGTAGGCATCGCCGTTGCGGTTGGCGTTGATCATCAGCTCATGCACGTGACCGTCAAAGCGTTTGACGGTATGCGCCACCAGCGGCAGGCCCGCGAAAGGCTCGAGCCCCTTGTCTCGACCGCCCATACGGCGACCCTCGCCGCCTGCGAGAATCATTCCGGTGAGATCCTGCTTGGCTATCATACGCCTGCCTCCTTGGACGAGCGCGCGCTGGGCGGTTTGGGGGGTATGGCGTCTAGGGTCAAGCGGCCAGCGGCGTTGATCGCTTGGAAGCTTTTGCCTTTGGCCCGAGCGATCAGCATGACGCCGAAACGTTCGGCCAGCTCTACGCCTTTTTGCGTCACGCCTGAGCGCGATACCAGCACGCTAATGCCCATTTGCGCGACTTTAAGCACCATTTCGGAGGTGAGGCGGCCGGTGGTATAGAAAATATCGGCGCACTGGCTGTCCGCTTGATTGAGCCACTGGCGGCCGGCCAGCGTATCGACGGCGTTATGGCGGCCCACGTCTTCGACGAAATCCAGCACCCGCGCTTGGTGGCACAGCGCACAGCCGTGAACCGCCCCCGCGCTGCGATAGGTGTCGTTATAGGTGTTCAAATTAGCCAATAAATCATACAGAGTGGATTGCGCCAACGGTGTCTCGGGCAGCGCGGTCAGGGCGGTTTGCTCCAGCAGGTTTCCGAACACGGTACCTTGGCCGCATCCGGTCGTCACGGTGCGTTTGCCCAGGCGCGCTTCCAAGTCCTCCGGCAGATGGCGAGTGACGATCACCGCTGCTTCGACGTCCCAATCGACCTGCACGGCAGCCAAATCCTCGGCGCTGCGCAATAGACCCTGATTACGCAAGTAGCCTACCACCAGCGCTTCTGGGTCGTCTCCTAGGGTCATTAGCGTGACGATCTCGCGCTTATTGAGGTAGACCGTGAGCGCACGCTCGGCGGCAATCGCCTGGGCGCGCGTGTCGCCGTAGGCATCCATGACATCGATGGTGGTCGTGGCCGGTAAGCGGGCTCGGCTTAGCTGAAGGGCGGGCATCCGCAATCCTCACTGATACCAAAACGTGGTGTGGGTAACGCAAACACGGCGAACATTACGATAATAGTTGAGTAAAATAGTCTGAGTTGACGATGATGGCGCTCAAAAGGCTTACTTGTCTACCCGTTCAAGGTCTAAGGGGGTGAAACCCATGAGTGATAATTTGCGCGCGCTGAGCGTCACCTTGATGGCGGAGGCCAAGCAGGTGGGACGTTTCACACAGACCCAGTGGCGTATTGCCGAGCTCGTGCCGGGCGACCAGGGGGAGTGTGTTCTCAACTTGCAGCTCTACATGACCGAGCGAGCGGCCTACCGGTTCAACCTTACCTCGTCCACACCGCGCCTGTTCGTGCGTGCTGGATTCACGGGGCAGACCCCGACGCCCGATGCGATGACCGCCAGCCAAGACGTCGCCGCAGGCTGGCTCGATGGCGAGCAGCAGGTGTTGGAAGCGCCCATGCCGATGGCGATTCAAGTGTGGATCGAGCACTACCTCGCCCGCCACGGTGACGCCCCGGTGGAAACCCGCAAGAAAAAACGCAAAGGAGCCGGGCGTGGTAAAGAGACCCCGGCCAAGGAGCAGCCGCAGTGAGCCGTTTTGAGCGCTGGTCGCGTAAAAAGCGCGGTCTCGATGACGATAATCTTCCGCCTAGCTCGTCTGAAACTGACTCTTCCGAGCCTACGGGTGTCGAGCAAGGTGAGCGCGTCAGGCCGTCGGCGGAACAGCGCGCTAATGTTGCCGATCATGGGGCCGATGACGTAGCAGTCGAGGCAGCCACTGACGAGCAAGAGACGTCAGCGTTGCCACCCCCCGGTAGTTTGGACCACACGCTGCCCGATCCGGATACGCTGCCTGCTGGCAGTGATTTCAGTGCCTTCATGGTGCCTGGCGTGAGCGCCGCCCTGCGCCGTCGCGCACTACGCAGGCTCTGGGCCACCGGTAACTACAACGTGCGCGATGGTCTGGACGATTACGACGCTGACTACACTCAGCAATTGAAGCCGATGGCGAGCGAGCTGGCGGGCAAGCTGCGGCGCTGGGCCAATAAAGCAGAGGAGGCCCTCGATAAGCTGGACGAGTCCGCGCAAAACGACGCAGAACGCGCGGGCCATGATGAGGATGAGAAGGGAGCTGGGCAGGGGAGCGCTTGCACAAGTGATGACAGTTTTGTACAAAGTGTCTCACTAGACGACCGGTCTGATGATTCCGATCACGCTCTGGGAGAGCGAAAAAAAGACGGTTAGCTTTTTGAATCAGTGGGTTGTAAAAAACCGAGCAGGCTTGCGTTGACAGCGATTCGACCAATGGAAGTGGCAAAAAAGCGGTTTGCGCCGTACGCTGATACAATAAGCTATGTCGATATAACGTCGAAAGTCATCCTCGAAATGACGACATCTAAACGCTAATTATAACAAAAACGACCTCTTGACCGTGAGAATGCATGAACCAACGAATCCAACTGGCGTCGATCGACGACCAGCGTAACGCCGCCGCCCGTGAAGCGGTGCGTCGGCGTATCTCATGGCCGGTGAATTTAACGCCTGCCAACGTGACCTACCATAGCCGAGGGCACGTATTGCTACTGGGTCGTGCAGCGTCCGTCAGCTCAGCGGCGCGTGCGCTGCAAGGTCGTGGGCTCGCGTCGCTGACGCTGCTGACGACGGATGTCGCTGTCGATCTTCCTGCCACCAGCGAGCCGGTTACCGCACACCTGCTGAGCACACATCAGCAGCCCCAACTGCGTATTGCGGGCCACCTGGGCGGGTTCCGAACCACCCTGGCTCAAGCCGATGGCGACGCGCTCAATCTGGCGCAAGCATTGATCGAACGCGACGTTTTCGACGTGGTGCTGGATCTCACCGAAGGCGCATTGGACGTGGCTGCATGGGAGTTGCCGCCGCCGGGCTACCTGCGCCTCGCGTGGGAGCGTCAGGAGGCAGAGCGTGCCGACGTGCTGGAGAGCGTGACCGAACTGGTGGGCGAATTCGACAAACCGCGCTATTTCCAGGTCAATACCGATCTTTGTGCCCACTCGTCCAGTGGTAACGTTGGCTGCACCCGCTGTCTCGACGTCTGCCCGGCGGATGCGATTGCCAGCATCCAAGGCCGTATCGAGTCGCGCATCGAGATCGATCCGTTTCTCTGCCAGGGCGTGGGGAGCTGCACCAGCGCGTGCCCGACCGGTGCCATCGAGTTTCGCCTACCGGAAACCCGCCGGCAGCAGGATACGCTCGCCACTTGGCTATCTGCCTACCGCGACGCCGGTGGCGAGGTGCCGGTGCTGCGCTTCATCACCCATGACTCGCTGGAAGCCGAGCGCAACGCAGGTATTACCACGCCGGGTCATATCATCGATGCACCCTTAGAAGAACTGGGCGCGGCGGGTCACGACCAGTGGCTGACGGCACTTGCCAGCGGTGCCGCCGAAGTGCGCATTCAGCTTCACGATGACATGCCGAATCGGCTCAGCGCGTTTTTAGAGCAGCAAATCGCCCAGGCGCACGCGCTACTGACCGCGCTTGGCCACGACACGGCACGCATCAAGCTGCTGCCTGCTGGAGCCGAGAGCGAGCGCGATGCGCTGCCGAGCCTCACTCCGCTCACCGAGTCGCCGTTGAACTTCGACGAGCCTAACAAGCGTGCCCGCCTGAACGTGGTTCTGACGCGACTGGCCGAGTTGGGTGCGCCCAGCGGTGAACGTCATGTCATGCCTCAGGGCGCGGCGTACGGTGGTATTCAGGTGGATAGCGCGGCCTGCACGCTGTGCCACGCCTGCGTCAGCAACTGCCCAACGCCTGCGCTCAAGTCAGGGGGCAACGCCCCCGCGCTGAGTTTTCTCGAAGCAGACTGCGTGCAGTGCGGGCTCTGCGAACAGGCCTGCCCGGAAGACGCCATTACGCTGGCGCCGGGGTTCCTCGCCGAGCCCGAGCGCGACACACGGCACATTTGCCATGAGGAGGCGGCGTTCGAGTGCATCGGCTGCGGTAAGCCGTTCGCCACGGCCAGTACCGTGGCCACCATCAAAGCCAAGCTGGCCAATCACCCTTATTTTGCCGGGGATGCCATGGCGCGGTTGGAAATGTGCGAAGACTGCCGGGTGAAAGACGTTTGGAAAACCATGGCGCGCGACCCTAACGCGCAACTAAAGGTATGAAGCTATGAGCGATGCAATGCCGACGCTAAGCGACACCGATGCACTGCGCATGGATATCTACCAACTGCTCGCCAGCCTGCTGCGCCAAGCGCCGGATGGCGAGCTGCTGGCGTGGTTGGCGAGCTTGGATAACGAGCAAGACGGTAGCCGTATTGCCGAGTGTTGGGCGGCGCTGTCGCTGGCCGCGGCCCAGAGCGATGTCGACGGCTTGAAACGGGCGCATTTTCGCCACTTGGTCGGCGTGATTCAAGGCGACGTAGTCCCCTATGCGTCTTGGTACCGAAATGGCGAATTGATGGAAGCCGCGTTGGTCGCACTGCGCCAAGACCTCCGAGCGCTGGGCTTCGAGCGCTGCGAGCATACCCGGGATCCAGAAGATCACCTGGCCGCGGTGTGTGAAGTGATGGCCATGCTCATCGCGGCACAAAATGGCGAGCAATTTACCTTTTTTCAACGGCATCTTGCCCCTTGGGCCAGCCGCTGTTGGGATGACCTTGCCAACGTAGACACCGCTTTCTATGCAGCGCTGGGGCAGTTGGGTAGCGCTTTCATGGAGAGCGAACAGGCACGCTTGAGCGATCAGACGGCCTATCGACCGGTACGCATAGTGGAGCCTGCTTCCTATGATGCCGGTGCAGCGCGCAAAGCCACACCGTGACGTGACCGTGCGCAGCGGTAAGTGAACGACAGGCCTGCTGGCCACGTATAAGAAAAGCATGAAAGAGGAGAACCCCATGCACCAGTCACATAACCCTGAGCGCCGCCGGTTTATGAAAACCGTTGGTTTAGGCACCGCTGCTGCGGGTGCCGCCGCTGCGGTCGGCCACGTCACCTTGGCACAGGCGGATGACAAGAGCCCGGTCGAGCGCGATAAGCAGACGGTGAACTACCGTGAGACCGACCATATTCGTGCTTACTACGCATCGCTGCGTGACTGACGGCGAACTGCCAGGAGATTTGCCATGCGTTTAACTCGTAAAACGAACGCCCCTGCGACCACTGGACTGGGTATTTCCCGTCGTCAGTTCTTGAAGCGTACGGGCGTCGCCACTGGCGGCGTTGCCGCAGCAGGCTTCATGGGCGCGCCGATGATGCAGCGCACCGAAGCGGCGAATAAAACGCCGGTGCTCGACTCCCCGGTGGAGACCAAGCGCACCATCTGTTCCCACTGCTCGGTGGGTTGTGGTGTCTATGCCGAAGTGCAAGAGGGAATCTGGACCAAACAGGAGCCTGCCTTCGACCACCCGATCAACCGTGGGGCCCACTGTGCCAAAGGCGCGTCGCTGCGCCAGCACGGCCACTCCACGCGCCGCTTGAAGTACCCGATGAAGTTAGTGGCGGGCGAGTGGCAGCGCATGGACTGGGACGAGGCGGTCAACGAGATCGGCGACAAGCTGCTCGAGCTGCGCGACAGCTACGGCCCGGACAGCGTTTACTGGTTGGGCTCGGCGAAGTTCAACAACGAGCAGGCGTATCTGATGCGCAAGCTCGCCTCCATGTGGGGCACCAACAACACTGACCACCAGGCACGTATTTGTCACTCCACGACCGTGGCGGGTGTAGCCAATACCTGGGGTTATGGAGCGATGACCAACTCGCTCAACGATATGCACAACAGCAAGGCGATCCTGTTCATTGGCTCGAACCCCAGTGAAGCGCACCCGGTCGCCATGCAGCACATCCTGATTGCCAAAGAGCGCAACAACTGCGACATCATCGTCGCAGACCCGCGCTTTACGCGTACGGCGGCGAAAGCCAACAAGTACGTGCGCATTCGCCCCGGCTCGGACGTGGCTTACATCTGGGGCTTGCTGTGGCACATCTTCGAAAACGGCTGGGAAGATAGTGAGTACATCAGCCAGCGCGTCTATGGCATGGACGATGTGCGGGCCGAAGTCGCCCAGTTCCCGCCCAGCGTCGTCGAAGACATTACTGGCGTACCCGAAGCCGAGATGTTCGACGTAGCCAAGCGTCTTGCCGACAACCGCCCCGGCTGCGTGGTGTGGTGCATGGGCGGTACTCAGCACACCACCGGCAACAACAACACCCGCGCCTACTGCATTCTAGAGCTAGCGCTGGGTAACATCGGTAAATCCGGTGGCGGCGCCAACATCTTGCGTGGTCACGACAACGTGCAAGGCGCGACCGACTTGGGGCTAGGGTGTGACTCCCTGCCGGGTTACTACGGCTTGGCAGAGGGGGCATGGCAGCATTGGGCCAAGGTGTGGGACGTGGACTACGAATGGCTGAAAGGCCGCTTCGACGACACCGAGTACGCCGATGGCAAACCGATGTACTCCAGCGGTATCACCGTCTCTCGCTGGGTGGATGGCGTGCTGGAAGAGGATGACAACATCTCCCAGCGCACTGCGTTGAAAGCGATGTTCTACTGGGGCCACGCGGTCAACTCGCAAACCCGCGGCGTCGAAATGCAGAAGGCGATGCAGAAGCTGGAGATGATGGTCATCGTCGACCCGTATCCCACCGTTGCCGCTGTCATGCATGACCGTACCGACGGCGTGTACCTGCTGCCCGCCGCCACCCAGTTTGAAACGACCGGTAGCGTCACGGCAACGAACCGCTCGATTCAGTGGCGCGACCAGGTCATCGAGCCGCTGTTCGAGTCCAAGCCGGACCACGAAATCATGTATCTATTTGCCAACAAGCTCGGCTTTGGCAACGAGTTCGTGAAGAACTTCGCGATGGAAGGCAATCGACCGGTGATCGAAGACGTACTGCGTGAAATTAACAGCGGTATGTGGACCGTCGGCTACACCGGCCAAAGCCCAGAGCGCTTGAAAGAGCACCAGCAAAACTGGCACACCTTCAGTTTTGAGAACCTGCGTGCCCAGGGCGGCCCTGCCGATGGCGACTACTACGGCCTACCGTGGCCCTGCTGGGGAACGCCTGAGTTCAAGCATCCCGGCTCGCCCAACCTCTACGACACCAGCGTCCCGGTCATGGAAGGCGGCATGGGCTTCCGCGCCCGCTTCGGTATCGAGCGCGACGGTGTGAACCTGCTGGCGGAAGGCTCGGCACCGGTTGGCGGTGACATCGACGACGGCTACCCGGAGTTTACCGATCAGCTGCTCAAAGATCTGGGCTGGTGGGATGATCTCACCGATGAGGAGAAAGCAGCGGCCGAAGGCCAAAACTGGAAGACCGACTTCTCCGGCGGTATCCAGCGGGTGGCCATCGAACACGGTTGTGCGCCTTACGGCAACGCCAAAGCGCGCGCCGTGGTGTGGACCTTCCCAGATGCCGTTCCGAAACACCGGGAGCCGCTCTACACCACCCGCCGTGACCTGGTCGAGCGCTACCCGACATGGGACGATTTCGACTCCATCATGCGTCTGCCCACGATGTACAAAACCATCCAGGACCGTGACAACAGCGCGGAGTATCCGATCATTCTGACCTCCGGTCGCTTGGTCGAGTACGAAGGTGGCGGTGAAGAGACGCGCTCCATGTCCTGGCTGGCCGAGCTGCAGCAGGAGATGTTCGTCGAAATCAACCCAGCCGATGCCAACGACATTGGCATCCGCGATGGCGATCAGGTGTGGGTCGAAGGCGCCGAAGGTGGTCGGGTCAAAGTAAAAGCACTGGTGACGCCCCGCGTGGATCGTAAAGTGGCGTTCATGCCGTTCCACTTTGGCGGCGTGTTCCAGGGCGAAAGCCTGCACGACCGCTACCCGGAAGGCACCGTTCCCTACGTGACTGGTGAAGCGGCCAATACCGCGACCACCTACGGCTACGATCCGGTGACACTGATGCAAGAGACCAAGTGCACCATTTGCCGTATCGAACGCGCCAGCTAACACGACCTGACCAGACAGCATGCCGGTGTGGCTACCCCCGCACCGGCACGAGGAGAACACCATGGCTCAAATGAAATTTATGTGTGACGCCGAGCGCTGCATCGAGTGCAATGGCTGCGTCACTGCCTGTAAGAATGCCAATGACGTCGAGTGGGGCATTCAGCGCCGCCGCGTGGTGACCCTGAACGACGGTGAAGCGGACGAAATGTCCATCTCCGTTGCCTGCATGCACTGCGACGATGCCCCCTGCATGGCGGTATGTCCCACCGACTGCTTCTACAAAACCGACGACGGCATCGTACTCCACGATAAAGACCTATGTATCGGCTGTGGTTACTGCCTGTACGCCTGTCCCTTTGGCGCGCCGCAGTTCCCGCAGCAAGATGCGTTCGGCGAGCGCGGCAAGATGGACAAGTGCACCTTCTGCGCTGGTGGTCCCGCCGAAACCAAAGAAGAGGAGTACCAGAAGTACGGCTCTAACCGCATCGCAGAAGGCAAGCTGCCGCTGTGCGCCGAGATGTGCTCCACTAAAGCGCTGCTGGCCGGAGACGCGCAGGACGTTGCCGATATCTTCCGTCAACGCGTGGTACACCGTGGCCATAAAGATGGTGCGTGGTCGAACAATCCTCAGGCTAGCACTGACAACCTTGCCTACGATGCTGCCCGCAAAGGGTAAGGAGGCGTGTCATGACAACCTTGACCATGACAAAGGTGCCCTCACGGGCGCCTAGCGGCACCGCTAGCTGGCTACAGCGCGGCTGGCGTCTCTGTCTCATGCTGGTACTGTTGGTGGCCAGCCTGGGCGTCACCCAAATGGCCGTGGCGCAAGCCGATCCAGATCGTGAAATGACCACGGCTGCGCCGGGCATCACCGCCGACCAGTGGCGTCAGGTGCGCAGCGGAGAAACCGGGCCCAACTACCGCGACTCGCGGCATGAAAGTAACTACAACCTGATCAACGCGAGCGGCGAAACGTGGCGCATTCTGCGTAATCGCTGGGTGTCGCCGTTTGGCATGATTGCCATTGGCGGCATGGCAGCACTGATCGCGCTGTTCTACTTCATCGTCGGGCGGAAGTATCTGGAAGAGCCGCGCACCGGTCGTCTGCTACTGCGCTGGTCGCTGCTAATGCGCGCTCTACACTGGACCGTCGCCACGCTGTTCATCACCCTGGCATTGACCGGACTCAACCTGCTGCTGGGTAAGTTCGTGTTCCGCTCTCTATTTGGCGATGCCGTATGGGGCTGGATGGTGTCGGCCTCCAAAGTGCTGCACAACTATTTGGGACCGATCTTCGGGGTGCTGCTGGTGATCATGCTGATTAGCCTGATCAAAGAGAACATTCCCAAAAAGCACGACTGGGTATGGTTCAAAAAAGGCGGCGGCATGATTGGCAAAGGCCATGTCGATGCGGGCTTCTGCAACGGCGGTGAAAAAGCCTGGTATTGGCTGCTGGCATCCGTCGGCATTCTGGTGGTGGCGAGCGGCTTCGTGCTCGACTTCCCCAATTTCGACCAGGGTCGCGACACCATGCAGTGGGCCAACATCATCCACGCCGTAGGAGCGCTCGGCCTGACCGCCGTGTCGCTGGGCCACATCTACATCGGCACGCTGGGCACGGAAGGCGCGCTGGAAGGCATGACCACCGGCTACGTGGATGAAACCTGGGCCAAAGAGCACCACAATTTGTGGTACGAAGAGGTCAAAGATCAGGCCATCAGCGAAGAAGAGATAGCGGCGCGTAAAGCGGGTGACAGCGGCGAGCATTCGGCAGCCAACTCTGCCGCTAAGCCAAGCTGAGTCACTCCGTCGACATCAGTGAACGTGAATGCCCTTCGACACCGCCTTCGGGCGGTGTCTTTTGTTATGCTGCACTTCCATGCATTGGGAAAGAGGAATGACCATGGCGACATTTGACGAACTGGATGCCACCACCCGCACCGAGCTGGAGGCCGCCGCGTTTCGCCGCCTGCTGAAGCATCTGGATGACAATAAAGACGTGCAGAACATCGACCTGATGATTCTGGCGGACTTCTGCCGTAACTGCCTCTCGAAATGGCTGGTGACCGCCGCTGATCAGCACGGCACCGAGCTGGATCTGGAGGCCGCCCGCGAGTATGTCTACGGCATGCCCTACAGTGAGTGGAAGGCGCATCACCAGGGCGAGGCGACGCCGGAACAGCTCGCCGCGCTCGAGGCGCGTCAAGCCAGGAAACAAGCCAATGCTCGAAATGAGCGCGAGGAGTAGCCGATGGATGCCATGGAAGCGCTGAACATCGCGGTGCTCACCGTCTCGGATACTCGCACGGAAGAGACCGATCGCTCGGGCCAATCGCTGGTGCAGCGGTTGACCGAGGCGGGCCACCGCTTGGCCGACAAGCGCATCGTGCCGGATGACGTGTATCAAATTCGGGCGGTGGTGGCGCAGTGGATCGCCGACCCCAGCGTGCAGGTGGTGCTGACCACCGGTGGCACCGGATTTACCGGGCGTGACTCCACACCCGAGGCGGTCTCGGTACTGCTGGATAAACGCATCGAAGGCTTTGGCGAGCGCTTTCGCCAGCTGAGCGGCGATGAGATCGGTAGCTCCACCATTCAGAGCCGCGCGCTGGGCGGTTTTGCCAACGCCACGGTGGTGTTTTGTCTGCCGGGCTCCACCGGCGCTTGCCGCACCGGCTGGGACGGCATCCTGGCCGAGCAGCTCGATAGCCGCCATAAGCCCTGTAACTTTGCCAACTTGGTGATTCCAGGCCGGGGGCAGCATGGCTGAGCTGCAGCCGATCGAAACGGCGCTCGACGCGCTGCTGGCCGAGGTTATGCCGCTAGCGGTTGAACGAGTCGCGTTGAACGACGCCGCTGGCCGTGTGCTGGCCGAGCCGGTCACGGCGACGCTGGACGTGCCTCCTTTCAATAACAGCGCGATGGATGGCTATGCGCTGCGCGCTGTAGACGCCGGTAAGTGGCTGTTGGTCAGCCAGCGAGTTGCGGCGGGCGATACGGCACAGCCGCTGGCAGCGGGCACCTGCGCGCGGATTTTCACCGGCGGGCAGATGCCCCCCGGCGCTGACTGCGTAGTGATGCAGGAGCGGGTGGTCGAAAAGGAGGGCGAAGCGCTTATCCCAGACGATGTGCCTGCCGGTGATAACGTGCGCTTGCAGGGGCGCGACGTACGTCAAGGCGATCTGCTGCTCAATGCAGGTGAGCGCTTGGAGGCCGCAGCGTTAGGGCATTTAGCGGGGCAGGGCATCACCGACGTCAGCGTTCGTCGTCGTCCTCGGGTGGCGCTGCTCTCCACCGGTGATGAGATCGTCGATCCCGGTACGCCGCTCGAGCCTGGCCAGCTGTATAACTCCAACCGCCCGATGCTCAAGCGCCTGCTAGAGACGTTTGGTGCTGAGGTGGTTCAGTTGGTGAGCGTACCCGATGACTACGCCCAGACCGTCGCGCTGTTGAACGCCGCAGCTGCCGACGCCGACGTGGTGGTGAGCACGGGTGGTGTGAGCGTGGGTGAGGAAGACCACGTCAAAGCGGCCCTGGAATCGCTAGGCCAGCTCGATATGTGGAAGCTGGCGATTCGTCCCGGTAAGCCCCTGGCGTTGGGGCGACTCCCCCGTGACGACGGTAGCCTTGCGCGTTTCGTGGGGTTACCGGGCAACCCGGTATCGGGGTTCGTGGGCGCATGGCTGTTTCTGCGGCCGCTCATTGGGGCGCTCCTAGATTGCCCCTCGCTTGGGTCGTTGCCGCGACTGACGGCCACGGCTAGGTTCGCCACTGACACCGGTCCGCGCCAGCATTACATGCGCGTGGCGTTGCGCTTTACCGCCGAGGGGATAGAGGCCGAGGCGTTCGACGACCAAAACTCAGCCGTGCTCTCTTCGTGTATTGCGGCTGATGCGTTGGCCGTGATCGAACCGCACTGCCAAGTAGAGCCGGGCAGCCGGGTGACCTGTTTGTGGTTAGTCCACTGAGTCAGAATCGACGGGCAGGCCGAGTCGTCCACCCTCAAGAAGAAGCGTCATGGACGCTCCTTCCAGGGCGACGCCGCAAAGCGCCGGGTAGGAAGTGCGGGCGGCCAAAAGCGGCGGCAGAGGGTGGAGGTCAGCGACCTGGAGAGGGATAAGCTCGCTGTCGCCAGGCAGGCCAAGCTGCCAAGGGCCTTGGCGGTCGATCAGCGTGAGCCAGCGACTCGAGTGTCCAGGTCCTCGGCACATGAGTGTCTCGAAAGACACGTAACGTGCCAGCGTCGCGGCGCTATCGATACGCCTGACGTGGTGAGCTTCCAGCGCCCACTGATGGCCGCAGGCGTTGAAGCGAACACAGGTCACGGTACTCACTGGCTAGCCAAGACCCTGTAGGTACGCTTGAAGCAGTGCGTCGGGGTCGAGGAGAGCCGTGGCGCGCTGCGTGTCATCGGATTGCCAAAGCGCGCTTACGTAGGGACGCAGCGCACTGGGCAGGGTGTCGGGAGGCGTCTTCAAAGCACTTATCGGCAGCTCGCAGACATCCTGCAACTGATCGATGCGGACCGCGCTGCGGATGCCGGCGCCTTTCACGACAAGCATCATGCCGTCGGTTTGAGACGGAGCAAGGCCCAACAGCGGCTGCAACGTGATCAGTGATTCGATCTGGCCGCGCAGGTGAATTACCCCTTCGGTGGAATCTGGCAAGCCAGGGACGAAATACACTGGCGTGTCGCCTTTCAAAATTTCGCTCACTGCCTGGCCGGGCAGCGCAAACGGTTGACCGGAGAGCTGGAAGAGGACCACCTGCTGACTGGGCTCATCCACCTCCACAATGGCTGTCTCATCGCCGCGCGCGTTGAACGCCTGCGCGAAGGTGGCGTTCGCCTCAGGGGCAGTCCGTGGGGAGTCCGTCATCGTCCTGCTCCGTGCTGGTGACCACTTGGTTGCGCCCCTGATGCTTGGCGCGGTAGAGCGCCTGGTCCGCACTCAGGCGCAGCGACTCGGTGGAGGGGTGGTTAGGAAAACGGCTGATGCCGGCACTGAACGTACAGCGAAAGCGCGTGCCGCCCGCATGAAAGTCCACCTGGGCAAAGTCGTGGCGCAGTGCATCGATCAGCTCGCAGGCGCGCTCGTCGCTGACCCCCTTGAGTAGCACGACGAACTCTTCGCCGCCGTAACGCCCGATGATATCCGACATGCGCAGGCGGGTTTTCAGCAACCTTGCCAGGGTGATGATGACCTGATCACCGGCAAGGTGGCCGTGGGTATCGTTCACCGCTTTGAAGTGGTCGATGTCGATCATCGCCATGGCATGCTCGGTGTTGTCACGGTGCGCTTGTGCCAATGCTTTGCTGATGAGTTCGGTGGTGGTGCTGTGGTTATATAGCCCGGTCATGCTGTCACGGGTCATCAGCGAGCGCAGTAAACGTAGGCGCTCGGCGCGCAATGTGACGGCCGAGACCAGTTCATCGGGGATTACGGGTTTAGTGATGAAGGCCTCGACGCCCGCCGTCATGGCCGAGAGCTGTTTTTGGCTGTCGGTTTCGCTCGATAGATAAATGATCGGTAGACCCACGTGTTCGGGCTGTTGGCGAATGATGTTCGCCAGCTCTTCGCCGGAACAAACGGGCATGTAGACATCGACGAGCAGCAGGTCGGGACTAAATCGCTCGAGGGCCGTCAGCGCATCGGCGGGGTGATTGACCTGCTGTACGGCCATCCCCGCTTGCTCCAGCAGGAGGGCATGATATGCCGCGACCTCTGGTTCATCGTCCACGATCAAAATGCGCAGCGGCTCTTCGTCGCTGGGCGTGGTGAGCTCATCCACGGCCAGCATCAAGTCCAGCGGTTTCACCGGTTTCGTGAAGTAGCCGTTACAGCCTGCTCGCACGGCGCTGAGGCGTGAGTGAAAATCACCGTGGGCGGAGAGGACGATCGAGGGCAGCGGTTCACCGGTCAGCTTGTTGAGGCTGGCGAGCGTCTCGGTGCCCGCCGTATTACCTTGAGGGAATTGCACGTCCATGATGATGGCGTCGGGACGACGCGTGATCACGGCGTTGAAGAACGTATCCGTGTCTTCGAAGTGCACTACCTCGTGGCCGAAGCAGCGCAGGTGGTGCAGCAGTTGGCTCACTTGGTCCGGTTCGTCGTCGCATAGGTAGATCAGCCGCTGACGCTTGCTGCGGGTTTGCACTGGCTTTGGCGAGAATTCGACGCTGGTCATGGCGGCCAGTGCCCGCTGTTGCTCAGGCAGTGACTGCAGCCGCTGCTGCTCCTCGGCGAGGTGGACGAACACCTGCTCCACCACCTGCCCGGCAGGTGCTTGGCCGTCGAGAGCGGCCTCGCCCTGCTCGGCCAATAGCGCAATGCGCTCGAAGCCCAGTGAGCGTCCGGTGCCCTTCAAACTATGGAAAAACCGATGCAGCTCTGGGCCAAGTCGTGCCTGTGCCTCGGCGGAGGCCTGGCTCTGTTGCCACAGCCCGACAGTGAGCTGTAAACGCGCGGGTAACTGGTCGATGAAACGCTGACGCAGTTGATTGAGTTTATCGTGCAGCGAAGAAGCAGAGGATGACATCAGGCTACCTGTGCGAGTGGACGAGCCGGGCATAGCTGGGTAACGGCATGGCTACGCACCAAGCGCTTGGGCAACGGCGCGCTCTAATGACGTGTCTAGCGCGGCATCTTTCTGTAAGCAAGCGCTGAGCCCTGGGGTCTGGCGCAGTGCATCATCCGGCGTGTCACCAGTGAGCAGTATGAAGGGAAGCATGACACCCTGCTCTCGCAGCATGTGCAAAAGCTCGATGCCGTTGATCAGAGGCATATACATGTCGCTGACGATCAGCGCGATATCGTCATGGGAATCCAGTTCGTGGGTGGCTTCCATGGCGTCGTTGGCGAGCAGGACGTCGTGGCCCTGAAACTCCAGCAGCGCCCCGGTCATTTCCCCGGCTAAGGGGTCGTCGTCTACGACCAATATTCGCATGGTTATCCTCGTGGCGGGAGACTCAGCCCAACAAGGCTTTGAGCGTCTCCACTAAGTTGTTCTGATCGAAGCTGCCCTTCACGATGTAGGCATCGGCCCCCACCTCCATCCCCCGCTGGCGGTCGCTCTCTTTTTCGCGAGAGGTGATGATGATGATCGGCTTATGACGATATAGCTCATTTTCGCGCAGTCTGGCGGTCAGCGCAAAGCCATCCATCACGGGCATTTCAACGTCGGTAAGCACGGCATCGAAAGACTCGGCCAGGGCTTTGTTCAATCCATCGCGACCATTCTCTGCCAGGGTCACCTGATAGCCCCACGCTTCCAGCACGTCTTTTTCGATCTCCCGAGTGTTCAAAGAGTCATCCACGACCAATATCCGGTGAGCGGTGCCGCTGGGTTCTACGCCACGGGGGGTGAGCGTATGGTGCTTGGCGCGTTCAAACAGCGCCGGGACGTGGAGAAGGCTGACCAGCGCATTACGCCCCTGAGACACCATGCCCGAGATCATGGGAAGGTAGCGTAGATGCTCGGGAAGCGGCTTGATCACCATGTCCCGCTCGTCGACCAGCGTATCCACGATCAGCGCCAGTTTTTGCTGGCGCTGATGGACGACGACCAGTAACGCCGGATCGGGCAGCGTGTCGGCCACGGGCAGATCCAGCAACTGGGCAAGCGGCACTACTGGCACGAACTCGTTACGTAAGATCAACGTAGGCTGCCCCGCTGCGTCGATGAACTGCGCCGGTGAGCACTCGACCAGCTCCGCCACATGGGGGGCAGTGATACCGAGCGTTACGTTGCCGGCTTTGATGAGCAGCACCCGCATCAATGCCAGTGATAGTGGAAGACGCAGCGTAAAGCGCGTGCCCTTGCCTGCCTCGCTGGTGAGCTGCAAATCGCCGCTCAGCTCGTCCATGATGGTGCGTTTCACTACGTCCATACCCACGCCGCGTCCCGAAAAGTCGGTGATCATCGCCTTGGTCGAAAAACCGGGCAAAAAGATCAGGTCGAGCGTCTCTTGTTCACTGAGCGCCGACAGTTGCTCTTCGCTGAGCAGCTGCTTGGCCAGGGCTTTTTGGCGGACGGCGTCCAGCGCAATACCTGTGCCGTCGTCGTGCATTTCCACCACGACCCAGTTGCCATCCTGCCAAGCTTCAAGTACGAGCTGACCTCGGGGGGGTTTGCCTGCCGCTTTGCGTTGCTCTGGTGTCTCTAGACCGTGATCCAGCGCGTTACGCAGCAGGTGAATCAGCGGGTCGGAAAGGCGGTCGATCAGTTGGCGATCCAGCTCGATCTCACTGCCCCGCACCCGGCAGTCCACATGCTTCCCTAGTGACTGGGCAAGCTCCCTGGCCATCTGCGCCAGCGGGTCGAAGACCACGCCGAGGGGCAGCATACGCATCTGCAGGGCGCGCTCGTGAAGGTCGCTCATTAACGCATCGTGGCTCAGCACACTGTCTTTCAAGTCGCGGTTGAAGGCATGAATGGCGCTGCGCTGATCGCCAGGCAGACGCGCTTCCAACGCCTGCGCCTGTTCGACCAGCGTATGCAGATGGTGATGCCCCGAGAGCACTTCGCCCATCAGACGAATCACATCGTCCAATCGCTCCAGGCGCACGCGCACCGTATCGCTGAGTGCCAGGGTCGCGCTGCCAGCGGGCCGCGGTGGGTTTACCGGTGGAGACAGCGGCAGCGGTGCTGTGGGTTCGGGGGCTTCCTCCGCGTTGGAGAGAGTGGCCGTGCTGGGTTGAGCAGCGGCTTCCAACGCCTGGCAAAGCACCGGGTCGGCGACGGCGAGCGTCTCAGGAGACGCGCCCTGGGCGAGTTGGGCCACATCGTCAGCGAGCGCATCGGTGGCTTGGTATAGCAGACTGATGCTATCGGGACCAGGCACTTGGCTGCCGTCTCGAAAAGCGCTGAGCAGCTCCTCCATGCTGTGGGCCACCGCGGTGATAGGGGTGAGCTTGAGCATCCGCGATGAGCCTTTGAGCGTATGCGCGGAGCGAAATAGCTCATTGATACGCTCTTTATCAGCGGCGCCTTGCTCCAAAGCGCTGATGCCTTCGCGCAAGCGGGGCAAGTGGTCAGCAGCCTCTTCGACGAACCGCTGAATGAAGCGTCGAATATCGAGCGCCATTAGCCCGCTCCCTGTGTGACGGCATGTTCGTTCATATAGCGTTTTGCCAAGAAGCAGGCATCGCCGGGAGGCAAAGGCGAGGCAATCACTTTTAATCCGCCACTGGCTAGCGGAGAGGCGTCTAGCAAGCGTACGACGGCGGCGTAACCGCGCTGCCGCTGAGTGGGCTGGTCAGGTAACTCGCCTTGGCGTAGCAGCTCCGCTTGATAAAAGTGGGCTGGCCAGCACTCGGGGGACACGTAGAGCGCACGTTTGAAATAATCGTACGCGCGCTGAGGCTGCTGTTGCCAGCGGGCAACGAGGCCCGCCAGTAGCAATGCATCAACGCTCCACGGGTCGTCGGCCAACAGCGGCATCAGCAGGGTATTCGCGTCGTCGAAGCGGTTTTGATTCAGCGCATCGTGGGCGTGCTGCAACGTGTCGTGGTTAGCGGACGGTGGCGCTGAAAAGGGCGGCGGTTCCTCTTGGTGACTGGGCTCGGCGGGCAGAGGCTCCGCATGGGGGGCGGGCTCGCTCGCCACCGGTGCGTTCGTTGCCTGCGGGGCGACGGGCACGAGTTCGTTGACGGAGCGCGCTGACATCGGCAGCTCAGCTTGAAAGTAGAACACCCCCTGCTCCTCCTTGAGAGAGAACACGCCTAGATCGTTACCTAAGGTTTCAGTCACGCCACATAGCAGAATGCCGTTAGGGGCTAAAAGCTGCTTGAGCTGGTGCTGAATGGTACGGCGCGTAGCTTCGTCAAAATAGATCGAGACGTTGCGAAACAGGATGACATCGAACGGGCCATCCATGTGGCAAGCGCTCGTCGACAGCAGGTTCAGCGGCTGAAACGTCACCCACTGACGCAGCGTGGTATCCAGCTGAAAACTGCGCCCGACCGGGGTGAAGAAACGGGCTTTTAGTGAAGGGTGAAGGGCACGAAACGCCATGCCCGCATAGCGCCCTGCCTGCGCTTTTTTCAGTACCTGCTGGTCGACGTCGCCGCCGGTAATGGTGAACAGCGTTTGAGCGCGGTCGCCGTAGCGCTCTTGTAGTGCCATGGCGACGCTATAGGGCTCCTCCCCCGAGGAGCAGCCAGCGCTGAGTAAGCGTAGCGGACCGCCTTGCTCGGCCAGCCGACGTGGCAGGTACGTCTCTACCAGCCAGTGAAGGGTTTCCGGTTCGCGGAAGAAGTACGTTTCGTTGACCGTCAACTGGCTAACAAAGCGGTCGAACAGCGCGTCATCTTCCGCCAAACGAGTCAGCATGACGTGGCTGTCTTGTGTACCGAGTTCGACGTGCAAGGCTTCGATGGCGCGCACCAAACGCGCTTCAGCGAGTCCTTCCAAATGTAGCCCGCAGCGTTGATGCACCCACTGCTTGAACGGTGCCAGTGAACTCATTGCGGTGCCCGCCAGGGTGAGGGGGTGAAGCGCACGTCGCGAAGCAGGCGCGTCGGGATCTCGTCTAGCCCCAACACCTGCTGTACTACGCCCGCATTGATGGCTTCTTGGTTCATACCGTAGATCACCGAGCTGGCTTCATCCTGTGCCAAGGTGGTGCCTCCCGCGAGCTGAATCGCGCGCATGCCGCTGACGCCGTCTCGGCCCATACCGGTTAAAATCACCCCAATACTATCGGCTCCATATACGCTCGCCACGCTATGAAGCATGGCATCACAGCTTGGATGGTAGAGCGCCTGTGCAGGGCCGGGTGACAGCTGCAAACGGTGTTGTGCCGTTACGTTGATCTGACTGTCGGGCGGACACAAATAGATGTGTCCGGGCAGAAGGCGCTCGCTACTTTGGGCGACGCTCACTGGCAGCGTACAGAGCGACCCTAGCCATGTCGCCATACCTTCGATGAAGCCAGGGCTAATGTGCTGGGCAATCAAGATGGGAGCGGGAAACTCTTTGGGGAGCTTGCTTAACAGCCGCGCGAGTGCCTGGGGGCCGCCAGTCGAACAGGCAATGGCGACCACCCGCTGAAAACCGCGTGAGGCGGTCGGGCACATAGGGACAGCCGCAGGCCTGGCAGGCGCGAGCGCGGGTGTCGCAGGAGCGCGTCGGCGCAGTCGGGTGATCACGGACACGCCTGCCAATAGCCGCACCCGTGCCAGAAGGCGCTGAGCATCCTCGTCGTCCAGCCCCGGCTTGGGCAGCACTTCCAGTGCGCCGACTTCCAGCGCGCGATAGGCCGTTTGGGCGTCTGAACGGTCACTAATCACGACGATGGGCACCCCTTTGGTGTGCATGATCTCTTCGATGGCGCTGAGCCCATCCATTATGGGCATCGTCAGGTCCATGGTAATGAGCTGTGGGCTCAGCCGCCGCGCCATCTCGACGGCTTCTTGACCGTTGGTCGCTTCACCGACGATCTCGATATCACCATCCCGAGTGAGTATGTCGCGCAATACCTCGCGCGCTAGCGGGCTGTCATCGGCCATCACGACCCGAATTGCACTCATCGACGCCTCCTCAGGAAGGACGTGGCTTATCGTCGTTCGGTTTGGCGCTCTGCTCATCGAGAGTGAACTCCTGAACGAGCGCGTTCAGCTCGGCAGACATCTGTACCATGTCCTGGCTGATCTCCGTGATGCTGCGCACGGAGTGGGCATTGCGAGCGCTGGCCGTGTCGATGTCTCGTAGGGCAATCACCACCTGACTGCTGGCGGTTTTCTGCTGTTGGGTCGAGAGCGAAATTTGCTGCGCGGCGCTGCTCGTTTGGCTAGCGGCTTTGAGCAGCGCTTCCAGGTCTTGCGCGGTGCTTTGGCTGGCCTCGACGCCCTGTTCGATCGATGTCGCGCCCTTTTCTGAGGCCACGACCAAGCGATTGATCGCTTGCTGGATATCGTCGGTGTGTCCCTCGATCTCTTGAGTGGAGTCGGTCACGCTATCGGCCAAGCGGCGTATCTCATTGGCGACCACGGAAAAGCGACGGCCGGACTCCCCTGCGCTGGACGCTTCGAGTGCGGCGTTGAAAGCGATCAGTTTGGTCTGAGCAGCCAGTGTATTGATCAGCTCCATTACTTTACTGATCTGTTTGGACTTCGCGCCCAGCGTCATGATTTCCGCGAGGCTCTGCTCACTGTCGCTTCTAATATCCTGCATTTTGGCCTGAAGCAGCTGCATGGCGGTACTGCCCTTGCGGCTGCGTTCAAGGGTTTGGTTCGCCACGTCCACCACGGACTGCGAGTGATCGGCAATTTGCGTGGAAGACGTGGAGAGTTCTTCCATGGTGGAGGTGATTTCGGCAACCGAAGAGGCCATCTCCTCGACCGCAGCAGCCATGGTCTGGTTGGCTTCATGTTGTATGTCGCCGCCCTGTATGCCGGAGAGCCCGGCCGTCTGTGCCAAGCGGTCGGCTACTTGATTGAGCGCTAGCGCGTTGGACGACACCGCCGCAATCGCGCGGGAGAGACGCTCCAATAGCTGATTGGTTTGGTCGGCCAAGTCGCCCAGTTCGGCGCGGTCGTCGGTTTCCACTCGGCGGGAAAGGTCCAGACTATGGGTAATCTCTTTGAGCTGGCGCTGAAAGCGATCGAGCGGGCGAATGAGACTGCCCGTCAAGGGGTAAAGCAGCAGCAGTCCGGCGACGAGAAGCAGTAGGCCAAGTTCAACCGAGCTCAAAAAGCGCTGGCGAATGCTGCTGGTGTACTCTTCTTTGGAGACCTCGACCATGAGATAGCGCTGTAACTCTGGCAGCCAGCGGGTGGTGACGAAATAGGGGTGGCCATTGCGCTCGATTTCACTGACGCGAATGTCATTATCCTGGCGCAGTAGCGTATCGGTTTCCTGGGGTTGAAGTGCCGAGATATTGGTTTCATTACTGGTGACCATGAAGGCGCCTTCGGCACTCAAGATCGACGCTCGACCGGTGTCGCCCAGACGATAGTCACGGATGAGCTGGGCCATGCGCGATAGGTCGAGCCCCGCGCCAGCGACAACGCTGGGACGGCCATTGGTAGCGGTCGCGCTGCTGCGGAAGTTCAAAAAGACGAAGGCCTCCTCTGGGGAGAAGGTGTCGCTGTCTAAATTTAAGTTGTACGGAGCGTCACTGTCGGTGAACTGATAGTACCAGTCGTCGTCGCCACCGGGACGCTGGAGCGGACGCTGCATGAAGTTGCCGTCACGGTACTGGAAGTAGACGCCGCGCCCTTGTGTTTGAGCGGCGATAAAGAGCAGCTCGGTGTCCAATTGGTTCATGAGGCGTGACAGGTAGCGCTCGATGTCCGGTTGTTGGATGGCTGGCAGCCCGTCGGCAACCCACTGCTCGATGAAGTAACTGTTGGCTAGACTTTCAGACAACGCCAACGCTGGACTCAAGCGGAGGTTGATGCGTGTGGCTAGCTCTTCAACCTGGGCAGGTAACTCGACGTTCAGCAGGTTATCCAGACGAGCTTGGCCGTGTGCCCGCGCCTGCAGGTAGAGCGCTAGAAACATGGCAATGGCCAACACCGTGCCGAAGGAGATAAACAGACGTAGCCGTAATGGCAGGGTTTTCCAGCGCGCTGTCATTATCGCGGTTGCTCCAAGTGGGACGAAAACGCTTAACGAAAGGCATGAGGCATCAGCATTGTTCATTGCTGAGTCGCCTCATACCCTTTGGCATGATAGCAACGATTTCAGCGGCGTTTGGCAAGAGCATCGACTATTTCTACCAACGATTGGCCTTCAGGTCCGGCTTATTTATACAAGTATTAGCTAGCAAGCTTGATATAAGTTAATACTTTGACAAAAGTGATACATGTGAGTAATCTGGCAACCTAATGGAACGACGATTTGCTAAGGAAGCATCATGTTGTCACTGACCTCACCCACTCTGATTGCCGTGTTGCGAAGTATGTTGGCGCGCTACGGCAACCCGCAAAGCGATATGCTGCCTGCCGCGGGGACCCCCGAGCGAGAAAGCCTGGTCGATTCGGTCAAACGTCGCTTTGGCCTGACGGACGCCGACGTACTTTCTGATTCTTCTATTACCGTGGATGAGTGGGCAGACGCGTTGAACGAGCGTGGTGACATTACCCACTTACAGTTATTCGATAGCGACATCGGCGGCGCGTTCAGCCATCGACTCCAACGTCAGCATCGCTACAGTGCGGCGTCGCTGCTGCAAGAAGCAGAGGCGCTCGCGACGTTGTTTGATCAGGACGGGCAGCCAGTTCGTAGCGTGGTGAGTTGGCTATCGGCACAGACGGCCGCAGGTTTTATGCTCGGTGCGCTGCTTCCGCAGCTGGCGGGCTGGTCGTCGCGCTCTCTCTTTGATCATGCCAACGCGCTTTGGGAACTCAATGCGGGTGACATCATGGTGACCAGTGCAGACCGCTGGTGTCAATTGGCGCAGCGGCTTCCCTCACTGCCCATGAACATCACGGCCGTCTCGACCTCGACATTGGATAAGCACACCTACCGTGCGCTACTGGCGAAAGGCGTTGCGCACATCATCGAACTGCACTGCCAGCCCGGTTTGGGTGTGCTGGCCGCACGTCGTTCGCCTCAAGCGCCCTTTGAGTTACTGACCCACTGGCACCCAACCGAGAGCGATGACTATCTCTTGAGAATGATGAAGGGCGGAATGCCTGAAGAGGTACAGCTAGCCGAGCCGTTGCGCTGGGTGGGAGCTCGCCACTTCTTACCCGGCCTAGCCGAGCCGAAGACCGAGCGCTTGGTCTTGGCAGAGGAGCAAGCTGCGAGTATGTCCCCTGTTTGGCGGTTGTCGCAGCACAGCGATAGCTCGGGGGCGAACGCCGCCTAGGCTGCCCTCCGTCATACGATTGCGTGGGGAACGAAGCACGACGTATCCTTGGTGATACGTCCCACGTCTTCGCGAATACCCATGCCACAAGCGCGGTCGCCCACCACCCAGCTACCGATGAGTGCGTGTTTATCGCCAAAGCGAGGCAGCGGCTGATAGGCCTGACGAATCCATGGGCTATCGGTGTAAGGGCCGCTCACGCTCTCCGCTTGCCCGCCCGGCGTAACTAGGCTGACGTTGCTTCCTTCCCGCGAAAAGAATGGCTTGCGCACCCAGCCGGGTGCTAGCGCCGAGTGACTATCCTTCTCGAAATAGGCCGGTAGCAGGTTGGGGTGCCCTTCGTACTCTTCCCACAACAGCGGCAGAATTCCTTTATTGGAAAGAACGGCTTTCCAGGGTGGCTCGAACCAGTGGGTGTTGAGCTGCGTGACGGCCTCACCAAAGGCTTCTACCGCCATCTCCTCCCACGGGTATAGCTTGAACAGCGCGGCAATCGGCTGGTCGTCCAAATCGACGAAGTGCTCGACTCCCGGCGCTACGCCGATGTCTTCGATGTAAATGAACGGCGCCTGCAAGCCCGCTTGTACGGCGATGTCTTGCAAGTAGTGAACGGTGGCTCGTTCTTCGTCGCTGCCTTTGACGCAAGAGAAGTAGAGCGTACGATTCGGAAGACGATCGCCAAGATGCGCCATGGCGTTGAGCAGACGCTCTTGTATCGAGTTGTACTGGTCGGCATGGCGGGGCAGGATGTCTTGCTCGATGGCTTGTTCCAACCACACCCACTGGAAAAAGCCCGCTTCATACAGCGAGGTGGGCGTATCGTAATTGAGCTCCAAGAGCTTCGCAGGGCCGTCGCCTGAATAGGCAAAATCCATACGCCCATAGAGCGGCGGCTGTCCGCTTCGCCAGGAGTGGTGGATGATGTCCCACATGTGCTCAGGAATCGCGAGACGCTGCATCAAGGCATTGGAGTGACACACCTTATCCACTAGCGCCATGCACATCTCGTGAAGGGCTTCGGTGGGTGCTTCGATCTCTCTCTCCACCTGTGCCAGGGTGAACTGGTAGTAGGCGTCCTCTTTCCAATAGGGCTCGCCATCGATGGTGTGAAAATGAAACCCCAGCTCTTTGGCCAGGGCTTTCCATTGCGGTCGTTCAGAGACGTTGATGCGCAGCATGGTGGCTCCCAAACGGTGGTCAATACCCCAAAATGCTAGGAACCCCAAGAGGCCGATCGTGTGCCCAAACCGCGACGGGTCGTGGCTTGGCGGTTTTGCACCACCGAGCTGCGCAGGGCCTCGTTGCGCTGATTGACCCGTTGCGTCGCCTGGCTGGCCGCAGCATTCCAGTTGCCCTGGTTTTGGCGGTTACGGTAGACCGGCTCTTGATACACGCGCTCGAACGAGCGCCCTCGGCTGGTATTCGCCAGCATATTACCGACCATATAGCCCATCATGGCAGGCATGAACCAACTGCCGCCGCCCGCGGCCTGGGCCTGTTCGTCGGTGGGGGCTGCGCAGGCGCCCTCGCCGTGTTCGGCTTCGCAGGCTTCCAGAGTATCGAAGCGGGGGACGGACGCCAACGAGGCCTCGTAGGCGTCTTCGCAGGCGCTGCGGGTGTAGACGTTGGCGGCCACGCACTCCTTGACGCCCTGATAGCTTCTAGGCTCGTCGAAGCGCACGTCGGTCAAATGCTCATCTTCGGCGGGCTGGGTGCAGGCGGTCAAACCGAAGGCGCTCGCGCCCATCATCGCCAGCGAGAGGCGCGCGCTGCGCTTACGGCGGGGCAGGTGGGTAGGTTGGGTCTGCTTTTCCATGAGAGCGCTCCGTTACCAGGTCATTGAAGCCGCGTTGATCAGGCCCACGGCAATCGAGATGCTGCCGACCAGCGTGCCGTAGGCCTGGTGGCCTTCGGTGATGTGCTGAGACAAACTCTCGCCCTGACGACGCAGAAACAGTTTCAGGCCAAAGAAGGTGGCGATCTGCACGCCGAACGCCACCACGCCCCACAGTATGAAGTCGAGATAGCTAATCGAGTGGGCCATGGCGCTGTAGAGCGGGAGGGTAAAACCCAGGATAGAGCCGCCATAGGCGGTGGCCGCCGCCGCATTGCCTGCTCGAATCAGCGCCCACTCATGGTGAGGGGTCAGGCGACTATAGCAATACATAAACGCCACCAGCAGCGCGAGCGCGCCGAGCAGGTAGGCAAAGAAAGAGGGGAGTCCTTGTAAATAGTGCAGCATGGCGATGAGCATCCTTGTGGTTAATGACGTGCGGTCAATCAACAGCCGACATTGTGACATAGCTTAGCGGAGGCGCGGGCATTACCGCCCCTCTTTCGTTGTCGACGCTATACGTGGTTAAAAAACGTCTTTATGACAATTTCTTAATACTAAAGGCTAATAGATGAAACGTGTCACCCGCTTAGAATCCCGCGATGCTTGGTATTTTTACCTAAATTCACCGTGTCGTATCGCTTGATACCGCTCTTCGTGCCCGTGTTGGGCACCGCTTCAGACGCGACCGCACCGAAGGACTTTCCCCCATGCATGCCCTAACCCTGGCATCGTTTCTGTTTTTTACGGGCCTGGTGGCCTTTGTCACGTGGCGCATCACACGGCGTGACGATCATCGCAGCACCAGTGGTTATTTTCTGGCAGGCCGAACGCTGACGTTTCCACTGATTGCAGCGTCCATGCTGATGACCAACCTCTCCACCGAGCAGATGGTGGGGCTGAACGGTTCGGCCTTCACCGACGGCTTGAGCGTCATGGCCTGGGAAGTGATCGCCGTCATTGCGTTGGTGGCATTGGCGCTGTTCTTCCTGCCGCGCTTTTTGAAAAGCGGTATTGCCACGCTGCCGCAGCTGTTGGCGATTCGTTTTGACACGGGCACACAGCTGATTGCCAACGTCATTTTCCTGATTGCGTACGCGGTGGTGCTACTGCCGATCATTCTTTATTCCGGTGCCATTGGTCTTCAGGGCATGCTGGATTTACAGGGCTTGACCGGCATTGGCTCCAGCACGGTGCTGCTCTGGGCGACGGTATGGGCGGTGGGGCTGATTGGCGCGGTCTACGCGCTGTTTGGCGGCCTGCGCACCGTTGCCGTTTCTGACACCTTGAACGGTGTCGGCCTGCTGATTGGCGGTTTCATCATCGTTTACTTCGGCTTACAAGCGGTCAGCGGTGGCAGTGGTGTGATGGAGGGCTGGAGCATTCTAAAAGAGAGTGATCCTAGCAAGTTCAACTCCCTCGGCGGGCCGGATCAGCAGGTGCCGTTCTCGACCATTTTTACCGGCGTGCTGTTGCTTCACCTTTTCTACTGGACCACCAACCAGCAGATCATTCAGCGCACCTTTGCCGCGAAGAACCTGGCAGAAGGTCAAAAAGGGGTGCTGCTGACCGGCTTTTTCAAGCTGTTGGGGCCGCTGTATCTGGTGATGCCCGGCATCATCGCCTACCACTTGTATGCCGACCAGGGTATTCGCGCGGACGAGGCTTACGGCCACTTGGTCTTCAACGTGTTGCCGCCTTACCTGACCGGCTTCTTTGCGGCGGTGATGGTCGGGGCGATTCTCTCCTCGTTTAACTCCGCGCTGAACAGCACCACGACGATCTTCAGCCTGGGGATCTACAAAGGCGTGCTGAAAAAGGACGCCACGGAAGAGCAGGTGGTGAAATCCGGCAAGGTGTTTGGCTGGATCATGGCGATTACCACCATGATCATTGCGCCGCTGCTGGCGGGCCAGGAGAGCCTGTTTGGCTACCTGCAGAAAATGAACGCAATCTACTTCATCCCCATTCTTGCCGTGGTGCTAGTTGGCCTGCTGACCAAGCGCGTTCCGCCGATGGCTGCAAAAGTCGCGCTGGTCGGGGGCTGTTTGCTGATTGCCGCAGGCTACTTCGTGCCGCCGTTCAACAAGCTGCCGATGGTAATGCACGAATTCCACTTCGTCGCGGCGGTGTTCGTGCTGCTGGTGGCGGTGATGCTGGTGATCGGTAAGCTGCGCCCTCGTGCCACGGACTGGGTGCAGGAAGACTCCGGCGACGTCGATCTCACACCGTGGAAAGGCGCGGTGCCCACCGGTATCGTACTGGTGATCCTGGTGGTGATCATGTACGCCTCCTTTGCAGGCGGCTGATCACGCCAACATTTGAAAGTAGCGTTCAAGAAAAAACACCCACGCCCCGCACTGCGGGGCGTGGGTGTTTTTGGTGGGCCATTTTAAAGAATCGGCTAAGCGGCGTGGTAGGTGGTGTCGAAGCGCTTGCGTAGCTCGTTCTTTTGTACCTTACCCATGGTGTTGCGCGGCAGCGAATCGACGAAAAAGACCCGCTTTGGCTGTTTGTATTTGGCCAGCCGCCCGGCGAGATGATCCAGAATGGCGGCTTCATCCACCTGCTCGCCTGGCTGGGGCACCACCACGGCGGTGACGCCTTCGCCGAAGTCGGGGTGGGGCAGGCCAATTACGGCAGACTCGGCCACTTGCGGCAGCTCATCGATCACCTGCTCGACCTCTTTGGGGTAGACGTTATACCCGCCGGAGATCACCAAGTCTTTATCTCGGCCCACAATGTGCACGTAGCCCTGCTCATCGACCATGGCGAGATCGCCAGTGATGAAAAAGCCATCCTCCAAAAGCTCTTCACGGGTCTTTTCTGGCATGCGCCAGTAACCAATGAACACGTTCGCGCCGCGAATTTGCAGCATACCGATCTCACCCTGTGGCACCTCTTCGCCGGTTTCCCGGCTGGTAATACGCATCTCGACCCCCGGCAGCGGCATGCCGACGGTGCCCGCTCGGCGTGCGCCGGTGTAGGGGTTAGAAATATTCATATTGGTTTCGGTCATGCCGTAGCGTTCGAGAATGGCGTGGCCGGTTTTGGCTTCGAACGCTTCGTGGGTTTCCGCGGTGAGCGGCGCCGAACCCGACACGAACAGGCGCATCTGGGCGGTCACTTCGGGGGTGAGGCGTGGGTCTTGAACCAAGCGGGTATAGAACGTGGGGACCCCCATCATCACGCTGCCTTTGGGCAGTTCGTCGAAAATGACATCCGCATCGAATTTGGGCAAAAAACACATACTGGCCCCGGCCATCAGCGTGACGTTGCACGCCACGAACAGGCCGTGGGTATGAAAAATAGGCAGCGCGTGGATCAGCCGATCGTCGGCGCTAAAGTGCCAGGACGAGACCAGCGTTTCAGCGTTCGAGGAGAGGTTGCGGTGGGTCAGCATGGCGCCTTTCGAGCGCCCGGTAGTGCCCGAGGTGTATAGAATCGCCGCTAAATCCCGTTCGCCCAGCGTGACGATGTCGTCTCGGGGGGCACTTTGCTGCGCTTTCTCCATCAAGCTGCCATCGGCATCGGTGCCCAAGGTTTCGACCGCCGGGCAGCCGGTATCGCGGGCTATGGTACGGGCGGTGTCGATATCGGCGGGCCTGCAGACGAACAGGGCGGGCTCGGCATCGTTCAAAAAATAGCGGATTTCATCGCCGGTATAGCCGGTATTGAGCGGTAAATAGACGCCCCCAATGCGCAGGCAGGCGAGGTAGAGCAAAATGGCTTCCGGACTTTTATCCACCTGCACCGCCACGCGGTCGCCTACGTTCACGCCTAGCGAGGTCAGCGCTCCGGCAAGCTGGGCACTTTCATTCAGCGCGTCTTGGTAACTGTAGTAGCGGCCCTCGCGGGTGGTGATAAAGGGGGCGTTGCCACGCTCGCGCATGCGCGCGGCAAAGGTATCGAATAAGTTGTGGTTCATTTGGTGGTCTCTCCCTTGGCCAGCTTGCGGGCGCGGCGAGCGAGGTCGCGCACCTCGCTCGAACAGGCAACGGTGGCCTTTGCGGTATAGTTTTCATGATTGCGCTCGATATCGTCGAGCACGTAGAGGTAGTTCACCATCAGCCCTGCCGCTTGTTTCATTCCCTTGGTCGAGACATCGCCCAGCCAGTTGATGCGATGCAACTCGGCACCGTTGCCCAGGTGGAAACGCGCCACTGGGTTCAGCGGCAGGCCGTGACGATTCTTCTGATCGACCAGATAGTGGGCCGCGAGGGGGCGAATGGCGGTTTTGAGGCGCTCTTCGCGGGCTTTATCCTGCTGCCAGTTGGGCGTCTCCAACGCGTCGAGCGCCTCGCGGATAGGCTCGGGCCACTGATCTTCCTGCTGCTGTTCGGCCAGCCACTGGGCGAAGCCGGGCACCGGGGAGAGGGTAACGAAGTGCTTGAGCTGGGGGAGCTCCTGACTCAATTCCTGCACGACTTGTTTGATGAGGAAGTTGCCAAACGAAATGCCGCGGAGCCCGGTTTGGCAGTTGCTGATACCAAAGAAGGCGGCGGTATCGGCATCATCGGGGTCCGCCAAGCCATCCTCTTCCCCTGCCAAAATCGGCTGTATGCGGCTGGGCAATCCTTTGTGCAGCGCTACTTCCACAAAAATGAGCGGCTCGTCGCCAATCGCGGGGTGAAAAAATGCGAAGCAGCGGCGGTCTCGGGCATCCAGTCGCCGCCGCAGATCGTTCCAGTCCTGAATCTCATGCACGGCTTCATAGCGGATGATTTTTTCCAGAATGGACGCTGGGGTATTCCAGTCGATTCGCTTGAGCATTAAAAAGCCGCGATTGAACCAGGAGCCAAACAGGTGCGCAAAATCATCGTCGATAGGCGCTAAGTCAGGCTCCTCGCGCAGCAGTTGCAGCAGATCTTCGCGCATTTTGACCAGGTCATAGGTGCCGTCGGTGGCGAGGTTCAAGCGCCTAAATAGCTCCTGGCGGCGCGGCTCGCAAGCCTCGAACAGCGCTTGAAGCGTGTGGTTGTCGCGGGCCTGTTGATAGGCTTGGTAGGCGCTATCGATCTGCTTGGGTTCAGCGGCAAAGTCGTCGGCCAGGCGCTTAAAAAACGCGCGCTTTTCCCCTTCCGAGAGCCGCTGGTACAAGGCCAGTGCGCGGCTGGCCAGCGCGATGCTGGAGGCCTCGCCGTCACTGGCCAGCAGCGCTTGGCAGGCTTTGACCAGTTGATGATGGTCGGGCGTCAGTGTTTCTGGATGTTTTCGCCGTAACAGCGCGTCGCGCTGGGTGATGCTGTTAAACATCTCTTGGAGAAAAGTCATGTTCACGATGCGTCCCCCGTTAACCCATGATCAGGTTGGGTAGCCATAGCGCAATACCTGGGAATAGGCAGAGAAGCAGAATGCCCAACACCATGCACAGTGCGTAGGGTAGGCTGCCCATCAAAATATCCCGCAGCGAGATATCGGGTGCGATACCTTTGATGATGAACAGGTTGAGCCCCACCGGCGGTGTGATCAGGCCGATTTCCAAATTGATGGTCAGAATCACCGCGAACCAATAGGGGTCGAAATCGGCCGCCAAAATGATCGGTAGCAGGATCGGCGCGGTCATCACGATCACGGCCACGGGCGGCAAAAAGAAACCTGCCACCAACAAAAACAAGTTGATGACGCCCATCAGTACCCAGCGATTCACCTCTAAATCGGCAATGGCGGCCGCTACGGTCTGGGTAATGAACATCGACGAAAGCGCGTAAGCGAATACTTCGGCAGTGGCAATCACTAGCATGATCATCACGCTTTCCCGCAGCGAGTCGCGCATGATTAGCTTGATGGGGCCAAGCTGCCACATCCGATAAATCAAAATCGCCAACGCCAAACAGAGGAATGCGCCGACACCTGCGGCTTCCGAGGGTGTTGCCACGCCTCCGTAAAGGGCGAACAGAATACCCGCGACGACGCCTAAGAAGGGCAGCACTCGTACGAGCGCCTTCATGTTGCTATCGACGTTCTGTTTGATGTTCTCTTTCAGTTTTTCAGCAGAGGCCGCCAGCGGGTTGTTGTAACCCCCGGCCAGCTTGCAGGCTATCATGGTCCAGATCATGAACAGGCCGGCGAGCATGAAGCCGGGCACTACCCCGGCAATGAACAGGCGGCCAATCGAGGTTTCGGTCGAGATGCCATAGATGATCATGGTGACCGAGGGGGGAATCAAAATCCCCAATGTGCCGCCTGCTGCAATACAGCCCGCCGCCACGCCGTCGGGGTAGCCACGAGTGCGCATTTCAGGGATGCCCATTTTACCAATGGCGGCGCAGGTGGCCGGGGAAGAGCCCGAGAGCGCGGCGAAAATGGAGCAGGCCCCGATATTGGAGACGGCAAGGCCTCCAGGCAGACGACCCATCCATAGGTCGAGCGAGCGGTAAAGATCGCGCCCGGTTGGAGAGGAAGCCACTGCTGCGCCCATCAGAATGAACATCGGGATCGCCACGAAGCCAAACTCGGCGATGCGATCAAAAAACGTTTCGCCAAAGTAGGTGAGTTCCGGCAATCCCCGGTCGTAGAGCAGCGCCAGCAGCGACACGCCGCCCAACGCGAACGCAATGGGGGTGCCAATCGCCATCAGTACGATCAAACCGACGGCGACGATGATGCCTAGTGTAATGGGATCCATGGTCAGCCCTCCCCGCGCATGATTTCAGCCACGTACTGTAGCGAGAGCAGCGTGGCTCCCACGGCCATGGGCAGAAGAGCAGGCCACAGTGGCGGGTTCCACACCGAGCCGGTGGTCCACTCGCCGTGCAGCGCTTCGAACACGTACACCCAAGAGGCGTAGGCCAGCGCCGCGCAAAACAGCAAGCCAAACAGCGATGCCACCAAACGCATGGCTTTTTGCGCCAGGCCGCCAAGGGCATCCGGCACGATGGTGATCGCCACATGGCCGCCAGTCATCAGGACATACGGGCTGCCCATCAGCATGGCGCCAGTCACCGAAAAAATCGTGAATTCCGTCTGCCAGCTCGTGCTCATGCCCAACACGTAGCGAATGAACACCATTTGGCAGATCACCAAAACGCCCGCCACGAACATGGCGCAGGCCAAGTAAGCCGACACGCGCGATAGCGTATCCATCAGGCGGATGTAGCCGCCAAGAACCCCACTGCGCAGGGCAGGGGGGTGAGTGGTTGAAGTTGCCATAGTTCCCTCGTCAAGCTCAGCAAGCAGCGGACAAACGTGGCCACTCAACGAGTGGCCAGCACGGTCAAATAGCAAGCGCCTTACTCGACGGCGAGCGCCGCATCGATGATGGCCTGACCGTTGGGAACGTTATCGGCGAAGTTTTTGTAGGAGGTGTCGCGGGCAATTTCGAGCCAAGCGTTGTAGTCATCCTCGCTCATGCTGACCACCTCGACGCCATTCTCTCGGTACACGTCGACCATCTGCTGGTCGATGGCAGCCGCCTCTTCTGCGAAGTAGATCTCGGCAGCCTCGCCCGCTTCCATCAGCGCGGCCTGCTGCTCTTCGGTCAAGCCCTGCCACACCTGTTCGGAGATCAAGATGGGCTCGTACATGAACCAAAGGGCAAACTCGCCGGGTTCGGTCAGACACTCCACCTGCTCATACAGACGGAAAGAGACGAACGACATGGAGGAGGTGTTGGCGGCGTCCAAAACGCCGGTTTGCATGGCGGTATACACCTCGGATGAAGGCATGGAGGAGATCGACGCCCCGGCTGCTTCCAGCATCTCTTCGAACGCAGGTCCCGCCGCACGGATGTTCTGCCCTGCGACCGTTTCCGGTGAGGTGATGCACTGCTCGCTGGAGGCAAAACCGCCCGACAGCCAAGCATCCGCGAGCACGCGCGCACCGCCATCGAGGATGACGTCTTTGATCATCGTCATGTACTCGGAGTCGTTCAGCCGCTGGGCGTGGGCCTGGTTACGTACTAGCCCCGGCATCAGCGTGGCAGAGAATTCCGGGTGGCGACCGCTCGCGTAATCCAGCGGCAGCGAGGTGATGTCCAGGCGGCCCCGGGCGATGGCACCCCACTGCTCGCGCGCTTTGAACAGCGACTGGCCGGGATAGACTTCGATGGTCAAGCCGACATCCGCATCGGCAACGTGGCGGGCCATCATTTGCACCATTTCATCGCGAATATCGCCCTGACCACCAGGGAACTGGTGCGACGCTCGCAGTACGGTACCGGCACTGGCGTGGGAGGCAGCAATGGCGAGACCGAGGGCCGCAGCGGTGGGTAGTAAAAAGCGTTTCATGTAGCGTCTCCAACCGTTGTTGTTGTGTTTTTGGATTAACGTTGTGTGTTTGGATTGGCATTGTGTGTTCATCAGGCGAGCTGATATATATTTCAATAGCGGTTATGTATGCTAATGTCAAATTTATGCCATATTAATGTCATCGCCTGCGGCGTTATTGAAGGAGGTACTCGATGGTGGATACAAAGCGCTCTAACGCACAGCGGCTAAGAGACTCGTTAGAAGATGACATCATTAACGGACGGCGTGCTCCTGGTGAGCGGCTAGACCCAGAGGCCCTAGGACGAGAGTTCAACGTCTCGCGCACGCCGGTACGCGAAGCGTTTCAGCAGTTGGTTGCCAGCGGGCTAGTCACGGTCTCGCCAAAGAAGGGTACGTTCGTCGCTAAGGTAGGGATCGATCAGCTCATCGAAATGTTCGAAGTGATGGCTGAGCTTGAGGGCATGTGTGGCCGCCTGGCCGCGCGGCGCATCAGCGACACTGAACTTGCGGCGCTCAAGGATGCGCACCAACGTTGCGAAGCGGCAGCATTGGCGGGCGACACGGATGAGTACTATTACGAGAACGAAGCGTTTCATGACTGTATCTACACCGCTAGCCACAACACGTTTCTAGCCAGCGAAGCCCGCCAGCTCAAGCAGCGCCTGAAGCCTTACCGCCGTTTACAGCTCCAGGTACGCCAGCGCATGCACAACTCGCTCCATGAACACCAGACGATCGTCGACGCCATCGAGCAGGGCGACGCAGCCCAGGCCCAGCAGGCGCTCTGCGACCACGTGCTGATCCAAGGCGAGCGGTTCAGCGACTTCGTTGCCAGCGTGCGCCGTATGGAAGCGCCGATGGAGCGTACGGGCTAACGCCGAGCCCAAGCACCCTCGTCATGTCTTTATCGGTGGGGTGATGGTCATTGCCGACATAGGGCGTAGCGCCGAGACTCTCTCTAGTTCCATTTTCTTATTGGAGAGAGTCTGTGACGCGACATGTTGCTCTGCTTGCCTACCCCGACTGCCAACTGCTGGATGTCAGCGGCCCTTGGCAGGTTTTTGCCAGCGCGAACGCGCTGAGCCCTCAGCCGCTGTACCAGTTGACGCTCGTGGCCGAGGCCACGGGGCCCGTGTTGACCAATAGCGGCTTGGGCGTCCTTGCGACCCACACCTACCAACAGCTCCCTCAATTACGGCCGTTGGATACGCTGCTAGTGTCAGGCGGCAGCGGCGTGATGCAGCAGCGAGACGTCGCTGCCGTCAAGCAAGTGCTGTGTGAGATAGCCCCCGACGTCAGACGGCTTGGCTCCATTTGCTCCGGGGCGTTCTTACTGGCTGAGGCTGGCTTGCTGGACGGCTGCCGTGTGACGACCCACTGGCGGCATGCCCAGCAATTATCGGAAGAGTACCCGGCGCTGTGGGTGGAGCCCGATGCGCTCTATATCGAAAGCCATGGCCGGTATACCAGCGCTGGGGTGACCGCCGGCATTGATCTAGCGCTATCGCTGGTGGAGGCCGATCATGGTGCAGAGCTCGCGGGACAGGTGGCCCGAGAGCTAGTGGTATTTCTACAGCGCCCTGGCGGCCAGTCCCAGTTCAGTGAGGTATTGCGTCGTCAGCAGTCGGCAGGGCCACTGCGCCGTCTCTTGGACCGACTGCATGCCGATCCCAGCGAAGCCGTCGACCTGGAGAGCATGGCCGAACAGATGGCGGTTTCGCCACGTCATCTGACACGGCTATTCAAGCGGCATTTAAACACCACGCCGGGCGCGTATGTGACGCAGCTACGCTTGGAACAAGCCCGGTTGGCGCTGCTCAACGAGCGAGAACCACTCTCCCTGGAGCGTCTTGCACAGCGCTGGCGGCTGGGTGGTGCCGAACAGCTGCGCCGCCAGTTTCAGCGCTACTACGGCGTCTCCCCCTCGGTGTATCGCCAACGCTTTGCCTCTTCCCGAGCCGCTGTCAGTCAAGAGGACCGCTCATGCCCGTAACCGTCTCTCTCTTGTCACTGTGCCAAGCGTTACTGGTGACCGGCAATGTGCTACTGATCGGTATCTCGCCGCTGATCGGCGCGTCGCTGGCGCCTAGCGCCGTATGGTCGACGGCTCCCGTGGCGACGCAATGGCTCGGCCTAATGTGCGCGACCATTCCAGCCTCGCTGATCATGGCGCGGTTGGGCCGTAAACGGGGCTTTATGCTGGGCAACCTCGTGGGGCTGGTGGGGGCTCTGTTGGCCGCGCAGGCGCTGATCGGCGAGCGGTTTGGGCTGTTTTTATTTGCGACCTGGTTAATCGGCGTGGGCATTGGGTTTGGTCAGCTCTACCGCTTTGCCGCCGTTGAGGCCGCGCCAGCGCCACTGCGCGACCGAGCGATTGGGTTGGTGATGGGAGGCGGTGTGCTAGCGGCGTTTGCCGGGCCGTGGCTGGCAAGGGCAAGCCGTGAGCTGGGCGAGGTGCCGTTCTTGGGGAGTTTCATCGGATTGGCAGCGCTTTACTCACTGGCTCTGCTGGTGTTGATAGTGACTCGATTACCGCCCGCATCCCGAACCCACAGCGAAGGTACGCCACTGCCGCTGGGTAAGATACTCCGCCAGCCGGGATTCATCGTGGCGGTGAGTGCCGCGATGGTGGGGTACGGGGTGATGAACCTGGCGATGACCGCCACGCCGCTGGCCATGGAGAGTGCGGGGCACCACTTTCACCATGTCTCGATGACCATTCAGTGGCATGTCGTGGCGATGTTTCTGCCCTCCTTCTTTACCGGCCACTTGGCCGCTCGCTTCGGCGCCAAGCCAGTCATCGTCGCGGGGTGTTTGCTGCTGGTGGCCAGCGCGATGGTGGCTCAGGGGGAACTCGGCTTGGCCGGTTTCAACGTGGCGCTGGTGCTGCTTGGGCTGGGCTGGAACTTCACCTTCCTGCCCGCCACGGGCCTACTCACCGAGAGTTACCGCCCGGCGGACAAAGCGCGCACCCAGGCGGCCAACGAATTTTTGGTGTTTGGCACCGCTGCTTGCACTGCCCTGTTGGCAGGCCCTCTGGTCAGCGGTTTAGGCTGGGCAACGCTCAATCTGGTGCTGATGCCTATCTCACTCGTGCCCGTGGCGGTACTCCTGTGGCAGCGGCGCTCGCGCCTCGCCGATGCTTAAAAGTCTCCCGGCGCGCACTGTAGGCAGGTCAGCCCGAGTGCGCGCCACTGGGCGACCACGGCGTCGCGATCGTCCAGCACGAGCCAAGGGGCAAAGCCGTCGCGGTGCATTTGATTCAGTAGCGCCGCTTTCACCTCTTCGTCATCCACATGGTCATCACCTTCTGGACGCAGGTACATGGCGTCGAAGGGGATTTCATGGCGAGTAAGCCATGTGTGGGTGTGCGCTCTATGGCTGTCGGGGCGGCCGCTGCAAATGACGATCTGCTGGCCTTGGGCTTTTAGCAGCTTGACCAGCCGGGCGACGGGCTCAATGACCGGCGCGTTGGCCATGTGGGCGAAAAAGGGATCCCACTGTTTGGCGGGACCCAGTACCCATTCGTGGACATCGGCAGGATGAAATTCGGCCAGCGTGCCGTCGACATCGACAATGACTGCGTTCATAGAGATATTTCCTACGGTGTTAACAGGGGCGAAGAGAGCACTTTCGTCTGCGCTTCGACGTCAAGCGAAGGCTGTGTGATGAGCCGTGTGCCCAGCAGGTCACGCCAGGCGGACTCAGCATCGGCATGGAGCGGCGTAAAGAGCGGTGCCACTTGGACCGCTTGGAGCTGGTGGGCCAGGGCTACCAAATGCGAGGCGCGCAAATGGACGTTCCAGCGTTGCCAGAGCACCTCGCCCGCCGCGAGCTGTTGGCGACGCTGCGGCGTCAAATAGCCGGTGTGCAGCAGACGATGATGCGGCCAGTCGGGCGGATCATCGTCACGGTCGCTGACCAGCCAAAGCGCCGGATGGCGGGCATTGGGGCGCTGCAAAAGCGCCTGGATAGCCGCGTCCAATCCTTTTCGGCGAAGGTCATTGGGCAGCGCGAGTAGGGCGGCCAGGTTATCGCGAATGATCGGGTCAATCGCCAAAGGAAGGTGGCGTTGGTCCGCCTCTTCCGAGAGCCATAGCGCCATTTCCAGGGCACGCCCCGTTTCCGGTACCGGCAGCACCAAAGGGTGGTCCAACGCCTTGCCAATGGCGTGGATGCACTGCGCTTGGGGCTGGTCGTAGCGGCCATAGGAGGCATCTAGCAGCGCCGTGTGGGCGGGTGGGGGCGCATCGAACGGAAACAGGCGCGACTCGAAACAGGCATCGCCACTGTAAAAAATACCGCCCGCGTCGTCGAGATGCAGCCAGACGCCGCCCAGCGAATGCCCCGCTTGACCGGTGGTGACCGCAATGCCTTCAACGTCAAGACGGCCCCGATAGGGCAGCGGCTGCCACGCCCGCTGCGGGGGTAGCGTCTTGGCGACTAACGGCGTGCAGTAAAGCGGTATCTGCGCGGGCAGTTCCACGACGCCGCCAATGTGGTCCACGTGGTCATGGCTGATTAACACGGCGTCCACGGCGAGCCCCTGTGCCCAGGTAACCGGCTCGCCGGGGTGCAGTGCGCCGCCGGCATCCAGCAGCAGGCGTTTGCCTTGCGCTTCGACCACGATGGCCGCGGGCCCTTTGTCGCCCAGCCCGCTGAGGATTTGAATCGTGGCGCTCATTGGTCAGGCTCCAGGCACCAGCCTTCCAACAAGCGCACCGCGACGTGCTGGCCCTCGTTGAGCGCCGTGTGATGATAGGCCAGCAGCGCTTCTCCCGTGGCTAAGCGCAGGTGTAGCTCATAGCGTTCACCGCGAAAGGTGAGCCGCTCCACGCATCCGGTTAAGTCGTATGGGCTAGGCGAGTGCGCGGACGACGGTGCAGGGGAGTGTGCCTCAATACGGATATGTTCAGGACGTACCAAAACGGGCTGAGTGCGCGCCGTGAGCGGCGCGGCCAAGCCTTGCATCAGTGCTGACTCATCCAGCCGCTGGCCCGGGGTACCGCCTGCGACCTTTAGCTGACTGCCTTGGCCAATGAACTGAGCGACCCACTCACTGCGCGGCGCTCGATAGAGCGTTTCAGGCGTTGCCCACTGTACCAGCGCGCCGTCACGCATCACCGCAATGCGATCCGCCATTGCCATGGCTTCGCTTTGATCATGGGTCACGTACACCATGGTGGCTTGGGTGCGGCGGTGGAAGTCGACAAAGCTGTGCTCCATAGAGGCGCGCAGGTTGCGGTCCAGGTTGGCGAGCGGCTCATCGAGCAGCACTACGTCTGGATCGGTGACCAAGCAGCGCGCTAACGCTACCCGCTGGCGCTGGCCACCGCTGAGCTCCTGTGGAGCGCGCTGGGCGTAGGGAGTAAGCGCAACCTGCTCCAGCGCGTGAGCGACCCGGCGCTGATACTCGCTGCCCTGAACGCGGCGAAGTTTCAGCGGGTAGCCCACGTTGTCGGCCACGCTCATGTGCGGCCATAGCGCGTAGGACTGAAACACCATCGCCATATTGCGCTGCTCAGGAGGCATGTGATGCTGGTCGCTGGCGAGGAGGGTGCCGTTGAGTGTCAGGGAGCCGCTACTGATCTGCTCGAACCCGGCCAGCATCCGCAGCATGGTGGTTTTGCCGCAGCCGCTGGGGCCGAGCAGGGCGACGAATTCGCCAGGGGCTATCTCCAGCGACAGATCATCCACCGCCCGGTGATCGCCAAACTGCTTGGTAACACGATGAATCGCTAGCCCTGCCACGGCACGACTCCTTTAGGTAAACGGGGGGCCAGCAGGCTGAGCGATAGCATCAGCGTGGCGACCATGATCACCACCAGCACGGAAACGGCCGCTGCCAGCACGCTCTCGCCGCCCTCGTCCAGGTTGAAAATCAGCACGCCCAGGGTTTCATTCCCGGCGCTCCAGAGCAGCGCGGAGACGGTCAGTTCGTTCACCGCCAGCAGAAACACCAGCAGCCCTCCGGCGAACAGCGAGGGCGCCATTAGCGGAAGCAAAATGGTGATGAGCCGACGCCAGGGGCCCGCGCCCGCAAGCTGAGCAGCTTCTTCCAGAGAGGGATCTAGCTGGGCCAAGCTGGCGCTCACCGGTTTCAGGCAGACCACCAGAAAGCGCGCCAAATAGGCCACGAAAATCAGCCCGAGCGTGCCGTAAAGCGCTAGGTCGATAAACGGTAAGGGGCGTACGAATAGTAGAATGCAGGCAATCGCCAGCACCACGCCGGGCAGCGCGTAGGGCAGCTCGATGGCGCTCAGGGTGAGCTGCTGCAGGCGAGGGGGAAGCCGCTGTAAACGGTAGGCGAGCGGCAGGCTGCAGAGCATGAGCACCAGCGCGGCACCGCCCGCCAGCCAAAGACTGTTACTCACTGCCCGCCAAGTGGCGCCTTGACGACCGATCACTTCGTGGTAGGCATCGAGCGTGACGGTGTCAGCGCTAAGCGGCACGCCCATCGCCGGTACCAAAGAGCTCACCACCAGAGCGGCCAGCGGCGCGACCAGGATCACCATCAGGACGCCGACCAGCAGAGCCGTGACCAGCGGGCGATAGCGGCCTAGCAAAAAATCGTGGGCGCGACCGCTGTGGCCGCCTAACCCAAAGCGGCTGCGGTTCATCCAGTACTGCTGCAAGGCCACGCAGGCCAGTGCCAGGACGCCGATCAGCATCGAAAGCGCCGCCATCTCTGCCAGCACGCCGGTGCCCAAGCTGGCCATGCGTTGATAAATCAGCGTGGGTAGCACGTAATAACCGGCCGGAATACCGAGCATCGCGGGAATGCCAAAGTTACCCAGGCTGGAGATGAACGCCATGGCGGCTCCCGTCACCAAGCCGTGGCGGGTGATGGGCAAGATGATATGGCCCCACACCTGAGCCTGTCGCGCGCCGCTGATGCGGGCGGCTTCGATCAATTCGCGGGGTAGCGATAGCAAGGAGGTGCGTAGCGCCAAAAATACCAGCGGCGCACTCTGGATACCTAGCAGCAGGGCAATACCCTCTGCGGAGTAGAGCGGCTGCGGGCTACCCAGGGGCGGCGCCATACCGATGCTCTTCAATAGCGGGCTGGCCGGGCCGAATAGCTGCAGCCAGCTCAGCGCGGTGACCTGGGGCGGAATCATCATGGGCAGCATGAAGCAGAACACCAGCCACGCTTTGCCGCGAATGTCCGTCAGGGTGATCACGAAGGCGAACAGGCTGCCCAGCACCAGAGCGATCAGCATACCCAGGCCCGAGGTATACAGGCTGTGCCATAACGCACGCCACGTGCTGGCGGTATTGAGCACTTTCCACAGCGGTGCCTGGCTGCCCTGGCCAAGGTCACTCAATGCTTCGACGAGCAGACGCACACTGGGCGCGAGGCTGAGCAGAACGACGAGCAGGGTGATCAGGCTAAGCAGCCAGCGGTGCTGGCTGCCAAGGTTGAGCGAAGGGGTCATGATTAGCCGCCGAACAGATCGCTAAAACGCTGCTTGAGCGTCTCTTCCTGCTCGAGTGCCTGTTCGATATCCACCGGCATGAGGTCGATGCTGCTCCGCTCAGGGAAGCCCTCAGGCGGTGTCACGTCCGGGTGAGCAGGCAGGTAACCCTGCTGGCTGACCAGTGTTTGCCCCTCTTGGGAAAGCACGAAGTCGACGAATTTTTGAGCGGCGTCCAGGTTCTCGGCCTCCTGCATGATGGCCACGGGCTCGGTAACGGCGCTCACGCCCTCTTCAGGAAACACGAACGCCACGGGCGAGCCTTTCGCGGCTTCGCGGATGGGTAGAAAATCCACCACGATGCCGTAGGGCTTGGTGCCCGCGGCCACGGCATTGAACACGCCGCCGTTACCGCCCTGGGCTTCCGTGCGGTTGGCTTGAAGCGCTTCGTAGTACTCGAGTCCTAACGCTGGATTCTCCGCGATGGCTGCCATATGAATCAGCGCTGCGCCGGAGTACAGCGGACTAGGCATGGTGACGAGGCCTTCATATTCAGAGCCGGTCAGATCTTCCCAGCGCTTTGGCTGCTGCTCGGCGCCGGTGTTGTACACGATACCGGTGGTGATGAGCTTGGTGCCGTAGAAGTAGCCCTCCGGGTCGTAAAGCGCTTCGTCGTAGGCGTCGCGCTCGGGGCTGAGGTAGGGCTGTAAATGGCCCTCTTGTTTCAGCGAGGTCATGGTCATGCTGTCGGCAATCAGCAGCACGTCGGGGTTGCTGACACCGGCAGCAAGCTCCGAGCGCAGCCGTGTCATCAGGCGTGTGGTGCCGTCGCGCACCCACTCCACTTCGATGTCTGGATAGGCGGCTTGGAAAGCATCGACCGTTTGCTGGGCATCGCTATTAGGCTGGCTGGTATAGAGCACCAGCTTCTCATCAGCGAACGACGAGGTGGAGAGGGCAATGCTTGCGAGAGTCACGGCGGAACACAACGAGCGCTTCAACATCGAGAAAACCTCCAGTAGGTGAACAGTCACCACACTACTGTCATCGGCTTACAACATCGTGACACTACGCTTTCGTTTGATAGCGAAAAGCTTTCGCTAGCGGGAATGGTTTTTTCGTTTTTCCAATGGAAACGATAAAAGGAAAGGTGGCGCGGTATGAACGTGACAGAGAGGCGGCGTGCCGTATTAGCGCACGTGCGAGAAGAGGGGCGGCAAACGCTCGCGGCGCTGGCCCATCATTTTGGCGTCTCCGTGCAAACCCTGCGTGGGGATATTCGCGTCTTGGCTGAGCAGGGGCTGATTTTACGCCGTCACGGCGAAGTGATGCCCTTTCCCGACCAAGAGAACGTGGGCTACGACCAGCGCCAAATCGTCAATCAGGCGGGCAAACGACATATTGCACGTCAGGCCGCCTCGTTGATTACGCATCACCAATCGCTCTTTCTGGGGACGGGCACGACGGTCGAGCAGTTAGCCGATTCGCTGCACGACAAGCAGGGCCTGCAGATCATGACCAATAACCTGCACGCCTTGATCAAGCTATGCGCGCTGGAGTGTGAGCTGGTGGTGGCCGGCGGTCGGGTGCGCCGCCGCGACCAGGACGTGATTGGTGGCGACGCGTGGCGCTTTTTTCAGCGCTACCGGGTGGATGTCGGCATTGTCTCCGTGGGCGGTATGGATAGCCACGGCCAGCTTTACGACTACAACGACGACGAAGTGATGGCCCGCGAGGCCCTGCTGGCCCATGCGGCGTACCGCATTCTCGTGTTGGACAAGACCAAATTCGACCTGCCGCTACGCTGTGCCGCCGGGTCCCTGGCAGATTATCACGCCGTCATCACCGACAGCCCCTTGCCCGACCGGCTGAGAAGCCCGTTAGCTGCCCAGGGCGTTCGCTTCATGAGTGGCGTTAGGCATCGTGCTGCTCGTCGGGCAGACGTTTGAAATAGACGTAGCGATGCAGGCGGATCGCTGGGCGTATCAACAGTTGCACGCTACCAATGACGAAGAGCCAAACCCCAGCGGTTTGTACTGCACCCTCGTAAAAAAAACAGACGCTACCGATGACGAACCAGATGCCGATTAGAAAGTCGTTGACGATACCGAGCACCTCATAACGGCGGTGAATGACCAGCTCTTCGCGGCCCATGGTAAAGGTGAGATCACGCTCTGACGAGACGGTTTGTCGGGCCATGTGCGCTCCTTTGTGAAAAAAAGAAAAATTTAAACCACTTTCTTGAATTGCAGTTTTTAGATAGTTGTAAGAGGACATGAAAATAGATTAACTAGTGCTATTAAGCGAGCGCTGACGGCTGTCATGATCGTCTGGCAACATGATGGCAAGTTCTCGTATCTGCAAGATTGAGAAGCGCAGTTTCTTCGCGAGGTGTGAATGACCAGTGACTCTTTTGCTAGCACCATTGAGCACGAGTTATCCCACCCTAAATGGCATCTGCGTTTTTCGCGCGCGCTAGAAGCTCGTTTCGAGCGCGACACCCAGCCGCAGCGAAACCGCAATATGGTCGTCGCGGGCCTGATTGCGGCACTGATCTACAGCCTGTTTCTCATTAACGATTACAGCTTTCGCCCAGAGGTGTTTTGGCTCTCTGTGCTGATCAGAGGTTTCGTCGTTCTACCGTTTGGCCTGCCCATCTTGTGGGCGGTTTATAAAGGCGTCTCGGGAAGCGCGCGCGAAACCATGATGGCAAGCACGGTCGTCGTCGGCATGGTGGCATCGTGCTTGATCTCTGTATCGTCGAAGTCGCCTTACTCTTATCTCGATATTTTTTCGTTTGGCCTTATTTTAGTCGTTGGGAATATTCTCTATTCACTGCGCTTTTCCTATGCCCTGGGGTCGTCGCTGTTGAGCGTGGCGATTATGGTGTACTTCGTCATTGGCTACGACCCGATGCCCACCGAGGTCAAGAGACTGGCGATTTTCTCGATCTGTGCCAAAGCGGTATTCACCTTGGTGGCCAATTACCGCCTGGAAGCCAGCGAACGCAAAGCCTACTTGCTGTTGCTGCGCGAAACCCATCGGACCGGGCATGCGCTGCGCAGTAATGCGGAATTGTCCAAGTTGTCGTTGACCGACCCGTTGACGGAGTTAGCCAACCGCCGCCAGTTCGATGCGCTGTTCAACCACTATTGGCAGCAAGCCGTGGAGGAGCGTGCCACGGTAGGCCTGATGGTGATCGATATCGACTGTTTCAAAGCTTATAACGACTACTACGGCCATTTGCAGGGCGATCACTGCCTAAAAAGTGTCGCCAGCACGCTAGCTACCCATGCGAGCAGCGCCTGCGTGGTGGCGCGCTTTGGCGGTGAAGAGTTCGTCGTATTGAGCAAAGGGCAGCCGCATCAAGCGGTGTTGGATCAAGCCGAGCAGCTGCGCCACTCGGTGGAAGCGCTGCAGCTACCCCACCTGGGCCGGGTCGCGCCTGATTATGTCACCATTAGCGTGGGTGGGGCGGTGCTGCAGCCCACTGTGGGCGTGAACGCCTCTCAGCTATTCAGAGCTGCCGATCAGGCGCTTTACGAGGCCAAGCGACAAGGGCGTAACCGCGTGGTGATGATCAGTTCACCGGATGCGCTGAGCGGCGATGGCTTAAGCATATCCATTCAATAGCCAATGGCATGGACATCCAGACGGTTCTTCCAGTCCCTTTTACTCTGCAGGGTGCATAGCCGCGGGTGGCATGCGCCACCCGCGGCGCGGGGTTATACCGCTTGCGCTCTAGGAAATGTGGGGGATTTTTCAGCCATGGGAAGCTGGTAAACGTTGTTGCTGGTTCGTGGCAGCACAGGGGCGGATGCCTGAGTGTTCGTGACCGGCATGAACGCGTGGGCGCTGTGGGCCAGGTAGTTGACCTCGCGAGAGAGCACGTCGACGGCGTTCAGATACGCATCCATGCTGGCGGCGCTCTCTTGAGTTCCTCGGTCGATCTGGGAAATGGCCTGACTGATCTGCGCGATGCCCTCGCTTTGTTCTCGAGCGGCCGCACGAATCTCCTCCATCAAGTCGTTGACGTTATGGCTGGCCTGGCGAATGCGCCCCATGGCATCGCCCGCCGAGCCGGCTTTATGCTGCCCGGCTTCGATGCGCTGACGCGCGGTCTCGATCAGCGTTTGTACCTGATGGGCGGCTTCCGCAGACTGGCGTGCCAGGCGGCGTACCTCTTCGGCTACCACCGCAAAGCCACGGCCATGCTCACCGGCGCGCGCCGCTTCCACCGACGCATTCAGCGCCAAGATGTTGGTTTGGAAAGCAATGTGATCGATCGTTTTGACGATGCCCGCCATGTCTTGAGACGTCGCCGTGATGCCGTCCATCGCTTCGGCCAGCTCATGCATAATCGCCACCGCGTTATCGACTTCGCTGACGTTACCCACCGAGGCCTGGCTGGCAAGCTGGGCGTTGTCCGAGCTTTGCCGCACGGTCGAGGCGATTTGCTCTGCACTAGCGGCGGTTTGCTGCACGGCTGAGGCCTGCTGATCCACACGATGGCCCATGGCTTGGTTGTGGTGGGACAGCGCTTCCACCGAGGGCATGACCTGGGCAATACGCTGGTCCACATCGCCAATCAGCGCTTCGAGCGAGCGGCGCATGAAATTCATGGTGGCGAGCGTGTTATCCATGGCGACATGGCCGACCGAGGGCACCTGCGCGTTGAGATCCCCCGCCGCGATTTGCAGCGCGAAGTCGTTGGCCTTGTGTAGAAAGCGCCGGAGTCGGCGCGCCTGACGCCACTGATGAAGGCTCAACAGTAAACCCGTGGCCAACACCATGGCGAGCAGCGGGGCGAGCACGCCGTTGGCAACTTGGCCGCCCAGCCACCAGGTGCTGGCTAGCATCAGCATGCCGGTGGCGGCCAAGGTGTACAGCACGCCCGATACGTTGGCCAGCCGAGGCGCCCACCAGGTGGCGCTCGCTAGCCGTTTTAGCGGGTTGCGGGCCATGACTTCGCCATGCTTGATCGTAAAGCGTCCCTGATTCTCACGCATATCGCGGTAGATGTGCTCGGCATTCTCGACGTCAGCCTGGGAGGGTTTGACACGGATCGAGACGAATCCGGTCACTTTGTCGTTTTCCCGAATGGGCACGACGTTGGCGCGTACCCAGTAGTGGTCGCCGTTCTTACGCCGGTTTTTGACCAGGCCGCTCCAGTACTGACCCGCTTTCAGATCGCTCCACATATCGGCGAACACGGGCGACGGCATGTCTGGATGGCGCACCATGTTATGGGGCGAGCCCACCAACTCGTCGTACTCGAAGCCGCTGATCTCGACGAATCGATGATTGGCGTAGGCGATGTAGCTGCTGTTGTCGGTTTTGGAAATCAGCACATCATCGTCACGGAGAGGATGTTCCACCTGGGTCACGGTGCCATTGTTTTTCATGATGGAGTACCTGATGGGATTGGTCAGGTATTCACTATAAAACTAGTACAAAAGTTGTCCATTGAGCGGTTTCCTGTTTAACATTTCTTTGCAACTGTCTCCGCAACCGTCTTCGCAACCACCGCCGCGCCCATCGACGGGGTTGACCGTGTCTCCGGCAGCGAATTGACAACGCTAACGGGGTATGACAAACACGACTTCATTTTGTGCGAGGAAGCAGCGGTGGCAAACGAGCAGACGTATCGAGCGCTAGCAGTGGAGACCCTGGGGCAGCGGCTAGGGGAAGTGGAGGCCGTCGCTAGCCGCGTGGGGGGAGATCCTGCCGAGTGGCGCATCCGTGAGGTGGGCGACGGCAACCTCAACCTGGTATTCATCGTCACCGGCAGTGCCGGAAGCGTGGTGGTCAAGCAGGCGCTGCCCTACGTGCGCATGGTGGGCGAGAGCTGGCCGCTGCCGCTCTATCGCGCCCACTACGAGTACTTTGCCCTGGTGCGCCAAGCCGCGCGGGCGCCCGGCGTGGCGCCCGAGGTGTACTACTTCGACAAGCCCCAGGCGCTGATCGTGATGGAGTATCTGCATCCGCACGTGATTTTGCGGCGCAAGCTGATCAGCGGCGAACGGGTAGAGAAGCTGGGCGCTACGTTGGGTGAGTTCTGTGCGCGCACGGCGTTTCGCGGCTCGGAGCTCTCCATGGCGAGCCCGGACAAGAAAGCCGACGTGGGGCTGTTCTCTGGAAATGTTGCGATTCCCGCGATCACCGAATCGTTGGTGTTCACCGACCCCTACTACGGCGCGGAGATGAACCGCCATACGCCGGAGCTATCGCCCGTGGTGGATGAGCTGCGCCGCAACGCCCGCCTGAAGGCCAAGGTGCAGCGGCTGTTGATGAAGTTCACCTCGAACACCGAAACCATGCTCCACGGCGACCTGCACTCCGGCTCCATCATGGCCACCGACACCAGCGTGCGCGTCATCGACCCCGAGTTTTCCCAGTACGGACCCATGGCATTCGACCTGGGCATGGCCGTGGCGAACTTCTTCATGGCCTACTTCAGTCAGCCAGCCCACCGCAAGGAATACGAGCTAGACGCCTACCAAGCCTGGATTTTAGCGGTCATCACCGAGTGCTTTACCCGCTTCGACGAGACGTTTCGCCATCTCTGGCAAACCGAGCGCACCGGCATTCTATTCCCCAGGTCGCTGTTCGAAGACCAGGGCAACAGCGCCGACGACGCCTGCGATGCGCTACTTGAAGAGATTCGTGAAGATGCCCTGGCCTACTGCGGCATCGAAATGCACCGCCGCGTGCTCTCGCTGGCCCACAACGCCGACTTCGAAGAGATCGAAGACACTGGCTTACGCGCCGAGTTGGAAGCGCGCAACGTGTTGATGGGGCAAACGCTGATCATGGAGCCGGAAGCCTACTGTGATCTCAACGCACTGGCAGAGCTGGCCAAAACGTTTAACCAGAAAGCGGTGTTGTAAGCGCACAACAAAAGAGGCCGCGTTAGTGCACAAACGCTAACGCGGCCTCCTACTATTCACGACTGACCATTCACTATTTAACCGTTAAAGCTGATCCAAACGATCGAACTTCCCGGCGATGTCGCTTTCGGTCCAGTGGGGGACCCAGCCTTCCACGTTGTCGAAGAAGCGCAGTGCGGTAAATTCCGGTTCTGGCCCCATATCGAACCAGTGCGGGGTGTTGGCGGGCACGCTGATCAGGTCGTTGCGGGTGCAAAGCACCTGATACACCTTGTCGTCGATGTGCAGGCAGAACAGCCCCTGGCCTTTGACGAAGAAGCGCACTTCGTCTTCATGGTGGCGGTGCTCGTTCAGGAACTTCTGGCGCATGGCGTCTTTTTCGGGGTGGGTCGGCACCATGTGCAGCACGTCGACGGTTTGGTAGCCGCCTTTGGCTTTGACCCGGTCGATGTCCTCTTGGTAGAGCGCCAGAATCTCTTCTTGGGTGGCATCGTCGGCAATCTCGCCTGGGGTTGCCCAGCGCTCGAACAGTACGCCTACCTGGTTTAGCTCAGCGGTAATCCGTTCGCCGTCGGTGGTGTCGATGAGGGCATCATGGGGATTGTTATCGGCAAATACTTTGAGTTGTGACATCGTAAGCTCTCCTTGAAAGTGACGAGACAGAAACGTTACAGGTGGATCTCGTCGAAACGGGTGACGCACGGATGGCGGGTGCCCGCCTGGGTACCTTCACGCACCAGCTGTAGCGTTTGCATGCCCGCCTGCTGGGCCGCGTCCAGCTCTTCGACCACATCCGACAGGAACAGTACCGACTCTGCAGGTAGATCGAGCGCCTCGACAATGCGCTGATAGGCCGCGGCCTCACGCTTATGGCCAATATGGGTGTCGAAATAGCCGCTGAACAGCGGGGTCAAATCGCCCTCATCGCTATAGCCAAACAGCAATTTCTGCGCCTGCACCGAGCCTGACGAGTACACATACAGCGCCTTGCCTTCCGCCTGCCACTGGCGCAGGGCTGGCGCGACATCCGCGTATAAATGGCCGGTGAAGTCGCCGCGCTGGTAGCCGTCGGCCCACACCATGCCCTGCAGGGCTTTGAGTGGGGTCACTTTCTGGTCGGTATCGATCCAGTGCAGCAGCGTCGCAATCACCGCTTCCAGCGTGGCCTCGGGGTCCTGCATATCTCTGCGCACAGCGTCTAGCTGCTCGGCCACTGCCGGTGCCTCGGCGTTTTCGCACAGAAAGTCGGGCAGCTTGGCGTAGGCGTAGGGGAACAACACGTTATGGACGAAATTGATATCGGTAGTGGTGCCTTCGATATCGGTCACGATGGCGCGAACGGTTGATTGACTCATTAGGACCACCGGCTCTCTTCCAGTACACAGGCAAGTAAGAATTCAATCGCTTCCAGGTGACGGCGGCAACTGGCGATACTATCGCCCACGGCGTAAATGCCGTGGCCCCCGACTAGAAAACCCCAGGGCATCGGCCAGCCTTGGCGAACGTGCGCGGCCAGCTCCTCCATGTCCTGGGAGTTGGGCACCACCGGCAAAAGAATCGTCGCATCATGGGTCACGTTGCCCGCCAACGCCTTTTGCATCTCGAAGCCGCTTAGCTCGATACCTTCCGGAAAGCGCCGCGACAGCACGGTGCTGGCCACGGTGTGGGTATGCAGCACGCAGTGGATGTTCGGGTCTAGCCGGTACAGCGCGGCGTGTAGGTCGCTTTCGGCGCTGGGTTTGCCGCTACCCTCCAGTACGCGGCCTTCCAGGTCGCAGTGCAGCAGATCGTTCGGCTGGAGTCGGGTTTTATCCCGCCCGGAGGCGGTGACTATATAGCCCGCCTCGGTACGCGCGGAAAAGTTGCCGCCGGTGGCGGGCGTCCAGCCTTGCTGCGCCGCCCAGGAGATGGCGTCCAGCAGTTCGGTGTGTAAGGTGTTCATCGGGTCAGCATCGCCTCGTCTAGTGGCGGCCATTCTATATGATAAGCTTCGCGCCTGATAAGCCGCGCGCCGCGTTCTCCGGTTCAAGACCTCAAGGAGCCCTTCATGGTCAATTTACAGTCACGCAGTTTACGGGTGTATGCCGACGCGCTCGAATATTTGGACCAGACTCGGCTCCCCCAGGCCGAAGAGTGGGTGCGCTGCGACTCTCCCGAGGCGTGGCAGCACGCGGTCAAACGCCTTGCCATTCGCGGGGCGCCGCTGATCGGCTTGAGCGCCGCCTTTGTATTGGCCCAGTACGCGGCGCGTCATCCGCAAAGCGAGTGGCAGTTAGTGAGCGACCGCTTACGGGCAACGCGGCCGACGGCGGTGAACCTAATGTACTGCCTGGATGCCATGGAAGCCTGTTTTGCCCAGGGCGCGGACGCCCTGGCCGAGCGCGCCCAAGCGCTGTTCGAAGAGGACCGCGCGCTGTGTCAGCGCATGGCCGAGCGGGGCGCTGACCTGCTGGCCTCCGGCGACCGGGTGCTGACCCACTGCAACACCGGCGCGCTGGCCACGGGGGGCGTAGGCACCGCGATTGGCGCGCTGGCCATCGCCAAACAGCGCGGCGTGGCGCTGCATGTTTACGTGGATGAGACCCGCCCGCTGCTCCAGGGTGGCCGTTTGACCGCGTGGGAAATGGCCGATTTAGGCATTCCCTACCAGCTGATCACCGACAGCATGGCGGCCAGCCTGATGGCGGCGGGCAAGGTGGATAAAGTGATGGTGGGGGCGGATCGCATCTGCGCCAACGGCGACTTTGCCAACAAAGTGGGCACTTACATGCTGGCGGTAGCGGCACACTACCATCAGGTACCGTTCTACGTGGTGGCCCCTTACACCACGGTCGACCCCGCCTGCTCGACCGGCGCGGCTATTCCCATCGAGCAGCGCGATGGCGCGGAGGTGCGCGGTGCCGCCGGCGCGTTTGGCGAGGTGGTGTGGGCGCCCAGCGATGCACCAGTGTGGAACCCGGCGTTTGATGTGACCCCTGCCTCACTGGTCACCGCCTGGATTCTGGATACCGGCGTGTTCGACGCCGCCGCCATTGCCCAGGGCGAGCATCTGCGAGGATGGCGCTAACCCTTGGCGGCCAGGGATGCCCGCACGCAGTGCAGTATCGAGTAATCCACACGCCCCTCCAGCGCTTCGAACACCACTTTCAGCCCCTGGCCTGGAAACTGCTCGAAGGCGGCGTGAATCTGCGCCAGGGTCGCTGGGTCCAGGTTGACCACCTCTTCCAGGGCCAGTGCGCCGCCTTGAATGGCATCGCTCAAGTGGCGGTAGATGGTATTGGTGGCTAGGCCGCGCTGCTTGGCGACTTGTTCGGGAGTGAACCCCTGTCGCAGCAGCGTGGCGGATTCCATGGCGCTATTGCCGATGTCGGAGAGTGTCTCGGTCTCATTGGCGTGCGCCAGTACCACCGCCAGAAATCCTTCACCGTAATCGGCCAGCTTGCGTGCGCCGATGCCCGAGATGGCGCCCAGTGCCTGCAGCGTTTGCGGTTTTTGTGCGACCAGCTCGGCCAGGGTGGCGTCGTTGAAGATCACGTAGGCGGGCACGCCCTGGGCATCGGCCAGCGCCTTGCGATGCTGGCGAAGCGCTTCCCACAGTGCGCCGTGGCCCTTGGCGGCAGATGCCCCTTTGGCTCCGCGCCGCGCTGGCTTGCTGGGTTTGCGCAGGGTGAGACGTTGCTCGCCGCGCAGTAGGGGCCTGGCGTTGGCGGTGAGCTTGATCGCGCCATGGCCCTCCATGTCGACGCTCAAATAGCCGCTGGCGATCAGCTGACGAAACAGCGCTTTCCACTCGCTGGCGGTGAGCTCCTGGCCGATGCCGAAGGTGCTCAGGCTGTCGTGGCCAAAGCGGCTGATACGTTCGTTGCGTTTGCCTAGTAGTACATCCACCAGATACGTCACGCCAAAGCGCTGTTCAGTGCGGTAGACACACGACAGCGCTTTCTGTGCGGCCACGGTGGCCTCCCAGGTGTCAGGCGGAGTGAGGCAGTTATCGCAGTTGCCGCAGGGTTCATCTAGCGAATCGCCAAAGTAGTGGAGCAGCGCCTGACGACGGCAGCTGATAATCTCGCAGAGCCCCAGCATGGCATCGAGCTTCTGTTGCTCGATGCGCTTCTGCTGGTCGGCGGCACTGGAGTCCTGCTGCATCTGGCGCAGGGTGATCACGTCCTGAAGGCCGTAGGCCATCCAGGCATCGGCGGGCAGCCCGTCGCGTCCGGCGCGGCCGGTCTCCTGGTAGTAGGCTTCGATGCTTTTGGGCAGGTTGAGGTGCGCCACGAAGCGTACGTCGGGTTTGTCGATGCCCATGCCGAAGGCAATGGTGGCGACGATCACCACGCCATCTTCGCGCAGAAAGCGGGTTTGGTGCTGCTGGCGCTGCTCGGCTGACAGTCCGGCATGGTAGGGCAGCGCGGTGAGCCCCTGGCGCGCCAACCAGGCGGCGGTTTCTTCCACCTTACGGCGGGAGAGGCAGTAGACGATGCCCGCCTCGCCGTCGTGATGCTCGCGGATGAAACTCAGCAGCTGCTCTTTGGCATTGCCCTGGTTTTCAGCGATGTGGTAGCGAATATTGGGGCGGTCGAAGCCGTTGTTGTAGAGCGCGGCTTCCTGAAGCTGAAGATGCTCCATGATGTCGTGCCGGGTAGGCACGTCGGCGGTGGCGGTGAGCGCGATGCGCGGCACGTCAGGAAAACGCTGGTGCAGATGGGAGAGCTGGCGATACTCGGGGCGGAAATCGTGCCCCCATTGGGAAACGCAGTGGGCCTCGTCGATGGCGAACAGCGCAATGCGCGTCTGCTCCAGCAGCATCTGCATGCGCGCCGTGGCCAGCCGCTCGGGCGCGACGTAGAGCAGGTCCAGCTCGCCTGCGCGCAGGCGGTTCTCCACCTCCATCGCCTCATGCATCTCGAGGCTGGAGTTGAGGTAGGCGGCGCGCACCCCGTTCTGGATCAGCGCGGCCACCTGGTCCTGCATCAGCGCGATGAGCGGCGAGACCACGATGGCGGTGCCGGCGCGCAGCAGCGCCGGGATCTGATAGCACAGCGATTTGCCGCCGCCGGTGGGCATCAGTACCAGCGCGTCTCCGCCGCCCGTCACGTGCTCGATGATGGCCTGCTGGGGGCCACGAAAGCGCTCAAAGCCAAAGACGTCTTGCAGTACCTTGAGGGCTGCCGGGTCGCCGTGCATCGCTGCTCTCCTTGTCGTGTGCGTGAAGGAGAATTGTCGCACGAAAACTCGAGTGAGTTGGGTTAGCGAATCCCCGCCCGTAAAAACGACTGCACGAACTGGCGCTGGAACAGCAGAAAAGCCACCAGCAGCGGCGCAATACTCAGCAGCGTGGCAGCGCTGACGGTGGCCCAGTTGACGCCGGTTTCTGGCGCGGAGAACACGCCCAATCCCACCGTCAGCGGGCGGCTCTCCACGGAGTTGGTCACCACCAGCGGCCACAGGAAGTTGTTCCAGTGGTGGCTGATCGACACCAGCCCGTAGGCCAGATAGGTGGGCTTGGCCAGCGGCACGTAGACCTTCCACAGAATTTCCAGCCAGCCACAGCCCTCGATACGGGCGGCGTCCTCCAGCTCTCGGGGGATGGTCTTGAAGGTCTGACGCAGCAGGAAAATACCGAAGGCGCTGGCCACGTAGGGCAGGCCAATGCCGGTGATGGTATTGATCAGCCCCAGCTCGCTGGCAATACGGTAGTTCTCGACGATCAGCACTTCGGGAAACACGAATAGCTGAATCAGCACCAGCATGAACAGCAGGTGCTTGCCGGGGATCGGAAAGCGGGCAAAGGCAAAGGCGGCCAGCGTGCAGACCACGAACTGGGCCAGTACCACGCCGGTCACCAGCGCGAAGGTGTTCAGGTAGTAACGCGCAAAGGGGGCCTGGGCCCAGGCGTTCGTGAAGTTATCCAGTGTGAGCGGGGCGAACAGATCGAAAGTCACCATGAATTCGCTGGGGTGGAAGGCGGCCCAAAAGGCGTACAGCAGTGGAAAGATCCAAATAACCGCGAGTAGCCATGCCGCTATCGTTTCCAACGCTGGTAGGGAGTAGTCGAAGCGCGCGCGGGGCGCGTAGGTAGCGGGCGTATTCATTGGTAGTGCGTCCTGCGGTCCAGGATTGTGAACTTCAGCGTGGCCACCACCGCCAGTACCAGCAGAATGACCACGGTGATGGTGGCCGCCATGGTGCGGTCGAAGAAGGAGAACGCGTTCTCGTAGACGTAATAGAGCAGCAGGTTGGTGGCGTTATTGGGCCCGCCCTTGGTCAGAATGAACAGGTGGTCGACCACCCGCACCGCATTGATCAGCGCGTTGATCAGCACGAACAGCGTGGTGGGCATCAGTAGCGGAAAGGTGACCCGCCAGAAAAAGCTCCAACGGTTCGTCCCTTCAAGGTCGGCAGCCTCTTTTAACTCGGGTGGGATGCTCTGCAGCGCCGCGAGATAGAAAATCATAAAAAAGCCGGCTTCTTTCCACACCGACATGACGATGACCGAGCTTAACGCAACGCTTGGATCGCCTAGCCAGTTAACGCCGGAAAATCCCAGCGCACCGAGCACACTGTTAAACAGCCCAATCTGCGGCGCATAAAAAAACATCCAGATATTGGCCGCGGCGATCATGGGTAGAATCGTCGGCGTAAAGTAGGCCATACGTACAAAACCGCGCCCCGGCAGTTTGCCGTTGACGAATAGCGCCATGCCCAAGGCCAGCGCAATAGAGGTGGGAATGGTACCCAGTGCATAGAACAGATTATTGCGAGCTACCTGCCAAAACGTTGGGTCATCGAACAGCACCTGATAGTTCTCGATGCCTACGAATTCAGGGGGCGCACCGCGGAAGCCGGGTAAGAAAAGGCTGTTAATGACCGTAGAAACGGTCGGCAAATAGGCAAACGTTGTCAGCAGCACCGCAGCGGGTAGCAGCAGAAGCGCGCCATAGAGCTGCATGTTGCGGTGGTCGTTGAATGACATAGAGCAGTACCAAACGTTGGAAAAGCCGGGGCATGCCCCGGCGAACAGTCATATGTCTGACGACTAGCGTGCGTAGCGGCGCAACACGCTGTCGGCTTCTTGCTGTGCTTGGCTAAGTGCTTCCTCTGGCGACATCTGTCCGGTCAGCGCCGCTTGTACAGCGTTATCCAAGGCGCGGCGAATGCGGCCTCCTTGGTAGGTGGAAAGCTCCGCCGTGCCGTGTTCCAGCTGGTCACGGGCGACCGCTGCGGGTGGGAACTCTGCCACATAGCGTTGTAGCGCGTCGGTTTCGTAAGCGGCGGGGCTAACGCCCATGTAGCCGGTCTCGATCGACCATGCGGCGGCACGCTCGGGCGCGGTCATCCAGCGGATGAAGGTCATCGCCGCGCGCTGCTCTTCTTCGCTGGCATCTTCAAAGATGTAGAAATTGCCGCCGCCAGTGGGGCTGCCGCGCTGGGTCTTCATGGGCAGCATGGCGACGCCAAATTCGAAATTGGCCTCGTTGCGTACGGCGGTCAGGTTACCCGTCGTGTGCCACATCATGGCGGTGGACTGCTCTAGGAAGTTCTGGCGCAGAGTGCCCCACTCGATGGTGCCGCTAGGCATGGCATCGTGCTCGGTAGCCAGCGACACCCAGTATTCGAGAGCTTCGATGGCGGCCGGGTCGTCAAAATAGACCTCGGTGCCATCGTCGTTCATCAGGCGATGGCCGTTCTGGAAGGCGAACGCCTGGAACATCCAGTAGGGGTAGCCGGTGGACGGTACCATCACGCCCCATTGTTCTCCGTTCGAGGCTTCGCGCACGGCAGCCGCCATCTCGGCCATCTCTTCCCAGTTTTCCGGCGGCGTTTCCGGGTCCAGGCCAGCGGCTGCAAAGGCGTCCTTGTTCCAGAACAGCACGATGGTGGAGCGCTGGAAGGGGATACCGTAGGTCTTGCCATCCAACTGACCGTTCTCCATCAGCCCGGGGTAGAAGCTATCCAGCCACGCTTGCTCTTCCTCGGTGTCGATGAGGTCATCAAAGGCCACGATGGCGTTCTGCTCGATCAGCTCGTACAGGTCGATGGAGAACAGCACCGAGAGCTGAGGCGTATCGCCCGCTTCCATGGCGGACATGGCGCGCACGCGAGTGTCGTCGTAGTTGCCTGCGTAGATGGCTTCTACGTTGATATCCGGGTGTTCGCTTTCGAACTCGTCCACCAAGTTGTCAACGACCTCGGTCAGTGCGCCACCTACGGAAACAGGGTAGTACATCGTCAAGTCGACACTGTTAGCGCTGGCGTGACCGGCACCTAACAGTGCTGCGGCGATGGCTGTCATTGCAAAAGAGAACTGAGAACGCATGAGAGACTCCACAAGTGTTTGTGATGTTGTCAGGATGAGAGCGGTCAGTGTTGGAAAGAGCCCACGGCGGGCGGGCGCGGTACGCTTCGATGCGAAGCGGGTAAGGCAAGAGGCGCTAACGCTTGCTGACGCAGACCCTGTTGATCAAACAAATGGGCGCTATCTGGCGTCCAGTAGAGTTTGCAGGGCTTACCCGAGAGCGCTTGCTTACCGCTAAGGCGAGCGCGCACGGTGTGATTGCCGACGGCGACATGGGCAATCGTGTCGGCACCTAAGTACTCATCACTGAGTACCTGGGCCGGAATGCCTGCCTCGGATGCTGGGCGCAGTTCGATATCTTCAGGGCGCACGCCCAGCTGCCCCCCGGCGGCCTCCATGGGAGCCACTGGGGTCGAGGGTTCGCCCTCGATAACGGCCCCCTGGTCACCTTGCACTAGAGGCAAAAGGTTCATGGCCGGGCTGCCAATAAAGCTGGCAGCAAAAGCGCTGGCGGGCTGGTTATAAAGTTCGTCGGGTGTGCCGTCCTGCACGATATGTCCTTGTTGCATCAAGATCACACGGTCTCCCATGCTCATGGCCTCCACCTGATCGTGAGTGACGTAAACCACCGTCATATCGAGTCGTGATTGCAGGGCTTTGATCTCCCTGCGCATATCGCTGCGCAGCCGCGCATCGAGGTTGGACAGCGGCTCATCCATCAAACAGATGGGGTGCTCTGAGATAATCGCTCGCGCCAGCGCCACCCGCTGACGCTGGCCGCCGGAAAGCTGGGCCGGTTTGCGGTGCAGGTAATCCGTCAGGTCCACCAGCTCGGCCACCTGGGCCAGGCGCTGCTGCCGTTCTGCCTTCGCTACCTTCCGGCTGCGCAGGCCAAAGACGATGTTGTCGGCCACGCTCAAATGCGGAAATAGCGCATAGGACTGAAACACCATGCTCAGCCCACGGTCGCCAGGTGGCAGGCTTGTCACATCGCGCTCACCAATATGAATCTCCCCGCTGCTGGCTTCTTCCAAACCTGCGATCATGCGCAGCGTGGTGGATTTTCCACAGCCTGACGGCCCCAGCAGGATGACGAACTGCCCAGGCTGAATGTCGAAGGAAATGTCGTTGACTGCCGTGGTCGCGCCCCAGTGCTTGGAAACGCTTTGAAGGCGTATTTGCGGCTGTTGTGACATAGCACCTCCAAGATTGGCCGTGGGCTTATCGGTCAATCATGTGATGGAGGTGTTGCGGTTGAATGACGCTCGTGTGGCAGGGGTGTGACGTATGGGGCTAAGCATCAACGAGAGATGTTAATGCCGTAACGCTGCAACCGGCGTACGACGCTGGATTGGCTGATACCCAGCCGCTTGGCGATGGCGTAGGTGCTGGGCAGCGTGTGACACAACGTTCGTAGCGCGTCCCGCTCTAACCGCTCTAGGTACTCTTTCAAGCTTTCGCCTGAGGCGAGCGGTGCCGCGATAGGTGAAGCAGATACATTCGCCAAGCGGTGGGTATGCTGTTCGGTATAGGCCTGCGTTGCAGGCACTTCAATTTGATCGGTGGGGCTTGAAAGCCAGGCTCTCTCCAGCCAGTTTTCCAGCTCCCTGACATTACCCGGCCAGTCGCTGCCCATGAGGGTCGACCATACGTGATTACCGAGAATTTTCTGCCGCCCATAGCGCTGGTTCAGCCGTTGTAAGCATGCTTCCACCAAGTCGGGAATATCCTCACGTCGGTCGCGCAGCGGTGGCAGGGTGACCGGGATGACGTTGAGGCGGTAGTAAAGGTCGAGGCGGAAACGCCCCGCTTCCACCTGCTTGCCCAAATCCTGATTGGTCGCGACCACCAAGCGAAAATCGACCCGGCGGGAGCGCGTATCCCCAAGGCGCGTCAGGCTGCCATCCTGAATCACTTTCAGCAGTTTGGTCTGCATCAGCAGCGGCAGCTCGCCAATTTCATCCAGAAACAGCGTGCCCCCTTCGGCCTGCTCCAGCAGTCCGGCCTTGCCTTGCCGCGCGGCACCGCTGAAGGCGCCGGGCTGGTAGCCGAACATCTCCGACTCGAACAGGTTTTCCGGGATCGCTGCGCAGTTGACCTCGATGAACGGGCCATGATGGCGCTCGCTCCAGCGGTGGAGCTGCTTGGCAAAGGCCGTCTTGCCCACGCCAGACTCCCCCAGCATCAGTACATTGGCATCCGATGGCGCGACTCGCTTTAGCAGTAGCGCAATTTCGCGCATCACATGGCTTCTGACTTGTAGGTTATCCAGTGCCTCATCCAACGCCTGCTCTTCGGCATCGGGGGCGGCCTGGCTGCGTTTCAAGTGCTCACTAAAACGTTTTTGCAGCAAGGCGTATTCGTCCTGCAGCAGCTGAAGGTCGGTCAAATCCCGTGAGCGGCTGACAATGCGCTCCAGCTTGCCGTTGACGAACACCGGGTAGGCTTCGGCAATGACGCGGCGGCCCGTGCCGGTGATTTGCATTAGCTGAGCGGGCTGGCGAGTGCGGATGACTTCCATGGTGATGGACGGTTTCAGAATACCGGCGGCCTGGAGCTGTTGAACGCTGCTGGAAAGCAGCTCCTCCCGTGATACGCCGTATACCGCCTCGGCACCGGGGCTGATATCCATAATCTGACCGTCGCCGCTGACGATAAAGAAGTGATCATTGGCGGTTTCCACGATGGTTTGCAGTACGCGCCTGTCGATTTCACTCATGCGTCCCTCCTTATCTACCGCACCCGCTTTTGTATCGTTGGATGAACAGGACAATGCAAATATGACTCGTTGATTCATTTTTGCATCGTTTCATTAGCGTTGCGATTCATTTTTGCATCGATGGGGCGGTAAACCTCCCTACTTATCAGCGCAGGTGACTTGGCATGGTCTGTGCACTGATCTGTGCATCAATGATGCATGAGCGGTATGAGCTGGATAAATCGCTGAAGCGCCGAGCCCTTCAGGCTGGCCACAATAAATCCAAGGAGAGAACGATGTCGGAATTCAATCAGCCGCTGGGCGGCAACACCATGCCGCGCTTTGCAGGCCCTGCCACCATGATGCGCCTGCCCACACAAGAGAGTGCCGAAGGGCTGGATGCAGCGTTTATCGGCATTCCCATGGATATCGGTACATCGAACCGCCCCGGTACCCGCCTGGGGCCACGCCAGATTCGCGATGAGTCGCGCATGTTGCGCCCCTTCAACATGGCCACGGGGGCAGCTCCCTTCGAGCGTCTTCAGGTCGCCGATATCGGTGACGTGCCCATCAACACCTTTCATCTGCCGAAAAGCGTCGACATCATCACCGCCTTCTACGACGACGTGCTGAAGCATGACTGCATTCCTCTCACGCTAGGGGGCGAGCACACGCTGACGCTGCCGATTCTACGCGCCATGGCCAAAAAGCATGGCCCGGTGGGCTTGATTCATATCGATGCCCATGCGGATGTGAACGAGCATATGTTCGGTGAGCCGATTGCCCATGGCACGCCGTTCCGCCGCGCCCAAGAGGAAGGGCTGCTGGCTCATAACAAGGTCGTGCAAATCGGCCTGCGTGGAACCGGCTATGCCCCGGAAGATTTCGACTGGTGCCGCGAACAGGGTTTCCGCGTAGTGCCCGCCGAGGAGTGCTGGTACCGCTCGCTGGCCCCACTGATGGCCGAAGTGCGTGAGCAAATGGGCGATACCCCGGTGTACATCAGTTTCGACATCGATGGTCTGGACCCTTCGGTCGCCCCCGGTACCGGCACGGTGGAAATGGGCGGGCTGACCTCTGCTCAAGGGCTGGAAATCGTGCGTGGTGCCGCTGGCTTGAACATCGTGGGCGGGGACCTGGTCGAGGTGTCGCCGCCGTACGACCCCAGCGGCAACACGGCGCTAATGGGCGCCACGCTGCTTTATGAAATGCTCTGCGTACTGCCCGCAGCGCAACGCCGCCCGTAAGCGCTGCCTGCAAAAGTGCCCTGCACCAAGCGCCGACCTGACAAGGCGCGGATGACAATACACAGGAAGGGGAGCGGTGCTCCCCTTCCGGACGCCGCCAGCCCACCTCCAATAATCACACTCAAAAGGTGAATCGTATGTCTCATTCTCAAGCGAAGTCGGAAGAACCGACATCGACGGCCCCCATCCCTAGCCGAGATTTACTGAAGTTTCTGATCCCTTCCATCATTGGGGTAATGCTGTTTTTGGTGCCTTTCCAAATAGGTGATTCGATCAATATTGGCATGGGGATCATGGCAGATGGGCTGCAATCTCTGCTGGAGGACGCCTTACCCGCTATCGCGTTGTTCGTATTGTGCCTGTCAGTCGTCGTGACGCTCTACGTTAAAGTCACCCAACCTGCCTGGGCGAAAAGTGGGCCTTTCCACGATATGTTCAATGTGGGCGCGATTTGGATAGCCATGCGGGTCTTGGGCGCCGTTTTTGTCATCATGACCTTTTTCCAGTTTGGGCCTGAGTTCGTCACTGCGTCGTTTACCGGCGGTGTCATGCTCAATGACTTAGCCCCTGTGTTGTTGACCTTTTTCTTCTTTGCTGCCGTATTGCTGCCATTTCTGGTCGAATTCGGTTTCATGGAGTTCATTGGCACCATGGTACGCAAACCGTTTCGCATTATTTTCAACTTACCTGGGCGAAGCGCTATCGATGCGACTGCCTCTTGGATGGGGTCGGGAACGGTGGGTGTGCTAATTACTGCCCAACAGTACGAGCAGGGCTACTACAATGGCCGCGAAGCCTCGGTGATTGCAACGAACTTCTCTGTCGCTTCCATCGCTTTTAGTCTGTTAGTAGTCAATTTCGTCAATCTCAATCACCTGTTCGTGCCGTTCTACTTTACCGTCGTGGTGTCGGGCTTAATTGCTGCGGTGGTTGTCTCGCGGATTCCGCCGCTGTCGCGTAAATCCGATGACTACTACGAGCCGGTCGGCTGCCAGTTAAGCGAGGAGCGCACCGAAAACGTGGGCCTGTTCCGCTACAGCCTGTTGCAGGCCACCCGCCGCGCAGCGGGCGCACCAGGGCCAAAAGAACTAGCACGGTTGGCGCTGCTCAACGTCATCGATATCTTTCTGACGCTGCTGCCATTGGTGTTTGCGATTGGCACCGTGGCGCTGATTTTGGCCGAGTTCACGCCGCTATTTACCTGGCTCTCTTACCCCATGGTGCCGGTGCTGGAACTGTTGCGTCTTCCCGAAGCCCAGGCGGCCGCCCCTGCCACGCTGGTAGGATTCGCGGACATGTTCCTGCCTGCCGTGCTGGCCACCAACATCGATAGTGAGTTGACCCGCTTCGTGATTGCCTGCCTTTCCATGACGCAGCTGGTGTATATGTCGGAAATTGGTGCACTGCTGCTCAAGTCGAAGATTCCCATCAGGTTCTGGGAGCTAGCCGTGGTGTTTCTGCTGCGTACGGCCATTACGCTGCCAATCATTGCCTTCATGGCCCATACGTTTTTCTTCTAAGAGGTCATGTATGAACGAGTCAACGACGATGACCTGCGCCGATCTGTTGATCCATCTGCTGCGCGAGACCTACGGCGTGCGGGCGCTGTTTGGCATTCCCGGTGTACACACAGTAGAGCTGTACCGTGGCCTGGAAAGCAGTGAGGTAGAGCACATCACCCCGCGCCACGAGCAGGGGGCTGGCTTCATGGCCGATGGCTATGCCCGTGCCAGCGGTCAGCCGGGGGTGTGCTTGATCATCACCGGGCCGGGGATGACCAATATAGCCACCGCCATGGGCCAAGCCCTGGCGGACTCCATCCCCATGCTGGTGATCTCCAGCGTTAACCGACGCGATACCCTGGGCTTGGGGCAGGGGCGGCTGCACGAACTGCCCAGCCAGCAGCAACTGATCAGCGGCGTGGCGCGTTTTAGCCACACGCTGCTGGATGCCAGCACGCTGCCGGAAGTACTGGCCCGCGCCTTTGCCGTGTTCAGTGGTGCTCGCCCAGGCCCGGTACATATCGAAATCCCCATCGATCTGTTCATTGCACCCGTACGCGTGCCGATTAGTTGGCAAGCCCCAACGCTGTATCGCGCGGCCCCCGACCCAGAGGGGGTGGCCGAGGCGGCTCGGCTACTCAAGGCGGCGAAGCAGCCTCTGGTGCTGCTGGGCGGTGGCTGTGTGTCAGCGCCTGACGCCGCGCGAGCGCTGGTTGAGCAGTTGGATGCCCCCACGGTGACGACTATCAACGCCAAGGGGCTGCTGGGGTGTAATCACCCGCTGGACCTGGGAGCCAATGCCGCGCTGCCCGCTGTGAGGGAGCTGGCTGCCAGTGCCGATGTGATTTTGGCCGTAGGTACCGAGCTTGGCGAAACTGACTATGACGTCGTTTTCGACGACGGCTTTCATCTCAACGGCACGCTGATTCGTATCGACATCGATCCCGAACAACTGGTGCGCAACCAGCGTACTACGCTCGGCCTGGTGGGCGATGCCGGGCGGAGTTTGGAGCTTCTGCTCAAGCATTTTTCTGAGCCGCTGAAACGTCAGGGCGTCGAGCGAACGGCCGCTGCGCTAAACACATTGGATTTGGCCAACGATCCCGCGTTTAGCGATTTCGTGCCGCTCTACGCAACGCTGGCCGACCATTTGCCTGACGCCATTCTCGTGGGTGACTCCACCGCCCCGGTGTATGCCGGCAACCACCTCGTCAGCCAGCCTGCGCCCAGGCGCTACTTCAATGCCTCTACCGGCTACGGCACCCTGGGCTATGGGCTGCCTGCGGCACTTGGAGCACAGCTAGCCCGGCCTGATCTCCCCGTCGTGGCGCTGGTGGGAGACGGCGGAGTGATGTTTACGCTCTCGGAACTCGCCACCGCCGTGGAAGCCCGCCTGCCCGTGGTCGTCGTGCTATGGCATAACGCGGGCTACGAAGAGATCCGCCGCTATATGGATGCCAACGGCGTGGCGCGCTTGGGGGTCGATATTCAAGCGCCCAACTTCCTGACTCTGGCCGAAGGCTTCGGCTGCCCGGGCATGCTGGTAGAGAGCCCCGACGAGCTTTCCGAGGCGCTCGCCAACCGTGCTCCCAGCGGGCCGCTACTGATCGAGATCGACGCCGCTGCCTGGCAGCGCTCGTGCTCACCTTCTGACTAGGACGTTTCCATGCAGACACTCAACCAGCAGTTCATCAACAACCAGTGGGTTGCATCGAAGGGCACCCGTTTGCTCGACGTGATGAATCCTTACCTCGAGGAGCGTATTGCCCAGGTCACAGCGGGAGATGCGACAGATGTCGATCTTGCCGTAAACGCCGCTCAACAGGCTCAACCTGAATGGCAGGCGTTGGGAGGGGCCGCACGTGCCAACTACCTCGATGGATTTGCTGATGCACTAGCGTCTCGTCGAGAGGCATTGATCACCCTGTCGGCTACCAATAACGGTAAGCCTCTGGTGGAAGCAGGTGTTGATCTGGACGATGCGATTGCCTGCTATCGCTACTACGCCAAGCAAGCCAAAGCGCTGGATGCCCGGCAAGGGGTGCGGGTCAATGTCGATATGGACGGCGTTGAAGCACGCACGTATCACGACCCTGTCGGCGTCGTGGGGCTGATTGCACCCTGGAACTTCCCGCTAGTGACCAGTGCCTGGAAGCTGGCGCCTGCCTTGGCTGCAGGCTGTACTGCCGTGCTCAAACCGTCGGAAGTGACGCCACTGCCTGAACGGGTGCTGGCGGAGATCGCGCTGGAAATCGGCTTGCCCGCAGGGGTGTTGAATCTGCTCAATGGTGACGGTGAGGGCATCGGTGCGCCGCTGACGAACCACCCTGGCGTGGATAAAATCTCCTTTACCGGCAGTAACCGCGTGGGCGAGGCCGTCATGCAGGCTGCCAGTACCCGCACCGCGAGCGTATCGCTGGAGCTGGGCGGTAAATCGCCCATTGTAGTGATGGAAGACGCAGACCCTGCCCAAGCCGCTGACTGGGTGATGGCCGGTATCTACTTCAACGCTGGGCAGATCTGCTCAGCCACGTCGCGTCTATTGGTACACGAAGACATTGCCGAAGCACTTTATGCGGCGCTTGCCGAACGGATGGATGCGCTGACACTGGGCGACCCGCTTGCCGAAGGTACCGACTTAGGGCCGTTGACCAGCGCCAAGCAGCGCGATGCGGTAAAGCGTTATCTGGATATTGCCGAGCAGGAAGGCCTCACGGTAGTGCGCGATGGGCGGCACCGCACGCTACCCGCGCAAGGCTATTTTCTAGCACCCACACTTTACCGCGATGTGCCGGTAGAGAGCCGTTTGTGGAAAGAAGAGATCTTCGGCCCCGTGCTTTGCGGCCATAGCGTGACCAGCGATGCCGAAGCCATTCGGCTTGCCAATGCCAGTGACTTTGGCCTCGCCGCCACGGTGATCAGTGGTGATCCGGAACGCGCCAAGCGCGTTGGCCGCCAGTTGAGGGCAGGCAGTATTTGGTACAACAGCGAGCAGCTCGTACTGCCCGAAACCGCCTGGGGCGGCTTCAAGCGTAGCGGCATTGGCCGCGAGTTGGGGCCTTGGGGACTGAGTGCCTACCTAGAGGTGAAGCATGTGGTTGGCCCAGCGACGTAATGGGCCGAGCCAACACTCACGTCTGATTGCGCAAAATGGTCGGTGCTGACCACTGCTGACACACGGGCATGACTTCCAGGCGGGTGATGTTGACGTGGGCAGGCAGGGAGGCCACATGCAGCGCCTGCGTGGCCACGTCTTCCGGCTGGAGCGGTTGCGCACCTTCGTAGTAGCGGTCGGCGACGCTCTGGTCGCCCTTCATGCGCACCAGGGTGAACTCGCTGGCCGTCATGCCGGGGGCCAGGTCCGTGACGCGAATGCCCAGCGGGCCCACGTCACAGCGTAGGTTATAGCTGAACTGCTCCACGAAAGCCTTGGTGGCACCGTATACATGGCCGCCCGGGTAGGGCGTATTGGCGGCAATGGAGCCCAGGTTGATGATCGTGGCCCCTGAGGGAGAAGCGCACAGATGCGGCAGCAAGTGTTTGGTGACGTTGACCAGCCCTTTGATGTTGGTATCGATCATACGGTGCCAGTCATCCAGTGATGCTTGCGGTGCCGGATCCTTGCCCAGCGCCAGCCCGGCATTGTTGATCAGCGTGCGCACCCGCTGAAAAGGCTCGGGCAAGGCCGCCACGACGCTGGCCACCGCTTTGGCGTCGCTGACGTCCAGCGCCGCCGTATGAGTCGGTACTTGTTTTTCAAAGGTCGCCTGTAGCTGCTCTAGACGTTCCTGGCGTCGGCCTGTCAAAACGAGTGCCCAGCCTGCCTGGGCAAAGAGGTGAGCGCACGCGAGCCCAATGCCGGACGTCGCACCGGTGATGAACACGACCTGCTTGGTTTCGTGCATGGAGAATACTCCCACAGTGACTTGATATTGAACTGCTCGGGAAAGCGTCATTGGGTGACGAATCCGAGCGCTTGAGTATCCATCTTTAGTCGCACTCTTTCGCCGCGTCTCTGAAAAGGCGCCATTCTCTGGGCGATTGCAGCCATCGTCATTGACGAAGCCTGCCTTCTCGAACGCCGATTTGAGCGCCTTGGCGGCTTGTTTCAAGATCGAGCCAGCATCACACCCAATAATGACAACCATAGAGAGCCTTCCCATGCGGAAACACCTGCTTGCCACGCTGGCGACCTTAGGCATGTTGACGACAGCCCCGTTCGCGCTGGCCAACCCCATTGAGATTCAAGTCAATAACACCATGAGCGAGGGCGGTTCCGAAAGTGCCGCCGTAGAGCGCTTCGCCGAGTATTTGGAAGAGAAAGCGCCCGGCCGCTTTGACGTGCGGCCTTTCCTAGCCGGTTCGCTAGGCGGCGAAAACGCCGTGCTGGAACTGCTCAACTTGGGTCAAACCCAGCTCTCCATCACCGGCGGTAACTGGCGCCAGCAGTATGCGCCTGAATATGACGCCATTACGGTTCCTTTCGTGTTCACCACCTGGGAGGAAGTGGATGCCTACATGGAGAGTCCGTCCGGCCAAGCGCTGGTGGAGCAAGCCGAAAGCCAGGGCGGCTTGAAGTATTTTGGTTTGCAGCACCGCGGGCCCCGCCATATGACGGCGAATAAAGAGATCCACACGCCGGACGATCTGGAAGGCTTCCGCCTGCGCCTACCGTCGCTGCCAGTATGGCTGGAAGTGTGGGAAGAGATCGGTGCTCAGGTCGTCAACGTGCCCGCGCCCGAAATTTATCTTGCCATGCAGACCGGTCAGGTCGATGGTCATGAGAACTCGCTCTCCTCCCCCTACACTCGCCGTCTCTGGGAAGTACAGGACTACCTGATCATGACCAGCCATGTACAGTTCCCGTGGAGCTGGGTGGCCAGCTCGCGCTGGTGGGATGGCCTCGAAGCCGAGGACCAAGCGCTGATCGAAGAGGCAATCGACGTGGCCCGTCAATACGGTTCAGAGCAAGAGCGCGAACTCGACGAGTTCTATCTCGAAGCCCTTCAAGAGGAAGGCATGACCGTGATCGAGCCAGACGTTGCACCTTTCCGTGAAGCCGCGTTACCGGCCATTGACCGCGTCATGGCGGATATGGCCGAAGGTGTTCGTGAAGACGCGCTGGGTCATCAAGACCCGTAAAACACGTAGCACAGCGCTCGCGACGGCCCCTTGGGTCGTCGCTGTTTTAGACGTCAGGTCAATACGCTATCAACGACGGGTTTCCATAGGCGATCAAAAAACGTTCAGATAAGGAGCTTTCTGGTGGAAGACGCGGTAGCGCCCAGCAAAGGGTTGGATCGAGTGGCTTTCTATACGCTAAGGAGTGTGACTCGTCTCTGCGACGGGGTGGGCGTTGCGCTCATGGCCGCTATTCTGCTGCTGATCGTGGCGGCCGTGATTGCCCGCGACCTGCTCGGCGTTGGAATGCCCTGGACAGAAGAGGTGGCTTCGATGCTAGCCATCTATGCCATTGGTTTTGGGTCTTTATCGGCTTGGGTGCGCGGCGAGCACCTAGCCGTTGATCTGTTTAGTCACAAGCTTTCCGGCCTGGGTCGGCATGTTCAATATCGTCTCACGGCGCTGATCTCGTTTGGCTTTTTCGCGCTTGCCGCTTGGGGTGCGTGGATCATGTCGGACGTGAGCGCCAACAATAAAACCGTCTCGCTCAGCATCAGTTTCAGTTACCTCTATTACGGTGTCTTTTTCAGCTTTGTGGGCATGGCGCTGATCGCCCTGTGGCAATGCGTGCGTGGTCCCGTGGTGTGGTTGGGCGCGGCCCGTGAAGAGGAGGCCTCTCGGCCATGACCGAATTACTGATTTTTGTCGGTGGCCTGCTAGCGCTCATGGCGATGGGCTTACCTGTCGTGGTCGCCATCGGCGTGACGTCCTTTGTTGCCCTCGTCGTGACGGGAACCGGCGGGTTGCCCGTCGAGCTGCTGCCATTACGGATGGTACAAACCCTCAATAACTTTACGCTTTTAGCAATCCCGCTGTTCATCTTGGCCGCCAATATCATGAATATCGGCTCCACCACGACGCGCATTTTTGACTTTGCCACCGCCTTGGTGGGCTTTACCAAGGGCGGCCTGGGCCACGCTAACGTGGTCGCCAGCTCTATTTTTGCCACTATGTCGGGCACTGCCGTCGCCGACGCTGCCGGGCTTGGCAGCATCGAAATCAAAGCCATGAAAGAGCGTGGCTACGCACTGGGGTACTCGACCGGCATCACGGCGGCCTCCAGTGTGATCGGCCCCATCCTCCCGCCCAGCATCGCCCTCGTGGTCTATGGCTGGCTGGCCAATGTGAGTATCGGTGGGCTGTTCATGGCGGGGCTACTGCCGGGCATATTGATGGCGCTGCTGCTCATGGGCATGACGCTATTGCTATCGGCCAGTGGCAAGGTGGTGATGCCGAAGCCGGTTCCCTTCGATGCGTGTGAAGTCGCCCGCACGGGAAAACGTGCCATTCTGCCGTTGATGATGCCGGCGATCATTGTCGGTGGCATCTGGGGCGGCTTTTTCACACCGACAGAGGCAGGCGCGATTGCCTCGCTCTATGCGGTGATTTTGGGTGGCTTGATCTATCGCGATTTGAGTTGGCGGGACCTTTTCAATGCTTTCCGTCGCACCCTGATGTTCAGTGCGGTGATCTTGCTGATTATCGCGGTATCTAGCTTCTATGGCTGGATTCTCGTGCGTATGGGCATCCCCCAGGCGCTGGCGGGCCAAGTGGCTAGTATCGATATGCCCATGTTCGTGCTGCTGCTCTGCTTTGCGCTGTTCTTCCTGCTGATCGGCTGCTTCATGTCGGTGATCGAAAGCATCCTAATTTTCACCCCCATTGTCGTGCCCGCCGCGTTGAGCGCCGGGCTAGACCCCGTACACTTCGGTATCGTCATGGTGATTACGCTGTCGGTAGGCGTGATTACCCCGCCGTTTGGCACGGTGCTGTTCTTGATGGTGGGCATTACACGCTTACGCTATGACCAAGTGGTGACCGCGATACTGCCCTTCTTGCTGCCCATCCTGGCGACCATTCTGCTGCTGATCGCCGTACCTGGGCTGGCCACTTGGCTGCCCGATGTCATGGGGTATTGAAGAAGAGTCGTTTGCTTCGCCCCTTAGACGCTAGTGACGTGAGGGGCGAAGACGAGGTGGGTATTAGAAGAACGAAGGTAGATAAGTAGCTTCTTTACCCATCCGCTCTAATCTTCTCGACAATCTCCGCCAGCGCTTTCTCTGCCTGGTCGTTGTCGACTTGGCAGGTGCCCGCGTTCAGGTGACCGCCACCGCCGTAGCTTAGGCATAGCTCGCCTACGTTGGTGCGGCTGGAGCGGTTGAGGATCGATTTACCAATCGCTAGCACGGTGTTCTGCTGCTTGAGCCCCCACATTACGTGAATCGAGATATTGCAGTCGGGGTACATGGCGTAGATGACAAAGCGGTTGGTCGCGTAGATGATCTCCTCGTTGCGTAGGTCCAGCACCACCACGTTGCCATGTACGGTAGCGCAGCGCTTGATCTGCTCTTTCGCTAACGTTTCGTGTTCACGGTAAAGCGTAGTGCGCTCGTGTACATCGTCGAGGGCGAGGATTTCATCGATGGTGTGCTCTCGACAGTAATCGATCAACTTCATCATCAACTGATAGTTGGAAATACGAAAATCGCGAAAGCGGCCCAGGCCCGTGCGGGCATCCATGATGAAGTTCAGCAGCACCCACCCCTGAGGATCGAGAATCTCGTCTTTATTGAACTGGGCAGAATCACCTTTATCGACGGCGTCCATCATGTCGTCCCAGCGGGCGGGGAAGGCCTCATGTCCGCCGTAGTACTCCCACACCACGCGGGCCGCAGACGGGGCGTCTGCGTTGATGATGTGGTTGTCGGCCCGCTCGACGTTACGCACCGTTTCGCTCAAATGGTGATCGAAAGCCAAGTGGCAGCCAGGCACGTAGGGCAGGTTGGTGGTGATGTCGTTGGCATCGATCTCGATGTTGCCGTCCTGCATGTCCTTCGGATGCACGAAGGTAATGTCGTCGATGAGGCCCAAATGCTTGAGCAGGGCACCGCAAACCAAACCATCAAAATCGCTGCGGGTCACTAAACGAAACGTGGATGCTTGTTGGGTAGACATTTGTTTTCTCGATACGATGAACGGTGACCAAAAGATACCAGCAGTTATGTTGGGTTAAAATAAGCCTTTCTGGCCTTGCAACCTCTCCCTCCAACGCTTCTGCTTTGACCGCTATCTCTGATGCTTAATTAGCCTGCGTGCTGAATGGCATGAATCGCTGGGTCCCATGTGTCAAACATAAACAAGTTTTCGCTAATTAAAAGTCGCGGATCAGCGGATATATAGTTGCGTATTTATTCAATAAGCTTCTGAAAAATATATGATACATGGGTTTTGGGTATGCTCTGGTACGGTGGCTGCAGTGACTGGGCAAGAGCGAAAAGTTAGGACGACTCGCCGCTCTTATCGATCGTGAAGATGCAACGTTGTGAATATTGAACGCTGAATTGAACGAAAGAGTTGCCATTAGGAGGCACGAGCATGAAAAAGGAAGCTCTCAAGAAACTGGGTATTCTGGGTGTATCGTTTGGTCTGGTAGCAAGCCCGTTGGCGTTTGCGATGGAAGAGCACGAAGAGCAGCCTACAACACCGCAAGAAGAGACCATGCAGGACGAGCAAGGCACCTATAACTCCTACGACACCGGTCAGGAGCAGGATGCCACGACGGATGACGTGACCACCGAGTACGAAGAGGAAGAGCAAGAATTTACGTACGAAGAAGAGGAAGAAGAGCAGGAGCAGTGGGAAACGGAAAAGGACGACACGTCCGGCCAGTAACCTCCTCTTAGCGAAAGGAAGTCCTTCACCTCACGCTCATGGATGAGCAGCACAGTGCCCCGCCATTGCGGGGCACTGTTGTGTTGGAATTATTGTGTTGAAATTATTGTGTTGGAAGAGTGGCAACGTTTAATAAAGCGCCGTATCTCACTAGACGGATAGGCTATGGTAAAAGCAATGCTTCATTAACATGAACACCCGACAAGGACGTTGCTAACGTGTTTACCTGGCAAGAAGTGCCGCACCTTCCCCGTGCGGAAGGGCGTATAGATGCGATCGATCTCGCCCGTGGTGTAGCGATTGGGCTGATGATTCTCAGCCACACGGTGAGCGGGCTGATTGGCATACGCAACGTGCCCGATTGGGGCATGGTGCCCGTCCACTTTCTTACCAAGTTCTCTTCTTCTCTGTTCATTTTAGTGTTTGGGATTGCGCTGGCCGTGGCGTTTTTAGCGTCTACCCAAACGGATGCATGGCCAAGACGGCGGCTAAAACTGTGGGTGCGCGCGATAGAAGTGTGGTTTTGGTACAAGGCGCTCACCATCGTCGAGATGCTGCCGTATTACGCGCCTGGCGATATTGTCGATGCGCTGCTTTACCAGCGCTTTGCGATTTGGGTAGAGATTCTCGGCTTTTACGCCATTGCGCTACTCTGGGTGCCGCTCGTGCTGCCGCTATGGGCGCGCGCACCGCTATGGAGTCGGTGTACGCTCATTATTGGCTTGACCACGCTTTCTGCCTGGCTGCAGGGGTTAAGCTTTGGCGGTAACGATACCTTGAAAGCGTTGCTGGTCGATCATGAAGACCACTACACCTGGGGGCAGCTCAGCCGCGCGCCGCTGATTTTGACGGGCCTGCTGATCGGTGAAGCCCTGCTGCGCTGCTATTTTGATACGGCGCTGCGGCGACGACTGGTGCTGGCGCTGGTGGGCGTGGGGGCTGTCATGGTCGCCGCGTTCTATGGATTGGCCTTGGCCGAAGGCGATGTGTCTGCCGCGATGTTGGCGGTGGCGAATAACGATGGCAAGCACCCGCCTGGGCTAAAATTCACGCTGTACAGCGTGGGTGGTGCGCTGGTGATTCTGGGCATGGCGCTAGCGGGTGGGTCGGCGGCATCTCGGGTGTTGACACCGCTGACGGTCGTGGGTAGCGATGCCCTCAAAGCGTTCATTTTTCACATTGTAATGATTTTTCTGGTGCTGCGTTTTCTGCTGGAAGGAGAAGGCATGTACACCTATCCACAGGCGCTTGGCGTCGGTGGGCTGTTGATTATTGGGGCCGCGCTGTGGATTTGGCTAACGCGCTGGATCGCCCGATACAAATAATTCGCCACCATCAGCGGTAGGAGGTACGGTTGCGACAGTTTAAATGCTGGCTAGCGGCAGCGCTGGTAGGTGTTTTATTGCCCGCCAGCGCCACGGTATGGGCTAACACGAACTGGTATTACGAGGTCGATAAGCAGAGCCCTTGGCAAGGCGATCTAGACGCCCGAATAAGCGCCATTGAAGACGTATTTGGCGGAGCACTTGGCGTTTACGTTCAGAATCTCGCAACGGGCGAGGCGTACGCGTGGCAGGCAGACGCCCCCTGGTATTTGGCATCGCTGATTAAAGTGCCCGTGGCGGCTCAGGTGCTGGCCGAGCGTCAGGCGGGCACGCTCTCCTTGGATGAACGCCTGATCCTGGCACGTAGCGACTTTGTCGATGGCGCAGGGCCGGTCAATTGGCACGACCCCGGCACGCCGATCTCGGTGCGCTACCTGCTCGAGCAGATGCTTACCGTCAGCGACAACACCGCCACGGACATGCTGATCGACCGCGTCGGCCTGGATGCCGTGAATGCTCGTGCCCGCCGTATGATCGCTGCCAGCAACGGCCAGCCGGAGCATCTCGGCCCCATCAGCAAGCTGGTGGACGTTCGCCAAGGCGTGTATGGCCAATGGCATCCCGGGGCTCGCCAGCTGAGCGGGTTAGATTTTATCGCCCTGCGACAATACGGTGTGAACCAGCGCTCCGCTGCGTTGGCCCGTGTGCTGGACGTGAGCGAAGAAAGCTTCGGCCAACCCGACTATGACCACGCCTTCGATGCTTATGAAGCCACGGGTGAAAACGTCGGCACGCTGCGCGCCTATGGCGACCTACTGGCCAGCTTGCATCGCGGTGGCATGGAGGATATGAATGCCGAACAGCGCCAAACGCTGCTTGGCATCATGCAACGAACCCAATCCGGTGAGCACCGTTTGAAACGGGGCATGGGCCGCGCATTTACCTTTGCGCACAAAACGGGCACGCAGCATCGGCGAAGCTGTGATGCTGGCATTGCCTCTCGCGAGGTGCTCGCCTCCCAGGAGAGCCGCGCCGGAAACGGCCCTTGGGTCGTGGTGGCGTGTACCCGTGGGCCGCTCTCGGTGCAGGCGCACGAGCGCGCTTTGGCGAAGGTGGGCGAGGCGCTTCGTTATAGCGGTGCCTTGGGTCACGACTAGCGGCAGGCGTGGTAAACTGGCCCGCCAAATTGGTTTTATTAAAGGAGTTCGTTATGGCACGTGCCAGCGCCCGTCATATTTTGGTAAGCAGCGAAGAGCAGTGCAACGCGCTGAAACAAGAGATCGAAAACGGTCGTGATTTCGCCGATGTCGCCAAGCAGCACTCCAGCTGCCCCTCCGGCCGCCAGGGCGGCGACCTGGGTAGCTTTGGCCCCGGCCAAATGGTGCCTGAATTCGACAAGGTCGTCTTCAGCGGTGAACTCAATAAAGTGCATGGGCCGGTACAGACTCAGTTTGGTTATCACTTGCTCGAAATCACCAGCCGCACCTAGCACTCTGTCTGACTGGCGGCGCACGCCGCTTTTCCAGACATCGTCTAATCCCTTTTAAAGGCCGTCATGCACCGCGGCTGCCGTCGCGGTGCCATTGGCATCGTGCTGTGCCGGTACTGCGCTGGCCCGCGATGTAAGGAGCACGCCTTGAACGACCCTATCATCACCATCGATGGCCTGAATAAAACCTACGAAGGTGGCTTTCAGGCGCTCACCCGTGTGGATTTGACCATCCAACGCGGTGAAATCTTTGCTCTGCTCGGCCCGAACGGGGCGGGTAAAACCACGCTGATTAGCGTGGTATGTGGCTTGGTTAACCCAAGCGAAGGCCATGTCATCGTCGACGGCTTCGATAGCGTGCGCGATTACCGCCAAGCCCGCGAGCGGATCGGTCTCGTGCCGCAAGAACTCACCAACGAAGCGTTCGAAACGGTGTGGAACACGGTGAGTTTCAGCCGCGGCCTGTTTGGCAAAGCCCCCAATCCAGCCCATATCGAAAAAGTGCTCAAGTCGCTCTCGCTGTGGGATAAGCGTCACAACCGTTTGATGACGCTCTCCGGCGGTATGAAACGCCGGGTTTTGATTGCGAAAGCACTCTCCCACGAGCCGCGCATTCTGTTTTTGGATGAGCCGACCGCCGGGGTGGATGTCGAGCTTCGCCGGGACATGTGGGACGTGGTGCGCGGGCTGCGCGATGAGGGGGTAACGATCATTCTCACGACCCACTACATCGAAGAAGCCGAAGAGATGGCCGACCGCATTGGCGTCATCAATCGCGGCGAGATCGTGCTGGTAGAAGAAAAAGCCGCGCTCATGAAAAAGCTGGGCAGCAAGCAACTGACCCTGCAACTGCATAGCCCGCTGGCGGAATTGCCGCCCGCACTGGCGCGGGAAGCGCTCAGCTTGGCCGCCGACGGTCATGAGCTGGTGTACACCTACGATGGTCGCCAGGAAGAGGAAGGGCGCGGGATCTCTACCTTGTTAACGCAGCTAGAGCAGGCGGGCATTGGCTTTAAAGACCTACACACCCGGCAGAGCTCGCTGGAAGACATCTTCGTTGACTTGGTGAAGGAGCGTTCATGAACCTCTATCCCGTTCGCGCGATTTACATGGCGGAAATGGCGCGCACCCGCCGCACGCTGCTGCAAAGCGTCGTCTCGCCGGTGATCTCCACCTCGCTCTACTTCGTGGTGTTTGGCGCGGCGATTGGCTCGCGGATCACGGAAATTGGCGGCGTGAGCTACGGCGCCTTCATCGTGCCTGGCTTGATCATGCTCATGCTGCTGACCCAAAGCGTCTCGAACGCCTCGTTTGGCATCTTTTTTCCCAAGTTTTCCGGCAGCATCTATGAGATTTTGTCGGCGCCGATCTCCTATCTAGAGATCGTCGTGGGCTACGTAGGGGCGGCGGCCTCGAAATCGATACTGCTGGGGCTGATCATTCTCGGCACGTCCAGCTTCTTTGTGCCATTGCAGATCGCCCACCCGTTCTGGATGCTGACGTTCCTAGTGCTGACCGCCGTCACCTTCAGCTTGCTGGGGTTCATCATCGGCATCTGGGCAGATGGCTTCGACAAGCTGCAGCTCGTGCCGCTGCTGGTGATTACGCCACTCACGTTTTTAGGCGGCAGCTTCTATTCCATCGATATGCTCCCGCCGTTTTGGCAGAGCGTGACCCTGGCGAATCCGGTGGTCTATCTCGTCAGCGGCTTCCGCTGGAGCTTCTACGGCATCAGCGATGTCAGCTTAGGGGCCAGCGTGGCGATGATCTTGCTGTTTCTGGCGGCAAGTCTTGCCACCATTGCCTGGATTTTCCGCACTGGCTACCGCTTGAAGCCTTGATATCGATGTGTGCTAGTCGACGTTTTTTCAAAAGGTGATGTTTGTTTATGCCGCTACTACACAGTACCGTTTACCGCTTGGAGCCTTCCCTCGACGGCGAACGCTTGAGTGTGACTGCCCCACCTACCGAGACCGACACCGCCAGCAATGACGCGGTGATGGCAAGCTTGGTGAACGCGCTAAACGACACTTACAACACCAAGGCAAAAGGCTGGGGGCGTTTTGCCGAGCAGGGTGAGCAGGCAAGCCCCTTGGTGGCGTGGCTCAAGGCGTATCAAGCCGACGAGCAAACCTTTGCCCAATTGTCCAGCGCCATGGCCGAGCGGCTGGCTCAAACGTTGCAGGGCCAGCTCTCGGTGGGCGGTTTCTTGGTCATCGCCCATCTTCGTCAAGGTGACACCGAAACGCTGTTCATGGCGCTCGTGCATCAGCGGGAAGGCATTGGCTTCAACGACGCGCACCAAGCGGTGCCCGCCGCCCAGCTCAATACGAGCCAGCTCACGCTGGCGGCACGCATCAACGTGACCCAGTGGCAGAGCGGCGCGGAAAGCACGCAGTACGTGTCGTTCCTGAAGGACCGCGGCGGTAAAAAGCTGGCCGACGGCGTCGCGGCGCTGCTGGGGATGGAGGAGGGCATCGATGCCCCGGCCGAAACCCGTACGCTGCTGAAAGCCTTTAGCGACTACGTCGAAAAAGAGGACCTGGACGACGATGCCAGTCGTGAAAAAACCGATACGCTGGTCGACTACGCCAACGAGCAGTTACGCCGTGGCGAACCCATGACGCTGGAAGAGCTCTCCGAGCTCGTCGACGAGCAGCAGCCCAGGGCGTTTTACGACCATATTCGCAACGCCGACTACGGCCTTTCGCCGGAAATACCGCCGGACAAACGCACCATTAGCCAGTTTCGCCGCTTTACCGGTCGCTCTGGCGGCGTCTCGATCAGCTTCGATTCACACCTGCTGGGTTCCAGTATTGAATATGACGAAACCCAAGATCGGCTGATCATCAAACAAGTGCCCAAACAGCTCAAAGAGCAGCTCGCCAAGCGCAAGGATTGAGGCGGCACTCTCGAGGCATCTTGGAGTCCTAAGCTAGCCACTGACAGGAGGAGTTCGCCGTGCTGGATGCCATTCACTCTTTTTTTCAACAGGCCCTCTCTGCGCCTGAGCAGCGTGATGACCAAAGCCTGACCCTGGAGCTAGCCTCGGCAGCGCTACTGTGTGAGGTGATGCGCGCGGACTACGATCAGAGCGACGTAGAGCGCGCGGCCCTCAAGCAAATGCTGATGGCGCGCTACCGGCTCGATGAACAAGATGTCAGCCAGTTGATGGCATTGGCAGAGGCGGAGGTCGACGATGCAGTGGATCACTATCAGTTCGTTAGCCTGATCAAACAGCACTACGACTACGATCAGCGCCTGGAGCTGGTGAACCTCATGTGGGAGCTGGCCTGGGCCGATGGCTCGCTCGACCCGCTGGAAGAGCATCGCATCCGTCGGCTGGCGGATCTACTTTACGTCAGTCATAGCGACTTCATTCGCAGCAAACTCAGCCATTCACCCGACGAGAGCGTAATCCATCCCAACACTCACGGTAAAGGAGCGCCGAGACGCCCATGAGCGATACGCAGGAAGCAACGAATTTAACCGAACTGATCCACACCATGGAACGGATGGAGCGGGAAAACGCGCAGGTTAGCGTGGATGATGTGGTGCATGCGGTGGGGCGGCGCTCGTTTGGGCCGCTGCTGCTGTTGGCAGGCTTGATTACGCTGGCGCCGATCATTGGTGATATCCCCGGAATGCCAACGCTGATGGCCGCCTTGGTGCTGCTCACGTCGGTGCAGCTTTTGATCGGTCGAGCAACGTTTTGGCTACCTGGTTGGTTGCTCAACCGCTCTTTGTCTCGGCATAAATTCGATAAAGGGCTGCACTATATGAAAAAACCGGCCCGCTGGATCGATGGACTGCTGGGCGTGCGCTTGGCGTGGATGACGGGCTATATCGGTATTCGGGTGACGGCCTTCGCTTGCCTGCTGGTGGCGTTAGCGATGCCACCCATGGAGTTCATCCCTTTCAGTGCCAATGGCGCTGGATTGGCACTTTCGCTGTTTGGGCTGGGGCTGGTGGCGAGAGATGGCCTGATGCTCGCACTGGGGTTTTTGCTGACGGGCGTGACGTTTACGGTCGTCTTGATGAATCTTATTTAATACTTACCAAGCGCTGCTTGTGAACTGGCTCCGCTGGTCGACGTGTCAGGCAGAGTCAAGGTACGTTTGTGATGGGCTTGGATACCATAAGGAGCAATGCGTCTACGATGAGTCACTCACCTTCACCTCAGTCGACACCGCCACCCAAACCGCCTCACGAGCAGTCTACTTGGGAGAGGCGTATCGAGACGGCGCTGTGGAATTCGCGCTTTTTGGTCATGCTGGCGGTGGTGCCAAGCCTGCTGGGCTCGCTGATGCTGTTTATCGTCGGTACGTTGGATATTTTCAAGGTAGTGGGGGATGTGCTGCACTACTACTTGGTGGATGACAGCCAAAATATCCATGACACCCTGGTGCCCGACATCATTATCGCGGTGGATATCTATCTGATTGCCATCGTGCTGCTGATATTCGGGCTGGGCGTGTATCGATTGTTCGTCTCGCGTATCGACCAAGCCGAGGTGCGTTACCCCGCCCACCCCTTCAACGTCGCCTCGCTGGATCAGTTGAAAGACAAAATCGCCCGCGTGGTGATTCTGGCCGTGATCATCGAGTTCTTCCGCGCCGTGGTGGACATTCGCTTCGCCACACCGCTGGATGCGATCTACTTGGCACTGTCCGTGCTGGCGCTGGCCGCTGCGCTCTACTTGATGAGTTTGGCGCATAAAGGGGAGTAGTTGGCGAGGGCGTGACGTTTCTTGCGCCGCGCTACCCATCCTCCAATAAATCGACGACCAGCTCATTCAACCGTTGCTGAAATTGACCGCCGGGAGAGGGCGGCGTTGGGTCTGACGTAATCACCACCGTCATGTCGCGCTCAGGAATCACATACAGCGCCTGCCCGCCATATCCTCTCCCGTAAGCAACGTCTTCCCCCGCGAGCGTCGTCATAAACCAGCCAAAACCGTAGCCATCACCTGTCCAAGGCGATTGGCCTCTGGGCGTCCAAGAGTGTTCTACCCAACCCTCTGGCAGCACGCGCTGGCCATCGGTCCTGCCGTCATTACGGTATAGCTCCCCAATCGCAATGAGCGCGCGTGGGGAAAGCTGCATGTCGTTCCCACCAAAATAGATCCCTTGAGGGTCCTGCGGCCAAGGGGGAATCGCAATAACGAGCGGCTCGCCCAACAAGCGCTGCGCAAGTGCAAGCGTGCTTTCGCCGCTGGCCTGAGTCAGCGCTGCCGACAGCAAATGGCTGGTGCCAGTAGAGTAGAGCATTCGACCACCAGGACGGTCGACGAACGGGCGTGTAAGCGCATCGTTGACCCAGTGAGCGCTAGCTACCCAAGCGCCGTAGTTGCTGCCGGAGGTGCGCTCCAACCCAGCCTGCTGGGCCAACAGGTGAGCGACCGTGATGTCGTTGACTCGACGATCGGCGCTGCTCGGCACGCTATCGAGTAGCGCTACGAGGGGCTGATCCACCGATTCGATAATGCCTGATTCGATGGCCGCGCCGGTCACGGCGGCCAATACCGTTTTAGAAAGCGACTTGACGTTGGCAGGCTCCGCGACGCCGGGACCGCCCTGATGATGCTCATGAATGATCGTACCGTCATGTGCCACCACGACGGTGTGTAGACGATCGAGGGTTCGGGCCTGTCGATCGAGTGCTTGCAGCGCCTCCGATGAAGGGGCTGACGCAAGGACCGGCGTAACGGTCAACGCACTTATTGCACACGCCAGCATAAAAGCCGTCGTTTTCATGGCGATACCTGAGAAGAGAGTGGTACGGCTCTGAAAGCCATGCACAGACAAGGTTCCCTCAGCGGAACGCTGAAGGACATTACGCAAACCGATGAAAAGCCTGCTACGCTAAAAGCACCCGTTGAAGGGAAGCAACCCTTTGATTTCCATGAAACGCAAAAGCAAGGAGTGCCATTATGCGTAACATCATCTATATCATCGGTCTGATCGTTGTCGTGCTGTTTATTCTTTCGCTGTTAGGGCTGCGCTAAGCGGTTCTCTCAGATCATAAGCATTAGTACTGAAATATCAGTGCTAACACAGCGCGACATCAGCATCTGCCAACGCCCGCTTCCTCAGCGGGCGTTTTCATATCGCTAATGATGCTCAAGCGCAGTCGGCGGCGCCTTGACCAAACATATCGAACATTAGCTCTCGGCCCAATGGCGTCAATACCAAGCGGTCATAGTCATTGAACATGGCGGCGTCGCTCTTTTCCAAGGTGGTTTGGCAAATCGCCCAGCGCGGGTGCTGCTGGCGAAGCCTATCCAGCTCTTGGCGGGACAGACCTCGCTGTGTCAGTGTGATGGTTTCGAGCACGTGTCCGCTCTCATACAGCATTTCGGCTACGCTGGAGAGACAGTGTCGTAAGCTGCGCTGAATATGGAAGGAGGCAGTCGACGCAGAGGGTAACGCTTCGGCGGGCATGGGGGAGGCTCCTGCATTCGCAGCAAAATGGGTGTGCTGCAGTGCATTATAATGCAGGAGGGGGATTAGACCAAGGTCTATATTTTGTGAGGCTCTCAGCGCTTTCTGAGCGGTACCCATAGCTAACTGTCAAGAAAATGAAGTCTTTAAGGTCTATGGTTGATACAAGTTATCCAATGACTGGCGTGAGATTCTTCATGTTACTTGTTTTTACATATAGAAACTTAAAAGTTCGTCATACTGGTTAAGTAGTGCTGTGCACTGCCGAAAAATATAAGATAAAGAAAACGGTTAATGATGTTAAGAAATGTCGACTGCGCTAGAAAATACGTTGCCTCTTGATTAGGAGTGACTAATAGCGAGTAAAAACGCACCAATAAAGGCTTGATTATGGCTTCTATTACATCGTTAGGTATTGGTTCTGGCTTGGATCTCAATGGCTTACTGACGCAACTGCAGCAGGCGGAACGTTCCAAACTCGAACCCATCCAGGAACAGATCGAAACAGAGCAGGCGCAAATTTCTGCTTATGGGCAGTTGCAAAGCGCGCTCTCTGCTTTTCAGGCGTCGGCTAAAGCATTGAACGAGCAGGACGCTTTTCAAAGTCTAAGTACGAGTGTGGAAGGGGGTGCCGTTGCTGCTGTGAGTAGCAATGATGCCCAGCCAGGCCAGTACGATATCCAAGTCGATCAGCTAGCCACGGCAGGCAGTTTAGTCACGGAGCGTTTAGACGCCCCGGATGTGGCACTCGTCTCTGGTCAACAAACGCTGTCTTTTTCTCTCGCTGATGGTGCCATAGACCCCATTGTGATCGAGGATGGAAGCACGCTCAATGACATGCGGGATGCTATCAACGCACAAAGCGATGGACGTTTGAGTGCTTCGATCATTAATGATGGGGAAGGGTATCGTCTTTCTGTGAATGCAACGGAAACAGGAGCTGCGGCCAGCATTCAAAGTACCAATTTTTCGCAAATTTTAGACGCGAATGTTGCCACTAGCGACACGCAGGTGGTGCAAGCAGGTCAGGATGCGGCGTTCAATGTCAACGGTATTGATATCGTCAGTGCCACCAATCGCATTGAGGATGCTATTCAAGGCGTGACGCTGACCCTATCAGAAGCCAACGCCAGCAGCACTTTGACGGTTTCTCAGGACAGTGAGGCAATTCGTGAGCAGATAACGGCGTTTGTCGATGATTACAACGCGCTGAAAAATACCATTGGCAGCCTGACTGCCTATAATCCGGAAAGCGATAGTGCGGGCGAGCTGAATGGTGACAGCGCCACACGGGCAGTCGAAACTACCTTGCGCCAAGCACTAAGCCGTAGCCTGGGTGGGGATGGCTTCAATATGCTCTCCGATATTGGCATCTCTCTTCAGTTGGATGGAACGTTAGCAATCGATGATGAGCAGCTTGATGGCATCATCGCTAATCAACCCGATCAGTTAATGGACTTCTTTGCAGGCACCTCCAGTGAGAATGGCATGGCAGGACAAATTTCAGCGACGGTCGAGCAGCTCGTCGGGCCAAGCGGACGACTGGAAAACGCTGTGAGCAGCTCGGAGCGTCGGGTTTCGTCGCTAAACGATCGCTTCGCGACAACGGAAAGCCGTATCGACCAAACGGTTGAGCGCTACCGGGCTCAGTTCGCTGCGATGGACAGCATGGTAGGTCAAATGAATCAGACCAGCGCCTACCTGACTCAGCAGCTTGCGACACTAGGCCAGATAGGCCAAAACTAAACTCGAATACGAAGTCATGTTGGCCTAGAGTATCCTCTAGGCCTTTTTTAGCTCTTTGATCCTTGCAAAGCTAAAGTTTTTTCCACCCTGCCGATAATCTACTCAGTCTATAACTTTTAAACGAAAAGGAGCTGAGCCACATGGCGACGATTACCTCTCTTGGCGTTGGTTCAGGTTTGGATTTGAATGGCCTGTTGACTCAGCTTCAAGCGTCTGAGCGGCAGAAGCTAACGCCGCTCACGCAGCAACAGAATACTCAACAAACCAAAATATCGGCGTACGGTCGCCTGCAGTCGGCAATGGATCGTCTGCAAGAGTCGATTACTGCGTTGAACGATGCTTCTACGTTTAAGCAGCAAAAAAGTACGGTGACTGGCGAAGGGGTCAGCGCGACAGCAGGAGAGTCGGCTAACGCTGGACGTTACGATATCAATGTGACACAGCTGGCACGGGCGGGCAGCGTGGCGTCTAACAGCGTCACGATGGATCAAGTCCTGGCTGCCAGCGACACCACTCTAACGTTAGATTTTGGCGCCACCTATACCGACGGCGCGTTCGATCCAAATGCGCCGGCCTTGAGCAGCAAAACGATCAATATTTCTGCGGGCAGCACATTAGCTAGCGTGCGTGATCAAATTAATGCCGATGCAGACGCTGGCGTGACGGCCTCTATCGTGAATGACGGTACAGGCTATCGGCTAGCCTTGAGCTCAAAAGAAACCGGTAAAGAAGCTTCGATTATTGGTTTTTCAGGCCTAGATGGTCTGTCCATGGATACCAGTACACGACGTGCAGGCCAGGATGCCGCTCTGGAAGTGAATGGCATTGCGATTACAAGCAGTGGCAACCGGGTGGAAGGTGCTATCCAAGGCGTAACGCTCGACCTGACAGCGGCTTCACAAATGCCCGTTAGTCTTGTCATTGAGCGCGATGAAGACTCTTTAAAAGAAGCCATTAAGGAGTTTGTCAGCACCTACAACGAAATGAAGTCCACCGTAGGCCGTATGACAGCGTTCAATGGTGAGGGAGAGACATCTGGCGAGCTGCTAGGTGACCGCACCGTACGCACGGTTGAAACACGGCTAAGCCGTGACGTGACCAATCCAGTTGGTACTGGCGACTTTACTCGTTTGGCGCAGTTTGGCATCGCGATCGATGAGCGTGGCCGTCTTCAGATAGATGATACGAAATTGGACGAGGCAATCTCCAACAGCCCTGAAGCTCTCAGCGCTTTTTTTGCAGGTGAGTCATCAGAAGAGGGGTTTGCGGGCAGGTTGAGCGCGACGCTCAAGTCGATTACCGGTGACGATGGTTTGATTCAAACTTCTGTGAACAGCGCAGAGCAGCGAATCGACAATCTCAAGGAACGGAAGGCCAGAATGGAGCTGAGCATCGAGCGCAACATCTCCCGCTATCGTACTCAGTTCGCTCAATTGGATGGCATGATCGCACAGATGAACTCGATGGGCTCCTACCTAGCACAGCAGTTCAGCATGCTGAACGCCATGCAGAATAATAACTAAGCTGGTTACATTGTTTTACAAAAAAAGCGCTTAATTTTTTAAAGATTCTGACTGGCCTGCCGTTAATTAAAATAACGGCGGTTGACCGCCGCAAAGCAGGCCTGATGGCCAGTTAATCTTCAAGGAGCACTTCCATGTCTGTGATCAATACGAACATCACTGCCCTGATCGGTCAGAACAACCTGTCTAACTCCCAGGCCATGCTGTCCAAAGCGCAAGAGCGTCTGTCTTCTGGCCTGCGTATCAACAGCGCTGCCGACGACGCTGCTGGTCAAGCCATCGCTAACCGCATGACCGCCCAAATCACCGGCATGCAGCAGGCTCAGCGTAATACCAATGACGGTATTTCTCTGGCACAAACCATGGAAGGTGGTCTTAACCAAATCAGCGACAACCTGCAGCGTATCCGTGAGCTGGCGGTTCAAGCTGCTAACGATACCAACACCGCAGAAGACCGCGATTCTATTCAGCTTGAAATCGATGAGCGCGTATCTGAGATTACTCGTGTAGCGAATGCAACCAGCTTCAACGGCACCAACCTTCTGAATGATTCAGCTACAACGCTGAATATCCAAGTTGGAGCCAACACTACCGCTGGCGTTGACGAACTGAGCATTGGTTTGGTCGATGCTACCGCAAGTGGGTTGAGTGTTGGTGCTCTGGATGTATCCAGTTTCTCGACCGCACAAACTGCTATTGACTCCGTTGATACGGCTCTGCAATCTATCGATGATAGTCGTGCAACCCTTGGTGCGACTATTAACCGCTTCGAATCAGTGCTTGAGAACCTGACAACTGACGTCACTAACTTGTCAGAAGCTCGTTCACGTATTCAAGATGCCGATTACGCTGTTGAGGTATCCAACCTAACGCGTGCGCAGATCCTACAGCAGGCGGGTACCTCGATGCTGGCCCAGGCCAACCAGACGCCTCAGTCTGTTCTGTCCCTGCTGGGCTAATAGCCACTCTAAAGCAAGAAATAGCAGCGAAGGCTGGCCATTGGCCAGCCTTTTTTGTGCCTGCACTTCAGGTATGATGATGAAAACTCATCATTAGCCCAGAGCGCCACCGAGGTAGTCATGGCTCGCAAGCAAGCAAAAAAAAATCAAAGCAAGAAAAATGGCCAAGTAACTCCTACTAGCCAATCATTAGCCCGTATGACAACAGCTTTTGATAAAGCTTATAAAGCCAGCCAGCTAACACAAGCATTGAACATTGCGGGGGCAATGACCCAGCAGTTCCCCTCTAGCGCTTTAGGATGGGTTGCTAAGGCTGATACTTACGCACGTTTGAAGCAGTTCGCTGATGCCATCAGTTGTATGCAGCAAATCGACAAGATTATGCATCAAGTCCCGAGTGAATATCAGCTGAAACGTGCACAATACCAAGTCCTCGGCGGGCAAGCATCCGACGCGATTCCTACCCTTTTGAGTTTAGTGAAGCAGCAAGACAAAAACCCTGACATTTTTTCATGGCTGAGTCAGGCCTATCATGTCCAAGGTAAAAATGACTTGGCACTGCAAGCTAACGACAAGGCGATACAATTGGATCGTAGCAATGTGGATACATTGCTTTGGCGCAGCCGTATTTTAGATAATCTACGGCGGCCGGGTGAGGCCAAGAAAACATTGCTTGAAGTTAAGAAGTTGGCGTCTAATAAATTGAGTGTTAATAATCATCTAGGCAGCTTGGCCATGCGAGAAGGAGAATACAGGGAGGCTGAACAATATTTTCAAGCAGAGCTGAGCCTACAAGATAATAGCCAGGTGTTTTCGAATCTAATTATTGCGCAACACTATAACCCGGAAAATACTGCCGAGCAATTAAAAGAGATTCATCAGCAGTGGGCAAAAAAATATCAGCTCAAAAATATGAATGGGGCTTTTAAGCCGGCACGGCCTAATAAAAAAATACGGCTAGGCCTGCTCTCAGGTGGCTTTAGAGTTCACCCCGTTGGCCAAATGGTACTACCTGCGCTGGAAAATCTGTCTTCCGACGAGTTTGAACTATTTTTTTACAGTACCAATCAAGTTCAAGACTCTATCACTGAAAAAGTGATCGCTCTAGCCAGTCAATGGAGGGTCGTCGAAAATGTCACTAACCAGTATTTAAGTGACGTTATTAAGTCTGATGGTATTGATATTCTTTTAGACATGAATGGTGGGGGGGATGGTTCAAGGTATCAAGCCATTTCAAGCAAGCCTGCGCCTCTCATTGTAAAATGGGTAGGCATGCAAATTAATACGACCGGGCTGGATGCCGTTGACTATTTCTTGAGTGACCATTTTGAAACCCCCCACGGCAGCGACCATCTATACACTGAAAAACTGATTCGTTTGCCGGATGATTATGTCTGCTACCACTTACCGGAATACATGCCATCGGTAAGCAGTTTGCCTGCGCTTGGTAATCAATTTATTACCTTTGGTTGCTTGAATAACCCGGCAAAGCTATCTCCCCCCCTTATTAAAGAGTGGGCTCAGCTTCTTCATGAAGTTCCAAGTAGTAGGCTATTGCTAAGAGGTATTCAGTTTGAGGGAGATAATTTCAAGCGTAAGATCGTCAAAAGCTTTAACGAACAAGGGATAGAAGAGGGTCGGCTAATATTGGAAGGCCCTGCTAGACATGAGCAGTTCCTCACGACGTACCAGCGCATCGACATTGCGCTCGATACATGGCCATATTCAGGTGGCCTGACAACCTGCGAAGCGCTCGCCATGGGAGTGCCGGTAGTCACGTGTGTAGGGCCGACATTCGCCGGTCGACATAGTGCGACTCATTTGGCCAATGCGGGTATGCCCGAGTTAGTCACGGATAACTGGGACGACTTCCGTAAGCGTGCAAAAGAGCTAGCGTCTGATTTACCAAGCCTCGCCGTCATACGTGCTGCATTACCAACCATCCTGAAAGAATCGCCCTTGTGTGATGGCCCTCGTTTTGCCAAGCACTTTACTATGGCAATGCGTGGTATCTGGTATCGTCATTGTGAAGGTAAACAACCGGAAGCTCTCACTTTTAATAAAGAGGGGGATGCGTGGTTTGCTGATGACGAGCAGCTAATTGAGTTAGTGGCCGTAGAATCTGAACCAGAACAGCAAGAGGCTGAGCTTGAGTGGCACTTGGACAGCCCAATTACCGTGATTGACAATGGCGCGCTGTTTGCCCGACACCCAAGATTTACTGAGTGGATGCAGACAGGCAACTTTGCCGTTATTACCTTTGATCCTGGGAGTTTATTAACTAAGCAAGCTGATGAACTAAAACAACTTGGTGAGTGGCACCACTACCCTCACGCTACATTAGGAGATGGTAAGGATGCTACGTTGTACGCAACGTTGGACCCTGAGTTAACAGGTACACTCCAACCTTTAGAGGAGCAGCAAACTGGTGAGCAGGATGATCCTCTTCGTGTGCTGTCAATGCTGCCTATCAGTACGGTGCCGCTTAATGCTATTGAAGGGCTTCCAGGTATTGATTTACTGATATTAGATAGCTTGAACGATGCTATAGCTATTTTGGAAAATGGCCATAGATATTTGGCTAACACCTTACTTGTGCAGGTGAAGCTAGCCTTTCAGCCAACCCATGAGCGTCAACCAAACCTCGCAGAACTACAGCGCTGGGCGAGCCTGAATGGACTTGACTTTCTGCGCTTAGAAAATTTGACTTATAAAGGCTTAGAGCTAAGATCAGACGATGCTATTTTCGTCGCTAAAGATATTGATAGCCAACAAAAAGATAAGGTGGAATGGCTTCTTGCTTATTTATACGAAAAGAGTGATGGTGAAAGTGTAACGGATATTGATACATTGGCAGGCGATGGAGTTCAGGCTGAAGAGCACCATTTTAAGGCTGGTGATGAACTTTATTTTGTTAAGCATCAAAAAGGAAAAAGGCAGAAAGAAGAAAATAAGAATTTGCTAATTGTATGCTCGCGCGGAGAGACATTCATTAAGCCTATTGTTGAGGTGTTTAGCAAGAATTTTAATGTAAAATATTGGCATTTGGGTTATAGATTGCCTAATATGGAAAGGCTTCAATCACTCATGGATTGGTCGGACGTGACGTGGTTTGAGTGGTGTGATGAAGTTGTGGTTGAGGCAAGTAAAGCAATACAGAAAAAATGTAAGGTGGTTTGCCGACTACATGGCTTTGAAGCCTTTTCACAATGGCCATATAAAATTGAAAGTGGTTTTTTAGATAGGTTAATATTTGTTTCTGAGCATACAATGGAATATGTGAAAAATAGAGGGGTCAACATATCTTCTGTTGTAATACATAATGGCGTGGATTTAGAAGGGTTTACTTATAGAGAGCGCGGGCCCGGCTTTTCTTTGGCTTTTGTTGCGTCATTTAAAAGTGTTAAGAATCCACAGCTTCTTGTGCAAGTAATAGAGAAGTTAGCAAAAATTGACAAAAGGTACACCGTGCATGTGGCAGGAAAAATCAGTGATCCTATACTTTATCGCTATATAAACCACATCCTAGAATCTCTTTGCATAAAAGAAAACGTAGTCTTTTATGGACATGTCGAAAATATTGATGATTGGCTTGAGGATAAAGATTATCTAATCTCAACAAGTGTTTCTGAGTCTTTTGGATATAACATAGCAGAGGCCATGGCAAAAGGGATCAAACCATTGATACATAATTGGCCAGGTGCAAAAAATATTTATCCCCAGTCATTAGTTTTTAACACTGTGGAAGAAGCTGTTGGTCAGGTGTTATCTGATGATTATAGGTCTAGTGAATATAATGGTTTTATTAAGAGGAATTATGCTCTATCAAAACAAATCTCAGAATTAGAAAAATGCCTTATGGAAGAAGATAACTTAGAGATTAAAAGAGCTAGTGAGGATATTTGTCGTTTTTTATATGGCGGCGAAAATATTGGGTTTTATTTGCCTAATAAAAACGATCATATACAGAAAATAATTGCTAGAACGGGTTCTTTTTATGAAGTTGCTATGTTAGAAGATATGCTTAGCAGGTTTAAGGATGGGGCTGTTGTAATAGATATCGGAGCAAATATAGGGAACCATACCATATTTTTCTCAAAGTTCTTTAATGCGAGTCATGTAATTTCTTTCGAGCCCAATATTGATGCTTTTAACATCCTAATGGAAAATATAGAAATTAATGGAGTCGATGGAAAAGTTGATGCATTTAATTTAGGTGTTGCAGATTCTAATGGAAAGGCAAGCGTGATATTCCATGATCCTAATAATGTTGGCATGACAAAGATAGGAATGAGCGAAAATGGTGAAATTGATGTTGTCAAGTTAGATGATTTTTTAAGAAATAGTGAAACGGGAAATGTTGGCATGATTAAGTTAGATGTTGAAGGTATGGAGTTAGATGTTTTAAAAGGTTGTGAAGAGGTGTTGAGTGTTAGTTCTCCTTTGTTATATGTTGAAGCTGGAGATCAAAGTTATTTTAATGCTGTGAGTGAATATCTAAAAGTCTTTGGTTATAAGGCAATAAAGCGATTTAATGCAACTCCTACTTATTTATTTGAAGTGTTGTAGTGTGTTTATGTTAACTGAATGTCAGTAAGTTGTTATCTTTTGTTTCAAGGCAGTAAGGATGCTCAAAATCCCTACTGCCTTGCTTTTTGTGGAGAGCTTTAAGGGGGGGGTTATAATGCGTCTATAATTTTTTAGTATGATTTTTATAATAAGAGTTGCTTATTTAGTAAGATATGCCAATTTTTTTAAATACTGCGATGGTGTGAACTCTTTTAATGCATTTCCTTCTGTAATGATAGTGTGTATAGTGTCAAGGGTGCTTAAGTCTTTTGACAGCTCGATGCTGTTTTCTATGTCGTGATCTATATTATGGAAAATGCATTGTAATTCTTTATGCTTTTCTTGATGATTATTCATGGTGGTGAAGGGAATACACCCGCTAGCAGCAGCCGTCAGCTGTCGCTCACTTAGCGCAGAACCAAAGTTGTTGATAATCATCCACATGTTGCTGCTATAGTGCATTAGTTTAACAGTCTGTGCATAATTCTTTGGTTTTAATATTTTTGTGTCTTTATGAAACTTAATGCCTTCTGGAAATTTTCCATTCCACATAAGTGTGAGAGGGATTTTGGGAGCAATGCTACGTAAAAACTGTTCACGGCGAATTGATCTTGCTACTTGATTGATAAGAAAACATAAATCCACCATATTGCTTTCTTTTTCAAAATTTATGTTTCTTTTGAAAGCTTCGGAGAGCGCAATATGAGCAGGTGTTATTTTGGTTTCAAGAACGATTTCTAACGCTTGAGAGAGCGCTTTATTTTTTTTGATTTCATTGAGGTTTTTTTCGTTATTTTGATAGCTGCCTACGTATAGATTGTTGATTGGCCTTTGAGATGGCTTTGTTAATCTGTCTTTTGTGACAAGAGATGAAGTGTATAGACTAGGATGATACTCACCATCGTGTCGTTTGTTGATTTTTTTTGCAATGTCAATAGCAGTAGGTTCGACATAGAAAAACTTAGAGTTATCGTTTGTTTCAATAATGTTTTCTTTTATCCATGGGTAAAAGGGCATGTCTCTAACTAATGAGTAAAAGGGAGGAGTCCTTTTTTTTTCTTGGCGTGCTTTTTTTATTAGTTCAGCGCCGTGGCTTTGCTCTAAATGTACCGCATCGAAATAACCAGAGGTTAGGGCTTCATATGCTTCGTGACGAAAGCAGCTAATATCCATAATGAGCGGCTCATATTTGCGCTCGGCTGCGGCCTCTGCAATGCTATTAGAGAATGCTAAGTGTGTGCCGAATGGGTCAATTTTTGCGTTATATAATATAAGTAGTTTCACGTCTAGCCTTTCTTTTCTTTGAGAAGTTGGTTTTTCTTTAGGGAGAGTTAGACTTTATCGGCTAAATGCTATCGCCGATGTTAGCTCTACAGCTACTTGAGTTTGCTGATGGCTGCTGAGGTAAGCGTGCATAGGTAAACTAATTACTTGTGTAGCTGCTTGGTCCCCTATTGGTAAATATGAATTTTTGTCAGCGACCGCAGGTTGCTGGTTTAACGTGGTTGGGTAATGTACAGCGGTTGGTATCCCACTTTCTTTCAATTTGGCTTGTACCTCTACACGATTTTCGACCCGAATGGTGTACTGTGCCCAGGTGCAAGTATTGTGAGGGGCGACATAAGGTGTGGTGGTTATGCCTGCGCCGTTAAGTAGTTGAGTGTAGCGATCGGCTACTTGCTGGCGTAGTAGTAGTTCTTCGTTAAAAATATCTAGCTTGGTCAGTAAGATAGCAGCCTGCAGGGTATCCAATCGACTGTTTACACCTACACGGATGTGATGATAGCGGCGATCCTGACCATGGCTGGCAATTTGGCGCAGTACTTTAGCTAGCTCATCATCGTTGGTAAACATTGCACCTCCATCACCATAACAACCCAGCGGTTTGCTCGGGAAGAAGCTAGTAGTGGCGATGGTACTTAGGTTGCAAGATTGGCGGCCTTTATAGGTAGCGCCAAAGCTCTGGGCAGCGTCTTCAATTACCGGTAAACCGTATTTTTCCGCAATGGAATTAATGTTGTCAAAATTAGCGCACTGACCGTAGAGTGAAACGGGAATAATGGCCTTGGTTCGCGGTGTAATGGCTATTTCTAGCGTTGATGGATTTAGGGTGTAAGAGCGAGGGTCAATATCCACATAAACTGGTTTGGCGCCCAGCAGCGCTACCGTTTCGGCGGTGGCAATATAAGTGAAACCGGGAGTAATCACCTCATCTCCGTAGCCGATCCCAATCGCCATAAGGGCGATCTGTAAGGCGTCTGTGCCGTTAGCGCAGGTAATGCAATGCTTGGTGCCAGTATAGGCAGCGAGTTTTTCTTCCAGCTCGGCCACTTCGGGGCCAAGGATGTACTGACCGTGGGTCAAAACCCGCTGGATACCTGCGTCGATTTTATCCTTTATGCGCGCTTGTTGGGCTGCGAGGTCAATAAAATGAATCATGCGCTCATCCTCTTCAGCTGGTTGCCATTTAGTACATAGCGGTCACCGGTATGCTGACATACTGCTTCGCTTTGCCCTTGCAATGGTAGAGCTAGTTGTTCGCCGTATTGGCTCATCCAGCCGATTTGCCTGGCTGGGACACCTACCATAAGGGCGTAAGCTAAAACGTCTTTATTGACGACTGCTCCGGCGCCGATAAAGGCGTACTCGCCGATGGAAACACCACAGACGATAGTGCTGTTGGCTCCCAAGGTAGCGCCCTTCTTCACTAGTGTGTTGCGGTATTCATTTTTTCGTTCAATGAGCGAGCGGGGATTGTAGACGTTAGTGAATACCATGCTGGGGCCGCAAAATACGCCTTCTTCCAGGGTGACATTGTCATAAATGGAAACATTGTTCTGCACTTTACAATTATCGCCAATCACGGCTTTATTGCCGACGAAGACGTTTTGCCCCAGTGAGACGCCTTTGCCAATTTGAGCCCCGCTACATACATGCACGAAGTGCCATACTCGGGAGCCTTTACCTATCTGGGCTCCTTCATCGATAATGGCGGAATCATGAATCATCAAGCTTGAGTTATCCATTTCATACCAGCCTGCTCAGGAATGGGTGAGCTTTATCGACCCCTGGAGAAGGCTGGGCGGAGTTGATAATGTTCACGGCCTCAATGCAGTGGCGCACATCCTCAATGCCGTAGCCGCGGTTAGCGAGAATCTCTTGGTAACTTATCGTATGCAGGTCGGTAAAGCCGCTGGAGAACTCGATCTCTTGCCCATTCACGGTAATGGAGCGGTAGGTGGGTTGCTTACCCTTGATGCTTTCCGGTAAGTCATTGGCGTCGATAGAAAGAAACCACGGTACCCGAGCCCTCTCGTATTCAAGGTAACCAGCGGCTTTGTTGTCGCTGGCGTAGTGCAGCACGTTCTTCTGTAGGCTGCCAAAGACGAAGTACAACATATCAAAGAAGTGGACGCCGATGTTGGTGGCTACACCGAAGGACTTGCGTGGGTCGCCTTTCCAGCTCTCCATATACCACTTGCCGCGGGAAGTGATATAGGTAAGCTCCACCTCGTACTTGTTTGAGCGTGAGCTATTCTCAACTTTCTGTTTTAGGTCCAGGATGGCTGAGTGGTGTCGTAGCTGCAGAATGTTGAAGACCCGCCTGCCAGTCTCCTGCTCAATTAATGCCAGCTCATCAAGTAGTTCAGGTGTAGGTACTAGCGGCTTCTCGCATATCACATTACAGCCAAGCCTTAGGCCTGCGGCAATATGGGCATGGTGCAGGTAGTTGGGTGAGCATACCGTTAAGTAGTCCAGCGCAGTCTGGGGGGTACGCTTGAGCTGCCAAGCATGCTCTTGGAAGCGCTCAAACTCGGTAAAAAATGCACTTTGGGGAGATATGGAGTCTATGATTCCCACCGAGTCGTTGATGTCATAGGCAACTGCCAGATGGTTACCGGTTTCCTTAATCGCTCTCATATGACGAGGAGCTATGTAGCCAGCAGCGCCGATTAGGGCAAAGTTCTTCATTCTTTTCCTCAGGCCTTGATAATATGTGAGTGGGACTCGCGGAAAGTACCGCGGCTGTCAATTATCAATTGGGCATGCTGCTTGATCAGTTCGAAATCGAAACAGTCATGGTCTGTAGCCAGTACCACAGCATCGAAGCTCACCAAACTCTCAACGTTCAGTTCCACGCTTGCCAACTCAAAATGGTGTTCGCGCATTTTTGGGAAAATGGGCACATGAGGATCGCTGTAGTCCACCTTTGCGCCTTTTGCTTCGATCAACTCCATGATCGTCACTGAGGGGGACTCGCGCATATCGTCCACATTCTTTTTGTAGGCGATACCTAATACTAGTACGCGGCTGTTTTTGAGCGCCTTGCCATTCTCATTCAGGCCATCTATCAGTTTGTTCACTACATACTCTGGCATGGCGCGGTTCACCTCCCCAGAAAGCTCGATAAAACGAGTATTCAGTCCATATTCTCGAGCTTTCCAGGTAAGGTAGAAGGGGTCAATAGGAATACAGTGGCCACCTAGGCCTGGGCCCGGGTAATAGGGTGTGAAGCCAAAGGGTTTAGTTGCTGCGGCATCCACAACCTCAAATATATCAATGCCCATTCGATCGGCGACCATTTTCATCTCGTTGACTAAGCCGATATTTACAGCGCGGTGGATATTCTCTAACAGCTTGGTCATTTCGGCTGTTTTGGTAGAGCTGACTGGCACGACCTGATCAATCGCGGGTGAGTAAAGCGCAATACCCACTTCGAGACAGGCTGGGGTGTGTCCACCAATCACTTTAGGAATCGTGCGAGTCTCATAGTCTGGGTTGCCAGGATCTTCCCGTTCTGGCGAGTAAACTAAGAAAATGTTTTCTCCAACGATCAGGCCACTCTCCTGCACGCGTGGCAACAGCTCTTCCTCAGTAGTGCCCGGATAGGTGGTGCTCTCCAATGACACAATTTGGTTTTCGCGCAGGTAGGGCTTGATAGCGTTAACTGTGTCTATGACAAAATTAATATTTGGTTCGCGGTATTTATTGAGAGGGGTAGGCACGCAAAGGATGATGGCGTCAGCTTCTGCGACGCGGCTAAAGTTGGAGCTGGCTTCAAACCCGCAGTGACTAGCGGCTTCAATTTTTTCTGATGGTATGTGCTCAATGTAGCTTTTTCGACTACTCAGGAGATCGATTTTTGACTGATCAATATCCACTCCTATTACCCGAAAACCAGCTTCGACATAGCGTAATGCCAGTGGCAAACCGACGTAACCTAGCCCTATTATGCAAATTTTAGCAATTTTGCTACGCAATCTATGTTGCAGCATAAGCTGGTGGGTGCTCATGACGTATTCCTCTACCTCTCCGTGACGCTGTGTGGTGTCGTATCCTGACGCCCTATCGGCAGTTTTTGCTAATGGATCAGGGTGGCGCTTTTGGTTCTATAATTTCGCTCATGCATGCTCAAGCTAAAAAATATATGGACGTAATCGCTACAAAGCTGACTAGCTCAGTAAAAAAATTTAAAATGTTGTTTTTTATTATTTTTTTGTGCTTCCTGTGTTTAATATCCCTCAGTCAGAGCGTCTAATTATGAAGAGTTATGGAGCAAATCAGGCAGCATGTACCACCTTTTTATGGTGCTTATTTGAAGTCTAGCTCAATCTGTTTTCCTGCTAAATTCCCAACAGGGCATCGGGCCCGACGGCGGAGAGACACGGATGGGTAAGGTTCACTTTATTGGCGGTGAGAAGGGCGGGGTGGGGAAGTCGATGACGGCGCGGGTGTTGGCGCAGTACTACATCGATCACGAACGGCCGTTTTTGGGCTTTGATTGCGACGCCTCCCACGGTACGTTTTCACGCTTTTATCAGGAGTACGCCTCGCCGGTGGTGGTAGGCGACGACGACAGCCTGGACGGCATGCTCTCGGCGGTCGAGGAGCACCCGGATCGCGATTTGATCATCGACTTGGCTGCGCAATCGGCCCAGCCCATCAATCGCTGGATCGATGAAACCGATGTGTTCGGCCTGCTCGATGAGTTGGGTATGCAAGTCGTGTGGTGGCACGTGATGGACGATGGCGCCGATTCGGTGACGCTGCTGTCTCAGGTGTTGACGCGCTACGCATCGCAACCCGTCGACATCGTGGTGGTGCAGAACAAAGGCCGCGGCGAACATTTCGAGCGCTTTCTGCTGTCGGATACCTATACGCAAGCTCATGACCAGGGGGTGGCGCTCATTGAGCTTCCAAGGCTGCATGCCAAGCTCACCCAAAAAATCGATTTCAATAATAGTAGCTTCTGGGCGGTGGCCAACGACCGCCGCCTGATGAACATTGCCGAGCGCCAGCGTATGAAGGTGTGGCTACGGCATGCCTATGAGCAGTTAGAGCAGGTCGTCGGCCTGGGCGGCGAGTCGATGCAGTCAACTTGAGATATGGCTAGTTCCAAAAAATCATAAGCAGGCGGTTTATTATTTCTTTTTTGCTGGTATCTTGTCGGCATTGCGCTGGTGACGGGCACCCCGACGCCAGTGCCCCTGTCTCTACGAGGGGCCTAAGGCCCGATGAGGAAAACCGTATGATGAACGTAAGCCGTTTGAAAAAGACTGTGATGGCGCTCTCCTTGGGCGTTGCGGGATGGGCATCCATGGCTGCCCAGGCCGACACGCTGCGTGTCGGTATGTCGGGTGGCTACTTCCCGTTCACCTATGTCGAGCAAGATGAGCTGAAGGGTTTCGAAGTCGATGTGATGAATGCAGTAGGGGAGATCACCGGCGACGAGATCGAATTCGTGACCGCGAGCTTCTCGGGCTTGGCGGGCATGTTGGAATCGGGTCGCATCGATACCATTGCCAACCAAATCACTATCACCGATGAGCGCAAAGCCAAGTATGCCTTTACCGCGCCTTATGTATACGACGGTGCCCAAGTGGTCGTACGTGCCGGTAACGACACCATCGAAGGCGTCGACGATTTGTCCGGCAAAAGCGTGGCAGTGAACTTGGGTTCTAACTACGAGCAGCTGCTGCGTGAGCAGCCGAACGCCGACGAGATCGATATCCGCACCTACGAATCCAATGTGGAGCAGGATGTCGCGCTGGGCCGTGTCGATGCCTTCGTGATGGATCGAGTGAGTGCCAGCCAGGTCATTAGTGAGCGCGGTTTGCCGCTCGCCTTGGCAGGTCAACCGTTCACCACCATCGAAAACGCGCTGCCGTTCCGTGACGACGAGGAGGGGAGGGCGCAGCGCGACCGCGTCGACGCCGCGCTGTCTGAGCTGCGTGAAAACGGCACTCTGGGTGAAATCTCCCAGAAATGGTTCGATACTGACATCACGACGCCATAAGCTCGGCGAACCTCTGATGATGGCGGCCGTGGCATGACCACGGCCGTTTTGTTGATAAGCGATACGACGATGCTAAATGTGGAGTATATGTGGGGCCTGTTGCCGGTCCTTCTGAGTTATTTACCGCTGACGCTGCAGATGGCGAGCATCGCCATGGTATTTGCGCTAGTCATTGCCTGCTTGTTGGCGGTCGTGCGGGTGTTGAAGATTCCCGTATTGAACGGCGCCGCGCTGCTGTTCATTTCGTTTTTTCGCGGCACGCCCCTGCTGGTGCAGCTATTTCTGTTCTACTACGGCCTGCCCCAGCTCATCGATGCGCTGATTTCCATTAATGGCGTCACCGCTGCGGTATTGGGCCTGACGCTGCACTTTTCGGCCTATATGGCGGAATCCATTCGTGCGGCCATCGTGGGTATCGACCGCAGCCAAACCGAGGCGGCGCTCTCGATAGGCATGACCCAGCCGCAGCTGATGCGGCGGATTATCCTGCCGCAAGCCACCCGCGTGGCCACGCCAACGTTGATGAACTACTTCATCGATATGATCAAGGCGACCTCGCTGGCCTTTACGCTGGGCGTGACGGAGCTGATGGGGGCCACCCAGAAAGAGGCATCGGGCAGCTTTTTGTATCTGGAAGCCTTCCTGTTGGTGGCGATCATCTACTGGGTCGTGGTGGAAGCACTCTCTTGGGGCCAGCGCCGACTGGAAACGTATTTGAACAAGGCGTACCAGCGATGATCACGCTTGAATCTGTCAGCAAGCAGTTTGGACAGCAGCCGGTCTTCAGTCATGTAGATTTACACCTTGAGCAGGGTGAGATCATCGTGATCATCGGCCCATCGGGCACCGGTAAGTCGACCCTGCTGCGCTGTATCAATTTTTTAGAGCGCCCAGAGGCAGGGCATATTACCGTCGGTGATCTGCGCGCCGATGCGCGAAAGGCGAGTCGGGCGGATATTTTGGCACTGCGCCGTCGCACCGCCTTCGTATTTCAGAATTACGGCCTGTTCGCCAATAAAACCGCGCTGGAAAACATTAGCGAAGGCATGATCGTGGTGGACAAGCTACCCAAGGCGCAGGCCCACGCTCGCGCCAGGGAGATCCTGGCGCGCATCGGTTTGGCGGATAAAGCGGATGCTTACCCTGCATCGCTCTCCGGCGGCCAGCAGCAGCGGGTGGGCATTGGCCGTGCCATGGCGGCGAATGCCGACGTCATTTTGTTCGATGAGCCGACCTCGTCGCTCGACCCGCAGTGGGTGGAGGAAGTGCTGGCTCTCATGAAGCAACTGGCGGCCGAGAAGCAAACCATGATCGTGGTCACCCACGAGATGCAATTTGCCAGAGACGTCGCCGACCGTGTGGTGTTTATGGACGAAGGTCAAATCGTCGAGCAGGCGCCACCAGAGCAGCTTTTCACCAATCCCCAAGACGAGCGCACGCGGCGCTTTTTGCGCAAGATTTTGGCACCCACGGGCCAGGCACTGCCGTAAGTGCACCATCGAAAAGCATTGACACCGGCTAGTAAGCCCGCTTTGCGCGTGATAGACTACGCCATCCTCTCAGACAAGACCCGTGAGCGGGCAGCTATAAGACTGCTCGTTACACTATTTAGCAGTGTTGAAAACCCTGCTAGATCAATTGGTTGTTACGGAAATGTCGTGATTTGGCAACTGCCAGCCGACAAACACATAGTAAATTCGTTGCCGTTGATAGGCAGCCCTTATTCTCCAAGGAGATACCTGTGGCGAACAGCAAGCAAGCACGCAAGCGCGCCCGCCAGGCCGAGACTCGTCGCGTCCTGAAAGCCAGCCAGCGCAGCATGGTCCGCACCTACATCAAGCGTGTGATCAAAGCGATCAACACCGGCGACCATGGCAAAGCGATGGAAGAGTTCAAGGCAATGCAGCCGGTCGTTGACCGTATTGCTGATAAAGACGTTCTTTCCAAGAAGAAAGCTGCACGTCTGAAAAGCCGCTTGAACAAGCGCATTAAGGCTCTGGCGGCGTAAGCCGGCAGGCGCCATAAAAAAACCGGCTGCGGCCGGTTTTTTTGTGCCTGAACGTCGCCTCGCAGGCGATGTGCGAGTCTCTATTTAGCCTCTAGTCGCCTGTAGGAAAGTACTTGATGAGCGCCGATACATCACCGCATGCCAATATGCCGCCACCCCGTCGAGGACTGATGCGTTCTGGGTTGGTGGTCAGCGCCATGACCATGCTCTCCCGGGTGATGGGGTTGGTGCGCGATGTGGTCGTAGCGACGTTCCTAGGAGCGGGCAATGGCTCCGATGCGTTCTTCGTGGCATTTAAGATTCCCAATTTTTTACGCCGTCTCTTTGCCGAGGGCGCATTCAATCAAGCCTTCGTGCCGGTGCTCTCGGAGTACTCTTCTCAGCGTACCAAGCAGGAGGTCCGTGAGCTGCTGAACGCGGTGGCGGGCAGCCTGACGGCCCTGCTAGCGCTGATCACGGCGCTGGCGATGCTGGGCGCGCCCTGGCTGGTGTGGCTGTTTGCCCCTGGCTTTGGTCGCGACCCTGATAAACTAGCGATGACCGCCGATATGCTGCGGCTGACGTTTCCGTATTTGCTGCTCATTTCGCTCACCGCGTTCTCAGGCAGCGTGCTGAACACTTGGAACCGCTTTGCAGTGCCCGCATTTACCCCAGTACTGCTGAACTTGTCGTTGATCGGTGCGGCGCTGTTTTTGATGCCCCTGATGGAAGAGCCCGCCATGGCGCTGGCGTGGGGCGTACTGATTGCAGGGGCGGCTCAGCTTGCGTTTCAGGTGCCGTTTTTACTGCGTTTAGGGCTTTTGCCCACGCCGTGGCCCAACTTTGCCCATGACGGCGTCAAGCGTATTTTAAAACTGATGGCCCCGGCGCTGTTTGGCGTATCGGTGTCGCAGATCAATTTGCTGTTGGATACGGTGCTGGCATCGCTGTTGGCGGCGGGAAGCGTCTCGTGGCTCTACTACTCGGATCGGTTGGTAGAGCTACCGCTTGGCGTGTTTGGGGTGGCGATTGGCACCATTATCTTGCCTGCACTTTCCAAGCGGCACGCGGAGCAGTCCACCGAGCACTTTTCCGCCATGCTGGACTGGGGGCTTCGCGTGGTGCTGCTGCTGGGCGTGCCAGCGGCATTGGCACTGGCGGTACTGGCCGAGCCGTTTTTGATTACCCTGTTTCACTACGGGGCGATGACCGATAACGATATTCAGATGGCGGCCATGAGCCTGCGTGCCTACGCCTTCGGTTTAGTGGCCTTTATGCTGATCAAGGTGCTCGCGCCGGGTTTCTTTGCTCGCCAAGACACCAAAACGCCAGTCAAAGTAGGCATTATCGCCATGGTTGCGAACATGGTCTTCAACCTGCTGCTGATTTGGCCGCTGGCCCACGCGGGTTTGGCACTGGCGACGGCGCTCTCGGCGTTTTTGAATGCAGGGCTGCTGGGGTACTTGCTCTATCGCCAGCAGGTGTTGGTGTTCCAGCCGGGCTGGGGGCGGTTTGGCGTACAGTTGATCGGTGGCAGCGTACTCATGAGTCTCGCGCTCCTGGTCGTCTCGCCTGACTGGCAGGCATGGCTCGACTTCGGTCTATGGCAGCGCGTGGGGTGGGTGGCGGCCTTGGTCGTGTTGGGCGGCGGGCTCTACTTCATCTGGTTAACGGCGCTTGGCCTGCGGCTGCGCCACTTTAGAATGAACGGTTAAGTTAGGCGTTGGGGGTGATGATCTACTCCTGCACCTGGCCTGCGTGTTCGTTATAATCAAACGCTTTGATCACGGCCAGCGCTTTTTAAAATCTAACGCTTTTAAAACAGGGGTGCCATGCACGTCATTCGAGGTCTGCACAATCTGACAGCGTCCCATCGTGGCTGCGTGGCGACCATTGGTAATTTCGATGGGGTGCACCGGGGGCATCAGGCGATCCTGCAACAGTGCCGTGAGCACGCTGCGCGCCTGGGCGTTCCGCTGACTGTGGTGGTGTTCGAGCCTCAGCCCCGCGAGTTTTTTGCCGGTGATCAAGCGCCGCCTCGCCTGACACGGCTACGCGAAAAGATGCGTCTGCTACGCGACCACGGTGCCGAGCAGGTGCTCTGTCTGCCGTTCAACGATGCGCTGCGTAGCCTGACCGGCCGTGAATTCATCGATCAAGTGCTCATCGAGGGGTTGGGTGTCAAGCACTTGGTGGTGGGGGACGACTTTCGATTTGGCTGCGACCGAAAGGGGGACTTCAGCCTGTTGGAAGCGGTCGGGCGTACCCACGGTTTTGGCGTCGAGCACACCCGCACCTTTAAAGTCGATGACGAGCGCGTGTCGAGCACCCGTGTGCGCACCCTGCTGGCCAGCGGCAACTTCGACGTAGCTGCCCGTTTGTTGGGCCGGCCCTACTCGCTGCATGGCCGCGTGGTGCGCGACCAGCAACTGGGGCGCACCATTGGCGTGCCAACCGCGAACCTACCGCTGCTGCCCCAGCCGCTGACGCTGCGTGGCGTGTTTGCGGTCGTGGCCGAGCTTGCCAGCGGTGAGCGCTATCCCGCCGTGGCGAACGTCGGCTTTCGGCCCACGGTGGGAGCCAAACGCCCCACGCTGGAAGTGCACCTGTTGGCGTTTACGGGCGATTTGTACGGCCAGCGGCTGACGGTTTACCCCTGCGCACGGCTACGGGGGGAAGTGAAGTTTGACGATTTCGAGGCACTGAAAACACAGATTCACCATGACCAAGCCAGGGCGCGCCGTTACTTTGCGGCCGTGGAGACTGGCATTGCACTCTCTCTTCCGCTGGCCTCGGCCCCGCTTGGGCGTGAGACCGCTTCTTCTGATTTCACTTCGGCGGATGACGCCGCCGATACAAACGACGGCTGACCGGACTATGGATTATAAGCATACGCTAAACTTGCCAGAAACCGACTTTCCCATGCGCGGCATGCTGCCGAAGCAGGAGCCAGGGCGCGTTTCCCAGTGGCAGGACATGAACCTGTACCAGCGCCTGCGCGACGCCCGTGCGGGTGCGCCGCTGTTCGTACTGCACGATGGCCCTCCCTACGCCAATGGCAGTATCCATATCGGTCACGCCGTTAATAAGATTCTCAAGGACATCATCGTCAAGTCCAAAAACCTGGCGGGCTACGATGCGCCCTACGTGCCCGGCTGGGACTGCCACGGCCTGCCCATCGAGCACAAGGTGGAAACCACCCATGGCAAGCACCTGGCTGCCGATAAAGCCCGCGAGCTTTGCCGGGAGTACGCCGGTGCCCAGATCGAAACCCAGCTGGTGGATTTCGTGCGCCTGGGCATCATTGGCGACTGGAACCACCCTTATCGCTCCATGGATTACGCCAATGAAGCGGGTGAAATCCGAGCGCTGGCCGACATGGTCGACGCGGGCTACGTTTTCAAAGGTTTGAAACCGGTGAACTGGTGTTTCGACTGCGGCTCGGCGCTGGCCGAGGCGGAGGTCGAGTACGCTGACAAGAAGTCCGATGCCATCGACGTGGCCTTCCCCGTGGAAGACGCCGACAAGCTGGCAGCGGCGTTCGGTCTGAGCGAGCTGGCCAAGCCTGCGGCAGTGGTCATCTGGACCACTACGCCCTGGACCATTCCCGCCAACCAGGCGCTGAACGTTCACCCCGACTTCACCTACGCGCTGGTCGACACCGGTGAGCGCCTGCTGCTGCTGGCCGAAGAGCTGGTCGAGAGCTGCTTGGAGCGCTTTGGTTTACAAGGTGAGGTGGTCGCGACGACTCAGGGCAAACACTTGGACCTGATCAACTTCCGCCACCCGTTCTACGACCGTCTCTCGCCGGTCTATCTGGCGGATTACGTCGAGTCTGAAGCCGGCAGTACCGGTATCGTTCACTCTGCCCCTTCTTACGGTATGGATGACTTCGTCACCTGCCGTGAGCATGGCATGAGCTTTGATGACATGCTGAATCCGGTACAGGGCAACGGCGTTTACGCCGATGACCTCCCGTTCTTCGGCGGCCAGATGATCTGGAAAGCCAACCCGAACATCATCGAGAAGCTGCGTGACGTGAACGCGCTGATGGCCCATACGCCGATCACCCACAGCTACATGCATTGCTGGCGCCACAAAACGCCGGTGATCTACCGCGCCACGGCCCAGTGGTTCGTTGGCATGGATATCAAAGGCAAAGATGGCAAGACTCTGCGCGAGCGCGCGCTGGCCGGTATCGAGGCCACCGAGTTTACCCCGGCCTGGGGTCAGGCGCGCCTGCACAGCATGATCGCCAACCGCCCAGATTGGTGTATCTCTCGCCAGCGTAACTGGGGTGTGCCGATTCCGTTCTTCCTGCATAAGCAAACCGGTGAGCTACACCCGAACACTGTGTCGCTGATGGAAGAAGCCGCCAAACGCGTGGAACAGCAGGGCATCGAGGCATGGTTCAAGCTCGACCCCGCCGAGCTGCTCGGCGCAGAGGCGTCGGATTACGAGAAAGTCACCGACACGCTGGACGTATGGTTCGACTCGGGCACTACCCACCGTCATGTGCTGCGCGGCTCGCACCCCCACGGTCATGAAAGCGGCCCGCGGGCAGATTTATACCTGGAAGGTAGCGACCAGCACCGCGGTTGGTTCCACTCGTCGCTGCTCACCGGTGCAGCGATCGATGGTCATGCCCCGTATCGCCAGCTGCTGACCCACGGCTTCACGGTGGATGCCCAGGGCCGCAAGATGTCCAAATCCATTGGTAACGTGGTCGCGCCGCAAAGCGTGATGGATAAGCTGGGGGCCGATATTTTGCGCCTTTGGGTGGCGTCGACCGACTACTCCGGTGAAATGGCCGTCTCGGATGAAATCCTCAAGCGCACCGCCGATGTCTATCGCCGTATCCGTAACACTGCCCGCTTCCTGCTGTCCAACTTGAACGGGTTCGATCCCGCGCGGGATCAAGTCGCGTTTGGCGATATGCTGGCGCTGGACCAGTGGGTGGTGGACCGTGCCGCACAGCTTCAAGGCCGCATCGAAACCGCCTATGAGGAGTACCGCTTCCTGGATGTGTATCAGCAGGTGCACGGCTTTTGCGCCCGGGAGCTAGGCGGCTTCTACCTGGACGTGATCAAGGACCGCCAGTACACCACCCAAACCGACTCGCTGGCCCGCCGCAGCGCGCAAACCGCGCTCTATCACGTGGTGGAAGCGCTGAGTCGCTGGGTGGCGCCGATTCTGTCCTTTACCGCCGAAGAGATTTTCGAGCATATCCCCGGCGAGCGTGGCGATAGCGTACTGCTGGAGACCTACTACACTGGCCTCTCCACGCTGGACGAGGGCGCTGATATGGGCCGCGCGTTCTGGGAACAGGTGCTGGAAGTGAAGCATTCGGTGAACAAATGTCTGGAAGACGCCCGTAACGCCAAAGTGATCAAGGGTAGCCTCGCGGCAGAAGTGACGCTGTTCGTCAATGAGGAGCTGCACGCAACGTTAACCAAGCTTGGCGACGAGTTGCGCTTCGTGATGCTCACTAGTGAAGTGCATTTAGCGCCGCTCGCAAAGGCTGCCCATGCCGAAAGCACCGAGCTTGCTGGTCTGAAGGTCGCGGTGAGTGCCAGTGAGCACGCCAAGTGTGAGCGCTGCTGGCATCATCGGGCGGACGTAGGCAGCATTGCCGAGCATCCTGACCTGTGCGGCCGCTGCGTGAGTAATTTACCCGACGGTAGCGGTGAGATTCGTCATTATGCCTAACGCCTCTTCAGCGAACGATCTGCACTCCCAGCGGCCGCCCATGCGGCGGCCGCTGCGCTGGTTGTGGCTTGCCGTCGCGGTCATCGTAGTGGACTTGACCACCAAGTACGCCGCTAGCCATTTCCTGAACTATGCTCAGCCGGTCGAGGTGCTGCCATTTTTCAACCTCACGCTGCTGCATAATACGGGGGCGGCGTTTAGCTTTTTAGCCGAGCATCCCGGCTGGCAGCGCTGGTTCTTTGCGGCGATTGCCATCGGTGCCAGTATCGGTCTCACCGTGTGGCTATCTCGGGTGCGCGCCGATGAGACGCTGTTAGCCATCGCGCTGCCGCTGATCATCGGAGGCGCGTTGGGCAATTTGTACGACCGCTTGATCCACGGCTATGTGGTGGATTTTCTCTCCTTCCATGCGGCGGGCTGGTACTACCCTGCCTTTAACGTGGCGGATATCGGCATTACCCTAGGGGCCGTGGGCTTGATTTGGGAGTCGGTCATGGGTGAGCGTCGGCGTAAGAAAGCCGCGCAGTCATCCTCTTCTTAACATCAATGAGTGAGGCACCATGGACTACCTAATTGACGATGGGATGGAAATCACCCTGCATTTTACCCTGAAGCTGGAAGATGGCACGGTCGTCGATTCCACCAAAGAGAAAGCGCCAGCGACGTTCCAATTTGGCGATGGCAATCTGCCGCCCGGCTTCGAGCATCCCATCAAAGGCATGGCCGCAGGCCAGAACGGCTCGTTCGATATCACGCCAGAGCATGCGTTTGGCCAACACAATCCGCAGAACATTCAAACGCTGAAGCGGGAAGACTTTGGTGACGAATCGCCTGAGATCGGCATGGTGATGTCGTTTGCCGACAAAGCGGGAACGGAATTGCCTGGCGTGGTCAAAGCCATTGATGGTGACCGCGTCGAGGTCGACTTCAACCATCCGCTGGCGGGGCGTACATTGACATTCGATGTCGAAGTGCTCGACGTCACGCCAATCACCAAACACTAATTTCCTGAGCGATGCAGGTTGCATCAAGGCGCTTTTATGCAGTCATCAGAGTCATCTCAGCCCGTACAGATCAAGCTAGCCAACCCGCGCGGGTTTTGTGCGGGCGTCGACCGCGCGATCGATATCGTCAACCGTGCGCTGGATGTCTTCGGTCCGCCGATTTACGTGCGTCATGAGGTGGTGCACAACCGCTTCGTGGTGGAAACCTTACGTGAACGCGGCGCGGTCTTCGTGGAAGAGCTTCACGAAGTGCCCGACGATGTGATCGTCATCTTCTCCGCCCACGGCGTTTCCCGCGCGGTGCAGCAAGACGCAGAGCAGCGTGGCCTAAAGGTGTTCGATGCCACCTGCCCGCTGGTCACCAAAGTGCATATGGAAGTGCTGCGCTACGCCAAGCGCGGCCAGGAGTGCATTTTGATTGGCCATGAAGGCCACCCGGAAGTCGAAGGCACCATGGGGCGCTACGACACCTCCCATGGCGGCAAGATTTACTTGGTCGAAGACGAGCAGGATGTGGCCAACTTAGTCGTGAACGACCCCTCGGCACTGGCGTTCGTGACGCAAACAACACTCTCCATGGACGACACCGCCAAGGTGATCGACGCGCTACGGGACAAATTTCCCGACATCCAGGGGCCGCGTAAAGACGACATCTGCTACGCCACTCAAAACCGTCAGGACGCGGTGCGTGACTTGGCGGCGGATAGCGACCTAGTCTTGGTGGTCGGCAGCCCCAATAGTTCGAATTCCAACCGGCTGCGTGAGCTTTCCGAGCGAATGGGCACTCCTGCCTATTTGATCGATAACGCTGAGCAAATTGATGCGACTTGGCTCGACGGCGTCAAGCGTATTGGCGTCACTGCCGGGGCGAGCGCCCCTGAAGTGCTCGTCAAAGGCGTCATTGATAAGTTGCAGACACTGGGCGCGGAAGCCCCTGTCGAACTGCAGGGGCGTGAAGAGACGATTACGTTCTCGATGCCAAGAGAGCTGCGTGAACGAGTGATCGTCAGCGAGTAACGCGCTTTACAAGATGAGTGTGCTGAAGCGCTCATCGGTGAACTTGCGTGAGTGAATAGACGTCAGCGAGTGATGCAAAGCGTATCGGTTTCCGACATACTCGAAGTATGGTTTAACCGATACAGGAGCTGACTCGGTGCCTAGCCCTTCATTTTCCCTTGCTGGCGAGCAGGAGACTCACCAGCAAGGTTTTACCCTCATCGAAATGCTGATTGCCGTGGCCATCATTGGCATCGTCGCAGGTATCGCCTATCCCAGTTACACACGCTATGTAGAACGCTCGCTTCGCACTGATGCGCATGCGGGGCTGCTGCAAGCCGCTTCTGAAATGGAGCGCTGCTACTCTCGTCAATACAACTACACCGGCTGTGCCATCACCACGACGTCGCCTGATGGCAACTACACCCTTTCTGTCGCGGCAGGGGGAGAGAGTGACGGCGGTTTTCTTCTCACTGCGACCACCCCTCAGGCCGATGGCTGTCATGGCGATATTCAACTCAATGCGCGCGGCGAGCGCACGCCGGTAGTCTGTTGGTAATGCAGACGCGCCAGCGAGGACTCTCTATGGTGGAAGCGCTGGTCGCGCTCGTCATTTTGTCAGTGGGAGTGCTCAGTGTGGCTGCAATGCAGCTGAAATCGATGCAAAGCGCTCACAGCGGTTATCAACGGTCGCTGGCCTCCGTGGCTGCATTGGACGCGCAAGAGCGTGTGTGGGCCGCCATCTCTCATATAGAAGCGTGCCAAGACGTACCGGTCGCCTCGATTGAAAACGCGTGGCGTGACGCCTGGTTTCTGGCGAAGGGGGCCCCTCTACGACATAGCGTGAACCCGGGCCAAAGTGGGATTGCCCGGTCGGGCTGCCAGTTCGATGTCACGGTGCAACTCGATACGCCCCAGGATGAGAACGGGGGCAGAATGGAGTATCGGTTCTTATTACCGCTTTGAAGTAAGGGTCAAGGAGTCTCTGTGCTAAAGGAAAGGCAGCGCGGTTTTACCCTAACGGAAGTCATGGTAGCGATGGCGATAGGGCTAGTCATCGTATTAGGGGCAGGGCAGCTATTTCTAGGCACGCTGAAAACCCATCGCCATGTCGATATGCTGAGTCGCCAGCAGGAAGCACTGATTTTTGCAGTGACGACGATGACACAAACCCTGCGACGGCAGGGGCCTTATGATGCGTCGGGGCAGGCGTTTTATCATTTACGTTGCCAGAGCGTCGCCAAAGAGTGCCGCTGTACGTTGCAAGACATGTCGCGCGCTCAACCCATGGTCAATTTTGCCACCCCCTCGACGAGTACGTGCGAACGCGATGTACCGTTGGGAAGCCAAACGGCTGACGGCGCCGATAGCCTCGTGTCATTGCCATTAGGCCCCGGCGGCAGCGAATTGCGTTTTCATGTAACGCACCGTGCCAGTCTACTGGCACCCCAAGGGGAATAACCATGGAGAAGAGCGGAGTGAAGCAACAGCAGGGCGCGGCTTTGGTCATCGTCATGGTACTGCTGGCCAGCGCGTTGGTCATGGCGCTCGTCAGTATGCAAACGGCACTGATCGACGAGCGCTTGGCAGGTAACTTTCGTGCATCGATACAAGCGCAAATGCGATCTGAAACGGCGGCGTCAGAAGCCTTGGCCCGTTGGGAGGAACTCGATTGGCAGGGCGCTCCACTGCTAGATGCGCCCGAGACGGCACGTTTTGAGGAGTATGGCACGCACGCCAAAGTATCGACATCGCATCACTGTCCCCAGCACAGCTGTTTCTATATGCCGGTCATTTACCATAGCGAGCGATGGGTCATGGCCATGGGGGCCACCTTCGAAGGGAGCGGGACGGTGGTCGCACAAAGTGCGCCGCTGCTCATTCGCCGCGAAAACCCTCATGAAGTAGGGGCAGAGGCAGCGGTGGTTTGGCAATAAGCGTACAATAGCGTATCGTTTTTGACCTTCATTCAGTTGGATTCAGATCATGAGTCAGACAGCCAAAACCCGCGTGCTGACCGGGATTACCACGACCGGAACGCCGCACCTTGGTAACTACGTGGGCGCTATCAAGCCTGCCATCGAAGCAAGCCAAGACCCGAGCGTGCAGTCGTTCTATTTTCTCGCTGACTATCACGCGCTGATCAAGTGCCAAGAGCCCAAGCGTGTGCAAGCGTCGCGTTTAGAGATTGCGGCCACGTGGCTGGCGCTGGGTCTGGATACCGACAACGCCATTTTCTACCGTCAGTCGGATATCCATGAGATCCCTGAGCTGATGTGGATGCTCTCCTGCGTCTGCGCGAAAGGGTTGATGAACCGTGCTCACGCGTATAAGGCCGCCGTGGCCGAGAACGAAGAAGCGGGCGACCAAGACCCCGATAAAGGTATCACCATGGGGCTGTTTGGCTACCCGGTGCTGATGGCCGCCGACATACTGATGTTCAACGCCAACAAGGTGCCGGTAGGGCGCGATCAGATTCAGCACATTGAAATGGCGAGAGACATCGCGGGTCGCTTCAATCACCTTTTCAAAGGTCAGTACTTCACTCAGCCAGAAGCGGTGGTGAGCGAAAAGGGCGAAGTATTGAAGGGCTTGGATGGTCGCAAAATGTCCAAGAGCTACAACAATACGATCCCGCTGTTCGTTAGCGAGAAAAAGCTGCAAAAGCTGGTGCGAAAAATCAAAACCAACTCGCTCGAGCCGGGTGAGCCGAAAGATCCTGATACCTGCACGCTGTTCCAGATTTACGCTGCTTTCGCCAGCGATGCTGAGACGGCGAATATGCGCGAGCAATACGCTGAAGGCATTGGCTGGGGGGAGGCGAAAGACCGAGTGTTCGATTACCTCAACGCGCATCTCAGTGAGCCAAGGGAGCGCTATAATGCGCTGATGGAAGATCCCGGACATATCGAAGCCGTACTTCAAAAAGGCGCCGAGCGTGCCAGAGAAGAGGCGACGGTCACGATGGACCGGTTACGTTCTGCGGTCGGTCTAGGCCGGTTCGTGTGATAGGCATGAGTTGGCGGTAATAACGAGAAAGGCCCTCCATAAGGAGGGCCTTTTGCGTATCGAAAGGGGACTTAGCTTTCGATAGGCGCGCGCCAGTCGTCGGAACCCGACGTGCCGGCCACGGTGTGTTCCCAATCGATTTTGCGGTAGGCGAGGGAAACATCCATGAGCTGGGTGAATTCGGCTTTCGTCATATCCTGAGCGTGCGGCATGCGCAGGTTGATATCGACGATCGTGGCATCGGTCAAGGTCGTGGTGAAGAAGTGCTCTTGTTTGCCTTCTACCGACGTGCGGTACCACTTGAGCTCTACGTTCGGCAGCATCTCGCCGGATGCCAGCGCGTTGTACATGAGCGGTACGGCTTTATTCAATGCAACGGTAAAGATAAATGGCTTGTGGGCGCGTTGGCCAGACGGTTGACCAGACTGCGGATCAGTAGGAACTGTGACGACGTGTTTGAATTCCTGAACCAGCATTTGATCTTCGTGGCCCTCCACGTAGATGTTACCCACTGAATCAGGGGTAAATGCGCCAGCAGTGATATTGCCCTGAGTTTGGCCTTCGATACTGATATAGCATGGAGTTGGCATAAGTCTGCTCCTTGACGGATTGAGTTAACGTTGTCCGATGGACGCAGTGTTATTGCAATACAGATGCCATTCTGGCTGTTCGCTTTAAAAACAATCACTTGAATTTTTATATCGAGGCTATTTATTTTTAATTAGGCAATTTTTTGCCTGTCATTAAGCAACCTCTTGCCATTGGCAAAAGGTTGCCTAATACATACAGGGCGTATTAAGTCTTTGTGGCAGATCGCACGCAGATGTTAATAAATGTAGCTTTAAATGAAGTCAAAGACATGAATGATGAGGGATCATAGTTGACTAAATGGCCGGATCAAACGGTCGTTTTTTATGGCTGTTGTAAGTGATTTCTGTCTATTCGCTTAAGAGATTGCCGATAGTTTTTGTAAGAAATATCTTACAAATTATACTTTGTCAGTATTTTTGTTTTATAAAGCTGCTAACTCCTAAAAAAATGAATGAAACAGTAGCTATCTAGACAGTAGTTGGCGATTAGTTTGTCAGGATCGATATTCAGAGCGGTTGGCATAGAGAAGAATAATTCGGTAATTTTCCCTGATTGAGAACCGTTCGCGGTTACATTCGGTCACTTTTCTCTAGGGCTTATCCGCATGGCTAAACAAGGAACTGTCGCGCCAAAAGAGCGCATCAACATCAAGTATGTGCCGGCAACCGGGGATCAACAATCAGAAACGGAGCTTCCTCTCAAGCTATTGGTCGTGGGTGATTTCAAAGGCGGTGAGGAAGAGACGTCGATTGAGGAGCGCCAAGCAGTTTCCGTCGACAAGAATAATTTTCAATCGGTCATGCGTGAGGCTGGGCTAACGCTTCAGGCCTCTGTTCCTAACCGCCTTGCAGACGATGAAACGCCTAACGATATGGCGGTCGACCTGTCGTTCAAGTCTTTGGATGACTTCTCCCCTGATGCCGTTGCCAAGCAGGTACCCGAACTGCGTAAGCTGGTCGAGCTGCGTGAAGCGCTGGTCGCCTTGAAAGGGCCGCTGGGCAATGTGCCCGCCTTCCGTGATCGTTTGCAAAAACTGCTGGAGGACGAAGACGCTCGCCAGCAGCTATTAAGCGAGTTGGAGCTACTGGAGTCGGACCGCCAGGGCGAGTGAGCCGTGGCAGTTGTCTTAGCGATCCCACCGTCAACGATTTCGAGGCATGGCAATGAGCAAAACGGCAAAGCAGCAGTCTGCAGTAGTGACAGAGACAGAATCAGAGCTTTCCCTGCTAGATCAGGTAATGGCTCAAACGCGTATGGCACCCGCCGATGAAGGCTATGATGTCGCCAAACAAGGCGTGGCCGCGTTCATTGCAGAGCTGTTGAACAATAGTGATTCGGTGCAAAACGTCAATAAGTCGCTCGTCGACGGTATGATCGTCGAACTCGATCGTAAAATTAGTCATCAAGTCGATGAAATTCTCCATGATCGTGGCTTTCAACAAATGGAGTCTGCTTGGCGCGGTTTGAAGCTGCTGGTAGACCGCACGGATTTCCGTGAGAACATCAAGCTCGATGTGCTCCATGCCACGAAACAGGAGCTGTTAGAAGATTTCGAGTTTGCCCCCGAAATCAGCCAGAGTGGCCTTTATCACCACGTTTATAATGCAGGATATGGCCAATTTGGCGGTGAGCCGGTCGCGGGCATCATCGGTCATTACGATTTCTCACCCTCGACTCCTGATATGAAGCTGCTGCAGTACACCTCGGCGGTGGGCGCCATGTCTCATGCGCCGTTCATGTCTTCCGTGGCGCCCTCCTTCTTTGGGATCGACAGTTTCGAAGAACTGCCCAACATCAAGGATTTCAAAGCGATTTTCGAAGGGCCGAAATATGCACGGTGGCGCAGTCTGCGTGAGTCCGAGGATGCTCGCTATCTTGGTTTGACGGCCCCTCGCTTTTTATTGCGAACACCTTACGACCCCATCGAAAACCCGGTTAAGACGTTCAACTACCGCGAGAACGTCAGCGAAAACCACGATCACTATCTATGGGGAAATACCGCTTATCTGCTCGCAGAGCGCCTGACCGACAGCTTTGCCAAATATCGTTGGTGTCCGAACATCATTGGTCCGCAAAGTGGCGGCGCGGTGGAAAATCTCCCCGTACACACTTATGAGGCGTTCGGTCAGCTGCAAGCCAAAATTCCAACGGAAGTGCTCATTACCGACCGCCGCGAATTCGAAATGGCCGAAGAGGGCTTTATTTCGCTCACGATGCGTAAAGGTAGCGATAACGCAGCCTTCTTCTCTGCTAACTCCGTTCAAAAGCCGAAAGTGTTCCCCAATACGGCGGAAGGGAAAGCCGCAGAGACCAACTTCAAGTTGGGCACTCAGCTGCCTTACATGTTCATCATCAACCGCTTGGCGCACTACGTCAAAGTGCTTCAGCGTGAACAAATTGGCTCTTGGAAAGAACGCCAAGACCTGGAACGCGAGCTCAACACGTGGATTCGCCAGTACGTCGCTGACCAGGAGAATCCACCTGCCGATGTTCGTAGCCGTCGTCCCCTGCGGGCTGCCTCTATCCAAGTGTCCGACGTCGAAGGCGATCCGGGCTGGTATCAAGTGTCGATGGCCGTTCGCCCGCACTTCAAATACATGGGGGCCAACTTCGAGCTGTCTTTGGTCGGTCGACTCGACAAGGAATAAGAGGGTGGAGCCAGGATGGCAATGGAGAGCAGTCGTAAGCGATTAGGCAACCGTTTGTTCGAGCGTCTTGCCGCACCTCAACCGCACCATGCAGAGGCGAGCGAGAGTCCGCTGGAAGTCGTCGTTGCGTCCATCAAACGGCATTTGGTGGATTTGCTCAATAGCCATCCTGGCAACAGTGCGAGTGTGCCCGAGCTTGGCCTGCTGGATTTCAATGATGCCACCATCGGTGTGTTGGATCTGGAACTCAATATCAAGCAGGCCATTCGGCATTGTATCGAGCGCTATGAGCCACGCGTCCAGCATGTCGACGTCGAGTCGTTGCCCAACTCAGGTGACCCTCTCCAGCTGCGCTTTCAAGTACATGCAACGGTGGCTTTAGGAAACAGCAGTACGCACACCACGATCGATCTGTTGCTCAACAACAAGCGTTATCAGTGTCTCAACTGATAGACCAACGAGGCACTCATGCTCAATCGCTACTACCGAGACGAACTCAATTTTCTGAAACGACAAGGGCGGGAGTTTGCCGACGCAAACCCTGGCCTTAGCCGTTTTTTATCGGAACGCAGCACCGATCCGGACGTCGAGCGTCTGTTGGAAGGCTTTGCCTTTCTGACGGGGCGCATGCGCGAAAAAGTCGAGGATGAGTTTCCTGAGCTGACCCACTCGCTGATCAGCATGCTGTGGCCAAACTATTTGCGTCCGGTGCCCAGTATGACGGTCGTGCAGTTCACGCCGCAGGTGAACGCGTTGAGCCAACAGCAGGTCGTTGACCGTGGGACAGAGATGGCGAGCGTGGCGGTTAACAACACGGCTTGCTTATTTCGCACCTGTCATGATGTTGCGTTGTACCCATTGGCACATGACGGTGTCACTGCGCGGCATACCCGGGAAAGCTCCGTCGTCGAATTGGCGATGTCCGTGCACAGTGACCAGCCCATGAACTCGCTGGGTATCGACGCGATACGGCTCTATTTGGGTGGAGATTCGTATACCGCAAGGACGCTGTATCTGTGGATGAGCCACTATCTGGCGCGACTAGAGCTGGAGATCGACGGCGTTGCGTACAGGCTGCCAGCGGATACGTTACAGGCGGTTGGCTTCGATGGAGACCAAGCCTTGCTGCCCTACCCGCGAAACGTGCATCAGGGGTATCGAATCCTGCAGGAGTATCTCTGCTTCCCCGAGGCCTTCCATTTTTTCGATGTACAACATCTCGCGCAAACCCTGCCTGCGACCCCCGGTCGTCGTGCCACGCTTCGTTTCGAGTTTTCTCGCCCTTTACCGACGGATGCGCGGGTGCAAGACGAGCATTTGGCACTGTACTGCACGCCAGCGATCAACCTCTTCAAGCATGACGCTGAACCTATCGACCTGACGGGGGAGCGAAGTGACTATCGTATTCGGCCTAGTAGCCAAACTCCCGCGCATTTCGAAACGTTCAGTGTCGATGACGTCGTCGGGCGCCTAGAGAGCGATAAAAACAGCGTACAGGCAGCCGCGCGTCGTTATGTGCCCTTCGAGAGCTTTCAGCATCAAATCGAGCGCGACCGAGGACGCGAAACGCTGCATTACCGGGTGCGGGTGTGTAACAGCGTGAGAGGTGATGGATTTGATCACGACATTGCCTTCATCCGAGGCGATGAGCAGCAGTGCCTGGGGCTGCGGGAGACCATCTCATTGAGCCTGACCTGCAGTAATCGTGAACTGCCCGAGCAGCTCACGATTGGTGACGTGTGCGTAGGCACCGAGAAAAGCCCCACGTTCGCAGCATTTCGCAATATCACCAAGCCCACGCCCGTACTGCGGCCCGCCATCGATGATGGTTTGCTGTGGGTGCTGATTTCCAATTTATCGCTGAACTATCTGTCGCTACTCAATAGAGATGCGCTATGTGCTGTGCTGAAAGCCTACGACTTTCGAGCGCTGGTCGACCGGCAAGCAGAACGCATCGCACAAAAGCGCCTGGCCGGGATCGTGAATATTCAGACGCAGCCTGTCGACCGTTTACGCAGAGGTTTGCCCGTGCGCGGATTGCGCTCGGTCATGACGCTCGATCAAGACGCGTTTGGCGATGAGGGCAGCCTTTATCTCTTTGGCAGCGTATTAGCACGCTTTTTGTCTTTGTACGCCAGCATCAATTCGTTTCACGAATTGCAAGTGATCAATCGCCATAACCAAGAGCGCTATGTATGGAGCTTGCAAGTGGGGCAGCAGCCTCTGATGTAACGCTGGCGCCCTTGTTCAACGGCGCGCGTCGCTACGAATTCTTTCAACTGGTCGAACTGCTGCATCGTCATCATGGTGATGACCTGGAGCAACGCCATAGCGGTAGCGTGCCCGATTTTCAGCGAGTGCGTTATACCGCCTCGGCGTCGTTGGGGTTTCCGAGTAGCGATGTGCTGGCTCTGGAAATGAACGAGGAGGGGCAGTATGCCCTGCAAGTCAGCTTTCTTGGTTTACAGGGAGCGCAGTCACCGCTGCCTAGCTACTACCTAGAAGCATTGGCGCATGAGTCGGCGCATCAGGAAGGAGCGGCAGGTGATTTTTTAGACTTCTTCAATCACCGCTTATTGACGTTGCTGCATCGAAGCTGGCGCAAGTATCGCCACTACGTGCGCTATCAAGACGATGCTCAGGATGGTTTTTCCGCCACCGTCTTTGCTTTGGTAGGGCTTGCCGACAGCAACCTACGCGGTGAGACACCGATCAACTGGAGCAAGATGCTGGCGTATGCCGGCTTGCTGGCCGGTCGGTCACGTTCGCCGGACGTGGTCAGCGGCATCGTCAGCCACTGTTTCGACATTGCCACGGTCGAGATCGAACAGTGGGTACACCGCTGGGTCGACATACCGCTGGACCAGCGTAGCCGGGCTGGTTTCACAGGCATGACGCTTGGTGAGGACATGGTGGCAGGCGAACGGGTGGCCGATGTGAACGGCAAGTTTGCCCTTTGCTTGCGCGGGCTAACCCTGGAGAGGTTTCGCGATTTTCTTCCTGATGGCGTCGAGCATCAGCCGTTGAGGACACTGGTGAGTTTCGTTTTGCGCGAGCCGCTGGCTTACGACCTGGAGCTCGAGCTGCTTGAGCGCGACGTGAGGCCCATGCAGTTGGGCGAGATTGATTCCTGCCAACTGGGCTGGACGACATTCGTAAACCCTGACGGCGACGGCAGCGCGACGCATCGCCGTGTCCGTATTCAAATGACGAGTTAAACCATGCACGCCGAGCCTTTCGATGCCATTACGTTGGTTGTGTTGAACAGTGAACAGCTAGAGGGTCGCTCCTCCAGCAGCCACGTGTTTTATGAAGAAGGCGGCACGCTGGGAGCAAGTGACGCAGATGACTGGCTGCTTCAAGATCATGTCGGCCTGATACGTCCTCATCATGCTGAGATCCTTAAGATCGATGGCAAGTTTTGCTTGGTGGATGCCAGTGGCCATACCTACATCAATCGCGCGACGCTGCCCGTGGGGAGAGGCCGAAAAGTCGCTCTGCGCGATGGCGATGAGCTGATCGTAGGTGAGTATCGGTTAAAAGTGCATTTGGGCGACCGCCATGGGTGGCAGCCAGGCGTGCACTCGATCACAACGCTGATCGATGAAGAACATGAGGATATGACGCACCCGTATGACAAAGCGCCCATTGGGAGTGAGTACTCGCATCGTCAGCAGTCCAGGCAAGACGACCCCATTGAGGCACTAGGAGGTGTCATGCCTGGCTCGTTACAGCACGATCCTATGGTGGCGTTGGATCGCGGGTCAGCCCCCGTATCACCGATAGAACCTCTCGAGGAAGCCCCTTTTCGGCATCACCCGCCGCGCAGCGAAACGGTCAACCTTTCTGGTAGGCAAACCTTTAACGGCACATTTAGGCAGAGGAGCAGTGACATGGATGAGCGGCAACTTAACGACCTAGAGCGCTCGGTGGGTGAACAGCTCGAGGATCGCTGGCAAACCCCTACGACACAAGCGCTGGGCCATGTAGGCGCTGATCCCCTATTGCGAGGTATGGGGCTCGATTTACCTTTTCGTGATAGCGAAGAGCAGCAGGCATTTTTGGAAGAAGCCGGCCAAACACTACGCGCCGCCGTGGATGGTTTGCGCTTGCTGCAAAAGGCGCAAAATGACAGTAAGTACCCACTTCGGGATCGTCGGCTCCAGCCCATCGAGGATAACCCATTACGTTTGGGGCTCTCCTTTGATGAGACGGCACAGACGCTGTTTTCCGCCCAGCGCAGCCCCGTGCATCTGTCAGCTCCCGAGGCGGTGGCCGAAAGTTTACGTCACCAAGGGCAGCACCAAGCCGCCGTCGAAGAGGCCATTGGCTTAGCGCTGGGGGCCATTCTGGATGCATTCTCCCCCGATGCGCTGCTCAAGCGTTTTCATGCGTACCGAGGCGCGGGCACTCGTATCGACGATGAAGGTGGCTGGGCTTGGGAAATGTACCAGCACTATTACCGGGAGCTTAACTCTGGGCGTCAGCAAGGCTTTCAAAAACTTTTTTGGGAAGTCTTCGAGCAGGGCTATGACCAGTCCGTTCGACGCCAGCAGCGGGAGGAAGCATGAGCACCGTCCGTTTAGTTCGGCTGGCGGCAGTGGCGTGCCTCTGTTTAGTGCTGGTCGGCTGTGCCTCAACGCGGGAAGCCACGGGTAAGGCATGGCAAGTGATCCGTGATCCTTCTATCCCTGTGGGGTATCCAGAAGAGAGACCCTCTCTCGTGGACCTCAGCATGGTGGCCGAGCCCAACGCCAACCCTAATGCGGATGGCGAGGGCACGCCGCTGCGCTTTCAGATACTGCAACTGAAAGATGACTCCATGCTCATGGCCGCGGATCTGGGACAGCTGCAGCGCGATCTAGAGGAGGCACTGGGCACCAACTACTTGACCCATGATGACTTCACCCTGCTTCCCGGCCAGTGGAAATTCTACGAGCCCTTCGAGGTAGACGAGGATACGCGTTACATCGGCATCATCGCGTTTTATGCCTCGCCCAACGAGGCGGAATGGAAAAAGGTCGTGAAAATCACCAGCCAAGGCGAGCACTACCATCTGTTGGTGCACCTGCGTGACCGCGAAGTAGCACTAAGGAAGGAAGAGTAATGGCGACCCGCAACCGAGTCGTGTGGAGCGAAGGGCTCTTCATCAAACCGCAGCATTTCCAACAGCAACAGCGAAGTTTGGAAGGCTTGTTGGATACCCGCTTGAAGGGTGTCAGCCACTATCTATACGGCTTTCTCTCTTTGGAATTGAACAACGAATTCCTCAGCTTCGGGCGTGTGGCGATTAGTCGAGCCAGTGGGGTCATGCCGGACGGCGTGGCGTTCCATTTACCGGCCGATGATGTCGAGCCCACACCGTTGGAGATCGACGACGCCAGCATCACGAACCAAGTGGTTTATTTGGGATTACCGCTAGCGACAGACGGCGTAGGAGAAGTGCGCTGGCCTGGTGATGATTTGCCTGCACGTTATCGGTTACTGAGCCGTAGCGTGCGCGACCTGCATTCACGGGAAGGGGCCAGTGCCGAGCTAGACGTGGCCCGCGTATCGCCCCGCTTGCTGCTAGAAAAAGAAGATCGTAGCGGCTACGCCTGTTTAGCCGTTGCCAGAATCGTCGAACGGCGTCCTGACGGTAGCCTCGTGCTGGACGAGCAGTTTCTGCCCACGCTGCTCAACGTTCAGGCAGCTCCGGGCTTGCAGCGCTTTGTCGGCGAAATGGCCGGGTTGATGCGCGAGCGTGCACGCAACATTGCTCAGCGGCTATCGACACCCCATCAAGCCGGTGTCGCGGACGTATCGGACTTCATGCTGCTACAACTGTTGAACCGTGCCCAGCCCCGTTTCCAACACCTAGCGCGCCTAGGTCAGCTCCATCCCGAGCGCCTCTACGACACCATGCACGAAATCGCCTGTGAACTGGTCACGTTTACCGACGAGTCGCGCTTGCCGCCAGAGTGTCCCGCTTACGATCACGATCATCCCGAGCGGGCGTTCCGTCCTCTGATGAAAATGCTGCGTCAAGCGCTCTCGACGGTACTCGAGCCACGTGCCGTGGCGATTCAATTGCAGGCTCGTCGATTTGGCCTCTTGGTGGCGCCGCTGTCTGATCTCAGCTTGATCGAATCCGCCGAGTTCATTCTAGCGGTGCGTGCCGACATGCCCAACGAGCGGCTGCGCAAGCTATTTCTGCAGCAAACGAAGGTCGCCAGCGTCGAGCGTATCCGCGATTTGATCAGCTTACAGCTACCCGGCGTACCGCTCGAGCCTTTGCCAGTGGCACCTCGTGAGCTGCCGTATCACGCAGGCTATACCTACTTCCAGTTGGACCGCCAAAGCGAAGCGTGGGGAATGCTCAACGGTGCCAGCGGTTTTGCGTTCCACGTGGCGGGCGAGTTCCCCGGGTTGGAAATGCAGTTCTGGGCGATCAGGAGTTAAATCATGCAGCAATTAGTGAGTGATGGACTGAGCACCTCCCGGCAGCGCGCGTTTCATGCAAAGGGGCGACACGAGGATTTGATCAACGAGCGCGGCCTTGAGCATCTCATTCATAGCCATGCCGAGCAGCTCGACGCCGACGAAGATTACTGGTTTCGCCTGCGTGGACACAATCTCAACCCCTTGGTCGATGCCGCCAGTAGTCTTTTGGGCATGGTCGTGCGGGTACGTCAGTTAGACAGTGCTGGCGATGTGGAGCGTTTGTACCGTCAAGTCGTCGACGAAATTGCGGCGATCGATATCGAGTTGACCGAACAAGGCTATGACCGGGCGACCCTGTTGGCGTATCGCTATGTGCTGTGCTCATTCATTGATGAAGCGGTCATGGGAATGCCCTGGGGGCGCCAAAGCAAATGGGCCGAACACTCGTTACTGACGCGTTTTCACAATGAAACCTGGGGTGGGGAAAAAGTGTTTTCCATCTTGGCACGTTTGCAACAAGAACCGCAGCGTTATCGCGACATGCTGGAGTTCATCTATCTGTGCCTCTGTTTGGGCTTCGAGGGACGCTATCGGGTGATGTCGCATGGCCGCGACGAGTATGAGCAAGTCGTGCGCGCCTTGGGGGATCAGCTGGCGGGGCTGAAAGAGCCTGCCGACGAGTCTTTGACGACACCGCTGAATAACGTCGTTCAGGGTCGCCAGCGCCGAGGCTCACGTTTCCCAACATGGGGAATCTTTGCCCTCTTCGGTATTGCCATGGTCGGGGTCTACCTCGCGTTCTCCTTGTCGCTTGATCAACAAGCGGACCAAATTACGTCCCTTCTCAACCAACTTTATCGTTAGGAGTCACCATGCTCAGGGTAGAGCTATCCGCACTGATTGGCCGTCTTGACACGGTGGCGAGACAAGGCCTCGAACAGGCGGCTGTACTATGCGCGCAGCAGCAAGCTCCAGAAGTGACGGCAGGGCATTTATTGCAAGCCATGCTCGACCAGCCGCTGTGCGATGTACGCCGCATCTGTGAGCATATCGATCTGGATACGTCGCACTTGCGTGCCCAATTGGCCGAAGAGTTGCGTCCTCCACGCACCCTCGAGGTGGCCACCCCCAGCTTTTCTCCGCTGCTCATCGAGCTGCTACAAGACGCGTGGTTATTGGCCTCGACCGAGTATCAACATCTGACGCTGCGTAGTGGGGTGATTTTCACCGCGCTGCTGCATAACCCAGACCGCTATTTGGCTAGCGGATCGGTGCGCCTGCTTGCCGACATCAATCGTGAGCATTTACGCCGTCATTTTGACCGGATAACCGCTGAATCCGCCGAGGCGCCGCAAGAGGCGTCGACCTTGGCATCGCGATCGCCTACCCAGCAGAACGATGACACCGCGTTGGCACGGTTTGCCACGTCGCTAACGGAGCAAGCCCGTCAGGGCAAGTTGGACCCGGTGCTTGGTAGAGACCCGGAAATCGATCAAATGCTCGATATTCTAGGGCGGCGTCGTAAAAACAATCCTATCGTGATTGGCGACGCTGGCGTGGGTAAGAGCGCCGTCGTAGAGGGCTTGGCCGCACGTATCGTGGCAGGCCAAGTGCCCGCCGCCCTGGCGGACGTCGAGCTTTTGACACTCGACCTAGGCGCGTTACAAGCCGGTGCGGCGGTGAAAGGTGAGTTTGAAAAGCGTCTGAAAGCCGTCATCGATGAAGTGAAGAATGCCCCGCGTCCGACGCTACTGTTTATCGATGAAGCGCATACGTTGATTGGTGCCGGTAACCAGGAAGGTGGCGGTGATGCGGCCAATTTACTAAAGCCCGCCCTGGCCCGGGGCGAGCTGCGTACCATCGCGGCCACCACGTGGCGTGAGTATAAAAAATACTTTGAAAAAGACCCCGCGCTATCGCGGCGTTTTCAACCCGTCGCGCTTTCTGAACCCAGCGTCGAACAGGCACTGGTCATATTGCGTGGCCTGCAGGATGTGTACGAGCGTGCTCACGGAGTACTGATCGGCGATAGCGGTTTACGTGCGGCGGCGGCACTCTCCGCACGTTATCTAGCCGGACGACAGTTGCCTGACAAAGCCATCGATGTGTTGGATACCGCCTGCACGCGGCTGGCGCAGGCACTGGATACGCCGCCTCGCAAGCTGAGCCATCTGCAGAGCGAGCATACGGCTGCGCTGCGTGAGCGTGATCACTTAGCCCGAGAGACGCTGCTGGGTCGCGAGCCGGACACGGCGGCCCGCCACGCGTTGGATGAGCGCTTGTCGACCCTCGAAACCGAGCTATCGACCCTCGAAGCAGCTTGGCAGGCGCAGCGTGAGTGCGTGGATGCCATCGTGGGGCTGCACCGCAAACTACTCGAGCATGATTCGCAAGAGGCGTTGCCTGAACAGTGGCAGCGTGAGTTAGCCGAGCGAGAACAACAGCTAGCCCAACTTCAGGAAGACTTTGCGCTCGTGACTCCCAGTGTCGAAGAAGCGCAGATCGCGCAAGTGATCGGTGACTGGACCGGTGTGCCCGTGGAGCGAATGACCAGCGATGAGCTGACGCGACTAACCGAATTGCCTCGCTATCTGGGCGAACAAATTCAAGGGCAAGGGGCTGCCATCGAGCGGATCCATCGCCATCTGCTCACCGCCCGTGCCGACCTGCGCCGCCCCGGGCGGCCGTTGGGCGCGTTCCTGCTGGTCGGTCCTAGCGGCGTGGGCAAGACCGAAACGGTCGTGCAAATTGCCGAGCAGCTTTATGGCGGACGCCAATTTTTGACCACCATCAACATGTCCGAATACCAAGAGAAGCACACGGTATCTCGTTTGATTGGTTCTCCGCCGGGCTATGTCGGTTTTGGCGAGGGCGGGCTCTTGACGGAGGCGATCCGCCAGCGGCCCTACTCGGTGGTGTTGTTGGACGAGGTCGAGAAAGCCCACCCGGACGTGCTCAACCTGTTTTACCAAGCGTTCGACAAGGGCGAGCTGGCCGACGGCGAGGGGCGGCTGATCGATTGTAAGAACGTCGTGTTTTTCCTGACGTCGAATTTGGGCTACGAAGCCATCGTCGCCCATGGCGATGATGCCAAGGCGCTGGACGCCGCGCTCTACCCCGTTCTCGCCGACTTCTTCAAGCCCGCCCTGCTGGCGCGTATGGAAACCGTTCCTTATCTGCCCCTGGCGGGCGAGACGCTGCGCATTATCGTCCATGCCAAGCTGGCGACACTGACCAAACGTATTCAGGCGCGCCACCGCGACGCAGAGATCACCCTCGACGATGCCCTGACGGATGCCATCTGCGAGCGCGCAACGCGGAGTGAAAACGGCGCGCGCATGCTGGAGTCGGTGATCGATGGCGAGCTGTTGCCGCCGCTGTCGCGAGCGCTGTTAGCGCGTATGGCCAATCGTGAAGCCGTCACGCGCGTCTTACTTGGTATCGACCGAGAGCAAGGCACCTTCACGGCGGAGGTAGGGTGACCCCATGACGCTGCCTGCTGCTTACCCTACTGCTTTCCCCTCACGGCTGCCCGTCGAGCTAGCAGGTATGCCGTTTGCCCTCACGTTGGTCGAGAGCAGCTCTCCCAGTGGGTTACGCCAGCAGGCGGCCAAACTACTGCAACGGCACTTGGGCTTGACGCTAGCCGAGTGTCTCTACGTGGAGGGGAGCGGGCGCTGGCTGGGGCGGGACAGTGACGACCTGCAGTTCGACTGTGCCGATTTCAGCCATCCCTATGCCCATGTCATTCGCAGCAATAAACCATTAGCGCTGAGCGTGGCAGACGCGCGCATCCGGCTCGACCATCCTGGCTTTCAGGCCCAGCTGTCGGCGTTGAGCGGCGCTTTGCAGCTCAACGTGCTGCCGCTACGTGCGCTGGACGGCGCGCGGGAGTGGCTGGGCGCACTTTTGCTAGTCGGCCAGCGAGAGACGCTCACGGCTTTGGAAAATACGCCGGAAATGGGCGCGTTCGAAGCGCTGCTTTGCCGATTGTGGTCGCGATTGACGCGGGAGCAAGGAGAGCGTCATCGCTCCCAAGCACTGCAGGCATCGTTGGCCAAACTGAACGACGGTGCTCGACGTCAAACCTTGGCCGACCGGCTCGCCGATGACCTGTTGGGTCAGTCGGCCGTGATGAGCTCCCTGCGCCAGCACATCATTCGCGCCGCAGAGACACAGCTTGCCGTTTTGCTGCAAGGGCAAACGGGCACCGGTAAAGATCGCGTGGCGCGCGCCATTCATCAATTCTCGACGCGCTCGAAGGCCCCGTTTTTGGCCATCAATTGTGCCGCCATTCCCGAAGCACTGCTGGAGTCAGAGCTGTTTGGCCATGCCAAGGGGGCTTTTTCTGGTGCTGACAAGGCTCGTGAAGGTCTGATCAGTCAAGCCGACGGCGGCACGCTGTTTCTCGATGAAATTGGCGATATGCCGTTAGCGCTACAGGCGAAGCTACTGCGCGTACTGGAGAGCGGTCGGTATCGGCCGTTGGGTGCCAGTGAAGAGCGCTGCGCCGATTTACGCTTGGTGGCAGCGACGCATCAACCGCTTAAAGAGCAGATCAAGCAGCAGCGCTTTCGAGCGGACCTTTACTACCGTTTGGGCCAGTTTCCCATCAATGTACCGCCGCTTAGCGAGCGACGGGACGATATTGCGCTACTGGCTCAGGCCTTCATTACCGCGTTTTGTCAGCGCGAAGAGCGCGACGACATCGGTATTACGCCAGCTGCCCTGCGTTTACTGAAGCGTCGAGAGTACCCAGGCAACGTGCGAGAGCTCAAAAATATCGTTGACTACGCCTGCGCCATGACGCCCGCAGGCGCTGATATCGACGTCGATGTTCTGCCTGGGGAGCATCAGGACGTGGCAACGCTTACCTCCCTAGAGGAGGTCATGCCCAATGAGTTCCCTCTCTCGGACGAAGTCGACGACCTGCGCCAAGCGCTACGTGAGGTGGAGACCTCGATCATTCGTCAGCGTTTACGGCGTTTTGGAGGAAACCGTGCACGTGCAGCGGAAAGCTTGGGGCTACCAAAGCGAACGCTGGCGCATAAGTGCCAGCAACTGGAGTTGGATGGTAAATGAACACGATGCTGCTTAAACATTGGTGGCTGTTGGCTGGCCTGCTTTTGATCAGTGTGTTGATCCCCCCTCGTCTCCATGCAGAGCCCGAGACAGATTTGCTCCGTCAAGCCCGCGACTGCGGCGAAGAGCCCTCCCGGCTGGAACGCTTGCACTGCTACGACGCGGTGTTCCAAGTCGGAGAGGGCACGTCGAACAGCGTCGACATGCCCGAACTGTGGTACGACATCGAGCAGCAAGAAGCGGCGCGTGAAGAAGAGAATGTCGGTCTCATCGTCCAAGTCTCGGGCAATGACGTGTTGATGAGCGCGCCTGCCTTGGGAACGACGCCACCTCGCCCGGTTTTGGTCATGGCCTGCGAAAAACTCATTACTCGCTTTCAACTGCACCTCCCCAGCCCTTTGACTGATGCCCGGGTAGACCTTCGACTCTCAGGGGAGGGCGGTTCCGTGCAACAGCAGTGGCGCGTGCGCGATGGCGGACAAGTGCTGAGTGGCGGCCGGGGGCTTCCCGCCATCGAAACGCTTCAGCAACTGCTGAGCGCCAATGAGCTGACCCTGCGCAGCGATGTGGGCGCTCTAGACGGTTTGCGGTTCAACGTGACGGGGCTGCGAGAATCTATTCAACCACTGCGCAATGCGTGCCGCTGGTAAAGGAGCATCGAACGATGCGCATTACGTCAGAATCTCACCTGGAGCCCATCCTGGCACCGCTTTCTGCAAACGCAGAGGGCGCGCTGGTGGGTGATCCGGTGGAGGATAGTCACGATTATCTCGCGCTCGATGAAGAGATGATGAAAGTGGGATCACTGCAGCACGCTCACGTCGAGTGGGAAACCTCGGAAAGCTTGGCCATTCGCATGTTGAGTGAACGAGGTAAAGACCTAAAAGTGTTGGGCCACCTGATTCACTGCCTACAGCACGACGGCAATGGCGTTCGGTTTGCCCTTTCGCTGCGGCTGCTGGCACGCAGCATTGCCCAACCCTGGTGGGAGCATGCGTATCCTTTTACAGGGAAACGGGGCGAAAAGCTTCGCCCGCGGCTGTTTCAGCAGTTCATGCAGCGCAGCGTCAAATTGTTGGCGGGGGTGGATTTCCAAAACGCCGATGATGAGTTCGAGGCTTGCCAAGCATCGCTGCAAGAGCTGCAGCACCAAGTGGCTGAGAAATCACTGCCGAGCGAGTCGCTGGAGGAGTTCAGTCGTCAACTGCTGGCGCTGCGCCCCGCAAAACAGCGGGTACCCACTGAGCCATCGGCACCGCCAAGTGCGGAGTCCTCTTCCACGGAACCGCGTCCGTCGGCAGGCGCAGCACCGGCGGCATCTTCTGCCCATAAAGCCCCCGAGCTGCGTCTGGAAGCGGGGAATGAGCGCGCCAACCGTCAAGCGCTGCTCAAAATGGCGGAGTTTCTCGGAGAGCAATCCATCGGTGAGCCGCTGGCGTATCGTCTGCGTCGCTATGCGGTGTGGAACACCATTCAAGCACTCCCGGCCGCAAAAGAGAACGGCAAGACCGAGCTGGCTCCCGTGTCTGCCGATAGGATCGCCGATTACCGCGAAGCGCTGGCAAAAGGCGGCGATCATGCACTTTGGCAGCGGATTGAAAATAGTTTGGCGCTCAGCCCCTATTGGCTCGAGGGCCATCGCATGAGCGCTGGCTTGGCGAAACAGCTCGGGCACCTACGCTGTGCCGAAGCGATTCGTGACGAGACGCAGCGCTTCGTCGAGCGGCTGCCGGGGATTGACGCGTTGACGTTCAACAACGGCGTGGCGTTTCTCGATGGGGAGACGGCGCGATGGGTTCAGAGTAGCCCAGTGAGTAGCGATGGCGCTGGGAGTGGAAACAATGCCTGGCAGTCGGGCTTGGAAGAAGCCCGGGAAACCATGGAAAACGGCGATGTAGGCACGGCGCTCAAAATTTTGGATCAAGGCCTTAGCCGAGCGCGATCTCCGCGCGACAGCGCCTACTGGCGGTTGGCCAGTGCGGAGCTGCTGCAAGAGGCGGGTTTGGAAAGCCTCGCTCAGCAACACTACCAAACGCTGCACCAACTCGTGACGGCCCTTGCATTAGAGCAGTGGGAACCGGGCTTGGTGTCACGCCTGAAAGCGGCGATTCAAGAGACGCACTAACAACGGACATCATCAGAAGGGACGAGGGATAAAGGCTCATGTGGTCAACTTTCATGTCGAAACTAAGTCGCTGGGTGCCGGGGTTATCGCGGGCACAGTCAGCGCACAACCAAGCCAATGCGCACGGTAACAAAGCGAAAGGCTTGCTCAGACTCTCTACGCTGCTGTGGTCGGTACTGCTGATCGCGCTCGTCGTCGCTATCTGGTGGTGGGGGCCGAGCTGGGAAGTGCGCGGCACGATGCCGTTGGCACCGCTCACCAATCGCTTGTTGGCCACGCTGGCGGTGGTGACGGTAGCCGCCATTGTGTGGGGCGTTCGCCTGGCGCGCCGCCTGCGAGAATTGGACGAGCAGCGTCAGTTAGAGGAGGCGCGTCAGCAAGACCCCATCATGAGCCAAGTCGAGCGGCAAGAAGCGTCGCTCAATCGCGTGCTGAGTGAACTTACCGAGAGTTTGGGCGGCGGTGCTAACAGTCGGTATCGCTTGCCCTGGTACCTCGTCATGGGCGTGGAAAACGCGGGTAAGACCAGCCTGATCAACCGGTCTGGACAAAACTTTGCGCTTACCCATGTGATGAAGGCCTCGGGACAGAGCAGCAAGCAGGGCCAGCTAGGCTTCGATTGGTGGATTGGCGATCAAGCGGTGTTGATCGATCCCGATGGCGAGCTATTGACCCAAGGTGCGATGGAGGAGGGCGAGCCGCAAGCGCTGCAGAGCCGCCTTTGGGACCACTTCGTGGGATGGCTCGAGCGCAACCGAGCCCAGCGACCGTTGGATGGTGTGGTGCTCGTACTGGATCTTGCTCGTTTGAGCCATGCCCAGGTCGCCGTTCGTAAAGCCTACGCGGCGCTGCTGCGCAGCCGGTTACGCGAGCTGATGGAGCGCCACGGCACGCGGCTGCCCGTTTACGTCACGTTCAGTAAGATGGATTTGCTGCACGGGTTCGATGATTTCTTCCGCCACTACTCGCGCACCGCTCGCAAAGCGCCACTCGGCTTCACCTTCACCCCTGCCTCTATGCATACGCCAGGCCAGTGGGAAGCCGAGTTCGAGGCGGATTACGACGCGATGTTGTCGCGCTTGAACCAGCTGTTACCCACGATGCTCTCCGAGTGTCGCGACCGCGAAGAGCGCGAATCGGTCTTCCGTTTTGTTCGCCAATTAGCAGGGCTACGTGACGTGCTGCAGGGCTTCTTGACCGAAGCGCTCTCCAGCGACCGCTTTTCGACCGCCGCCATGGTGCGCGGCACCTACTTTACCTCGGTGTATCAGCAGGGCGTACCGGAAGACCCCTTCGTGGATGCAGCGGCGCGCCGTTACGGCATGGACGATAGCGTGCAGCCCGCGCATCGTGCTACCCGCAGTGCGCTGTACTTTACCGAAGAGCTCTTCGAAAAGATCATTTACCCCGAAGCAGGGTTGGCCGGTGATAATGCTCGGGTGGCCCAGCGCCGCCAGCGTATGCGCACGCTCAGCCTCGTTGCCTGTTTGGTGATGGGCGTCGGTTTAGTCGGCGGCTGGGCGCATTTCTACCAGAAAAACAGGGTCTCGCTGGCGGCCGTGGAAGAGCGTGCCGAGACCTTCTTAGCGACCCAGCCAGAAGCGTTTCAAAGTGATGACCCTTCCGGGTATGAGTTATTGGAGCCCCTCGATCGGTTGCGCTACGCGCTGGAAACCTTCGAGGGCTACCAAACCCATACGCCCTACCTGGCAGACATGGGCTTGTATCAAGGGCATATCATCGGCGCGCAGGTCGAGCGAGCCTACCTAGCGATGCTCGAGCACCAGTTCTTGCCCGCTTTGATGATCGGTATCATGGATGACATGAACCGGGCCGAGCCGGGAAGCAATGCCAAGCTGGCGCTGCTGCGTGTGCTGCGCATGATGTCGGATGCCAGCGGTCGTCAGCCCGAGCGCGTCGAGCGCTATATGGCACAGCGCTGGCAGAGCTTCTTTCCCCAACAGGGCGACGTGCAGCAGCGGCTGCTCACTCACCTAGACTACGCCATGGCGCATAGTGACTTACAAGGGCGCATCGCGACAGGCAGCCCCCGCGCCGAACAGGCCATGGCGCCGCTTCAAGGGAGCATTGCGGCGGCGCAAGAGGAGTTGGCACGCCAGCCCATCGATGAGCGTGTTTATGCAGCGCTCAAGGCGGCAGGCAGCCGCCGAGGTGAACCGCTGGACCTACGCCGCAGCGTGGGTACGCTGTTCGATACGGTGTTCATGTCGCGCAATGACAATCCCGAGCACGTTCGATTACCGCACCTAGTGACGCGCAGTGGCTTCGAGAACTACTTTTTGCAAGAGCTAGACCGTGCCACCGAGCTGGCGCTGATCGACGCCTGGGTACTCGGCCAACGCGACGACATCGACTTTAGCGCCGCCGACCGTCAGCAGTTGCAAGCGGCTCTACGAGAGCACTACGTAGCGGATTATCACGTCAGTTGGCGTGATGCCCTGCGCGACACGCAGCTGGTGCCGCTGCCCGATATTCGTCAAGCCATCGTCGTGGCCGATGCGCTCGTCGGCGCGCAGCGTCCGCTGGACCGGCTGTTGGATGCAGTGGCCCGCAATACCAGCCTGTACCCTGAGCTTCCCGTGGACGATGAACAGGCGCGAGAAGCACTGAGACAGTCCCAGCGCTACCAGCTGGCGCTGGCCATCGAGCAGCCTTTCACGCCGATCAATCAGCTCAGTCAGGCGCGTAACGACAATCCCTCGTCGCTGGAGGAGATCAAATCAGCCGTCACCGCACTGCGTGATTACCTGATGGATATAGAGGAGGCGAACGACTCAGGACGGGCAGCCTTCATCACCGTTCGTGACCGCCTCTCGCTGCGTGGTAACGACCCTATCTACAACTTACAACGGATAGCCGACAACACGCCCGAGCCGGTTGGCCGCATGCTGCATAACTTGGCCGACCAAAGCTGGGAACTGATGATGGTGAGCGCAACCCGCCATCTTGAGAGCCAGTGGCTGGACGAAGTGGTGGCTCCCTATCAAGAGCGATTGGCAGGCCGCTACCCGCTGTCGCCCAGTGCAAATCGGGAAGTCGCGCTCAGTGATTTCGAAGCGTTCTTTGCGCCTAACGGCACCCTAGACGCGTTCTACCAGGACAGCCTCAAGCCCTTCATCGAAGGCGCGCCGGAGTACTTGGTCGATGCAGAAGGAAACTCCCTGCTGCGCGACAGCCTCTACACTGCTGTTCAACAGGCCGAGCAGATTCGTCGCGCCTACTTTAGCCGCGACGGCGCGCTTGACGTGGAGTTTGCCCTAGAACCTGTCAGCTTAAGTCCCGACAAGCGGCGCAGCGTGATCAGTGTCGATGGTCAGCTCATTGAATACGCGCATAGTGCCAGCCAGCGGGTATCGATGATTTGGCCCAATGCACTGCGTAGCGGCACGGAAAGCCGCATCACCATGGTACCCAGTGAAGTGAACCGTTCGCCGCGCAGCATTAGCCAGGAGGGTGCCTGGGCCTGGTTCCGCTTGCTTGAACAAGCGGATATCACCAGCGTCAGCGAGCGTGAGCTGGAACTGCGGTTCAACGTCGATGGCGGCAGCATGCGCTATCGCCTGTTCGCCGATAGCGCCCCCAATCCGTTTACTCGCCCGTTGGCTTCTGGTTTCCAGCTGCCCTCGGCGCTCTATGCAGAGCGGAGGGATGATGCTGACCAAACTTAAGCAGCTGTTCAGCGCGCAACCTTCCCCCAAACGGCCAGCACGACATGGGGGTAAACGCTCGCGCCCTCTGGAAGAAGCGCGACCAGAGGACATCGATCGCTTTATCGAGGCCGTTTACCAAGCCGATGCCAAAGGACACTCGCCGTGGCTGCTACGCGATGACAGCGCATTGGAGACCTTGCGGCGGGCCTTGGAGTTCACCGTTCACCAAGGCCTTTGGCTTCAGCGCGAAGAGGGGCAAGTGGCCCGCTGGCAAGGGCGCTTGCTGGCCCTTCGCCATGGCGAGGGGCCGCCACTGGGTATGGTATTGGCTTGCCGCCCGGATGACGAAGCCGCCTGGCAGCTCCGTTTTTTCTACATTAGCAAAGAGTGGAAAGGAAGCGGCCATGGAACGCGCTTACTCAGGGCCGTCAGGCGGAGCTTGAGCGGCGTGCCGCTGCAGATACGCCTGCCGCTGACCTGCTACTCGGCCGTGGATAGCCTCGAAGCCGCAGGCTTCACGCGTCAATACGTCGATGCGTTCGAGGTGGCCACCTACGAAGCACCCGCCAAATGGGATGAATGATCGTCGGATAGCGTGACACAGGAAAAGGAGAACCAACGATGGGTCAAAAGTTCGTACTCGTGGGTGACATGGGCACCGATCATGACGGGTTCCCGCCCACCCCCGTCACCGCCGGGAGCGGCACGGTCATCATGGATGGCAAACCGGTCGCCCGCGTCGGCGACCCGCTGGAACCCCATGACAAGCCCAACCATCCACCCCACCCGCGCACGATTGCCCAGGGCTCAGGCTCCATACTGATCGACGGCAAACCCGCCGCGCTGACAGGCCACGCGGTGGATTGCGGCGGCGTTGTTATTGGCTCTGGCACAGGAGAAGGTGGGGATATAGTAGGTGGTTTTGTTAGCCATCCAAATGTCAGTGTGGTTAATACTTTCCCTGCTGAAGAGTTGGATGCAAGTGAGCATAATGCTTCAGGTGGAGTGGAATCCGTTACTTTGAGTCATGCGGGCGCAGCTTGGCTAAAAAGTGTTGAACAACTTCGCTTGACTCCTTACGACGATCAAAATGGAGCGAATATTGATCAGTGGGTTCCTGGAGCAACAATAGGTTATGGACATCTGATTTCACGGCAAGAATGGTCGATTTATCAGTCTGGCGTTACCGAAAGTCAAGCTGAACAATTATTTCAAGATGACTTAAAACCCTTCATTGAAATTGTAAAAAGTTCCATTGATGTCCCGCTTGAAACTCATGAATTCGATGCGGCTGTGATGCTTGCCTACAATATTGGTGTAGGTGGTTTTAGCTCATCGTCAGTAGTCAAACTGATTAATGATCCCCAGTCTGACACTCCTTATCATTCTCTTGAGGATGCTTGGAAAGCGTGGAATAAAACACAAGGACAGATTAGTCAAGGACTGATTAATCGACGAAATGCCGAGTGGGAAATGTTTTCAAGAGGAGTATATGAAAGATGGTGAATTTTTATAAGGCTGTTTTAACTGCCAGCTTTTTTTTTGCGTCAGTTTTTCTTCATGTGGCTGCTTCAGAGGAAATATCTGATCAGGATTTTTACGGTACTTACTGTGTAACAGATGTAGAAAGGTATCGTGGTGGTTTGACAACCCGTGAGCAGGCATTGAGCAGGCAGCATGAGATCGTGCTGATTAGTGAGGATGAGTTTTCGCTCTGGGGCGAGGAAGTGTATGAAAGACCTCTCTATAGAATTGCTAAGCATCCTATTATGACCGAAGAGGGTGAGGTTCCCAATTATCAGCAAAGGTTTGGGAGTTTTTACGGTCATGGCGTGGAACGAGAGACGGTTGTAACGTTTCGAGCTTATAACGCTTCAGCCCCAAATGAAGGGTATGTATTCGAAGTGGTGGATCATCAATTATGGTTATTTCTAGATGGTTGGTTTTATAAGCTCGAGAAAAAAGATCTAAGTGGAGCAAGTAATTGCGATAGCGTAGCCAATCAAGGGTGAAAACATGTCTCTAAAATTTACACTTACGCTACCCGGCGTTGTCGACGTGGCCGTGATCGACTTCACCCATCGTGAAGCCCTCTCCCAGCCCTTCGAACTGACGCTGAACCTGGCCAGCCGTGACGGCAGCCTGGATGCCGCCAACCTGCTGGACCGCGAAGCGAGCCTCACCATCTGGCAAGATGGCGAGCCGCTGCGCCGGGTACACGGCATCATCAGCGAATTTGGCCGCGGCGACCGCGGCCACCGCCGCACGTTTTACTCACTGGTGCTACGCCCCGTCCTATGGCGGCTCTCGCTGCGCCACAACTCGCGCATCTTCCAAAAGGTCGACCCGCTGACCATCATCAATACCCTGTGCGACGAGCGGGGCATTACCGATGTGAGCTTTGCCGTGACTCGCGAGTTAGCCGAGCGCGAGTACTGCGTGCAGTACCGGGAAACCGACCTCGCCTTTATCGAGCGCCTCGCCGCGGAAGAAGGCTTGTTCTTCTTTCATGAATTTGAAGAGAGAGACGGGGGCGCCCACCGCTTGATCTTCGCCGATGACCCCAAGGTATTGACCAACGTCGGTGAGCGCTCTTACCACAGCCGTGCAGGTGGCACCGCGCCTGCGCGCCATGTGCGCAAGCTCAGCCAGACTGCTCGGGTAGCCGCCGCCACGGCGACGTTGAAGGACTACAGCTTTAAAAACCCCGCCTACGCCCAGCTACACGAGCACTTGGGCCGCGAGGTAGAACGCCACGGCCAGCGGGACGACTACGAACACTACGACTACCCCGGCCGCTACAAGCAGGACGCCTCCGGCAAGCCCTTCAGCCGTATCCGCCTGGAACAGCTCCGCCGGGAAGCCATCACGGCCAGCGCTGACAGCGACTTGCCCGAACTCGCCCCCGGCGTCCGCTTTACCCTCACCGACCACGACACCGACAGCCTCAACCGCGACTGGCAGGCCATTGACGTCCATCACGTCGGCGAGCAGCCACAGGCGCTGGAAGAGGATGGCATGACCCACAGTGACGCCAGTGGCATGACCCGTTACCACAATCAGGTCACGCTGATCCCCGGCGACACCCCGTGGCGGGCCACGCCCAATCCCAAGCCCCGGGTCGATGGCCCGCAAGTCGCCTTCGTGGTGGGCCCGGAGGGCGAAGAGATTCACTGCGACGAACACGGCCGGGTCAAGGTGCAGTTCCCCTGGGACCGCTACGCGGAACCAGACGACACCGCCAGCTGCTGGGTCCGCGTCGCCCAAGGCTGGGCGGGCGGCGGCTACGGCAGCATCGCTATTCCGCGGATAGGTCACGAAGTCATCGTCTCCTTCCTGGAAGGCGACCCGGACCAGCCGTTGGTCACTGGGCGTACCTATCACGCAGTGAACACCGCCCCGTATCCGCTGCCGGAACACAAAACCCGTACCGTCATCCGCACCCAAAGCCACAAGGCAGAAGGCTTCAACGAACTGCGCTTCGAAGACGAAGCGAGCGAAGAGCAGATCTGGCTACACGCCCAGAAAGACCTGGAGCTGCTCACCCTCAACGACCGCACCGAAGAGATCCGCCACGACAGCCACCTTAAGGTGCACAACGACCGCATCAGCGAGATCGACAATGACGACCACCACACGGTGCACGGCCATCGCTACGGCAAGGTAGACGGCGATGACCACCTCACCGTAGACGGCACCCGCCATGAAAAGATCGGCCAGGCGCAGTTGTTAGAAGCCGGGCAGGAGGTTCACCACAAAGCGGGCATGAAGGTGGTGATCGAAGCCGGTGCGGAAATCACCCTAAAGGCAGGCGGCAGTTTCCTCAAGATCGACCCCAGCGGCGTTACCCTGGTGGGCCCCCAGGTCAAGATCAATTCCGGCGGCAGCCCGGGTTCGGGGAGTGGACAAGCGGCGCAGGGGCCGAGGCTGCCCGAGGAGGCAGAGGCAGAAAGCCATCAGCCGGTTGCGCCCATTAACCGCCCGGCCCAGCTTAAAACGCTGCTCAAGGCACCGGCCCGCTGCGAGATTTGCGAAGATTCGAGCCAGGGAAATCGCTAGATGGAACGCCCCCAGAGAGTGACGCATGCATTGGTAGACGGCGTACGCTTCCCCAATGCGCTTCAGCGCTTATATCGCCGTGATGACCTTCGAGATATCGAACCACTCTACCTGATGACCCGCTGGTCATCGCTGGCCGAGCAGGGGCCTATTCTGGTGCATCTTAAGGGGGATGGCCTGTTAGGTGACGTGTGCGACAACGACGATGCCGAGCTATATCGGGCGCTGTCGTTCTTGAGTAGTCACGCCAGTATGAGGGAGTTGAGCCACCACCTGGCCCAGTTCGTGACGTTCAGTGTGGAAGGGCACGAGCAGTTGCTTCGCTTTGCGGACCCCCTGGTCACCCGTCACTGGCTGAGCAGTTATGGCGATACCTTGCCAGCTGAGCTGATGGGGCCCCTCGACACTTGGTGGGTGGCGGACTGGGCGCCTCTCTGGGCCGCGCCTCGTACCGTGAGCTGGCAGACGTTCTGTGCTGGCCAGGCCTCCCTGGAAACTGGGTGGCAGCGCTCTTTTCCTCCCATGGGAAGCGCGCAGCTCGCCGCGCTGGATGCCGTCGATCGATGGCTGCTCAAAGAGCGATTGGCGGATCATTTCAACCAGCACGCGCTGGCGTCGTGGTGTCAGTTGCCGTCGGCGGAGCGCGGGCAATGGCTCGATGATCGCCTGGACGATGCCATTGCGTGGGGGGCTCATACAGAACGGCAGTTGGCGATTTGGCTGAGCTTGAGCCTGGAGTGGGGTGAGCACTTCATGACCGAGCCGTATGGGCTCTATGCCCGCTGGTGGGCGCAACTGCCCGAGCCGAAGCCGCGCTCAAGGCAAGAGCAACTGTATGCATTGGATGCCTGGTGCCGAAGTCCGGAAGCCACGCCACATGGCCGAGCCCCGGCATCACTCTTGAACGACGAGGACACTCATGGATAACACGGATGCTCAGGCACGCAATGCCGCCTTCGATGAAACGCCGATTGGCGGCGGTGTGTGTCCTTTACTGCTGGATGTCACCCTGTTTCCCGTGCGCTATGCCATCGATGAAGCGCCTGAACAGGCGGGGGCTCCCCACCCTCACCCCTTGTCTGAACAGTGGCAAGGCCCTGGTTACCCGGCTATCCACACCCGTGGCTACACGCTGAGGCAGCTGCGTGACGGGTGGCTGTACGTATGGGTCGAGGAAGATGGCGAGCAGCGGATCGACGAGTATGTCGTGGAAGGGGCCACGTTCAATGGTGAGCCGCACCTGACCTATTCGACGTGCAACGCCATCGCCCTGGCCTACTCCCCGGTGCAGTGGACCGAGCGTATTCGCGAGCACATGCTGGAAAACGCCGAGGCGCGCCAACGAACCATGCGCTCCGTGAACCTGATGTCGGCGATCAGTGACACCGCCGATGGCACTTCTCTCTCGGCCCACGTGGGCCCCTTGACCCAGTTGGCAGAGCACGTGGCGGATATCACGCCCAATGGTGCGGTGGGTGGTTTTACCAGCACCACCGTCTCGACCATTGAGAGAGCCGAGACGGCGGATGCCAGTGATGGTGATGGTGATGAGGAGAGTGTTGTCTACCCGCTCTTGGCCGTAAAACCCGAGATCACCCAGGACAGCGTGCTGGCCGCCGTGGACAACCATGACGAAGCCTTGTTCGTCGCCCTGGATGACGATTTGGGTATCGTTGATGACCTAACGATGGCCTTGGTGGGGCGGCAGCTTGAGTTAGAAGCCTTTCTGGAAGAGCACGGCCATCAACTTGAAATCGCTCAAGTCGTCAAAGCGCTATGTCTGATCGATATTGACGATCTGATCAGTGACGACGTTCGCCAGGATCCTGAGCGTTATCGAGACATCATGCTCAAGACCGGTGAATTGCTCGATGCCATGAAAAATGTCACCAATGGGTCAGATCATACCCTGCTTCGTAGAGAGCAGCGCATCACGCAACTGCGTGAGGAGTTGATCGCGCTGGGCATGCCGACGCCACCAGGCCGCCATAGCCCGCTCTATGAAGAGTGGCATGGAAAAGAACTGCCACGTTTGGATGTCAGGCTGGAGGAGGCCATTGCGTTTCTGGCCGAAAAAGCGCCACAGATCGAACGCTTGCAAACCCATATCGACAACAGCCTGGCCGATTTTACGGTGTGGCTCGAACGGCTTCCCCTCTCAGCCCAATCGCTGTGTTTCGATACCGTCGATGCCGAGCAAAACCGAGCGATGCACGAATGGGGGTGCATGGCCGTCGAAGTGCTAGGTGCCACGCAGGCCGGCCGTGCATGGCTGGATGATACGTTTCACAACCGTGATTCATTGATCAGCGTGGCGATGAGCAACTTCGACCCGGCCCTTGCCGAAGCCCTCGACACCATTGCGCGTCACTTCATTGCGCAAGGCACCGAGGATGGTCAGCCCGCCGATAGTGGTGTTACGGCGACAGGGGTGTTCAGCCAAGCCAATGCCGCGCTGGGCGTGCTCTCGCTGGAAGCAGTACAACGCCACCCGGCCTATCAAGCGCTTGCCCCGCATGTCCAGGAGGCGTTCGATACCCTTCGCAGCGAGGTCAGCAGCGCCTCCAGAAAGCTTTGGGAAACCATCGGTTACCAGTTTCTGCCCTCATTGAGCGCCAAGGGGCAAATGTCCATGGAGAAAGCCGCCAGAGCCTTGGTGCACTCCATGATGGTGGTCATGGTCCACCCGGACGTAGCTGCTACTGACATTACGATCGATCTCGATTACGAAGCCAGGCATCGCGAATGGCGGGAGCAGGCATGGCGACTCACTGGCGAAATTCGCACGGAAGAGTTACGCAGCCGCCGCGAAGGCCAGAGTGCCCAACAGCGCACCGCCAGTAGTCAACGACTGGAGGCATTAGAGCAACAACGTTACGAACACGCCTTCAACGAACCCAAACGTGTCACGGTTAACGAGGGAGCTGGAGGTGGGTCTGTCGATCAAAGCGCTGCAGGCAACCAGACCCGAGCCAGCAACCTCACCAGTGCGGGCTATTACGAACTGCGTGAACAACACCGTGTGAAATTGACCAGTGGGGCCAGTGCCGCACGTCGCCACATGGCAAACCGCGTAGAGCAGTTAGGCGGTGGTATGGCGCTATTGATCGCTGGGTTGAACCTCTACAACTTCATCGATGCCGCTCACACCGCCCAAAAGGAAGGTGTGGATGAGGAAGGCATGCGCCAACTGGCCGCGACCACGGGGGCCGCGACGGTGGCCGTCATGAGTTTGTGGGTCATGCCGTTTTGGAACCGTGCAGCGAAAAGATCTTTTCGGTTTAACGGCAACATGATACGTCTAACGGATGTTTCTATCGGTGAGTGGCAAAGCAATGGCAGGCAGGCGGCCTCACGTATCGCCGCGAGGTTGGCCACTCGTATGGCAGGTTTGTCGGCTATTGGGGCAATTACTGCTGGTTTGGACACTTATCAAAGCTACCGTGATTTAGGGAAGGCAACAAGTGGTCAAGAGCATCTGGCGCTTCTCACAAAAATGCTCGCTGGAGGAGCTATGGCTACTACAGCCGTTATCCAGCTTGGTGGTGCTATCTTAGGTCGCTGGTTTGCCTTTTCCTGGATATTAGGGCCTAAAGTTGCGATAGCCCTGTTTGCTGCGGGTGTCATTCATCTAATCTCATCACACTTTGCCGCACGCTATAACCGTGAAGGGGTGCGCGGATGGCTATATACCAGTACGTGGGGCGACGGAGAGTTGGCATGGGAAGCCGGTGATGAGGGACATCAGCGAGAGTGGCAGGCTCTTATGGAAATTCTGCTTCAGCCCACTGTGAAGCTCACCAGTGTCACTGATCTGGAGTTTGACACATCCAACATGAGCTATTACGGGACGGGCAAAATGAGCCGTACGTATCAGGGCTGCTGGGTACAAATCGCCTTTCCCGCTGTGCTGGCGGGTGAAACCGTCAAGCTATCCGAAAATGCTCGAGGCGGGTTCTGGGCACCTGCCAGCAGTTATGAACAAAGCCCCACTCAACAAAGTGAACGGGGGGCCGTGCTACCCGCCGACGCTGGCTATGACACTGGCGATGTACGCGTATGGCAAGCTTGGATTCCCGCCAGTGAACAGGCTGAGCGGGAGCCGTTTGTACTGACAGTGAATTATGCAGAGACGCTGCTTGCATCATCAGAAAGCAGCTTGGGCTTTACCTTTTACAAGCCGAATGCCGCCCGAGGCAAAAAAGAGATCGAGCCCAATAGCGAAGAAGGCCAAGGTATCAGCCTGCCCGCCCGCTTTGACATCACGGTACCCATGAGTTTAGAAGAGTAAGGATATTGATATGTGGTTTGTACAACCCAAACAGGACTATGTCTCTCAGATACCATGGAAGCATGCGGATGAGCCTGACGTCATGAGTTGGCGAATTCGTGCGCGTAATTACAATATATTTGTTGCCAATATTTTGTTTTCTGTTTTGTTTTTTGTTTGTTTGGGGTCGGCGTATTTAATGTCCTTTGGAGGCTGGAGTTTATTGTCTAAGTTTTTAATAGGGGGGGGGATGTTTTTATTGTTTTTACTGATCACTATGAGCATGACCCACCAGACCTCTATCCTCGTTTACCGGTTTACAGAGAAAAATGCTGAAGTGTGCTCCTGGAAACCACAAATGGATGCAGTAAAACCATTTTTAAAATGGTCCGCTATTATTTTGATGCCGATCGTTCTGGTGCTGATTCTCATGGACCCCTCGCTACTTATTACTAGCCTAGGGCCGCTGGCAATGGGCTTCGCGGCCTGGATGATGGGATCATCAAAAGGCTACCAGGAAATGGCCCGAGGAAGTCGACATGAAGAGATTGACTGGACAAAAACGGAGCATATCAAGGTCTGGCGAAAACGAAGCATGATTGCGTTGACGTATCAGTGGAAGCCTTTCAAGCGTAATTCTAGCTATCGACCGAGAACGCATCTTCTCTACTGCCTTCCCGAAGAACTGGATGACCGCATTCAGTTCTTCAAGGAGCACCTGCCTGATGCTAAATATGAAGAAGGAAACATTGACATACCATAAAACTCGGCTTTTCGCGAGCCGGAGGTATTACATTTTGAAGCGAAGGGGCTGATATAAAAAGATAGTAATAAGGCCCCGTTCAAGCGCGTGATGACCCTGCTGTCAATCCTGCATCAGTTCTCGGTTAATCTCATGAGAGCATTGCGGAGGGAGAAAATATCACGAGCGTATCAGGGCTGCTGGGTACAAATCGCCTTTCCCGCTGTGCAGGCGGGTGAAACCGTCAAGCTATCTGAAAATGCCCGAGGCGGGTTCTGGACACCTGCCAGCAGTTATGAACAAAGCCCCACTCGACAAAGTGAACGGGGGGCCGTGCAACTGGGTGGTGAAGGTGGATCCCAAGCAAGCGAGGCATATATCTATATTGACCCCCGTGGTGGAGTCGGTAGTGGTAAGCGCTACATGCCTTCCTCTTTTGCGCGGCGCGGTAATCCTGGTCGTTGGCAGCTCATTGAAGCTTGAGTTTTTTATATTACTGTAAACAGGATATCCATTATGAGTCAGAAGGCACCAGACTTGCCTCAGCCCGATACGGCCCAGCCTCATAAGGCGGGGGATGCTCATGCCATCCCTGGTGGCCGTATTACCTACTTGGCCCCAAGCCCTCTACCGACGACGCATGAGGCGCTGGATTTGAACGGCACCATTAGCAACTTGAATGACGTCTGGCTGGATGTGGGTGGCGGGTATATGGATGCTTTTGGCTGGCAATTACTGACTGGTGGGACGTTCACTTTATTGCTTTTATTAGCTCTCTTTATTCCTAGTTTGGCTTGGATAATGATGCCTGGTACATCTTTCGGTTTTATGTGGGATGTCTACAAGTTTGGTTTTTGGGCAGGACTTGCAGGGGGGCTGTTTTTTTGGCCATGTATTGGGGCCACTGGACAGGGCTTAGACTTCTGCGGGATACCCCCCCGTTCGCTTTCACCGCCAACGCCGCGAAGTCTGTTTTGTGCTGGAGGGCGGGCAAGGAACGGTGATCGTTCCCTGGGAATCACTGATGGCGTGGGTGGTAGAGGCCCGTGGTGCGACCCAATACGGCGTCCAGCAGCAGTTCGGTATGGGGTTTGGCTACGCGCATCCAGAGACCGGCTTGTGGCTCAAACAGGAATTCATGACCATGGCAAAACCCCTGGCCATCAGCCACTGGGAAGCCATCCGTGCCTACATGGAGTACGAGGTCCATTCACTTGCCGAAGTGCAAGATCCTCAGGTAATGAGAAGTAAAGACGACCCACCCTGGGAAGGCGTGCACACGCTGCGCAACGCGCACGTCGCCATATCAATCAGCGCCGAGCCAACGGGGAGATCGGTTGGCTGTACTGGAGCTTTTGGTACGCCATCGACATCATCCAGCTCTGGAACCTGCCGGGTTACTTAACGGAATGGGATAATAAGCGTCTGAGCAAAACGCGGCCTAATTTACTGCCTGCGGATATGGTGGCGTGGTCGCAACCCTTGCCGGAAGAGCAGTGGGCTAAACCAAGTGAGGAACTGACCAAGCTCTCCGAGGAAGTGCGCCGCATACGTGCACACGACCCGGCGCTGCCGCTTGAAGTGGTGTTTTCGGTAGCCTACAAAAGGCAGGGGCTGGAAGCCTGATAAGTATTGGCTAAACGAACACGGCACTAACCTATTAGTAGAGAGACGAATATCGCCGCAGACGGTGCATGCGACCTACCTCTACTTATACCCAGGGAAGGCAGCCTGCCTTCCCTAGCCTCTACGCTGCGCCACCATTCGTCGCCAGCGATCGGGCCTTCGGCTTCAGAGCGTTGAAATAGGTACCTGGCCCAGCATGCCGCTGACCCCCTGGGCACCCTGAACAAGGATGAAGCATGTTTAAAACGACTCCTAACAAAGCGTTGCCGCCCATGCGCGCGGGCGAACGGGAAAGCCGTGCCGGGGGGGGAGCAGTACTGCCTCAGCCCCTTGCCGCTGCCGGTCAATAGTGAGTACGCCGTGGATGTGGCCCATATCGATGTGCGCCATGATGAAGCCACCATGGATATTCGTCAGGGCGCCGACCCAGATACCATGATGACGGCGGGGCATATGCTGAGCGTAGGCGTCGTAGCTATGATGGCTTTCTTCCTGATTGTATGGATAGGCATCGGTGGTTTCCCTCCTGATCCGCAGTTAGCCGTCGCATGGGGGGGAGGGCTCTATTTCGTTGTTCTTTTGACGTTTTTCGCGGGTGTCGTTGCGGTGAATTTAGTACTAAAACGCATGCCGCCTATTCGTTTGAACCGCCAGCGTCGTGAAGTGGCGTTTGTGGTTGAACCCCCAGGGCGTTTTTGGTTGCCTGCTCCTCATAATCTCTGGATGGTTTCTATCGTGGGGATCGCCTCAGCCATTCCGGGGGGCATGGGCATCATTGAAATAGGCGAGTGGCTGCGCGGTGCCCGAGAAAATTTTCCCATGGGCTTAACGCTACTTCATATAGGGTCCATGGCTTTTCTCTTCGTTTATCCCTCTATCTACGATCTCATCTGCCGACTCTGCAAGCGCGAGCGCCGTACGGTACTGGTGCCTTGGGAGGACGTAGTGGCGGTGTGTGGGTTCAACCCCAGCTTGGGGCCGGGGGCCATCACCGGTTTTGGCTGGAACTTCGCGCTGCTACCGCCGGACCCCGAGCGCCCTGGCTACACCCTGCCTGGAGCAGGCATCATCGTTGGCGTGGGCGGTTTGCCGGGGGCCCTGGCCCAGTGGGAGTACATCCGCCGCTTTATGGAAGAGGGCATCGATGCCACCACTTCCGCCGCCCGAGAGTGGGGCGTGGAGTGGTACGACGCCTACGTGGCCCGCGAAAAAGCAGAATGCGAGCGCACCAACGACGTGGCCCGCTGGCGGCGCTTTCGACGTAAGCGCTTGTGGGAGCATGCCCGCTTTGCCCACTGGTACACCGAGTACCGCATGAAGCATATTTTGCCCAAGGCCGTGCCCAGCGACTGGTTGGCGGAGTGGTCGAAGCCCCTACCTAAGTCCCAGTGGGCCAAGCCCTCCCAAGCCGTGAACGACCTGAGCGAACACTTGTGTGCTGCCTATCAGCGCGGCGAGAAGTTTGTGGAGATGGGCGATATCGAAAAGCGGTTTGGTGTAGCGGCCCCAGCTACCGCACAAGCCCCCTATCCTTCATTTCCATTTAGGACGAAGGCGGAGCAGGCATAATTATTACCCCATGGTTAACGACAAGGATGACGTAATGAATAACGCGACGAAACAGGAGCACTGGCCTATGGATACACTGGCCATCGTGACCTGCGGCCAGTGTGGCTATTCATGGGCTGCCAAGGGCAAGCAGGTCACCACGCTTAAGGAGGGGGACTCGTTAACTTGCCCACAATGCCACCATGAAGCTTCACTCGATCGGGACCAACTGGCCGATTTGACCGCTCATCTCACTCATGTCGATAAGGTGACAGGGAAAGGCAGCACGTGGGTCACTATCGCTGCTTTAGCCGCTTTTTTGGTGGGTATTGGCAGTTTCTTGGGCCTAGTGCCTATCGGAGTTGTCGTGATAGTCATGATCCCAGCGGTGTGGGCGATGGTGTCCTCTTCCTCCGAAGCGAAAAAGATCAGACCCGTCCGGTTGGCGTTAATGTCGTCTGAGCGGTATGAGTGAGTAGTAGTGAATATCCGTGTGCCAGCGAAATCGTCCTTTTGCATTTGACGTTGTGAATCCGTTAAGACCTGCTGTCTGACTTTATATTCTTTTTTAGAATATGTACCTTTGAATAAAGAATTTCCGACCTTTACAGCTCAACGTTAGGCTTATAACTATTGTCAAAATTAGCCAAGCGCCTCGCTATTGCAGGCGCTTTTGGCGTTACTTATAGGTGAATTATGGCAACGACCTCAACGTCGGCACCGATCGATTATCGCGTGCCTCTTTTAGCGACGGCGGCCATTGTGCTGAGTTCGCTGGTCATTGGCGTGGTGTTCAGCGCTAACATCGGCTTGCTGATGATCGTGGGCGGGCTGCTGGGCATGGTGCTTTACCATGCGGCGTTTGGCTTTACGGCCGCGTGGCGGGTCTTCATTACCGAACGCCGTGGTCGTGGGCTGCGGGCGCAAATGGTCATGCTGGCGATTGCGGTGGTGCTGTTCTTCCCCGCGCTCGGCGCGGGCAGCCTGTTTGGTACCGAGGTGAGTGGCTTCGTTGCCCCCATTGGTCTGTCAGTGCTGGTCGGTGCCTTTCTGTTCGGGGTAGGTATGCAGCTAGGCGGCGGCTGTGCCTCTGGCACGCTCTTCACCGCAGGCGGTGGTAACGCGCGCATGCTGATTACCCTGGTGTTCTTCATTGTCGGCTCGGTGATTGGCACCGCTCACTTTGCGTGGTGGCAAAGCCTGCCTGCTTTCCAACCGGTATCGCTGGTCAATGTCGCCGGTGTAGGGGGAGGCATCGGCATCAGCTTGGTGCTGTTTGCCGCGATTGCTGCGTTCACAGTGATGATGGAAAAGCGCCACCATGGCCATTTGGAGCAGGCCCCGGTAGTGGATAAACCGGGTAGTAAGCGTTGGTTGTCGGGCCCTTGGCCGCTGGTAGCCGGCGCGGTGGCGCTGGCACTGCTGAATTTTGCCACGCTGGCATTGGCGGGGCGTCCGTGGGGGATCACCTCCGCGTTTGCGCTATGGGGCGCCAAGAGCTTTGAACTGGTAGGTGGCGATGTGAGCCAGTGGGGCTATTGGCAATCGCCTGGCAATGCCGCCGCGCTGGAAGCCAGCGTATGGAGCGATATCACCACGGTGATGAACGTCGGCATTATGCTTGGCGCCTTGGCCGCCGCGAGCTTGGCAGGGCGTTTTGCACCCAACTTCCGAATTCCACTGAAATCGGTACTGGCAGCAGTGATCGGTGGAATCATGCTGGGTTACGGCGCCCGCTTGGCCTTTGGCTGTAACATCGGAGCTTACTTTAGCGGTATTGCCTCTGGCAGCCTCCACGGCTGGGTATGGATGGTGGCGGCGTTCGCCGGGAACATGGCGGGTGTTAAGCTGCGCCCGTTCTTCTTTGATGGGGAAGCGGGACGTCGACCCGTCGCCAAAAGCTGTTAGAAGGCTCACGTTAGTGGCGTCTAGAAAACGTCTCGGCAATGCCGAGGCGTTTTTTTTATGCCCTTTATTTATGTCTCTTCCACCTTTGTCGTACTAGCATGTTACATTACGCTCAAACGCCGCCAACGCCCAGCGTTGCTGCATTGCAACAGCAATTGACATAAAAAGAGAGTGCCTATGTCTACGACGAGTAAACGCCCCTTATACATTCCTTACGCCGGTCCTTCTTTACTTGAAATGCCGCTATTGAACAAAGGCAGCGCGTTTACTCAAGAGGAGCGGTTGGCGTTTAACTTGATAGGGCTACTACCCCAAAAAGTCGAAACCATCGACGACCAACTGGAGCGTGTGTACCGTCAGTACCAGCAGTGCCATAGCGATCTCGAACGCCATATCCATCTACGCGCCATTCAAGACGATAACGAAACGCTCTATTTCCGGCTGGTGTCAGAGCACCTGGAGGAAATGCTGCCGATTATCTATACGCCGACGGTGGGGCAGGCGTGTCAGGAGTTTTCCAATATTTATCGCAACCACCGGGGGCTATTCATTAGCTACCCCGATCGCGAGCATATGGATGACATTCTGCGCAGTGCTACCAAAGATAACGTCAAAGTGATCGTCGTCACCGATGGCGAGCGTATTTTGGGCCTGGGGGACCAGGGCATCGGCGGCATGGGTATTCCGATTGGGAAGCTCGCGCTCTACACCGCCTGTGGCGGGATTAGTCCGGCCTATACGCTGCCCATCATGATCGATGTAGGAACGAACAATAAGGCGCTGCTGGATGACCCGATGTACATGGGCTGGCGTCATGAGCGGGTGAGTCAGGAAGAGTACGATGCCTTCATGGCGGAGTTCATTTGTGCCGTGAAGCGTCGCTGGCCGAACGTGCTACTGCAGTTTGAGGACTTCGCTCAGGCTAACGCCGTACCGCTGCTAGAGCGCTATCGTAACGAACTGTGCTGCTTTAACGATGATGTGCAGGGGACGGCGTCTGTGGTGGTCGGTACGCTCATGGCGGCTTGCCAAGCCCGTGAAGAGACGATTGCCCAGCAGCGTGTGGTATTCGTGGGCGGTGGCTCTGCGGGCTGCGGTATTGCCGAGCAGGTGGTCGTGGCCATGGAAGCCGAAGGTCTGACCGAATCCGAAGCACGGGCACGTATATTCATCGTCGACCGTGAAGGGCTCATGACCACGGATCAGTCGTGGCAGCGGGATTTTCAGCGTCGCTTAGCTCACGACCCTGCCCTGGTCGCCGAGTGGAATGGCCAAGGGCTTGAAGAGACCATTGCCAACATCAAGCCAACGATTCTGATTGGTGTCTGCGGTCAGCGCGGTATCTTCACCGAGCAAGTCGTTCGGACCATGCACGCAGGCTGCGAGCATCCGGTCATCATGCCGCTCTCCAACCCTACCTCGCAGGCTGAAGCGGTACCAGAAGACGTGATTCGTTGGACCGATGGCCAAGCGTTGGTCGCGACCGGTAGCCCGTTTGCCCCCGTAGTGTATAACGGCCGCACCTATCCGATTGCCCAGTGCAACAATGCTTATATCTTCCCCGGCATTGGCTTGGGTGTGATTGCCGCGAATGCCAACCGGGTCACCGATGAGATGCTGATGAGTGCCTCAAGGGCGCTGGCGCGTGAAGCACCGCTGGTGAAAGAGGGTAAAGGCGCGCTGCTGCCGCCGCTGTCGCGCATCCGTGACATTAGCAAATCGATAGCCTTCGAGGTGGCGGCACAGGCGCAGCAAAACGGCGTCGCGTTGAAAACCAGCGGTACCGCGCTGCGCGAGCGTATCGAGTCTGCGTGCTGGTCGCCGGAGTATCGTTTCTATCGCCGCCGCGCCTTCTAATCTCGGCACCCGATCAAAAAAAAGCCCCCACCGAGGTGGGGGCGATGCAAGCATTGGTAGGTCGTACCTTTAGGCTGCGCCGATCATCTTGCGCAGCACGTAGTGAAGGATACCACCGTGACGGTAGTACGCCAGCTCATTGACGGTATCAATTCGGCACTTGGCATCAACGGTACGTTCGCCGTCACTATTTTTAATCACGACCTGAACGTTACCGCCGGGGCTCAAATCGCTCAACCCCGCAATCGAGATCTCTTCATCCCCCGTTAATCCCAGGCTCTCACGACTTTCGCCTTCCGGGAATTGCAGCGGTACCACGCCCATGCCGATCAGGTTAGAGCGGTGGATGCGTTCGAAGGACTCGGCGATCACAGCACGCACGCCCAGCAGTCGGGTGCCTTTGGCTGCCCAGTCACGCGAGGAGCCGGTGCCATACTCTTTACCGGCAATGACCACTAACGGCGTGCCTTCCTCTTTGTATTTCATGGCGGCATCGTAGATGGCCATCTGTTCACCACTCGGCACATGGCGCGTTTCGCCGCCTACCACGCCGTCGAGCATTTCGTTTTTGATCCGCACGTTGGCGAAGGTGCCGCGCATCATGACTTCATGGTTGCCCCGGCGCGAGCCGTAGGAGTTGAAGTCAACCGGCTTCACGCCGTGCTCTTGTAGGTAGCGGCCGGCGGGGCTGTCGGGCTTGATGGAGCCCGCTGGAGAGATGTGGTCGGTAGTGACGGAGTCGCCAAGCATCGCCAGGACACGCGCATTTTTCACGTCCTCGATGGTGTCTGGCTCCCGCTGCATGCCTTCAAAGAAGGGCGGGTGCTGAATATAGGTCGATTCCGGCCACTCGTAGACCTTACCCTCCGGCACTTTGATGGCTTTCCACGTCTCATCGCCTTCGAAGACGGCACCGTACTCCTTGCGGAACATCTCGGTGTTCACCTTCTCGACGGCGCTGGCGATATCGGCCTGCGAAGGCCAGATGTCTTTCAGATACACCGGGTTGCCGTCGCTGTCCTGGCCGAGCGGGTCGGTGGTCAAGTTGCACTGCACGTTGCCCGCTAGTGCATAGGCAACGACCAGGGGCGGCGATGCCAGCCAGTTGGTTTTGACCAGGGGATGAACGCGGCCTTCGAAGTTGCGGTTGCCCGACAGCACCGATGCCACGGTGAGGTCGCCATTGTTGATGGCTTTTTCGATCTCTTCTGGCAGGGGGCCTGAGTTGCCGATACAGGTGGTACAGCCGTAGCCCACGAGGTTGAAGCCCAGCGCATCCAGGTCATCGTCGAGGCTGGCCGCGGCGAGATAGTCGGTGACGACTTTGGAGCCGGGCGCGAGCGATGTTTTCACCCAAGGTTTGGTGGTCAAGCCCTTCTCACGGGCGTTACGCGCCAACAAGCCTGCTGCCATCATCACGCTGGGGTTCGAGGTGTTCGTGCACGACGTAATCGCCGCAATGACCACGGCACCGGGGTCCAGGCTGAAGTCCTGCTCGCCCATCGTGACGGTCTGGCTATCACTGTGTTTGAAGTCGTGTTCGTAGCTGCGGTCGATGCCCACGGCGGTCTGGCCGCCTTCAGAGGCTAGCTTGCCCTTTTCGGTGCTGGGCAGCGCCTTGCCGTCTTCTTCCATGACCTTGCCAAACGCACTGACCATATCTTTGAGTGCAACACGGTCCTGCGGGCGTTTGGGGCCCGCTAGGCTGGCCTCTACCTCGTTCATGTCCAGGCTGAGCGTGTCCGTGAAAATCGGCTCATCGCCCGGCTCACGCCACAGGCCCTGGGCCTTGCTGTAAGCCTCGACCAGGGCAATCTGGCTATCTTCACGGCCGGTTAGGCGTAGGTAGTTGAGCGTTTCGTCATCCACCGGGAAGAAGCCACAGGTGGCGCCATACTCAGGGGCCATATTGGCAATGGTGGCGCGGTCCGCTAGCGGCAGGTCTTTTAAGCCGTCGCCATAAAATTCGACGAACTTACCGACCACGCCTTTTTTGCGCAGCATTTCAGTCACGGTGAGAACGAGGTCCGTGGCAGTAATACCTTCCCGCAGTTTGCCGGTCAGTTTGAAGCCAATCACTTCCGGAATGAGCATGGAGACCGGTTGGCCCAGCATGGCGGCCTCCGCTTCGATGCCGCCCACCCCCCAGCCCAGCACACCCAGGCCGTTGATCATGGTGGTGTGAGAGTCGGTTCCTACGAGCGTGTCGGGGTAGGCAACGGTCTTGCCATCTTCCTCTTTGGTCCACACCGTGCGGCCTAGGTACTCCAGGTTCACTTGGTGGCAAATCCCGGTGCCGGGTGGCACGACGCTGAAGTTGTCGAAGGCTTTCTGGCCCCAACGTAGGAATTCGTAGCGCTCGCCGTTTCGCTGCATCTCGATATCGACGTTTTCTTGAAACGCCGTCGGATGACCGAACTTATCGACCATCACCGAGTGGTCGATCACCAAGTCCACTGGAGAGAGTGGGTTGATGCGGGCAGGGTCTTCGCCCAGCTTTTCCACCGCCGCGCGCATGGAGGCGAGGTCGACCACGCCAGGCACACCGGTAAAGTCTTGCATCAATACCCGCGCCGGCCGGTAGCCAATTTCACGGCTGGATTTGCCCTCTTTTTGCCAGTCCACCAGCGCCTGCATATCGTCCCGCTCGACGCTCTCATCGTCTGCAAAACGCAGCTGATTTTCGAGCAGGATTTTGAGCGTCTTGGGCAGTCGGTCGATATTGCCTAGCGTCTCAGCCGCCGTGGGCAGGCTGTAGTAGTGATACTCTTGGCTTCCTGCCGTCAAGGTATGAAGCGTGTTGGGTATCTTGCTCATTCCATTCTCCTCTGATTGCTTGGCGTTGCGCGACGGTCACTGTTTATCTGGGTATGGCGATGTTGGCTATGGCGGTCTCATCGTGGGGTTTAACGACGACTGACGTAATATCAGTATGGCTGATTAATCAGACATGGGTGTTTCACGGTGCGCTTTCAAGCCGTCTTCGCCTAATAGCTTAGGCGAGCCCTTGTAATCGCTTGTACTTGACGCCATTTCAGGCAGACTCTCTTGCAACGTTATCTGCTCAATTGTGACAAAGGTGGTGTCATGGAAACACGTCATGAACGTTTGATTATTCTTGGGTCTGGCCCAGCAGGCTACACTGCGGCGGTGTATGCCGCGCGTGCCAACCTCAAGCCCCTGCTCATTACCGGGATGCAGGCAGGTGGCCAATTGACCACCACGACCGACGTGGATAACTGGCCTGGTGATGCCGACGGTGTCCAGGGGCCGGCGTTGATGGAGCGCATGAAGCAGCATGCCGAGCGTTTCAACACCGAGGTGCTGTTCGATCATATCAATGAAGTCAGCTTAGCTGAAAAACCCTATACCCTAAAAGGCGATAGTGGCACCTATACCTGTGATGCGCTGATCATCGCCACCGGTGCCAGTGCACGCTATCTGGGCTTACCCACCGAGCAACAGTTCATGGGGCAGGGCGTGTCGGCCTGTGCGACGTGCGATGGTTTTTTCTACCGCAATCAAGAGGTCGTCGTCGTTGGGGGGGGCAATACGGCGGTCGAAGAAGCACTCTACTTGTCTAACATCGCTTCCAAGGTCACGCTGGTGCATCGCCGCGATACCCTGCGCGCGGAAAAAATCCTGCAAGACAAGCTCTTTGAGAAAGCCGAGGCGGGTAAAATTGCCCTGGAGTGGTTCTACGAAGTCGAGGAGGTGTTAGGGGATAACACCGGCGTGACCGGCGTAAGAGTCAAGTCCACCAAGGATGGCAGCACGAAAGAGATTCACGCGCCGGGGCTATTCATTGCCATCGGCCATAGTCCCAATACGGGCATCTTCGAAGGGCAGTTGGAGATGAACGGTGGCTATATCAAAGTGACATCGGGCAGTGAAGGCAATGCAACGGCTACGAGCGTGCCGGGCGTATTTGCCTGTGGCGACGTGATGGACCATATCTATCGCCAGGCGATCACCTCGGCAGGCAGCGGCTGTATGGCAGCCCTGGATGCCGAACGCTATCTGGATGGCATTGCTTAATGTAGCTGCATTCTGGAGGAGAGCACCTGTTGGCGATCTTAGCAGTCGATAGGTGCCTCATCCACGCGTAACCTGCCTAACTGGCTGAGTACCAACCGTTTTCCTTCTGCTTGTGTGGCGCATATCGCGAAGCTGCCGTTGTAGCCACTGGTATGGCCCAGCACGTTATATCGAACGTGTCGCCAGCCGCGGCTATAGGTGGTGTAAGACGCCGCCTGCCCGGGAAAGACGCGCAGGATATCGTCCGGTTGAAAGCCGTCCTCGACGTCTCCCTTTATGACGACCAGTGCGTCGCCCCACGTCGACGCACAGGTGGTGAGGTTTGCGCTTGCCGGACACACGGTCACCTTCGTACGTTGTGAAATGGCCGTATGTCTGGCCAGGGCAAACGCAGAGCGCAGGCGGCTTACTTCGCTATTGAGAAGGCTGTGGTGACTCAGTGCCTGAACGCTTGGTGTCAGCCACGCTATCATGGCGGTCATCAACAGCATCGCCACCAACATCTCGATGAGTGTAAACCCCCGCTGATAGGACGAGTGCTGCCCGTGCGTGCCACCGCATTTCATCGCTTGACCTCCTGTCGACGAGCGCGATGCTCGTTGCGCTGGTTAACGTTGCGTGATCTTGTTGATCCTAGGGGGCACCGCGCACTTTTTATGTAAGCCAAAACGGACAAACGTTGTGAGCAATCTCTTAATTTTAGGAGGTGGCGTGATCGGAATGATGACGGCACTTCAGCTAGCGGACGCTGGTCAGCGGGTCACGCTCATCGAGCGCGGAACTTGCGGAAAAGAGGCATCCTGGGCAGGCGGCGGGATCGTTTCGCCGCTCTATCCCTGGCGTTATGGTGAGCCGGTGTCTCAGCTGTCGCGCTGGTCAGAGGGCGCCTATCCCACGCTAGCCCTGCGCTTGTTGGAAGAGACCGGTATCGACCCGGAGTATCGGCAAAAGGGCTTGCTCTACTTGAATGTGGACGATGACGAGGCGGCCTTGCACTGGGCGCGACAACTCGGCAAGCCGCTAGAGCGAGTCACCGCCGCTTTCGTTCATCATAAAGAGCCTGAAGCTGCTACTCCCGAAGGCAGTGCGCTCTGGATGCCCACACTAGGCAGCGTGCGCAACCCGCGCTTGGGCCAGGCGCTGCGCGCTCGTTTGGCTGCCCTGTCTCACGTGACGCTGATCGAGGCGTGTCGTGTCGAAGGTTTTCTGCAGCGTCAAGGCCGCGTAGTGGGGGTTGCGACGAGCCGAGGTGACCAGCTAGCAGAGCAGTTCATCGTATGTGGCGGGGCCTGGAGCGCAAGCGTGCTTGACGGGCTGAACGTGCGATTGCCGGTTCGGCCCGTCAAAGGACAAATGATCGCTTATCAAGCGCCGCCAGGTTTAGTCCAGCGCGTAGTGCTCAAGGATGGTCGCTACGTGATTCCACGTAGCGATGGTTTGCTGCTCGTGGGGTCTACCTTGGAAGAGGCGGGCTTCGATAAAACCACCGATGAAGAGGCGTTGGCATCGCTCAAGCGGAGTGCGGAAAACATTATCCCTGCGTTAGCCGATTGCCCTGTTGCGTACCATTGGGCGGGGCTGCGCCCCGGCTCGCCGGAAGGTATACCGTTCATTGGCGCGCTGCCCGAGTTTCCCAATGTGTTTGTCAATGCCGGGCATTATCGGAATGGCTTGGTGCTGGCGCCTGCTTCGACGCATCTACTGGTCGATCAAGTGCTGGGGCGCAAACCCTTGCTGGACCCAACACCTTACCAGCCAACGGCCGAGCGCTTGGCGTGGCCATGATCGCTAGCGACGATTGTCTTCCTGCTCTTGTAGGAAGCGGTCACGGTGAGCGCTACAGCAGAACCACTGCTCGACGTCACGTAGCGCCTCGTTCTCTGGCACGTGAACGTCGCACCAGCGGCAGCGCACCATGTTGCCGCCTTCGTGGCGCGACGGTGCCTGCTGCTGATGGGCCAGCTTGCGTTGGCGATAGAGTCCGTAAAGCTTCAGGCCTACATAAAACAGCGCGGCAAAGATAATTAGCCGAATGATCAATAGGTTCATCCTCAATGGCTCCCCTGGTGGGAAAAGGCGACGACATGGCATTCGTAACAATGACCTTTGCCACTGAGCACGCCTTGCGGGACAATGCAGCGACTAGGTAGATGCCACCGTATTCTGAAGATTCTCAAGAGATTTTGACGCCCATGCAAGACTTAACGCTGGTAATGGCCCAACTCGACCCGCTGGTCGGCGATATTCCCGGCAACGCCGCGCGTGCCATCGAAGCGGTGCGTGAAGCGAGGATCGAGCATGGGGCGGATATCGTCGTCTTTCCTGAACTGTTTTTATCCGGCTACCCGCCGGAAGATTTACTGTTGCGTCCCTCCATGGAAACCCGCTTGCGTGAGGCGCGCGCCACGATGGCGGAAAAAATCTCCCGCGACGTGCTGGTCATCATTGGTTACCCCGGCGTGCGTGAAGGCAAGTGTTACAACTTGGCGGGGGTGCTCTACAACGGCCAATGGGAGGCGGAGTACGCCAAACAAGCGCTGCCCAATTACCAAGTGTTCGATGAACAGCGCTACTTCACGCCGGGCACCGAGCCGCTGGTGTACGAGCATAAAGGGGCCAAGTTAGGTCTACTGATTTGCGAAGACTTGTGGGAAGGTGTGCCCGTGAAGGCCGCGCGCGAGGCGGGGGCTGAAGTATTGATCAGTTTGAACGCCTCGCCCTATCATCAAGACAAGCCCGCCGAACGGCTGCGCTTGCTAGAACAGCGCGCCCAAGACGTGCAATTGCCCGTCGTGTACGTCAATACCATCGGTGGCCAGGACGAGTTGGTGTTCGACGGTGGCTCTAGCTGTGTCGATGCCAACGGTCAACTCAAGGTACTGGCGCCCTACTGGCAGGCGGGGCTAATGCCCATTCAGCTCCTGCAAACTAGTGCGAACGTCTGGGAACCCCAGGCTGGCGAAATCGAGCCAGATGTGGAACCCGAGGAAAGCCTTTACTGCGCGCTGGTGACCGGCCTGCGTGACTACGTCAACAAGAGCGGTTTCAAAGGCGTGGTGCTGGGGCTTTCTGGCGGCATCGATTCGGCGCTCTCGCTGGCCATTGCGGTGGATGCGCTGGGACCGCAGCGGGTACAAGCGGTCATGATGCCTTACCATTACACTGCGGATATATCCAAGCAGGATGCGGCCGAACAGGCGACCCTGCTGGGCGTTCATTATGACGTGATGCCCATAGAGCCCATGGTCGAAGCCTTCATGGGGACGCTGGCCGAGAGTTTTGCAGGCACCGAGCGCGATACTACCGAAGAGAACCTTCAGTCGCGTTGCCGTGGCGTGCTGCTCATGGCGATCTCCAACAAGAAAGGCCTGATGGTGCTGACCACGGGCAACAAGAGCGAAATGGCTGTCGGCTATGCCACGCTGTATGGCGATATGGTGGGGGGCTACAACGCCATCAAAGATGTCTATAAAACCTGGGTATACCGCCTGGCGCGCTGGCGCAATACCCAGTCGCCGGCCATTCCCGAGCGCGTGATCGAGCGTCCACCCAGCGCCGAACTTGCGCCCGACCAGCAGGATAGCGATTCGCTCCCAGACTACGATGTGTTGGATGCCATTCTGGTCCGCTACATCGAGGGAGACATGAGTGCCGAGGCGATCATTGCTGCAGGCTTCGAGGAAGAGGATGTCTACAAGGTCGTCAAACTGGTGGATCGCTGTGAGTACAAGCGCCGCCAGGCGCCGGTAGGCGTGCGAGTGACCCCGCGGGGCTTCGGGCGAGATCGCCGCTACCCTATCGTCAATGGCTGGCAGCCGGGCGATTGACGTAAGCCCTCAGATGGGGCATCTGCGGCTTACGTGAGCACCGGGGGCGGGGCTAAGCACTGTTTGGCCATCTCTTCTGGCGTCACCGGCCTGCAGAAGTAATAACCCTGGTAAGCGTGGCACTGGTGTTCGTTCAAATATCGCCAGTGCTCCATGGTCTCTACGCCCTCGGCAATGACGTTAAGGCCCAGCGAGCGCCCCATGGCAATGATCGTCTCGACGATGGCCATGTCATCTGCGTCCTGATGAAGGTCGCGCACGAAGGATTGATCGATTTTGATTTGGTCCAGCGGCAAACGCTTCAAATACTGCAATGAAGAGTAGCCGGTGCCAAAATCGTCCATGGCAAAGCTGATGCCGAGTGCCTTGAGCCGGTGCATGCGGGCGATGGTATCTTCCACCTGACCGATGACCGTGCTCTCGGTGAGCTCGAGTTTCAGCTTGTGAGGCGACGCACCGCTAAGTTCCAATGCCTTGGCCACTTCCTCGACGAAGTGTGGCTGCTGAAACTGTTTTGCACTGACGTTCACGGCCAGCACTAGGTCTTTGGTATGCGCAGCCGCTTCCCACAGGGCGAGCTGTTCGCAGGCGGCATGCAGTACCCAGGTGCCCATGGGAATGATGAGCCCCGTCTCCTCTGCCAGAGGAATGAATGTGCCCGGCGATACGAAGCCTTGTATGGGGTGCTGCCAACGGATGAGTGCTTCGGCACCGATGGCACGCCCTTGGCTATCTACTTGCATTTGATAGACCAGCACGAACTCTTCCCGCTCGATGGCGAGGCGCAGGTCGCGCTCTAGCTCGGTGCGCGTTTCTAACTGGGCTTGAACGGCTGGGTCATAAAAGCGGATCGTATTCTGGTCATCACGCTTGGCGAGGTGAACGGCTGAATTAGCGTATTGAAAAAGCTGATCGACGCTATCATCGACGCCCTTGAAGAGCACGAGCCCTTGACTGACGTTAAGATACTGGTGATGCCCATCCAAGCAGTAAGGCTGGGTCAGCGCGTGCTGAATCTGCTGCGCCAAGAACTCGGCTTTTTCGGCGGCTTTCAACTTATCGGCATCCAAACCATCCACAATCAGTACGAACTCATCGCCACTCAGGCGGCCCATCTTGCAGCCCTGCTGCTCCAAGGTTTTAAGACGCGTCGCCATCTGTATGAGCAGGTCGTCTCCCGCCCGATGGCCGATGACATCGTTGATACGTTTGAACTCGTCCACGTCCAAATACACCAGCGCGCCGTAAGTGTTGGTTTGACTGTTGGTCTCCAACGAGTGCTGTAGATGCTCTTTCATCAGTCGCCAGTTGGGCAGGTCGGTGAGCGTGTCGTAGTAAGCCAATTGATGCACTTGGCGCTCTGCTTCTCGTCTCTGCTGCTCGGTATCGCGAAAAGAAAGGAGTGAAAGCGCAATACGCTTTAACGGGCCGCTGTGTTGTTGGCTCAACCGTTCGATCGCTTGCAAGTCGGGCAGCGCTCGGCGATTGTCGGACAGCGCCAAAATGGCATCGCCCACCGTGACGAGCCGCTGGTTGATGCGCCATGCGGCCAAAAAAGCGGCACTGATCAGCAGAGCAAATAGACCCAAGCCCAGCCATAGCGTGGAGTTGCGCGACTGGTTGAGATCGGCGTAAGACTCTCGGTGTCGGTCACTGGCGCGATGGGTAAGCGCCTCGAAAATTTGCTGAGAAAAGAGGTTGAACGTCGTGAAATGACGTTGGGCTTCTTGCAAATAAAAAACGGGATCCCCCTGATTCAGGGTGGCGGCCTCGTTGGCCATGTTGACGAAGCGACGGTATTCATAAAAGGCGCGCTGCAGGGTAGCTGCGCTTTCCTGGCTCAAGTCCAAAATCAGCGGCGAGCTGGACAGCCGATCGACGCTTTCCCCAATACGCGATAGCTCTTGGTTGATGCGACCGTACTCCGCGTAGCGCTGCATGGTGCCGAGGTCGGTCGCTTCCGCCCGGCTGAAAACCTCACTCATCCGCTGATGAAGATCGCCCAACTGGCGATCGAAGGTCGCCATTTGTACGAGGGTTTCCAGATCATTGGATTGAAGCCGGTAGTTTTGCAGCGACTGCTCTTTGATCATGTAGGTGGCCAGTCCCAGCAACAGTGCAACCGGCAGAATCACCATCAGGATGGGGAGCAGAAACACCATGAACAAGCTCTGCGAGGGTTTCATCGTCACCTCTGGGAAAGGCAGTGGGCCGTGGCGGACATGCCACGGCCTCTCTAAAAATGAACGGCAGATAAGACGTTTTATTTAGAAGCTTTCCCATTCAAGCTCGGCAGGGGCGCTGGAGCGTGTGGTGGGTAGCGACGGGGCCTTGGGACGAGCATAGCTGCTTGCCGTCGAGGATGGGTTGGCGCGATGTTGAGCGGCCGGCGCCATCGCCGACTCAGGGAGTTTGAACGCCCCCATGGCGTTTAACAACTGGTGGGCATTCTGACGTAAGTTGTTGGCAGCGGTCGCGCTCTCATTCACCAGTGATGCGTTCTGCTGCGTAACTTGGTCCATTTCGGTGACCGCCTGGCCTACTTCCTGAACCCCGGCACTCTGTTCGGCGCTGGCGTTGCTGATCTCTTGCATGATAGTGGTCACGCGCTGGATGGCTTCGACGATCTCTTCAGTGGATTTGCTCGCCTCTTCAGCGCGCTCGTTGCCATGATTGACGCGCTCTAGATTGCTGCTAATGAGGTTGTTGATCTCGCGTGCGGCGTCGGCACTGCGCTGAGCCAGCTTACGCACTTCTTCAGCGACGACGGCAAAGCCACGCCCATGTTCGCCTGCCCGCGCCGCCTCGACCGACGCGTTCAAGGCCAGGATATTGGTTTGGAAAGCGATCGAGTCGATGGTCGAAATGATACCTGCTATTTCTTGTGAGCTTTTATTCAGATCGTTCATGGTGGCGACCACTTGGTGAACTGCGTCCCCACCGCGCTTCGCCGTTATCGAGGCGCTAGCGGCTTCTTGGCTGGCCTGCTCGGAATTATCGGCGTTTTGCTTTACCGTACTATTAAGCTCTTCCATAGCTGAGGCCGTCTCTGCCAAAGCGCTGGCTTGCTCTTCCGTACGTGAGGCAAGATCGTTATTGCCTTCTGCAATCTGTTCGCTGTTCGAGGCAACCGCTTCTGCTGACGCGCGCACCTGCGCCACGATCTCCTGCAGATGCTTCGCCATGGCGACCTGCGAGGCCATGATGCTGCGGGTATCGCCTTGTTTCAGCCGACCTTGAGTGGCGAGTTCGCCACGACCAATGGCCTGAGCAAAGGCTTTCACTTCATAGGGCTCAGCGCCGAGTTCTCGCAGCAGTTGACGTGATAGGAAGACCGCAATCAGGCCGCCAATCAGTAGGGCAAAGAGCGTCAATCCGAGCATTTGTAGCTGGAAACCAGAAGCCGTCGCGCGGGCAGATGCGGTGGTAGCGGCGCTATTCTGTGTCTGAAGGTCAATAAACTGATTGATGCGATTGAGCCATTCGGTATAAGCCGGACCTGCTTGCTCCAACAAAAGGGTTTCGGCTTGCTGGTCGTTGCCTACTTCACGAGCAGCGATGACTTGTTCGGTCAAGCGGGTCGTCGTTTCGGCTTGTTCACGAATGCTCGCGAGAATCTGTTGTTCTTCCGGAGAGGCCGTGGAGGTTTGATTGATTTGTGCCATGCCGACGGTGGCTGTTTGGTAAGCCTCCTCTAGCTGGCGTATATCGCCTTCCAACTCGGCCAAACGCCCGCTACCAGCGGTAATTACGATATCGCGCAGGGCAATCGCGCGGTCATGGACGCTGCCCCGCATGTCGACGGCAAATCCTTGCTTTTCACCTTGGACATCGTTGATGACGGTCAAATCACGGTCGATTTGATTGACTTGAAGAATGCCCGCTATGGTCAGTAGCACCAAGAGAGCCAACAGAATAGAGAAGCCAACGGCTAGCCGGGTGCTGATTGTCGTTCCAGACAAGCGTTTCATTAGGGAGGTCATCCAGGGTCTCCTAGGCGCCGTGGAGGCGCTTTATTATGTGTTTGCAGGAGAATCATAATGCTCAGTGCTAGTGATGTACAATATTTGTAATGATATTTTGTCTATCATTTGATTAAGGTTTTGTTATTAAACAATTATTTTCTTGTACAAAAAAACCACGCCTAAGCGTGGTTTTTTGTAAGTGAAAAGCAAATGGCAAATGGTGTCAGTCGCTGTTGTCATGCTTTGGCACGAAACGACCACCTCGAAGTTGCTCATGACCCGGTGCATTTTCACGCAGCACGGTGAGAACCTCGCTCGCGCGATCTTCCATCCCTAGCCCCTGGTAGCCCTCGACCATCGTCGCCAGCGCATCGCGAGTCGCGTTGGATTCCGGGTAGTTTTCGATCACCCAGCGGCCTCGCTCGACGGCGGCTAGAAAAGCGCCGCGGCGGAGGTAGTAGTCGGCCACGTGCAGCTCATGGCGTGCTAAGAGCTCACGCAGGTAGACGATACGTTGCTGGGCATCCGGGGCGTACTGGCTCTGTGGGAAGCGCTGAATCAGTTCGCGGAAATCGTTGTAAGCATCGCGCGAGGCCCCCAGATCACGCTTGGAGATGTCGATCAGGCGCAGGCGCTCGAGGCTGAAGCGGCCCGCCTGCCAAGCGGCTAGCCCGCGGAGGTAATAGGCATAGTCGACCTGAGGATGATCGGGATGTAAGCGAATGAAGCGGCTGGCAGCCGCCCGCGCCTCTTCCCAGTTACTGTTTTCGTAGTAGGCGTAAATCAGTTCGAGCTGAGCCTGTTCGGCGTGAGGGCCAAACGGATAACGGGTATCCAACGCTTCAAGGCGCTCGATAGCAATCGGGAAGCGGTTGCTATCGAGCGCGGTGCGTGCCAGCTCATATAGCTCGCGCTCTTGGACCCCCGCAAACTCGTCTTCCTCTTCCGGGGTCGTGTCGTTGCTGGCGCAGCCTGCGAGAAGGGCAAGGCTCAAGGCTAGGGCGCCAAAGCGGTGGGCAGCGGAAAAAACGCGCATCATCATCCTCGTTGCAAACAAGCCTCAATCACCGAAAAGCGACGATGGCCATAAGTAGAAATGGTAGAATAGGTCGCAGTGAGCCCACTATAAAACACCTAGACGCAAAACGCAGGCTTAGCGACACGTCGTAGCGGTAAGTCGCGCATCTCAGGTGGTTCGATTGGGCGGTTAGCGTCTTAGAGAGGTCATTCATGTCTCGTATTGTTGAAGCCACGCAGCGGGTGCCCGCAACGTTAGCTGGCGCGCGCTTGGACCAAGCAGCGGCGGAGTTGTTCAGTGATTACTCCCGCGAGCGTTTGAAAGCGTGGATCAACGCCGGTGAACTCACCGTCGATGGGGTCAAGGTCAAGCCGAAAGCCAAACTGCATGGCCACGAAGTGCTCACGCTCAATGCGACCATCGAGGAGGACACGCGTTTCGAGCCCCAGGACATCGCGCTGGACATCGTCTACGAAGACGAGGACGTCATCGTCATCAATAAGGCGGCGGGCATGGTCGTGCACCCGGCGGCGGGCAACCCGGATGGCACCTTGCTCAATGCCCTGCTGCATCATCACCCGGCGTTGGCCGAAGTGCCCCGGGCAGGCATCGTCCACCGCTTGGATAAAGACACGACCGGCCTGATGATGGTCGCTAAGACCTTGCCCGCGCAAACAGCGCTAGTCGAGCAGTTGCAAGCCCGTACCGTGTCGCGTCAGTACGATGCCATCGTGATCGGTAAGCCCGTGGCGGGTAGCACCATCGATGCGCCGATTGGCAGGCACCCGAAAGACCGCAAGCGCCAGGCCGTGACGGCGTCCGGCAAGCCCGCCGTGACGCATTTTCGCGTGGTCGAGCGTTTTCGCGCCCATACCCACGTGCGCTGCCAGCTAGAAACCGGCCGCACTCATCAGATTCGCGTGCACATGGCCCACGCTCGCTATCCTTTGATTGGCGACCCACTCTATAGCGGCCGTGCCAAGCTCCCGCCGGGGGCCGCTGGGCCGTTGAAAGAGATTTTGCGCGAGTTCCCCCGTCAGGCGCTGCATGCCCGAAAGCTCAGCTTCGTGCACCCCGTTAGTGGTGAAACCCTTACTTTTCAAGCCGATCTACCCGATGATCTACTAATGTTGTTGGACTACCTGCGCGACGATAGCGAGACCATGCGATGAGCGATGCCATAGATCTGCGCCCGACGCTTCTGCTGCCGGACTGGCCGGCGCCCGCCAACGTGCGAGCTTTTGTGACCACGCGTGAAACGGGGCCGAGCCAGAATGACTTTGCGGCGTTCAATCCGGCCGCTCACGTTGGGGACAATGCCGACCATGTTGCACTGTGCCGACGGTTGCTACACAAAGAGATCGGCGATGAACGCCCGCTACTGTGGCTTAATCAAACCCACGGCGCGCGGGTGCAGCAGGAGTACCAAAGCGATGCACCCGACGCCGATGCTGCGCTTGCCAACAGCCGCGAGTACGCCTGTGTCGTTCTCACCGCCGACTGTTTGCCAGTGCTGTTTTGCAATCGTCAAGGAACGCAGGTGGCGGTTGCGCATGCGGGCTGGCGTGGGCTGGCCGGTGGCGTGTTGGAAGCCACCATCGCCGCCATGAATTGCGACCCCGACGATATCCTGGTGTGGTTGGGGCCGGCCATCTCGAATGCGCAGTTCGAGGTGGGACCCGAAGTGTACGGCGCTTTCGTGGCTGTACATCCAGACACGGCCGACGCGTTCGACCACAGCCCGTACCGGCTAGGCCACTATATGGCCGATCTGTATAGGCTGGCCCGTTTTCGCCTGGAAGCACTGGGCATTCACCACATTAGCGGCGGACACTTCTGCACTGCCTGCGAATCGCGCTTTTACTCCTATCGCCGTGACAGCGGCAACACTGGTCGCATGGCGAGTGTGATCTGGATCAATTAATCGCCACTTGAAATGCGTGGATATGACGCCATCTTACTTGTCAAGCTAATCGTCTTTAGCACGTTCAACGACAGGTCAATGGGCAGCGCCGTGGGTCCAAACGCACGGCATCCCCAGGAGGCACACCATGCGATTCGATAAATTCACCGCCAAATTACAGGCCGCCATTGCCGAGGCGCAGTCCCTCGCCGTGGGCCAAGGCCACAACCAGTTAGATCCCGCGCATCTGCTGCTGGCGCTGATCGATACCAAAGATACCGGCATCAAAGCGCTGATCGAGAAAGCCGACGGCAGCAGTTCACGCCTGCGCGACGGTCTGCAGCGCCTAGTGGATGACCTACCCAAAGTCAGCCAATTCGATGGCGAAGTGCAGCCATCGCGTGACTTCGTCAAACTGATCAATCTCACCGACCGCGAAGCGCAAAAGCGCGGCGATCAATTCATCGCCTCCGAGCTCGTGCTGCTGGCTGCGCTGGAGATGAACAGTGCCATCACCAAGCTGATGAAAGAGGCTGGACTCAGCCGTAAAACGTTAGAGGCGGCGATCGACAGCCTGCGTGGTGGTGCTAGGGTAGATGACCCCAATGCCGAAGAGCAGCGGGAGGCGCTCAACAAGTACACGTTGGACCTCACCCAGCGCGCGCTGGACGGCAAGCTCGACCCTGTGATCGGTCGCGACGACGAAATCCGCCGTACGATTCAGGTGTTGCAGCGTCGCACCAAAAACAACCCGGTGCTGATTGGCGAACCTGGTGTAGGTAAAACCGCCATCGTCGAGGGCTTGGCCCAGCGCATCGTCAACGGTGAAGTACCCGAAGGTTTGAAAGAGAAGCGCGTGCTGTCGTTGGATATGGGCGCGCTGCTCGCCGGAGCCAAGTTTCGCGGTGAGTTCGAAGAGCGCCTGAAAGCCGTGTTGAAAGAGCTCTCCCAAGAAGAGGGACGAGTGATCCTGTTCATCGATGAGTTGCATACCATGGTGGGCGCTGGAAAGGCCGATGGCGCCATGGACGCGGGCAATATGCTCAAACCAGCGCTGGCACGGGGCGAATTGCATTGCGTGGGGGCGACGACGCTGGATGAGTATCGCAAGTACATCGAGAAAGACGCCGCCCTGGAACGCCGTTTCCAAAAAGTGCTGGTGGACGAGCCTACCGAGGCCGATACCATTGCTATTTTGCGGGGCCTTAAAGAGCGCTACGAGGTGCACCATGGCGTTGATATTACCGACTCTGCGATCATCGCGGCGGCCAAGCTCTCGACGCGCTATATCACCGACCGCCAGTTGCCGGACAAGGCCATCGACCTGATCGATGAAGCCGCCTCGCGGATTCGTATGGAGCTGGACTCCAAGCCTGAAGAGATGGACCGTCTAGACCGTCGTCTCATTCAGCTCAAAATGGAGCGGGAGGCGCTCAAGAAAGAGACCGACGAAGCGACCAAAAAACGCTTGGAGGCGCTCAATCAGCAGATCCACGAGTTAGAGCGTGACTACGCTGACCTGGATGAGATCTGGAAGGCGGAAAAAGCCAGCATTCAAGGCGCCGCGCAGTTCAAAGCGGAGCTCGAGCAAGCGCGTATCGATCTTGAGCAGGCGCGTCGTCAGGGTGATTTGGGCCGCATGTCGGAAATCCAGTACGGCAAGATTCCCGAGCTGGAGAAAAAGATCAGCGAAGCAGGAGAAGGCGAAGCCGATACTGCCAGCCATCAGCTGTTGCGCTCCAACGTCACGGAAGAGGAAATCGCAGAGGTGGTCTCGCGCTGGACGGGCATTCCCGTATCCAAAATGCTGGAAGGCGAGCGGGATAAACTGCTGCGCATGGAAGAGGCCCTCCACGAGCGCGTCATCGGCCAGAACGAGGCGGTCGAGGCCGTCGCCAACGCAGTGCGCCGTTCCCGGGCGGGTCTTGCCGACCCCAACCGCCCCAACGGCTCATTCCTGTTTCTCGGTCCAACCGGTGTGGGCAAGACCGAGCTGTGCAAGTCGTTGGCCAACTTCTTGTTCGACACCGAAGAAGCCATGGTGCGCATCGACATGTCGGAATTCATGGAGAAGCATTCCGTGGCCCGCCTGATCGGTGCGCCTCCCGGCTACGTGGGGTACGAAGAGGGCGGCTACTTGACCGAGGCCGTTCGCCGCAAGCCTTACTCGGTGCTGCTACTGGACGAGGTGGAAAAAGCACACCCGGATGTGTTCAACATTCTGCTGCAAGTGCTGGAAGATGGACGTTTGACCGATGGCCAGGGGCGCACGGTGGACTTCCGCAACACGGTGATCGTCATGACCTCCAACATGGGCTCGGACATCATCCAGCGCATGGGCGGGGATGATAACGACTATGAGCTGATGAAAAATGCGGTGATGGAGGTCGTGGGTAACCATTTTCGCCCTGAGCTGATCAACCGGATCGATGAGGTGGTGGTGTTCCACGCCCTTGGTCAGGAGCAGATTCAGGCCATCGCTGGCATTCAATTGGAGCGCTTGAAGGCACGGCTTGCGGAGCACGATCTGCGTCTGGAATTGAGCGACGATGCCATGGCGCAACTCGCGGTGGTGGGCTTCGACCCTGTGTTTGGGGCACGGCCACTCAAGCGTGCTATTCAGAGCCGTATCGAAAATCCGCTGGCGCAGGATCTGCTCGCAGGCAAGTATCTTCCCGGCACAACCATTCACATCAGTGCAGAAGAAGGAAAGTTGGTGTTTAACTAATCTTACCTTCTCGAAGAGTCGGATTTAGCGCAATGTCGTGCGGATATTGCGCAATTAAATAGGGCAAATGCCCCGTCAGCGTCGCGGACGGGGCATTTTTTTGCGCTGACTGCGACCTTTGTTGCGTTTGGTCGGTTCTGAGGTTGACAGGCTAAGGGTGCTAATGGAATCTTGTGGGTTCCTGATTTGCGGGCGCGGAACCAACGGGCAACCCCTCATCCCCGCGCGAAGGGTAGGCTCACGCCTTTACCCGCCGAAGGACTTCCGGGCTTGGGCTAACCGCCTGACCTGGCCAACGCCCCGACACGGTAAACCGCCGTGTAAGGGAGACGCTCTTTATGGTTGCCATCAATGAGCGTTCCCGATGAGAGTGCAGGCCCTAACCGGGCCATATTGCCAGGGTTTGGCATCAGGTGCCGGCATGGGCCGGCAGCGGCATACCGCCGCACTCGACCCCGCAGGATGCCCTGCGGATCGCACTCGAGACCTCCAGGGGAGAAACACAGTGGAACTGCTTTCCGGCGCAGATATGATCGCCCGCTTCTTGCAAGATGAGGGCGTCGAGTACATTTATGGTTATCCCGGTGGTGCGGCGCTGCATATTTATGACGCGCTGTTCCGCCAAGACAAAGTGAAGCACATTCTCGTACGTCACGAACAGGCGGCCACCCACGCGGCCGATGGCTATGCCCGTGCCTCCGGCAAGCCCGGCGTGGTGCTGGTGACCTCGGGCCCCGGCGCGACCAACGCGGTGACGGGCATTGCGACCGCCTACATGGACTCCATTCCCATGGTGGTGCTGTGTGGGCAGGTCATGAGCCACCTGATCGGTGACGACGCCTTCCAGGAAACCGATATCGTCGGCGTCACGCGCCCCATCGTGAAGCACAGCTTCTCGATTCGTCATCCGTCCGAGATCCCGGAAGTGCTGAAAAAAGCCTTCTATTTGGCATCGACCGGCCGTCCTGGCCCGGTGGTCGTCGACATTCCTAAGGACATGACCGCTCCTACCGAGCGCTACGAGTACGTGTACCCGAAAAAGGTCAAGCTGCGCTCGTATAACCCGGTGACCCGTGGCCATACGGGACAGATCAAAAAAGCCGTCGAAATGATGCTGAAGGCCAAGCGCCCCGTATTCTACACCGGCGGTGGCGTGGTGACCGGCAAGGCCAGCGAAGGCTTGACCGATTTGGTGAAGCAGCTGGGTTTCCCCATTACCACCACGCTGATGGGCATCGGCGCGTATCCGCAAAGTGACCGCCAGTGTTTGGGGTGGCTGGGGATGCACGGCTCCTACGAGTCCAACATGGCCATGCACCACGCCGATTTGATCATTGCCATTGGCGCGCGTTTTGATGACCGGGTAACCAACAATACGTCGAAGTTCTGCCCGACGGCGAAAATCATTCACGTCGACGTCGATCCCAGTTCGGTCTCCAAGACCGTGCGTGCTGACGTGCCGATCGTCGGCCCGGCCTCCAGCGTCATCAACGAAATGATTAGCCTAGTGCAGGGCAATGCCATTGCGCATCCTGACGCGTTGACCGACTGGTGGCAGAAGATTGACGGCTGGCGGGCCGAGCGTGAAGGTAAGCTCTACGAGCCTTCCAAGGCTGGCGAGGCGCTGAAGCCGCAAGAAGTTATCGAGGCGCTGTGCCGCGTCACCCGTGGCGAAGCCTACGTCACCACCGACGTAGGTCAGCATCAGATGTTTGCCGCGCAGTATTACAAGTTTGATAAGCCCAACCGCCTGATTACCTCCGGTGGCTTGGGAACCATGGGCTTTGGCTTCCCGGCGGCCATGGGGATCAAGCAAAACTTCCCGGACGACGATGTGGTGTGCGTTACCGGCGAAGGCAGTTTCCAGATGATGATGCAGGAACTCTCCACCTGTAAGCAGTACGGCGTGGGCGTCAAGATCGTCAACCTGAATAACGCATCGCTCGGCATGGTGCGCCAGTGGCAAGATTTGAACTACAAGTCCCGCCATGCGCACTCCTACATGGAGTCGCTACCCGACTTTCATATGCTGATAGAGGCGTACGGGTTCACCGCGATCACCGTTACGACGCTAGACGAGTTGGAACCGGCGCTGGAACGTGCCTTTGCCGACAAGCATGAGCTGGTCTTCCTGGACGTCAAGGTCGATCCCCATGAGCACGTCTATCCGATGCAGGTACCGTTGGGTGCTATGCGTGACATGCTGCTGTCCAAAACGGAGCGTACCTGATGCGTCATATCATCTCGATTCTGATGGAAAACGAACCGGGTGCGCTGTCGCGTGTGGTCGGGCTTTTCTCCCAGCGTAACTTCAACATCGAAACGTTGAACGTAGCGCCGACGGAAGATCCGTCACTGTCACGCCTGACGGTCACCACGGTGGGCGACGACCGAGTGATCGAGCAGATCACCAAGCACCTCAACAAGTTGATCGATGTGGTGAAGCTGGTGGACCTCACCGAAGGCAACCACATCGAGCGCGAGCTGATGCTGGTGAAGGTGAAAGCACTCGGTGCCGCCCGCGATGAAGTCAAGCGCACGGTGGATATCTTTCGCGCGCAGATCGTCGACGTCACGCCCAGCCTGTACACCGTACAGATCACTGGCGACGCGTCGAAACTGGACGCTTTCCTGCAGGCTATGGCACCCGTGGGCATTCTCGAAGTAGCACGTACCGGGGTGTCGGGTATTGCACGGGGCGATAAAGTCCTGTCGCTTTAAATCGCGACTCAACGCTGCAACGTTCAAAGCCGCCCTTCGCCGGGCGGCTTTTTCGTGCGTAAGGGGCGCATCAGCGTGGGATCACCGCCGCCCAAAACGCGTCGATCATCGGATTTTTGAGCCGCCGGTTCAGTACGCAGAGGCCAACGTCGTAGTGGGGGAGCTCGGGTTTGACATTGAGTATCTGCACGCGCTCTGCCAGTGGGCTATTGTCCAAAACGATCTTGGGCACCACGCCCACACCAAACCCAAGCCCGACCATGCTGACGATGGCTTCGTGCCCCGCGACCTGGGCATAAATCCGTGGGGTAATGCCCATGGCCTTGAACCACGTGTTGGCGTACTCCCTAGAGAGACCGGCTTCTGACAAGATCATCGGCACGTGCTGCCACTGCTCGGCGGTGGAGCTGTCCGGCTGCGGTGGCAGCCACGCATGCGCGTCGGTAGGCGCAATGAATAGCAGCGGTGAGCGGGTCAGCGACTTGAAGGCCAGTGCGCTGGGCGGGATGCGCGGTCGCGGCGTGATCGCCATGTCATCAGCGCCTTCCAGTACCCGGGACATCGCATCGGCGGGGTCGCCGGTATGCAGCTTGAGCTCTATGCCGGGGTGGCGGGTGCGCACATCGCTGAGCAGTTCATAGAGGAAGCTATAGCTTGCGGTGACGGAGCAGTAAATGCTGATCTCGCCGCTGAGCTGCTCCGTCGTCGCCGCCAGTGTGCGCTTTTGCGTTTCCCACTGCTCGAGCGTCTCCTTGGCATAGCGTTGGAAGGTGATGCCTTGAGGAGTGAGCGTTACATGGCGGTTGTCCCGTTCAAACAGGCGCGTACCGAGCTCGCTCTCCACCTGTTGGATGGAGCGGCTCAGCGTCGAGGGGCTGATATGGCAAAGCTCGCTAGCGCGGCCAAAATGCAGCGTATCGGCCAGGATGGTGACATGCCTGAGTAAGCGGAAATCCATGAGAGCCTTTGGACTGAACGATATTTCATAATATGAAATAGTATGTTGCAAACATAGCGTTTTACGCAATAGCTGCGCTGGCGTAGAGTGGCCTCAACGCCAAATCCTAGTGCTGCAAAAGACGGCACGGGTGGCCATCAACGCTGACACTTACGCAATAAAAACTTTTGGTTTCATCGACTTCTGGAGTTTCGCCATGCACGTTTATTACGATAAAGATTGTGACCTTTCTCTCATTCAGGCTAAGAAAGTCACCATCGTGGGTTATGGCTCGCAAGGTCATGCGCATGCTAACAACCTGAAAGAGTCGGGCGTCGACGTCACCGTTGCCCTGCGCAAAGGCTCCTCGTCTGCAGCAAAAGCCGAAGCGGCTGGCTTGAAAGTCGCCAGCGTACCGGAAGCGTGTAAAACCGCTGACCTCGTCATGATTCTGGCGCCGGACGAAAACCAAAAGGCGATTTACGAGCAGGAAGTCGAGCCGAACCTGAAAGAAGGCGCAACCCTGGCGTTCGCCCACGGCTTCAACATTCACTACAACCAGATCGAGCCGCGCAAAGACCTCGACGTGATCATGATCGCGCCGAAAGCGCCGGGCCACACCGTTCGCTCTGAGTTCGTCAAGGGCGGTGGTATTCCGGATCTGATCGCTATTCACCAAGACGCGTCAGGCAGCGCCAAAGAACTGGCACTCTCCTATGCGGCCGGTGTCGGCGGTGGCCGTAGCGGTATCATCGAAACGACCTTCAAAGACGAGACCGAAACCGACCTGTTCGGTGAACAAGCGGTCCTGTGTGGCGGTGCGGTCGAACTGGTAAAAGCGGGCTTCGAGACGCTGACCGAAGCCGGTTATGCCCCGGAAATGGCTTACTTCGAATGTCTGCATGAGCTCAAGCTCATCGTCGACCTGATGTACGAAGGCGGCATCGCCAACATGAATTACTCCATCTCCAACAATGCCGAGTATGGTGAGTACGTGACGGGGCCTGAGGTCATCAACGATGAGTCTCGCGCGGCGATGCGTAATGCTCTTAAGCGTATCCAAACCGGTGAATACGCCAAAATGTTCATTCAGGAAGGCAACACCAACTATCCGTCCATGACGGCTCGTCGTCGCCTGAATGCGGAACACGAGATCGAGCAGGTCGGTGCCAAGCTGCGCGGCATGATGCCGTGGATTGCTGCTAACCAGCTCGTCGATAAGTCCAAGAATTAAACGACGCATAGCGTTATCCACGCCCCGAAGCGCTGCTTCGGGGCGTTTTTCGTTGTCTAGGGCAATTGGCTGGTCGCCTGGGCGTCACCGTGTAGAATGAGAAGAGAACCCTTTTCGTGTGAATTCACTTCAAATGGATGATGCTTATGACCCAGGATGCTCGCGACCAAAAGCACGGCAGCACGCAGCCTTCCGAGACGTCGGCTGCCGATGACACCCTTCCGTCTTCGTCTGCCAAAGACGAAGACGTCGGCAATGAAGATCTTGCCGCCGCGTTTTTGCGAGAAACCGAGGTCGTGGAAGAAGCCGTCGAAGATGGTAAAAAGATTCGCCGTAAAGGGATCTATCTACTGCCCAACCTGTTCACGACTTCTGCGCTCTTTTCCGGTTTTTTTGCCGTCGTGGCCGGTATCAACGGTGAGTTCACCTCGGCAGCCGTCGCCATTTTCATTGCTATGGTGCTGGACGGTCTGGATGGTCGCGTGGCGCGTATGACCAATACCCAGAGTGAGTTCGGGGCAGAGTACGACAGTTTGGCCGATATGATCTCGTTCGGTATGGCGCCGGCATTGGTCGCCTTCACCTGGATTCTCCAAGATATTGGAAAAACAGGTTGGGTGGTCGCTTTTCTTTATGTCGCCTGCGCTGCGCTGCGCTTGGCGCGTTTCAACGTGCAAATCGGCAGTGTCGATAAAAAATGGTTCATCGGCTTGCCTAGCCCATCGGCGGCGGCGTTAGTGGCCGCTAGCGTATGGACGTTTCACAGCTTCGATGCCGATGCCTTTGGCTTCAAGCTGCTGATGCTCGTTGTCGTTGGAGCTGCAGGGATCTTGATGGTGAGTAACATCCGTTACTACAGCTTCAAGGACTTGGACTTCAAGAAGCCCGTGCCTTTCGTGGTACTGTTGGCGGTCGTACTGGGGTTCGTAATGATCTCCGTCGAGCCGTCGGTCATGCTGCTGCTGCTGTTTGCGGCTTACGTGTGTTCGGGCCCCATCTTGGCCGTCATGCGTAAGGCAAAACCCAAACGCTGAACATTTTGAAAACTTTTTCACATTAGCCCTTGCCAACCCGGCATCGAATCCGTAAAGTACGCATCCGCTGCCGGGGACGCTCAGCGTTACCAGCGGTGATGAGGTTGAAAAACCTCTTGTTTGTCAGGAAGTTAGAGTTCTGTGGTAGGTTGGTCAGATCGCTCGCTTCGCCCGCTGAAAACAGCGGTTGACAAACGCCACGGAATGCGTAGAATACGCCTTCCTCGCTGAGGCAGCACGGGTCAGGTCATCGAGCCCGCCGCAGCGACATTACGAAAGTTGCTCTTTAACAATTTGATCAGGTAATTCATGTGGGCGCTTGCCGATGAGGGTGACAAATCACCCATTATCAAGGCAAGCGACTCGTCAAACAGGCTTCGGCCTAATGAATGAATTCGTTTGACCCTTGAGCCAAGTTTGGTTCGCTTCTGTTGCTTCGGCGACAGGCAAGAACCGCATCGATCTTAAACTGAAGAGTTTGATCATGGCTCAGATTGAACGCTGGCGGCAGGCCTAACACATGCAAGTCGAGCGGTAACAGATCCAGCTTGCTGGATGCTGACGAGCGGCGGACGGGTGAGTAATGCATAGGAATCTGCCCGATAGTGGGGGATAACCTGGGGAAACCCAGGCTAATACCGCATACGTCCTACGGGAGAAAGGGGGCTTCGGCTCCCGCTATCGGATGAGCCTATGTCGGATTAGCTAGTTGGTGAGGTAACGGCTCACCAAGGCCACGATCCGTAGCTGGTCTGAGAGGATGATCAGCCACATCGGGACTGAGACACGGCCCGAACTCCTACGGGAGGCAGCAGTGGGGAATATTGGACAATGGGGGGAACCCTGATCCAGCCATGCCGCGTGTGTGAAGAAGGCCCTCGGGTTGTAAAGCACTTTCAGCGAGGAAGAACGCCTAGCGGTTAATACCCGCTAGGAAAGACATCACTCGCAGAAGAAGCACCGGCTAACTCCGTGCCAGCAGCCGCGGTAATACGGAGGGTGCAAGCGTTAATCGGAATTACTGGGCGTAAAGCGCGCGTAGGTGGCTTGATAAGCCGGTTGTGAAAGCCCCGGGCTCAACCTGGGAACGGCATCCGGAACTGTCAAGCTAGAGTGCAGGAGAGGAAGGTAGAATTCCCGGTGTAGCGGTGAAATGCGTAGAGATCGGGAGGAATACCAGTGGCGAAGGCGGCCTTCTGGACTGACACTGACACTGAGGTGCGAAAGCGTGGGTAGCAAACAGGATTAGATACCCTGGTAGTCCACGCCGTAAACGATGTCGACCAGCCGTTGGGTGCCTAGCGCACTTTGTGGCGAAGTTAACGCGATAAGTCGACCGCCTGGGGAGTACGGCCGCAAGGTTAAAACTCAAATGAATTGACGGGGGCCCGCACAAGCGGTGGAGCATGTGGTTTAATTCGATGCAACGCGAAGAACCTTACCTACTCTTGACATCCTGCGAATTCGGTAGAGATACCTTAGTGCCTTCGGGAACGCAGAGACAGGTGCTGCATGGCTGTCGTCAGCTCGTGTTGTGAAATGTTGGGTTAAGTCCCGTAACGAGCGCAACCCTTGTCCTTATTTGCCAGCGCGTAATGGCGGGAACTCTAAGGAGACTGCCGGTGACAAACCGGAGGAAGGTGGGGACGACGTCAAGTCATCATGGCCCTTACGAGTAGGGCTACACACGTGCTACAATGGTCGGTACAAAGGGTTGCCAACTCGCGAGAGTGAGCCAATCCCGAAAAGCCGATCTCAGTCCGGATCGGAGTCTGCAACTCGACTCCGTGAAGTCGGAATCGCTAGTAATCGTAGATCAGAATGCTACGGTGAATACGTTCCCGGGCCTTGTACACACCGCCCGTCACACCATGGGAGTGGACTGCACCAGAAGTGGTTAGCCTAACGCAAGAGGGCGATCACCACGGTGTGGTTCATGACTGGGGTGAAGTCGTAACAAGGTAGCCGTAGGGGAACCTGCGGCTGGATCACCTCCTTAACCGATGACTCACCCTCGCGGTAAGCGCTCACAATGAATTACCTGATCAGATAGTAGAGCAAACGGTAGCTATTTCCGCTTTGTTTGGGCAACGAGTTCAAGCATACAGCGAAATGACCGGGTCTGTAGCTCGGTTGGTTAGAGCGCACCCCCTGACCTTAAATGGAAAGGAGGGTGAGGTCGGCCAGCCGATGCAGTAACGAGAGGTCGTTAGAAGCACGGGTCTGTAGCTCAGTTGGTTAGAGCGCACCCCTGATAAGGGTGAGGTCGGCAGTTCAAGTCTGCCCAGACCCACCAAATTCCTGTAATACGGCGTTAAAATGTTCCTCGTATAGCAGGCTATACGTCGTCGCATTTTGCCTTGTCTTACAGAAATTTGTGGAAGTAAAGTGCTACAAGATGGGGCCATAGCTCAGCTGGGAGAGCGCCTGCCTTGCACGCAGGAGGTCAGCGGTTCGATCCCGCTTGGCTCCACCATCCTCGACACCGTTTGTTGTTTCGTGACCACTGATAAGTCTGACATTATTCATGTCGCTTTATCACTGTTCACTGAACAGTCGCTCTTTAACAATGTATATCATGCTGACATGAACGTTTTATAACGTTCATACGTAATTGTTAAGTGATACGTCTCAAGCGTATCCGGCAATCGTTGTCATTGCGAGACACCAGACTCCTTCGGGTTATAGGGTCAAGCAATGAAGCGCACACGGTGGATGCCTAGGCAGCCAGAGGCGATGAAAGACGTGGTAGCCTGCGATAAGGTTCGGTGAGGTGGCAAACGACCTGTGACCCGGACATCTCTGAATGGGGAAACCCACTCATCACAAGATGAGTATCTTGCGCTGAATCCATAGGCGTAAGAGGCGAACCAGGGGAACTGAAACATCTAAGTACCCTGAGGAAAAGAAATCAACCGAGATTCCCCTAGTAGCGGCGAGCGAACGGGGACCAGCCCTTAAGCGTGTGAATGATTAGGCGAACAGACTGGGAAGTCTGGCCATAGCGGGTGATAGCCCCGTAGTCGAAAATCTGATCACGTGAAATCGAGTAGGTCGGGGCACGAGAAACCTTGACTGAAGACGGGGGGACCATCCTCCAAGGCTAAATACTCCTGGCTGACCGATAGTGAACCAGTACCGTGAGGGAAAGGCGAAAAGAACCCCGGAGAGGGGAGTGAAATAGATCCTGAAACCGTGTGCGTACAAGCAGTAGGAGCGGACTTGTTCCGTGACTGCGTACCTTTTGTATAATGGGTCAGCGACTTATATTCAGTGGCGAGGTTAACCGTATAGGGGAGCCGTAGGGAAACCGAGTCTTAACTGGGCGACACAGTCGCTGGATATAGACCCGAAACCGAGCGATCTATCCATGAGCAGGGTGAAGGTTGAGTAACATCAACTGGAGGCCCGAACCAGGATCTGTTGAAAAAGATTTGGATGACTTGTGGATCGGAGTGAAAGGCTAATCAAGCTCGGAGATAGCTGGTTCTCCTCGAAAGCTATTTAGGTAGCGCCTCACGTATCACCGCCGGGGGTAGAGCACTGTTTCGGCTAGGGGGTCATCCCGACTTACCAACCCGAGGCAAACTCCGAATACCGGTGAGTGCCAGCGTGGGAGACACACGGCGGGTGCTAACGTCCGTCGTGAAAAGGGAAACAACCCAGACCGTCAGCTAAGGTCCCCAAATCCTGGTTAAGTGGGAAACGATGTGGGAAGGCTCAGACAGCTAGGAGGTTGGCTTAGAAGCAGCCATCCTTTAAAGAAAGCGTAATAGCTCACTAGTCGAGTCGGCCTGCGCGGAAGATGTAACGGGGCTAAACCAGGTACCGAAGCTACGGGTTCACACGATGTGTGAGCGGTAGAGGAGCGTCGTGTAAGCCGATGAAGGTGTGTTGAGAAGCATGCTGGAGGTATCACGAGTGCGAATGCTGACATGAGTAACGATAAAGGGAGTGAAAAACTCCCTCGCCGGAAGACCAAGGGTTTCTGTTCGACGCTAATCGGAGCAGAGTGAGTCGGCCCCTAAGGCGAGGCCGAAAGGCGTAGTCGATGGGAAACGGGTCAATATTCCCGTACCGGACATGATTGCGATGGGGGGACGGAGAAGGCTAGGTGAGCCAGGCGTTGGTTGTCCTGGTGAAAGTGAGTAGGCTGAGCGCTTAGGTAAATCCGGGCGCTCAAGGCCGAGACACGAAACGAAGACACTACGGTGTCGAAGTCATTGATGCCACGCTTCCAGGAAAAGCCTCTAAGCTTCAGATCATGTGCGACCGTACCCCAAACCGACACAGGTGGTCAGGGTGAGAATCCCAAGGCGCTTGAGAGAACTCGGGTGAAGGAACTAGGCAAAATGGTGCCGTAACTTCGGGAGAAGGCACGCCGGCGTAGGGTGAGAGGACTTGCTCCTTCAGCCCGAACCGGTCGAAGATACCAGGTGGCTGCAACTGTTTAGTAAAAACACAGCACTCTGCTAACGCGCAAGCGGACGTATAGGGTGTGACGCCTGCCCGGTGCCGGAAGGTTAAGTGATGGTGTTAGGCCTCGGCCGACGCTCTTGATCGAAGCCCCGGTAAACGGCGGCCGTAACTATAACGGTCCTAAGGTAGCGAAATTCCTTGTCGGGTAAGTTCCGACCTGCACGAATGGCGTAATGATGGCCACGCTGTCTCCACCCGAGACTCAGTGAAATTGAAATCGCCGTGAAGATGCGGTGTACCCGCGGCTAGACGGAAAGACCCCGTGAACCTTTACTATAGCTTCACACTGGACGCTGATGTTGCCTGTGTAGGATAGCTGGGAGGCTTTGAAACCCGGACGCCAGTTCGGGTGGAGCCAACCTTGAAATACCAGCCTGGCATCATTGGCGTTCTCACTCAGGTCCGTGATCCGGATCGAGGACAGTGTGTGGTGGGTAGTTTGACTGGGGCGGTCTCCTCCCAAAGCGTAACGGAGGAGCACGAAGGTACCCTCAGCACGGTCGGACATCGTGCAATGAGTGCAAGAGCATAAGGGTGCTTGACTGCGAGACAGACACGTCGAGCAGGTGCGAAAGCAGGTTCTAGTGATCCGGTGGTTCTGTATGGAAGGGCCATCGCTCAACGGATAAAAGGTACTCCGGGGATAACAGGCTGATACCGCCCAAGAGTTCACATCGACGGCGGTGTTTGGCACCTCGATGTCGGCTCATCACATCCTGGGGCTGAAGTCGGTCCCAAGGGTATGGCTGTTCGCCATTTAAAGTGGTACGCGAGCTGGGTTTAGAACGTCGTGAGACAGTTCGGTCCCTATCTGCCGTGGGCGTTGGATGTTTGAGAAGAGCTGCTCCTAGTACGAGAGGACCGGAGTGGACGACCCTCTGGTGTTCCGGTTGTCACGCCAGTGGCATTGCCGGGTAGCTATGGTCGGACGGGATAACCGCTGAAAGCATCTAAGCGGGAAGCCCCCTTCAAGATGAGACATCCCCGAGGCCTAGAGCCTCCTAAAGGGCCCAGCGAGACCAGCTGGTGGATAGGCACGGTGTGGAAGCGCTGCAAGGCGTTGAGCTAACGTGTACTAATGGCCCGTGAGGCTTGACCCTATAACACCCAAGGGGTCTGGTCGCCGTGATAACGACCGAGTGGACAGCCACTCGAAAAACCGGATACGCATCCGCCCGCCAAGACGCTGGCGGACAAGAGACGATCACTTACCGCGTCAACGACGCACTCAGCATGATATGCATGACCCGTTACGCCTGACGACCATAGCACGCGTGAACCACCTGATCCCATGCCGAACTCAGAAGTGAAACCGCTTAGCGCCGATGGTAGTGTGGGGTCTCCCCATGCGAGAGTAGGTCATCGTCAGGCACTTATTACGAAACCCCGGCCATCTGGTCGGGGTTTTGTCGTTAAGGGGTCTCTCCCTGGACCCGTTTGTCGGGAACGAACGGGAACCGCTTCAGCGGGCCCGAAGGGCGAGTCTCAGGATGAGACGAGTAAAGTCGCGGAGCGCCGCCCGCCGGGTGGCCGGCCCGAACATAATCAGGCACTTATACCGCAAAGAACCCAGCCAACCGGCTGGGTTCTTTGTTGCGCGCTCGATAAGCCCCGTACACACCGTGTGCGGGGCTTTCTGCCGTGTGGACGCAGTACCCAACAGAGAATGTACACTGCTTACTAAAAACCCAGCCAAGTGGCTGGGTTTTGGTGTTCAAGCATCAGGTGCTTCAGCATTGCGGGAAGCTAAGTAGAGCTATTGACCGCATAGGGACTCTAGCGCTTCGATAAAGCTATCCATCTCGTCATCGGTGCCGATGGAGATGCGCAGGAAGTTGTTGAGCAGATCGGTATTGAAGTGGCGTACCAAAATACCTCGCTCACGAAGCCCTGCAAACAGCTGCGCTCCGGCAACGTCCGGGTGCTGGGCCAGCAGGAAGTTGGCTTTAGAGGGAAGCACTTCGAAACCAAGGGCTTCCAAACGCTGACGTGTGCGCTCCCGGGTGGTGATCACGTTGTTTCGGCAGGCGTCGAAGTGTTGGGTATCCTTTAGTGCCTCGATACCTACGACGCTGGCTAGGCTGTCGACCGGATAGGAGTTGAACGAGTCCTTCACTCGTTGTAAGCCTTCGATCAGCTCGGGAGAACCAATCGCGTAGCCGAGGCGAAGCCCGGCCAAGCTGCGCGACTTCGAAAACGTACCGGTGACTAGCAGGTTGGGATAACGCTCGATAAGAGCCACCGCGCTCTCAGCGCCAAAATCGACGTAAGCTTCGTCGACCAACACCACCCGATCCGTCACGCGCTTCAGCAGGGCTTCGATACTGGCGAGCGGGTGGGCATGTCCGGTTGGCGCATTAGGGTTGGCAAAAATTACCCCAGCACGCTCAGAGGCGCTCGCCAAAGCGTCCAAGTCGACTTCCCACTGGTCGTTGAGTGAGTGCTTACGTAACTCGACGCCATACAAATTGGCATAGACGGGATAGAAGCTGTAGGTGATCGAGGGAACATCCAACGGAGCGCCTTGGCAAAAAAACGCCTGAAAAGCGAAGGCCAACACCTCGTCGGAGCCGTTCCCTACGAAGGTTTCTGCTACGCTAACGCCATAGGTCTTTGCCAAGGTTTCCCGCAACGACAGCGAGGTTGGATCAGGGTAAAGACGCAAATGATCGATCGCATACTGGCGCAGCGCCTCGCTCACGCCAGGCGCGGGCGGGTAAGGATTTTCGTTGGTATTGAGTTTGATGACACGTTCGCGGGGTTGTTCACCCGGCACGTAAGGCGTCAGATCCCTAATGGCAGGGCTCCAATATTGGCTCATGAGCGTAACCTGATTATCCTAGCGGTAATCGCACCATGGTCGCCTGATGGCCGCAAGAGCGCAAGCCTTCCCTGTGGCATGCGATAACTGTCTGCGTGGGGGTGGGCGTCGCACCTTGTAGCGGTTATGCTGTCATAAGCGCGCGAAAGAAATGTATGTCCAACACCATAAGGAGACACCCAATGCAATTCAGGAGTTTGCTAGCCGGTTCGGCTATGTTGGCACTGTTGGCGGGCTGTGCAGCTGGCCCAACGGATCAGCGCGACGATGCAGGGATGACAGCATCGCAGGCTAACTATCAAGGCACCCTGCCTTGCCGTAACTGTGACGGCATTGACCTGGATGTTACGCTGGTTGGTGAAGAGATGAGTGCTCCGGAAGAGCGTACGTTCACTCTGGATGCTACCTACCGTAACCATCCCCAGACACCGCCAGACGAGAACTACGCCGGTAACTGGGAAGTGTTGACCGGCACGCCCTCTGACCCCGACGCAACGGTCTACGAGCTTACGCCGAACGGCGACGGTCAGATCTACTACTTCCAGCGCATCGATGAGCGTACTCTGGAGCTGATCGACCCTGAGCGCCGCCGTTTCGAAAATGGCGAGATGTTGCAGTTACAGCGTCAATAAGCCCTATACGACGCTCGAAGGCGGCCACTGGCCGCCTTTTGCATTTCTGAGCACTCTTTTAGCCCTTTACGTGACACAAGAAAAGGAGCGAACAGGCGGTGGCAAAAGCGAAAAGTGCCTTTGTCTGCACTGAATGCGGTGCAGAGTATCGTAAATGGCAAGGTCAATGTACCAGCTGCCAAGAGTGGAACACGCTCACAGAGGTCAAACTGGCAAGCGCTCGTCCCGGTAGCGGCACCGCATCCAGCGGGCGAGCTGGTTACGCAGGCGATCTGTCGCGCGACGTGGTGGATCTCAGCAATGTCGATTTAAGCGAAGTTCCCAGGCTGACCTCGACCTTCGCCGAGTTCGACCGCGTACTCGGCGGTGGTTTAGTGCCAGGGTCTGCCGTGCTGCTGGGCGGTAACCCGGGAGCCGGTAAATCGACGCTGTTGCTACAAACCGCCTGCAAGCTTGCCCAGCAGCGGCGTATTCTCTATGTCACGGGAGAAGAGTCGCTGTCCCAGGTGGCCATGCGCGCCCACCGCCTGCAGTTACCCACCAATGGCTTGAAGATGTTGGCAGAGACCAGTGTCGAGACCATTCTAGCGGTGGCAGAGCGAGAGAAGCCGGAAATATTGGTCATCGACTCCATTCAAACCATGCATTTGGAGGATATTAGCTCGGCCCCTGGCGGCGTTGCCCAGGTGCGCGAGTCCGCCGCTGCACTGACTCGCTTTGCCAAGCAGACCCATACCGTGCTGCTGCTGGTGGGGCACGTCACCAAGGATGGCACGCTGGCGGGTCCCAAAGTGCTCGAACATATGATCGACGCCTCGCTACTGCTGGAAGGCGGCGCCGACTCCCGCTTTCGCACCCTACGCGGCCAGAAGAACCGTTTTGGTGCCGTCAACGAGCTGGGCGTTTTCGCCATGCTTGAACAAGGCCTCAAGGAGGTCAAGAACCCCAGTGCCATCTTCCTCTCGCGTCAGGAACAGCAGGCGCCGGGCAGCCTCGTCATGGTGGTGTGGGAAGGAACCCGGCCGATCCTGGTCGAAGTGCAAGCCCTCGTCGATGAGTCTGCTCTGGGCAACCCGCGTCGTGTGGCCGTCGGGGTCGATCAGAATCGCCTGGCCATGCTGCTGGCTGTATTGAATCGCCATGGTGGGCTGTTTACCGGGGATCAGGACGTTTTCCTGAATGTGGTAGGTGGTGTCAAGGTGCTGGAAACCAGTGCGGATCTTGCCGTACTGCTGGCCGTGGTGTCCAGCCTGCAGAACCGCGCGCTTCCCAAGGAGCTGGTGGTGTTTGGTGAGGTAGGACTTTCCGGTGAGATACGCCCGGTCCCCAGCGGCCAGGAGCGTATTGCAGAAGCGGCCAAGCACGGTTTTCTTCGCGCCATCGTCCCGCGCGCCAATGCACCCAAGCAGGCCCCCAAAGGCATGGAAGTGATTCCCGTGGATAAATTGAGCGATGCCCTGGAAGCGCTGTAACTTCGGCTATGCTTAACCAAAAAGGAGAGGGATGATGAGTTCGATTCGCTTGACCCAATATAGCCACGGAGCGGGCTGCGGCTGCAAGATCGCTCCGGACGTACTCGATGGCATTCTCGCCAAAGCCGGGCCTGCGGCGGGGCACCAGCGGCTGATCGTAGGCAATCAAGGTCGTGAAGATGCCGCCGTCTATGATCTGGGCGATGGTCGCGGCATGATTGCGACCACCGACTTTTTCATGCCCATCGTCGATGACCCGTTCGATTTTGGTCGTATCGCCGCAACCAACGCCATTAGCGATGTATACGCCATGGGAGGTACTCCCGTCATGGCGCTGGGCATTTTGGGTTGGCCGCTGGATAAGCTGGGCCCAGACATTGCCGGCGATGTGGTCGCAGGTGCCCAAGCGGTCTGCCGCGAGCTGGGCATTGCCCTGGCCGGTGGACACTCCATCGATGCCCCAGAGCCAATGTTTGGTTTAGCGGTAAACGGCCTGGTCGATCTCGACCATTTGAAACTCAACAGCCAAGCCAAACCCGGCGATCTGCTGTTTCTGACCAAACCGCTCGGTGTCGGCATGCTCACCACGGCCGAAAAGCGCGGACTGCTGGAAGCTGGGCACCATGGTCTCGCTCGGGAAACCATGCTCAAACCCAACGCCATCGGGGTCGCGCTCGCTCAAGTGAAGGGCGTCAATGCCATGACGGACGTGACCGGGTTTGGTTTGGCGGGTCATCTCAGTGAAATGTGTAGTGCCAGTGGCGTGATGGCCGAGATCGATTTTCGTCGCCTGCCTAGGCTCGCCGAGGCGGAAGGTTACCGTCGCCAAGGCGCCGTGCCTGGTGGTGCCTTGCGTAATCGTGACGCACTGGGGAGCGCGCTACCGGCGATGGATGACGCCCACTGGCAGTGGCTATGCGACCCGCAGACCTCTGGTGGCCTGCTGATCAGTGTGGATCCCGCCTGGGAAGATGACGTAGAACGTATTGGACGCGAGCATGGGCTCACGCTAGCGCCGTTCGGCACCCTCAAAGCAGCCCAGGGCAAGATAAGCATCGAGGTCGTTGGATGACGCTGTCGACCACGCCAGCCTCTCTTGAACTGATTGCAGCGAACATACCGCTGATCGATGTGCGCGCCCCAGTTGAGTTTGCCCAAGGCAGCCTTCCGGGGGCGGTCAATTTGCCGCTGATGGTAGACGAAGAGCGCCATCAGGTTGGCATTGCTTACAAACAGCAGGGCCAACAGGCCGCCATTGCGTTAGGTGAGCGGCTGGTCAGTGGTGAGGTGAAACAAGCCAGGATCGCTGCTTGGCAGCAGTACTTGGCCCAGCACCCAGAGGCGATCGTTTACTGCTTTCGCGGCGGGCTACGCTCGAAAATTGCTCAGCAGTGGCTGGCCGATACTGGAGTTCATCGTCCGCGTATCGAGGGAGGTTGGAAGGCGCTTCGCCAACGGCTTTGCCAGCGAATCGATGAAGCCGCTCGCCAACCCATGCTGGTGATCGCCGGGCTGACCGGTTGCGCGAAGACTGCACTGATCCATCGACTGCCCAATGGGATCGATTTGGAAGCCTGTGCCAATCACAAAGGCTCTGCGTTTGGCCGACAGCCCGAGGAACCCACGACGCAAATCGACTTCGAGCATGCCTTGGCCCAGCGTTTGATAGGGCAGACGGGCAAGCTCGTCTTTGAGGATGAGTCGCGGCAAATCGGCAACGCCAACATTCCGCTAGAGGTTTGGTACGCCCTGCAGCGCGCGCCGCGTATTCGCATCGAGATGCCGCTCGATTGGCGACTAGATCAGTTGCGTCGCGACTATATCGAAGCGCTAGAGCAGGGCTATGCAGCGCGCTTTGGCCCGGAAGAGGGACGACGACGTATGCAGCGCCAACTGTCGAGCGCCCTGGAACGGCTGGCCAAGCGCCTGGGCAATGCGCGTCTACAGCGCCTGCAGCGTCTGCAGGCCATGGCGTTCAGAGCTCATGCCGCTGGCGATATCCAGGCCCATGAGGCGTGGCTCGCCCCGCTACTCACCGAGTATTACGACCCGCTTTACCGTTACCACCTGGAAAAGCAGCAGAACAGTCGGCCCGCAGAGCTCTTCGTGGGCGATTGGGAGAGCTGTCTTGCCGCTGCGCGGCAGTGGAGTACTTAACGATGACGCCCCGAGCGGTGGGGCATCAAGCGCTCTTAAGCCACTGGGTCATGACGCGATCCAGCAGCGGTGCCAAGCGCTGAAAGCGCGCGGGGTCTTCCAGTATCTCCTCATCGGTTTGCAAAAAACGCCCGGTGGAGGTGCTTTTCGCCTTGGGTCGGTCGGGATCGCGAAGCAGCGGAGCGAGGCTCGCTTGGGTGGTCTCGACGTGGCATAGCAAGCCTACTACCCGACCGACATCCCAGCTAAACCCCTGTAGCGGCGCCGCCGCGCTGCCGCCCAGCGGAATCGCACCATCGGGTAGGCTGAATACCAAACGATGCCACATGAATGCCTCGAACTGCTCGGGTAAATCGAAGCCGCTTTCCGGCGCTAGGGTAACGGTGTGCCAACCGGTTTCGGGGTAGGTGCCGGGGGCGATGACGGCCTCGAGTGCTTCTGCTACCCAAAGCGCTCCCAAGCCAATGCCCAGCATTGGCTTTTGTCCATCTAGATAACGATGGATCAGTTTACGCTCCGCTTTGTGCCAGGCGGGAGGCTCGCTAACTAGGCTATCGGGGCCATCCAGCACGATGAGCGCATCGGACTCCCCAGGGCGGGGCGTGAGTTCTCCCGCGTAAAGATGAAAAACGGTGTAACTATGGCCCATACTCTCAAGCCAGTCGGTCAGACGGGCGGGGCCATGGTCAGGGCCGTGCTGTAGCAGATGAATATGCATGGTAATCTCCTCGCCGGCCGAGCACATCGAGTGCAGCGGTGTACCCGCCGCGTGGCTGCGACGATAACGTATCGTGTTCGATTCACCAACTCAGTTTCGCCAACTCAGTTTCACCCACATACTTTCACCAACAGAGTGACTCAGGACATCAGCATGGTGGCTAAACCCCAAGGATTCTATCAGCGGCTGCAACTGCTGCCGCTGCCCGCCCAACAAGCCTTCATGGCAGCGCTGTGTGAGCGCCTACTGCCGAATTACGCCCTGTACGAGCAAACTAGTGGCCAGGGCGATGGGCACACCCTTCGCACCGTACTGAATTTGGTGTGGGAGCGCTTGAGCGTCCCCCACGCCAGCATCGATTTTGCCCGCCAAGCAGACAAGTTGGCCGAGTGCGAGCCGCCGGAGGGGGACGAGAGTTTTGGTGCACGTCGGGCGCTGGACGCGGTGGTGTCGATCTCTGCGCTACTCGATACGCTGCAAGGTGAATCCCCCGAAGCCGTGCTGGACGTCAGCCGCACGTCGCGGGCTGGCGTGCGAGCGTTCATCGAACTCACCGAGGGCGAAGTGGACGCGCAAGCGCTGGCACTGATCATTCGCGACCATCCGTTGATGGAGGACGAAAACGACTTCCAAGACGCAGTGCTTGAAGCGGTCAGCGGGCCGATCAATAAAACGACGCTCAAAGAGATTCGCACGCTGGGTCGCAATGGCGGTATTAGTAATTTGGGTTTGAGCCTGGAAGACGCCGACGGCTAGAGCATCAAAAGCGCATGCCTGCCGTTATCATCACGCCCGCCGTTCCGAAGACGATGAGATCAGACTCCACTCGCCCCCACTGAACGCCAATGCTGGGCAGAAGCGCGGGGGCAATCTCTAAATGATTGAGAGGAATTTTATCGCGGTATTCGTCTTTATAGCCGCGTAGTAAACCGCCCGTTAGCTTGGCGCGCACGCTAATCTCATCGGTGAGCTGCCATAGTGGAAACTCACGGCCAGCGTAAAAGTACCAAGTGGGTTGATCGAACGAGTTTTTGAACCAAGCCGCACCGGCTAGCCAGCGCTCTGGATTGTGAAGCTCGATACTCACTAGATTTTGCTGGTTGGTGTGTTCTGGGTCGGGCTCGAAGTGGCGTGTCAGCAGGCTGGTTTGCACGAGCGTGTGATCGAGCGTAAGAGTGGGAGGCCAGTCCGGCAAAGAGAAGGCTGAGGCAGATGCACTCAGCCAAACTCCTGCCACTCCTCCAATCCATGGAATATTGCGGCGCATTAACAGCCCCTCAGTAAAGGGATAAGAGTCATCACAAACGCATTTCGATGCCGCGCTCGGCCATGTAGCGCTTGGCTTCCGGAATGGTGTATTCGCCAAAGTGGAAAATGCTGGCCGCTAGGACTGCATCGGCACCGCCTTTGAGCACGCCATCGACCAAGTGATCTAGGTTGCCGACACCACCGGAAGCAATCACCGGCACGCTGACCGCCTCAGAAATGGCGCGGGTGACGCCCAGGTCGAAGCCAATCTTGGTGCCGTCACGGTCCATGCTAGTGAGCAGCAGCTCGCCTGCGCCAAATTCGACCATTTTTTTGGCCCACTCCACCGCGTCTAGGCCGGTAGGGCGGCGGCCGCCGTGGGTGAAAATCTCCCAGCGATCGGGCTCACCCTCCTCAGACACTTTTTTTGCATCGATCGCCACCACGATACACTGGCTGCCGAAACGCTCGGCGGCTTCGCGTACGAACTCGGGGTTGGTGACGGCAGCCGTGTTGATCGAGACTTTGTCTGCACCTGCGTTCAGCATGGTACGAATGTCGTCGCAGGTGCGGATACCGCCGCCCACGGTCAAGGGAATGAACACCTCGCCTGCGATGCGCTCGACCATCTCGACCGTGGTGGCGCGATCTTCATGGCTGGCGGTGATGTCGAGAAAAGTGATTTCATCGGCACCCTGCTGGTTGTAGCGCTGGGCGATCTCGACCGGGTCGCCCGCGTCACGAATACCGACGAAGTTCACGCCTTTCACCACCCGCCCTGCGTCCACGTCTAGGCAGGGAATAATCCGTTTGGCTAAGCTCATTCTTGGCCTCCGCTGAGTTGGTCGCTCAGGCGCTGGGCCTCCGCCACATCCAGGCTGCCTTCGTAAATGGCCCGGCCTGTAATCGCACCGAGGATGCCGCTGTCGGCCACGTCGCACAGCGCGCGAATGTCCTCCAAGTTGGTCACGCCGCCGGAGGCGATGACTGGCAGGCCGCCGTCACGGGCCAGCGCCGCGGTGGCCTCGACGTTGACCCCCTGCATCATGCCATCGCGTGCAATATCGGTGTAAACGATGCTGGAAACGCCGTCGTTGGCAAAGCGCTTGGCAAGCTCGGTGGCTTTGACGGTGGAGACCTCCGCCCAGCCGTCGGTGGCCACATAGCCATCTTTGGCATCCAGCCCCACGATGATATGACCGGGGAAGGCGCGGCACATGTCAGTCACGAACTCGGGCTCTTTGACGGCTTTGGTACCAATGATCACGTAAGACACACCGGCGCTGAGGTAGTGCTCGATGGTCTCCGCCGAACGAATGCCGCCGCCAATTTGGATTGGCAGGTTCGGGTAGGCGCGGGCGATGGCCGTGACCGCTTCACCGTTGACGGGCTTACCCTCGAAGGCACCGTTCAAGTCCACCAAGTGCAAACGGCGCGCGCCGGCTTCTACCCAACGCGCCGCCATCGCGACCGGGTCGTCGCCGTAGGAGGTCGCATCATCCATGCGGCCCTGCTTCAAGCGCACACACTGGCCGTCTTTGAGATCGATCGCGGGAATTACCAACATAGTGAAACCTCTCAGGGCGTCCAGGTGACAAAATTTTCCAGCAGGCGCAGGCCAGCACGGGAGCTTTTTTCCGGGTGGAACTGTACGGCGAAAGTAGCGTCGCGACCAATCGCGACGTGAGCACTCACACTGCCGTACTGGGTAGTGCCGAATACTTGGGCATCGTCGGCGGCATTGACGTAATAGCTGTGCACGAAATAGAAGTGCTCATGATTATCGATGCCTGCCCAGAGCGGATGCTCGTGGTGCTGATCCACCAAGTTCCAGCCCATGTGCGGTACTTTTAGGCGCTGCTCTTGCGCGTCGCGCATGTTGGCCGGAAAGCGGTCCACGCTGCCCTGAAAAAAGCCCAAGCAGTCCACGCCGCCATTCTCTTCGCTGCGCTCCATCAGCATCTGCTGGCCCACGCAAATGCCCAGCAGCGGTTTGGCTTGGCGGGTCAACACGTCATCCACTAGGCCGCGCAGTTCGGTGCGTTCGAGTTCGCCAACGCAGTCACGAATCGCCCCTTGGCCGGGCAGCACTAGACGGGTCGCGCCCAGAATGCGGCGCGGGTCGCGGGTGATGATCACGTTTTCATGGGTGACGTGCTCGAGCGCCTTGGCCACCGAGTGTAGGTTGCCCATTCCATAATCGATTACCGCAATGGTCATGAAGCGCTCCTTGAGGTCGTAGGCGAGAAGGTCATGGTCTTGGGAGTCGCGGAGGAGATGCGTGCCGCCACGCTGCTAATCGCAACGCCCAACATTATAAGCTTCCTTTGGTAGACGGCATCTGGCCCGCCATGCGCGGATCTTCTGCAACGGCCATGCGTAGCGCGCGGCCAAAGGCTTTAAAAATGGTCTCGGCCTGGTGGTGAGCATTGAAGCCTTTCAGGTTGTCGATATGCAGCGTGACCCGGGCGTGATTGACGAAGCCCTGAAAGAACTCCCAAAACAGCTGCGTGTCCAGTCGGCCGATGGTATCGCGGGTGAACTCGACGTTCATGAATAAACCAGGGCGGCCAGAAAAGTCGATCACCACGCGAGACAGCGCTTCATCCAGCGGCACATATGCGTGGCCGTAACGGTAGATGCCGCGCTTGTCGCCGATGGCCTCGTTGAATGCTTGGCCGAGGGTGATGCCCAAGTCTTCGACGGTATGGTGGTCATCGATATGCAGGTCGCCTTTGGCATCGATATCGAGGTCCACCATGCCATGCCGAGCCACTTGGTCCAGCATGTGGTCCAAGAACGGAACGCCAGTGTTGCAATTCAAGCGGCCTTCGCCATCGAGGTTGACGCTGACCGTAATCTGCGTTTCGTTGGTGTCACGGCTTACCGTGGCAATACGCGCTGACATGTTGCATCTCCTGCGCCGTGGCGCACTCTGAGGAATAATCGGCGGGCGGCAACTGAGGCCAAAGCAGCCATTATAGAGAATCGGCGCCCCCATCCGCTACAATGCGGGGAATGTCGCCGCCGTTTGCGGCGCTAAATAGCAGCCTAGCTGCGTTGGCAACGAGGATTTCACCATGCCGGTGACACTGCAATATGTCGACCAGGCCCGTTGGGAAGCAGACGAGCAGGTACGCATCGATCTGGTGCGCATTTATGAAGATGCGCCTCAAGAGCGCATGCCCACCCCCACGGTTTTGCCCTTCATCGAACAGCACTTGAGCGGCCAGCACTTTTTTGCCTGTGCGCATTTCAACGACCGTTTATTAGGTGCGGTAGCCATACAGGAAGCCGATGACCGGGCATGGTGGCTCTCTGAACTTTGCGTGCGTAAAACCACGCGCCGCCGCGGCGTCGGCTCTCGACTCATGGCGCTGCTGGGCGAGCAGGCCAAGCAAGACGGCCGCGTGCTGCGTATAGCCACGACGACGCTGCCGCTGGCGGACCGCGTCCTGCTATCGAAGCTTGGCTATCGGCCAATGGCCGATGAGTCGTCCGAGCCGGGCCTAACGGCGACCAGTGATTTTGTCGAGCTAGACCCACAAGGGAAAGGGTAAATGAAACAGCTATTACGCATTTTGCTGGCGGCAGTGGGCATTCTCGCCATGGTGGCCGTGGCCGCCGTGGTCTATGTCACCACCTTTTTAGACCCCGAAGACTTCAAGCCACGCCTGACGGCCGTGGTCGAAGAGCAAACCGGCCTCAATCTTGCCCTGGAAGGCCCCATCACTTGGTCGTTCTACCCGCGTATTGGGGTGAGCGTCGAGCAGGCCCGCGCTTGGCTGCCCGAGCAGTCTCAAGACGATACCGCCTTTGCCGCCATCAACCGTGCAGAAGTGAGCGTTGCCTTTGCGCCACTGCTTCGTGGCGAGATCGCTGTGGATGGCCTGACGTTGGATGGCATGCGCCTGAATTTAGAGAAAAACGCCGAGGGTGAGGCCAACTGGCAGCCGCTTTTGGAGCGTCTTTCCGAGCACAACAACGAAACCGCCGAAACCGTGCTGGCGCCTGCCAGCGCTGGCCCCAATGTCGATGCAGGCAACCTTTCAGTGGTGTTGAATATCGCCAGCGTCGACATCAAAGAGGCCGATATTCGCTACCGCGACGAGCAGAGCCAAGCGCTTTGGCGGATACAGCCGCTGAATATGTCGGGCACCAACGTCAACCCGGTGCGCTCGTTTCCGTTGAAAGCGATGTTTACGTTGACCAAGCACAACCGTCTGGATGCCGAAGTGCTAGAGCGAGGCCCGGACCTGTCCAGCGACGTCAACCTAGAAACACGCCTTCGGCTGGGCCTTGAAGAGGAGCAAATCGTTTTCGAAAATACCCAGCTCACCACCCAAACTCGGCGCGGTGCCGATAGCGAGCCGCAGCAGCTAGCCCTGAAAGCGGCTGAGATCGTTGCGCGTATGGGCGAGCGACAGCTCAGCATTCGCCAGGGTGTGTTGGAAACCGGCCTTCGGCATGCCGACAATTGGCAAGGGAGCTTGGCGCTTTCGTTGGCGTTTGGTTTCGATGGCGACTTCGCTGCGCAAACGGCCCAATTAAAGGATCTGCAATTGACCGGACCTGATGGACTGCGAGTCAGTGGTCATCTCAATCTCGAGCAACTGCTCGATGCACCTCAATATAGCGGCCAGCTCACCGCCGCCCCATTCAACCTGCGTCCCTGGATTGCGCGTACCGGCGCATCGCTCGATACCGCCAGCGAAGCCGCACTGAGCGATGTTGCGCTGACCAGCCCCATCGAAGGGAGCCTGGAGCGAGTAGCGCTACCGCGCCTTTCGTTAGTCGTCGATGACAGCACCTTTACCGGTGACGTCAGTGCGGCGCTGGATGGTAATCAGCTCTCTTTTACTCTTGAAGGAGATGCACTTAACCTCGATCACTACCTGCCTGGGGCGGCCACCGCGCAGCAGGCCAGTCGTGGGTTACTGCGTAAAGCATTTGCTCAAAGTGAAGAAGCACTGTTGCCCCAAGAGTGGCTCAGAACCCTCACGCTGCAGGGCGATTTGAGTGTCGAGCAACTAGTGTTGGCCGGATTGACCTTCAGCAATACCCAATTGGCACTACGCGGTGAGAACGGTAGCCATCGCCTGACATCGTTCGAGTCCGGCTTCTACGAAGGGGAGCTCAACGCCACCGGCCAGCTGGACGCCACTGGTAACGTATTGGAGTGGCAGCTCTCACCGAACGTCCGTAACGTGCAGGTCGCCCCGCTGATCGAAACCTTCAGCGAGGAAGAGGCTCCGCTGCGTGGCCGCTTCAACTTGGAAGGCGCGCTGACCACCCAAGGCAACCGCCGCGATGTGCTGGTGAGCAACCTCAACGGCGAGCTTGACGCCCGGCTGAACGACGGTGCCATTTTGCGCTCTAACGTCTCCCGTGAGATGTGTGAGCTGGTGGCGGAGCTAGAAGGGCGGGAGGTAGACCGCGAATGGCACCCTGATACCCGCTTCGAGCGTTTCGACGCCACTTTCCAAGTGCGTAATGGAGTCGTAGAGAGTGACGATCTGCTGGTTCGCCTACCGGGAATCGATGTGCAAGGGGAGGGGAGCTTCAACCTCAACAGCCTTGATTTCAATACGCAAGCCAATGCACGCTTAGTAGATACCGGCGATGCTGCTTGCCAAGTAAACCCACGGCTTCAACAGTTACCGTTACCGGTGCGCTGTGAAGGCCACGTTGGCGACGATAAAACCCAGTGGTGCCGCTTCGACCGGACCGCCTTTCAGGCCTCGGTGGTCGATCTGCTGCGTGGCGAAGCCGGCAGCCGGGTAGAAGAAGAGTTGGAAGAGCGGCTTGGCGAATCCCTCGACCGCATCGATGAGCGCCTGGGCGAAGGCGCAGGTCAAGAGCTGCGCGAAGGCATTCGTCGCCTCTTCAATTAACCGAAGCCTGCGTTGACGACGACCGCGTTGACGCACGATGCACCGTATGCGCCGGCCTTGGGCCGGCGCTGTCGTTCAAAGCGAGTGTTCAAAGGAAGCCCAATGGCCGAGATGCCCACGCCTTGCCTACCGGCGGAAGAGTTTCAACAACGGCTGCTCACCTGGTTCGACAAGCATGGCCGTCACGATCTGCCCTGGCAGTCACCCCGCAGCGCTTATCGCGTGTGGGTCTCCGAAATCATGCTGCAGCAAACACAGGTCGCAACGGTCATTCCTTACTTCGAGCGTTTCATGGCTCGCTTTCCCACGCTGGAAGCCCTGGCCACCGCGCCGCAAGATGACGTATTGCACCACTGGACGGGCCTGGGCTATTACGCTCGGGCCCGCAACCTGCACAAAGCGGCTCAGGTTGCCATGGAAACGAACGGGGGTGAGCTGCCCACCGCTAGCGTAGATGCGTTGATGGCGCTGCCCGGCATAGGCCGCTCCACTGCTGGCGCCATCATCGCTCAAAGCACCGGGCAGCAGGCGGCCATACTGGATGGCAACGTCAAACGCTCGCTCACGCGCCTACACGCCGTCACCGGCTGGCCCGGCAAGCCCGCGGTAGAACGCTCGCTGTGGGTGCTGGCCGACTACTTTACGCCCACCACGCGACTGGCGGATTACACCCAAGCAGTCATGGATTTCGGCGCGACGCTCTGTAAGCGCAGCAAGCCTGACTGCGTGATATGTCCATTCAATGACGTATGCCGCGCCTATGCCCAAGGGGAGCCGCAGCGCTATCCGGAATCTAAACCTAAGAAAACCACGCCTACCCGCGATACCATTATGCTGTTGCTGCGCGATCCCCAAGGCCGCGTTTGGCTAGAGCAGCGCCCACCCAGCGGCCTGTGGGGCGGGTTATGGAGCCTGCCGCAGTTTGAGCGCCACAGCGAACTCAACGACTGGCTGGAAGACAACACCGAAGCCCCCGAGCGTCAAGCCGCGCTGCCTAGCTTCACTCACGCTTTCAGCCACTTTAAGCTGTCGATTACGCCGCAGCCGGTGAGCTGCCAGCGTATCAGCGGCGTGCGTGAAAACGGCGTATGGTATGACGTTCACCACCCGCCTGCGCTAGGCTTGGCGGCACCGGTCAAATCACTACTGAGCCAGCTAACGCCGTTTACCCTAGACCCTGCCCCCGGGCCTTAAACGATACGGGCGATTGGCCGACACAGACACACTCTATAGGAGCACACCATGAGCAACACGGTTTTTTGCCGCAAGTACCAGCAAGAGCTACCCGCACTGCCTTTCCCGCCGCTGCCGGGTAAGCAGGGCCAAGAGATTCAGGCCACCGTATCGAAACAAGCCTGGGAAGAGTGGCAGGCGTTGCAAACCCGTCTGATCAATGAGAAGCACCTCAACATGCTGGAGCCGGAAGCACGCGCTTACCTTATGGAGCAGATGCAACGTTTCTTGGATAACGAAACCACCGACCAAGCGGAAGGGTACGTGCCGCCCAGCCAAGCATAAAAACAGCAACGCTGCGCTAAGCTACGGATGACGTGGCCTTTAATGCTTTTCGGCAAGCACCTGATGTGCCCTAAGCATGTGACTAGAAAGAAAGTTTCACAAAGGTGTTGACGAAAAGAGGAGCTTTTGGTTTAATACGCACCGTTGGCAAGGGCCAGATAGCTCAGTTGGTAGAGCAGGGGATTGAAAATCCCCGTGTCGGCGGTTCGATTCCGTCTCTGGCCACCACAACGTTGGGGTATCGCCAAGTGGTAAGGCACCGGTTTTTGGTATCGGCATTCCCAGGTTCGAATCCTGGTACCCCAGCCATTGCCAACAAGATTTCTTGTTGATTGGTTTGTCTAAGGGCAGCCCAGTCAAGTTCTCAAGAAAATGCGAAGCGCCGACATAGCTCAGTTGGTAGAGCAACTGACTTGTAATCAGTAGGTCCCGGGTTCGACTCCTGGTGTCGGCACCAAAGCATTAGAGAATATAAAAGGCCATCCAGTCGGATGGCCTTTTTCGTATGTGTGAGATAAACGAATAGCCGACTAATATCGCTTATTTTGGCATGACGCCTCATGCCCTCTCTATACCCTTCGAGCCGCTCTAGAAAGCGTTTCAGGCTGTTCTGACGTTATCTCACTCTCCCGTTACTATGTGTCGAATCGCTGCAAGAAGTCGATTTTAAGTTCATTAAAATTTATTGAATAGTTGAGAGTTGTATCGACTAGGCGCTCAATCGATTTCTAATGCCGGTAGCAATCTAATAGCTATGAAGAAAAGCCACTCAATCGAGCGGCCTGTTTATCAGCGTTTTCCTGAAGCGATAAAAGAACTTTCCGAAAGACGTGGCGTCACGCTCGCTTTACCAGCCGCGTCTCAATGGATAGCGAGCGCGTGTTTTCACTCGGCTGTTACGCAGTTCGAGAGCCGTTTGGTGTTGGTTTCTGTAGGGCGCAGCAAGGCGTGGAACAGGGCTAGCCCTGACGGATGGCTCGGCGCGAGCGGTGACGCTGGGTGGCGGAATAATGGTGAGGTTGTTGATATTGACTGTCTCTGAGGTGCCATCTGCGCAGGGGGCATCCTGGTAGGTGGTGTGCCCATTGCCATCGATACACTTATGTACTTCTGCTTGAGTAGAGAAAGGTATCCATACCAATAGCGCAGTCAACGCGAAAATCTTCATCGTCCGTGAACCCTAAGCGAATATAGGTAACATAATGTTACCAGTAATGAGTAGAGAGATGTACCTTAAAAAACGAGAAAACACCCCGTTGCTTATGATGGAGATAGTAATAGCTTGGGTGAGTTGAGAAGGCAGGTGGGCGCCTACATGAAAAACTTTTTAAGTAATTGTTTTTTTCTATTTCACTAGTGTGTAGCAACGCGGCGTAGCTCTTCCGCGTCCATACTATCGCTAAGCTTTTTGTATTTTTTAATAAAGGTGTACTGCCTTGAGCCCTGCCAGTGGCTCCCCTTTATCATTGAAGAGCACTAAGCGTTCTCCGTTGATCTTCCAATGCGTGGTTTGATAGAGCGCGCTCAGCATGGCTTGCTCGATGTGCATTAGTGCAGCAGGGCAGGTCATTTTCGTTGTGACGATGGGGTGGAACGTGAGCTGCTGGCGAGTGTGCTGGTAGCGACCGCTGAGCGTGTTGCAGCCGGTGGCGCCTGCCAAACGAGCGCTGTTGTCGATGTGCAGCACTATATGTGCTTCGCGAACATTGTCTGCGGCCACCACGAGGTCGTCGTTTACGGTCAGTAGCTTCCAGTAGGTATTGATGAGCGATTCATCGACTGCCATGGAGGCTTGCAAAGCCGCATGGTTTTGGCATGCGGTCAGCCAAAGGCTGAGCGTGGTGGCGAGGGCGAATCGTGAGCGCATAGGATGGCCGGTTCCTTGATGTCGGTATGCCCAGAAAGTGTGTTGTCAGTTTAGGAATTTAGTCAATCTTTTTATCTTTGGTTACGGGGAGATGGTTAAAACGTTATTTGACGGAAATGGTTGGCTGTGATCATAAAGGTTAAACGTTGTCGTTTAATCCGCCATTCGCTTGATAAGAGAGTGAGGTTGGCTAGTCTCAAATTACTCGAGTGACACACCGAGTGCGAGTCAATGAGTTGGTTTTGCCGAATTCATGAAAAGGAGATTTATCATGGCGAATAACCGCAACGATAATGGAATGAGTCGCGAAGAGGCAGGACAAAAGGGGGGTGAAACCACCTCCAAAACCCACGATAAAGAGTTTTATCAGGATATCGGCCAAAAGGGTGGCGAAGCCACCGCTGATAGCCATGGCAAAGAGTTTTACGAAGATATTGGCCAGAAAGGCGGTGAAAACAGCGGAGGCAACTTTGCCAATGATCCCAAGCGCGCTTCAGAAGCCGGTAAGAAAGGCGGTGAGAATAGCCACAGTGGTGGTGGTAACAACCGCTAACTAGGTAGCTGCCGCGTTCTCTTTACACGTTCAAGAGTGCCTTTTGCCTTTAGGTAAAAGGCACAAGGAGTCAAGGATGAATCATCCTGTGAACGATAAGAACTTCGATATGGTGAGCACGCTATATCATGCCTCTCAAGGCGTTCAGCTAAGCCAGCAGTTTTCTCAAGATGCCAAAGAAAAGTCGGATCAAGAGGCGCAAGCGTTTTTTGATCGCGTCACGCAGCATTATGAGGACATTGCAGACGAAGCACGGAAGCTATTAAAGCAAACGCTTTAAATACGTTGCCAGGGAGTGCGCTCCCTGGCAATTCACGAAGGAGAGTAGCGCTATGTTCCACCACTCTGGAAAGTTGCAGTATCCCGTTAAAGTCGACACTCCGAACCCAGAATTTGCCATGCTGCTGCAGCAGGCTATTGGCGGTATTGAGGGTGAAATCCGAGTGGCCATGCAGTACTTCTTTCAAGCAATGGGGGCTCGTGGTGATGACCGTATCCGCGATATGTTGATGTCCACGGCCACCGAGGAGTTGTCCCATATCGAGATGTTGGGTCATGCAGTGGCGCTCAATTTGGAAGGGGCGCCGGTTTCCTATCAAGAGGCGACAGCTAAAGACCCGGTTATGAACGCCATTTTGGGCGGTGCCAATCCACGTCATCTGCTTTCATCGGGCTTGTCGGCGATGCCAGTGAATGCCAATGGCGTCCCTTTTGATATGAGCCACGTTTACGCCACGGGCAATATCGCTGCTGATATGCTGGCCAACGCTACGGCCGAAGCTGGCGGTCGTGTCTTGGCATCGCGTCTCTACAATTGGACCGATGATCACGGCATGAAGGATTTTCTATCCTTTTTGATTGCTCGTGACACCTACCATCAGCAGCAATGGCTCGCAGTCATCGAAGAGTTGGGCGGCTTCGAAAAACAGCTGCCAATCCCCAATGCCACGCCGGAAGATCATGAGGCGATGCAGCACTCTTATTACTACCTCAACACCTTGATGGACAAGGAGGCGCCGAAGGGTCGTTGGTCCGAAGGCCCCTCGTTGGATGGCCGGAGCCAGTACAGCGTACGTAATCAGCCTGCCCCCGAAGGCCAAGAGCCTAGCCTGGGGAGTGCCAAGGAAAAGTCCGGGGCACAGAAGGAGCAAATCGACCCCAACAAATAAGGGAAAGTATCCTACGCCGCGAATGAACAAGGAGAGCACACGATGGAAGCCAAGTATTTGGAAGATTGGTTACGCGATGCGCATGCTATGGAAAAGCAAGCGGAAGAGATGTTGAAAGCGCAGGCCAAGCGGATAGAGCACTACCCGGCGCTGAGCGCCCGCATCGATCAGCATTTGCACGAAACCGAGCATCAGGCAGAAAAGCTAGAGCGGGTAATGAACGAGCTGGGTATCGATACGTCCGCCGTCAAAGATATGGGCGGTAAGCTAACCGCTTTCGGCCAATCGCTAGGCGGTATGATGGCCGGGGACGAAGTGGTCAAAGGCGGGATTGCGAGCTACGCCTTCGAGTGTTTCGAAATTGCCAACTATAAGGCATTGATTGCCGCTGCAGAGCAGGCCAATCAGCCGGAGGTAGTGCGTGTATGCCGTGAGATCCTTGAAGAAGAACAGGCCATGGCCGATTGGTTGGACTGATCCTGCCCAGTAACAGTGGACACCTCAAAAATGTAATACGCTACGCTGAGGTGAACCATGGCAAGATCGACAACATCAATGAAGAAAAAATCCTATACCCGTTACTCAGATACCTACCGTCAAGAAGCGTTAGCACTCGCTGATCGCATTGGCGTTGCAGCAGCGGCTCGTGAACTGGGAATACACGCGAGTCAGCTCTATCAATGGCGCTCTAAAGCACAGCTGCAGCAAGACACATCTGAACGAGAGCGGTCGTTAGCAGAAGAAAACGCTCGCTTGAAGCGCCAATTAGCCGAAGCAAATGAAGAGCTGGCCATCACAAAAAAAGCCGCGGTGTACTTTGCGAAGAGCCTGAAGTGAAGTACGCCTTTATCCATCGTCATCGTCAGGCTTTCAGCGTTCAACGGATGTGCCATGTTGTTGGGGTCGCTCGAAGCGGCTACTACGCTTGGCGGCAACGCGAGGGTGCATCGTCTCCAAAACGCAGCCAGCAGGCCATTCTCGATCAGCGTGTGGCTGAGGCTTTTCACCAGCGTAAAGGCCGCTCAGGCGCCCCGAGATTAGCTCTAGACCTGCAAGATGATGGCATGCCGATCAACCGTAAGACGGTGGCTGCCAGCTTACAGCGTCAAGGCTTGCGCGCTAAAGCAGCCCGCAAGTTTAAGGCCACCACGAACTCTCGGCATTCGCTGCCAGTGGCGCCGAATCTACTAGAGCAAAACTTCATGGCATCAGCCCCCAATCAAAAGTGGGCAGGTGACATCACCTATTTAGCGACGGGCGAAGGCTGGCTTTACCTAGCCGTGCTCATTGATCTTTACTCTCGGAAAGTGGTCGGTTGGGCAATGAGTGAGCGTATGACAGCCGATCTTGTCTGTGACGCGCTTCAGATGGCGCTATGGAAACGGAAAATGCCCAAAGGCGTGATAGTTCACTCTGACCGAGGTAGTCAGTACTGTTCCACGCTTTACCAATCGCTGCTTACCCGTCATGAGCTTAGGTGCAGCATGAGCGCTAAAGGCAACTGCTATGATAACGCGTGTGCCGAAAGCTTCTTTCACAGTCTCAAGGTGGAAGCGATCCACGGAGAGCCATTTAAAGCGCGGGATACGATGAAGCGCCAGGTGTTTGAATACATCGAACTGGACTACAACAAGCAACGGCGGCACAGTGCTATTGGGATGATTAGCCCAGAGGCATTTGAAGCCCGAATGATCGCTTAAACCAGTGTCCACTGTTGCTGGGTAAGATCAGACCAGCATCTGGACGATACCACGCGCACGTTCCTGGCGCGCGCGGATGACAACGACGTGCAGGCTAAAAAATAGCGCGAAGCAACGCTGTCAAGCCCAGTAGCTTACTTGCACGTCCAGTAGCTTACTTGGCAACGCCCTTTTCCCCGGTAGCCCTGACCGGGGTTTTTTATGCATGTATCCATGCACATTGAGCCAAGACCGCCCCTGCTAATAACGAAGGGCGGTCTGACGATCACTGAGAGCCTGACAGGTTACAGGTGGTCTCGAGGAATCTTGGACGACCAATTCTTGGAAAAGACACGATAGGCGTTTTCATAGGCATCTAGCTGGGCGTGAACCAAAAAGTGTGTGTCGGTGCAGGTAAGTACCGTGCGGGTATACACCTCGGTATCCCAGTCGCCGCGTTTGAAGTGGCTTTCGGTGAGGGTTTCGCCTTGGGCAGATGTGAAGTCATCGGTCACGGTACTGTAGTACTCCCGCGCGCTCCGGTGAATCTCGGTGCCCGTATCGTCGATGCGAAAACGTCCTTGGTCGTTGATGACTTCCAGCGTCGATCGTTTGGTGGCCAGGTCTCGGTGTAATAGCCAGTTATGTTGACTGGGATCAAGCGTGGTGGTGGCCAGCGGTGGCGCTGCTTCGGGAGCGGCAAAGGCAAAGGGCGTCTCTGCGTGAGACACCGTGCGTACGGGGAGATGCAATTGGCACTCTTTTAGTGTGATGTCGACCTGAGCAGGCGCAGGAGATAGCCACGCCAACGGCCAGTAAGTGGTCGAGATCGACAGGCGAAGCTGGTGTCCTTTAGGGAAGCGCTGAGCAATACCGTTCATGGCCAACTGTACTCGGTACTCTCTGCCGGGCACCAGCTCGCTCGGGTGCTCATCGCTCTCCCGGTGGGTCAGGTTGAGCAGCCCGTAGGTCACGCGGGTCGCCTTGCCATCGGGAGCCACGTCGGACAGGCGCGCGGCCAGCATGGCCTGGGGTTGATCGCAGGAAACCGTCAGTGACAATGTGGCGACGCCGAACATATCCAGCGCTTCCTCTAGCGGCTCGCTGCTGAACACTAACGATCCTCCGTCCTCTTCACGCTGGTCACCGGGAAGGTCTGGCGTGGCGGCATAGGAGCACCATTTTCCCGCCGACATCCCTACGCTAACAGGCGACTGTAAACCCAGTGTGGACGGCACGAGGTGTGCTGGCATCGGCTCGGTCGTCAGGCGGTTGGGCTGTAGGTAGTAGCGCTGCATGTGGAGGTTGGGGGAGGGCCATTGTGCTTCGCTCAGCCAGCGCCCAGGCCGCTCGGCGTAGCTATTATCCGGCGGTACACTGTCTTGTTGCCAGACACGCAACATGGGTTCTTCCATGATGCCGTTCTGTTTACCTTTCAACCAGTAGTCCCACCAGCGCAGCGCTTCCTGGAGGAACCCAATGGCCGGGCCGGGAATGCCTTGGTGAGGGTATTTATGCCCCCAGGGACCAATGAGCCCTTTCCGGGGTACTTCCAAATGCTCCATCAACCGCAAGACGGTGTTGGTAAATCCATCGGCCCAGCCGCCCACGGCGTAAACGGGGCACTGTATCGCCTCGTAATGTTCGCCCACCGAGCTGGTCGACCAGTAGGCGTCTCGACGCTGATGGCGCAGCCACTGATCGAGCCATAGCCCGCTGTGCTCCATGCGATCGAACCACATGGTTCGCCAGCGGTCGCCGACGATCTCTGGATCGGGAGGCAGTGCATTGAAGGCGAACATCACCGTCGCCTCGGAAAGGTTGTCGCCCAACAGACAACCACCCATGTAGTGCATGTTGTCGGCATAAAGGTCGTCGCTAGAACACAGGCTGATGATCGCCTTGAGGGCGGGCGGCTGTTTGGCCGCTACTTGCAGACTATTGAAACCACCCCAGGAGATACCCATCATACCGACGTTACCATCGCACCACGGCTGTTCGGCCAACCAGGCGATAGCATCGACCGCGTCTTGCTGCTCTTGCTGAGTGTACTCGTCAATAAGTACGCCGTCGGAGTCGCCGCTTCCGCGCATATCCACTCGCACACAAACGTAGCCGTGGCCCGCCAGGTAAGGGTGGTTGCTGGCATCGCGGCCTCGCGTCACGTCGCGTTTGCGGTAGGGAATATACTCCATGATGGCAGGAAACGGTGTGGCGTCGGGCGTGTCGGGGAGCCATACCTTGGCGGCGAGCTGTTGTCCATCGCGCATGGGGATGAAGAGGTTTTCAATCTCGCGGATGGGGTAGGGAAAATCGCGAACGATTTCCATAGGGGCCTCCTTACGTATCGATGGGCTCGATATCGAAATTGAGAACATCCAGGCAGAACTGATAATTCTGCTCGATCTCCTCATGAGTGTTGCCAGTCACGTAAAGCGTGCCCAGGCGGTAACAGAAACTGTCCTGATGCATCAGATGGCTAAGCTGTTGGCCTGGCGCGACATCGATCACGACCTCTGTATGCGGCAGCCGTTTTCTCAGCGCGGCGATCTCTGCGTCACTGGGGATGCGCTTGACCACGCCATCTTGGTGGGCAAAGGGAATGAAGCATTTGGCGGCAATCGGGGCAACGCCCTGACGGTTCAGCAGCGATGGGCGTTGGCCGAGGGCGATATCCAGGGCGATTTCATGATTCGACATGCCATCGACCATGACGAAAATCTCGCTATGAGATTGCGAGATGCGCGTATTCACTTCGATTAACCATAGTTTTTCTCGTGCCTCGTCCCACATGAACTCGACGTTGAAACAACCGTTGTTATAGCCGATATGGGTAAGAAAGGTTTTGGCGGTTTCCACCATTTTATGGTGAACGTGCTCAGGAAGATTGCTGGGGTACTCCAAGCGATCGAACAGTGAAATGGAGTTCTTGGCTTTAGGTTGAGAGATGATGCCGTGAACATTGAACTCCCCGTTGAAGACAGAACCCTCAGGGGCACCTTGAACACCGCTGATGATCTCTTCAGCGATACAGGCATTGCCGTCTAAATGCGCTATCTCATCGGGTACGTTTATATAAGAAAGTGCTTCATTAAAAGCGTCACCGAGTTGGCGGATGCCCGCGCGAATCTCTTTGATAGCCTCTTCGAATTGAGCCGACGTTTCGATCTTGAAGCCTAGATGGGAAGAGAACGCTTTCACTGGCTTCAACCAAAACGGGTAGTCGAGCGTCACTTGGGAGAGCGGATCATCGGCGAAAGGATCGATCCCGCAAAACTTAGGTACCACCTCGGGCACGACTTTTTGCTGCTCTATGCGGCTCCAATACTTATGCTCACATTTTAAAACGCTCGTAATTGAGGGTGAGGGAATTTGGTACTGTTGGCATAAAATAGGCACGATCACACTCGTGGGAAAGTCCCATTGTGCAATAATCGCATCGACCGTGCCGGGATACGCATCTAGGTGCTCTTTGGCTAATGAAAGTAGATGATTAAAAGAGATTTTCTCTGCTTCCACGGCGCTCTTTACATCTAATACTCCATGTATATCTAAGTTCTTTTGCTCTCTTAGTGTTTGCATGGATTTTTTTTGCTTGTCTTCTAAAGCAATGACGAAAACGTGACGTTTCATGCGCTACTCCATTAGTCGGTAAGTGGGCGAACGATCCCTATTGCCCCGCACTGAGCGTATGAAAGACCTTTTTTATTTTCCAGGGTACGTAAGTTTTAAAGCTTAAAAATTAATGTATGTGGCACTTTTAATGAGTTATGTACGAGGGCGAATGTTTCAGCCGGTGTGTTTGTTTTTGATTTTGTTATGCTGCGGGGTGCGATAGGATTAATTGACTATTGTCGAATACGCGTAGTAGAGAAAATTTTAACAAATGTTAATAATCGGATGTTTTTTGACATTTGCTAGCATGGATTATAAAACCGTCTTGTTTAGTCATTTATATTTGTCTATATTTTTGTCGCGTTATCTTCCTTTCTATATATCGGCATTATAAATAATTCCTGGTGAGTATAGCTTTTGTCTAACTACAAAGGAGTGTAGAGATGGATAAGGTTACTGAAGAAGAGTATCAGCAAGTGGAAGATAGAAATCGCAAAAGTGTACATGGCGGCTTGAGTGGTGACAGTTCTTGTATAGGGTTGGGTGAGGTACTTGGCCTCTACGGTGAACTGGGGGGCGATGCCCGAGAGGCATTGGCGAACATTCGACAAAAACCCGTCGAGCTACGGCGTAACCAAAAAGTGTTTTCGCTATGCGAGGGTCGCGCCGACATTTTTGTGGTCAAGGAGGGGTGGGCGAGCCTTTCGCATGCGACCAGCACACGAGGGCAGGACATATGTAATGTCTTCATGCCTGGCGATATCATTGGCATGCGTGAAAGTTTTTTTGAAAGCCATGATATCGTGATTCTTTCTTTAACTAATTGCAAACTCGAAAAAGTATCGGTCGATGACTTGCACGAGTTGCTTAAAACCAATGAGGAAGTACGAAAGGCCATCACCTCTTATGTCATGGTCAATGACAATATTACGATCGAGCGATTAAGAAGCTGTACGCATCATCGCTCGGAAGAACGCGTGGCACACTTTCTTTTAGAAGTGTATGCTCGCTTTAATTTTAAAGGATTGCTAACAGGCAATGTGTTCTCGTTCCCTGTCACTCAAGATGTCGTGGGTGAACTGCTGGGAATGACGAGCGTGCATGTGAGCCGGTGTATGACAGCACTAGAGCAGAAAAAGCTAATCCGTAAAACACGTAGCAGTATCAAACTGTTGAAGCCCGAGGAAATGGCGCGAAATACCGGGTTCGATCGCGATTTTATTTATGGCCATTTATGCCTTGGTTAGCTTTTCCGAGAGCTAGAATAACCAGAGCGGCGCTTGTAAAGGCTTCTCTGGTTTTTTTAGGTCTATCGATCAGGGCGAAACAAGAGGTCACTATTATCGGACGTTAAAGTTATATGTTATATCGATAAATAATAAGGATTTTTCTTAAGGCGTTTTTTTGCGATAGTCAGAGATGAGGGGGTGAATGTCATAACCCACGTTATGAAAGGAGCCATCCTAGGTTGCAAGCGCAGAAAGGTTAGCTACCCTATCTACTGCGCTGTGTTTCTAAATGAGACACGTTTTAACTGAAGTTTAATCATACAAGGAGTGGATTAGATGACAGTCAGCAATACACCGCTTAACCATGTGACCGCCCACAAACAGTATAGCGAGATGGCCGACGTGCCCACGGCGGGCAATGCCAGGGTGGTAGACGCTTATCCCACACGCTTGGCCCAAGCGCCTGCATCACTCACACAGCCCCGCCAGGATGGCGTCGTAAAAGGGCGTGCGTTACCGGGACCGCTGAGTGAGGCTCAGCTCGATGAGTTCGAACGCAAGGGATATTTGTTCATTCCCAATTTGATCGATGGCGAAGAGCTGGAGGCGCTTCGCAAAGAGATGAACGCCCTGCTGAGCAACGACGCCTATCGCGATAAGGCGTTCAGCATCACCGAGCCAGAAAGCCATGAGATTCGCTCACTGTTTGCCGTGCATCGCCTTTCTGAGCGATTAGGGGCGCTTGCCAGCGACGAGCGCGTGGCTGGTGCGGCTCGTCAGATCATCGGTGACGACCCCTACGTGCATCAGTCGCGTATCAACTACAAGCCGGGCTTTGCCGGTAAAGGCTTCAATTGGCACTCGGACTTCGAGACCTGGCACGCTGAAGATGGTATGCCCAACATGCACGCGGTCAGCGCCTCGCTGATTTTGACCGACAACCACGAGTTCAATGGCCCGCTGATGTTGATTCCGGGCTCGCATATGGAATTCGTGCCTTGCCTGGGAGAAACGCCGGAAGACAACCACAAGCGCTCGTTGAAAGCGCAGGAAGTGGGCGTGCCGAGCCCAGAGGCGTTGACACACTTGGTCGATAAATACGGCATCGATGCCCCCAAAGGGAAAGCTGGCGGGCTGCTGTTGTTCGATTGCAACACGCTGCATGCGTCCAACGCCAACCTCTCGCCGGATCCGCGCAGCAACGTGTTCTTCGTGTTCAATCGGCCCGATAACCGCTGCGTTGCCCCGTTTGCCGCGCCTAAACAGCGTCCTTCGTTCTTGGCGCATGGGCCTGAGGAGAGCGGGTATCCTGAGGCATAAGCGATCCAGATACTCCTGCAATTCGGAAATACGCGGTCGATACTGTGGAACATGGGCATGGCTGGGGTAGACTAATGCGCCTGTCGTTGCGAATACGGCACGCATAACGAGAAGGAGAAGACCCGCCATGCGTTTTGTTCCACAGTTTACCGATGGTCAGGAGTTTCCCCACGCGCTGGGCAAGGTCATCTGTGTCGGCCGCAACTATGCCGACCATGCCAAAGAGTTGGATAACCCGGTTCCTAGCGAGCCGCTTCTGTTCATCAAGCCCGCCACCAGCGTGGTAGATTTAACCAAACCGCTCGATCCGCCATTTTCACGTGGTGACGTACACTACGAAGTCGAGCTGGCGCTACTAGTAGGCGAACGTCTGACCCACGCCACTCAGGATGAAGCCGAGCGTGCCATTGCGGGCATTGGTTTGGCGATGGATCTGACGCTGCGCGATGTGCAAACCAAGCTGAAAGAGAAAGGCCACCCTTGGGAGATCGCCAAGGCGTTCGATGGTGCCTGCCCGCTATCGCCCTTTTTGCCACTGAGCCGCGTGCCTAACTGGAACGCGCTGGCCTTTACCCTGGAAATCGACGGGGAAGAGCGCCAGCACGGCGAAGGGGCCGATATGATTTTTGCCATTCCCACGCTGGTGGCAGAAATGAGCCGCCATTTCACCCTTGAACCGGGCGATGTGATTTTGACCGGCACGCCTGCGGGCGTGGGCGAGCTGCCGCGTGGCGCATCGCTACGTCTGACGCTCACTGGCGGTTTGGAGATCACCACCAGCGTCGTCGAATAACGTCGTCTACCTGCTCGCTTTTAACGCAAAGGCCACCGAGTATCTCGGTGGCCTTTCTTATACACATTGAACCAGAGGGGCTACTCCAGGTAGGTGTAGCCCTCGAGGCCTTCGGTCAGGCTAGCGGCAAAGTGCGCCTGCTCCTCCTGAGAGAAACCGCTCGTGACCAGCTGCTCGGTGAGCTTCTGTTTCAGTACGCGGGCATCGAAATTGACGTAAGCCAGTACGTTGGCCACTGTGTCGCCCGCCTGGGGGTTAGAGAGCACCCACTCGCCGTCAGCGCTGAGCGCCGCATCGACGGAGTCGGTGTCGCCGAACAAGTTATGTAGGTCTCCGAGAATCTCTTGGTACGCTCCTACTAGGAAGAAGCCCAGCCAGCGCTCGTCATCGTTGGCCCACTCGGGTAGCGGCAGAGTGCTTTCTACCCCTTGTCCATCCACGTAACTATCGATACGCCCATCGGAATCGCAGGTGATGTCCTGAATCACCGCACGGCGAGTCGGCGCTTTGTCCAAACCGGTGAGAGGCAGCACGGGGAAGATCTGCTCGATGCCCCATACGTCCGGCACCGACTGGAACAGCGAGAAGTTGACGAACAGCTTGTCGGCGAGCTTTTCGGCCAGCTCGTCCATGATCTCGCGGTGAGCGCGATTGCGCGTATCCAGCTTACCGCGCAGGCGCGTGCAGGCGGCCATGTAAAGGCGTTCGCCCTCGGCGCGGGCGTTGATGCTGCTCAGACCCAGAACGAAACGGTCGTGTAGCTCGCTAACTGCCTGCAACAGGTCGTGCCACGCCTCGACCAGCACCCGCGGTTCTTGGGTCTCGGCCAACTGGTCGAACACCCGCCACAGCTCTTCGACCTGCGGGTCCTGCTCTTGCGTTGCCCGCTCTGGCGGCGTGTCGTTGACACGCTCTTCGCCGATCACGTTGGTGATCAGCACTGCGTGGTGGGCGGTGAGCGAGCGGCCCGATTCGCTGATCAAGTGCGGCTGGGGCAGGTCAGCCTCCTGGCAGAGCTGGGAGAACGCGCTGACCACGTTGCGGGCGTACTCCTGCATGGAGTAGTTCGCCGAGCAGTAGCTGCGCGAGCGGGTGCCTTCGTAGTCGATGCCCAAGCCGCCACCGACGTCGACGGTGTCGATGGGCGCGCCCAGACTCATTAGATTCTGATAAAAGCGGGCGCATTCGCGCAGGCCGCGCTGAATGTCGCGAATGTTGGCGATCTGCGAGCCTAGATGGAAGTGCACGAGCTGCAGGCTCGCCAAGGCATCTTCGACGCGCAGGGTGTCGACCACTTCCAAAATCTGGCTGGCGGTGAGGCCGAACTTCGATTTCTCGCCGCCCGTGTTCTGCCACTTCCCTTTACCCACCGAGGACAGGCGTGCTCGCAGGCCAATGCGCGGCGTCACGTCCAGCTCGCGGGCCTCCTCGAGAATCAGCGCCAGCTCGGAGAGTTTCTCGACCACTAGGTACACTTTGTGGCCGAGCTTCTCGCCCAGCAGCGCCAGGCGCACGTACTCGCGGTCTTTATAACCATTGCACACGATCAGTGACGAGCCGCCATCCGACAGCGCCAACACTGCCAGCAGCTCCGGCTTGCTTCCGGCTTCCAGGCCGACGCGGCCGTTACCCCGCTCGGAGGTCGCCAAAATCTCCTCCACGACGCGGCGCTGCTGGTTCACTTTGATGGGGTAAACGGCGGTATAGCCGCCTTGGTAGTCCACGTCCCGCATGGCGGCATCGAAGGCTCCGCAGAGCTGCTCGACGCGGTCGTGGAGAATGTCGCTAAAGCGCACCAGTACCGGCAGGCGCAGCCCGGCGCTTTGCAGCTGGCGGACCAGCGCGCTGATGGGCAGCGCAGGGCCTTCCGCATCGCTGCCGAGTGGGCGCACCAGGGCCTGGCCGTGGTCGTCGACGTCGAAGTAACCGCTGCCCCACTGGTCCATGTTCCACGTGCGGCGGGCACGCACGGCGGGGCTACTGCTCGTTGCCATGTCACTCATGAAGATGCCTCTGGAATGGGAAGTGCGCCCCACGCGATGCGTGCCTTGAGAATCACGCGGAAGCGTTCGGGGTCATGGGGAGTCAAGTCGTGGGCCGGCGGGTCGACATACACCACCAGAAGCCGCGACAGCCAGTAGCGCAGAGCCGTCATCCGCAGCATGGTCGGCCACAGGGTGCGCTCGGTCTCGGTAAGCGGACGACGTGCTTGGTAGGCGCTCAAAATCGCATGGTAGCGCTCGGCATTCAGCGAGCCATCCTCATTGGAGGCCCAGTCGTTGATTACGATGGCGAGATCGAACAGCAGGTCGCCAGTGCAGCCGTTGTAGAAATCGATGATGCCGCCGAGGCTGTCGCCTTCGTACAGCGTATTGTCGCGGAACAGGTCGCCGTGCAGCGCCCCCTGGGGCAGCGCGCCGTGCTGATGGAACTCGCTCTCGACATCGTCGACTTCGTTTTTCATCAGCGTCTGATCGTCGGGGCTAATGTAGGTGAGTACCTTATGGTGGACCGCTCGCAGCCAGTGCAGGTCGCGGGGGTTGGGGCGGTGCCCAGGAAACCGTTGCGACACTTTATGCAGTTGACCAAGAGCAGTGCCCAGCGCATGACACTGCGCCAAGTTGGGGGCGCTGGGGTGTTTGCCCGGTAGGCGCGGGAACAGTAGCGCGGGCTTGCCCGCCAAGCTATGTAGGGCAACGCCCTCACGGTCGTGAATGGTGCCCGGTACCGGCAGGCGGTGCTCGTCTAGGTAGTCGAGCAGTTCCACGAAAAACGGCAGCTCTTCGTGCTCGCCCTGTTCGAACAGGGTGAGCACCAGCTCGCGGCGGTCGGTGGTCACGAAAAACGTCGAATTCTCCGTGCCGCCGGCCACACCCTGAAGTGCGACAAAGCTGCCAACATCGAATTTTTCCAAAAACGCGGCGACCTGTGCGTCGCTAAGCGGGGTGAATACTGCCATGAGGATCTCGCCCAGGTTGCTAAGCCCATTATTGTAGCGGCTTGCCGCACGAGTTGGCAGCGTTGTGTGGCGATGCGCCTCGTGTTTTACGGCTCTTTTCTGCAGGCCCGGCGTTGAACGCGTATCATAGAGAGCAGACATCCTTACCGTTTTGCTGACTATGGAATTTGGTTATGGCCCGTGCCCCAATCGTGCTCGTCGATGGCTCTTCGTACCTCTACCGCGCGTTTCATGCGCTGCCGCCGCTAACGACCTCTAACGGTCAGCCGACCGGGGCCGTGAAGGGCGTACTGAACATGCTCAAACGGCTGATGAAAGACTACCCCGATAGCCCCATGGCGGTGGTGTTTGACGCGCCGGGTAAAACCTTCCGCGATGAGCTGTACAGCGATTACAAGGCCCATCGTCCGCCCATGCCGGACGACCTGCGCAGCCAAATCGAACCGCTGCACGCCTGTGTCAAAGCACTCGGCCTGCCGCTGCTGTGCATCGAAGGGGTCGAGGCGGATGACGTGATCGGCACGTTGGCGCACCACGCCACTCAGGCTGGCCGCGACGCGGTGATCTCCACCGGCGATAAGGACATGGCCCAACTGGTGAACGGTCACATCACGCTGGTCAACACCATGAAAGAGGAAACCCTCGATGAAGCGGGCGTGGAGGAGAAGTTTGGCCTTCCTCCCGCACTGATCATCGACTTCCTCGCGCTGATGGGCGACAAGGTGGATAACATCCCCGGCGTGCCTGGGGTGGGCGAAAAAACCGCCATCGGTCTGCTGCAAGGTATGGGCGGCGGTTTGGACACGATTTATGGCGATTTAGAACGCGTGACCACCCTCGGTTTCCGTGGCGCGAAAACGTTACCCAAAAAACTGGAAGAGCATCGGGAGCAGGCCTTTCTCTCTTATCAGCTGGCCACCATCAAAACCGACTGCGACTTGCCCGTGGGATTGGATGATTTGGACATTGCCCACCCGGACCGCGAAGCGCTGGTCGAGCTGTACAAACAGATGGAGTTCAAACAGTGGCTCGCCGAGCTGCTGGAAGGTAACGACGAAGGCGTGGACGATGTGGCAGGCGGCGAGCCCGTCTCGGAAGCAGCCGACAGCGCGACGGAGACGGCGCCGACCGAGCGCCACGACCATGTGATTACCGAGCAGGCCGAGCTGGAGGCGTGGCTCGAACGGCTCAACGAAGCCGAACGCTTCTGCTTCGATCTGGAAACCACCAGCCTGAACTATATGGATGCCGATATCGTCGGCGTGGGGATTGCATTGAAGGCAGGCGAGGCCGCCTATATTCCGTTGGCTCATGATTATCTGGACGCCCCGGCCCAGTTGGACCGCCACACGGTTCTCCAGGCGTTGAAGCCGCTACTGGAAGATCCTGCCAAGACCAAGATTGGCCAGAACCTGAAGTACGATATCTCCGTGCTCGCCAACGTGGACATTCATGTCGTGGGGCCGCTGGCGGACACCATGCTGGCCTCCTACGTGCTCAACTCCACCGCCACGCGTCACGATATGGACTCGCTGGCGTTGAAGTACCTGGGTGAGAAAACCATTTCCTTCGAAGAGATCGCAGGCAAAGGGGCCAAGCAGCTCACCTTCAACCAGATCGCCCTGGAGCAGGCGGCGCCTTACGCCTGTGAGGACGTCGACATCACCCTGCGCCTACAAGAGTCGTTGCGCCCGCAGGTCGAACGGGAAGGGCGTTTGGCCGAGGTGCTCGACCACCTCGAACTGCCGCTGATCAACGTGCTGTCGCGCATCGAGCGCAATGGCGTTGCCCTCGATGCAGAGCGCCTTCACGAACAGAGCCAGCAGCTCGAACAGCGTATCCGTGAGTTAGAGAGCGAGGCCTTCGAGCTGGCGGGCCGCGAGTTCAATCTGGGCTCGCCCAAGCAGTTAGGGCAGATTCTGTTCGACGAGCAGAAAATCCCGGTGATCAAGAAAACGCCCAAAGGCGCGCCCTCCACGGCGGAAGCGGTACTCGAAGAGCTGGCGCTAGACTACCCGCTGCCTAAAGTCATCATGCAGCACCGTGGCCTGGCCAAGCTGAAATCCACCTACACCGATAAGCTACCGCGCCTGCTCAACAAGACGACGGGGCGGGTTCACACCAGCTATCACCAGGCGGTCACGGCGACCGGGCGGCTGTCGTCGTCGGACCCCAACCTGCAGAACATTCCCATCCGCACCGAGGAGGGGCGCAAGATTCGCCAGGCGTTCGTGGCGCGCCCTGGCTACCGCATCGTCGCAGCGGACTACTCGCAGATCGAGCTGCGCATCATGGCGCATCTATCTGAAGACAAAGGGCTGCTAGAGGCGTTTGCCGAAGGGCGCGATATCCACACCGCGACGGCGGCGGAAGTCTTCGGCACCTCGCTGGACAAGGTCTCCGCCGACCAGCGGCGCAGTGCGAAAGCCATCAACTTTGGCTTGATCTACGGCATGAGTGCCTGGGGGCTCTCTCGCCAGCTGCACATTGACCGTAACCAGGCGCAAACCTACATCGACCGTTACTTCGACCGCTACCCCGGTGTGGCCCGCTATATGGACCGTATTCGTACCCAGGCGGCGGAAGATGGCTTCGTCGAAACCGTGATGGGACGGCGGCTTTACCTGCCAGAGATCCACTCACAAAACCGCAGCCGACGACAAGGCGCCGAGCGTACGGCGATCAACGCGCCCATGCAGGGCACGGCGGCGGATATCATCAAGCAGGCGATGATCGACGTAGATACGTTGCTAGCGGAGGGAGAGTTCGATGCACTGATGGTCATGCAGGTACACGATGAACTGGTGTTCGAAGTGGCCGAGGCCCAGGTAGATCGCTTTATCGAGCAGGTGCAGGCGCGCATGCAGGCGGCGGCATCGCTCAACGTCCCGCTGATTGTAGAAGCGCAAAGCGGCGCGAATTGGGATGAAGCTCACTAACGAACGAGAGAGCACTCGCCAATAACACACAACCCCCACAGCGGTCGCTGTGGGGGTTGTGTTGAGTGCGTTACTTAAGCACCGGCTTCAAAAGCGTGTGCCCAGGCCGCGCTTAACGCCAGCTAACGCGGTCGAAGATACGTACCGCTTCCGGGTTGTTCTCACCCAGGATGCTGATGTTGATGTCGTCTTTGGCGAAATCGCCCCAAGACTCCAGCACCGGGTTTTTCTTCACGCCCTCGACCACCGGGAACTCGTAGTTACGCTCGGCCAGCACTTCCTGCGCTTCGTCGGAGGCCAGGAACTCCAGGAAGCGAATACCGTTTTCTGGGTTTTGAGCGTTGGCAACCAAGCCTGCACCGCCCACGTTCACGTGGGTGCCACGGTCATCCTGGTTGGGGAAGATCACGCCTACTTTGCGTGCGGCTTCACGCTCGGCGGCATCGTCAGAGTGCAGCAGACGCACGTAGTAGTAGTGGTTGGCGACGGCGAGGTTACACTCACCGCTGGCAACGCCGAGAATCTGATCCGTGTCACCGCCTTCTGGGTCGCGAGCCATGTTATTCACGACGCCCTGGGCCCACTCTTGCGCGCCCTCTTCGCCGTGGTGCTCGATCATCGACGCCAGCAGAGACTGGTTGTAAATGTTATTGGACGAGCGAATGCACACTTGGCCTTCGAACTGTGGATCGGCCAGGTCTTCGTACGTGGCGATCTGGCTCGGGTCGAAGTTTTCGCGGTTGTAGAAAATGACCCGCGCACGCTGGCTAAAGCCAAACCACATGCCTTCCGGATGACGCATGGAGGCCGGCAGGCGCTCGTTGAGTACCTCGGATTCGACGCTCTGGAACAGGCCATCTTGCTCGGCACGCCACAGGTTGCCCGCATCGACGGTCAACATGACGTCAGCAGGACTGGCCACGCCCTCACGCTGCATACGCTCCATTAGCTGGTTGGCGTCGCCTTCCAGCACGTTGACTTCAATACCCGTTTCGTCGGTGAACGCTTGGTAGAGAATTTCATCAGAGTCGTAATGACGAGCAGAGTAGATGTTGACTTCGTTAGCGAGTGCGCTGCTGGCAAACGCGGAGCCGGCCATGATGGCGGCAACGGAAGCCGAGAGACGTGCCTTTTTCATAAATAGCATCCTGAATGTTTATGATAATAAGTTGCATTAGCGCCGTAGGCTATTGAAACGTCTTGTTCGACACACGTCAAGTGAAATGGTAATGACACGCATCCCTTTTTATGTCAGGCGGGTCCGCGCAAGACGTGCATCTCTCGTTGATAGAAAATAGAATGCAAATACCTTTCAACCGTGTTTGCAATATCCATATGCTCAGCGCTATGTTGCGAACAACTCATGGGTGAACGAATGACGGCAACAGTGTCCCTTTCTGAGGTGGCTGCGCCCGCATCGGCGCTATCGCTGCGCGGTGTGCAGCATACGTTTGCAGCCAATCACGTCGTTAAGGGCATCGATCTCGATATCGCCCAGGGCGAGGTGGTCTGTTTGCTTGGCCCGTCTGGCTGCGGTAAAACCACGCTACTGCGCATCGCCGCAGGGCTCGAAGTGGTTCAAGAGGGCACCGTCAGTCTAGAAGGGCAGGCCATCGCTGCTCCCGGTAGACGTCATGTGCCGCCGGAGAAGCGCAATGTCGGGCTGGCGTTTCAAGACTCTGCCCTTTTTCCGCACTTGAGCGTGCTGGAAAACGTCACTTTTGGTTTGAAGCATCTGCCCTCTGGCCAGCGCCGCGCCCGAGCGCTGGAGCTATTGGCACAGCTGGGCATGGCCGATTACGCCGAGACTTACCCCCATATGCTCTCGGGTGGCCAGCAGCAGCGGGTGGCGCTGGCTCGCGCCCTGGCGCCCACCCCAAAATTGATGTTATTGGATGAGCCCTTCTCTAGCCTGGATGCCCGGCTACGTGATCGGATTCGCGACGATACGCTGCACGTGTTGAAAAAGCTGGGGTCTGCGACGCTGCTGGTTACCCACGACCCGGAAGAGGCGATGTTCATGGCCGACCGCATCGCCCTGATGCGCGATGGTAGGATCGTGCAGACGGGCACGCCGCGGGAGCTGTACTGCGCCCCGGTCGACCCGTTCGTCGTGACGTTTTTCGGTGAAGTCAACGAGCTCGAGGGCGTGGTAAAAGGCGGTGTCGTGCAAACGCCGGTGGGGCCCGTGGACGCAAGCTGGCTGCCCGAAGGCAGTGCCGCGCAGGTGATGATTCGCCCTGAGGCGCTGCGCATCAAAGAGCGCGATCTGCCGGCCGACGCTCATAGCCACAGCCATGTGGTGATGGCAAAGCTGCTCGGCCGCACGAGTTTGATTCACCTCTGCGCCCACGGCGCAAAGGGCCAGGAGGCACACCTCCACGCCCGTGTGCCGGGTGTTTTCCTCCCCCAAGAGGGACAGCCGATCGATATCGACCTCGACCACTCCCAGGTGTTTATCTTTCCGCGTTAAGCGCCTTGTTTTGTAAGGCGTCCGCTTACTCGGCTTGGCTGCCCGGGCGCGCCCGGCGCATCGCCAAGCTAAGAAGGATCACCGGCAAAATACCCACCACCACGATGGTTAACGAGGCCGTGGAGGCCTCCGCCAAGCGTTCGTCGGACGCCAAGCTATGGGCGCGCACCGCCAGGGTATCGAAGTTGAACGGGCGGAGAATGATCGTGGCGGGCAGCTCCTTCATCACATCCACGAACACCAGAATGCCGGCCGCCAGCAGGCTGCTGCGCATCAGCGGCGTATGAATGCGCCGTAGCGTCCCTCCAGCGGTTTGTCCCAGTGTACGTGAGGCGGCGTCCATGCTCGGGGTGACCTTGCCCAAGCTTGCCTCGACCGCGTTGAACGAGACGGCCAGAAAGCGCACGACGTAAGCGTAAATCAATATGAACGCCGTGCCGCTGAAGACTAGCCCGATGATGGTGTCGTAATGGGTGTGCAGCCAGGTATTAATGGCATTATCTAGCCAGGCAAACGGAATCAAAATCCCCACGGCCACCACCGACCCCGGAATGGCGTAGCCCATGGCCGCGATGCGGGTAAACAGCCGCGCGCTGGGGGAGTCGTGCAGCCGCACGCCGTAGCTCAGCAGCACCGCTAGCCCCACGGCAATCAGCGCTGCAACCGTCGCGAGGCTCAGGCTGTTCATGGCAAAGCTGATGAAGCGCGTACCGAACAGCCGGTCCCCGGTGGTGATCGCCATTTCCAACAGAATGCCGCTGGGCAGCAAGAAGCCAACGGTGATCGGTAACAGGCAGGCCAGCGTCGCCCCGACGGCGTGCCAGCCGTGCAACCGGTACTCAGGCAACTGTTGATAGCGGTTGGTGGTGTGGAAGTAGCGGCGCTTACCCCGCGACCAGCGCTCCAGCAGCACGAAGGCGATCACGAAGGTCAGCAGGCAGGCGGCAAGCTGGGCCGCAGCAATCGGCTCACCCAGGCCAAACCAGGTGCGGTAAATACCCGTGGTGAAGGTATCCACGCCAAAGAACTGGACCGCGCCGAACTCATTGAGGGTTTCCATCAAGACCAGCGAGACGCCGCCTACCAGCGCCGGGCGCGCCAACGGCAGCGCCACGCTGGCAAACAGCCGCCAGGGGCCTCGCCCCAATGTTCGTCCCACATCCAGCACACACACCGATTGTTCTAAAAAGGTGGCACGGGCCAGCAGGTAGACATAGGGGTAGAGCACGAAGGTAATTAGCGTGGCGGCACCGCCCAACGAGCGCACGTTGGGGAAGTAGTAGTCGCCCACCTGCCAGTCGAACCACTCCCGCAGCAGGCTTTGTAGCGGCCCGGCCACCTGTAGAAAGTCGGTGTAGGCGTAGGCGATCACGTACGTCGGCACGGCCAGCGGCAGTAGAAGCGCCCACTCGAACAGACGCTTGCCGGGAAAGCGACACATGACCACCAGCCAGGCGGTGCCGGTGCCGATCACCAAGGTGCCTAGCCCGACCCACAGTACCAGCCAAAACGTGTTGGAAAGATAGCGCGGTAAAACGGTACTGGCCAAGTGCTGCCAAACGCCTTCGGTGGGCATCACGATATGCGCGAGTACGACTAAGATGGGCAGCGCCACGATCAGCGCAATCAAGAACAGCGTCACTGACCAAGGGCTGAGCGACAGCGTAAAGCGCGAGGCGAAACCTGACAGCAGAGCCGTGGGTGAGCGGCGAGCAGGCGTAGACACGTCGTGAACTCCTAGGACGAGAGGCAGCGTGGCTCGTCAATGCGAAAAGATAGCGGCTGCAAATAGTATCACCTGGGCTGACAGGGTGCAGCCAGCATTCCTGCCGTCACATCGACAGGCAAAAAAAATCCCTCCGCAGCGCGAAGGGATGTGTGGTACCGAAAATGACGCGGTCAGTAACCGACCATCAGGCTCGGCAGGCCGGTAATCAAGCCGGGGAAGATCGACATCAAGATACACGCCAAAAGGATGATGATGACGAACGGCACCACCGCTTTATAGAGATCGACGATCTCGACCCCAGGCGGCGCCACTCCTTTTAGATAGAACAGCGCATAGCCAAATGGCGGGGTTAGGAAGGAGGTTTGCAGCACCACGGCCACCATCACCACGAACCACAATACGTCGACGCCCATTTGGGCGATGATGGGCAGCATGATCGGGAAGCTCAGCAGTACGATGCCGGTCCAATCCAGGAACATACCCAAAATGAAGACCAGGAACAGCATTAGAAGCAGCGCACCAAAGGTGCCACCCGGCATGGCCAGGACGAAGTCGCTGATCACCGTCATACCGCCACCAATGGAGAACACGCCGGTAAACGCCGTGGCGCCCACCAGTACCAGCATCACCATGGTGGTGGTTTTGCCCGCTTCGATCAGCGTGTTGTAGCAAGTCGAGAGCTTACGGTCGCCAAAGATCAAGAACAGCAAGAAGGCGATAAACACGCCAATCGCCGAGGCCTCGGTCGCGGTGGCGATCCCGGTAAATAGAGCACCGAGCACGCCCAGGATCAGCGACATCGGCGGTACGACGTATTTACCCAGCATGATCAGCAGCGCTTTGGTGCTGACCTCGGCGCGCTCTTCTTTCGGCACTTTGGGGCCGTAGCTGGGTTTCAGCCAGCAGATCAGCACCACGTATAGAGCGTACATCACCCCCAACAGCAGGCCGGGCACCAGCGCTCCGGCAAACAGCGCGCCCACCGATACGGGCGAGTAGCTGGCCATCAAAATCAGCATGATGCTGGGCGGAATCAAAATGCCTAGACAGCCGCTCGCCATGATCACGCCCGCGCTGAGCTCTTTGTTGTAGCCATACTTCAGCATCGGCACCAGCGCGATCATCCCCATGACGGCGATGGACGCCCCGACGATGCCGGTGGTGGCGGCCAGCAGTACCGAGACCACGACCACGGTTAGCGCCAGGCCACCGCGTACGTTGGCCAACAGTAGTCGCATGGCGTCGAACATCTTCTCCGTGACGCCGGAGTCGTTGAGAAAGCGCGCCATCAAAATGAACAGTGGAATGGCGACCAGCACGTAGTTGTCCATGGCGTTGCCATAGACGTTGTTGATGATGATGCCCAGGGTATTGATACCGGGGCCTAGATACGCGCCGATGACCGCCATACCGCCCAGTACGAACGCCAATGGGTGCCCCATGAATAGCCCGACCAGCAGTCCGCCAAACATCACCAGCGTTAGTAGTTCTGCACTCATGCGGATGTCTCCTCACGCAGTTGCATGATGGCGCGTAGGACGATGGCAATCGCCTGCAGCAAAATCAGCGCAGCGGCCACGACGATGACCCCTTTCACCGGGTAAACGGGAATCGAGACCATGCCGTAAGTCGTTTCGCCACGGCTGAAGGAGCGCTCGAAAAAGGCCCAGCCGTAGGTCAGCAGCAGCCAAATGAACGGGACGAAAAAGACCAAATACCCAATGAGATCCAGCACGGCCTGCTTTTTACGGGATAGCAGCCGTTTCACCACGTCGACTTCCACGTGGGCGTGATGGCGCAGCCCGTAGGCGGCCATGAGCATGAAGTGGGCGCCAAACAGCATCTTCGTCACATCGAACGCCCAGTCGCTGGGGCGACCAAAGAAAAAGCGCGACACGATGTCGTAAAGCACGATAAGAGTAATGATGGCAATTAACGGCGCAATGATGCGGCCAAACAGCTCGTTAATCGCATCGATCGCCTTGGCAATCGCATTCATGGAAGATCTCCGCAACTGAGCTAAGGCCGCCCCGACAAGGGGAGGGGCGGCCATGTTACGCTTTTATAGTGAGTGCCTTATAAGCAGGCTTCGATCTCTTCCAGTGAGGGGAGGTTGTCCATGGTACGGCTCATGTTGAAGGGGGCCGTCACATCACGCCATGCGGCGTACTCTTGCAGGTAGGTGATCATGGAGTGGTAGACCTTGGCATGGTCTGGATTCTCACAGGCGCCGCGTACGATGACCTCGTTGGTGATCTCCTGGATGCGCGCCAGATCCTCTTCCGAGAACTGGTTGATGGTCACGCCCGCGTCGATGAACTTCTGAGTCGCTTCGGTGGACTCGCGCTCGGACCAGGAGAGTGACCACGCCATGGTGGCTTCGGCGGCAATACGCAGTTTGGCCTGGGTCTCTTCGGAGAGGGCATCCCACGCGTCTTTATTGATCATGACGCCGAACACGCTCGCTGACTGGTGCCAGCCGGGGGTCGCCCAGTAGTCGGCGACTTCGGCAAAGCCTGCATTGAAGTCAACGCCAGGGGTGGAAAACTCACCTGCGTCGATCACCCCACGCTCGATGGCTTGGTATACTTCACCACCGGCCAGCGTGACTTGGGAACCGCCCAGCTCTTCGAGTACGCGGCCCTGGTCACGGCCAGAGAGACGCAGGCGCTTGCCTTCTAGGTCGGCGATGCTCTCGATGGGCGTGCGGCCCATGAAACCCGATTCGTTGTTGGTGATGCCGTAGGGCAGGTACACCATGTTGTACTGGCCGTAGATCTCTTGGTAGAGCTCGAAGCCGCCCCACTGTTGGATCCAGTTCAGATAATCGACACCGTTGAACAAACTGGTGGTGGTGGCCAGCGGCGAGAACGCCGGGTTCAGACCCGCCCAGTAGCCGGGCCAGTCGCCTGCGGCTTGAATCGCACCGGTTTCGGTCGCATCGAATACCTCGGTGCCCGGCATCAAGGTGCCGCCTGCGCGGAAATTGATTTGGACTTCATCGCCCGCCAGTTGGTTGACCAGCTCGGCCCAGTGCTGATCGATCTTGATCAGGTCGAGGTTCTCCGGCCACGTGGTGGTCATGGTCCACTGCTCCTGCGCTTGAGCGGTAGACGTGAGGGCGACGAAGGCGACGCCAGCGGCAAGGCTGGTGAGTGCGAATTTTGTGGTCTTTTTCATTGTATGTTTCCTGGTACTTTGGCGGTTAGCGTTATTAGTGTTGGAGACCTGAAAGCAGGAAAGTACAGCAGCATGCTGACGTTTACGTAAAGTAAAACAACGCTGCGCTGCATCGCTAAGCTAGCACACTCCACCCGCTGCAGCGCAATATCAGTAAATCAAGGAAGTTAACGCGACAGCCATCGCAGAGATAATGTGGAAAAAGCCGTTAAAACATTGCTTTAAAAGGTACTTCTACGATCTTTACCCCGTCTTGAGGGGTGAGAAAACGTTGAAAAGCCCGGGTTTGTTCAACCAAAGTTGTAAGAGAATTCTTGCCTAAGGAGCCGCTATGAGCGGGTCACGCCACGCCGAGCCCACCTTATCCCGCGAACGCATCGACAGAGACGCCGCCACGCTCATCTGCCATGCCCGCCGTTTAAAGCAGCGGGGCTGGCGCGGACTGGTGTGGTTAAGCGGTGTGCCGGAGCAGGCCCGTCAGCAAGCGTTGGCGCTGTGGCAGGCCGCCGACTGGCAGACGCCACTGTGGGTAGGCGATGCCCAACAGGCCCCTGTCTCAGCCAGTTTATCTAGCCGTAAAGCGCGTACCCGGCTGGGGGCCGAGCACCAGCTCGTGATTCTCGATGCCAGTGGCCACGAAGGGCTGGATCCCGATGCGCTGGGCGCGCTGGCGGGGACGGTGAGTGCGGGCGGTCTTCTGGTGCTGATGACGCCCTCGGCTTGGGGTAGCCATCCCGATCCCAACTACGCTCGCTTTGCCGATTACCCCTGGCCTTGGGAGCACTTTAGTGCCCACTATTTGGCGCGTTTGGCGCGCTTGCTGAGGGCGTCGAATCAGGTGGTGCGCTGGCCTGTGGGAGGGGCACTGCGGTTGCCGATCCTGGGCAAACGGCCAAGCGCCCCTGAGCCCAGTGAAGACGCTGACTGTCTTTCCGCGGACCAAGCCTTGGCGGTGAGCGCGCTGGTCAAGCTCAAGCGGCGTCGGCCGCTGGTCGTGACTGCCGACCGAGGTCGGGGCAAGAGCGCCGCACTGGGCATCGCCTGCGCACGGCTACTGCAGCAAAGCGACGGTGGCGAGTGGCTGCTCACCGCGCCTCGGCTAAGCGCCGTGGAAAGCGTCTTCAACCGTGTGGCGGCGCTGTGCCCGGCGCTGCAGCGCCACGGCCCCGCCGAGGTGTCGCTGGCCAACGGCAGTCGGTTGCGCTTTTTGCCACCGGATGTCCTAACGGAGCTCGTCGAACAGGGTACGTTGGGGGGCAGTGGCAGTACGCTGCTGGTCGATGAGGCCGCTGCCATTCCCGCCTCGCTGTTGGGGCGCTGGCTGTCGGCGTTTCCGCGCATTGCCTTCGCCACCACGGTGCATGGCTACGAAGGTTCTGGGCGCGGTTTTGCGCTGCGTTTTCGCGATGTGCTGGACCGCCAAGCACCCCACTGGCGCGAGCTAACGCTGCAAACGCCGATACGCTGGTCGACCGGAGACCCGCTGGAGGCGCTCATCCAGCGCTTGCTCTTATTGGATGCGCCGCTACCTAACGCAACTCCTTCACAAGACGAGTTGCCAGCGAGCGTCGTGCTCAGCCAAGCGCAGCTCGCGAGTCAGGATGCACGATTAGAAACGCTGTTTGGTCTGCTGGTGCAGTCCCACTACCGCACCACGCCGAGCGATTTACGCCAACTGCTGGATGGCCCCGGCACGGGACTACGCATGATACCCAGCCGCGACGGGGACGACCCGCAAGCCGTTCTGGTCACCCGCGAGGAGGGCGGCTTCGCGGCCGAGCTGGCCGACCAGGTGGCCAGGGGCGAACGCAGGCCCCAGGGGCATTTGCTGGCGCAGTCGCTCGCAGCCCATGGTGGCAGTCGAGCGGCCCTCATCGCCCGCTGGCGGCGGGTGGCGCGTATTGCCACGCATCCCCAGCGCCGCCGAGAAGGGCTGGGGCGACAGCTCCTGGAAGAGGATATCGATAGCGCCACCCAGCAAGGGCTGTCCCTGTATGGCGCCACCTTCGGGGCGGAAGCGTCGCTACTGCGCTTTTGGCTGGCGCTAGGGTTCGTACCTGTCCGTTTGGGCATGACCCGCGAAGCCGCCACCGGCGAGTATGCTGTGATGGTCGCCAGGGCGCTCAACCCCGAGGGGCACGCGGTGCTGGACACCTTGAGGAGCGGCTTTGCCGCTTCGCTGCCTAGCCTGCTGGCCTTCGAGCTGGCCGCATTGCCTGCGTCGGTCGTGGCGCTGCTGCTCGCTGCACTGCCCGCTCAGCCGCTCGGCACGGCCGAGCGCCAAGCCATTCATGACGTGGCTTATGCCCGTCGCGACCCTGCGCTGGCCCGACCCGCGCTCCAGGCGCTAGCGCGGGAAGCCAGTCGACAGCCGCTGGGCGAGGCTCAGCAGGCGCACCAGCAGCTCGCCGCCTGGGCCTACCAAAACCAGCCGCTGGACAAGACCCAGAACCTCGCCGTGCAGCGCTTGCGCGAGTCGGCGCAACAGGTGATCACCGCGTGCGAGCTTTTCCCCAGTGAGCCAGAGCGGTAAAGTAAGTCGGTTATCGATAATGAAGAGTTTCCATGAACGCACATCTAGCAGCGCTCGAGCCACGCCTTGTATGGCAGCACTTTCGTACTCTGTGTAACACGCCGCGCCCCTCCGGTCATGAGGCCGCGTTGGTCGCTACCTTGGAAGCCTGGGCGGATGCGCAAGGGCTTGCCCACGACCAGGATGCCTTCGGCAACCTGCGTATCCGCAAGCCTGCCACCCCTGGCTGTGAAGGCGCGCCGGGAATCGTACTGCAGGGCCATCTGGATATGGTGGCCCAGGCCAATGCGGGGCATGCGCATGACTTTACCCGCGACCCCATTCGCACCGTGGTTAAAGAGGGCTGGCTGCACGCCGAAGGCACGACGCTAGGAGCGGACAACGGAATGGGCGTGGCCGCGATATTGGCCGTGCTGGAAGACCCCGACCTGACCCACGGCCCACTCGAAGCCCTGTTCACCCTAGAAGAAGAGACCTCCATGGGCGGTGCGCTGAATCTTGCCGAGAACTGGTTGGAAGGCTCGCTGCTGCTCAATTTGGACAGTGAAGACCGTGGCGAGGTGTATATCGGCTGTGCTGGCGGCGCCGATGTGGTGGTCGATGCGCAGCTGCCTTGCACCGCCCTGCAAGCCGATGAGCGACTGCTTTCCCTCTCGCTGACGGGCCTTAAAGGCGGCCACTCGGGCATGGACATTCACCAGCCTCTGGGCAACGCCAATCGCCTGTTGGTGCGCGTTCTTTGGGCGCTAGAAGAGTACGATGCTCGTCTAGTGAGCTATCAGGGCGGCACGCTGCGCAACGCCATTCCCCGTGAAGCCTTTGCGCAGGTGGCGCTGCCCGCCGACGATATGGAGGCCGCCCTGGCCACCGTCGAGAGGCTGGCCGCCACCCTCAAGGCCGAGCTGGGCAGTGGCGATAGCGGCCTGGTATTGACCGCCGAGCGCGCCGAGCAGGCCGACGCCGAGCCGCTGACGCTCGATGCCAGCGCGATGCTGCTGGCGGCGCTGCATGCCGCCCCGTGCGGCGTCGAGCGCATGAGCGCCGACGTGCCAGGCGTAGTCGAAACCTCCAACAACCTGGGCGTGTTAAGCGTCGAAGCCGGTCGCTTTCATCTCTGTGCCCTGGTGCGTTCGTTGCACGATAGCGCTGCCCAAGCGATGGCCGAGCGCTTTCAGGCGCTGTTTGGGCTCATGGGCGCACGGGTGAAAGTCGAAAACGGCTACCCCGGCTGGGCACCCAACCCGGATAGCCCGCTACTGGCCACCTTCAAGGCGCGCCACGCGGCGCTGATGGGCCACGAGCCCGAGGTGAAAGTGATCCATGCGGGGCTAGAGTGCGGTATTTTGGGCAGCAAATACCCGCACTTGGACATGATTTCCTTCGGCCCGCTGATTCGCGGCGCGCACTCGCCGGATGAGCGGGTGGAGATCGAGTCCGTGGCGGAGTTCTGGGCCATGCTGCGCGATCTGGTGGCGGCGCTGGCGAAGTAACGTCCTCTCGCCATGCCCAACACCATCAAAAACGGCACCCTAGAGGTGCCGTTTTTGATGAAGCGTGATGACCGCCTGCGATATCGATGGCGGCCAATCGCCTCGCTTATTTGCCTAGATAGGCGTTGAGCATCCACACGGTTTTTTCCTGCTCGCGGATGTAGTCGCCCGCTTGGGCGGCGGTGCCCTCGTCATCGGCGTCGGACGCTAGCGCCAACAGTTCGCGCTGCAGTTCGATCAGCGTTTGATAGCCTGCCAGAACGCCTTGCACGCAGGTCTTGCCATCGTGGACGTCTTTGTCTTCTTGGATGCGCGACAGCTTGGTGTAATCGCTGTACGCGTGAACCGGTTTGTGGCCCAAGGTCAAAATACGCTCAGCGACCTCGTCGACCTTGGTCAGCAGGTCGGTGTAGAACTCTTCGAATTTGGCGTGCAATTCGAAGAAGTCGTTGCCTTTCACGTTCCAGTGATAGCCACGAACGTTCATGTAAAAAATCTGATAATTGGCCAACAGGTGGTTGAGTTTCTCGGCGAGCTGGCTGGCGCTGCCTTCGTGTAAACCAATGCTATTGGTATCGTCCATTGTCTGCTCCTCCTTGGTGGGCGCTGCATTTCAACGTGTGTCTGTTTCGTGCCGAGTTCAGCTTAGAGTGCTGCAACGGCGAGGTGAAACAGATTTTTTGCATCGCCGTCATAGCGGATAAGGTATACGTGCAGGCACCATCACAGGATTTCAAGGGGCGCTTAGCGGCAGGCGAGCCAAAGCCGCGCAATGCTTTCGCAGCGGTCTGCCAGCAGCTCCGCAGTGCGTGGCAGCGCCTGCTCTAACGTCATCAATCCATCGGCGAGGGCAAAGGCGGCGGTTACCCCCTCGTCGGTACACGCCTGCCAGCCATCGCCCAGGCTACCCGCGAGCACGACCACCGGTTTACCCAGGCGTTTAGCGACGCGGGCGACGCCAATCGGCGTTTTGCCCGCTAGGCTCTGACCATCCAAGCGGCCTTCACCGGTAATGACCACGTCGGCCTCATTCATCAACCGGGCAACGTTCGCCTGTTGCATGATCATCTCGATGCCCGGTGTCAGCGTGGCGTTCAGAAAACAGCGGGCTGCAAAGCCCATGCCGCCTGCCGCCCCCGCCCCTGGGAGCTCTCGTTCATCGCGGCCCAGCGCTTTGGCCGTCAGGTCGGCAAAGTGGCCAAGCGCGCGGTCGAGTATGGCGACATCGCCTTCCGTCGCGCCTTTTTGTGGGCCGAAGACGGCGCTGGCACCGTGTTCGCCCAGCAGCGGATTATCCACATCCACGGCGGCTTCAACGTGCAAGTCGGCGAGGCGTGGATCCAGCGTCGACAGATCCAAGGTGGCCAGCTGCTGGAGCGCCGCGCCGCCGCGGGGCAACGGCTGGCCTTGGGCATCCAACAGCGTGGCGCCCAGGGCCTGGAGCATGCCCGCGCCAGCATCGTTGGTAGCACTTCCGCCGAGCAGCAACAGGGCATGCGTGGCGCCTGCCTCCAAGGCAGCGCGAAACAGTTCACCTACGCCGTAGGTGGTGGTGTGCAGTGCGTTGCGCTCTTCGCGGGTCAGGTGCTGTAAGCCGCTGGCTTCTGCCAGCTCGATAAACGCGGTACGCTGCTCGTCGAGCCAGCCCCAGGCGGCTTGTCGGGGCCGTCCCAGGGCGTCCTTGACGGTAAGGGTGCGGCGTTCGGCGCGCGTGGTGGCAATCAATGCGTCCAGGCTGCCTTCGCCGCCATCGGCCAGGGGGCAAAGCTGTGTGATGGCACTGGGAGCTGCCCGTTTGATGCCCTTGGCCATGGCCTTGGCGGCCTCGTCGGCACTTAGGGCGTCCTTAAAACTGTCAGGGCAAAGCAGTACATTCATCGCACGACCTCCTTAAAACGTTGTCTCAGCGTGTTGTCGTTCTTTTAATGTCTGTTGGCGAGCTTAGCGCGCTGCTTGGCGACACACCAGCCATGACGGTAGCGAGAGGATTTTTCATGAAGGCCATACCCCTTAGCATCACCTGCCTATTGGCACTGGCAGGTTGCCAAACGGTTCCCGACCGTCTGCCCCAAGCAGAGCCTGCGCCAGCGGCGGCGTGCTTCTTTCCCACCGACCAGCCTGCGTCTGATGAAACGCTGCACGTTTTGACGAAAAGCATCGACGTCCTGGAAGCCTGGGGATTTTCGTTGGAAACCACTGATACTGAACTTGGGCTAGTGAGTGCCTCCCGGGAGCGCGAGCTGATCGGCTACTACGACCGCTATGACTACGACTATGGCTACGGCAGCGGCTTCCGCCTGTTTGGCGGATTTGGTATTGGTCGCGGTGTAGGGATTGGCGTGGGAGGCTCCTTCGGCCCAGGTTTTGGCCAGCAGCCGGTTGAAGTAGAGCGGGTATCGCTGCTTGCCCGCGATGGCCATCTGCGCATCTCTCGTGACATTCGTCGTTTCGACCATCTGGGCGAGCTGCGCGAGTCTTACAGCGCCAGTAACGATGATTTTTGTGGCCGTTTCCAGGAAGCCTTTTATTCGTCCGCCACGCCTCAGGGGGCATCATGACACCGTCCCGTCCCACCGTATTGGCAGCCCTCACGCTATGCACCATGTTGTGGCTGGCAGGCTGCGCCACGACGCAGCCGTTAGAACCCAGAGAGCTGCGCTACAATGCCCCAATGGAGCAAGCCTTCCGCGAGGCGGTGGCACTGATGATGGAGCAGGGCTATGTGATACGCCACGCCGATTTGACCTTAGGGCGCGCCGAGGCAAGCCTGGCACGCTGGCCCGGATATCGGGTTCAGCTTCAAGTAAGCGAAGCTCAAGGGGGGAGTCTGGTCAGCGTGTCAGCACTGCGCGGTAGCCAGCCGATACCGCCTTATGTGCTAGACCCCTGGCTCGTGGCGTTACAGCGCAATTTAGGAGAATTGCCGTGATGAATGCATGGTCACCTGCCACGCTGCGTCGTACTGGCCAAGCGCTGCTGGTGGGCAGCCTGTTGGTCAGTTCGATGGCACAGGCCCACCCTCACGGCTGGATCGACATGAGCGTGCGTGTCATTACCAACGACGTCGGTGCAGTCACCGGGCTTCATCAAACGTGGCGAATGGACCCCTTTTATAGCTTGGTCGTCATGGAGGAGTTGCAGCAGGTACCAGGCACGAGCCTGGAGCAAGGGCTGGATCAGTTGGGCAGTGAGATTCGCGATAACTTGACTCCTCAGCACTACTTTACCGAGGTGCGGATCGGCGAAGAGCCACAGACGTTTGGCGAGGTCACCGAGTACACCGCGCTGGCGCGAGACGGGCGTTTGACGTTTATGTTCATCCTGCCGCTGGCGACTCCCCAAGCGCTCAGCGGGCAGGTGCTGGAGTACCAAGTCTTCGACCCCACGTACTACATCGAGATGGTACATGAGGAAGAGGACAACGAGCCCTCTCCTCGGGCGCTGATTCTCAACGGCGACCCTGACTGCGCGCTCAGCGTTTTGCCTGCCGATCCCGACCCTGAGCGGGTCATGCAGGCGGCGCTGTTGGATGTAGACGAAGAGGGCGAGCCAGGGTTAGGCCGCCACTTTGCGGAAACGGGCCGCGTGGATTGTCGCTAGCCGCCCAACGGGCGAGTCGTGTATAAAGTGTTACTTTATATCTTTTATGCGGAGGGGGCATGCCGTTAAGCCGACGACAACTTACTATCGGCGCTGTGGCGATAGTGGGCGTGGCGCTGCTGGTATGGGCCATACAGGTGAATTTACAGAGCGTTAGCCTTCAGCTGTTGGCGTGGCAGCGGGAGCTACACCGTAGCCTGACCCTGGCGATTACCGAGCTGTCGCGGACGCCCACCACCGCCACGTGGGTCACGCTGCTCGGCGTGAGCTTTGCGTACGGCGTCTTTCATGCGGCCGGGCCGGGGCATGGTAAAGCGGTATTGGCGACCTATTTGGCGTCCCATGGCGGTGCGACTCGCCGGGCGCTGGGGCTCTCGTTTGCTGCCTCGTTACTGCAGGGCCTCACGGCTATCGCGATGGTGGCGGTGTTGGTACACGGGCTAGGCTGGGTGACGCGACAAGCCATGGGCAGTGTGGCTTGGGTGGAACAGGCCAGCTTTCTTCTGGTAGCGCTATTGGGTGCTTGGCTCTGTTGGCGGGCGGTGCAGCAGCTGCGCCACGCCTATGCGGCTCGCCATGAGCCCGTGATAGAACATACGCATTCTCATGACCACAGCCACGATCACAGCCACAGCCACGATCATACCCACTGCTGTGGCGGGGCTCATCACGTCGAACCCGCGCAGGCACTGGATTGGCATACGGCGTTGATGACCGTTGGGGCGATCGGTATGCGCCCCTGCAGTGGCGCCATTCTGATGCTGGGGGCCGCAAGTCTCTTGGGGCAATTTTATGTGGGGGTTGCATCGGTGGTGGCAATGTCGCTGGGCACGGGTATCACCGTGTCGATATTGGCCCTGGCCAGCATCGTGGCTAGAGGGTGGGCGACCAAGCGGCTACACAAGCAGAGCCAGCAGCGGGTCGAGAAAGCGGCGGGCTGGGCGGCGCTCACTGGTGGGGTCGTGATCATTGCCTTGGGTGTTTCCTTGGCGCTGGCAGGTGCGGCGCAGCCCGCCAGCGGCACATTACTCAACGAGCCACCCGCGCGCAGCTCTCTGCTGGGGGGCTAAGCTTAAAGCGTCAGGCTCTCGATGTGCGCCAGAAGCTGTTCACGGCGCTCACCCTGCTGGTCGAGCTCGTAAGGCGTGGCGGTGCCGTTGCCCCACACGGGCGCGGGCCAGCTGGCGTCATCGGTATAGCGCACCACCAGATGGATATGTAGCTGGCTAACCACGTTGCCTAGCGTGGCAATATTGAGCTTGTCGCCTTGAAAGCCCTCTTTCATGGCGGCGCCCAGCTGCGTCGCCTCCTGCCAAAGTTGGGCCTGCTCGGCCTGGCTCAGCTCGAATACCTCACTGATCGAGGCCACGCGGGGCACGAGCACCACCCAAGGGTAGCGAGCATCGTTCATCAGCAGAGCGCGGCAAAGCGGTAGGTCAGCGAGGGGAAAGGTATCGGCCTCTAAGCGTGAATCGAGTTCGAAGGTTGCCAAGCGGAGTGCTCCTAAGCCAAACGGTTGGACTAGCATCATAGCAGGCAGTGATTATGTCAGGGAAAACAGGCGAAATGATTAAAATCTGTTACGCTGAAAACACTCCTAGGCGGTAAGGCTGCCGCCGGAGCTTCCCGATGTCGAATGACCTGTTAAGGAGAACACCATGAAAAAATTACTGGCGACTAGCTTTATTCTGCTCATGACGGCAGGCGCACTCGCGGGCTGCAACACCATTGCAGGAGCAGGACAAGACGTGGAAGAAGGCGGCCAAGCCGTTCAAGACGCCGCAAGCTAAGGCTCGGCCTCAACGGCTTGTCGTGTTTACGTGCGGGCTAGGCAGCAATGCCTAGCCCGCACTGCTTAGTGAGCCAGTGACACGTGTGAGTCAGAACAAACTTCATCGAGGAACATCAATCATGACGCCAGGAAGCACGGGGATGATGATCGCAAAGGGCCATATGAAACGCTTGAGCAGCGCGCTGGCCGTGCTGCTGCTTGCAGGGTGCAGCAGCGCACCCAGTGAAACGGCCGCGCCGACACCGCCAACGGTCGATCAAACGGCACCGGCTCGACCAACATGCGATGCTAGCGCCGTGCAGTACGCCATCGGTGCGCCCTTCGATGAAGCCAACGTCGAAACACTTGAAGCGCAAAGTGGCGCCAACCAAGTGCGGGTGCTGCGCCCGGGCAGCGCCGCCACCATGGATTACCGTGACGATCGACTCAATATTCATCTGGAAAGCAACGACATGATCGAGGCGCTGCGCTGCGGCTAACGCAAAATCAGCCATACGCAGGCGGCGGTGAGAACGCCCATCGTGATGTTGAACCCACGCCACGCCCGGTCGCTTTTGATCCACTGCCCAATGGCGCTACCAAATGCGGCCCACAGCGCAATGCAGGGCAGCGCCACCACTTCCGCAAACCCGGCCAGTACCAGGGCATTGACGATCGGCTGGCCGCTCTCCGGTAGAAACCCCGCCATCAGCGCCAACCCCATCACCCACGCTTTGGGGTTGGCGAACTGAAACATGGCTGCCTGCCAAAACGTCAGCGGCACCCCGTGCTGGCTGGCGTGTAAGTTGGGCGGCGGGGCGGTGGCGATTTTCCAGGCAAGGTAGAGCAAATACGCACTCCCTACCCAGCGCAGCGTGGTTTGCACCACCGGGAAGCGTTCGAACAGCACGCCTAGCCCCAGCGCAATGCTGGCAAACAGTAAGAAACAACCTCCTAAAATGCCCCACATATGCGGCATGGTGCGCCGAAAGCCAAAGTTGGCCCCCGAGGCGGTGAGCATGATGTTATTGGGCCCAGGTGTGAGCGTCATCGACATCATATAGAGCGCTGCGGGGCCAAGGATGAGCCATTCGCTATTCATTTTGTATCCATACAATTTTGATGAATTGGGTTGTTGGTGGGCATTTTTGTTAGCATAATGTGGCTATTTTTTACGTCAAAGGTTTTATTGTCACCATGACAATTTGGGTGCCTTCCATTGAACACATGACCGGCCCACGCTATCGGGCGATTGCCCAGGCCATTGGCGATGCCATTGCCAGGGGTGGTTTGGCGCCAGGAGAGAAACTGCCGCCCCAACGCCGGTTAGCGGATGCGTTAGGCGTCACCGTGGGCACCGTCACCCGGGGCTATGCCGAAGCAGAGCATCGCGGATGGGTGAGCGCCCGGGTAGGCAGCGGCACCTATGTGAAAGAGCGCAGACCAAGCCACGTCTTTGGCAGTCAGCCCAGTACGCAAGCCGGTGACGATACGATCGATTTGAGCCTCAGCCTGCCGCCACCGCATCTTTTAAGAGAGCAGGCGCTGAGTGCGGCTCTGACCACACTCAGTACTTCGGCGGATGCGCTCAGGCGCAGCGTGGCTTACTCAAGCTCCCAGGGTAGCGACCACCACCGCGCCGCTCTCTCTCAATGGCTCACCCAGTTAGGCATGGCCCTCGACGCTGAGGAACTGCTGATCACTCAAGGCGGGCAGCACGGCATTAGCCTGGCCATCGGCACGTTGTTACGCCCCGGAGAGCTGATCGCCGCCGATGCCTTGACGTACCCAGGGGCGATCAGCGCAGCCCAACAGGCGCATCTCAAGATGGTCGCCATCCCTTTCGACCAGGAGGGGATGTGTATGGAGGCGCTGGCGGCCCAGTGCGCGCGTCAGCCGCCGCGATTGATATACCTTACGCCTGATCAAAATAATCCCACCGGCATCTGCCTGAGCGAAGCGCGCCGAGAGCAGCTCGTGGCGCTCGCAAGGCGCTACGATATATGGCTGCTAGAGGATGGCGTGCAGTACCTACCCGTCGAGCAGCGTGGCACGCCGCTCTATCGGTTAGCGCCAGAGCGCACGCTGTTCGTCTTTAGCACGGCAAAAGTGCTGGCGGGCGGGCTGCGTATGGGCGTGCTGCGCGCGCCACCTGCGCTGCTGGAGCGGCTGGCGGCGGCCTTAAGAGCGCAAAGCTGGATGGTGCCACCGCTCATGGTGGATGTGGTTTGCCACTGGGTGAGCCAAAGCGCGTCACACGAGCTGCTGACGTGGCAAACCCAGGAGCTGGCGGCACGGCAGCAGCTCGTCACGGACCACCTGGCGGGCTACTCGCTGAGCCGTCGGCCAAACGGCAGCAACGTATGGCTAACGCTACCCGATGGCGTACGGGCGCTCGAGCTGTGCGAGCGGCTCAACCAGCAGGGCGTCAAAGTGACCAGCGCGGAACCCTTCTGCGTAGGCAGCGCACCGGCCCCCCAGGCGGTGCGGATTTGCATCGGAGCGGCCGTTGATCAGGCGGCGCTTACGCGTGCGCTGTCCATTGTGCGCGCGAGCCTAGAGCAGACGCCCCTTGCGACCGCAACGGTCTAGCTAGTCATAGCGATCTTTCCAACCCTGATGGCGCACCTGCTCTTTGAGCATGTCGAGCACGTCGTAAAGCACCTGTTCGGTCACTTTGGCGCTGGTGTCGTCGACGGTCAACCAACTGTCAAAGCTGGTGTCGGCGGTGCGCTCGACGAGTTGACGAAAGGCGGGGGAGTGCATGCCTTGCGCCATTTCATCCACCAGCCGCTGGGCGACGCTGCTGATAGAAGCTTGCATCGCGCTTGATGCGGTTTTTCCCATGGGTAAGCGGTGTAGTCGTTGAATTTCCGGGCTCTCCCGCAGCGTGCGGCTCACCAGATCGTCGATGGCCATCATGATGGCGGTGCGATTTTGCTGATACGCCCGTCCGGCCGTCGCCTCGAGGCGCTCGGCAATTTCATGGATCAACTGGGTTTTGCGCGGCATGATCACCCGCTCGATGACGCGTTCGGTGAGCGAATCGCTGGACATGATCTGCTCCTGAGCGTTGCCTAGCAAACGCAGCGCTATACGGTCTGAGAGCTCCTCCAACAAAATATCGTAATACTTGGCAAAAAATCGATAGACCGACCAACGGGTCACATCGATCAAGCGCAGTCGATGTAACCGGTGTAGGAGCGAAATGACGCGTAAGGCGCGTAGCCAACGAAACCCACTGAGTGGGATGCAGCCCAGCACGTCGTACCAGTGTACGAAGGGATAGAAAAACCAGCGGTGATAGCGCCGCTCGGCAATCGCGACGGCCCAGCCCAGGAGTACATCGGCAATGAAGACGCTGACGAAAACCAAGTCGATGGTGATGAAGCGGCTGTGAATCGTCGTATCGTAAAACTCGTGAAAGCCAGGTGCGATGGTGGCCAGCGACTGGTTGATTGGACCGATAAGGAACAGCGAGTCAAACAGCAGCAGGCTTAGGTTGAGGACAACGGCGGCAAGGATCAAGAGATCCCAGCCGATGTGCGCATACTCGACGGCCTTGGGCAGGTGGGGGTAGCGCTGCCTGATGGGCATGATGACTCCTTGTCGTCGCGGGTAGGGTAGCGCTTAGCGCTGCTGGTGATGCTGTTGAGTCAGCTCCTCTTCGCGCTCGGCCTGCTTACGCAGCTTCTTGCGCAGCGCCGCCTTTTCGAAGCGCAGCTTCTGTAGCGGGGTCTCCAACGCCAGCGGCGGCACCCGGGCGGGCTTGCCGTTGGCATCCACGGCTACCATGGTGAGGTAGCAGCTATTGGTATGACGAATCAGCTTCTGGCGAATATCCTCGGCCACCACTTTGATGCCAATTTCCATGGAGGAGCGCCCCACATGGTTCACGCTGGCGAGAAACGTCACCAACTCGCCGACATGGATTGGCTGTTTGAACAGCACTTGATCCACCGATAGCGTCACCACGTAGTGGCCGGAGTAGCGGCTGGCGCAGGCGTAGGCGACTTCATCGAGTTTCTTCAGAATAGCACCGCCATGCACTTTACCGCTGAAGTTCGCCATGTCCGGCGTCATCAAGACCGTCATGGAAAGCTCGTGCTGGCCCGGTAAGGCGCTGTGTTCAAGGCTCTGGTCTGAGGCGTTGGGTACATCAGAGGCGTTGGACATAAAAGTTACCCTACGATTAAAAATGCCCGCCCCCAGGCGATAGGGGCGGGCGTTGACGTCGTGCTTAGCTGCTTAGAACCAGACCAAGCCTACGGAAATGATAATACCGGTAATGAATAGCTGGATCAGACAGAATCCCATGATGTCCTTGGCTTTCAAGCCGGCAATCGCCAACACCGGCAGGGCCCAGAAGGGCTGTAGCAGGTTGGTCCAGGCGTCGCCCCAGGCCACCGCCATGGCCACGCGGGCAATGTCGGCACCCAGCGCTTCTGCGGCAGGTAGCATGACCGGCGCTTGTACCGCCCACTGGCCGCCGCCGGAGGGCACGAACAGGTTGACGATACCGGCGCTGAGGAACGACCAGAACGGCAGCGAGTTAGCGGTGGCAAACGAGACTAGCCATTCGGACATGCTCTGGGCCAAGCCTGACTGCACCATGATCGCCATGATGCCTGCATAGAAGGGGAACTGAATGACGATGCCTGCGCCGCCTTTAATGGCTTCGTTCAGGCTAGTGAGCAGGTTACGGGGCGTGCGGTGCAGCACGATCGCCAAGAACAGGAACATGAAATTCACCACGTTCAGGTTCAGGCCGCCGCCGCGCAGAAGGAAGTGGTCGAGCAAGAACAGCAGGCCCGGTACGCCCACCAGCAGCGCCAGCGGCATGCTGTTTTCGAGCTTTTCGGCAGGGCGCGTGAGACGGCCCACGGGCTCTGGTTCGTCGTCGAGCAGTTTGGGGTCGACGTAGACGCTGTCTTTCTCATCCGGCAGCATCATGCGGTTGACCAGCGGTACGGCGATGAACAGGCAGATGACGATAGCCAGGTTGAAGAAGGCGAAAATGGTCGAACCGGTGCCGATGACGCCGATCTGGTCCGCAGAGAAGTGGCCTTCGGTGGCGATCGTCAGCGGCACGGAACCGGCCAGGCCACCGTGCCACACCACGAAGCCGGAGTAGGCGCTGGCCACCAGCAAGCGGTAGTCGACCTTGATCAGACGGGCCAGCTCTTTGGCGAACAGTGCGCCGACCACCAAGCCAAAGCCCCAGTTGATCCAGCTAGCCGCCAGCGAGACCAGCGTGACGAGAATGATCGCGCCGCCGGGTGATTTCGCCGTACCGGCAATTTTTTGCAGAATGCGTTTCACGGGCGGAGAGCTTGCCAGCATGAAGCCGGTAACCAGCACGAGCAGCATCTGCATCGAGAAGGTCAGTAAGCCCCAGAAACCGTCGCCCCACATACGCAGCACGGCCAAGGGCGTTTGGCGCTCTACCGCGATGGCGGCGACGGCAGCAATCAGGGTTAGCAGGAGAACGAAGATATACGGGTCTGGCAAATAACGCTCGACCAGCTTGACCGCTGGTTTTGATATGAGTTTTAGCATGGAGTGCTCACTTTATTCGTTATTAGGAAGTGCGCGGCTAATATACGGTGGTGCGGTACAATTTTCATCCCTCCACGGCCAATGCGTGGGGTGCTTAACATTGTCACATCACCTTACGTTAGCGCAGTTCGCTCGCCCTGCCCGTTGTGACGTTCAACGCTGCTGATCAAAGGTGAGAAACGCCGGATGACGGCCGCCAGCGGGTCAGCCGGTAGTGCCGATAATAGCCAATGAGCACGGCCGAGCGGGTGAGCATAAAAAGTGTGAAGGCTAGCCAAAGGCCGTGATTGCCCAGACCCTGACAGAACCACCAGGCCGGCAGGTAGACGGCAAGGCCCGCAAAGATGCTGTTACGCATCTCTCGCACTGCCGTGGTACCGATGAAGACCCCATCCAACAGGTAGCTCCACACGGCAATCAGTGGCATGACGACCATCCATGGCAGATAGGTCGCTGCGGTAGCGCGCACGTCGCTGAGCCCGGTAAGCAGGGCGATCAGCTGATTTCCCCCTAAGGCAAATAGCAGTGCCGCAGCGGCAGAGGTCCAGAACGAAAAGTGGGCCGTCGCGCGTACCGTGGCGGTAAACTCGCGCCAGTCTTGGCGGCCGTAAGCGCGCCCCACCAGCGATTCGGCGGCATGGGCAAAGCCATCCAACGCGTAGCTGGTGAGCATGATGAATTGCAGCAGCACGGCATTGGCAGCGAGCACGGTATCGCCCTGACGGGCACCTTGCGCGGTAAAAAACGCCATGGCAAACAGCAGCCCCAGGGTACGCACGAACAGGTTGGCGTTGACGTTGAACAGCGCCGAGTAAGCCTTAAGTGCTAGCAGTCGCTGGCGCTGAAAGTGGCCTTCCACATACCCTAGCTGGCGCAGCACCAAGTAGCCGCCGAAGGCCAGCGCGCTGTAGTCTGCGAACACGCTGGCTAGCGCCACGCCGTTACTGGTCATCCCCAAGCCCACCACGAACCCCAGGTCGAGCAGGATGTTCACGCTATTGGTCAGCAGCAGAATCATCAACGTAACGCGGGCGTTCTGCTGCCCTAAAAACCACCCTAAAATGGCGTAGTTGGCCAGTACGGCAGGGGCCGACCAAAGACGAATCTCGGCGTATTCCCGCGCCAGCGGTGTCGCGTCGGCGCTGCCATCCAGAAGCCACAGGCCAAGCGAGATCAGCGGCGAGCCCAACACGATCAAAAGCGTCCCGATGACGCCCGCCATGATCAACGATTGGCCAAGCAGGTTGCGCACGTCGCTCGGCGCATCGCGCCCGATGGCCTGGGCGACCAGTCCGGTGGTGCCCATGCGTAAAAAGCCAAAGCCCCAGTAGAGAAAGCTAAATAGCGTCGCGCCAAGGGTCACGCCGGCTAGGTAGCGAGAGTCGGGTAAGTGCCCGACCACGGCGGTATCCACCAAACCGAGTAGCGGTACGGTGATATTGGAGAGAATGATGGGCCAAGCGAGGGTCCAAATACCCATTCAGAGTGACCTTCGCTTGCAGCGGTCGAGGCGCACCTTGAGTAGGCGGTTCAAGCGGCAGTAATGATGCGGTACTTCTCCATCAACTGCGCTTGGGTCTCGGGGCGCTCTGGGTCAAGGGGGATACAGTCCACCGGACATACCTGCTGACACTGCGGCTCGTCGAAGTGGCCGACGCACTCGGTGCACAGATTGGGGTCGATCACGTAAATCTCCTCACCGGGAGAGATCGCGTCATTGGGGCATTCCGGTTCGCAGACGTCGCAGTTAATGCATTCGTCGGTGATCATCAGGGCCATGGGCATACCTCACGAATGGCGTATCACCCGAGCAGTGAGATACCCGAGTGTTTTACTCAACAATTATCGATAGCTAGGTAGTGTAGTGCTTACGCAGCGTCTCTGCGACCTGTGGATGCACGAGCGGTGAAATATCGCCGCCCAGCTTGGCGATTTCCCGCACGATGGTCGAGGAGATATAAGAGTTTTCCACGGCGGGGGTGAGAAACACGCTCTCGAGTTCGGGATTTTGAGCGCGGTTCATGTTGGCCAGCTGCAGCTCGTACTCGAAATCGGAGACGGCGCGCAGACCACGTAAAATGATCGTAGCGCCCTGCTCGTGCATCATGGTCGTGAGTAGCGTCGAGAAACCAATGACGCTGACGTTGGGCAGCGACGCGCATACCGCTTTCGCCAGCGCGATTCGCTGTTCTAAATCCAGGCTGGGACGTTTGCCGGGGCTAGCCGCTACGGCAATCACCACTTTGTCGAACATGCGCGCGCCGCGCTCGATCAGGTCGAAATGACCGTTGGTGATCGGGTCGAACGTGCCGGGATAGACGGCGATATTCTCGCGGCGCAGGCTCATGTCGGCGTCTCCTCGTCTAGCGAACCAAACGGATTGTTGGGGGCCAGCGACACCGCCTGATCGTAGCCAGGTATGTGAATACGGTCAGCGTGTATCTCGAGTTCCGGGCCTTCGAGTACCGCGTCGCCAAACTGGTAGCGAGGGGCGTAGTGCCCCCGGTCGGCGTCGGCCAGATACGCTGCGGCGTTGGCGCGGACGGTTTCACGGCGGCCTTTCCATGCATCGATGGCCGCGCGGCCGTGGCGCTTGACCAGCAGGCGCTCGGTGACATCGGGCGAGAGCACGACACCTGTGGCGTTATTACCACCAAAGCCTTTGGCGTTGACGAAGGCGGCATCGGCGGTAAACGCTTGCGGTGTGGTGAAAAAGCGCAGCCGCTCGGCATATACGTCATCGGCCACCGCATCCAGCGTTGGGATGCCTGGCAGCAGGCCGTGGGCGAAGCTGCCCAAAGCGCTGGCCAGCTGGTCGCCCGCCGCCGAGCCTTGCGAGTGGCCAATGAAGGCTTTGATAGCCACCACCGGCCACTGCTCAATGCCGTTCGCGCGGGCGATTTCATCGAACACGTGGGATTCGGTGGTGCGGTTTTTCGGCGTGCTGGTGCCGTGGGCATGCAGGAAAGTGCGCTCTTTTAGCGCGGTCTCCCCCAGCATGTCTTTGACCAGTGCGGCTGCCTTACCCAAGGTGATGTAGTTGCCGATGCCGGGCGCAGAGATAGAGCGCTTGTAGCCGTCGGCGTTGACGAAGACCTCGGGCACCGCGCCGAGGATATCGGCCCCTAGCTCTAGGGCGAGGCTGTCGTCCATCAGCAGCACAAACTGGCTGGCTTCGGCCATGGTGAAACCGCAGTTGCGAGCGAACGGGCGGCACGCGCGCTGGTAGTCGGTGTCGGTAAGCAGCTCCAAGGCATCCAGCGCTTTCAGGCTGGCGTCATCGGCCAGCGCGCCCATGGCGCGGAACCCTTCGATGATCTCCGGCGTGATCGGCGCGTCGGCGGTGCCCACCATCACCACCCGGCGGCGACCCGCGCGGATATCCTCGATGCCCAGGCGCAGGTTGTAGAGGAAGCTCGCGCACGCCCCCAGCGCCGCGCCGGTGCCGCCGACGCTACCCAACACGTAGGCATTGAGAAAGTCAGCGGGCATTTGCCCATAACCCAGCGGCATCTGCTTGGAGGTGGCTCGTTGACCGGTTACCAAGCTTTTCAGCAGCCCTCCCCACCCCTGGTCATCGAGCTGACCAATGGAGTTGCCCGCATAGACGGCAATGTGGTCGGGGTTGAGCTGCTGGCGCAGTGTTTCCCAAGAGAGGCCGCTGGCCCCCAGGCAATCACTGGCACCGAAGACCGCCATGGAGAGCCCGCGCGGGTGGTGAACACTGCGGTACAGACTGGCGGGATCGAAGCCGCTGGGCAACTGGGCCGCCGCCCTGACTTTGGGCTCTTGCGCGTCAGGCAACAGCACGTCGAAAGCACCGGCAGGGAGGGTGACTTCGACCTGCCGCGCGTCGATCTCGCGCACTTGCCATCCGTCGGGCAACTGATCGGGAAGCTGGCGGCGGCGCAGCGTGACGCACATCGGCTCGGCTAGGGTCATGTCGGCGCGTCGATTCGCTGGCAGGCCCGGGGCCAGAAAGCGCGGGTCTTCGTTGCGGCGAATCAGCGTGTGATTAAGCACCTGATTACGCAGCCGTAGGGCAGGGGCGTCGATGGGCTGTCCTGCGCTGTCGTGCCATCCGTTGTCGGAGTGCTCGGCAAGACGCATGAGCGCCGCCAAGCCTTCCAGGGTCTGGCGCTGCTGGTCAGCAGGTAAAGCATCAAGCACGGTGCGGCGGAAGGCCTGATGGCCCGAGGTTCTGCCGGCGGGATTGATGCCGCCCATGCCGACAATCACCGGTAAGTGTGACAAGCCGGGTTCCTCGTGGTGCGGTGGTTTTTAATAACAGTTATTGTCAGACCGAGTCGATAATGGCGACCGATCCGAGCTTAATCAGTGAGCTGAACGTATGGCTCGGGCGTGATCATAGCACCGGGCGTGCAACGGCGTCATGCCGAGCGCGCGGGAGACTGATAGAATCACGCTTTTTTTAACCCAGGGGATGGCATGCAGCACACCTCACGGCCAGTGACGTCCAATCAGCCCGGGCCGCATCACGATGTGGCCCGGCGAGTCACCCGCGCGCTCGCACATCCGCTGCGCAAACCCGTTGCTGATCACACGCGGCGAGCGTTCGAACGGGCCAACGCGTGGCGACAGCAGCGCGGTGCGCCTTTGATCCTCGACGCGGGCTGCGGGGTGGGCCTATCGACCCGACGATTGGCACTAAGGTTCCCTGAGTGCAGTGTCATCGGCGTCGATCGTAGCGAAGATCGGCTGGGGCGCGAGCACGGCGAGTTGCCGGACAATGCGTTACTGGTGCGTGCCGATTTGGTCGATTTTTGGCGGCTAGCACTGGAAGCAGGCTGGGCGCCCGAGCGCCACTATTTGCTGTATCCCAACCCGTACCCTAAGTCGGCCCACTTGAAAATGCGCTGGCATGGCCATCCTGTTTTCCCCACACTATTAGCCTTGGGAGGACGGCTGGAGCTGCGCTCGAATTGGCAGCTTTATGTGGAAGAGTTTGCCCAGGCCGTGAACATCGTCACAGGCCAAGCAGCTAGCGTCACCGCGCTGCAACCTAACGGTGATTATCTCACTCCGTTCGAAGCCAAATATGACCAAAGTGGCCAAACGCTCTGGCGTTTGTGCATCGAGTTGGAGCGCCCATGACATTTATCTATCTGATTCTCGCGATCGTGGCGGAAGTAATCGCCACTAGTGCCTTGAAAGCCTCGGCGGGGTTTACCCGCCCACTGCCGAGTCTGCTGGTGGTAGGGGGCTACGGGGTCGCGTTCTATTTACTGAGTTTGGTACTGCGCACGCTACCCGTCGGCATTACCTACGCCATTTGGGCGGGCTTGGGTATCGTGCTGGTGACGCTGGTTGGCATCGTGGTGTTTGGTGAAACGCCAGACCTGCCCGCCGTGCTGGGTATCACGCTGATCGTGGCGGGTGTGGTAACGCTGCAGGTCTTTTCCAAAATGAACGTTCATTGAGGTTGCTCGACGTGACGAGTTTTCTGACTTTCTCCACACGCTGGCTACGTAACGGCGTCGTTGCCGGGGTGACGACCGCTGCGCTCTGCGCCAGTTCAGCGCTTTGGGCCGATTTCACTCGGCTGAGCCAACTCGAAGCAAAAGGCTTTGCCATCAGCGCCGAGGCGCGCTTGTTGGATGCCGATAGCGGCAGTAACCCGCTGTTGGGTAGCCTGAATCCGGAGCGTCAGCTCTCGCCCGCCTCGGTCACGAAAGCGTATATGTCGGCGGCCCTGCTGAACCGCTTTGGCCCCCAGCATCGTTTCACCAGCCAGCTCGTCAGTACTGGGCAGGTACAGGACGGCGTGTTGAGTGGCGATCTCGTGTTCGAGGGCGGCGGCGACCCTGGATTGACGACCGAAGACCTGTGGCGGCTCGTTCATCGGCTGCGGCTGGCAGGTGTTGCCCATGTCGACGGGGCACTCATCGTCAGCCAGTGGCGCTTTGGCCCGGTGGAGTGCATCACCACGGACCGCTGCAATGCCCGTACCCGAGTGACCAACGCTTATAGTGCGCCGCTCTCCTCGGCGGGTGTCAACTTTGGCACCTGGTGCGTCAACGTCGCCCCGGCGGCCCAGCCGGGGACGCCTGCGCGGGTGGGTCTGTGCGACAGCCAAGATCCGCTGATCGTCATCGATAATCAGGTCGTCACGCGTCCGGCCAATAGCGGCACCGAGATCAGCGCAGAGCGCCTAACCGACGAACGCGGTGATGTCATGCGCTTGACGGGGCAGATTTCCACCAACGCGGTGGCGCGGGATGTCTACCGTGGTGCGGGCGATGCCGCAGAGAAGACGGCCCAGGTACTGCTCAGTATGCTCAACCAGTCCGGTATCAGTGTGCGCGATCCGTGGCGCGTCAGCGCCAGCCAGCCGCCGAGTAGCGCCCAGCGCCTAGCCGCCGTGGATAGCCAGCCGCTCCAGGAGCTGCTGCTACGCACCATGAACTACTCCAACAATTACATGGCCGACGTGCTGGCGCTGAACTTGGTGGAAACACCCCAAGCGCAGCTTCGTCAAGCAGGGCAGGCCATCGAAACCTATGTGCAGAGCCTGCCCGGGCATGGCCCGATCACGTTACACAGCGGCAGTGGGCTGACCACTGACAATCGCACCTCAGCTCATGGTGTCAACGTGATGCTGGAGGACATGTTCCGTCAAAGCGCGCTGTTCCCCAGTTTCGTAGCCTCTTTTCAATCGCCCGCCAATGGGGTGATGCGCTTTATTCGTCGCGGTTCATCCACGTTCCAACATAACGTCATGCTGAAAACCGGCACGCTCAACCAGCCGTTTGCCGTGCGCGCTGCGGCAGGCTATTTCCGCACGGCCCAGGGGCGCTGGGGCGTGTTCAGCGTGCTGGTGAATGGTAGCGGCAGCACGCCTTATCTCAGCTGGCCCGAGGTGCTCGACCCACTGTCGTTAGATCTCGATGCAATGATACTGGCCAATTAATGAAACGCTTAGCTGAGGCACAACGGGCATGAAACCACGTCACACGGGGTTAACCCATTTATTGCACTCCACACGCTACTCCTGGAAAGGCCTGAAAGCAGCGTTTCGTAATGAGTCTGCCTTTCGCCAGGAGTTGGCGATTACTGCCGTGCTGCTGCCATTTGCCTGGTGGATTGGCGAAGGCCCGATCAGTTGGCTGCTGCTGGTCGGCAGTCTGTTTCTCGTGCTGATTGTCGAGCTGCTCAACAGCGCCATCGAAAACGTGGTCGACCGTATCGGCACCGAACACCATGAGCTGTCAGGGCGCGCCAAGGACATCGGCTCGGCCGCGGTGATGCTGTCGCTGATGATGGCGGGGCTGACCTGGGGGCTGTTAGGCTGGGAAAAATGGATGGGCTAGTTGGCCTAGAATGTCGTTGAGAATCATAACAATCGCTTGGCAAAGAGGTGCTTATGCAGTCCCACGATGCGTTATTTCCCACGGATACGCTCCCCAAGTCGCTCGCACCGGCGGCCGCCCAGGCCCACCAGCGCCTGAGTGAGGCACTGAGCCAAGCGGATAACATCGCCTCGATGACCAAACAATCGCTACCCTCCCGTCATTGGGACGCTCTAGCCCCTGCCCGCCGCAAGGCGTTGGCGCGGGTGGTGACGATTTCCACCTTTGCTCTCGATACGCTCGCGCGGTTTCCCCACTGGCTGGCCGAATTGGATGCTGCCGGAGAGTTGGATAGCGCCCCCAGTAAGGAAGCGCTGACCCAGTGGTTGGATGAAGCCCTAGAGAGCGCCGAGGACGAAGAGGCGCTGCACCGGGTCCTGCGCCGTTTTCGCCGTGCGCGCATGCTGGGTATCGTTTGGCGCGATCTTGAACGCCCCGACGGCGCCTCCATGTGGGACACCGCCCGGTCGGTCTCTTGGCTGGCAGAAGTATGCACCGACGCGGCGCTGGTTTGGCTGGAGCGTTTCTACGCCACCCGTTGGGGCACGCCTGCTCCGCGCCGCGACGGCTCGCCCCAGCGCCTCGTCGTGTTGGGGATGGGCAAGCTAGGGGCTGGCGAGCTCAACCTCTCCTCGGACATCGACCTGATTTTTGCCTTCCCTGAAAAGGGCGAGGCCGAAGGCGGCCGTAAGCCTTTGGAACATCAAGAGTACTTCACTAAGTTGGGCCAGCGTTTGATCGCTGCGCTGGATGCCATGACGGCGGATGGCTTCGTGTTCCGCGTGGATATGCGCCTGCGTCCGCTGGGCGACGGCGGCCCGCTGGTGGGCAGTTTTTCGATGCTCTCCAGCTACTATCAGGACCAGGGCCGAGAGTGGGAGCGCTACGCGATGCTCAAGGCGCGGCCCATTGCCGGGGACCTCGACGCCGGGCATGAGCTGCTGGTCAGCCTGCGGCCGTTCGTCTATCGCCGCTACCTCGATTTTGGCGCCATCGAATCGCTGCGCGAGCTGAAGGCAATGATCAACCGCGAAGTGAAGCGCAAAGGCATGCAGAGCAACATCAAGCTGGGGCCGGGAGGCATTCGCGAGGTGGAGTTCGTGGTGCAGGCGTTCCAACTGATTCGTGGCGGCCGCGATACCGAGCTGCAGGTCACCTCGCTGCATACGGCGCTCGAGCGCTTACCGGAGCTTGGGTTATTGCCCCAAGCCGTGGTGGACGAGCTGCTGCCGGATTACGCCTTTCTGCGCGACGTGGAGCACGCTCTGCAGGCACTCGAAGATCGCCAAACCCAAACCCTGCCCAGCGATGACGAAGATCGCGAGCGCGTGGCGTTGGCCATGGGGCATGAGGATTGGCCTGGACTCATCGCCCAGCTCGACGAGGTGCGCGAGCGCGTTCGTCAGCATTTCGATGCAGTGATTGCCGACCCGGAGGAGGACGTAGAGGAGGAACAGAGCGAGGCCGGCCTTGCCCAGTGGCGGCTGCTTTGGCGCGGCGAGCTGGAAGAGGGCGAAGCGCTGGCTCTGCTTAGTGACGCGGGGTTTCAGACGTCCGAGCGGGCGCTCAAGCGTGTGCAGAGCCTCTACAGCTCCCGGGCCGTGCAGAGCATGCAGCGCATCGGCTTCGAGCGTTTGGATGCCCTGATGCCGCTTCTGCTGAGTGCCGCTGCCGAGAGCGATATGCCGGATACCGCGCTGGCGCGGGTGCAGCCCCTCATCGAGGCCGTGCTGCGCCGCACCGCTTACTTGGCGCTACTGCGGGAAAACCCTCAGGCGCTGGAGCATCTCATGCGACTCTGCTCGGCGAGCCCTTGGATAGCCGAGCAGCTTGCGCGCTACCCGATCCTGCTGGACGAGCTATTGACCCCCGACACGCTCTACACGCCCGCCGACAAGGCGCGTTTGGGCGACGAGCTACGCCAGACACTCAACCGGATACCCGAAGATGACGAAGAGGCAGAGCTAGAGGCGCTGCGGGTCTTCAAGCATGCCCAGATGCTCCACGTCGCCGCCTCCGATATCGCCGGTACCCGCCACTTGATGAAAGTCAGCGATTACTTGACCTACATCGCCGAAGTGATCTTGGAGGCGGTGCTGGCCATGGCGTGGAAGCACGTGACGCGCAAGCACGGCGCCCCTGCCGGATGTAATAGCCGTGAGCCTGCTTTTTTGATGATCGGTTATGGGAAGCTCGGCGGTATCGAGCTGGGTTACGGCTCGGATCTGGATTTGGTCTTCCTGCACGACAGTGACGGCAAAGGCAGTACCGACGGTCCACGTCCCCTGGATACACCGGTGTTCTTCACTCGTCTGGGCCAACGCATCATCCACCTGCTCACCGCGGTGACCCCCGCAGGAAGCCTGTACGAGGTGGACATGCGTCTACGACCGTCAGGCAATGCGGGGCTATTGGTCACCTCGCTGGATGCCTTCGCCGATTATCAGCACCAAAACGCCTGGACCTGGGAGCATCAGGCGCTGGTGCGTGCGCGCGTCGTGGCAGGTAACGAGGCGCTGGCCAAGAAATTCGACGCCCTGCGCGGCGATATTTTACGCAATGAGCGCGATCCCGACGCACTGCGCGACGATGTGGTCAGCATGCGCCATAAGATGCGTGACCACTTGGGGACCAAAGGGCCGCTGGAGAGTGGTCCCGACGCCACCTTTAACTTGAAGCATGACACCGGTGGCATGGTGGACATCGAGTTCCTGTGTCAGTACGCCGTGCTGGCGCTTTCCCACCAAACGCCAGCGCTGATCACCTATAGCGATAACATTCGTATCCTGGAAACCCTGGCGGAAAGTGGGCATATCACACCAGAGGAGGCCGAGCAGCTGCGCGAGGCGTATTTGGCCTACCGCAGCCGAACGCACCGCGCGGCGTTGACGGGAGAGAAGGCGTTGGGCCAAGTCAGCGAGTTTGCAGAGCATCGCCAAGTGGTGACGGCGCTGTGGCAGCGTTTTTTGGAGCCTTGATTGGCGCGCCAAGCATTTTTCAGTAGCATCGGTAAAAAGCTAGCCTGTTAACGACTGCTCCAGAGCGGCTATTCCAATAAAAACAAGGATGAACGTATGCGCACTCACCCATCCGCGCGGCCTCACCATGAGGCGGCTTGCCAATGATTGGGCAAATTATAGCCACGCTGCTGCCGGTCTTTTTGATTGCTGGAAGTGGCGCCGCCTATGGACGTTTCCGATCGCCTGATATCCGCAGTTTGAATACGCTCAATATGGAGCTGTTCGTTCCACTGCTAGTATTTGCCGTTCTGGCTGACCGCCAAGCGCCGCTGGCAGAGTACGCGTGGCTCGCCAGCGCTGCCGCATTGGTGGTCCTGGGGTCAGGAGTCGTACTGTGGCCCGTGGTGAAGTGGCTTGGGCTGGAAAGTAAGGTCTTCCTGCCGCCGATGATGTTCAATAACTCTGGCAACATGGGAGTGCCGCTGCTGGTGTTGGCCTTCGGGCCAGAAGCGCTACCGGCAGCCGTGGTGGTCTTCATCGTGGAGATGCTGCTGCACTTTTCGGTGGGCCTTTATATGCTGGACCCGCGCACGTCGCTGTGGCGGATGCTTAAAATGCCTATCGTCGCGGCCAGTGTGGCGGGACTACTGGTCAACGTTGGAGGCGTGCCGCTGCCGGGGTGGCTGCTAGAGGCCATGCATATGCTCGGTGGCGTATGTATCCCGCTGATGCTCTTCGCCCTGGGCGTACGCCTGCTGGAGATCGACTTTAGCGATTGGCGTACGGGCTTGTTGGGGGCAGTGCTCTGCCCGCTCTCCGGGGTCATCATTGCGCTTCCGCTGATGTGGCTGCTGCCGCTGACGCCGCTGCAAACCGCCACATTACTCGTGTTCGCAGCGCTGCCACCAGCCGTGTTGAATTACTTGGTCGCTGAGCAGTATCGACTTGCACCGCACAAGGTCGCATCGCTGGTGTTGATTGGTAACCTGGGGAGCTTGATTGTCATGCCGCTGACCCTGGCGGCGGCCTTTGCCTGGATCCAGCCGCCACCCTGACAGCGGCTGGTGCAAACAAGGGGACACACTCAACAGGGTACGGAGTAAGAAAAACGGATTAGTGGCGCGGCTCGTCCTTGACTTCGTAACTGCCTTCGAGCGCATCACGCTGCCCCGTGGACTCCTTGCCAGCGTAGCTACCGCCGATGTCTTGAGCTTGGTCGGCGCGCATCTGCTCCATGCGTTTTTTCATCTTATGGCGCACGAACGGCATCATTGCCCAGCCAACGAGCAAGAAAAATAGCCCTAAGACGACGCCAACGATCATCAGCACGCCAAACGCAAGCCATGTCAGTAAAAGCTTTAAGCTGCCCACGAGCCCGGTCGGCTGCGTTTGGGCAGCCCGGGCACGCCACTGGTGCGCGGCTTGCCAAGCGGCATTACGTTGTTCGCGATTCATCTGTGGCATGAAAGCCTCCATCGTTCGTTTGCCCCCTTTGGAGCTTGTTCAGGCAGGCAAGTTCACTGCCGGTCGAATTTTCCACTCGACTTCTTTTAAAGCGTCATCAATCAGAGGTGGCTAAATGGGCTCTCTTGAGCGCTCGACATGCGATGACACGCGCTGAATGTTAGGCTTTACATGAAAACACTAACATGATGCGTCATGTTTTTATGAGCTAATGTTTTAAGAACAGCGAATGAGGGATCTAAATAAACGAACGCACTACATGCGTATATTTCGTTCATTAACCAGGGTGGTGCTATGACAAACCATGGAGGTAAGTCGGTGTTTATCGCATCGGCGGTGATCATTTTTGGCTTAGTAATCGTAGGGGCCTCTTTTCCCGATGCGTTTGGCAGCGCCGCAGAGACGGCGCTGACGTCCATTACCGAACTGTTTGGCTGGTTCTATCTCTTCTCGGTATTCGGTTTTGTCGTTTTTCTGATCGGTCTTGCGCTCAGCAAATACGGCAAAGTGCGCCTTGGGCCTCAGGACAGTACACCCAGTTATAGTTTTTTTTCCTGGATCAGCATGCTGCTGGCCGCGGGGTTTGGAGTCGGCTTGGTGTTTTACGGCATGGCGGAGCCCATGACGCACTACATCAACCCGCCCTACGGGGATGTGCCTGCCGAAAGCGAGGCTGCCGCGCGCTATGCAATCCAATACAGCTACTTCAACTGGGGGATCCACCAGTGGGCCGCTTTCTCGGTGGTGGGACTGATCATCGCTTACTTTCAATTCCGCAAAGGGCAAGCAGGGCTGGTGTCGTCCGTTCTCTCATCGGTGACAGCCAAACATCCGCGTATTCGCCCCTATGCGTCTTGGCTGGATGTTTTTGCGGTAGTGGCGACCGTCATGGGCGTGGCAACGTCGTTAGGGCTAGGCGTCCTGCAAATGAATGGTGGGCTCAATGCGGTGTTTGGCCTGCCTGAGAACGGGCTTTGGCAGTTTGCCATTCTATTCGTGATGTTTTGTGCTTACATGGCCTCGACTTGGTCAGGGCTCGACAAGGGCATTAAACGGCTCTCGAATCTTAATATGGCGCTGTGTATCGGTTTGATGCTCTACGTGCTGTTCACCGGCCCGACCATCGCGATTCTCGAAACCATTACGCTGGGTATCGGCGATTATCTGCAGAACTTCATTGGTATGAGCCTACGAATTTCGCCCTACAGTGATAATCAGTGGGCCAGTAGCTGGACCATTTTCTACTGGGCCTGGGTCATCGCTTGGTCGCCCTTCGTCGGCACGTTCGTTGCCCGCGTCTCGCGTGGTCGTACCATCAAGGAGTACGTGTTCGGCGTACTGTTCGTGCCGCCGCTGCTGGCGTGTCTGTGGATCGGCGTATTTGGCGGGGCCGCGCTCAATTTGGAAATGAGCGGGAGCGATGTGGGCCTCGCGGCTGCAACGGAAGCCAACATCACCGTCGCCCTGTTCGAGATGTTCGATCTCATGCCGTTCTCTGGGGTACTGTCCGTGGTGGCCATGCTGCTGATTTTCATTTTCTTGGTGACGTCGGCAGACTCCGCTTCATATATCGTCGCGCAGATGACCGACAACGGCTCGATCAATCCGCCGCTCTACAAGCGCGTGGCATGGGGTGTACTGATTGCAGCGATCTGCTTGACGCTGATCGTCGCTGGCGGTCTTTCTGGATTACAATCTGCCGCCGTGCTGTCAGCTCTACCGTTTACCTTTATTCTGTATATGATGGTCATCGTACTGGTACGTGAGCTGCGTGCTGACCGTAAAGCCATGCTGACCCAGCTCTATCGTCGCCACGGCGAAACGCCCGTAGGGGCCGACGCCTTCGAGGCCGAGCAGCTGGGTGAAGAGGAGCGGTTGCGTCGTGCCCCTAGCGTGGTCAACCGGCGTATCAATAGCTAAGCAATGGCTTCAATAGAGGAAGCACTCATGGAAACAGCGTGCTAATGGCTCGACAAGGACGCCACGGAGCCACGCGAAGACAGCCCAAAGGCGCTGCTTTCGACCGCTGGCTGGATCGCTTGGTCACCGTGGCGGTGATCACGGCCATGGTGGTGGGCATCTCGGCGGTGATGGCTCACTGGCTGTTATGATGCAGTGTCCAAGGAGAGTGTGATAACGCCCGGCTATGCCGGGCGTTCGTGTATCTCGACTCGGTTGCGGCCACGCCGTTTGGCCAAATAGAGCTGTTGGTCGGCAAGGCTCAGCAGGTCGTCGGTACTCAGCGGCCGCTCGGCGGACATGCTGGCTACCCCCATACTGGCCGTCAGATGTGAATGTGTGCTGGAGTAAACGTGAGGAATGGCGAGTGAGAGCACTGCTTGGCGAAGACAGTTGGCGACGTCCAGCGCTCCAGCGCTCGCGGTGCCTGGTAGCACACAAATGAACTCTTCTCCGCCGTAACGTGCCAGCAGGTCGCGGCTGGGGTCGATGCACTGATTCAGCGCCGTTGCGACCGCCCGCAGCGTGTCATCTCCCATGGCGTGGCCATAGTGGTCGTTGAACTCTTTGAAATTGTCGATATCGATGAAAATCACCGACAGGGGCCGTTTGGCGCGATGCGCCCACTGCCACTGTTGAGCGATGAACATATCGAAGTGACGGCGGTTGGCCACGCCCGTCAGTCCATCGTATTGAGAAAGCTGATGAAGATGATCGCGCTGCTCCAGCCCTGATTGAAAGGCATTGAGGAGGTGGTCCAAGCTCTCGACCAAATGGCCCAGCTCGTCGTCGTGATGGCCTTTCAACGATGGTTTGGGCCACTGTCCTGGCCGTGCGGGGTCGGTTTGAGTAATTGCGGCGTGCACTTTCAAGAGCGGACGGGTAATGAAAATATGGAACAGCGCAATGACTAAGCCGCTCAGTAAAAAGGCTTCCACCACGCTTCGTCCCACGACCTCGTAGCTACGCTCTAAAAACTCTTGTGTCAGGTAGTCCGCATCCAGCGTGAGCGAGATATCGCCCACCGTCGCGTCGGGCATGTCACTGCCGATGTAGTAGCGTAGCGGCATGTCATGATTGACAATGTCGCCAAATAACCGCTGACTGAGCCAACTAGCGGCGGCTGGTCGAGTGGGGTAAAACTCTGCCAGAGCACGACCAAAATCGTCGCGAATCGCCACGTGAGCAATGTCGCTGTTACTGAACAAGCCAAACGCGATTTGATGCGCTAAATCGGGATTGAGCTGAAAAGCGGCTTCGGCCGCTGCGCCGTTGACGATGGCCAATTGCTGTAAGGTGCGTTTTTGTACGTCTTCGCGCATGCTACTGGCGTGACCGAGTAGCTCGATGCTACCGGATACCAAGCTGATCAAAATGGCGATTAACAGCGTTAGCAGGGCTTGCTTGAGCGTCAAGCGACCGCTGGCGAGATAAGGCTTGGTGATACTCACGACAGTGGCTCCCTTTTCGGGGTGGGCGGCGTGTCTAGGTGGCGCTGTAGTCGCTCGATCACGCTGCGTTCGACGCTGGGGTGACAGGCGAGATAAAGCGGAGCGTAATGGAAGGTAAACAGGTGCTCGATGGCAACGCCTTCTTCTGCTGCCAGTCGCTCTGCGGTCGCTCGTCCAGTGACGATGACATCGATCAACCCTGCCCCTAGCCTCACCATGTTTTCACGCTCGGTGGGCGCGCGCAGCACCTCGACCCCTTGGTTAGCCACGTAATCTCCCACGGCATCTTCACGAAAACTGCCTACCCGCCACTTACCCAACTGATCAAGCTCTGTAAGCTCCCAGTGTCTCGACAATAGGCCGAATGCCGACCACTCGTTGATGACCAGTGGTCCAACCCAGTGAAACAGCGGCTCTCTTTCAGAGGTACGGGTGGTGGAGTAGACGCAGTGGTGCTCGCGTAGCCGTGCTTCGGTATACGCCCGCGCCCAGGGTAAGAGGCGAAAGCGAGCGTCGATCCCGGCATGCGTCAATGCATGGCGTAGCTGTCGTGTGGCAATCCCGTCGATGTCGCCCTGAGGCGTCTGATAATTGAACGGTGGATACTCTTCGGTATTGATCGTGAGCAGCGGTGATTGAGCACGGCTGGCGAGACTGATACCGATGAGCAGCAAGCCGATTGCAACGATCACCCCATAGGGCATCACGTACAAGAGCGTTCGATTAACCATCGCTACCTGCCTGTATGGCCACCGGGAGAGTCGTGACGTGTTCGAAAGCCTGCTGGAGTTGGGCAACGAGGCGTGAGTCCGTCTCAGCGTTGAGCGCGAAGTAGAGATAAGATTCGCTCAGGGTATAGAGAGGTACCACGATCTCGGCGGGATAGCCTGCTTGCTCGGCAATCCACTGGGCGACATCGCTGCTGTAAGCCCACAGGTCGACGCGCTCGTGGAGCAGCATATGCAGGGCGCTGCGATTATCCATGGCTGGTCGTATCAGTGCCTCTGGGTAGCCTGCCTCGGTTAGGGCTTGGGCACCAATGTCCTCGCGTATGACCGCCACGCTCAATCCCTGTTCGATGGCATCGTCCAGTGAGGACACTCGAATGTTCGCTCCCTGACGTGCAAGCAGCACGACATGGTCTCGCGCGATGGGACCTACCCAGTGAAACCGCGATTCTCGGCTCGGCGTGCGGGTCGTGGAAAACAGGACGGTGTTGGGCCGATGCAGGGCGAGTTCGTAGCCGCGTACCCAAGGGTAGTAGCGGATGTCATCCCTGCCCAGGGGAGAGCCCGCATGGGCCAGCATGGCTTCAAGCAGCTCGACGGAGCTGCCCATCAAGCGGTCCCCGTCTAAGTAGTTGTAAGGCGGATACTCTTCCGTGATAAACGTCAGCGATGCCAGGGATACCGTTGAGTCGTCCGCGAACACACGGTCGTCAAAAAGAGAGGCGGTGACGTCAGCGCACCCTAGCAGTAGAAAAAGGGTGGCCAGTAAACGCTTTTTTATAACGTTGCCATGCGCCATCTAATAGCGTCCCTGTTATTAATTTAATCTAGCAAAGTTAGAGTAACTTTGTGTGTCTGTCACCTCTAATCTGTTAACGAACTGGATAGCGAAGCGATACGGCGAACTGATACTCTTATGGCTCTTTTTAAGAGAGCGCTGATATGTCGTCTGCCCCCGTCATGCCCAATGCCACTGTTTATGCGACCCGGCGCGAAATTTTCGGCTGGGCCATGTTTGATTTTGCTAATCAAGCCTACACACTGCTCATTATTACCGTGGTATTTGGCGAACTCTTTACCACGGTTATCGTGGGCGAACGCAACGATGGTTATCGGCTCGCCAACTTTTTATGGAGTCTTGCGCTTGCCATCAGTTATTTGATGGTCGTGATCAGTGCCCCGCTATGCGGTGCCGTTATGGATTATCGCGCTGAGAAAAAACGCTTTCTGCTGTTTAGCTATTTGGCAACGGTGGCCACGACGGCGATGCTCTACTTTGTCGAGCCTGGCTACGTGGTGCTGGGCCTGTTATTGATCGTGCTCTCCAACTATGCCTACTCCATGGGAGAGTCGTTCATTGCCGCCTTCTTACCTGAGTTGGGTCCGCCGGATGCACTGGGGAAGATTTCTGGCTTTGGCTGGGCACTGGGCTATATCGGAGGGTTAGTCGCTGCTGGTTTTACGCTCATCGTGCTGGGAGAGGCGACGGCCGACAACTTCGAGCGCATCCGCTGGGTGGGTCCATTTGCGGCTGGCTTCTTTTTGGTGGCTGCCATCCCAACGTTTTTGTGGCTAAAAGAGCGCGGTGTGCCCAAACCCCACGGTGTCTCTTATCGCCAAATCGCTCAGCAGCGAATAGTGGGCACCTTCAAGGAGCTGCGCACCTTCAAGGATTTGAGCATCTTTCTTGTCTCTCTGCTGTTTTCCATGGCGGGGGTCTACATCATCATCGCCTTCGCGTTCATTTACGGTGCTCAAGTCATCGGATGGGATGAGAGCGTGCGCAATATCATGTTCATCATCGTGCAAGTCACCGCTGCTGCTGGTGCGATCGGATTTGGCTTTCTGCAGGATAAACTCGGGGCCAAGCATACGTACCAAATGACCCTGGCCCTGTGGGTGGCTGCTATCGTGGCCATCTGGGCGACCCCCGAAGTGACCGCATGGCTCAATCGGCAGTTGGGTTGGCAGTGGCAAGCGCAGCATGTATTTCTAATCGTGGGCTGCCTGGCTGGTTTGAGCTTGGGCTCCAGCCAGTCGGCCAGCCGCGCGCTGGTGGGTGTTTTCTCGCCGCTGGAGAAGTCAGCAGAATTTTTCGGCTTCTGGGGGTTGGCCAACAAGCTCGCCGGGGTGCTAGGCATCGTCATGCTGGGCATACTGCAAACGCTAATTGGACTACAAGCGTCTATTCTTCTTTGTGTGGGGCTGTTCATGGCGGCCATGCTGATCTGCTTAGGCGTCAACGAGCGCCGCGGGCGTCAGGCGGCGGTGGCCTGGAAAAGTGTCTAATGCCACGAGGTGAGCGATGATGACAGGCCGGGCACAGCGCGGCGGCATCGTCATGATGCTGCTCTTCTGGGTGCTGCTCATGGCAGTGGGCACTTGGTGGATCCAAGGCGGCCTGGAGCAGATGTGGCAGCCAAATGTACATCTGATGAATACCGCTCCCGACAATGCGCCGGTCACTCTCAAACGAAACCGAGCGGGGCACTTCGAGGCACCTGGCCGTATCAACGGAGAACCCGTTACGTTTTTGTTGGATACCGGGGCCACCTATGTGGCGGTGCCCAGCGAGCTAGCCGAACGCCTGCGTCTGGAGCCAGGGCGGCGTGCTTGGTTCAATACGGCCAACGGGCGAGTAGAGGGGAACCTGACCCAGTTGGAGGAAGTCGCGCTCGGTGGAATACGCATGAGCAACGTGCAAGGCTCCATCAGTCCAGGCATGGAACGGGATACGGTGCTGTTAGGCATGAGTTTTCTGAATCAGTTAGCCATCGAGATCCGTGGCGGAGAGATGGTGCTTAGACTGCCAGAACCTTAACGCTGGTTTGTGTTAAGCGCACTCATGTGCTTAGCTGAAGGCTCATGGACGCTTAAACGCAAGGAGTGACAATGGGTATCGAAGTCGGTGGTTTATTAGGTTTGATCTGGCTCGTCATCGTCGTATGGGCCATCGTAAAAGTCGCTAAAAGCTCGGCCGGTGGGTTGGCCAAACTGCTCTGGATCATCGCACTACTGGTCTTTCCCCTTGTCGGGCTAATCGCTTGGTTCTTATTTGGCCCCAAGGGATAGCGAGTGTTAGTCAGTAGAGATATAAAAAGGCAGGCCGTGAGGGCCTGCCTTTTCTGTATTGAGCATCATGAATAGCGGCTATTCATCCATTGCGCTATTGGCATCGGTAGGCGGTGCCTTGTAGTGCCCGGGGATCTTCAGCTTCTCACCGTTGGGCAGGTCACGCACCTGTGTCGGCACATAAACACGTTTAATGACACTTTTGGCTTTGCCATCTCCCATGGGATCTCCTCCTGTCAGATTGTCGACAGTCTGCCACCTCACATTAGCGCTTGATGTTAGAAGAATCAAGCCGACCCAAGCTGCCCAGTAACGAAAGCCAGGGAACATTGATCAAAGGGCAGGCGCTGGCGAGGTTTTGAGGTATCCTGGGAGCTATCACGACCTGCTTTTGCATCGGGTGAGCGGGTGATAATACAAACTGCCTAAGCGGAGTGAAGAAAAAGGATGGTAGATCACTTGGAACAGCAATTTCAAGCACTTGGGGAACAGGATGCGGTCACCCCCGACTACCCCGACCAGGATCACGTGCTTATCATCGAAGACGATCAGCGCTTGGCGGAGCTCACCCGCGACTACCTGGAGGCAAACGGCTTTCAAGTCACGTTAGAAGCGGATGGCGCCAAAGGAGTCGACCGTATTTTGACGCTGCAGCCTGATCTCGTCATTTTGGATCTAATGTTGCCGGGGGAAGATGGTTTAGCGATTTGTCGCCGTGTTCGGCCCAATTTTGTCGGCCCCATCATGATGCTAACCGCCCGAACGGACGATCTCGATCAGGTATTAGGACTCGAAATGGGCGCGGACGACTACGTGCCTAAACCGGTGCAGCCGCGCGTGCTGCTAGCACGCATGCGCGCGTTGCTGCGGCGTGCCGATGGTCCTGCTCCAGATGGCGAAATGCGTCTTAAGTTCGAAAATTTGGAGATCGACAACGCCACCCGTGAAGCTTGGCTCTCTGGTGATCGCATCGACTTGACCAGCGCCGAATTCGATTTGCTATGGCTGTTGGCGCGGAATGCGGGTCGTGTGCTGACCCGTGAAGAGATCTTCAGCGATCTTCGCGGTATCAAGTACGACGGTCAGGACCGCTCCATCGACGTGCGGGTGTCGCGGATTCGTCCCAAAATTGGCGACGACCCCAATCAGCCGCACCGCATCAAAACCGTGCGCAGCAAAGGCTACCTGTTCGTAAAGGACAGTTAAGAGAGGTTGTGGCATGCGGCGAGTGCTGAGTCACGGCACGTTTTTGCGTTTCTACCTGCTGCTGGGGTTAGCGCTTTGCGTGGTGTTTTTCATCGCGCTGGGCGGGCGCTCTTTTATCGAGCAGGTGCGCCGTGAGGATTACCGTGAGCAGCTCGCTGCGCTGCCCATGTCGCTGATGACTCAGCGGTTAGCGGACGTGCCCATGGAGAGGCGGGAAGCGCTGCTGGGGGAGTTTTCGGAACAGTTGGGAATGCAGCTCGCGCTGCGTAGCCTCAGCGACGCGTCCCTTGGCTATTTTGAGCGGGCGCGCATCGAGCGTGGCACGGTGCTGGTGTCAGAGCCGCCGTGGCAGCTACGTCAGCGCCTACCGACGACTGGCAGTGGAGAGCAGTGGCTGCTGGAAGCCACCTTTGGTGCCTGGAGCGAGCGCCAATGGCAGGGCAGTATGGTGCTGTTAGGTGATTGGCTAGCCGGTATGCCTGCCGAGGAGCGGCTGACGGCGCTCACGCGTTTGCGGCCGGGCAACTGGCCGCTGAGCCTGCTCAATGCGCTTCCCGACGATCTAACCACCGAACAGCAGTTTCAGCTCACCCTGGGCGGGGTCATTACCCGGCTCGTCTCGGACAAACTCTCCATTACGCTGCTTTATCAACTGCCGAATGAGACAGGTGGCGCGGAGCAGTGGTTGCAGGCAGGCCCCATTTCCCGGGGGGACACCCTGCCGCTGAACCTGCATCTGCCGCTGCTTGTCGCACTGATGGTGGTCCTCAGCCTGATCATTTATCTGATCATGCGCAGTATCGAGTCGCGGATGGCACGTTTGGAATTGGCCGCAACGCGGATCGCCAGCGGTCGTTTGGAGACGCGGGTCAAAGTGGAGAGCGGCGACTTTCTGGGACGCTTGGGGATGGCCTTCAATGGTATGGCGAACCAGGTGCAGAGCCTGCTGCGCGGTCAGCAGGAGATGATTCGCGCGGTATCTCACGAGCTGCGCACGCCGGTAGCGCGTATCCGCTTTGCGGTGCAGATGGTCGAAGACATGACCGACCAACCCGCTATTCAGCGTCAGCTACAGGGTATCGATGCAGATATCGCCGAGCTCGATGAACTGGTGGACGAAATTCTAACGTACGCCCGCTTGGGCGGTGAAACGGTTAACGGCGCCGAACTCGAAATGGCGCTGGTTGAGTGCCGAGCCATGGCCGAAAGGGTGATCGACACGCTGGCCCCGCTGCATGCTCGTCAGCAACTGACCCTGGTGCCAGGGCCGGATATCGAGCTGCTGGCAGAGCCCCGCTACCTTCAGCGGGCGCTGCAGAATCTGGTGGGTAACGCCTGTCGCTACGGCAAATCCCAAGTGGTGATTCGCCTGTGGGATGAGCCGCATTTGGTGCGTATCGATGTCGAGGATGACGGGCCGGGGATTCCTTTCGAGGCGCGGGCCGATGTCTTCAAGCCCTTTGCGCGGCTGGACGATAGCCGCGCTCGTAGCTCCGGTGGTTACGGCCTTGGTCTGTCGATCGTACAAAAAATCATGGCGGGTCACGGTGGCAGCGTTACCGTGGACAGCAGTCCCACGCTGGGCGGAGCGCGCTTTACGCTGCTGATTCCTCGTCGCGAATCGCCGGTTTAATGCCAGAGAGTACCGCAAAGGAGGTCTCCTTGGCGGTGCGTAAAAAGTCCTGCATCCACGGCGCCTCGGCGCTCTCTTCCCGAATGGCCGCATGAAGTGTGCTCCAAATGCCTTGATCGCCGAGCTTTACGGCGCTGACATAGTCGCGCTCCAAATACTCGGTGAGCGCCCAGTTGGGCAGCGCACACACGCCGCGTCCGCTGGCCACAAGCTGCATCATCATGATCGTCAGCTCCGCCGTGCGGATCTCTTTGGGGCGCACGTTGGCTGGCGCCAGAAACTGCGTGAAGACATCTAGACGCGACTGTTCCACCGGGTAGGTAATGAGCGTTTCATCGGCCAGTGCCTCAGGCTCGATATAGGCTTGTCCCGCGAAGCGGTGCTGACGGGCAACGGCAAGCAGGCCCTCATAGCGAAACAGTGGTACATAACGCACACCTTCCAACGGCTGCGGATCGGCGGTAATCACCAGGTCGAGCTGTTCACGAGCCAGCGCTGGTAGGGGGTCGAAATGGTGCCCGCTGGGAATGTCGATCTCTACTTCCGGCCAGTGATCACGAAAGTAATCCACCGTCGGCATTAACCACTGAAAACAGCTATGGCACTCGATGGCCATGTGTAAGCGCCCCTGTTCGGTGCCAGCTAGACGGGCCAAATCCCGTTCGGCTTTGCGCACTTCGGGCAAAATCTCATCGGCCAGCGCTAGCAGCCGTAGCCCGGCGCGAGTGAACTCCACCGGCCGGGTTTTGCGGACGAACAGCGGTCCGTCCACGCGGCTTTCCAAATCTTTTAATTGATGTGATAGGGCCGACTGCGTCAAGTGCACCCGCTCAGCAGCTTCGACGAGCGAGCCGGTCTCGCGTAGGGCCAGTAGTGTGCGCAGGTGGCGTAGTTCAATCATTGTGATTAATTTTCATGGTTGGTATTAGAATCTTTAGTTTGATTCACGTTTGTGCGGTGCTCAAACTGTGTGAAATCATTCACGTTGGAAGGATTCATCATGACAGTGTCGCATATTCTCGGCTATCCCCGTATCGGAGCACAGCGCGAGCTGAAAAAAGTCACTGAAGCCTACTGGAAGGGCGAGGTCCGTCGCGATGAGCTGGAAGCCGCAGGTCAAGCACTGCGTCTTGCCCACTGGCAAACCCAGCAGGCGGCCGGCTTGGACATGGTCAGCGTGGGTGACTTCGCCTTTTACGATCACGTGCTAAACGTCTCCGTGTTGCTAGGGGCGGTGCCTGGCCGCTTTCAGGCTGAGGATGAAGTGAACGCAGGCTGTATCGACCTGGATACCGCCTTTCGTATGGCCCGTGGCCGCGCACCGAGCGGTACGCCAGCGGCCGCTTGTGAAATGACCAAATATTTCGATACCAACTACCACTACCTAGTGCCGGAACTGCATCGTGACCAGACGTTTACCTTAGCCTCCTCGCGGCTGTTTGACGAGGTGGATGAAGCGTTGAAAGCGGGCTTTACGCCCAAAGTGACGCTAATCGGCCCACTGACTTGGCTATGGTTGGGTAAAGCCAAGGGGAGCGAGTTCGACCGCCTCGACCTGCTCGATAGCGTTTTGGACGTTTACAGCGAGGCGCTGTCCCGCCTAGCGACGCAAGGCGTCGAGTGGGTGCAACTCGATGAGCCTGCGCTGGTACAGGATTTGCCGCTCTCCTGGCAGCAGGCTTACGAGCGTGCCTACTATCGCTTACAGTCGACACCGCTGAAGCTGTTGGTCGCCACGTACTTCGGTTCGCTGGGCGATAACCTTCCGCTCGCGACGCGGTTGCCGGTGGAGGGGCTGCACATCGATGCCGTGCGAGCTCCCGAGCAGGTGGCGGGTGTGATCGATCGGTTGAGCCCCCAGCAGGTACTGTCGGTGGGGGTGGTTGATGGACGGAACATCTGGCGCGCTGACTTGGCCACGCTGCGCGAGCGGTTGCTACCACTGAAAGTGCGGCTAGGTAAGCGGCTGTGGCTCGCGCCTAGCTGCTCGCTGCTTCACGTGCCGGTCGACCTGCGTCAAGAGACCGAGCTGGACGCCGAGCTTTTGAACTGGCTGGCGTTTGCCCGCCAAAAGCTGGATGAAGTGGTGACGCTAGCGCGGCTGATCGATAACCGCGCCACGCCGGAGGATGAGCAGCGGTTGAGCGATGCCACCCGTGCGCTGGATGCACGGCGCGAGTCGCCGCGTACCCGCCAGCCCGCCGTGGGCGAGCGTTTGGCCGCCGTGACGTCCGCAGATAGCCAGCGTCAGTCACCCTACGTCGAGCGCACACAGGCCCAGCGACGGCTGCTGGCACTGCCACTGTTTCCCACCACCACGATTGGCTCCTTCCCGCAGACGGATGCCATCCGTGCTGCACGTCGGGCGTTCAAGGCAGGTGAGCTCAGTCAGACGGACTACGAAGCGAAGATGCGCGAAGAGATCGCCCACGCGGTAGCGCGCCAGGAAGCGCTCGGCCTGGACGTGTTGGTGCACGGTGAAGCCGAGCGTAACGACATGGTGGAGTACTTTGGTGAGCAGCTCGACGGTTTTGCGTTTACCCGCTTTGGCTGGGTGCAAAGCTACGGCACCCGTTGTGTGAAGCCGCCGATCATCGTGGGCGACGTATCGCGGCCTACGCCGATGACCGTGCGCTGGAGCGAGTATGCCCAGTCGCTGACCCAAACGCCGATGAAGGGCATGTTGACTGGGCCGGTGACGATCTTGCAATGGTCGTTCGTGCGCGACGATCAGCCCCGTGCGACCACCTGCCGCCAAATTGCTCTGGCCCTGCGGGATGAAGTTTGCGATCTGGAAGCAGCGGGCATCTCTATTATTCAAATCGACGAACCGGCGCTGCGCGAGGGGCTGCCGCTTCGCCAGAGCGAGTGGCAAACGTATCTGAATTGGGCCGTCGAGAGCTTTCAACTGAGTGCTGCCGGGGTAGCCGACAGTACCCAGATCCATACTCACATGTGCTACTCGGAATTCAACGATATCATCGGCGCCATTGCCGCGCTGGATGCCGACGTAATCACCATCGAGACATCGCGTTCGGACATGCAACTGCTGGATGCGTTTCAGGACTTTGCCTATCCCAATGAAATCGGGCCAGGTGTCTACGATATACACTCGCCGAATATTCCCGATATAGCGTGGATGGTGTCACTCATGGAGAGAGCGTTGAAGAAAATCCCAGCCGAACGGCTATGGATCAACCCGGACTGCGGATTGAAAACCCGCCGCTGGGCCGAAGTCGAGCCTGCATTGGCCAATATGGTCGAGGCTGCTTTGCAGCTACGCCAGCGCTACGCCTAGATCCAACACCTCTCACCTTCGCCCCGCTGCGTACCACAGCGGGGCGTTGTCGTCAGCTCTTCGACGCGTAGGCGTATAGCAACGTTTCCTGAGCGCTAATCGCGTCGCCGCTACCAGGGTCCTGTAGCTGGTAGCTGCCGTCACTCTGTAACAGCCAGCTCTGGCAGTTATCCACGAGGTACGTTTCCAGGTCTTTGCGTACCCGGGTGGCCAGTTTCTTATCCAGCAGCGGAAAGCAGGTTTCGACCCGGTGGAACATGTTGCGCGACATGAAATCCGCGCTGGAGCACCAGATTTCCGGTTTGCCGTCGTTGTGGAAGTGAAATACTCGGGTATGTTCGAGAAAACGACCAATGATTGAGCGGACGCGTATGTTGTCCGACACGCCCGGAATACCCGGTTTCAAGCAGCACATGCCACGAATGATCAAATCGCACTCCACGCCCGCTTGCGATGCGCGGTACAGCGCCTTGATCAACTTGGGCTCAGTCAACGAGTTGCATTTGATGATGATATGGCCACGTTTACCCTTACGCGCCACCTGAGCCTCGCGGTCGATCATCTCGACGAGGCGTTCGTGTAGCGTAAAGGGTGCGTGTAACAGCGTATCGATCTTACGCGCCCGGCCCATACCGGAAAGCTGCTGAAAGACTTTATGCACGTCGGCACACAGTGTCTGGTTGGCGGTCAGCAGGCTGTAATCGGTGTAGAGCTTGGCCGTCTTGGAGTGGTAATTGCCGGTGCCCAGGTGCGCGTAGTGGCGCAGCTCGCCTTTTTCGCGGCGCACGATATGCAGCATCTTGGCGTGGGTTTTGTACGCCATGATGCCGTAAATCACGATCGCACCCGCTTCCTGCAGGCGTGACGCTAGCTGCAGGTTATCCGCCTCGTCGAAGCGCGCCCGCAGCTCGATCACCACAGTGACTTCTTTGCCCTGGCTGGCGGCATCCACCAGGGCACTGACGATGGGCGATTCGGAGCCGGTGCGGTAAAGCGTTTGTTTGATGGCCAATACGTCGGGGTCACGGGCTGCTTCACGCAGCAGGTCTTCGATAGGCGAGAAGGATTGGAAGGGATGGTGCAGCAAGATATCGTTTTTAGCGATGGCGCTGAACAAGCTGCCGCCTTTCAGCACCTTGGGTACGCTGGGGGTGAACGGGCGGTAGAGCAGTTCGGGACGGTCGACATCGCCCAGCACGGCCATCATTCGGGTCAAGTTTACGGGTCCCTGGACGCGATAAAGATCGCCGCTTTCTAGGTCGAATTGGCGCAGGAGGAAGTCGATCAAATCGTCAGGGCAGTTGTCGGCGACTTCCAAACGCACACCGCTGCCGTAGCGCCTGGCCAACAGCTCACCGCGCAGGGCTGAGGCTAGATCGGACACTTCTTCGGGGTCGACCGTCATGTCCGCGTTACGGGTCAGGCGGAACTGATAGCAGCCCCGCACGCGCATACCGGGAAAGAGCTCCTCGGCGTGTGCATGAATCATCGATGACAAGAAGACGTACTCGGAGAAGCCTTCGGCGCACAGCTCTTTGGGCAGTGCCATCAGTCGCGGTAATGAGCGTGGGGCGGGTAGAATCGCCATGCCCCCTGAGCGGCCAAAGGCATCTTTGCCTTCCAGTTCGACGATGAAATTGAGGCTCTTGTTGACCAGCCTCGGAAAGGGGTGGGAGGGGTCGAGGCCAATGGGGCTGATGACCGGCATGATTTCGTTATCGAAAAAGTCACGTACCCAGGCCTTTTGTTTGTCATTCCACTGATCGCGACGGCGAAAACGCAGCCCCTGAGCCTCCAGCGCGGGCAGCAGCGTGTCGTTGAGAATCTCGTACTGACGGGCAATCTGCTGGTGAGCGACCTCGGAGATCTCGGCCAATACGGCTTTTGGTAAGCGGCCATCGGCGGCGGTGGTGTCGTCGCCCAGGGCCATCTGGTGCTTGAGCCCGGCGACGCGAATTTCGAAGAACTCATCCATGTTGGAGGAGAAGATGAGCAGGAACATCAGCCGGTTGAGTAGCGGGTGGGCGTCGTCCAACGCCTGCTCCAAGACACGGATATTGAACTGTAGGTGTGACAGCTCGCGATTGAAGTAGAGCTGCGGGTCGTCCAAATCGGCTTCGACATGCGACTCTTTGGCCTGTACACCCGTGGGGGTGCGGTTGATGCGCAGCGGCACGATATCGACGTCGCTGCTCGATGTCTCACTGGGCGGTAACGTCGACGATAGTGTCGACGTGGAATCTGTTGCGTTGTCGTCCATGGTTGCCCCCGCAGTCGTGGTACTGGCCCATCATAGCGTTATAACGTTCATTAAAGCAGTATGCGGGGGAAAGATGACAAACGAGTGTCACTCGGTTGTCATCTAAAGGGCATAAACGTCGCTCAGCGCTGCAGTAGACGTGCGGCCTCCAATGCAAAGTAGGTCAAAATACCGTCGGCCCCCGCCCGCTTGAAGCACATCAGCGACTCCAGAATCACCGGCTCGGCCTCCAGCCAGCCGTTGTCGAAGGCGGCTCGGTGCATGGCGTATTCGCCACTCACTTGGTAAGCAAAGGTGGGCACCTGCAGCTCGCTTTTGACCCGACGCACCACGTCTAGGTAGGGCATACCCGGCTTGACCATCACCATATCGGCACCTTCGGCGATGTCCATGGCCACTTCGTGCAACGCTTCGTCACCGTTGGCGGGATCCATCTGGTAGGTGCGTTTGTCCGCCTTGCCAAGGTTGGTTGCCGAGCCGACCGCATCGCGGAAGGGGCCGTAGTAGTTTGAGGCGTACTTGGCGCTGTAGGCCATAATGCGCACGTTGTGCAGGTGTTCTTGCTCTAGCACTTGGCGAATGGCACCAATGCGACCATCCATCATATCGGAGGGTGCGACTACGTCAGCGCCTGCTTCGGCATGGGAGAGCGCTTGTTTGAGCAGCGTATCGACGGTGCGGTCGTTTTGAACGTAGCCGTGCTCATCGAGAATGCCATCCTGACCGTGGCTGGTGTAGGGGTCCAGGGCTACATCGGTAATGATGCCCAGCTTCGGTAGCGCCTGCTTGAGTGCGCGCACGCTGCGCTGAACTAGCCCGTTGGCGTTGTAGGCTTCTTCGGCCAGTTCGCTTTTTTGCTCGGCGCCAATGACGGGGAATAGCGCCAGCGCGGGAATACCCAGCGCATACGCCTCTCGGGCCTGCTCGATGAGTAGATCGATCGAGAGCCGCTCGACGCCAGGCATGGAAGCCACCGCTTCACGCTGATTTTCGCCTTCCAGAACGAAGACCGGTAGGATCAAGTCATTGGGCGTCAGCGTCGACTCTTGCATCAAGCGGCGCGAAAAATCGTCCCGGCGCATGCGGCGCATCCGGGTGGCGGGGAAGTGGCGTGGGGTTGAGGTAGTCAACGGCTCTCTCCAAGCAGTAGCTATGTGGGTGCCTTGTCTAAGGCTTGCTGTGAGTATATCAGCCATGCTATGCAGCGAAAGCCGCCTTGTGGCGGCGATGGAGACTGTCTAAAGTGAGCCCTTCAGCCGCACGAATGGCTCACGCAAGGAGATAAACATGACAAAGCAGGTAGCGGTCGTATTGGCGGGGTGTGGCGTCTTCGATGGCTCGGAAATCTATGAGACGACGCTGACGCTGTTGCGTTTGGATCAATTGGGTATCGGCTATCGCTGTTTTGCCCCGGACGTAGCGCAACATCATGTGATCAACCATTTGGACCAGTCGCCAGTGGAGGGGGAGAGCCGCAACGTGCTGCAGGAATCGGCCCGTTTGGCGCGTGGTGATATCAGCCCGATTAACGAGCTGGAGGCCGACGATTTCGATGCGGTCATCGTGCCGGGTGGTTTTGGGGTCGCCAAAAATCTCTCTGACTTTGCCACGCAGGGCGACAGCATGCAGGTCTTGGAGAGCGTGAAAGAAGCGCTTGCCGGCTTCAAAGAAGACGCCAAGCCCATCGGCTTGATGTGTATTGCTCCGGTAATGGTGCCGCGCCTGTTGGGCGATGGGATTGCCGTGACCGTTGGCCATGATCCGGGCGTGTCAGGGGCGATCAGCGCTATGGGTGGTCTGCACCGTAGCTGCGGCGTGGAAGATATCGTCGTGGATCACGAGCACCGGGTGGTCACTACCCCGGCCTACATGCTCGCCACGCGTATTAGCGAAGCCGCGACGGGGATTTTCAAGCTGGTGGATCGTATCGATGAAATGATGGGGTGAGGGGCACACTAGCGCATGCGCGGGGCCACTCGTAGGGAAAAAGCCTCTGTCATCGTGGGATGGCAGAGGCTTTTTAGTGGAACGTCGCAAGGGCGATGACGCCTACTCGTCGGTGTCGGCCTCTGCGCGTCGTTTGCGTACCAAGCGGCCAAACAGCAGGCCGACTTCGTAAAGCAGATACATGGGAATGGCCAGCAGGCTTTGTGAGATGACATCCGGCGGCGTCAGCAGCATGCCGATCACGAAGCAACCCAGCACGATATAGGGGCGCTTTTTGGAGAGGCTCTCGACGGTGGTAGCGCCGGACAAAATCAGTAGAAACGTGGCAATGGGAATTTCGAAGGCGACCCCAAAGGCAAAGAACAGTTTCAAGACGAAATTGAGATACTGGTTGATGTCGGTCATCACCGCGACGTTTTCCGGGCCGGTTTGCGTGAAGAACTCGAACAGCAGCGGAAACACCACGTAGTAGGCAAAGGCTGCACCGGCATAAAACAGCGCCACGCTGGAGACCAAAATGGGAATGGCCAGCATTTTCTCGTTGTCGTACAGCCCCGGCGCCACGAACGCCCAGGCTTGATGCAAGACGAACGGAATGGCGATGAAGACGGCCACCACCAGGGTCAGCTTGAACGGCGCCAAGAACGGCGACGCCACCTCGGTGGCGATCATCTGCGAGCCTTCCGGCAGCAGCGACATCAACGGATCCGCCACGAAGCTGTAGATGTCATTGGCAAACGCGTACAGCCCGAGAAACACCACCAGGATTACCACGACGGCTTTCATCAAACGCGAACGCAGCTCGATCAGATGCTCAATGAGAGGCGCTTGGCTTTGGTCGTTGTGCGGCTCCTGAGAATCGCCAGACATGCTCATTGGGGGTTGCTATCCTTATGATGATCGGCTGTTTTAGTGGTAGGGGTATCTTCTTCGCGCACCGTTTTGAGCGCGTCGTCCAGCCTGGCGCTAGCGTTAGCCACGCGCTGCTCGGTTGCCTGTTGGCGCTTGGTCGTTTGACCGCTAGGCTCGGGAGACTCGGCAATGCTCTCCACGTCCTGCTTGGCTTTCTTCAAGCTATCATCGAGCTTTTTCTGCTGCTCGTTCAGCTTTTGGCGCAGCTCTTCTGCCTCCAACTGGGCGCTGATCTCACGCTGCATGCCGGATACCGTACGCTTGATCTTGCCGATCCATAGCCCCGTCGTGCGTGCTGCTTTGGGCAGCCGCTCAGGGCCGAGCACCAGCAGCGCCACGATGCCAATGAGCATGAGTTCAAGGAAACCGATATCCAGCATGGCTTATTTGCGCTCTTCGTCGCGGTCGGCAGCGGCGCGTTTCTCTTCGGCCTGCACGTCGTAGGTGTTGCCGGTGTCTTCGTGGCTCACCTTGGCTTGAGGCTGATCGGCATCCTTCTTGTCGCCCTCTTTCTCCTCTTCGTGCATGGCTTTCTTGAAGCCTTTGACGGCACCGCCTAGGTCGGTGCCCACGTTACGTAGTTTTTTGGTGCCGAAAATCAGGATGATGATGCCCAGAACAATCAGCAACTGCCAAATACTGATACCACCTAACATATGCATTTCCTCATGGGAGCAGGGTTAACGTTGTGATCGGGATGCTTTCTCGTCGTGACCTGAGACCCCGAACCGTCGAGCGAGCTCATCGAGTACTCGCTGGTGGTCGAGATCCAGATGCGACAGCATGACAAGGCTATGAAACCACAGGTCGGCCGTTTCGGCGATCAACGCTTCACGGGCCTCGTCGCTGCCGTGCTCGGCGTCCTTGGCGGCCAGCAGCGTTTCGGTCGCTTCTTCACCGACTTTTTCGAGTATCTTGTTCAAACCCTTATGATGCAAGGAGGCAACATAAGAATCTTCTGGATTGGCGTGGCGACGCTGCTTTAAAACCTCAGCAAGGGCGTCGAGTACGGGAGCGTGGTTAGCGTCGGTCATGGTGTTCTCTTTATCGATCGGCGGCGTCGTTTCGTCAAGTGATGTCAGCGTATCAATGCCATAACAGGAGGAGTAAGCCCGCTCCGGCGGCGGCTAGGATCGGCCAGTCCTGGGTAGCGGCCCAACTGCTGAGCGGCTGCCAGGCCAGGGCAATGGCGACCAAGGCCAAGCCAATGCGTAAACGGTGCTGACGTTTGCTTTGCTGGCTCATTTGGCGGCGCATCTGACTAATCGCCGTGACCTGCTGATGGCGCTGGCGGTGTTCGTGCTCCATACGGCTCAGCGCTTGATGGGCCAGCACCGGCAGCTCGGGCAGTTGATGCGACAGCTCTGGCGCTTGGCGCTTGAGCGATTGCCACAGGCCACCAATGCCTGCCCGCTCTTTCATCCACTTTTCTAGATAGGGCTTGGCGGTGCTCCAGAGATCCAGCTCCGGGTAGAGCTGGCGGCCCAGACCTTCGATATTGAGCAACGTTTTTTGTAGCAGCACCAGCTGCGGCTGCACTTCCATATTGAAGCGTCGGGCGGTCTGGAACAGTCCGAGCAGCACCTGTCCAAACGAGATGTCCTTGAGCGGCTTTTCCAAAATGGGCTCGCATACCGTACGAATGGCGGCGGCAAACTCGTTGGCGCGGGTGTTTTCACCGACCCACCCCGACTCGATGTGCAGCGCGGCGACTTCATAGTAATCCTGATGAAAAAATGCGAGCAGGTTACGCGCCAAGTAGTCCTGATCTTCCCGGGTGAGGCTGCCGACGATACCGCAGTCGATGGCGATATATTGCGGATCCTCTGGGTCGTCGCAGTTCACGAAGATGTTGCCGGGGTGCATGTCGGCATGGAAAAAGTTATCGCGAAATACCTGGGTGAAGAAGATTTCCACCCCGCGCTCGGCGAGCTTTTTCAGGTTCGTACCCCGTGCGATGAGCGTCTCCAGGTCGGCGACCGGGACGCCGCGAATACGCTCCTGCACCATGACGTGGCGACGGGTGTAGGGCCAATAGATCGTCGGTACGAATAGCAGCGGTGAGTCTTTGAAATTACGCTTGAGCTGGGAGGTGTTGGCGGCTTCTTTATAGAGATCCAGCTCGTCGAACAGCGTGGCCTCGTAATCGCGGATCACTTCGACCGGCCGTAAGCGTCGGGCGTCGGGCACTTTGGCCAGCAGCTTGGCCACTTGGTACATCAAGCCCATGTCTTGGCGCATGATGCGGTCGATGCCGGGGCGAATGATTTTGACCACCACATCCTCGCCGCTGTGCAACGTGGCGGCGTGGACTTGGGCAATCGAGGCCGAGGCCAGTGGAACGCGTTCGAAGGCGGCAAAGGCCTCCGGAAGCGTCATGTCGAGCTCTTTCTCCACCCTTGCAGCGGCCAGCTCGCCAGGGAAGGGCGGCACTTGGTCCTGCAAACGCTTTAGCTCGTCGGCGATGTCTTCCGGCAGCAAGTCCCGGCGGGTAGAGAGCATCTGACCGAACTTGATGAAAATCGGTCCCAGCGCCTCCAGTGCCAAACGCAAACGCTCGCCACGGCTTCGCTGCCCAACGGGTACCAACTGCAGCGGGGACAGTTTGAGCAGTAGGCGTATCCATAGCGGCAAGCGCTCGGCGGGAATCAAGGTATCCAATCGGTGCCGCGTGACGACCCAGACGATTTTAAACAGCCGCAGGCTCATCCGCGCTGCTCCTTAGGCGTTGAAGGCTTAGGCGTTGAGGGCGCTGCTGGTTGGGTCAGCCGCTTATGCAAGCGTGCTAGCCGTGCTTCCAGTCGGTCGGTGGCGATCTCTAGTTCGGTCAGATGGTCGCGCAGCACGTCGCGCTGTTGGCGGCCGGGCAGTAGGCGAGCCTCCTCAAAGACATACTCCGAGACATCCTGCAGCAGCTCGTCTTTGGCACGCAGTCCCCAGCGTGCGGCGCGGCGAATCCCTTCTGCCAGCGAGTGGGCGGGTATATCGCCCAACCAGTGGGCCAGCTCGCCCTCCCAGTCGATATCCAGATCGAACAGCAGATCGCGCGTTGCCTCCAGCAGATGGAGACGGCCGCGCACGGCGAGCTTGCCATCGAACATCAGCCGTTCGATGGACGCGCCGCTCAGCCATTCGGAGAGCGTTTCGGGGGTCAGTTCCACTACGGCATCGACATCGGTTTCCTCCACCTCATCGCCGTGCTGTAGGTCGATGCCTGACACGTGATAGCAGATCAATAGCGCGAGGTGGGGCTTCTCCAGTCGAATCAGCAAGCGGCTGCCCGCTAGCGTCGCCAAACGGTTAGGCGCCGCAGGGTCTCGGGAAAGCAGGGCATTGATCGTGCGTTCACATCCGGCCAACAGCAGGGTCGGGGTGACTAGCATACTGACCTCATGTTCCAAGGGGTCATAGTTTGATGCCACGGTGGAGGGCAACGATACCACCGGTCAGGTTGGTGTACTCCACCCGCTCCAGGCCAGCGCTCTCCATCATGCCCTTGAGCGTCTCTTGATCCGGGTGCATGCGAATCGACTCGGCCAAATAGCGGTAGCTCTCGCCATCTCCCGCGACCAGTTCGCCCATTTTGGGGAGCAAGCGGAAGGAGTATTCGTCGTAGGCTTTGGAGAGCAGCGGGTTATTGGGTTTGGAGAATTCCAGCACTAGCAAGCGCCCGCCTGGCTTGAGTACCCGCGCCATGGAGCGCAGCGCCGCATCTTTATCGGTGACGTTACGCAGGCCAAAGGCGATGGTGATGCAGTCGAACGTGTTGTCGGGGAAGGGCAGGCACTCGGCATTGGCCTGCACGTACTCGACGTTACCCCCCACACCGTTATCCATCAGTTTATCGCGACCGACGTTGAGCATGGAGGCGTTGATGTCGGCCAGCACCACTTTGCCACGTGGGCCGACGAGACGGGAAAACTTGAGGGTAAGATCGCCGGTGCCGCCCGCAATGTCGAGCACCTGATGCCCTGGGCGGACGCCTGCACGCTCGATGGTCAGCCGCTTCCACACGCGGTGGATGCCCATGGACATCAGGTCGTTCATCACGTCGTAACGAGCGGCCACCGAGTGAAAGACGTCAGCCACGCGGGAGGCTTTTTCGTCGACCGGCACCTCTTGGTAGCCAAAATGGGTAGTGCGCTTTTCCGTGGGGCTCATGGGGCTCTGGCTCCCGAGTTCGAGGCGTTAGTTGTCGACCGTTAGGTCATCGCAAGTCATGGTTGGCAACATTGTAGCCTTCTCGACCCCGATTTGTCTGCGCTGCACCTGGGGCACCGCGTCACAGCTGTTTGAATTGAATGCCTGCAGGCTCACGGGAAGCGCCTGCCGCTTCCAAGCGTTCGAGATAATTTTGCCAATAAGCGTCTTGGTGGGTGGCCAGGTCGAAGAGGTAGTTCCAACTATACAAGCCGCTATCGTGGCCGTCGTCGAAGTGCAGCTTGAGGGCGTAATTACCGGCTTGGGTGATATTTTGTAACCCAACGTCTTTTTTGCCTACCTGCAGAACGGCCGTGTCGCCGCCGTGACCCCGCACTTCGGCAGAAGGGGAGTAGACCCGTAACAGTTCGACGGGGAGCCGGTACGTCTCGCCACTGGCGTAGCCAAGCTCCAGCTCCCGTGCCTGCTTATGATAGTGAACCCGAGTGGGTGTGGGGGCGTTCATGGATGCAGCACCTCGTAACGATCAATCGCAAAGGTCGCCTACCCGTCAAGCGGGAAGGCGACCGGGGCTCTACCGATAGTGGCGCTTACAGAATGTAGCGCGACAGATCCTCATCGACCGCCAGTTCGCCGAGCTGAGCGTTGACGTAATCGCTATCGATCACCAGCGGGCTATCCATGTCGCCTCCCTTGAACGACGCCTCTTCGAGCAGACGCTCCATCACCGTGTGCAAACGGCGAGCGCCGATGTTTTCGGTACCTTCGTTCACTTGCCAGGAGATCTCGGCAATACGCTCGATGCCGTCGGGCGTGAATTCGACGTCGAGCCCTTCGGTGGCCAGCAGCGCTTGATACTGTTTGGTCAGCGAGGCGGAAGGCTCGGTGAGAATTCGCTTGAAGTCGCCCGGTGTGAGCGCATCCAGCTCGACGCGGATGGGTAGGCGACCCTGCAGTTCTGGAATCAGGTCCGACGGGCGCGACAGGTGGAAAGCCCCAGAAGCGATGAACAGGATGTGGTCGGTTTTGACCATGCCGTACTTGGTCGATACCGTCGAGCCTTCGATCAGTGGCAGCAGGTCGCGCTGCACGCCTTCACGAGATACCTCGCCACCGCTGGATTGACCGCTGCCCTTGGCGACCTTGTCGATCTCGTCCAGGAAGACGATGCCGTGCTGTTCGACGGCTTCCACCGCGCGGGCTTTGATCTCTTCTTCGTTGACCAGTTTGCCGGCCTCTTCATCACGTAGCAGCACCAGCGCCTCTTTGACGGTCACGCGGCGCTGCTCGCGCTTCTGCTGCCCCATGTTGGAGAACAGGCTCTGCAGCTGGCTGGTCATCTCTTCCATGCCCGGTGGGGTCATGATGTCGATACCCTGGCCTTGCGACGAGATTTCGATATCGATCTCTTTATCATCCAATTGGCCTTCGCGCAGCTTTTTGCGGAAGCTCTGGCGCGTACTGCTCTCTTCGCGCGACTTGTCTTCCTGGCCACGGGGCGGCGGTAGCAGCGCGTCGAGAACACGGTCCTCGGCGGCGTCTTCGGCGCGATGGCCCACTTCCTCTTTGGCGTGCTCACGAACCATCTTGATGGCGGCTTCCATCAGGTCGCGGATGATCGACTCGACGTCGCGGCCTACGTAGCCCACTTCGGTGAACTTGGTGGCTTCTACCTTGATGAACGGCGCACGGGCCAGCTTCGCCAGACGGCGAGCGATTTCGGTCTTGCCGACGCCGGTGGGACCAATCATCAAAATGTTTTTCGGCGTGACTTCCGGGCGCAACTCGTCATCGAGCTGCATGCGACGCCAGCGATTACGTAAGGCTATGGCCACGGCGCGCTTGGCATCCTGCTGGCCGATGATGTACTGGTCGAGCGCATGAACGATTTCGCGGGGTGTCATCTGAGTCATAAAGGGGCCTCAACGGTCGTTGATATTCAGCTCTTCGAGCGTCACGTGGTGATTGGTGAATACGCAGATGTCACCCGCGATGGCGAGGGATTTTTCGGTAATCTCACGTGCCGAAAGCTCGGTGTTTTCGAGCAGCGCACGGGCGCTGGCCTGAGCGTAGTTGCCGCCGGAGCCAATGGCGATGATGCCACGCTCGGGCTCGACCACGTCCCCGTTCCCAGTAATGATCAGCGAAGCGCTGTGGTCGGCGACCGCCAGCAGCGCTTCCAAACGGCGCAGGGCGCGGTCGGTGCGCCAATCTTTGGCGAGCTCGACGGCGGCTTTGGTCAAGTGGCCCTGGTACTTCTCGAGCTGCGCTTCGAAACGCTCGAACAGGGTAAACGCATCGGCGGTACCGCCGGCGAAACCGGCCAGCACCTTGCCGCGATATAGGCGGCGTACTTTGCTGGCATTGCCCTTCATGACGGTGTTGCCGAGGGAAACTTGGCCGTCGCCTGCCAGGGCAACTTGATTACCGCGGCGAACGGAAACAATCGTGGTCATGGAGATAACTCCTTGGGGGAGGCGCGCTCCCGATGACTGATCGGCCGCACTGGCGGCCGCATAAAAAGCGATTCCCAACAAAATGCGGGCGGCCGATAAAAAATCAACCGCCCGCAGGCGAAAGCCACCCAATAAAGCGTGGAGAGAGGCGAATAGCGCCTTGGGATTTAGTTCTGTAGCTGAATCAGCAGCGGCTCGATGCCTTGGGTGCTCATCAGGTCTTGGGCGCGGTTGAGCTCGCGAGTGTCGTCGTAAGGGCCGACCTGAACCCGGTGCCAGGTATCGCCGTTGGCTTGCACCTCGCTGATTTGCGCCAGCAAGCTCAGGTTGCGTAGGCGGCTGCGCAATTGTTCGGCATCACTGAGCTCTCGAAACGAGGCCGCCTGCAGCATGTAGCGGTTCGTTGCGCTGGCCGGTGATTGTTGGACGGCTGAGGCCTGGTCACTTGGACGCGTGTTGGCTGCAATGACCTGGGCAATGGGGTCGTCCGCCGCGCTTCCTGGGGTGCTTGCGGTACTTTCTGATGGGTCAGTAGTGGCCGTATCGCTCCCGGTGTCCTCGTCACTGGCTGCCACGGTGGGCGGTGTGACGTTGGAGGGAATGGCCCCGCCCGGCGCGATGACTTCGGTCTCGGGCAGCAGCGTGTAGAATTCGAAGGTGGGCATTGCCTGCTCGGCGGGCGTTTCCGTTTGCCGCGCGGCGCTGCGCTCATCGCTTCCTGCCGGTTTAGGCAGTACCGTGGCTTGAGGGGCTTCGCGCTGCTCTTGCCAAGGGGCCGTGCCGTGCTGATGCTGCGCCAGGAAGAAACCAGCGGCCACCCCGGCAATCCCCCATAGCCAGCCGGGTAGTCGTAGCCCGCCGCCGGAGCGGCGGGCCGACTTGCGCTGCGTAGTGGCTCCGCGGCGAGCGGGTTTGTTACGCGGGCTGGCCATGACTTACATCTCCTCTGGGGCGCTGACGCCCATCAGATCGAGACCGTTGCGCAGCACCTGGCGCACTGCCAAGCCCAGCGCCAAGCGGGTGTTGCGCAGGGTGTCGTCGTCGACCATCACTTTGACCGCGTTGTAGCAGGTGTGGTAGTCACCGGCCAAATCCAAAAGGTACTGGGCGACTTGCTGGGGCTCGCGGTTTTTGGCGGCGTGCTCTACCACCTCGGGATAGCGGGCCAAGCGGTTTAGCACCGCCTTTTCTTGATCGCTGTCGAGCAGTGCCAAATGGGCCGTGGCGATACCGTGATCGAAGGGGTGGCCAGCCTCTTCGGCTTTGCGCAGCATGCTGCATACCCGCGCGTGGGCGTACTGAATGTAGTAGACCGGGTTGTCGTTCGACTGCGAGCGGGCGAGGTCGATGTCAAAGGTCAGCTGAGAATCGGCGCGGCGCGCCGCCAGGAAGAAGCGCGTGGCATCGCGGCCGACTTCGTCGATCAGGTCGCGCACGGTAACGTAGCTGCCCGCCCGCTTCGAGAGCTTCACCTCGACCCCTGAGCGGGTGACCATCACCATTTGATGCAGCACGTAGTCGGGCCAACCCTTGGGGATGCCGACTTCGAGTGCCTGTAGGCCCGCCCGCACCCGCGTCACGGTGGAGTGGTGATCGGCACCCTGCTCGTTGATGACGGTAGTGAAGCCGCGCTGCCACTTGTCGAGATGGTACGCCACGTCGGGAAGGAAGTAGGTGTAGCCCCCTTCGCGCTTACGCATCACGCGGTCTTTGTCGTCACCGAAGTCAGTGGTACGCAGCCACATGGCGCCGTCTTCTTCGTAGGTGTGGCCATTGGCAACCAGCTTCTCGACGGTGGCCTCGACCTTGCCGTCGTCGTACAGCGAGGACTCCAGGAAGTAGACGTCGAATTCGACGCCAAAGGCTTTGAGGTCGAGATCCTGCTCGCGGCGCAGCCACGCTACGGCGAAGGCCTGGATGGCCTCCAGATCGTCGGCGTCGGCTTTGGCGGTCACTTCCCGGTCGTCGGCGGTGACGGTCTTGCCGGCCATGTAGTCGTTGGCGACGTCGATGATGTATTCGCCGCGATAGCCATCTTCTGGCCAGCTGGCATCGTCGGGGCCAAGCTGTTTGGCGCGGGCCTGAACGGAGAGCGCCAGGTTTTTGATCTGCGCGCCCGCGTCGTTGTAGTAAAACTCGCGGGTGACGTCATAGCCGGTAGCTTCCAGCAGGCGGCAGAGACAGTCGCCAATCGCTGCGCCACGTCCATGGCCCACGTGGAGCGGGCCGGTGGGGTTAGCGGAAACGAACTCCACCTGCACTTTTTCGCCCTTGCCGATCAGGCTGCGGCCGAAGGCGTCGCCGCTGTCCAGCACCTGCGCAACGATCTGTGCAGCGGCGTCGGCGGCGGCAAAGAAGTTGATGAACCCGGGGCCGGCAATCTCGGTTTTTTGAATGGCGTCGCTGGCGGGTAGGGCGGCGACGAGGGTGTCCGCCAGGTCGCGGGGCTTCATGCCGGAGGGCTTGGCCAGCATCAGTGCGAGGTTGGTGGCGTAGTCGCCATGGGCCTTGTCTTTGGTCGGGTCCACTTTGATGGTGGGCGTTAAATCGTTGGGCAGCACGCCTTGGTGCTTGAGCGCGTCGACCGCGCCTTCGAGCAGAGAAATAATCGTATCTTTCATGTAAACATCCGGATGTCGTCGGTGGCGGCGTGTGCAGTCGCTAAGAGAATGCAGCGATAAAGCGGTCATTATCGGCAATTGGCGCGCAGTTTCAAAGCCGTATTCCCTTAGGCCAGGGTTTGTGGGTCGATGTCGATCGACCAGCGCACTTTGCGCGCCTCGCGGTGGGCGTCGAGCCACTGTACCAGCCAGTTGGCAGCGGCATGACGGTGGCTGCGTTTGTCTGCTACCAGCATGACATGCAGGTGATAGCGGTTTTGGCGGCGCTCCATGGGGGCGGGTACCGGGCCCAGGCAGCGGACCGGTACTCTGGCGTCGTTTAGCCACTGGCGCAGCGCTTGTGCCGCTTGCTGAGCCAGCGCAAGTGCTGCCTGCTCTTGGGGGCTCTCGATGCGTAGAAGCGCCATGAAGCTAAACGGCGGCAGTTTGGCGATACGTCGCTCCTCCAGCAGGTTGCGTGCCAGCGCGCCATAGCCGTGCTCGGCTAACTGGCCCAAGTACGGATCGTCGGGATGTAGGGTTTGCACCAGCACTCGTCCAGGGTGGGCCGCGCGGCCAGCACGACCCGCCACTTGCTCCAGTAGCTGGGCACTGTGCTCCAGGGCGCGGAAGTCAGCCGCATAGAGGCCGCCATCGGAGTTGACGACGACCACTAGCGTGACGTGGGGCAGATGATGGCCTTTTGCGAGCATTTGGGTGCCCACCAGCAGGCAGGGCTCGCCGCGCTGAATCTCTTTGAGCACCTGCTCGAAGCTCTCTTTTTTACGCGTGCTGTCGCGGTCGATGCGATGGACGGGCGTGTCAGGGAATAGCCCTTGAAGGGTCTCTTCGGTGCGCTCTGTACCGCTACCCAAGGCGCGTAAGTCGCCACTGCCGCACTCCGGGCAGGCATCGGGCAGCGCTCGGCGGCTGTCGCAGTGGTGGCAGGCCAGTAGCGGCGGCTGGCGGTGCAGTGTCATACGCGCATCGCACTGGCCGCATTCGGCCATCCAGCCGCAGCTATGACAAGCCAGGCTCGGCGCGAAGCCACGCCGGTTGATGAACACCAGCGCCTGTTTGCCCGCCGCAAGCGTGCTTTTGATCGCTTTGATGGCGCTGGGCAGCAGCCCGCCCTGACGGCGCTGATGACGCAGGTCGATCAGCTCTAACTTAGCGGGCGGGTGACGGCTGGGCCGCTGGGTCAGCCGCAGGTGGCGGTAAGCGCCCGTAAGCGCCTGCTGGAGGCTTTCAAACGAGGGCGTCGCGCTGCCCAGCAGCAGCGGAATGCCGTGGTAGTGCGCTCTAGCAACGGCAAGATCCCGTGCGTGATAGCGCAGCCCGTCATGCTGTTTATACGAGCCATCATGCTCTTCGTCGACGATGATTGCCCCAGGGTTCGCCAGCGGGGTGAAAATGGCCGAGCGGGTGCCGATGATCACCAGTGCGCGGCCGTTGGCAGCGGCCTCCCAGACATCCAGACGCTCGGGGTCGGTAAGGCCGGAGTGAAGTGCCACCACCGGCACGCGAAAGCGGTTTTTGAAACGTGCAAGCGTTTGCGGCGTGAGGCCAATTTCGGGCACGAGCACTAGCGACTGTTTGCCTTTGGCGGCGAGCGCTTCGATGAGCTGTAGGTAAATCTCGGTTTTGCCACTACCGGTCACGCCTTCCAATAAACAGGGGTGGTAGCCGTCGAGTTTTTCATGCAGTACGGCAAGCGCAGCGGCCTGTTCACGGTTGAGCGGCAGCGACGGGGAGGCGAGCAAGCTTCCGCCGGTGGGTTGCGCGGCAGTCAGAGTGATCTCTTGAGGCTCGGTAAAGCCCTTCTTTTGCAGCGCTAATAGCTGGTCCCGAGTGAAACCGTGGGCGCTCACGGCGCGGCCTGGAAGGCCGTGGGGGTGCTGGCGAAGAAGCGCATAAAGCGCTGCCTGTTTAGGCGCGCGTCCCAGGGCCGTGTCATCGTTGGGAAGCGGAAGCCACAGGGTTTGGGTGCGACCCGCCATAGGGTGACCCTGGCGCAGCCTAGCGGGCATGGCGTGCTGCAGGGTATCGCCGAGGCTGTGCTGGTAGTAACGCGCCGCGAAGTGGCAGAGCCACTGCCAGTCGCTGGGCAGGGGGGCGTCATCCAACGCTTCGCTGATGGCCCGTAGCTGCGCGCGGGGAAGTTCGCTGCCGGTAGCAAGCGACACCACCACGCCCACCACCTCTCGGCGGCCAAACGGCACTCGCACTCGTAGCCCTGGCTGCCAGCCGCAGGCGGGCGCACGCGGTGCGGGAAGATAATCGAACAGGCGGCGCAGCGGCGAGGGTAGCGCCACTTTTAAGACCTGAAAAGCGCCTTGAGGCTGCCCCCATGTAGAGGGCTTTGAAGAAACAGAGTCGGACAATTGGCCTCCGGCGATTAGTTTGCTAGAATGCGCGGCCGCTCTGAATCTATCGGATGGAGCGGTTAACCGGTTAGCAGTTTTTTCAAACCCGTATGCGGTGCCTGGCAACGGATCAGGTGGCGGCATATAGCTCATGAGGCTCAAGATGAAACAAGGTATCCACCCGAATTACAACACGGTCACCGCCAACTGTTCTTGCGGTGCAAGCTTCCAGGTCGGTTCTACCTCTGGTCAGGACTTCGCACTGGACGTGTGCTCTAACTGCCACCCGTTCTACACCGGCAAGCAGAAGCAAGCGACCACCGGTGGCCGTGTAGAGCGCTTCAACAAGCGTTTTGGCGCTGCTATCAAGCGCGGCTAATCCTAACGGATTCAGTCTATCGCAGGCACTTCGCGTGCCCTGTGCAAAAGCCCACGCTATGACGTGGGCTTTTTGCCCCTAGAGAACTAGGCTTTCATGGCAACGGCGAGTTCTTCGTTTACCCCCCGTCGCCAAACCTTCAAAACGATCTATCTTCTTCTCCCCCGCGCTGTCTGCCCCTTTTCACGCTCTTCCCTCTGTCTCTCTTTTCCACAGGGTGCTCTTGCTGCCCGGGTGTGGATAACTGGTTTGCGCTGTTTGCTGGAATTAATTTCCAAAATTACTGCGATGCATCAATAAGGAAACCTTTATGGCTAATAGTGAGAAGCATAAGTTGCAGCAAATATCGCTTAAAAGTTCCGAAGTTGTTGGGAATGTAGCTAAAACGATCGTTTCGTAGGTAAGTTTACTACGTGCTTGAGACGCCTAGGTTTTTTCTATATTCTGATACGACTTTTCTACTTTAGGCTGATGAGACCTTGACCATGACGGATGCAAACAAACAGGCAGCTTTGGATTATCACGCTAAACCGATTCCCGGTAAGCTCTCCGTGGAGCTGACCAAGCCCACTGCGACAGCGCGGGACTTGGCCCTGGCGTATAGCCCAGGCGTTGCCGAGCCGGTTCGCGAAATCGCCCGCGAAGCGGAAAATGCGTACCGCTATACCGGCAAGGGCAACTTGGTTGCGGTCATTTCGGACGGTAGCGCGATTCTTGGCTTGGGCAACCTGGGGCCGCTGGCCAGCAAGCCGGTCATGGAGGGCAAAGGCGTCCTGTTCAAGTGCTTTGCGGGCATCAACTCGGTGGATGTCGAAGTGGATGCTGAAAGCCCGCAGGCGTTCATCGACACCGTGGCGCGCATTGCCGATACCTGGGGTGGCATCAACCTGGAAGACATCAAAGCGCCCGAGTGCTTCGAGATCGAAAAAGCCCTGATCGAGCGTTGCAACATTCCTGTCTTTCACGATGACCAGCACGGCACGGCCATTGTCACCGCTGCAGGTATGCTCAACGCGCTGGATATCGCGGGCAAGCGCATCGAAGACGTGAAGATCGTCTGCATGGGGGCGGGAGCGGCGGCGATTGCCTGTATGCGCCTGCTAGTCTCTTGCGGCGCCAAGAAAGAGAATCTGGTCATGCTGGACCGTCGCGGTGTGATTCACACTGATCGCGATGGGATCAACGAGTACAAAGCCGAGTTTGCCCGCGATACCGACATGCGTACGCTGGACGATGCCATCGACGGTGCGGACGTGTTCATCGGCCTCTCTGGCCCGGGCCTGCTCTCGGCGGAGCAGGTGAAAAAGATGGCCGCTGACCCGGTGATCTTCGCTTGTACGAACCCGGACCCGGAAATTCACCCGGACGTAGCCCGCGAAGCGCGCCCGGACGTAATCATGGCCACCGGCCGCTCGGACTTCCCGAATCAGGTGAACAACGTGCTGGGCTTCCCGTTCATCTTCCGCGGTGCGCTGGATGTTCGCGCCACGCGTATCAACGAAGCCATGAAACTGGCCGCCGTTCATGCGCTGAAAGATTTGGCGCGCGAGCCTGTTCCCCAGGAAGTGCTCAATGCCTACGAGCGTACCGAGATGAGCTTTGGCCGCGATTACATCATCCCCACGCCGGTGGATATCCGCCTGCTGGCCCGTGTGTCATCAGCAGTGGCCCAAGCAGCGGTCGACTCCGGCGTGGCCCGCAAGCCGTATCCGGCTCACTACCCGCTGAAAACTATTAATGATGTGTATGGTGGATAATCAACAAGGCCACTTAGGTCAGGACAGCCCGTAACGGGGGGGGGCTTTCGCCATGGCCGAAAAATGCTCCCTGCAATTTCGGCATTTCCACCATCCATGGCGGTCAGATGGCGAAAGTAGCGCCCAAGGATGGGTTTACAGCGCCCCCGTCTAGGGTTGTGCTGACCGGTATTTTACAACGCCCGCTCATCGCGGGCGTTGCCGTTTTTGGGACAGTGGTTCACGAAGTTGGATAGCGTACCAGCCCCTCTTGCGCCGTCGATGCCACCAAACGCCCATCGCGGCGATAGATATGACCGCGGGCCAAGCCCCGCGCGCCGCCTGTCCAGGGGGAGTCGATGGCGTAAAGCAGCCACTCGTCCAGCCGCGTATCTTCATGCAGCCACAGGGCATGGTCGAGACTGGTGATGCGCAGTTTCGGGTCGGTGTACTTGATGCCGTGAGGAATCAGGCCGGTGGTGAGCAGATTGAAATCCGAGGCATACGAGAGCAGATGACGATGCAGCGCCGGGTCGTCCGGCAGCGACCCGCCAGCAAAACGGAACCACAGACATTGGCCCGCCGGTGAAGCGCTGTCTGGATTGTCCTTCAAGTGTAAAAATTCGATCGGGTGGCCGGGGAAGCGCGCGTGCTTGGCATCGCCACTCTCGATGAGTGCTTCCGGTGTAGGCACCTGGGGCATGGCTCGCTGATGGTGGAGGCTCTCTTCAGCACTCTGGAAAGAAGCGCTGCAGAAGAAGATCGGTCGACCTTTTTGAATGGCCGTCACACGACGGGTGGTAAAGCTGCCGCCGTCGCGGATGGTATCGACCTGATACACCACCGGGCGGTGGGGGTCGCCGGGCCGCAAAAAATAGCCATGCTGGGAGTGTGGGCGGCGCTCGTCCGGCACCGTGCGCGCCGCTGCGGCGAGCGCTTGGCCCAATACTTGGCCCCCATACAGTTGAGGAAAGCCCAGATCCTGGCTCTGGCCGCGAAATAGCGTCTCCTCTAGGGTTTCAAGCTCTAACAAGTCAACCAGTGACTTCAGCGCATCGTTCATTCTCTGTATCCTTGCTGCTGTCTGTGATCCCACCGATGATTGAAGCGCACCCAGTGCGGCCATCACGCTATTAAAACGATCGTTTTGCTACCTTAGCGGAGTTTGCCTTGATACGCAGCGATGAATTTTACATGCACCGCGCCATGGACCAAGCGCACCTGGCATTTGCCGCCGGGGAAGTACCGGTGGGCGCGGTGGTGGTGGATGCCCATGGGGAGATCATTGGCGCTGGCCATAATGCACCGCTGGCGAGCTGCGACCCTAGCGGCCACGCTGAGGTGCGCGCGCTGCGTGAGGCGGGCCAGCGGTTGGGCAACTACCGCCTGGAGGGCTGCATGCTGTTCGTGACCCTAGAACCCTGCATGATGTGTGCAGGCGCCATGGTGCATGCGCGTATCGCCCGGCTGGTATACGGCGCGCCTGAGCCGCGCACCGGCATGGTGGAGTCGAAGGCCAACCTGCTGGCGCAGCCCTGGTTCAATCATCGTATCGCGGTGACGGGCGGCGTGTTGGCCGCGCCCGCCAAGCGGCTGCTCAAGCAGTTCTTCACCGAGAAGCGCTAGCCGGGCTACGGCTCGATGGGTGGCACGATATCGAACAGCAGCAGCGGCTCTTCGCTAGCAGGGGCCTGCTCTAGCTGAAAGAATTGCTGTCGGCTGCGCTCCACGTACTCGATCATCTCGTAGTAGCGACGGATGTTGCGCACGTAGATCACCGGCTCGCCGCCCCGCGCATAGCCGTGGCGGGTTTGGCTATGCCACTCTCGCTCTTGCAGCAGCGGCAGCGCTGCGCGAACGTCCTGCCAGCGATCGGGATCGCCGCCACGCATCTCGGCAATCTTACGGGCATCGTAAAGGTGGCCAAGCCCCACGTTATACGCCGCCATGGCCATATAGAGTCGATCGTCTCCCGTAATGCTGTCGGGCAGACGATCTTTGATGCTGCGCAGGTAGCGCGCGCCGCCGTCGATGCTTTGTGCAGCATCGGTACGGTCGGCCACGCCCATCTCGCTGGCGGTGGGATTGGTCAGCATCATGAGGCCACGCACTCCGGTGGGGGAGACGGCGGTTGGGTCCCAGTGAGACTCTTGGTAACCCACGGCAGCCAGCAGTTTCCAATCGAACCCCGTGTCCCGGGCAGCCTGTTTGAAGAGCTCGGTGTAGCTCGGTAAGCGTTCATCGAGATGGGCAAGAAACGTCCGTGTGCCGACGTATTCGAGGTAGTCATCGTGACCAAAATAGCGGCTCACGAGCCCGTCGAGCGTGCCGTTTTCCTGCAGCTCTTGCAGGAACTGGTTGGCGGCGTCGAGCAGCCCTAGCCCCCGGCCGCTGGGTACGGCCCACGCCAACGAGAGCGGCTCGCCTAAAAAGAAACCACGCTCGACGTTAGGGAAAAACAATCGGTTCAAACGAAACTGGTGATCGAAAATGATCGCGGCATCCAGGGTGCCGCGCTCGACGCGGGCCAGTAGTTCGGCCACTTCGAGCTCGTGGGACTCCTTCCAGCTCAGGTTGGGGTAGTCGCGCTGCAGCGAGCGTAGCGCTTGGCTGGTGCCCGCTTCACTCAGCGTGCCCAGCTCCAAGCCAACGAGGTCGGCGGGTTCGTCGATACCGTTGAGCCCGCGTCGGTACACCACCAAGGGCTGCATGTGAATGATCGAGCGGGTGTAGTGGATGCCTGGGGAGTCCGCCAGCAAGGGCAGGGCGGCGGCGCCCAGGTCGCCCTGTTCGCGCACGGCGGGTAGCACGCTCTCCGGATGGTGGCTCGCGTTCAGGTTGAGACTGACCCCCAGGTAGTCCGCAAAACGGTGCATCAGCTCGTACTCGAAACCGGTAGGGCCCTGTCGGCCTTCATAATAGGTGGTGGGGGTGTTGCGAGTGTGGATCGTGATGAACTCTTTGGCTTGGATCTGCGCGAGATGTTCACCGCTCGTCAGGGACGCACTGCGCGGCATCAAAAAGAGTAAAAATGTCGCGATCATCGCGAAATACGCCCGGTAATAGGCAAGAAAGTGTTGGGTAATCGATGTCGGCATGAGGGCTTGTCAACATGGAACAGTCTGCCACGATACCCAGCCTGTTAGACGCTGTCACCTTGTTGATTTCGTGTGAACGCCGCTTTCCAGTATCATAGCGGGATTGCCGCACAGCGGCCCGGTGATTTCCTGCTCGAACTCTTCCTGCTTTAGAGGCTCCCAGATATGCTCGAACTGCGAGGCGCACCCGCCCTTTCCGCCTTCCGCCATGAACGGCTGTTAACGGTGTTGCGTGACCGTGTTCCAGAGGTGGAGGCACTGTCTGCCCACTACGTCCACTTCATCGACCACCACGACGAGCTCGATCAGGCTGCTCAGGAGCGGTTGGCGGAACTGCTGGCGTACGGCAGTCGCGAGCGCCAAGCAACCCCCGATGACGCACAGCGTTTTTTGGTCGTGCCGCGTCTGGGTACCCAGTCACCGTGGTCCTCTAAAGCAACCGACATCGCCCATAACTGCGGGCTCAACCAGATCAGCCGCATCGAGCGGGGCATCGATTACCGCGTAGGCCTGCGCGGCACCCCCAGTGCCGAACAGCTCGAAACGATCAGCGCACTGTTGCATGATCGGATGACCGAAAACGTGCTGGCCGACGCGGCCGATGCCAGCAAGCTGTTCGCTCATCACGCGCCAGCGCCGCTGGGCGGCGTCGACATTTTGGAAGGTGGCCGCGAGGCACTGGTGGTCGCCAACCGTGAGCTGGGACTGGCGTTGGCAGACGATGAGGTCGATTATCTGGTAGCCGCCTTCATCGAGCTTGGCCGCAACCCCAGCGACGTAGAACTGATGATGTTCGCCCAGGCGAACTCGGAGCACTGCCGTCACAAGATCTTCAACGCGGATTGGATCATCGACGGAGAAGCTCAGAGCCATTCGTTGTTCAAGATGATCAAAAACACGTTCGCCACGTCGCCGGACAATGTGCTTTCCGCCTACAGCGATAACGCGGCGGTGATCAAAGGCAGCCACGGCGGGCGCTTTTTCCCCACGCCGCTTACTGGGGCCGAGGGAGAGCGCGCGCGCTACGACGCCCACCAAGAGCCCATCCACATTCTCATGAAGGTGGAGACCCATAACCACCCCACGGCCATTGCCCCCTTCCCCGGTGCGGCCACCGGCTCTGGCGGTGAGATTCGTGATGAAGGCGCGACCGGTATCGGCGGTAAGCCAAAAGCAGGCCTGGCGGGCTTTACCGTCTCCAACCTGCGTATCCCCGAGTTCGTGCAACCCTGGGAGGCCTTCGATTACGGCAAACCCGAGCGTATGCAGTCGGCGCTCACTATCATGCTGGACGGCCCGATTGGCGGTGCGGCCTTCAATAACGAGTTCGGCCGGCCCAATTTGACCGGCTACTTCCGTACCTATGAACAGGATGCCCTGAGTGCCGAAGGCATCGAGCGTCGCGGTTACCACAAGCCGATCATGATTGCCGGTGGCTACGGCAACATTCGTGCCCAGCACGTCCAGAAGGGCGAGATTCCGGTGGGCGGCAAGCTGATCGTGATGGGCGGCCCGGCGATGTTGATCGGTCTGGGCGGCGGTGCGGCGTCCAGTATGGCGTCCGGTGAGTCCAGCGCGGATCTGGACTTTGCCTCTGTGCAGCGGGAAAACCCGGAAATCGAGCGTCGTGCCCAAGAGGTCATCGACCGCTGCTGGGCGCTGGGCGAGAAAAACCCCATTCGCTTTATTCATGACGTGGGCGCGGGCGGGCTGTCCAATGCCCTGCCGGAGCTGGTCAAGGACGGCAACCGTGGTGGATTGTTCGACCTGCGCGCAGTGCCCAACGCCGAGCCGGGTATGAGCCCGCTAGAGATCTGGTGCAACGAAGCCCAGGAGCGCTACGTGCTGGCGGTTGCTCCAGAGGATCTCGATACCTTCGACGCGCTGTGCAAGCGCGAGCGTTGCCCCTACGCGGTGGTGGGTGAAGCCCAGGCGGAGCACCATCTGGAAGTGCGTGACGGCCACTTCGAGACCAAACCCGTCGATCTGCCCATGAGCGTGCTGTTTGGCAAGCCGCCAAAAATGACCCGTTCGTTCGAGCGCCAAACGCCGGAGCTGTCGGGCGTGATGCTGGATAACCTGGACCTGCGCGAAGCGATGGACCGGGTACTACGCCTGCCTACGGTGGCCTCGAAAAGCTTCCTGATCACCATCGGCGACCGTTCCATCACTGGTCAAGTCGCCCGCGATCAGATGGTCGGCCCCTGGCAGGTGCCGGTGGCCGATGTGGCGGTGACCACCGCGAGCTTCGATACCCACGCCGGTGAAGCCATGGCCATGGGCGAGCGCCCGCCGGTGGCGCTGATCGATCCTGCCGCCAGTGCCCGTTTGGCAGTGGCCGAAGCGATAACTAACCTCGCCGCTGCGCCAATTGCCAAACTCTCGGATATCAAGCTTTCCGCCAACTGGATGAGTGCCGCCGATCACCCCGGTGAAAACCAGGCGCTGTACGACGCGGTTCATGCCGTTGGCATGGAGCTGTGCCCCGCGCTCGGGATCGCCGTGCCGGTGGGCAAGGACTCCATGTCCATGCGCACCGCGTGGCAAGAGGGCGGCGATGCCGAAGAGAAGAGCATCACTTCGCCGCTGTCACTGGTGGTCACGGGGTTTGCGCCGGTCACCGATGCGCTAGCGACGCTGACGCCGCAGATCAACCTGGAGCAGGACGAGTCCGATCTGATTCTGATCGACCTGGGCAACGGCCAGAACCGCCTGGGCGGCTCGGCGCTGGCGCAGGTTTACGGCCAGGTGGGCGACGAGTGCCCCGATGTGGACGACCCGGAAGATCTGAAAGCATTTTTCGAAGTGATCCAGGGCCTGAACCGCGACGGCAAGCTGCTGGCTTATCACGACCGCAGCGACGGTGGCCTTCTGGTGACGCTGCTGGAGATGGCCTTTGCCGCGCACGCCGGGCTCGAGATCAAGCTCGACTGGCTGATCGACGAGCCGGTGGAAGCCTTCAACGCGCTGTTCTCCGAAGAGCTGGGCGCGGTGATTCAGGTCAATCGTCAGCACACCGAAGAGGTATTGACCCAGTTCGCCATGGCCGGTATCGAAACCTGCGGGGTGATTGCCCGCCCGCGCTACGACGACCAAGTGCGCGTGACGCTGTTCGAAGAGCCGCTGTTGGAAACCACCCGCCAGCTGACCCAGCGCACCTGGTCCGAGACCAGCTACCGCATGCAGGCGCTGCGGGATAACCCCGAGTGCGCGAAAAACGAGTTCGATAACCTGCTCGACGCGCGCGATCCAGGGCTTAGCGCCGAACCGACCTTCGATATCAACGACGATATCAGCGCGCCCTATATCAACACCACCAAGCCCGCCGTGGCCGTGCTTCGCGAGCAGGGCGTCAACGGTCAGGTCGAGATGGCCTGGGCCTTCCACAAAGCGGGTTTTGACGCGGTGGATGTGCACATGAGCGACATCCTCGCAGGTCGTGTCTCGCTGGAGGAGTTTAAAGGCTTAGTGGCCTGTGGCGGTTTCTCCTACGGCGATGTACTCGGCGCAGGCGGTGGCTGGGCGAAATCGGTGCTCTTCAACGAGCGCGCCCGCGAGCAGTTCGAGGCCTTCTTCACTCGGGACGACAGTTTCTCACTGGGCGTGTGCAACGGCTGCCAGATGCTCTCGCAGCTCAAGACGCTGATTCCTGGGGCTGAAAGCTGGCCCGATTTCGTGCGTAACGAGTCTGAGCAGTTCGAGGCGCGCGTATCGATGGTACGGGTAGAAAAGAGCCCCTCGATTTTGCTGGCGGGCATGGAAGGCTCCAAGCTGCCGATTGCCGTGGCACACGGAGAAGGCCGCGCCGAGTTCCGCGATACGGCGCACCTGCGCAGCATGCAGTCGAGCAGCCAAATTGCCCTGCGCTATATCGATAACTACGGCCAAGTCACTACGCGCTACCCGGCCAACCCCAACGGCTCGCCGTCGGGTATCACGGGCCTGACCACCCCAGATGGCCGTGTGACCATCATGATGCCGCACCCCGAGCGAGTGACTCGTGCGGTCACCAACTCCTGGCGTCCGGCGGAGTGGACCGACGATGGTGCGTGGCTGCGCCTGTTCCGCAACGCGCGGGTATGGCTAGGCTAACGTCATGTGACCAACCCGACAGGTGATGGATGACACATTCTGAAAAGGCGGCCTCCGGGCCGCCTTTCTTGGCTAACGCGGCAGCGCCTTCACTGCGCCCCTATCAAAAAGAGGCGGTGAAGCGGGTGGTCGCCCACTTTCGCGCTACCAGCGCCCCCGCCGTGGTGGTACTACCCACGGGTAGCGGCAAGTCACTGGTCATCGCCGAGCTGGCAAGGCTCGCCCGTGGGCGGGTACTGGTGTTGGCTCATGTGCGCGAGCTCGTGGAGCAGAACCACGGGAAATATCAGGCCTACGGACTGAAAGCGGATATCTTCAGTGCCGGGTTAAAGCGCAAAGAGGCAAACCGCCAAGTGGTGTTTGGCTCGGTGCAGTCGGTGGTGCGCAACCTGGGGCAGTTCAACGACGCCAGCTTCACGCTACTGGTGATCGACGAGTGCCACCGTGTGTCGCTGGAGGAGGACTCCAGCTATCGGCAGGTGATTGAACATCTTCAGAGCCAAAACCCACAGCTGAAGATTTTAGGGCTAACCGCGACGCCGTTTCGCCTAGGCCAAGGATTTATCTACCATCGCCATCACCATGGCATGGTGCGCGGTTCGGAAGAGAGCTTTTTTGCCGACTGTGTGTTCGAGCAGCCGCTGCGCCTGATGGTCAAGCAGGGCTTTTTGGCCGCGCCCAAGCGGCTGGATATGGCCATTGAGGGGTACGACTTCTCGGCGCTTGCGCCCTCGACCAGCGGCCTGTTTCGGGAGGAGGAGCTCAACCGCGTGGTGGCGGGCCACCGCGCGACGCCGGGCATCATTGCCCAGGTGGTGGCGTACGCCGCTGACCGTCAGGGGGTGATGATTTTCGCCGCTACGGTCGCCCATGCCGAAGAGATCATGGGCTATCTGCCCGCCGATCAGACCGCGCTGATTACCGGTGCCACGGCCTCGACCGAGCGCACCGCGCTGATCGAGGCCTTCAAGGCGCGGCAATTGAAGTATTTGGTCAACGTGGCGGTACTGACCACCGGCTTCGATGCTCCCCACGTCGATCTGATTGCGATATTGCGGCCCACCGAGTCGGTCAGCCTGTATCAGCAGATCGTGGGTCGCGGGTTGCGCCTCTCGCCGGGCAAAGAGGAGTGCCTGATTCTCGACTATGCGGGCAACCCGTGGGATCTCTACGCCCCGGAAGTAGGCGAACCCAAGCCGGATAGCGATAGCGAACCGGTGCAGGTGCCCTGCCCGGAGTGTGGTCACGCGAACCTGTTTTGGGGAAAGCGCGACGGCGAGCTGGTGATCGAGCACTTTGGTCGCCGCTGTCAGGGGCTGGTGGAGGATGACGCAGGGCGGCGCTGCCAGTGTACGTTCCGCTTTCGCTTCAAGGTATGCGATGAGTGCGGCGCCGAGAACGATATTGCCGCCCGCCGCTGTCATGGCTGTGAGAAGCTGCTGGTGGACGCCGACGACAAGCTTAAGGATGCGCTGAAGTTAAAAGATGCCAAAGTGCTGCGCGTCAGCGGCATGCAGTTGGAAGCGACCACCAATGGCCGTGGCCTGCCGCGCCTGAAAGCCACCTACCACGATGAAGATGGCGACAGCCTGAGTGAATGGTTTGCCTTGGAAACTCCAGCCCAGCGTCGCGCGTTTTATGCCGTTTTTTTACGTGCCCACCTGCGCGCGCCAGGTGGTCAATGGCAACCGACGACGCCTGATGAGGTCGTCAACGAGCAGCGCCGATTGCGCCACCCGGATTTCGTGGTGGGGCGAAAGGTGGGTCGTCACTTTCAAATCCGCGACAAGCTGTTCGACTATCAAGGGCGCTATCGTAAAGCCGCCGATGCGGGCTAGATGCCGTGCTAACAGCGCGCTGTTACACTGTCTTTTTTCAACTCATCAATCAAGGATTCGACCCGCGTGAGCGAGACGCCCAGCGCAGCGCCAGAGCAAGACCAAGACGTGGCGGAAGCTACTGCCGAGCCGGTGGTGGAGGCGCTTGGGCGCCTGTTTGATGAGCCCATTACGCAGTTGCCGGAGGATCTCTATATTCCTCCTGAGGCGCTGCGGGTCTTTCTGGAAGCCTTCGAAGGGCCGCTGGACCTGCTGCTCTATTTAATCCGGCGCCAGAACCTGGATATTCTGACCATCAACGTGGCGACCATCACTCATCAGTACATCGAGTACGTAGAGTTGATGAAAGCCATGGAGATCGAGCTGGCGGGAGAGTACCTGCTGATGGCAGCCATGCTGGCGGAGATCAAATCGCGGACGCTGCTACCGCGCCCGCCTAAAGCGGAGGGCGAGGAAGGGGAGGACCCCCGTGCCGAGTTGATTCGCCGCTTACAGGAGTACGAGCGTCTGAAAGAGGCCGCCGAAGCACTGGATACCCTGCCACGCGTCGGCCGAGACTGGTTCAGCGTGCAGGCGGGGTTGCCGCCGCTGGAAACGCGGGTAATCCATCCCGATGTCGAGCTGGACGAGCTGCTAGAGGCGCTGTCCGATATTCTCAAACGCGCCGAGCTGGCTCAGGCCCACCAGATCAGCCGGGAAGTGCTCTCCACCCGCGAGCGAATGCTGAAAATCATGGAACAGCTCAGCCAGGATGGAGAGAGCGGCCGTTATACGCCTTTCGAGGCGCTATTTACTTTAGATGAGGGGCGGGCCGGGGTGGTCGTCACCTTCATGGCGCTTCTGGAGCTCGCCAAAGAGGCCATGATTGAGATCGTTCAAAACGCACCGCTGTCGCCCATTCACGTGCGCGCCCGCCAAGCGGCGCTGGCCGATGAGGAAGAGGGTGCTTTCGAGCGTTTGGAAGAGGAGCAGGGCGATGCCGCCTCGGCATTCGAAGAGTCTGCGTTTGAACCTGACGAGGAGTCGCGGTGAGAGACACCACGTTAGATGACATCATTGAAGCGGCGCTGCTAGCGGCGGGGGAGCCGCTGCCGGTCGAGCGCCTGGAAACGCTCTTTTTAGAAGAGGAGTGCCCCAGCCGAAAAGCGCTGAGGGAAGCGCTGTCGCGGCTGGCGCTGCGCCACGAGAATGGCGCGCTGGAACTGGTCGAGACTGCCTCGGGCTTTCAGCTACGTATTCGTCCACGCTTGGCTCACTGGGTCTCGCGGCTGTGGGACGAGCGGCCCCAGCGCTATTCGCGAGCGTTGCTGGAAACCCTTGCGCTGATCGCTTACCGCCAGCCGGTGACTCGGGGCGATATCGAAGACGTGCGGGGCGTGAGTGTCAGCAGCTCGATCATTCGTACATTGATGGAGCGCGGCTGGATACGTGTGGTAGGCCACCGGGACGTGCCGGGTCGCCCCGCAGTCTATGCCACCACGCGCAGTTTTCTGGATGACTTCGGTTTGAAAACCCTGGATGCGCTGCCGCCCATGCATACGCTGGTCAACGGCGACGATCACGAAGAGCGCGCCGTCGAAGAGGCGTCGGGTGAACAAAACCCGCCCCCACCACTGGACGAAACGACGGAAAGCGTGCAGGATGCGCCACCCCAGCAAGATGAGAACACGTCGGCAGCGAGTGCCGACCACCACGCCGAGACGGCGTTAACCCAGCCGCTTAGTTTTGCCGATTTAGAGGCACGGCTAGCGGCACGTGCAAAGCGTCAACACGAAGACGCTAGCACGCAGACCAACGATGTGAGGTCAGACGACCATGAGTCAGAGTAACAACACCACGCCCCCCACCAGCGAAAAGCTGCAGAAAGTCCTCGCCCGTGCGGGCCTTGGCTCCCGTCGTGAAATGGAAACCGCCATTGCCGACGGCCGAGTGAAGGTAAATAGCCAGGTCGCCAAACTGGGTGACCGGGTGGAGGCCCGGGACAAGGTCAGTTTCGATGATCGCCCTGTGACGCTGCGCCCGGAAGAGGACGTGCCGCGCCGGGTGATCATGTACAACAAACCGGAAGGTGAGCTGTGCACTCGTAAAGACCCGGAAGGCCGCCGCACGGTCTTCGAGCGCCTACCGCGCCTGAAAGGCGAGCGCTGGATTGCGATTGGCCGCTTGGACATCAACACCAGCGGCTTGTTGCTGTTCACCACCGACGGTGAGTTGGCCAACCGCTTGATGCACCCGTCTACTCAGGTGGAGCGTGAGTACGCCGTGCGGGTCATGGGCGACGTCAAGCGTGAGCATATCGTCGCCATGGTCGACGGCGTCATGCTGGAAGATGGCCCGGCGCGCTTCACCGACGTGCAGGAGTTCGGTGGGGAAGGCATCAATACTTGGTTCCACGTGGTGATCTTGGAAGGGCGTAACCGCGAGGTGCGCCGTTTGTGGGAGTCCCAGGGGCTCACCGTTAGCCGCTTGAAGCGCGTTCGCTACGGCAACATCTTCCTCGATAAGCGGGCGAAAGCCGGTGAGTGGGTCGAACTCTCTCAAGACGAGGTGGACGACTTGGCGACGCTTGCCAACCTGGAAACCCGTAAAGTGCCTGAGCTGACGCCAGATGAGAAGAATCGCTGGAGCCGCGACAAGCACAAGCGCCGTCCGGTGCAGGCGATGCGTAAGCCAAAGCCCAAACGCGGCTAAGTAAGTGAGCTCTGCGGCGTTGGCGCTGACAACGCCGCAGGGAGCGGAATATAGACGAAAGATAAAAAAGGGCTTGCTATTCAAAAGCCATATCCGTACTATATGCATCCGTTCGGACGGGTCGTTAGCTCAGTTGGTAGAGCAGTTGACTTTTAATCAATTGGTCGTAGGTTCGAATCCTACACGACCCACCATACGAACCAAACAATTGCATCAAACCGTCTTCGATTTAATGCGTTGTTTTTAATGCCAGTCGATGCGTCCTTCATGGATACTGGCGATAGTCCTGACGCAGCAAATTTGGGTCGTTAGCTCAGTTGGTAGAGCAGTTGACTTTTAATCAATTGGTCGTAGGTTCGAATCCTACACGACCCACCAAATTCCGACGCCCTTGGTAGCTTGCTGCCAGGGGCGTTTTGCTATGTGCATCGTGGTGCATGGCGAAGTGACGTTGTGCTTGCAGCAACGAAGGGTTGTCCACCACAATGTCATAACAACGACGTTATTGTCCTGACTCTCAGCAGTCAGGTTGGCAGCGTGCCACCGCGAGAGACGCAGCGGCCGCTGCCCTGAGTGCGGCGCATGCGGAGTGCATACGCCGTGACTGGTGTTTAACAGGGGGATTCCCTGTTCGTCACAGTGGTAGACACGATGACTATGATGACCTCTCAAGCGGCGCTAGACGCGCCGCTGCCAAGCCCGTACTGCCCTACCCGAATTCCAGCGGAAGACGAAGCGCGAGTCGCTGAGATCAAGCAGTTACTCAAGGCGAACAACGCCGTGCTCGTGGCGCATTACTATACCGACGACGCCATTCAGCAGTTGGCCGAAGAGACCGGTGGCTGCGTAGCTGATTCCCTTGAAATGGCCCGCTTTGGCGCTCGTCACGATGCCACCACGCTGGTGGTCGCCGGGGTGCGCTTCATGGGCGAAACGGCCAAGATCCTTTCCCCCGAAAAACGGGTGCTGATGCCGACGCTGGAAGCGACATGCTCCCTGGATGTCGGTTGCCCCATCGAAGATTTCAGCGCGTTTTGCGATGCTCATCCTGACCGCACGGTGGTGGTGTATGCCAACACCTCGGCGGCGGTGAAGGCGCGTGCCGATTGGGTCGTGACCTCGTCGATTGCCGTCGACGTCATCGAGCATTTGCAGGCAAAGGGCGAGAAGATTCTCTGGGCGCCGGACAAGCACCTGGGAAGCTACATTCAGAAGAAAACCGGTGCCGACATGCTGATGTGGGACGGCGCCTGCATCGTGCACGAGGAGTTCAAGGCGAAAGGTATCGAGGATCTAAAGCGCCTCTACCCAGATGCTGCCGTGCTCGTGCATCCGGAATCGCCGGAGGCCGTCGTCAAGCTGGCCGATGTGGCGGGTTCCACCTCGCAACTGATCAAGGCGGCGAAAACCCTGCCCAACGAGCAACTGATAGTAGCGACCGATCGCGGCATTTTCTTCAAAATGCAGCAGGCGGTGCCTGACAAAACGCTCTTTGAAGCGCCCACTGCTGGTAACGGCGCGACCTGCCGCAGCTGTGCCCACTGTCCGTGGATGGCGATGAACGCGCTGGATAATTTGGCAGACGCGCTGCGTGAAGGCAGCGGCGAAATTTTCGTCGACGACGGACTACGTCAGCAGGCCCTCAAACCCCTCGAGCGTATGCTGAATTTCAACGCTTAAACCACCGCACGACCTCACTATCGTCAGCCAAACGCCCGAACGCTATACTCGGGCGTTTGGCATGTCTTGATAGGTATTAAAACTTCTCCAGCGCCTCCCGATACTCAAGAAACGCTTCTCGGCGCTGCTCAATGCGCGCGAGCGCTTGGGCGTCGTTCTCCTGCTGGGCAGCGTCTTTGGCAATACCCAGCTGGCGGATGGCGCGGTCTATGCGACCGGTGAGCTGGAGGTGTTCGGCGCGCGCCAAGTGCCCCCAACCGTTAAAGCCGCTGCGCCCAGCAGCCTCCGCAAGCAGGTTGAAGCCCTGCGGATTCTCCGGGTGCTGCGTAGTGATCTCCCGGAGCAAATCGTAGGCGGCGTTAGGATCACGCTGTAACTGCGCTTCCGCCAGGGTGAGTTGAGCAGGTAGATAGTGGGGCATCAGCCGCAGCAGCCGCTGGCTGCGGTCGATGGCGTCGTCGTAGCGCTGTGCTTCCAGGGCTACCTGCGCCGCCGTGGCGGGCAGCATGCCGTAATCAGGCAGTTCGTTGGCTAGCTGGTCGAGGGTTTGCAGCGCGCGGTCGGTTTGGCCGTTTTGCGCTGCGATCAGCGCGTCGATGTAGCGTAGTGCAGGCGCCTCGGCACCTTCTTGTGCCAGCCGCGAGGCCGCCTGCTGGGGGGTATTGCGATAAATGCTCAGCAGCGCTCGTGCTCGCATCATGTCGTACAGCGTATCGCTGGTGTAACGACTGGCGACGCTAAGTTGAGAGGCCCGCGCTTGGGCGTCGCTCAGGCGGCTGTCCGAGACCGGGTGAGTCAGCAAGAACTCAGGCGGTGTACCACCTTGAAGGCGTGACAGCCGCTGCATGGTATCGAACATGCGCACCATGGCCTCTGGATCGTAACCGGCGTCGGCCATGGCCTGCAGGCCGATACGGTCGGCCTCCTGCTCGAAGCGCCTTGAGTAGGCAAGCTGGTCTTGAATCAGCGCCGCTTGAGATCCCATGGCGGTGGCAATGCCCGCATCGCCGCCGCCGCTGGCGGCAATCAGCATCCCAGCGAGCATGGCCGCCATGGCGGGCAGTTGGGTTTGCTCCGCGCGGGCGCTACCGCGGGCGTAGTGTCGTTGGGAAAGGTGGCCAAGCTCATGGGCAATCACCGAAACGAACGACCCTTCATCCTCGGCGAAGGCAAACAGGCCAGAGTTGATGCCGACGACTCCGCCGGGAACGGCAAAGGCATTGAGCGATCGGTTATCGACCATCACCGTGGTGGTTTGCAGGCTGCCCAACTGACTGTAGGGGGCCAAGCGTGCGACTAGGCTTTCCAGGTAATCACTGACGATGGGGTCCTGCCATTGCGGTGCCTGAGCGCGAAACTGGCGTAGCCACGCGCGACCTAAACGAAACTCTTCGTTGCTCGCGGAGGCCGATGCGCCCCCTAGCGTGGGCAGCCGATAGTCATCATACCCGTGGCTGGGCAAGCTCGCGCACAGGGTGCCAAGCGACAGGGCTAGCGCACAGGCCCAGCGGGCATTGGTGGGTCTAAAATGCAGCATGACGTCCCCATTCGTTCAAGTAGTGGGCGCGGCGAACAGCGGTGTGACATTGATTCGGGCCAGGAAGTGCCGTTAAATCATCGTCACGATGGGCATCGCAAAAAAACAGTTTATGCAACAATGCGACGCTTATGTAGCCATCGAACGATCGAGCACCATAAAAGCTGCCTTTGGGGAGAAGTATGTCTGAGCAAATAGCGTCTGGGTTGGCCGAAGGGGTTCAGCCTGACCAATTATTGGACGCCACTGGATTGCACTGCCCGCTACCGCTGCTGAAAGCCAAGCAGGCACTGGCTGGCTTGGCTCCCGGTCAGCTGCTGGAAGTAAGCGCCACCGACGCCGGGTCTTGGCGCGATATGGCGGCCTTTACCGAGCTAAGCGAGCATGTCATGGAAGCGCGGACGCAGCGCGGCGATGTGTATGTGTTTTGGATTCGTAAAGCAGGGAACGCTCGCTCATGACCATGCGCAGCATTCTGAAAAGCTGGGTCGAGCGCTATTTTTCAGACGAAGAGGCGTTGATTCTGCTGCTCGTTTTGGTGGGCGGTTTTGCCGCGATCATCTGGTTCGGGCGTATGCTCGCGCCTTTTTTCACCGCTCTGGTGTTGGCGTTTCTGCTGCAAGGCGTGGTCAGCGCCCTGACGAGGCGGCGAGTGCCGCACTTGCTGGCCGTCATTTTGGTGTTTGTGGCGTTCGTTAGCGTCCTGCTGGCGCTTGCCTTCATTTTGATGCCGCTGATTTGGAATCAGCTGGTGGGACTCGTCCAAGAGACACCGCGGATGTTTGCTAGTGGTCAAGGGTGGCTGGATCAGTTGCAGGAGCGCTTTCCCAATATCGTAACGCCCGATCAGATACAGAGCTGGATCGGCGTGGCCGGGCGGGAGATCAGTCAGCTTGGCCAGCGTGCCCTAACGCTTTCATTGACGTCGCTGGGCAACATCATGTCACTGATCATTTATTTGGTGTTAGTCCCCATTTTGGTCTTTTTCATGTTGAAAGATCGTGAGGCGCTGGTGGGTTTTACGCTCTCGCTGCTGCCGCAAAAGCGGACGCTGTTGACCCGCATTTGGCACGAAATGGATCGTCAGATCGCTAATTATATTCGTGGAAAATCCATCGAAATCGTCATCGTCGGTACGGTGGCGTACATCACCTTCGCCTTTTTCGGGCTGCCCTATACGGCGCTGCTGGCGGTGCTGGTCGGTTTTTCCGTCCTGGTGCCTTACATTGGTGCGGCGGTGGCCACGCTCCCCGTGGCAGCGGTGGCCGGGTTCCATTTTGGCATTAGCGAGCAGTTCGTGTACGTACTGGTGGCTTACGGGATATTGCAGGCGCTGGATGGTAACGTGCTGGCCCCTGTACTGTTCTCGGAGACCAACAACATTCACCCGGTCTCGATTATCGTCGCCGTACTGTTCTTTGGCGGTATTTGGGGGTTTTGGGGGGTGTTCTTCGCTATCCCGCTGGCCACGCTGCTCAAGGCGTTGGTATACGCCTGGCCACGGGGGCTCGAAAGCCGACAGGCAGTGCAGCCACCTCAGTTGGAGCAGGAGTCGCCCTAAGCGCGGTGCCCCCCGAGGGGCACCGCGTTGAGCGCCGTGATTACTGGTTGTGAAGCGCCTGCGCTGCGTTCAGCACGTCCTCTGCATGGCCGGGCACTTTGACGCCGCGCCACTCCTGGGCCAGTTTGCCGTCCTGGTCGATCAAGAAGGTGCTGCGCTCAATGCCCAAGTGCTCTTTGCCGTACATCTTCTTGAGTTTGATGACATCGAATAGCCGACAAACGGTTTCGTCTTTATCTGATATCAGCTCAAAATTGAAATCCTGTTTGGCTTTGAAATTCTCCTGGGCACGCAGTCCGTCGCGTGACACGCCAATGATCACGGTGTTGGCCGCATCGAAGGCGGCTTTGCGGTCGCGAAAGTCGCCGCCTTCGGTGGTGCAGCCTGGCGTGCTGGCTTTCGGATAAAAATACACCACCACTTGCTTACCGCGCAGTTCGGATAGCGTAATGGTGGTGTCGCCGGTGGCGGGGGCGGAAAAGTCGGGGACGGGCTGGCCAAGTTCAATGGTCATAAAGGCTCCTTTCAAGGGTGACTTTCATAGAGAATTACACGCAAGCGCCGCGCAACTGTCAAAGCGTTCGATAAACTCACAGCGCTTTACGCTGTACAGGCTCGAATCGCCTGAGTACCATTTGCTGTTTGTGGGCGGGGGTGACGGCGCTCCTTCAAGGCATCAACGCTGCGTCTTGTCGCAATGTACGTCATTGCATCCCACGTGGCAGCTTGATTTCAACTTTTTGCAGGTGAGGAAAATACGGATGATCACAGGCAGCATTGTCGCCCTGGCGACGCCGATGAAGGTCAATGGCGACATCGACTGGGAGGCGCTTCGTCGTCTGGTGAACTTCCACCTCGACAATGGTACCGATGCCATCGTCGCTGCGGGCACCACGGGTGAGCCCACCACCATGTCATTTGCCGAACACTTCGATGTGATCCGCAGCGTAGTGGAAGAGGTGAACGGTCGCATTCCGGTGATTGCCGGTACCGGGGCGAACGCCACCTCGGAAGCCGTCGAATTGGCGCGTTACGCCAGTGAAGTGGGTGCGGATTACTGCCTGTCGGTCTGCCCTTACTACAACAAGCCTACCCAGGAAGGCTTGTATCAGCACTTCAAGGCGGTGGCAGAAGGCAGCAAGCTGCCGGTGATTTTGTATAACGTACCGGGCCGCACCTGTTCCGACCTTTATAACGAGACCGTGGTGCGCTTGGCCGAGGTGAACAACATTATCGGCCTGAAAGACGCGACCGGGAACCTTGAGCGTGCTGAGGATCTAATCTCACGCCTGAAAGGTAGCGACTTCATGCTCTACTCCGGTGACGACGCCACGGCCTGTGATTTCATGCTGATGGGCGGCCACGGTGACATCTCCGTCACCGCGAACGTGGCCCCAAAAGCGATGCACGATCTTTGCGTGGCCGCTGTGGCCGGTGACGCTGACAAGGCGCACCAAATCAATACGCGCCTGATGCCGCTACATACCAATCTGGGCATCGAATCCAACCCCATTCCCGTCAAGTGGGCGTTGCACCGCATGGGCTATATGGACGCCGGTATTCGCCTGCCGCTGACCTGGCTGTCGGAGAAGTACCACGGCACGGTCAGCGAAGCGCTACAGCTGGCGGGCGTCGTAGAGGAGTAGTCCGGCGCTCGAAACCCTTTTGCTACCCGGTGAAGGCAGTGCCTGCCGGGTAACCGATCTGTTGACTGTTAAGGTGGCTTGATGAGCTCTGTGCTTGAACAACGTGCGCTTAAATGGATACCGCTGGCACTCGCAGCCGCTGTCACACTGGCAGGTTGCGCGCGCGATGGTTACTACCACGACCGCAACTTGGACTACACCGAAGCGGCTCCTGCGCCGCCTCTCGTGCTGCCTGACACCCGCGACACCCAGCGTTACCGCGACGCAATGCCGGTCCCCCAGGTGGCCATGCAGGGCACGCGGCTCGATGAGCCGGCCGAGATTCAGCCGCCGCAGTCACTGGCCATTGGCAGCGGATTGGAGCCCGACTACGTCGAGCGTCGCCAAGTCGGCGATCAAAGCTGGCTGGTCGTGGCGGCAGACCCTGGCAGCGTGTGGCCACAGCTGGAAGCCTTCGTGCGCAGCCGCCAGCTTCCCGTTCAAGACAGCAGTGCCAATCAAGGCGTCATCGTAACCCCACAAGCGACGCTAAGGCTGCAAAGCGCTCTGCGTGCCGGTAGCAGCGAAGTACGCTGCGACCAGAACGGCCAAAGCGTCGAGAGCTGTCTTGCTGCCCTAGAACAGTATTTGGGCGCACGCAGTGCCACTGCCAGCTCCTCTTCGTGGACTGCCCAGCGTTTGGCCAATGAGCAAACGCTTCAGCTACGTCAGCAAGGTGAGGAGTGGGAAGTCGTCATTCCGCAGCCCATCGACCGTGTATGGGCCGAGCTGAACCACTATTTGTCGCTCGATTTCACCCAAGAGGGTCAGCGCGACCTGCTCGCGACCTCCGCTGATGACTACGAGTTCTTGGTGGAGTACATGACCGAAACCGAGCGTGGACGTAACCCGTTGCAGATCGTCTTTAGCCCAGACGTACGCCGGATGTCCCAGCAGATTCGTTTGGCGCTCGAGCCCAACGGCGACCAAACCGTACTGCGTGCCATCAACGCCAGCGAGCGTAATTTTAGTGCTGATGATCAGCGCGAGTTGCTTGAGCGTGTCTCCGGCTACTTACGTTAACCTTTTGATTCTCACTTTCTCACGGAGCCTCCATGGAAAAGCGCCAAGAACTCTATGCCGGCAAGGCAAAATCCGTCTACACCACTGACGATCCTGACCTTCTGGTACTGCACTTTCGTGATGACACCAGCGCTTTCGATGGTAAGAAGAAAGAGGCGCTCGCCCGCAAGGGGATGGTGAACAACATCTTCAACGCCTTCATCATGGAGCGCTTGGAAGAGGGGGGTATCCCCACGCATTTCGAGAAACAGCTTTCCGATAACGAGAGCTTGGTCAAGAGAATGCAGATGATTCCGGTCGAGTGCGTGGTGCGCAACATTGCAGCGGGCGGTTTGGTGAAGCGTTTGGGAGTGGAAGAGGGGATCGCCCTTAATCCGCCGACTTTCGAGTTGTTCTTGAAGAACGACGAGAAGGGCGATCCGATGATCAACGAGTCGCTGGCAGAAACGTTTGGATGGGCAACGCCCGAGCAGCTTGCCAAAATGAAGGCATTGACATTCAAAGTGAACCACATTCTCAAGCAGCTATTTGCCGAAGGCGACATGCTGCTGGTGGATTACAAATTGGAGTTCGGCGTATTCAACGGCGAGGTGGTACTGGGCGATGAGTTCTCACCGGACGGTTGCCGCCTGTGGGATGCCAACACCCGCGAGAAGCTGGATAAAGACCGCTTCCGTCAGGGCTTAGGTGGTGTGATCGAGGCCTACGAAGAGGTGGGTCGTCGTCTAGGCATTACCTTTCCCGCCTAGGACCGTTTCGTCAGTCAGCGGATCGATTGCCACCACCTTGAAGGTGGTGGCGTCGTTTCCAGAGGCGGCATTAGTCGCCTGAAATTTGACGTCCACATCCCGCAGCCGTACGCCGTATATGCGCTCGCTCTGGAGGTCTTTCTGGTAGGCAGGGCGGGGGTCTTGGCCCAATACTTGCTCGATCAGCGCATGGAGTGACGCCCCATCGGCACGAGCGGCAAGGCTTGCTTGGGCGGCCTGGCTAAAGTGCACGGGCAGCAGTGTCGGTGCATGGGGAGCAAACCCGCCCCGTGCTTCAGGCTTGGCTTCGGCCCACGGCAGATAGGGCTTGATGTCGACCACGGGCGTACCGCTAATCAAGTCACACCCGGCGAGGTGCAGGCTCACGCCTTGCCGAGTGTCGATGTGCGACAGCTCGATCAATGACAGCCCAAGTCGATTGGGACGGTGAGTGCTGCGGCTAGCAAAGACGCCGACTTTGCGGTTGCCGCCCAGCCTGGGTGGGCGCACCAAGGGCGTCCAGCGGGTCGGGCTGTGATGAAAGATAAACGTCACCCACAGGTGGCTAAACGCTTCCAAGCCTCGTACGGTGAGAGGATCATCGAACGGTGCAGTCAGTAGCAAACGCGCGTTGGCCGCTGGCGCGAGCCCAGGCTGGCGGGGGACGCCGAACTTATCCGGATAGTCGCTGACGATATGGCCAATGGGCGTCAGTGTAAACGACGCGCTGTCCGAGCGATCATGCATAGCACTGCCTTGTGGTTGACCGACACCGACGGGGTCGACGAGGTGGTACTTTCGTAACGTGGCAACGAGTATAAAATAGCTCGCTGGTGACCGACAGTCCGCTATCGTTACCAGCCGCTAAATCGCATTGAGGCGAAGCATGTTGAAAACGAACGAACGCGCACCCTCTGCTGCGCCGACGGCCCGTGTGACCTACCGCGCGGCGCTAGCCAAAGATGCCGCTGACCAGGCGGAAGTCTTCTATCATGCGGTCATGCAGGGGGCGGCCACTCACTACGGGTTGGATGAGCGCCGCGCCTGGGCCAACGCGCTACCTCGCGAGGCGAGCGCTTGGGCGGCGCGCCAAGCGCTCTATACCACGCTGGTGGCGGCTTGCGATGGCCGTTGTGTTGGTTTCCTGGAACTCAACATTAGCGCAGGTCGTATCGAAACGCTCTACGTCTGGCCATCGCTGGCGGGGCGAGGGATCGGTACCACGCTACTGATCCACGCCGAGCGCATTCTGCTTGAGAACGGCGTGTCTAGCATAGAGATCGAGGCGAGCCTGGTCCTCTATGAGCGCCTGCTGCGTCGAGGCTTCGACAACCTCGGCGAGCAGTGGGTCGAACGCAGTGGTGAAATGCTGCGTCGTTACCGATTAGTGAAGCGGCTCAGCGCAATAGAAACGTAGCGCGCTAAACGTTGAAGGTTTGGGTGATCCGCATCGACAGGTCGATGGAGGTGACGTCTTTAGTCAGTGCGCCGCTGGAGATGCAGTCGACCCCTGTGTCGGCAATCGCCCTTAGCGTGGCATCCTTTACGTTGCCAGAGGCTTCTAGGGTAGCTCGCCCGCCGTTGATTTCGACGGCCACGTGGAGATCCTCGATGGCGAAGTTGTCCAGCATGACGATATCCGCCCCGGCCGCTAGCGCTTGGTCGAGCTCCTCAAAGGTTTCGACTTCTACCTCTACGGGCAGGTCGCTGGCCACTTTGCGGGCTTGCGCTACGGCCGCCTGAATGCCACCGCAGGCGGCAATGTGGTTCTCCTTGATCAAGAAAGCGTCCCATAGGCCGATGCGGTGATTGTGGCCGCCTCCACAGGTGACCGCGTATTTTTGAGCCAGTCGCAGGCCGGGAAGGGTTTTCCGAGTATCCAACAAGCGTACGCCGGTGCCTTCGAGCAAGTCGACATAGCGTCGCGTCGCACTCGCGGTCGCCGACAGCGTTTGCAGCACGTTGAGCGCGGCGCGTTCGCCAGTGAGCAAGCTACGCGCCGGACCTTCTAATTCGAGAAAGCACTCGTCGGCCGCCAAACGGTCACCGTCGGCGGCTTGCCAACGCAGCGTGACGCGGGCATCCAATCGGCGAAAAATCTCGTCGACCCAGGCAACACCGCAGAGCACGGCGGGCTCCCGGGTCACCACCTTGGCGGTGGCCCACTGGTTCTCAGGAATCAGCTGAGCCGTGATATCGCCCGCTCCTACGTCTTCTGCTAGCAGGCGGGCGGCACAAGCGCGAATCTCTTCAGCAAGAGCAGTTTGATAATCCATAGCGGTGAGGTCTCTGGGCGTCGTCTTCGATGACGGGCATTATAGTGAAAGGGAACGCCAACGTAGAGGAGTGCGTGCGCGCATGAACCAAGAAAACCGGCCGGGGGAGTGGGCCAAGGCGCGGCAGCTGCCATCGCCTAACCAGGACGCACGCCCTCAAAACGAGGTCTCGCTGCTGCTTTTGCACGCCATTAGCCTGCCGCCTGGGCAGTTTTCAGGCGATGCCATCGAGGCGCTGTTCACCAATCGGCTCCATCCAGGCGAGCACCCTTTTTTTGCCGAGATCGCCCATTTGCGGGTGTCGGCACATCTTTTGATTCGCCGCGACGGCGCGTGCGTCCAGTTCGTCGATACCGACCGTCGCGCCTGGCACGCAGGACGCTCGTTGTGGTGGGACCCAGCGCTGAGCGAATGGCGATCCAGGCTCAATGATTTCTCGGTGGGCATCGAGCTCGAAGGCGATGACGTCACCCCGTTTACCCGGGCGCAGTATGCAGCGCTGGTGGAAGCGGTGGGGTGGCTGATGGCCCGCTACCCCAATGTGACGCCGCAGCGTATCACCAGCCACGCCAAGGTGGCGCCGCTGCGTAAGACCGACCCAGGGCCCGCTTTCGACTGGGCGTATTTTCGCCAACAGCTGACACTTGCTACCTTTTAATTAGAGTAAGCCCGTTGGTTAAAAAGCCATGTTAAGTGATTCTTGAGGCAGGTAATAAAACGGTAGTTTAACTACATTTTGGGGGTGTTAGTCGTAGCGACAAAGGTCTTATAAAGCGCTTATGTTGCAGTGCAATAGTTTGTTTTGGATAGCCTTTTACGTTTCACTGGAATTGGCAGCGTGGCGACTTTGCGGTATCTTCGCATATACAAAAGGCTAACCTTCACTCTATACGTGTAGCTTTACTACATCAAGGCGAGCGTAGCTCGTTGAATGTAGAACGAAAACCCCCGTACGATGCAAACGCGTCGTGCCATTGCATGGCCTGTGGTGGCCCAACACCGCAGCCGCCCCAGGCCCGAAGGGTTGGCGGGGCTCATTGTCATTTATCGTCATTCGGAGAGACCTCTATGAGTCTGGAGACAAGAGAAGATCTCGATCCGGTCGAAACCACGGAGTGGCTGGAATCCCTGGAATCGGTACTGGATCGTGAGGGCGAAGATCGTGCCCGCTACCTGATGACCCGCCTGGCGGATCGCCTGCGCCGGGACGGGATGAAGGTGCCCTTCTCGGTGACAACCCCCCACCGTAATACGATTCCGGTTCACCGCGAAGCGCCCATGCCTGGCGATCTGTTCATGGAGCGCCGTATTCGCTCTTTGATCCGTTACAACGCCATTGCACAGGTCATTCGTAACAACCGGGCCAACCCGGGCTTGGGTGGTCACATTGCAAGCTTCATGTCGTCTGCCACGCTATATGATGTGGGGTTCAACCACTTCTTCCGTGCCCCTAAAGGCGATTTCGAAGGCGACTTGATTTACATTCAGGGTCACGTAGCGCCGGGTATCTACGCGCGTTCGTTCCTGGAAGGTCGCCTGACCGAAGAGCAAATGGACAAGTTCCGTCGCGAAGTCGACGGCGACGGCCTCTCTTCTTACCCGCACCCGTGGCTAATGCCGGATTACTGGCAGTTCCCCACGGTGTCCATGGGTCTGGGCCCGATTCAGGCCATCTATCAAGCCCACGTGATGAAGTATCTGCATCACCGTGAGCTGAAAGACATGCACGACCGCAAGATCTGGTGCTTCATGGGCGACGGCGAGTGTGACGAGCCGGAATCCCTGGGCGCGATCTCGTTGGCGGGCCGTGAGAACCTCGATAACCTGATCTTCGTCATCAACTGTAACCTGCAGCGCTTGGACGGCCCGGTACGCGGTAACTCCCGCGTCATGGACGAGTTCGAAGGCGTCTTCCGCGGTGCCGGTTGGAACGTGATCAAGGTCGTTTGGGGGCGTCACTGGGATCCGCTATTCGAGAAGGATAAGAAAGGCATCCTTCAAAAACGCATGGACGAGGCGGTCGACGGCGAGTACCAGAACTACAAGGCGAACGGCGGTGCTTACACCCGTGAGCACTTCTTCGGTAAGTACCCGGAAACCGAAGAAATGGTCAAAGACCTCTCCGACGAAGATATCTGGAAGCTCAACCGTGGCGGTCACGACCCGTTCAAGGTCTACGCGGCCTATCACGAAGCGGTCAATACCTCCAATGGCAAGCCCACCGTCATCCTGGCGCACACCATCAAAGGGTACGGCATGGGCAGCGGCGATGGCGAAGCGGCCAACGAAGCGCACCAGGTCAAGAGCATGGAGTACGAAGCGCTGAAGAAATTCCGCGACCGTTTCGGTATTCCGCTCACCGACGAGCAGCTCAAGGACGTGCCGTATTACAAGCCGGAAGAGGACTCTCCCGAACTCAAGTACATGCACTTGCAGCGCGAGCGTCTTAACGGCTATCTGCCGAGTCGCCGCAGCACGTTCGAGCCGCTGGACATTCCGACCCTGGAAGACAAGACCTTTGCCTCGCAAATGGGCGGCTCCAAAGGGCGCGAAGTGTCTACCACCATGGCGTTCGTGCGTATTCTGAACGGCCTGGTGAAAGATAAGAAGCTGGGCAAACAGGTCGTGCCGATCATTCCGGACGAAGCGCGTACCTTCGGTATGGAAGGTATGTTCCGCCAGCTCGGTATCTACACCTCTGAAGGTCAGAAGTACGAGCCGGTCGATAAGGGCCAGATCATGTACTACCGCGAGGACCAGAAAGGTCAGGTTCTCGAAGAGGGGATTTCCGAAGCAGGCGCGATGTCGGCGTGGATTGCCGCTGCGACCTCCTACAGCAACAACAACGTCACGCTGCTGCCGTTCTACATCTACTACTCGATGTTCGGCTTCCAGCGTATCGGCGACTTGGCCTGGGCCGCAGGCGACTTGCAGGCGCGTGGCTTCATGGTCGGCGGTACCGCTGGGCGTACCACGCTCAACGGTGAAGGCCTGCAGCACCAGGATGGCCACAGCCTGATTCAGGCGTCCACCATCCCTAACTGCCGCAGCTACGACCCGACCTACGGTCATGAGGTGGCGGTCATCGTTCAGGATGGTTTGAAGCGCATGTTCACCGATCAGGAGAACTGCTTCTACTACCTGACCGTGATGAACGAGAACTACGAGCACCCCGAACTCGAGGACGTACCGGCCGACGATATCGTCAAGGGCATGTACCTGCTCAAAGAGACGAAGGGTGACAAAGGTCGCGTTCAGCTGATGGGCTCGGGCACCATTTTGCGCGAAGTGGAAGCCGCCGCCGAACTGCTGGCCAACGACTGGGGCATCGGTGCCGACATCTGGAGCGTGACCAGCTTCAACGAATTGCGTCGTGAAGCGCTGCTGTTGGAGCGTGAAGCGTTCCTCAACCCGGATGCCGAGGCCAACAAGCCCCACGTTACCAAGTGCCTGGAAGGTCGTGATGGTCCGGTGATTGCGTCTACCGACTACATGAAGCTCTACGCGGATCAAGTACGTGCTTGGGTGCCCAGTGATTACACCGTGTTGGGTACCGACGGCTTTGGTCGTTCCGATACCCGCGAGAAGCTGCGCTACTTCTTCGAAGTAGACCGCTACTTCGTCACCGTTGCTGCGCTGCGTGCGCTGGCCGACCGTGGTGAGCTTGATCGCAAGCAGGTTGGCGAAGCGCTGAAGAAGTATGGCATCGATGCCAACAAGCCGAACCCGCTGACCAGCTAAACCGCTGCCCGGCGGACAGATGTCCGCCGGCTCGATCCGATTTGGAAGGAGCGCGACCTTGAGTAGCGAAATCATCAAAGTTCCCGACATCGGTGGGGATACCGATGTCGAAATCATCGAGATTGCGGTGTCAGAAGGCGACGTCATCGAAGCGGAAGACACCCTGATCACTCTGGAATCCGACAAAGCCAGCATGGACGTACCGGCCCCGAAAGGCGGCAAGGTGATCAAAGTGTTGGTCAAAGAGGGCGATAAAGTCTCGGAAGGCGACGATATCGTCGAGCTGGAAGTGGAAGGTGGCGGTGAGAGCGATGCCGAGCCAGAAGCGGAAGCCGACGAAGCGTCGTCGTCAGACGAAGCGCCCGCCAAACAGCAAGAAGACGCCGCTCCGGCGCCGAAGAAAGCCAGCGGTGGCAAGCAGACCGTCGACATCAAGGTGCCTGACCTTGGCGGCTCCGATAACGTCGAAATCATCGAAGTCGCCGTGAGCGAAGGCGATGACGTCAACGCCGAAGACCCGCTGATCACCCTGGAGTCTGACAAGGCCTCCATGGACGTGCCTAGCCCGCACAGCGGTAAGATCGTGTCGCTGACGGTGAAAGAGGGCGATACCGTTTCCGAAGGTGACGTGATTGGCCAGATGGAGATCGCGGGCGAAGGTGACGATACCGACGACGCGGACGCGCCTGAGCAGGCTGACGAGTCTGCCTCCGCTAACCAATCTGCCAACGCCGAAGACGATGCGGCTGACGACGATAGCGGCAGCGGCGAGCCCGAACGCAAAGAGATTCGCGTGCCGGATCTGTCGGGCTCTTCCGACGTGCCGATCATCGAGATTGGTGTTGCCGCCGGTGACGAGGTCGACGTCGAAGATCCGCTGATCACCCTGGAGTCCGATAAAGCCTCCATGGACGTGCCGAGCCCCTTCAAGGGCAAGATTCTGGAGCTCACCGTCAAAGAGGGTGACACCGTTTCTGAAGGCGACGTGATCGGCTATATGGAAGTCGCGGGTGCCAAGAAAGCCGCACCCAAAAAAGCGGCTCCTGAAAAGTCGGATAGCAAGCCGCAGCGCGCGCCCAGCGCCAAGCAGGCGTCTCCGGCGGGTTCCCCCAGTCCCGAAGCGCAAATGGCGTCTCACAAGCCTCGCGACGGCAAGCTGGTGCATGCAGGCCCCGCCGTGCGTATGCTGGCCCGTGAGCTAGGCGTCGATCTGGGCCTCGTGAAGCCCAGCGGCCCGAAAGACCGCGTGCTGAAAGAGGACGTGCAGGCCTACGTCAAACAGGCGATGGCCAATCAGGGTAAAGCCCAGGCCGCCGCTCCTGCGGCCAGCGGTGGAGCAGGCATTCCCGCCGTGCCGGACGTCGACTTCAGCCAGTTTGGTGAAGTGGAAGAGAAGCCGATGGGTCGCCTGCTCAAGATGGGCGCGACGAACCTGCATCGTAGCTGGCTCAACGTGCCCCACGTGACCCAGTTCGACGAAGCCGACATCACCGAGCTCGAGGACTTCCGCAAGGCCATGAAGGCCGAGGCCGAAGCCCAGGGGGCCAAGCTCACGCCGCTGCCCTTCCTGGTCAAGGCGTGTGCCTTTGCACTGCGTAAGTTCCCGCAGTTCAACGTCAGCTTGAAAGGCGACGGCGATACGCTGGTGTGGAAGAAGTACGTCCATATCGGCATCGCGGTGGATACACCGGACGGCCTGATGGTGCCCGTGCTGCGAGACGCCGATAAGAAATCCTTGATCGAGATTGCCAAGGAGATGGCGGAGCTAGGCAAGAAAGCGCAGAGCAAGAAGCTCAAGCGGGAAGAGATGACCGGTGGCTGCTTCACCATTTCGAGCCTGGGCTCGATTGGCGGCACGGCCTTCACACCGATCGTCAACGCCCCCGAGGTCGCGATCTTGGGTGTGTCGAAAGCGCAGATGAAGCCGGTTTGGGATGGCAACGCCTTCCAAGCGCGCTTGATGATGCCGCTATCGCTCTCCTACGATCACCGCGCGATCAACGGGGCAGATGCAGCGCGCTTCACCGCCTTCCTGGCGGACGTGCTCACCGATATCCGTCGCTTACTGCTGTAAGCGGTCGACCGAGCAAGCCACAAGCGGCGCCCTGAGGGGCGCCGCTTGTGTTTATAGCTAGGCCACTTAAACGATAGTTTGATTAAAACAGGGTGACCAAAGTACTAACGCTGGCCACTTTGCTGTTTTTACTCAAAAAAACACAAAATAATCGTGCTCTCAGGCTTTTGGGGAGTTGTGTCGCCTGAACGGCACGGTTATTGTCGATTCATTGATTTCAACGATCACTATCATTCAAGACGATCATTCAAGGAGCAGTGCCATGCGTTTAATCCTGTTGGGTGCCCCCGGCGCGGGGAAGGGGACTCAAGCTCAATTCATCTGTGAGCAGTTCAAGATTCCCCAAATTTCCACCGGGGATATGCTGCGCACCGCCATCAAAGACGGCACCGAGCTGGGCCTGAAGGTCAAAGAGATTATGAACAGCGGGGGACTGGTGTCGGACGACATCATCATCGACCTGGTCAAGGAGCGCATCAGCCAGCCGGACTGTGAGAATGGGTTCTTGTTCGACGGCTTCCCGCGGACCATCCCCCAAGCAGACGCCATGAAAGAGGGCGGCGTCAAACTGGACCACGTGCTGGAAATCGCCGTGCCGGACGAAGAGATCGTCAGTCGCTTGGCGGGTCGCCGCGTGCATCCGGCCTCTGGTCGTGTGTATCACATCGAGCACAATCCGCCCAAAGAAGCGGGTAAAGACGACGTAACCGGCGAATCGCTGATCCAGCGTGAAGACGATCAGGAGTCCACGGTGCGTAATCGCCTGTCGGTCTACCACGACCAAACCGCTCCGCTGGTGGACTACTACCAGCAGTGGGCGAAAGAGGATCCGGCGACTGCACCGCAGTATCACCGCGTCGAAGGCGTAGGCAGTGTGGCAGACATCACCCGCCAGGTGAAAGAAGCGCTCAGCTAAGCGCGCCTCAGTGTTACGTGCCTCGATGGCCCGCAGGTTTCCTGCGGGCCATCGTCGTTTCAGGCGTGCGGCGGTATACTAGAGGCCTATTTTTACGGAGTGCAATACCGCTATGTCGTCGTTATACCTTCTGGCACTGGATGCCTCCTCCAGCGCCTGCTCTGCGGCACTACTCCGCCATACAGGCGGCCAACGTGACTGCCTGGCACGCTTCGAGATGACGCCACGCGCGCACACCAAGCGCTTGATGCCAATGGTGGATGAGCTGCTTGCCGATGCGGGCATTGCCCCACAAGCGTTGAATGCCGTCGCCTTTGGGCGCGGCCCCGGCTCGTTCACCGGCCTGCGCATTGCGGCCGGTGCCGCGCAAGGATTGGCGTTTGGCTTGGACTGCCCATTGCTCGGCGTGTCGACCCTGGAAGCGCTCGCGCTTCAGGCGCATCGGCGTTATCACTTTCGCCATGTGGTCACCGCGCTGGATGCGCGCATGGGCGAAGTGTATGCCGCTACCTGGCACTGCCTGAACGATACCCTAAGCTTACAGAGTGACGAGGTCGTCATCCCGCCCGGTGCATTCCGTTTGCCAGCCGGTGAAACCGATTGGGTGGGCGTGGGCTCGGGCTTTAATCTGTGGGACGAATTTGCCGTCGGCGTGCAGGCCAGCTTGTCGCAACATCTCACGGATCTAGAGCCACGCGCGGAGGAGATGGCGTGGCTGGCCGCGCGCGACTTGGACGCAGGTCTGGGCCAGGCGGCCCATGAGGTACAGCCGGTGTATCTGCGAAATGACGTGGCTTGGAAGAAACCGGCATGAGCCAGGCAGTACCGGAGGTTTTGCTACCACCTGGGCTGACGCTGGGTTACATGGAGGGTCGGCTTGCCCTGGCGGGAGACGAGCGCGAGTACGGCAAACCGCTCAGCGTCGACTTCGTCTCGGGCAAGGCCGCGCACCGTCGTCAGTTCGGTGGCGGCCGTGGACAGCTGGTGGCAAAGGCCTGCGGGCTAGCCAAAGGCGTGACGCCGAGCGTGGTCGATGCCACGGCGGGCCTGGGTCGCGACGCCTTCGTACTGGCCAGCCTCGGGGCGCCGGTACTGATGATCGAGCGGGTCGCGGCCATCGCCGCCTTGCTCAGCGACGGCCTAGCGCGTGCGGCGGCCGCAGAGGACACCGCCGCGATTGCCGCGCGCATGTACTTGCGTCATGGCGATGCCGCCGAGCGGTTGGCGAGGCTGGTGGCGGACGCCGAGTTTACGCCCCAAGTCGTCCACCTGGATCCCATGTTCCCCCATCGCGACAAGTCCGCGCTGGTGAAAAAAGAGATGCGCGTGTTTCGCGAGCTGGCCGGAGACGACGACGATGCTCCTCGCTTGTTGGAAGCCGCGCTCGACGTGGCGACCCACCGGGTGGTAGTGAAACGCCCCCGTAAAGCGCCGCCTATTGCAGGGCCCGCGCCGCAGCACACGTTGGAAGGCAAAACGAGCCGCTACGATCTATATGTCCATCGCTCCCTAAGTCGCTGAGCGTTGATGACACAGCGGAGCCAGAGAAGGAGTCTCTATGCAGCACGAGTGGCGAGAAGGGAACCGGGTGGTGTTGCTGCCGGAAGCGTCGCGCTTTTTACCGGCGATGTTCGACGCGGTGAGCCAAGCGCAGCACTACGTGCTGGTGGAACTCTACTTGATGGAGTCGGGGGAGCTTGCCACCCAAGTCATCGACGCGCTGGCGTCCGCCGCTAGGCGCGGCGTGCAGGTGTTTCTACTCCTGGACGGCTACGGTGCGATGGGGCTGGAGCGACGCGACCGTGAACGCTTGCAGAGCGCTGGCGTAGCCTTGCAGCTGTTCAACCCGATTGGCTTTCACTCGTTGGCCCGCAATCTGAGCCGTGATCACCGTAAGATAGTGGTGGTGGACGGCGAAATTGCCTTTACCGGCGGTTTTGGCGCGGTGGATGAGTTTTTGCAGGCGTGGTACGAAATCGCGCTACGCATCGACGGACCGACCGTTGCAGACTGGGAGGCACTGTTTCGCCGTTTGTGGCGTTCCCGGCTGACCCGCCAGGCCTCGGGGGACCCAGCGCCCCTTCCGCTCCCGCCTCAGCGCAGCGCGACGTCCCATGCCGATGGCGTGCGTGGGCGAGTAATGTCGGCCAGAGGCTATCGCTACCAAGCAATTCGCCACTCGCTGTATGCCCGGGTCAGTCGTGCGCGTCAGCGGCTGTGGCTATGCACGCCCTACTTCGTGCCCACGTTTGCGCTGCGCCGCCGCTTGATCCGCGCCGCTCGACAAGGCGTGGATGTACGTTTGCTGCTGCCCGGCGCCAAGCACGACCACCCCGGCGTGCGCTATGCGGGCCAGCGTTTTTATCAGGCACTGCTGAAAGCGGGCGTGCGCATTTTCGAGTTCCAGCCGACCTTCATACATGCCAAGTTCGTCCTGGCCGACGAGTGGGTTAGCCTAGGCTCTTGTAATTTCGATCACTGGAACCTGCACTGGAACCTAGAGGCCAACCAGGAGATAGACGATCCAGGATTCGCCAGCGACGTGCAGGCGCTTTTCGAACGTAATTTTGCTGCCAGCCAAGAGGTGGATGCTGCCGCCTGGGCCGCGCGCCCCTGGGGGCAGCGGGCCAAGGAGTGGGTGTATGGTGTCGTGGACGGTTTGGTGATGCGCCTGAAATAACGCGGCTACTGGCGCTTTTTGCCCTTCGCTTTGGCGGGCGTCTTTTTGCGCGGTTTGGGTTTGGGCGTTTCTGGTGGTACCCGGTAGTGCAGGTAGAGGTCAAGGACGAGCTCGGGCAGCTGGGCGACGAAGGATTCTTGGCTGGCCTGATCTTTGGCCATCTCGGCCATGTCGGGTTCGTCGTCGAAGAGCCCCGATAGCGACATGAACGGCAGCAGCAGCGTGGCGGCAGCCTCTTCATCATCCTGGAACCAAGCGCTCTCGTCGCTGAACACGCCTTCCATGAAGCCTGCACACCAGTCGCCAATCGGCGTCTCTTCTGCGGGCAGACCATCCAGCGTTAGTTCGAAGGGCAGTTCCGGTAGGCCCCCTTGCTCCAGGACCGCCATGGCGTTGTCGCGCAGCAGTGTCAGCAGTCGGACGATCTCATCGCGCTCGGTGGCATCGCGGTAGTTGGGTTCGCCTTGAAAAAGCTCCTCCAGCCACTGCTCGGTGGGCTGCTCGCTAGGCGCGACTGCCAGGGCGACCAGAAAGCCATGGGCCGAAATCAGGTCGAGGGCATCTTCGCCCACTTGTTCAGAGTCGAGAAAATCGTCCAGCCTGTCGAGCTGTTCGTCGTCAAGCAGCGGCTGAGGCGGGGCACTGTCGGGCGAGTTAGCGTCGGTCATGGTATTGCGCTCTGCCATGGGGAGCCTCGTTATCAACGTCATGTTTGAAAACCGCTGTCGATCCATCACAATCGATCAACGTCACTAATGGCTAGTTTATCACTAATGAAGACGTCTCCACTCCCCCCTTGGCCGCGCGATGAATTATTGGCGCTGTCCCATGAAGCGCTGCTTTGTGCCGCCCAAGAGCGGGTCGCGCAGGCCCTGGCACGCTGTCGTGAGGTAGATCCCGCGCTGCCCACGCCCAAGGTGTGGTTCGACCTGAAGGGCGCATCGGCAGGGCAGGCGCATCTTGGGCGGGGCGGGCTGCGCTTCAACCCGGTGCTGCTGGCCGATAATCGCGAGGCGTTTTTCGATGAGGTGATTCCTCATGAGATGGCCCACTGGCTGGTCTTTCATCTGGCCCAGGGGACTCGCTTTAAACCGCATGGCCGCGAGTGGCAGACGGTCATGCGGGATCTGTTTGGGCTCGCGCCTAGGGTCACCCACCGTTTCGATATTCAGCGCTCGCAACCGCGCCCTTTTCACTATGAGTGTGGCTGTCGGGTGCATCGCTTTACGTCGAGACGTCATGCCTTAGTCGCAAAGGGGCGTCGCTACCGCTGCCGTCATTGCGATCAGACCTTGGTCTATCGTGCTTTCGTTAGTCCGTAATTTTTATTTTAAGCTACTGTTTTTTAAATAAAAATTGTTAATACCAATGTCTAAAGGGAAGCCGATCGGGACAGGTTTATGCTAGGTAAATATTACGCGCGTCGGTGCAGCCAATAACAAAACCGACCACACTTACCAGAGAGTGCAACTTCACGGACAGAGGCAATTTCATGAGCGAGCATAACAACGTCTATCCAGTGCGCGATAGCATCGCAGCCAAGGCATGGGCCGATAAAGATAAATATGCGGCAATGTATCAGCAGTCCATGGACGACCCGGAAGGTTTCTGGGGCGAGCAGGCCAAACGCCTTGACTGGATCAAACCGCCCAGCAAGATCAAGAACACCTCCTTTGCCCGCGATAACGTTGATATTCGCTGGTTCGAAGATGGCGAGCTGAATGTCGCGGCGAATTGTCTGGATCGTCACTTGGAGAAGCGCGGTGACCAAACGGCGATCATTTGGGAAGGCGATAATCCCAATGAATCCAAGCACATTAGCTACCGTGAGCTCTACGAGCGAACGAACCAGCTAGCCAACGGCCTGAAATCGCTGGGTATAAAGAAAGGCGATACTGTCACGCTCTACATGCCGATGATTCCCGAAGCGGCCATGGCCATGCTGGCTTGTGCCCGTATCGGCGCGGTGCACTCGGTGGTGTTTGGCGGCTTCTCCCCCGACGCGGTGGCCCAGCGGGTCATCGGTGCGGACTCCAAGCTGGTCATCACTGCCGATGAGTCAGTGCGTGGTGGCAAGCATGTACCGCTCAAAGAGAACGTCGACTCCGCGCTCAAGCGTGACGGCACCGACGTATGCAAGAACGTCCTGGTGGTGAAGCGCACCGGCGGCGATATCGATTGGCAGGAAGGTCGCGATATCTGGTTCGACGAGCTGGTCGATAAGCAGTCAACCGAGTGCCCGGCCGAGGCGATGAACGCCGAAGATCCTCTGTTCATTCTCTACACCTCCGGTTCCACCGGCGCGCCAAAAGGCTTGAAGCACACCACCGGCGGTTACCTGACTTACGCGGCCATGACGCATCAGTACGTCTTCGATTACCAAGAGGGTGAAATCTACTGGTGTACGGCGGACGTGGGTTGGGTGACCGGCCATAGCTATATCGTTTACGGTCCGCTGGCAAACGGCGCCACGACGCTGATGTTCGAGGGCGTACCGAGCTATCCGACCCACGGCCGCATGGGCGAGATCGTCGACAAGCATCAGGTCAATATCCTTTATACGGCGCCCACCGCCGTGCGTGCGCTAATGGCTCACGGTGACGGCGTGATGGACTCTAGCAAACGCGATTCACTGCGACTGTTGGGCTCGGTAGGTGAGCCGATCAACCCCGAAGCCTGGGAGTGGTTCTACCGCGTCATCGGCAATGAGAAGTGTCCGATTGTCGATACCTGGTGGCAGACCGAAACCGGCGGCATCATGATTGCACCGCTGCCGGGGGCCACCGACCTGAAACCAGGCTCGGCGACCACGCCTTTCTTTGGCGTCAAACCTGCCCTGGTCGATAACGAAGGCCACCAACTCGAAGGAGCCACCGAGGGCAACCTGGTGATTCTGGACTCCTGGCCGGGGCAAGCGCGCTCTATCTGGGGCGATCATGAGCGCTTCGTTCAGACCTATTTCTCTACCTACGACGGCATGTACTTCACGGGCGACGGCTGCCGTCGTGATGAGGATGGCTACTACTGGATCACCGGCCGGGTGGACGACGTGCTGAACGTCTCCGGCCACCGCATGGGCACCGCCGAGATCGAGTCGTCGCTGGTGGCGCACTCTGCCGTGGCCGAAGCGGCGGTAGTGGGCTTCCCCCACGATATCAAAGGCCAGGGCATCTACATCTACGTGACCCTGAACGACGGTATCGATCCCACGGACGAGCTGAAGAAAGAGTTGACCCAGTGGGTACGCAAAGATATCGGGCCGATTGCATCACCCGACGTGATTCAATGGGCTCCGGGGCTACCGAAAACGCGCTCGGGTAAAATCATGCGGCGTATTTTGCGTAAAATTGCTGCCAACGAGTGCGATGGTCTGGGCGATACCAGTACCTTGGCGGATCCGTCGGTCGTCGACGATTTGATCGAGCATCGGGCCAATCAGTAATCGACTCGCCCCGCTGCCCATGGCAGTGGGGGTATTCAATGACGGGCGTCAAGCATTGGCGCATTGCTGTCAGGCAAACTGCGCTTACCCGATGCAGTGCCGGCCACAGGGCCGGCACTGCTGTTTTTGTGCGGATGACGTCTCAATGACAAATTGTGCATGTGATGCTTGGGCATGATGAAGCCCATGGGGTACCATGCTTCAACCGTATGAGCCTAGCGTCGCGGCGGCAGGCAACCCCGCTGCTCGAGGAACCGGAGGAATATCCATGGCAGTAGCCCATAAGTTTATCGTCGCTGACGACCATCCGCTGTTTCGTGCAGCACTCACCCAGGCGTTGCGCCAGTTGGCCCCCCAGGCTGAGATTGTCGAAGCCGACACCATGGAAGCCACCACTGAGGTCGTCAATCGACACCCCGATGCAGATTTGATTCTGCTGGATCTGCACATGCCTGGTGCCCACGGCTTTTCGGGCCTCATTCAACTGCGCGGTCAGATGCCGGATATTCCGGTCGCCGTAGTATCTGGCAGCGATGAACCCTACGTGGTACGTCGTGCCATCGACTACGGTGCTTCTGGCTTCATTCCCAAGTCGTCATCGCTGCAGCTGATTGCCGAGGCGGTGGGTGAGATTCTGCAGGGGGAGGTGTGGCTGCCGGAGGCGCTGGCCAACGTCCTCGAAGAGACCAGCGAAGAGGAGTCGCGCTTTGCCGAGGCGATCGCCTCGCTCACGCCGCAGCAGTTCCGCGTGCTCAATATGCTCACCGAAGGGCTGTTGAACAAGCAGATTGCCTACGAGCTAAACGTTTCGGAGGCGACCATCAAAGCCCACGTGACGGCCATTTTGCGCAAGCTGGGTGTCCATTCACGCACCCAAGCGGTGATCGCGGCACAGAAACTGGAAGTGGAGCCGCCAAAAGTCGAGTCGTAACGGCGGACGGTCGATCAGAGGCGCCGCGCTTAGAGAATGCTAAGCGCGGCGCCGTCGTTTTGGTTGGAACTCTTTGTCCAGTCACGCTTTGGCGCGGCTGGCCTGGAGGGTGCGGGTGAGCAGTGCGCGAAGTGCGGCGGGCTTCACCGGTTTCAGCAGCAGCTGGTAGCCCGCACGCTTGACCTCTTCGGCGACTGCTTCGGTGCGATCGGCGGTGATCACAATCCCAGGAACGGCACCAGCAAAACGCTCGCTCAGAGCCTCTAGCGCCATCAGGCCGGTGACCTCGTTATCCAGATGGTAATCCGCCAAGATAGCATCAGGGTCGCCATCCATGTTGCGCAGAATGGATTTGGCCCCACCAATGCTGGTGGCAGTGAATACCTCGCAGCCCCAGCCGCTGAGCATGGCGGTCATTCCTTCTAGAATCAGCGTCTCATTATCGATACACACGATCCGTGTACCGGCCAGCTTATTGCCGCTGCGACGGCTACTGGGTTCCTGCTCGGCAACGGACACTTCCCGAGCGGCTACGATAGGCACGCTGACCGAGAACACCGTACCAACGCCTTCCCAGGAGCGCACTTTGATGGGGTGGTCGAGCACTCGGCTCATGCGATCAGCGATGGAGAGCCCCAGCCCCAGGCCTTTTTCACTCTCTTTATGACGGGAAACCTGATCGAGGCGTCGGAACTCCTGAAAGATCTCCGTTAATTTGGATTCAGGTATCCCTGGCCCGCTGTCCCATACTTCGATCAGCAGTCGCCCTCCTTGGCGGCGACAGCCAAGCAGCACGCGCCCCTCTTGAGTGTAGCGAATCGCGTTGGAGAGGAAGTTCTGCACGATCCGGCGCAGCATCTGCGGGTCGGAATCCACCCATTGCTGGGTGGGCACCACGACCAAATCGAGCCCTCGATCGTCCGCCATGACGTCGAATTCGGCGCGCAGCGGGCGAAAAATATCGGCCAGGGCAAAGTGGCTGCGCCGAGGCGTCAGCGCCCCTGCATCCAGCTTGGAGATGTCCAGCAGCGTGCCCAGCAGCTCTTCGGCGGCCTGTAGCGAGTTGTCGATATGGCCAATGGTGCGCTGGGTATCGCTGGCGGTGACGTTCTGCATCAGTGCCGAGGTAAACAAGCGCGCCGCGTTCAGAGGCTGCAACAAGTCGTGGCTGGCGGCCGCCAGGAAGCGCGTTTTCGAAGCATTGGCGTCTTCCGCTAGCTGTTTGGCCTGGCGCAGGGCCTGCTCCGCTTCGGCACGCACGCGGTTCTCTTGGCGAAGCGCGGCGTTGGCTTCGGAGAGCGCCTGGGTACGCTCGCGCACCCGCTCTTCCAGGGTTTCGTTGGTCTCTTTGAGGGCAATTTCTGCTTGGCGGCGCTCGGTAATGTCTTGATACAGCGCGAAGAAGCCCAGAATCGACTGGCTATCGCCAAAGTGCGGGGTGTAGGTCACCAACATATAGCGCATGGCGTCGTTGACCCGCATGGAGACCTCAAAACTCACCCGCTCACCGGCCAGCGTGCGCTGTACCCAGGGCACCCGCTCTTCGGCTTGCTTCACCGGTAGCACGTCCTCGTAGCGACGCCCGATCACCGCGTTGCGGTCGATGTTGAAGGCCTGCTCGTAGGCACGGTTGGTAAACAGGTAGCGGCTCTCTTTATCGAAGTAGGCGATCAGGGCCGGGACGTTATCGGTATAGATACGGATATTGTTTTCTGAGCGGATCAGCGCTTCTTCGATACGCTTTTGCTGGGTGATGTCTTGATAGGTATAGACGAAGCCGCCGCCGGGCATGGGGTTGCCCTGTACTTCCAGCACGCTTCCGTCCTGGCGGTAACGCACGTAGCGGTGGGGCTGGCCTTCTCGGATGTTGTCCAGCAGCAGTTGAACGTGCTCTTCGGGATCGCCGGGCCCGTACTCGCCGTTGTGGGCGTTGTAGCGAAAGATACGGTCCATCGGTGCGCCAACGCGAATGATGTGGTCGGGGAAGCGAAAGAGCTCCAGATAGCGCTGGTTCCACACCACCAGGCGTAAGTTCTGGTCGACCACGCTAATGCCCTGATTGATGTTCTCGATGGTCGCCTGCAGCAGGGCGCGGTTGAACTCGAGTACTTGGGAGGCTTCATCCACGATGGAGATCACATCGGAAATGCCGATACCGCGCCCCTGAAGGGCCGAGTTCACTACGATCCGCGCCGACGATGCCCCCAAGACAGAGGCGAGAAACCGCTCGGTGAATTGGATCACGTCGATGGAGGCGCGGGTGCCATCATCCAGCGGCTTGCCCGCTCGGCGAGCGTAATCATCGAAGGCGCGGTCGACCTGACCTGCACCCAGGAAGCGCTCGCACAGCACTTTCAAATCGCCCACCGTCGTGGCCCCCGTCCAGGGGCGATTCACCGAGGTTTGTCGGGTTTCGACGCTATCGACGAACAGCGACGCTTGAATGCGCTCTACCACTCGTTGAGACGTCACCTGAGAGACGAAGATATAGCAAAACAGATTGATGCCGAGTGACAGCATGACCCCGTGAGTAAAGGTGTCCCCCAGGTTCAAACCAAATAGCGCCGTGGGTGACAGCCAGTTAAGCCCCAGCGGGCCGCCCGCTAACCATGCTTGTGGCAGCACGCCGGCATTGATCATGGCGGGCATCAGCAGGCTATACGCCCAAATGGCAAAGCCCACGTTCATGCCCACGATCACGCCCAAGCGGTTGCCGCGCTTCCAGTACAGCCCGCCAATCAGCGCGGGGGCAAACTGGGCCGCTGCGGCAAACGAGAGCATGCCGATGGAGGCCAGCGAGGTGAACTCGCCAATCAGCTGGTAAAAGCCGTACGCCATGGCCAGCACGGCCACGATGGTCAAGCGGCGAGTGCGCAGTACCAAACGGCCATAGTCGCGGGCCTTGGTGTCGAACCAGCGCAATCTAAAGAGCGCGGGAATCACGATCTCGTTCGAGATCATGATCGAGACCGCTACCGCCGCCACGATGACCATGCCGGTGGCGGCAGAGAAGCCGCCGATGAAGGTCAGCAGCGTGAGCCACTGCTGGCCGGAGGCCATGGAGAGGGCAAGCACATAGGTATCGGGCTCTACACCGCTTTCTGAGAACAGCAGCAAGCCAGCGGCCGCCAGTGGCACGACGAAGAAGGCAATGGCCAGCAAATAGAGTGGAAACAACCAGCGCGCTTTGGTGGCATCGTCTGGATGGATGTTTTCCACCACGGCCACGTGAAACTGGCGCGGCAGGCACAAAATGGCGAGCATGGCGAGCAATGTTTGCGCCCAGAAGCTTTGGCCAAAGTCTTGGTTGGCGAGCTGGCGCTGCAACTCGAGCTGGCTTTCGGCATGGCCCATCAATTCGCCAAGGCCGTCGAACATCCCCCAGGTGACGAAGGCACCCAGCACCAAGAACGCTACCAGTTTGACCAGCGACTCGAAGGCGACCGCATGGATCAACCCTTCGTGATGCTCGGTGGCATCGGTGTGCCGGGTGCCAAACAGAATGGCAAAAATGGCCATCACCACCGCTACGTAAAAGGCCGTATCGCCAAACAGAGGGGCGTGGGTCATGTCGGGGGCGTCGGTCAAGACACTAAAGGTCGTCGAGACGGCCTTTAGCTGAAGCGCGATATAAGGCAGCGTGCCGATCAGGGCTACTAGGCTCGCAAAGGCTGCTAGAGATTGGGTTTTACCGTAGCGAGAAGCGATGAAGTCGGCAATGGAGGTGACGTTCTGGTGCTTGGCAACGCGGATCATCTTCGCCAGCACGGGCCAGAAGAGCAAAAACGTCAGAATGGGCCCGACAAAGATGCTGGCAAACGACCAGCCCGCCGTGGCAGCCTGGCCGACCGCGCCATAGAAGGTCCACGAGGTGCAGTAAATGGCGAGCGCCAGACTGTAAATGAGGGGGCGGCGGCGGCTGGCGCCATGAGTACGCGCCCGCCGGTCGCCAAACCAAGCAATTCCAAACAGCACTGCAATATAGAGCAGTGACACTGCGACCAGCAGCCCGCCATGAAACATAGTGTCTCCTCACCCATCATGCTTTGAACGGAGCTTTAAACCGCCCTTCGCCCAGTAAAGGGCTCCATTCTAGGCGAAGGTGAGGCGCTACGTCTGCCGTTCGTTGGCTAGTTGGCAAACGGTGGTCAGTAGGGGGGACGTTTCCCGTAGAGGGCGAAGCTCGTTGAGATCCGCTTCTCCGCTCTCTGGGTTGAGGGGAATCAGCTCTCGGCTAGCGCAGTTGAGAAGATAGGGCTGCGTGGTGATCAGGTCGGTATGGCGACGCTCGAACTGGTACAAAATGAACTCGGCGATGATGTCGCCCTCGACGGTTTGCGAACGCACGTTGTCGCTATCCACCACGCTGAAGGTAGTCGTCATGGGAAACAGTAGTGTCCACGGCCGCCAGATCTGGCGAGTGGTATCGCTGGAGATCACTTTGGCCGTTTCCGGTAACTGCTGTTGTTTATGCTCATACCAGCCGTACTCGAACTGTATTTGATAGCCCAGCATGCCCAGTCCGCCAAACACTGGCACAATCCATTTGGGAAGCCGCTTGCGGCTCAAAGTGCGAAGCAGAAGGCCAATCCCAGCCGCGGCAAGACCTGCAAACACGGCGGCCACTAAGTGCCAAATCATACGTTTTCCTTCTGAAAAGCCATCGGGCTTCCCTAAGGAAGCCCGATGGAGGGTGGTTCCGTTCGCTATTGGCCCACGGCGCAATAGAGTGGAACGATTATGACTTAGTGATCGACCGCGGCACCAGCACCTTTCGGATAACGTACGCTTTCCACCAGGTCCTGAATTTCTTGCGGCGGTGCATCGGTGGCGTTGGAGACAATGAAGGCCACGGCGAAGTTGATGATCGCACCTACGGCACCAAACGAGAGCGGTGAGATACCCAGCATCCAGTTATCCGGCGTGTTGGCCAGCATATTGGTGCCCGGAATGAAGAACCAGCCCAAGTAGGTGAAGATGTAGAGCAGGGTGCAGATGAGACCCGCCAGCATACCGGCAACCGCGCCTTTGTTGTTCATGCGCTTAGAGAAGATACCCATCATCAGCGCAGGGAACAGCGAGGCACCGGCAATACCGAAGGCAAGTGCTACCGTTTGTGCGGCAAACCCAGGCGGATTGAGCCCTAAGTAGGTCGCCAGTAAGATCGCGCCGCCCATGGAGATACGGGCTGCCAGCATTTCGCCTTTTTCAGAGATTTTCGGGTTGATCATGGTTTTGATCAAATCGTGACTGATCGCTGACGAGATCGCCAAGAGCAGACCCGCTGCCGTGGAGAGTGCCGCTGCGATACCACCTGCCGCGATCAAGCCCACTACCCAGCCGGGCAGGTTGGCAATTTCAGGGTTGGCCAGTACTAGGATGTCGTTGTTGACCTCCAGTTCGTTGCCTTCCCAGCCGCGGTCTGAATAGTCAGCAGCACCGTTGTAGAACTGGATACGGCCATCGTCGTTCAGATCGTTGTGGGTGATCAGGCCGGTCTCTTCCCAGGTGCGGAACCATTCCGGACGATCTTCGTAGAGGATCGGGTTACGTGCAGCTTCTTCGTAGTTTTCCGTTTGGCCAGCCATTTCCGGATAAACGGTCGTCATCAGGTTCAGGCGTGCCATGGAGCCAACCGCGGGGGCTGTCAGGTAGAGCAGGGCGATGAACACCAGTGCCCAGCCTGCCGACCAGCGTGCATCGGCGACCTTCGGTACGGTGAAGAAGCGAATGATCACGTGGGGCAGACCGGCGGTACCGACCATCAGCGACAGGGTGAACAGCACCATGTTGAGCTTGTTGTCCACGTCGGCGGTGTAGTCACGGAAGCCGAGTGCATTCACGACGTCATCCAGCTTTTGCAGCAGCGGGATACCGGACTCGGTGTGGGTGCTGAACATGCCGAACATCGGAATCGGGTTGCCGGTGAGCTGCATGGCGATGAACACCGCCGGAATGGTATAGGCAATGATCAGTACGATGTACTGCGCTACCTGGGTATACGTGATGCCTTTCATACCGCCGAATACGGCATACATGAAGACGATGGCAGCGGCAATCCAGATGCCCCAGGTGTTACTCACTTCCAGGAAGCGGGAAAACGCGACGCCCGCACCAGTCATCTGACCGATAACGTAGGTGACGGAAGCCACGATCAAGCAGATGATCGCGACCAAACGCGCTGTGTTGCTGTAGAAGCGGTCACCAATGAAGTCTGGCACGGTGAACTTGCCGAACTTACGCAGGTAAGGGGCCAGCAACATCGCCAGAATGACGTAGCCACCGGTCCAGCCCATCAAGAACGTGGAGTTGGCGTAGCCGCCCGACGCGAGCAGGCCCGCCATGGAGATGAACGACGCCGCCGACATCCAGTCGGCCGCCGTGGCCATACCATTGGTGATCGGGTGTACGCCGCCGCCGGCAACGTAGAAGTCTTTGGTGGAGCCTGCTCGCGCCCATATCGCAATGCCGATATAGAGCGCAAACGAGGCGCCAACGAACAGTAAGTTGATTGCAAACTGGCTCATGCTGGCTTACTCCCCCAGGCCGTATTTTTTATCGAGCGCGTTCATTCTCCAGGCGTAGAAGAAGATCAGCACGATGAAGGTGAGAATGGAGCCTTGCTGAGCAAACCAGAAGCCCAGATCCGTACCGCCGACGGGAATGCCCGCGAGCAGTGGGCGAAAGAGGATGGCGCAGCCGTAGGAGACAAATGCCCAGACTACGAGGCATCCGAAGATCAGCCGGACGTTGGCCTTCCAGTATTCAGCAGCATTGGATTTATCGTCTGCCATTGTGTTGCTCTCCAGTTGTGATTTTTAGGGTTGGAAAGTGAACTCAAGATAGCGTGTGGTTCATCAGGGCAACCCCGCATGGAAAACCGCGCTGTTGAGTGAGCGGTAAAACAGTGCTGCCAAACACGTCACCTTCTTATTGTTAAGCCGTTTATGTCGTTAAGGGGTGGTCGGCAAGTTATCGTTAGCGGCTTGAAGTGCATAAGACAAGCGGCATGCGATTACCCTGTATGACTCATGGGTAATACTGGGCAATAATCACCAAAAATAAATCCCAGACTTTGGTATCAGGGTGTTTAAATGGCGGGGTAAGAGCCGGGCGTGAAGACATAAAGCATTATTTTTGATGAATTTTAAGCGTTATTTTAACGCCATTCATGTCGCGATAGGACAATGGTCTATGGCTCGCTTAAAAACAATGTTTGCTACCTTAACCAAAGGTGTTTAGCCGAATTTAAAACGTTCGGGAAAGTCACTACTTTCGTCGCTAAACAAAGGTCGTTAAGACGTAAGCGCTATAGCTAAAAGTATAATGAGTCGATATGTCTAACGTTCGCCACCCCGTGGGTGGTATGTCTCAATCACTGCCCTTAAGCGAGGTCGCCCATGGTAGACGTGGATCTCTCCCAGCTGCCGTTTACGCTGATCGATGACGCCGGGCGTGATCATGTTCGTCGTGGGATGGATCTTGCCTTCTTCGATCGCGATGAAGTCATCCTCGAGATGGGGCAGGCAGGCGAGTCGGTGTTTCTGATTCATAAGGGGGAGGTCGCTGAGTTGGACCCCACGCTGCCTGCCGCTAGCGCGCGAATTGGTCACTACACCGCCGGTGATCTGTTCGGAGCGATCAGTATTCTCAATGGCAAGAGCCGTTACCGCTTCCAAGCCGAGCAGGAGTGCTTGTGCTATGTGATGCCCAAAGCACTGTTTACCCAGCTCTGCCGTCACTACCCACCGTTTGAACAGTTTTTCAAGCAGTCGCTGTCACACAAAGCGCGCCTGCTAACGGAAAAACGCGCTGATGGTGGCGTCACGATGGCGGGTTTCATGCTGGCCAAAGTGCGCGAATGTATGCGCGAGCCGGTACTCATCGATGCATCGAGCACCATTCACGACGCCGTTCGCCAACTGAACGATAGCCATGCCGATAGCCTGCTGGTGAATACGCAAGAGGCGCTGGGCATGGTCACTAAAACCGACCTGCTCAATGGGTTGGTATTGGGGGAGAGTACCCAGCACTCGCCTGTGGCGTCGCTGGCCAACCAATCACTGGTCACCGTCGCGCCCGATCAATACCTGTTCGAAGCACTGATTATGATGACTCGGCATAAGGTCGCTCGCGTAGTGGTAATGGAGGATGAGCACGCCCGAGGCGTCGTGGAATTGATGGACGTGCTGAGCTTTTTCTCCAGCCGTAGCTACGTGGTGAGTTTACAGGTCGAGCAAGCCAATGGCCTGGAAGCTTTGGCGGCTGCCAGCCAACGTACCCCAGAGTTGGTCAACGCGCTAATGGCGCAGGGCGTGAAGCTGCGCTTTGCCATGGAGTTACTGGCAGCGCTCAATGGCCGCATCATGAGTAAAGCCTGGGGTTTTACGGTGCCCGAGCAGTATCACCGCCAAAGTTGCCTGATGGTGATGGGCAGTGAGGGGCGCGGCGAGCAAATCCTAAAAACCGACCAGGATAACGGTTTGATCCTCGCTGACGACTGCCAGTGGCCCACGGTCGCTGACGACATGGCGACCTTGACCCAAACGTTGATAACGCTGGGTTACCCGCCCTGTCCGGGGAATATCATGGTGTCCAACCCTGAGTGGGTGGGCACGGTCTCCCAGTGGCAGCAGCGTATCGCCAAATGGGTCAGTGCCCGCGATGGTGACAGTTTGATGAAACTGGCCATTCTGCTCGACTCTCATGGCGTGGCGGGCAATCCGACGCTGCTCGACCAAGTCCGCCACGCGCTGTTCGAGCACTGCTCCCACGATGAGCTGCTGCTCTCGTACTTTGCCCGTGCGGCACTGCGCTTCTCGACGCCGCTGACCCTATTTGGCTCACTGAAGAAGCCGCAGCACGGTATCGATATCAAAAAAGGCGGGATTTTCCCCATCGTGCACGGCGTGCGCACCATGGCCCTCGAGCGGCGGATAACGGTCACTTCGACGCTGGATCGTTTGGATGATCTGGCCACCGACGGGCGTCTGGATCGACGCTTTGCCGACGATGTGGGTGAGGCGCTGGCACTGTTCACCGAGCTGCGCCTGCGTCAGCAGCTTCAGGAGCTGGATAACGCCCACGCCAAGCGCACTAACCGGGTCGTAGTGCAAGAGCTCTCTTCGCTGGAGCGAGACCTGCTGCGAGAAGCCCTCCACATTGTGAAGGACTTCAAGCAGCGCCTTTCCCACCGCTATCATTTGGAGTATTCGTGAGCGGAATGCGCTTGTTAGATCGACACATGACGCTGCTGAGCGGCTCGTTAAGAACGCTGCTGCAGCGGGAAAGCGATCGACGCCGATGGGCCGATTCGCCCTACGCGTGGCTATTTCAGCCGTACATGGGCGAGGAGTCGGTCGCGATGGCCTGCCAGGTGAGTGACGGTCAGCCCAATGTCGTTAGCGTGGCGGCCGTCGTGCTCAGTCCGCGGCGTGTGCACACAAGCCGTATCTGGTGGGCCACACTGTCAGAATCTCCCGTGCCGGTGTCTGCCACCTTGCGCCGCCATCAGCAGTTACACGCGACGGATACCCCGCGCTCCCCAGATATCGAATGCCTGACAGAGCTGGCCGAATTCATCGGGAATCGGCCGCTCGTCGGTTGGCAGTTAGAGCGCACGATCGAGCCGCTCAACGGGCTATTCAAACGCGTATTGGGGTTCGGTTTACCCAACGCCCAGGTCGACGTTGCCAAGTTGCACGGGCGACAGCTACGGCGTTTGCATCCGCAGGTCGATACCCTCGAATCGCTTGGCGAGGCACTGACCCGTTGGCGGCTGCCACGGCTGATCTGGCCTAGCGTGACCAGCGAAGCCACCGCGAGTGCACTTCTGTATCTACGTTTGCAGCGCGAGATCGCCCTGACCGCCTAGGGTTTGTATTGGGTAGAGCTTCGGAGTGTTGTTAGAATACACACTGCTCCTTTACCCACCGGCAGTGCGACGACCATGTTATCACCTGACTACTTTGACCCTACTTTGTCAGACAGCGCGTCTGACGAGCCTACCGCCACGCAGCACGAGCTGCAGGATGCCAAGCAGAAGCGTGAATTCAACAAGTTGCAAAAACGCCTGCGGCGCGAAGTGGGAAACGCGATCATCGATTACAACATGATCGAGGATGGCGATCGGGTCATGGTGTGCCTCTCCGGCGGCAAAGATAGCTACACGATGCTGGAGATTTTGCGCAACTTGCAACGCAACGCGCCGGTCGATTTTTCGCTGGTGGCGGTCAACATGGACCAAAAACAGCCTGGTTTCCCAGAGCACGTCTTGCCCCAGTATTTGGATAAGCTGGGGGTGGAGTATCACATTCTCGAGCGTGACACCTACTCGGTGGTAAAGGAGAAAACCCCGGAGGGTAAAACCACCTGCGCGCTCTGCTCGCGCTTGCGCCGCGGCTCGCTGTATGGGTTTGCCGAAGAGATCGGCGCGAACAAGATTGCCCTCGGCCACCATCGCGAAGACATTCTAGAAACGCTGTTTCTGAACATGTTCTTCGGCGGTACGCTAAAAGCCATGCCGCCGAAACTGCTCTCGGATGACGGTAAAAACATCGTGATCCGCCCGCTGGCCTACTGTAAAGAGGCGGATATTGCTGAGTTTTCGCGGCAGATGGCGTTTCCCATCATTCCCTGTAATTTGTGTGGGTCGCAGCCGAACATGCAGCGACAAATCGTCAAAGAGATGTTGGCGGAGTGGGACAAGAAGCATCCTGGGCGCTTGGAGAGCATGTTCAAAGCAGTCACCAACGTGGCACCCTCGCAGCTTGCCGATCGCGAGCTATTCGACTTTGCCGGTCTCGAAGCCAAGCAGGCGGCCTTGATGGAAGGACGCATCCAAGCCTTCAACGTGTGATCGTTGGCGCCTCCTCTTCTGCCAGGGTAATGAGGCGCTGCATGTCCAAAATATTGACCTCGCGCCCTGAGACGGCCACGACCTCCTGCTGCTGAAAGCGGCTAAGAATGCGGCTGACCGTTTCGACCGCTAGGCCCAGGTAGTTACCCATATCGGCCCGGGACATGGATAGGCGGAAGCTGTATGGCGAGTAGCCCCGCCGCCGGAAGCGATCAGAGAGCGTAATCAAAAAGCTCGCCAGCCGCTGATCCGCGGTCTTACGCGACAGTAGACGCATCATTCGCCGATCGTCGCGCAGCTCTTTACTCATGCTGCGATAGAGCTGGCCGCGCAGCTCGGGCAGCTCCTCGGAGAGCGAGTCCAGGCGGTCGAACGGAATTTCGCACACCGTCGTCGTTTCCAGAGCCATCACCGTGCCGGGGTAGTGCTCTTCGTCGATGCCGTCCAAACCCACTAGTTCGCTGGGTAGAAAGAAATTGGTGAGCTGGTCATGGCCGTTGCCTTCGCTGGTGACCTGCTTCAAGCTACCCGAGCGCACCGCATAGACACTGGTGAAAGCGTCCCCTTGGCGGAACAGGGGTTCGCCTTTCTTCAACGGCGAGCGGCGGCGAATGATCGCATCGAACTGGCTCATATCCTCGAGCTCCAAGGCGAGCGGTAAGCACAGCGAGCTTAGACTACACGTCTGGCAGCGCGCCTCTTGCAGCAGTGAACGTCGTTGGCTGGCAGGATATGGCATAGGAGTCTCCCTTCTTCTTTCGCCATCATAGGCACAGGGGGCAGGCGGCTCAAGGCGCTCACACGATCTTCGAGTAGCGCTGACCATCCTGACGTTGTAAGTGAGTGTCGAAGGCCATGGCCAAATGCCGAATGAGCAATCGCCCGATCGGCGTGGCGCTCAGCCGAAGGCCCTCACGCTGTACGAGGCCATCCCGTTCGGCGATCGCCAGTCGCTCGAAGGCAGTGGCAAAGTAGTCTGCCGCATCGATATGCCAACGCTGACCGATCGCGTCGAGATCGATGACCATATCGCACATGAACCGCTCGATGACGTCTCTTCTTATTAGGTCATCCTTATTTAAGCGTAGTCCTTTTATCGTTGCCAGCCTACCTTCATCCAAAGCGGCTTCATAGTGGGCGAGTTGAGTAGGGTTTTGGGCGTAAATATCGTCGACCCGAGAAATGGCGGATACGCCCAAACCAATCAAATCGCACTCGGCGTGGCTAGAGTAGCCTTGAAAATTACGCTGCAGCGTGCCGTTGCGCTGCGCCTGGGCCAAGCTGTCGTCGGGGCGTGCAAAGTGGTCCATGCCAATATGCACATAGCCCGCCTGGGTGAGCATCTCGATAGTGGTGTGCAGCATGGCCAGCTTTTCATCGGCGCTGGGCAGGTCGGCCAACTGGATACGTCGCTGGGGTGCAAAGCGGGTCGGCATGTGGGCGTAGTTGAAGACCGATAATCGTGCTGGTCCCAGCTCGATGACCTGACGAAGCGTTTCGGCAAAACGCCGTTCGGTTTGAAAGGGAAGGCCATAGATTAAATCGAGGTTGAGCGAGCGAAAGCCGAGCCGATGCGCTTCGTCCATGAGCGTTTCGGTGAGCACCCGGGGCTGCACGCGATTGATCGCCGCTTGAACCTGCGGATCGAGATCTTGAACGCCAAGGCTTAGGCGGTTAAATCCTAGCGATTGGAGATGTCGCAGGGTAAAGACATCCGCTTCGCGTGGGTCAATTTCAATGGCATAGTCCCGATCTGGCGCGTTCGATAACCCAAAACGGGCATCAAGCCGGTCGACCAAATCGCTCATTTGCGCCAAGGTAAGAAACGTCGGCGTGCCGCCGCCCCAATGCAGTTGCTGCACCGGTCGTTGGGTATCTAAATGGCGCGACGTGAGCACCATCTCACGATCTAGCCGAGACAGGTAGGGCTCGGCCAGCGACGTATTTTTCGTAGCGATTTTGTTGCACGCGCAGTAGAAGCAGATCTTGCGGCAAAATGGGACGTGGACATAGAGCGACAGTGGCTTTTGGCTGGCGTTACTGCGTTCTAGTGCCTGGGCCATATCGTCGGCGGTGAAGCCGTCGTGAAACGACAGCGCTGTCGGGTAAGAGGTATAGCGCGGGCCGCTCGTGTCGTAACGACGTAACAGGGCGTCGTCCCATGCAGTGGCCTCAGCCACTGATGAAGTGGGCTGAGCGTGGGCAGCAGTAGCATGAACGGGCATAGGCAACGCTCCGGTGTAACAGAACAAGCGAGTGAACGGATGCGTTCATGCTACGCCAGGGGGCAGCGCAATGCGTTGAGCTGTATCAAGCAATGGCGTAAAAGCCCATGCCGAAGCGGCTAAGCTAGTTAGAAAGGTGAGAAAGTGCGGCCCGTCGATAGGCTCAGTGCCCGGTAGGGGAGAACAACGTCCAGAGCTGCCACAGCGCAAAACTGATGATGGTCAGCGCGGCGATACTGCGTGTGGCACGGTGGCGAATCAAGTGGCTGAGCTGGCGTGCCGCTAGGCCCGTCGCAAGCAGCGCGGGCAGGGTGCCCAAACCAAAGGCACCCATCAATAGCGCCCCTTGTAACGGATCGGCAATGGCCAAGCTCCAAGCAAGCATCGAGTAGACCAATCCGCAGGGTAGCCAGCCCCACAGGGCGCCTAAAGCAAACGCCTGGGGCAGGTACACGACGGGCATCAAGCGCCTGCCGATGGGTTCGATATGGCGCCAAAGCCTGCGCCCTATCGCTTCCACTTTCAATAAGCCTTTCCACCAGTTAGCGATATACAGCGCCATCAACATCAGCATCACCGCCGCGACGACCTGTAGCGCGAGACGTGCATGAGGCGATAGTGAGATCAAGGTGCCCAGTCCGGCTACCAAAGCGCCAGCCGTCATGTAGCTCATGATGCGCCCTAGGTTATAGCCGAGCAATAATCCACCCATACGGGCAGGGTGTCGCATGCTGGGTGGCACGGCAAAGGTGAGCGCACTCATGATGCCGCCGCACATGCCAATGCAGTGGGCACCCCCCATCAAGCCAAATACGAAGGCTGCCAGCAGTGGCGGCAAGTCAAGTCCGGTCGGGTTCACGGCGGTGGCTCACGGTCACGGGGTGGCTTGGTGCCTTTTTTGCGCTCGGCGCGCTGTTCGGGGGTGAGATCGTTCTCATTGTCGTCGAACAGAATGCGATGGGCAGGGCCTTCCAAGTCGTCGAACTGGTCATTCTTCACCGCCCAGAAGAAGGCCCACACTGCGAGCCCTAGCAAAATCAGCGACAGTGGAATCAATAAATAGAGAATCGTCATGCGGTCACCGGTCTCGCGGGAGCTACCTGGGAAACGGTCGAGCTACGCCAGCGGGTCAAGCGCAGCGCATTGCCCACGACCACGAGTGAGCTGAGCGACATGCCAATAGCCGCCAGCCAGGGCGGCACCAACCCTATCGCAGCCAGAGGCAGTGCAGAGAAGTTGTAGCACACCGACCAGATCATGTTTTGACGCATGATGCGTCGCGTCGCGTTGGCAATCTCGATGGCCTCGAAAATACGCATCAAACGTGGGCTGAGCAAGACCGCATCGGCGCGGGTACGCGCCAAGTCGGTGGCACCGTTCATGGCAATGGCCACATCGGCGCCGGCCAAGACTGGCACATCGTTGATGCCATCCCCAATCATCACCACGCGCTCGCCTTGGGCCTGCAGCTCGCGCAGCCGCTCGAGTTTGCCTTCCGGTGACTTGCCCGCGTGCCATACGGGGATATCGAGCTGCTCGGCCAGGCTTTCTACCGCTTCTTGGGTATCGCCGGAGAGTAGCTCCACAGTAAGCCCTTTCGCTTGTAGGGCGGCAACGGTGTGCGCAGCGTCTTCCCGGACACCGTCATGGAGCTTGAACCAGGCGCGTGGTGCATCGTCTTCGCTAAGTAGTAGCCACTGACCGCGGCCAGGAGTGCTGAGTGTTTGGCTCGTTGCAAAATCGGGCTTGCCCAAGCGCCATGTGGCGCCGTCGAGTATGCCCTCCAGTCCGCTGCCGGTAACGCTTTTGACCTGCCGCGCTTGCAGCGTGGCGTCCCTATACGGTCGAAAAGCGCGGGCAATCGGGTGCTCGGAGTGAGCTTCTAGTGCGGCAGCGATCGCGCGTAGCCGTTCGCTGCTCTGCTCGGTTAACGGATGCGTCTGGGTGAGCTGCATCTCGCCACGGGTCAGCGTGCCGGTCTTATCAAAAATCACCCGTGTCACGTTCGAAAGTGACTCAATAGCATCGGCTCGGGTGATCAGGACGCCGCGCTGGCGCAACTGTCCATGCCCTGCCGTGAGAGCCGTTGGAGTGGCGAGCGCCAGTGCACACGGGCAGGTGACCACGAGCACCGACAGCAGCACCCAGAGCATACGGGACGGGTCGATGAACCACCATGCCACGGTGACACAGGCGGTGACCACCAGTAGGCGTAGAACGAATAGGTGCGCCATTCGCGCTGCCATCTGGGCCAGCCTTGGGCGGCTGGCAAAGGCCCGGTCGGTCAAATCCACGATACCCGCCGCGCGCGCATGGCTACCTGAATGGGTAACCCGCACCGTAAGCGGGTTTTCCATGTTTTGACTGCCGCCCACGACCTGTTCGCCTACTCGGCGAGTGACGGGTAGATATTCGCCGGTTAGCATCGACTCATCCAGGCTGGATTCACCATCTTCTATGATGCCATCGGCGGGCACACCGTGGCCGGGCTTGATGAGCACTCGATCCCCGGGAGCTAGCTCGCTGGCGGGTAGGATGCGTTCGCTGCCGTCCGCCTCCAGTCGGGTAGCAGAAACCGGCAGCACACCACTTAATGCATTGCCGCTGTGGCCGCTGCGCCGCCGCGCGCGTCCTTCCACGTAGCGGCCAAATAGTAGGAAGAAGGTGAACATGGCGACAGAGTCGAAATAGACCTCGCCAACGTTGAACAGTACGGCATAGCTGCTGGCTAGATAGGCACCGCCGATGGCCAGTGAGACGGGCACATCCATGCCCAAGACGCCCGTTTTGAGATCACGAAGGGCGTTGCGGAAAAAGGGTAGTGCTGAGAAGAAGACCACCGGAGTGGCCAACGCAAACGAGAGCCAGTGAAAAAGCGCAAAGAAATCTTCACTGAGTTCCCCAGGCCCTGACACATAGATCGGGATGGAAAACATCATCACCTGCATCATCCCTACCGCTGCCACGATTAACCGGCGCACGTTCATGCGCTCTTCGTGCTGCAAGCGCGTTTGGGCGTGGTCGGGCTCGTAGGGCTGTGCCTCGTAGCCGATGGCGGCAAGCTCGGCAAAGAGCTGGGAGAGCTTGATGGCGCTGGGATCCCAGGAGACGCGTAGGCGGTGATGGGTCAGGTTGACCGCGCTGGAAGCGACTCCTTCGAGTGCGTTCAGGCGGTGTTCGATGAGCCAGGCGCAGGCGGCACAGGTAATGCCGTCGATGGCCAGCGTTGCCCTGACGTGGCCCTCTTCTCCGTCCGGGTGAACGAACTGCGCCTGAAGTCCAGGGTCGTCGAACACGGACCAGGTTTCCGCTTTGGCCGCTTGGCGCTCGTCGGGCCGCTCGGGTAGTTCGGTGCGGTAGCGGTAGTAGCTCTCTAGCCCGCCATCCACAATGGCGTGTGCCACGGCTTCGCAGCCGGGGCAGCACAAGGGGTGGGACGTGTCATCGACGACGATGCGCCATGTCGCCCCGTCAGGCACCTGACTACCGCAGTGGTAGCAGCTTTGCGGGTGGGTGCTCATTCGCTCTCTGACCGCCCTCCCGGTAGCAGCGCAATAGTCTGCTCATTGGGAAAGCGAGCTTCGCCAATGAGACGCCAGTCCGCGTCGTTGCCTTGCTCGGGCTGAATTTGAAGGTACCACCGGTAGCGCAGGTTATCTGGACCTTGCGTGATATAGCGGCCCTCCCGCACGTGCTCCAGTACGAAGGATTGATCGCGATCATCTTCGGTGGGGAAGATCAGATCGAGATAGAGCTTATCTGGCCGAGCGTCCCCAGTCAGGTCGATGACGATATCGCTGGTGAGTGGATCGATGCGCAGATCGGCGCTCAAGTTGAGTTCGCGTGCGCGCTCCTGCTTCGCTAGCACCATGTTGATGGCTTTACCGTGCTCGTAGTAATCCTCCTGAACCACCATGCCGTCGTAGCTTTTGATCGACATGATGGCGAAGCCAGTGCTGAAGAGGATGGACGAAAACAGCAGTCCGAGTAAAAACCACGGCCAGAACTGTTTGTACCAAGGCGGAATGGGGGTGTCGGACATGACGTACTTATCTCCTGATGTCGCTCAAGAACCGCGCTTCACGGGTCTGTTGAATCTGTTCGTCTTGCTGCGCTTGCAGCGTCAAGGTGATGGCGTGGCTAGGCTCGCTCAACGTATCCGGGGTTGCCAGTACGGTAATGACCTGAATGCGCGACTCGCCTGCGGGTACCCGCAGCGAGGTGTTGTCCACCTGTAGGTTGGGTAGCCCGGCGGCGCTGATCACGTAGGTGTGATCTTGCGAATCCAGGTTGCGTACGGTGAGGCTATAAACGTTGCTGATCAGCCCATCGCGAGTGACTTGATAGAGCTGCGTTCGCTCGCGTTCGGCATCGAAACTCAGCGGCGTACGATCGTTCACCGCCCAGGCAAAGGTCGCTATCATCACCAGCAGTGCGACGAAATAGCCGATCAAACGCGGACGCAGGATATGACTCTTTTTACCTTCCAGCGCGTTTTCGGTGGTGTAGCGAACGAGGCCGCGGGGGTAGCCCATTTTGTCCATCACACTATCGCAGGCATCGATACAGGCTGCACAGGTGATGCACTCGTACTGCAGCCCGTCGCGGATATCGATACCGGTAGGACAAACTTGAACGCAGAGTTCGCAATCGATGCAGTCGCCCAAGCCCGCTTCACGAACCTGGGCGTGGTCGAGGGATTTTTTACGATGGCCACGGGGTTCGCCGCGCGCGGCGTCATAGGAAACGATCAGCGTATCGCGATCGAACATCACCGACTGGAAGCGGGCATAGGGACACATATAGATGCACACCTGCTCGCGCAGCCAGCCCGCATTGAGATAGGTGAAGACTAAAAAGAAGCCTACCCAAAAATAGGACCAGCCGTGGGCTTCCAAAGTGGGGAGCTCCGTGACCAGGTCACGAATCGGCGTAAAGTAGCCGACGAACGTCACGCCGGTGGCCAGGGCGATCAGCAACCAGGCGGCGTGTTTGGCGCCTTTGCGCCAGGCTTTATGGGCATTCATTGGTTGGTTATCCAACTTCATGCGCTGATTGCGCGACCCTTCGATGCGATGTTCGAGCCAGATGAACAGAAAGGTCCAGACGCTCTGCGGGCAGGTATAGCCACACCAAACGCGCCCAGCGAAAACGGTAATAAAAAACAATCCAAAGGCGCAAATGATCAGCAGCCACGATAAGAGGATGAATTCCTGCGGATAGAAGGTCGCCGAAAAAATATGAAATTCGCGGCCAGGCAGATCGAACCATACGGCGGGGCGATCCCCCCAGTTCACCCAAGGCAGCAAAAAGAAGCCCAACATGAGCGCCCAGTTGGCGCTGCGTCGTACCTTTTGAAACAGCCCTTTGATCTCACGCACATAGATATGTCGCCGCTTGGCGTACATCTCTTGCGTGGTGGTGTCACCCGGCGTGTGGTGCCCAACGGTTGGCGGCGTAATATCGTGGCTAGGTATTTTTTCCATGGCGGTGATCGCAGCTCAATAGGCAGGAGTGGACATCAGCCCGGCAAACTCGACGTCAACACACAGCGCAGGTTGCGTTGTGCTATGCCGAGTCGTTGTTCGCACATGACTAGCGATAGTGTAACGGATCGTCGGGCGGCTGAGCGGTCGCTAGATGTAGAAAGGGTGCGGTATGTAACCGCACCCCTTCGTTCACGCTTGCGTTAAACGCCTGTCAACGGGACTAGTCGTTGAAGCGCAGGCTATACACGTAAGCGGCGACGAGATGGACGCGTTCCTCACCGATATACGCTGCCTGGGCAGGCATGTGGCCGTTACGGCCGTTACGCAGCGTTTGACGAATCGAGTCGGCCACACTTTGGCCTGGGGCCAAGTAGAGCCACACGTCGTCGGTCAGGTTCGGCGCACCAAGCGCAGTGTTCCCCGTGCCGCTGGGCGTGTGGCACGCCGCACAGGCGGCCAGGAAGGTACTTTCACCACTGGCAGCGCGCTCGGCGTCATGCTCCTCACCGGAGAGTGACAGCACGTACTGAGTCAGGTTTTCGATGTTGTTCTCACCGAGCTGCTGCCAGGACGGCATCAGGCCGTTACGGCCGTTGTTCAGCGTGGTCAGAATGTTCTCGGGTTCGCCACCGTAAAGCCAGTCATCGTCGGTCAGGTTGGGGAAGCCGTAGCCGCCTTGGGCGTTCGAGCCGTGACACACGGCACAGTTGTTCAGGAAGATACGCTCGGCCACCTGCATGGCGTCACCATCACGCGCCAGCTCGGGGATGGGCACTTCCTGATACTGAGCAAAAATGGGCGTGAAGCGCTCTTCGGCCTCGGCCACTTCCTCTTCCCACTGACTCTCCTGGGACCAGCCCAGGATACCGGCATAGTTACCCAGGCCGGGGTAGAGCACCAAGTAGCCGAGCGCAAACACCACGGTCAAGATGAAGAGTTTGAACCACCACTGTGGCAGCGGGTTGTCATACTCTTCGATGCCATCAGCTGCGTGGCCAGTGGTCTCGACATTGCCATCGGCGTCTGGGGTTTTGTCGGTGCGGCGGTTGGCTAGCAAAATCCAAACGCTTAGCGCGATCGTGCCCAGTGTGATGACGATGATCCAGGCGCTCCAGAAGCTGGATAGGGAGTCACCCCATAAATTATTCATCTATTCTTATCTCCCCTGTCGTGGCGGGAATCCGCTTCGTGTTTGGTCGAAGCATGCTTGTCACGGGTCGGCTGCTCATCATCGTCGGCAAAGGGCAGGTTAGCCGCTTCGTCGAAGTCTGGCTTGCGTCGCTTCGAGTAGGCCCAGAAAAAGATGCCAATAAAAGCGAAGATCAAAATCAGCGTGATCAGGCCGCGGAAAGTTCCCGTATCCATAACTTAACGTGTGCCCTCGAGCACGGTTCCTAACTGTTGTAAATAGGCGACCAGGGCAGTGATTTCCTGGGTGCCGCGTACGTCAGCGGTAGCATTGGCGATGTCCTCATCGGTGTAGGGCACGCCGAGCTGACGCAGGGTGCGCATTTTATCCGGTGTGGCTTCGCCGTCGAGGGTACGCTCAAACAGCCAGGGGTAGGCTGGCATGATCGATTCTGGCACCACATCGCGCGGGTTGTAGAGGTGGGCTCGGTGCCAATCATCACTGTAACGACCGCCTACGCGCGCCAGGTCTGGCCCAGTGCGCTTGGAGCCCCACAGGAAATTGTGCTCATACACCTGCTCGCCGGCAACGTTGTAGTGGCCGTAGCGCTCGGTCTCGGCGCGGAAGGGGCGGACCATCTGTGAGTGGCAGCCCACGCACCCTTCGCGGCGGTAGATATCGCGACCTTCCAATTCGAGCGCCGTCAGCGGGCGTAGCCCTTCGACCGGCTCGGTAGTTTGTTTTTGGAAGAACAGCGGAACGACTTCGGCCAAACCGGCAAAGCTGATCACGACCAGGATCAATACGGCGAGTAGGCCAACGTTCTTTTCGACAATCTCGTGTTTCATTGGTCTTAACTTCCCCGGTTTAGGCGGCTTGTGGCGCAGTGAGGCCAATGGCTTCGCGGCGCTTCACGGTCATATACACGTTGAAGGCCATCAAGAGCATACCGGTTACCCAGAAAAGGCCACCCACCATGCGCACGAAATAGCCTGGGCCGCTGGCCTCGACCGATTCCACGAAGGTGTACATTAGCGTGCCGTCAGCATTGATGGCGCGCCACATTAGGCCCTGCATGATGCCGTTGACCCACATGGCGGCAATGTAGAGTACGGTGCCAATGGTCGCTAGCCAGAAGTGCACGGCAATCAGGTTGACGGAGTACATTTCGGTGCGGCCAAACAGACGCGGGATCAGATGGTACATGGAGCCGATGGTGATCATCGCTACCCAGCCCAGTGCGCCTGAGTGGACGTGACCGATGGTCCAGTCAGTGTAGTGCGATAGCGCGTTGACGGTCTTGATCGCCATCATCGGGCCTTCGAACGTCGACATGCCGTAGAACGACAGCGCGACGACCAAAAAGCGCAGGGTCGGATCGGTGCGCAGCTTATGCCAAGCGCCCGACAGGGTCATCATACCGTTGATCATGCCGCCCCAAGACGGTGCCAGCAGAATGATCGACATGATCATGCCCAGCGACTGCGCCCAGTTCGGCAGTGCGGTGTAGTGTAGGTGGTGCGGGCCCGCCCACATGTAGATCATGATCAGCGCCCAGAAGTGGACGATGGACAAACGATAAGAGTAGATCGGACGCTCAGCCTGCTTGGGTACGAAGTAGTACATCATGCCCAGGAAGCCCGCCGTCAGAAAGAAGCCCACCGCGTTGTGGCCGTACCACCACTGCACCATGGCGTCGACGGCACCGGCATAAATGGAGGTGGAGTACATGGGCGTGACGGGGATCGCGGCGTTGTTCACGATGTGCAGAACGCCAACCGTTAAAATGAACGCAGCAAAGAACCAGTTGGCCACATAGATATGCGACGTGGTGCGCTTTTTGATCGTCATCAAGAACACGATCGCATAACTGATCCACACCACCGCCAGCAGGATGTTGATCGGCCATTCGAGCTCTGCGTACTCTTTGGTCGTGGTGTAGCCCAGCGGTAAAGAGACTACCGCCGACAGGATCACCGCTTGCCACCCCCAAAAGGTGAATGCTGCGAGCTTGTCAGAGAACAGGCGAGTCTGACAGGTACGCTGCACGACGTAGTAAGACGTCGCAAAGAGCGCTGAACCACCAAAGGCGAAAATAACGGCGTTAGTGTGTAACGGACGAAGACGCCCGAAGCTCGTCCAAGGTAGGCCGAGGTTGAGTTGCGGCCAGACCAGCTGGGAGGCAAGGATAACGCCAAGCGTCATACCTACGATGCCCCACACAACGGTCATAATCGCGAACTGCCGAACTACCTTGTAATTGTAGGTCGGGTGTTCCAATGCTGTGCTCATTTCATGTTCCCATCGAACGCGGTTAGGGGGTAACCCGTGGCATTTTGCAATCGCACGCTGCCATCGCATTGTGCACGGGTGCGGCCACCCGCTTGATGATGCAGGTCAAGATCCGGCCTAGATTCTATCGCAGCCGCGCCCTAAGCTGAACACGCCAATGGATGTAACGCTGAATTATTAGGAGAGCAGGGTGTCGTACTACGCCGATCATGGTTTCGAGGCTGTCGCTCCAAATGACCTGAAGGCACGGCCCGCTAGCCCCGCAGTTCAGCGGTTCGTCGTGGAGGGTGTTGGACCGGTGAGCGTTTCGGGAATGCCCGTAGGGGGAAGAATTCTTCTGGCCCATGGTGCTGGTGCAGGTCACCTGTCCGATTTCATGCGGCAATTTGCCGCGATGCTGGTTAGCCAAGGGCTTCAAGTCTGGGCCATCGACTTTCCTTATATGCAGCAGATGAGCGAGCAAGCGAAACGTCGGCCTCCACCGCCCGTGGCGACATCTGTCGATCATTTTGCCGCTTGGTATGACTTGCTCGCGCCGCTGCACGATACGCCGCTTTGGTTGGGAGGGAAATCGATGGGCGGTCGAGTGGCCTCGCTGCTTGCCACCCAATATCCTTGCGCAGGCGTCATCGCAGCAGGCTATCCATTTCATCCTCCCAAAAAGCCTGAGTCACTTCGCACCGGCCACTTTTCTCATCTCTCGGTGCCCATGCTCATTCTACAAGGTGAGCGTGACCCATTCGGCACGCGTGAAGAGGTAGCCTGTTATGCGTTACCTGACTCGCTACGCATTCATTGGCTCACCGATGGTGACCATGACTTTAAGCCGCGACGACGTTCTGGCGTCAATCAACAGGTTTTGATTGACGAAGCCGCCATAGTTGCGGCATCCTTCGTCCGCGCTCAGTAAGCGGTTGCCTTGAGTAGGTGCAGCACACTGGTTTAAATCAAAAATTTAAACACGATGTGTTGACATTCAAGCAGGCTTCTGTAGAATGCAGCGCCACGTGACCAGCGGGTGGTTAGCTCAGTTGGGAGAGCACCAGCCTTACAAGCTGGGGGTCACTGGTTCGAACCCAGTACCACCCACCACTTATTTGGTGCCCTGGAAACGTAACGCAGTTAATGATGCATTAGTGGACCGGTAGTTCAGTCGGTTAGAATGCCGGCCTGTCACGCCGGAGGTCGCGAGTTCGAGTCTCGTCCGGTCCGCCATCATCATATAAGCCTGCAGTTGGTTATCGCTATTCGGACCGGTAGTTCAGTCGGTTAGAATGCCGGCCTGTCACGCCGGAGGTCGCGAGTTCGAGTCTCGTCCGGTCCGCCACGATAACTTGATAAGTAGCAATATTGATAAGCAATGAGCTTTCAGTATTTCGGGTGGTTAGCTCAGTTGGGAGAGCACCAGCCTTACAAGCTGGGGGTCACTGGTTCGAACCCAGTACCACCCACCATTCAGTTTCACATTTATGCGCCCCTGAACCGCTTAAATTGTTTGTTGAATGGTTATGTGTCTTATAGTGGACCGGTAGTTCAGTCGGTTAGAATGCCGGCCTGTCACGCCGGAGGTCGCGAGTTCGAGTCTCGTCCGGTCCGCCATTAAGCACTCATCGGCAATCGTTTGATAAAGCCGAACAAATTCCCAAAAGCCCGAATCTATGATTCGGGCTTTTTTATTGCGTGTACACCACACGTTAACGAACAGCGTGCAGTCAATGCGCTGCACGCTGCTGTTACTGACTAGGTAAGCGTTAGGCGATCGCGCTGACGCCTGCTTTGGCAATTTGCACGTCTTGATCTGGCTTGACGCCAGAGATGCCGACAGCGCCGACGACGTGACCATCCACGATGATCGGCACGCCGCCAGATAGCAGACCCTGTAGCGGTGCAGAGACAAACGCCGTACGGCCACCGTTAATCATCTCTTCAAACACTTGCGTCTCCTTACGACCCAGGGCCGCGCTACGCGCTTTTTGGGTAGCAACATCGGCGCTGAACGGGGCAGCACCGTCTAAACGGCGCAGTGCCAGTAGGTGGCCACCATCGTCAGTAACGGCAATGGTGACCGGCCAGCCGTTGTTGTCAGCTTCTTTCTGGGCAGCGTCGAGAACTTGGATAACGTCGGCTTGGCCTAAAACAGCTTTGGTTTGCATCGAAGATTCCTTTTTGTCATCGGGGGTGAAGCGAGGCGCACGACGGTTAGCGTTGTGCCGAGCGCCGCAAGTGTTAGAGGTTTATACCAGGGCAGCGTCCACGACTTCCACCCAGTGACGTACCGGCGTTCGGTTGGCGCTGGCGAGATGCGTCTGACAGCCGATGTTGGCGGTCACGATCACCTCAGGGTTGCCTGCCTCCAGCGCATTCAGCTTGTTATCGCGCAGCTGAGTGGCGAGCTCTGGCTGTGTGACCGAGTAGGTGCCTGCTGAGCCGCAGCACAGGTGAGCATCTTTCACGGGCGTTAGTGCAAAGCCGAGTTTGCTAAGCACGCCTTCCACTGCGCCGTTGAGTTTCTGGGCGTGCTGCAGCGTGCAGGGGCAGTGGAAGGCTAGGCGCTGGTGCTCTTTAAGCTGCAGCGCCTCGAGCGGCTCGTCGCGCAGTATTTCGACGATATCCTTCGCCAGTGCGCTGACTTTTTTGGCCTTTTCAGCGTAGGCGGGGTCGTCCTTGAGCATGTCGGCATACTCTTTGACGAACGCGCCGCAGCCGCTGGCGGTTTGTACGATGGCTTCGGCGCCCTGCTCGATTTGCGGCCACCAGGCATCGATGTTGGCGCGCATCCGCTCGCGGCCCGCCTCTTGGGCATTGAGGTGGAAGTCGATAGCACCACAGCAGCCAGCTTCACTAATCGGTGTGACGCTAATGCCCAAACGGTCGAGCAGGCGCGCCGTGGCTGCGTTGGTGTTGGGCGACAGGCCGGGCTGCACACAGCCTTCTAGAATCAACACCTTGCGGGCATGGCGCTGGCTGTTGGGTCGCTGGCCTGCATCGACCGGTGCGGGCGGCATTTTGCTACGCAGTTTGCCGGGCACTAGAGGCTTGAAGGTTTGCCCTAGCGTTAGTAGCGCTTTGAAGCGTTTCGGGTCCACCAGCATTTTGCGCAGCGCATAGCGCTGGGCGCGCTCGGCGGCTGGTCGCGGCACGCGGCGGTCGATTTCGGCGCGGCCAATGTCCAAAAGTTTGTGGTACTCCACGCCAGAGGGGCAGGTCGTCTCACAGTTGCGGCAGGTTAGGCAACGGTCGAGGTGAAGACGAGTCTCTTCGGTGACTTGGTCATCGTCATCGCGGCTCTCCAGCAACTCTTTCATCAAGTAGATGCGCCCGCGCGGTCCGTCTCGCTCATCGCCCAGTAGCTGATAGGTAGGGCAGGTGGCGTTACAAAAGCCGCAGTGTACGCAGGTGCGCAGAATGCGCTCGGCTTCCTGGATATGCGGTTTCTGGCGGTCGGCATCGGTAAAGTGCGTCTGCATGTCAGCTCTCCTGATTAAAATGCCGCATAAAGACGACCAGGGTTGAAAATGCCGTGGGCATCCAGCTCGGCCTTCAGGTTGCGATGGTACTTCTCGACCACAGGATTCAGTGGCGTAAAGGGTGACTCTGCACCCCCTTGGGCATGCGGGGTATAGCAGGTAGCGTGGCCACCGGCCTTCTGGCATGCATCGCGCAGCGTGTCTGCGGGTAGTGCGGTTTTCACCCAGCGTTGGCTGCCGCCCCAATCATAGAAGATATCGCTTTCATCAACGGCGAGTTCTAGCGCTGGGGTATGGGGCGGTAGCGAGAGGCGCCACAGTGCTTGCTCTTCATTGAGGCTGAAAAAGCCATGCTGCTGGTCACGCAGCTGCTGCCAGAAATCCGCAGATAGTTCTTCACCGCCTAGGCGCTCTTTGGTGGCCTTGACGGAGCTTTCACCGCCTTCCAACCGAATAAAAAGCTCGCCTGCGTGCCATGCCGCAGCGGTGATGGGCAATGGCTGGCGGCCAAGCTCAGAGAGCTTCGCTAAGGCATCTTGCAAGCCCATGTCAAGGCGCAGGCTGTGGCTGGCGGTGGGAATGGGCAGCACCTTAAACGAGATATCGGCCAGCACGCCCAGCGTGCCCTGGGCACCTGCCATCATGCGGGACAGGTCATAGCCCGCCACGTTTTTCATGACTTCGCCGCCAAAGCGCAGCAGTTTGCCCTCTTGGGTAATCACTCGAGTGCCCAGGACAAAATCCCGTGCGGCACCTGCCCAAGGGCGACGAGGGCCGGACATACCGGTGGCCACCGCGCCGCCAATGGTGCTGGCGTCGCCAAAAATGGGCGGCTCGAAAGGCAGCATCTGATGTTTTTCTGCCAGCGCCGCGTTCAGCGCGCTCAGGCGGGTGCCTGCCCGAACCGTGACGACGAGTTCTATAGGGTCGTAAGAGACGATGCCGCTATGGGCAGCGACGCTGAGTTCCGTGCCTTCCACCGGACGACCATAAAAGGCCCGGGTATTGCCCCCCACGATGCGCAGCGGAGTGCGGTCGTGGTAGGCGCTGCGAACCTGTTCGCTCAGCTCAATGGCAATGTCTCGGTCGGCAGCGTGTATCGCTAGTTCGGTCATGGTGGTTCCTTATAGCATCAGAAGCGTGGCAGCTCCGGATGCGGTAACTCGTTGTTATGCACATGCATCGCGCCAAATTCGGCACAGCGCGCCAGGGTTGGAATGTTTTTCCCTGGGTTGAGCAGCCGTTTGGGGTCGAACGCCGCTTTCAGCGCGTGGAAGACCGTCAGCTCATCGGGCTGGAACTGGCTGCACATCTGGTTGATTTTTTCGCGACCTACGCCATGCTCGCCGGTAATCGAGCCACCGGCGGCCACGCATAGCTCCAGGATCTTGCCGCCTACGTCTTCCGCCAGGGCAAGCTGACCCTCTTTGTTGGCATCGAACAGGATCAGCGGGTGCATATTGCCGTCACCCGCGTGGAAGACGTTGGCCACGGGCAGGCCGCTCTCTTCTGAAAGTGCGGCAATGCCTTTCAACACGCGCGGCAGCTCGCGGCGGGGAATGGTGCCATCCATGCAGTAGTAGTCCGGCGACATGCGGCCTACGGCAGGGAAGGCATTCTTGCGCCCGGCCCAGAACTTGGCGCGCTCGGCTTCGTCACGTGCCTGTTGAATGTTAGTGGCGCCAGCCTTTTCCAGTACGCGGCGCACGGTCTCGCAGTCGTCGTCCACGTCGGCTTCCACACCATCCAGCTCACAGAGCAGAATGGCTTCGGCCTCCACGGGGTAGCCTGCCTTGATGAAATCTTCCGCCGCTTTGATGGCGAGCTTATCCATCATTTCCAGGCCACCGGGGATAATGCCTGCGGCAATGATGTCGCCCACCGCGCGGCCCGCTTTTTCCACATCATCGAAGCTGGCCATCAATACCTTGGCGGTTTCCGGTTTGGGCAGCAGCTTCACGGTAATTTCCGTGACCACGCCTAGCATGCCTTCTGACCCGTTCATCAAAGCCAGAAGGTCGAAACCGGGGGCATCCAGGGCTTCAGAGCCCAGCGTCATACGTTCGCCTTCAATGGTCAGGACATCCACGCGCATGACGTTATGCACGGTAAGACCATACTTCAGACAGTGCACGCCGCCTGCATTTTCAGCCACGTTGCCGCCAATCGAGCAGGCAATTTGTGAGGAGGGGTCCGGGGCGTAGTAGAGCCCGTAAGGGGCGGCCGCCTCTGAAATGGCAAGATTGCGCACTCCTGGTTGCACGCGGGCAATGCGAGCATCAGGATCAACGCTGATGATCTGGTTGAACCGCGACATGACCAGCAGCACGCCCTGTTCGAGCGGTAGCGCACCGCCGGACAGGCCGGTGCCTGCGCCGCGGGTAACCACCGGTACGCCCAGCGCGTGGCAGCGCTTCAACAGGCCTTCGACCTGTTCCAGCGTTTCCGGTAGCGCCACCAACATGGGCAGCACGCGATAGGCGGCGAGGCCATCGCACTCGAAAGGACGTAAATCTTCCTCGCGATGCAATAGCGTCAAAGAGGGGACAGCGCCTTGCAGGTCGCTGAGTACGTCAGCTTTATCACGGTGGACAAGCTCGCCATCGAGGCGCTCGTCGAAAAGGATATTCATAACGACATCCCTAAGTTTTTATCATTAAAAGTAACGGTAGCGTTGCTTTACCATGGCGCTCAATTTGAGCTTTTTTTGTGCGCCTGTCTAGGTTGTGGTGCAATGGTCTGACCAGTAATTGGTCGATAGTAGGGCGGTGGTAAGTTTGAAGAAGAGCCTGAATGACTTGGTCTTACCCAGTTGAGATGGCCAATTGATCCAAGGGAGCGGCGTATGGCGTTTAGCAGAGACGATATCTCCATGGGGCGGCGCACGCCCGAGCATGTGGCTGCTCGCCTGGAAGAGTTGATACTGGAAGGTGTTTTTCGGCCTGGGCAGTTGCTGCCTTCCGAGCGGCGTCTGTGCGAACGACTAGGCGTTTCGCGGGCTTCGCTGCGGGAAGGGCTGCGCATTCTGCGCAGTAAAGCCATTATCAATACCCGCCAGGGTCACGGCTCGACCGTGGCGTCGCTGCTCCCCATGCACCAGCAAAGCCCGCTGATGCACCTGTTTAACGACCATCCGCGTACCCTGTTTGATTTGCTCGAAGTGCGTGCCTTATTGGAGGGAGAATCCGCCTATCTGGCCGCACGGCGGGGAACATCGATGGATCGAGTATTGATCACTCGCCGCTACCGCGAAATGGCGGCGTATGCTGCTGCCTCGCCAGATGAGTTAGAGGTAGAGCATCTGGCTCGACTAGACCATGCGTTTCACCTCGCCATTTCGCAAGCTTCCCATAACCCGGTTTTGGTGCATACCTTACAGAGTTTGACCGATTTGCTGCTCAGCTCCGTGTTTGCTTCGGTAAAGCATCTCTACCATCGGCCTGGTCCTCGCGAGATGATCAATCAGCAGCACGCTCGGCTGCATGAGTCGGTGGTAAGTGGTGATGCCGAGCAGGCGCGACAGATTGCGTTGGAACACTTGACCAGTATCAGCGAGCTACTTCGTGAGCTAGAAGCGGAGCATGATCGTTTAGAGCGTTCAGCAATGCGCCTCGAACAGTGGCAATAGCAGGTTAAGCGTTGGCCGCACTCAGGCTGTCATCCTCAATGACGCCTGCCAAGGTGGCCACTTCCAGCTTGTTGCACAGGTGGTCGCGTAAAATTTGCCCAAGTCGTTTACTGTCGCGCTGCTCGAGCGCGGAGATCATGTTCTCGTGATCTTGAACGGCTTGGCTCCAAAATTTTTGGGTCATTTTTTTCGAGTAGCGCACTCGCTTTACGCGCTGACTGAGGTTGCTGTACATCTCTTGCAACACCTCATTACGCGAAGCGGCCAAAATGCTTTCATGGATCTGCTGGTTGATCTCGAAATAAGTGGCCAGATCTCGATGGCGATAGTGTTCGAGCATGGCATCGTGTAAGGCACGTATAGCCGCAATTTCAGCGTCGCTGATGTGCTGGCAGGCGAGCTCGCCGGACAAACCTTCCAATGCTGCCATTAAGTCGTAGGTATCTTTCACTTTTTTGAACGTCAAGCGCACCACCCGCGCACCTCGATTGGGCAGCAGCTCGATAAGCCCCTCTGTGGCCAGCACCTTGAGTGCTTCTCGAAGCGGCGTGCGTGATACGCCGAACCGTTCGCAAAGCTGCTTTTCTGAGATCCGCTCACCCGGGGCCAGTTCACCGTGCTCAATCAGCTCACCAATGCGGTCAGCGACTTCACGATAAAGATTACGCTGTAAAATTTTCGTCATTGTTCTGTCCCTTCTTGTGTATCCGCTTGGTATCCACCAAGCGACGGGTGCCGCTTTGTAAACACCATTTGAACACAAAGCCATACGCTTATATTGGCGACTCTTTGTATGATTCGCAAAAGTAATTATGAATTCAATTGTAGCAAGTCGAGCTATGCTAGATAGGCGGCAGTGACCCAACTGCTCCCCATAACAATCAATAACCATGTAGGAGCCAATGTATGGCAATGAATATTTTCATGTGTAGCGTTCAGTTGAGTCGAGAGCAGGCCAGAGCCATCTTAGACGGGGCGAGGGCACGGGCGAGAAAAGTCGGTCTTCCGCCTCTCACGCTGGTAGTGCTGGATGGAGGTGGCCATGTGGTGGCTGCCGAGCGTGAAGATGGCTGCGCGCCACTACGTTTTCCGGTGGCTCAGGGAAAAGCACACGCCGCACTGGGTATGGGCATTGCCAGCGGCATTATTGGGGAACGCAATATCGAACGCCCTGCGTTTCTTGCTAGCGTTGCAGCGGCTTCGAAAGGGCATTTTGTGCCGGTGGCGGGAGGCGTGCCTATTCTTGATGGAGAGCAATGTGTCATAGGTGCCGTGGGGGTGAGTGGCGCTTCGTCAGAAGAGGATCAGCAAGTCGCCATTGCCGGTATCAAAGCGGCCGATTTGCACTGGGGGTTAGCGCCCGGTGGCGAAGAGCATTAGGCCAACGAGGTGGTCGTTCAAGCAGGCAGCGTTCGTCGAACGCTGCTTTTTTTATGTCATCACTTTTTTAAATGCTAGGTGTATCAGTAAGTTGACGCTTAGGAGGCTGCTTCAAGACGAAAGTTTAATACCTAATTTTGAATTTTGAATTCAAATTGAAATGGTGAAGACCCAACAACAACAACGGTTCACTTGGAGTACCCCATGAAATTTATCAAGACTGCGCTAGCGGCAGCTGCCGTTACCTTCGGGCTACACGCATCGGTTGCCAGCGCTAACCTCGAGGTGAGGCTTGGCCACGTCGGTGGGCCTGGCTCGCTGTTTGAAATTACTGCTAACCGCTTTGCTGAGCTGGCCAATGAACGCTTGGACGGCGCTGCCGAAGTGAATGTCTATGGCAATAGCCAGTTAGGTAGCGACGAGTCCATGATGCGTCGTCTGCGTCTTGGTTCGCTCGATCTTGCGATTCCCTCAACGGTCATGAGCTCAGAAGCCGAGCAGTTTGCACTGTTTGAAATGCCTTATCTGATTGAGGATCGCGAGCACATGAAACGCGTTCGCGATGAAGTCGTCCGTGGCCCGCTCTATGAGGCGGCCCAAGCCAAGGGCTTTAACATTATTGCCGTGTGGGAAAATGGCTTCCGCCAAATCACCAATAACGTACGCCCTATTACCACTCCTGAAGATCTTGGCGGCATCAAATTACGCACCCCGAGCGGTGTTTGGCGGATAGAGATGTTCCGCAGCTATGGTGCCGCGCCTTCTCCCATGTCGCTCTCCGAAGTATTCGTGGCCCTGCAGACAGGAGCCATGGATGGTCAAGAGAACCCGCTGATTCAAACCTACTCCTCGCGTTTTCACGAAGTGCAAGACTATCTCTCTATTTCCAATCACGTTTATACCCCCGCCTATTTAACCGCCGGTGCCAGTTGGAATCGCCTACCTGACGATGTCCGTAACGTGCTGCAGGAAGTCGCTCTTGAACTCGAAGACTTTGCTCTGGAAGAGGGGCAGCGTCTGGATGATGAGACGTTGGTTCTGATGCGTGATGCGGGAATGGAAGTGAACGAAGTAGACTTCGATGCCTTCGTGGCCGCCTCTCAGTCCATTTATGACACCTTTGCCAATGATGTCGAAGGCGGCCAGGAAATGCTGGATGCCGTCGCTGCCCTGCGCGAATAACCAAGCCATCATCTCGAAGCGGCGTTCCACCTCTTTGGAGGTGGGCGTCTCTTCCTAAAGGAGGTTTCAATGAGCGCTTATACCAAATTCAAGAATGCTTACTTTGCATTTCTTGAAGGTATCGTTGTGGTGTTGGTGATTGCGTTAGCGGGGGTGGTCACCATTGGCTTCGTTTCTCGCTATTTAGGTTCTCCGTTGAGTTGGTATGACGAATTGGCGGCCGTTCTATTGGCTTGGGTAACGTATTACGGGGCGGCTTTGGCGGCCGCTAAAGGGGCTCACATTACATGTCCTAGTGTACTGAATATGTGTCCGCCCTCCATTCGTGTGCCAGTCGCATTACTCGCCGAAGCGATCACCATTGGTTTTTTCATATTTCTGGGGCTGGCGAGCTATCAAGTCATGCTGATTCTCGACGGCATGAACATGGTGAGTCTGCCGGCTATTTCCATGCAAGTGGTGCAGTCGGCCATTCCCATTGCATCGGTGCTGTTCATCATCGCGGAGCTGCTACGGCTACCCGACATAGTGAGAAGTGCCCGCGGAAAAGGCTTCATCGACCACGAGCTTGAAGAGGCCGGTATCGATGCCGACGACATTGAAGCCGTTAGCACCCAGCCGCGAGGATAAGTAACCATCATGATCATTCTCTATATCTTCATTGCACTGATTGCGCTGATCTTGATCAATGTGCCGGTGGCGGTCGCTCTGGCATTGGTGGGGACGATCGCCACCTTCATTACCTACGGCAGCATGGCGATGCCGACGGTGGGTATGACGATGTTCGAGGGGGCAACCAACTTTCCGTTGATTGCCATCCCGCTGTTCATTCTGGCAGGTGCCATCATGAACGCCTCCAGCATCTCGCGACGCTTGATCGATCTGGCCATGGCCATGGTGGGGTTCATCAAGGGTGGCCTGTCGATGGTGACCATCGGTGCGTCGGTGTTCTTTGCCGAAATTTCCGGGTCATCGGTGGCGGGCGTGTCGGCGATTGGCAGTATCTTGATTCCTGCCATGCGCAAGAAGGGGTACTCCAAAGAGTTTGCCGCCTCGATTTCCTCTTCGGCGGCCAGTCTGGCAATTATCCTTCCGCCTTCCATACCCATGATTCTGTACGCGGTCATGTCGGGGGAGTCGGTCGTTCAGATGTTCGTGGCCGGTATCTTTCCTGGCCTGCTGGGGGCGATGGGCTTGGCGGCCATGTGCTACTACCTGGCGCGTAAGTACAACTTCCCCTCTGAAGGTCGTTTCCGGGTGTCGCAACTCTGGAAGGCACTGAAAGAGGCCGTTTGGGCGCTGTTGATTCCGGTCATCATTCTGGGTGGGATTTTCGGCGGCTTCGTGACGGCGACGGAGGGTGCTGCGCTGGCAGTGTGTGTCGCCATCTTCATCAGTGCGGTGGTCTATCGCGAGTTTACCCTCAAGAACTTCATCGACTCGTGCAAAAGCGCTGGTGTGCAAACTGCCGTCGTCATGCTGCTCGTGGCGGCGTCTGCGGTGGTGGGCGGGTATCTGACCGAAACCCGTATTCCTCAGGCCATTGCTTTGCAAATCAGCGACCTGACCAGCAACAAGTATGTGATCCTGGCACTGCTGAACATCATCTTCCTGATTCTCGGTGTGTTCCTGCACTCGGCAGCCGCCATCATTCTGGTCGTCCCTATCGTGCTGCCGCTGGTACTGGAAGTGGGTATCGACCCGCTGCACTTCGGTCTGATCGTCACGCTGAACCTGGCCATTGGGCAGCAGACCCCGCCGGTTGCCAGCGTATTGATTGCCTCCTGCTCCATTGCGAAATCAGACATCTGGGCCACGTCCAGAACCAATCTCTGGTTCATTGCCGTACTGTTCACGATTTTGATGATCAATACCTACATTCCTGCCTTTGCCCTGGCATTGGTCAACTTCATCTACGGATAAGGGGTGCTCCATGACACAGCAACGACAAGCACCCACCACTGAGAGTGTGCGCTTCGAGGTGAAAGACGGTGTGGCCTGGTTAGGGTTCAACCGTCCGCAAAGCCGCAATGCCATGACGTGGGAAATGTACAACGCCTTGGAGTACTACTGCGACACGTTAGCCGACGATACCGATATCCACGCTCTGGTGCTTCACGGTGTCGGCGGAGACGCCTTCGTGGCGGGTACCGACATCACCCAGTTTGCACATTTTGCGGAAGCGGAGGATGCCATTGGCTACGAGCGGCGCATCGACCGCGTGGTGGGAAAGCTGGAAACCTTTCCGAAACCCACGCTGGCGCTGATCGATGGGGCCTGTGTAGGCGGCGGCGCGGCGTTGGCGCTGGTATGTGATTTTCGCTATGCCACCGACACGCTGAAATTTGGCGTGCCCATTGCCAAGACGCTGGGCAACACGCTCTCCATTACCAACGTGTCTCGGCTGGTGGATATGGTCGGTATCCCGCGCACGAAAGAAGTGTTGATGATGGCGAAACTGGTGACGGCAGAAGAGGCGCTGGGCGCGGGTTTGGTCAATCAGCTGTTCGATGGGGCGGATATCTACGCCGAAGTCGCCACCATTGCCGCCGAATTTGCCAAATATGCACCCCTGACCCTGCAGGCCAGCAAGGCGCTGATCAATCGCGTGCAGGCCCAGCGGCGGCTCCCGGCCGATGCCAGCGACGATTGGGTGGCCACTTGCTACCTGAGCCAGGATTTCTCGGCAGCGGTGAACAAATTCGTCAATAAAACGCCTTTTGAGTGGCGCGGCCAGTAAGGCTGCCGCTCTGCTCAGTAGATGCCTATCACAGGCTTGAGGAGGAAAGCGCATGCTTCCTTTACAAGATATAAAAGTCCTCGATGTGTCACAAATCATGGCTGGCCCTTACTGCACCATGGTGCTAGCGGATATGGGGGCCGAGGTCATCAAGGTAGAGAAACTCAATGGCGGTGATGACAGCCGTCAGATGGGGCCATACGTGAACGGCGAGTCGACCTGCTTTTCGCAAATCAACCGCAACAAGAAAAGCATTTCACTCAACCTGAAAGACGAGCGTGCCCGCCAGATCTTTTATCGACTGGCAGCCGATGCGGATGTCATCGTCGAGAACTATCGGCCGGGGGTCACCCAGTCACTGTCGATCGACTACGACACCATCAAAGCCATCAACCCAGGTATCGTTTACTGCTCCATTTCGGGGTATGGCCAAACCGGGCCCTACAGCCACAGAGGCGGATTCGATCTGGTGGCGCAGGGAATGACCGGGCTGATGTCGATGACCGGCGAAGCCGGGCGGCGCCCGCTAAAAACCGGTATCGCGGTCTACGACATTGGCGGTGGCATCACGGCGGTCTATTCGATTTTGGCCGCCCACATCCACAAGATGAAGACGGGGGAAGGGCAGCATATCGATATCGCCATTACCGAATGCGGGTTGCCCTGGTTTACCTGGGAAGCGGCGGCTTACTTCTCTGAAGGCACCGTGCCTGGCCCCACTGGCTGGCGCCATCGGGTGTCTGCGCCTTATCAGGCGGTGAAGGCCAAGGATGGTTATTTGATGCTGGGCTGCGCCAACCAACGAACCTGGGAGCGGTTTTGCGGCGATGTATTGAAACGTCCCGCACTGATGGAAGACCCCCGCTTTCTGACCAACTATGACCGTGGCCAGCATGTGGATGAACTGGAGGCGCTGCTCGAAGAGCTGATGGCCCACCAGACCGTCGATGAGTGGCTGACACTCTGCGATACCGCAGGCGTACCGGCAGGCCCCATCAATGACTTTGCCCAGGCCATGCAGGATGAGCACTACTTGGCCCGTGGCATGGTGGAGGAGATGGACCATCCGGTGATCGGCAAAATGAAAACCATCGGCTTTCCCAGCAAGTTCTCACGCACACCTGCTCAGATCCGCTCTTCAGCACCGCTCTTTGCTCAGCATACCGACGAGGTGCTCGAGCAATTGGGCCTGTCGGATGAAGAGCGTGACACACTGCGTGCCGAAGGGTGCATAAAGTAGTTTTTTTAAAAATACAGTTTGAATTCATTATCCAATTTTGTGCCGTGCTGTTTCGCGACAACCGCCTCAAAACAACAATAGGAAGCGACATCATGTTGAAACTCGATTTTCACCCCTCCGGTCGTCATTTTCTGCAGATTCCTGGCCCATCGCCGGTGCCCGACCGCATCCTGCGCGCCATGAGCCTGCCAACGATCGATCACCGCGGGCCAGAGTTCGGCGCGCTGGGCCGCGAACTGCTGGCCAAGACCAAGCAGGTATTCAAGACCGAGCACCCGGTAGTGATCTACCCCGCCTCAGGCACGGGCGCATGGGAGGCGGCGCTTGCCAACACCATGTCGCCTGGCGACCGGGTGCTGATGTTCGAAACAGGCCACTTCGCTACGCTGTGGCACAAGATGGCGCTGCGTCTGGATCTAACGCCGGAATTCATTGGTCTGCCGGGGTATGAAGGCTGGCGCCAAGGCGTGCAGGCCGAGATGATCAAAGAGCGGCTAAAAGACGACCCTGACCACGAGATCAAAGCGGTCTGTGTGGTGCACAACGAAACTTCCACGGGGGTCACCAGTGACATCGCTGAGGTTCGTCGCGCCATCGATGAGGCCAATCATCCGGCCTTATTGATTGTGGATACCATTTCCGGGTTGGCCAGTGCCGATTACCGCCACGATGAGTGGGGCGTGGATGTCACGGTGTCCGGCTCACAAAAGGGCCTGATGCTGCCACCGGGCATCAGCTTCAATGCGCTCTCACCCAAAGCGATCAAGGTGAGCAAACAGGCCAAGCTGCCCAAGAGTTTCTGGGCCTGGGATGAAATCCTGGAAGCCAACCAGAACGGCTATTGGCCCTATACCCCCAGCACCAACTTGCTGTACGGCCTTAACGAGGCGCTCGACATGCTGCTGGATGAGGGTATGCCACAGGTACTGGCCCGCCACCAGCGCTGGGCGGCAGGGGTGCGTGCGGCGGTACAAGCGTGGGGCTTGGAGATTCAGTGCCAGGACCCCGCGCTGTACTCCCCGGTACTCACCGGGGTGGTGATGCCGGAAGGCGTGGATGCGGATGCCGTGCGCAAGATCATCTATGAGCGTTTTGACCTGTCGCTGGGAATGGGCCTTGGCAAGGCGAAAGGCAAGATGTTCCGGATCGGGCACCTGGGGGATTGCAACGACTTGACCCTGATTGCCACGCTGGGCGGCTGCGAAGCGGGCATGAAGCTGGCAGGCGTTTCACTGCGCGGCAGCGGTGTCTTGGCAGCGTTGGAGTACTTCGCGGCAAACCCGTTGCAAGCGTCAAGCGACCATCAGGCGCGTTAAAAAGGGGAGAAGTGTCATGACGTCACTGACCAGCCAACCTGCGCCTAGAGATGCCAAGATCAAGCCGATCAGCGGTCTGGCTGAACGGCTTTCACGAGAGCTCACAGGCGATGTCTTATTTGATCAGGCGACTCGGGGGCGTTATGCCACTGACGCATCCATTTATCAGGTAACCCCCGTGGGCGTGATACTCCCACGCCATCAGGAAGATTTGAAAATTGCCCTGGACATTGCCCGTGACGCCCACGTGCCGGTGTTGGCACGTGGGGCAGGCACCAGCCAGTGTGGTCAAACCGTGGGTGAGGCATTGGTCATCGATACCACGCGCTGGCTGAACCAAGTGGTGGAGTTCGACCCCGACGCACGCACCGTGGTGGTGGAGCCAGGCATGGTGCTGGATCATCTCAATGCTTGGCTCAAGCCCCATGGGCTATGGTATCCGGTGGATGTCTCCACCAGTGCCCAGTGCACCATTGGCGGCATGGCAGGCAACAACTCCTGCGGGTCGCGCTCTATTTACTACGGCAACATGGTGCACAACGTCGAGGGCATCGAAGCCACGCTGGCCGATGGATGCGACGTGAATTTCAGCTTTGTAGATGGGTTCGCTGAGGGCACAAGAGAACACCAACTTGCCCAGCAGGTAAAAGCCATTGCCGAGCGGGTCGGCCATGATATTCGCGACCACTTTCCCAAAGTGTTGCGTCGCGTGGGGGGCTATAACCTCGACCTGTTCGACTGCCAAAACCCTATCCCCTATGACCCGAATGGGCGGGCGAATTTAGCGCACTTGCTTATCGGCTCTGAAGGGACGCTCGGGGTAAGCCGCCGTATCAAGCTGAAGCTGTCGCCGCTCCCCGAACAAAAAGTGCTGGGGGTCGTCAACTTCCCCACGTTCTATCAAGCCATGGATTTTACCCAGCATATCGTCAAGCTGGGGCCGATGGCAGTCGAACTCGTCGACCGCACGATGATCGAGCTCTCGCTTGAGAATCCGGCGTTCAGGCCGGTGATCGAAAAAGCGCTGATCGGCAAGCCGGAAGCCATTTTGCTGGTGGAGTTTGCCGGGCAAGACCGAGATGCCCAGCTTGAAGCGTTACGCCGCTTGAATGAGTTGATGAGTGATTTAGGACTGCCCGGCAGCGTGGTGAATATGCCGGAGGCGGCCGAGCAGAAAGCGCTGTGGAACGTGCGCAAGGCTGGGCTCAATATCATGATGAGCATGAAAGGCGATGGTAAGCCGGTCTCCTTCATCGAAGATTGCGCCGTTCCTCTCGAGCACCTTGCCGAGTACACCGCAAAGCTCACCGAGGTATTCAATCGCTATGGCACAGAGGGCACCTGGTACGCCCATGCGGGGGTCGGCACGCTACACGTTCGCCCCATTCTGGACATGCGCCGCGACGGGGCGCAAAAAATGCGTGAAATCGCAGAGCTGGCCTCTGCGCTGGTACGTGAGTACAAGGGCGCGTACTCGGGTGAGCACGGCGACGGTATTTGCCGTGGCGAGTGGGTTGCTTGGCAGTTTGGCGAGACCATCAATGACGCTTTCCGCGAAGTGAAACAGCTCTTTGATCCGCAGAACCTGCTCAATCCTGGAAAAATCGTCGATACCCCGAAAATGGATGACGAGCGCTACTTCCGTTTTCCGTCCACCTATCAGCGTATTCCGATGACACCGGTATTCGATTGGTCCTCCTGGAACGTGAAGCGAGATCCGCTCACGGGTGAGCAAACGCCTCCTGGCAGTGCCGGAGACACGACCCATGGCTTGGCCATGGCGGTCGAGATGTGCAACAACAACGGCCACTGTCGCAAGTTCGATGCAGGCACCATGTGCCCAAGCTACCGCATCACCAAAGAGGAGCAGCACCTGACCCGAGGTAGAGCAAACACGCTTCGACAGGTGCTCTCGGGGCAGTTGGGGGATGAAGGACTCGCCAGCGATGAGGTGAAAGAAGCGCTGGACCTATGCGTTTCTTGTAAAGGCTGCAAACGCGACTGCCCCACGGGCGTTGATATGGCCAAGTTCAAGATCGAAGCGCGGGCGGCCCGGGTGCGCGCCAAAGGCCTCACGTTGCGTGATCGCATGGTTGGCGAAATGCCCCGTTACGCCCCTTGGGCTAGCCGGTTCTCAGGTTTGGTGAACGGTATCGAACGGGCTCCCTGGCTGGCGAAGCGCATCAAGCAGGCGCTCAAGCTCGCCCCGCAAAGAGCGCTCCCCGCGTTTAACGGCAACTTCCTGGCGACGGCGGCCTCTTCGTCAATCGCTAAGAGGCCAATTGCAGAGAGGCCAATTGCAGAGAAAGAAGTCCTGCTGTTTGTGGATACCTTCAATAACTATATGGAGGCCGACAATGCCTCCGCCGCCAAGCGAGTGCTGGAGGCCGCTGGTTATCAGGTTCATCTTAACGTGACCCAAGGTCAGCGGCCGCTCTGCTGTGGCCGCACCTACCTCTCTTCGGGCCAGTTCGAGAAAGCCAAGGCCGAGGCACAGCGCACGCTGGATTTCCTGATGCCGTTCGTGGAGCGTGGCGTGGCCGTGGTGGGGTTGGAGCCCTCGTGTTTGCTCAGCATGCGTGATGAATTCTTGCAGTATGGCTTTGGCGAACAGGCGCAGGCATTGTCGGAAGCTGCCTATCTGTTTGAGGAGTTTTTGCTACATGCTCACTCGACAGGAGCGCTGTCGTTAACGCTCAAGCCCATGGAAGGCCAGCGCGTGATGCTGCATGGCCACTGCCACCAGAAAGCGTTTGATGCGTTGCGTCCGGTAGAACAAGTGGTGAGCTGGATTCCTGGCGTGGCGGTCGAGACGATCGAGTCGTCCTGCTGCGGCATGGCAGGCAGTTTTGGCTACGAAGCCGAACACTACGAAGCCTCGATGAAAATGGCAGAGCTGACGCTGTTGCCTGCCGTGCGAAGCGCGAATGAGCAGGCGGTGTTGGTGGCCGATGGCACCAGCTGTCGCCATCAAATTCAGGATGGCAGCGGACGCCAAGCGATTCACGTTGCTCGCCTGCTGGCGCAAGCGCTAGCCTGATAGCGACAACCAACAAAAGGAGCGTTACGTGGCCATCTATCAATTTGGCGAGCATCAGCCCGCTATTCATGAAGACGTATACATTGCCGACACGGCGGACGTTATCGGTCAGGTTACCCTGAAGGCTCGCGCCAGCGTGTGGTATCAAGCCGTACTGCGCGGCGACAGCGACCATCTGGACATCGGTGAAGAGAGCAACATTCAAGATGGCGCCGTGCTGCACGCGGACCCCGGCTACCCGCTGAAGGTGGGAAAGGGGGTGACCGTCGGGCACCAGGCGATGCTGCATGGCTGTACCGTAGGGGATGGCTGTTTGATCGGCATTCAGGCGGTAGTGCTCAACGGCGCCGTGATTGGCGAGAACAGCTTGGTAGGCGCGGGGGCCTTCATCAAGGAAGGGGCGGTATTTCCGCCAAACTCGTTGATCGTCGGCTCACCCGCCAAAGTGGTCAGAGAGCTGACGGCGGAGGCGGTGGAGGCACTGAAGCTCAATGCGCAAAGCTATGTGATTCGAGGCCAGCAGCATGCAACGACTCTGAAGCGGATTGGTTGAGGTGAGTAAGTCGTAAAAAATTTACCCCCAGGCAATGCCTGGGGGTAAATCGTTTTACGGGGTTGAGAAGAGGACTACATCAACGGATCTGTCACCCCTAAAACATAAAACGCAATCATCGCGATAACGCCGGTGAATACCAGGTAGTAGATGGTCGGAATGATCGTTTTACGAATGGTGGTACCTTCGCGTCCCAAGAGACCAACGGTCGCTGATGCTGCCACCACGTTGTGAATAGCGATCATGTTACCTGCCGCAGCACCAACGGCTTGCAGTGCCACCATCATGGCCGTTGATAGTCCCAGTGTTTCAGCGATGCTGAATTGGAATTCTGCCAGCATGAGGTTAGACACCGTATTGGAGCCCGCAATGAAAGCCCCCATTGCCCCGACGGCAGGCGCAAAGAACGGGTAGATACCGCCCACACCGTTAGCCACCGCTTGCGCCATCATGACCGGCATCGAGACTAAGTCGGCACCGTTAACACCAGAGTTGATCAGAATCCGCACCATCGGCACGGTAAAGATCAGTACGAAACCAGCTCCGAAAATGGTCTTGGTGGACTCGGAGACTGCTGCGCTCATCTGGCGAGGGTTCATCTTATGCAGGAAGTAAGTGATGAATACGACGGCTAGGATGATGCCGCCCGGCAGATAAAGTGGTTGAACGCCACCGCTCACGCCTGCTTCGCCAAAGATGTTGGCCCAGTTCAGGTTAACCGAGGTCAACGCCGCCCGCAGTGGCTCGATGGTACGAGAGGCCACCAGGAACAGTGCTAGCAGTACATAGGGTACCCAGCCTTTGAAGGTGGACATCGGGGCTTTACCGGCCACATCGTCGAGCTTGATTTGCAGATTACCGATCCACTCATCAGGCCACGAGGTCGATTCAGGGAAGTCCCAGGTCTCTTTGGGCAGCAGGAAGCCTTTACGAGCAGCAGGCACCACGATGGCCAAGCCCACCATTGCCCCAATCATGGAGGGGAACTCCGGGCCAAGCAGTACGCCTACTAGCATGTAGGGCACCACGAAAGAGACACCCGTGAAGATGGCAAACGGTGCAATCGAGAGCCCCTCTTTCCAAGAGCGGTTGGCACCGAAGAAGCGCACCATTACCAGCACGAGGATTAGCGGCATCAAAATACCCACGATACCGTGGGTGATCGCCACCGAACTGGTCACCTGTTGAAAAAACACGTCCCAGGTGGAGCCGTTCGCTTCCAGCTGAGCAGTAATGTCAGCACGGTTCAAGCCGCTGCCGACACCCACGACGATTGGCGTGCCCACAGCGCCAAACGATACCGGCGTGGATTGAATCATCATGCCCACGACCACCGCGGCTAGCGCCGGGAAGCCCAGCGCTACCATCAGCGGAGCGGCGACAGCCGCCGGTGTGCCGAAACCGGAGGCGCCTTCGATGAAGCAACCAAACAGCCAAGCAACGATCAACGCCTGTACGCGGCGGTCAGGGCTGATGCCCGAGAAGCCGTTACGGATCGCGGTAATGCCTCCCGAGTGCTTGAGCGTGTTGAGCAGCAAGATGGCGCCGAAGATAATCCACAATAGACCAGCGGTTTGGATAAGACCCTGTACCGTGGATGCCGCCACGCGGCTAAACGACATATCCCAGGCGGTCAGACCAATGATGGCTGCCGTGAGGAAGACAATTGGCATCGCTATTTTGGCCGGAATCTTAAAGCCTATGAGCAATATTCCGGCTAGCAACAGCGGCAGAAACGCCAGAAGAGCGAGTATAGATTCATTCATGGGAGGAACGGCCCCTTGTTATTGATTTGGTATGCTCCGCGAAAGCCAACTCGTCATTGCAATGATAGTTGGGTCAGCGTGAAAGATACGGTCAGGCAGGCTGAATGACTACATTGGAAAATTGGTCTTACCAGTAAATAGGCGCAAGATAGCATGGGAACCAAGCGGTCGTTTTAAAATAAGATGTTGTTTTTATGGAGCTTTAAAGTTTGCGTTAGCATGCTAGCTAGGTGGGCCTCATTAGACTAATAGACAGTGTGAAGCGCTTGCACCAACATCGCCAAACGCGCCGCTTGCGCTGTCGATCACTTAGACTCACTGTAGTGGCGATGCCCCCCAATGACAAAAGGAGTATGACTCGATGGCAATCACCCTTTATGACCTGTGCGGCCGTGACGAACGCCTGCGTTTTTCTCCCTATTGTTGGCGTGTACGTATGACGCTGGCCCACAAAGGCTTGGAGGTCACCACCGTGGCTTGGCGCTTTCAGGAAAAAGAGGCGCTCGCGTTTGCCGATTACGACAAAGTGCCCGTGCTGACGGATGGTGACAACGTGGTCACCGATAGCTTTGACATCATGCGCTACTTAGACCGCGCTTACCCAGATGCCCCCGTGGTGGGTGAAGGGATGAGTCTGCAGCGCTTGATGCTGTTCAAGCAGTCGGTAGAGCGGAGCATTACTCCTGCGCTATTCAAGATCGTTGCGTTAGATCTGTTAGCCGCGATTCATCCTGAGGATCGTGATTACTTTCGTAAAACACGTGAGGCGCGCTTTGGAGCTACTTTAGAGGCCGTCAACGATCCTGAGCAGGGGCGACACCTGTTGAAGCAAGCGCTGGTACCGGTGAATGCTCAGTTGAAAGAGAGCCCGTTTTTAGATGGCGATACCCCAAGCGGTGCCGATTATTTGCTGTTTGGCAGCATGATGTGGGCCTACACCGTTTCAACCGAAACACTAGTGGATGAAAAAGACCCTGTCGCGGCTTGGTTCAAGCGTATGCTAGAGGTGCACGATTCAGTGGCAGGCAAGGCCGTCACTGTTCGTGATCTATAATCGTTGAGACGGCCATAAGCCGTCAGACGACCCACAGGCAACACCAACGACCTAGGTCGTTGGTGTGAAAGGAGATGGCGATGATCGACCTGTACTACTGGACAACCCCGAACGGCCACAAAATCTCCATCATGCTCGAAGAGACCAAACTGGCGTATCGCGTCAAGCCGATCAATATTGGTCGGGGGGAGCAATTTGACCCTGAATTTTTGACCATTGCGCCGAATAACCGTATCCCAGCCATCGTGGACCATGCCCCGAAAGATGGCGGCCAACCCATGGCGCTATTCGAATCTGGCGCTATTTTGGAGTATCTCGCCGACAAGACGGGCCAGTTTCTACCGACAGAAGGGCGCGAACGTTACGTGGTGCTGCAGTGGCTGCATTGGCAAATGGGCGGACTGGGTCCCATGGCGGGGCAGAATCACCACTTCTGCCACTACGCGCCGCAAAAAATCGAGTACGCCATCGAGCGTTACGTGCGTGAGACCAATCGTCTTTATAGCGTGCTGGATCAGCGGCTTTCCCAGCAGCATTTTGTTGGCGGTGACCGCTACTCCATTGCCGATATGGCGATTTATCCCTGGATCGTTCCCTGGGAGAAGCAGCGCCAAACGCTTGAGGAGTTTCCCGATCTTGAACGCTGGTTCGACGACGTCTCGCAACGCCCCGCCGTGCGTAAAGCCTATGCCTTAGTGGAAGATGTGAACCCCGAGTCAGGCGTGACGATGGATGCTGAAGCTCGTAAGCACCTGTTTGGAAATCGTTAATCAAACGGCCTTTTCGAGCGTCCGAGAGAACGACAGATGAGCAAGCGCAGTATGACCAAAAATCATGTTGCGCTGCACAAAAAGCGCTGCTAGCTTTGTGGGTAGCAAAGGCAAACGCCCCTCTTACGACCTGCGTCAATGCAGGCCGAACCACTATCTCACTCAAGGAGATTACGTGATGAACAAGGCCGCAGAAAAAACCAGCCAACAGTTCGACTCTGTTTTCGTGTCCCCGATGCGTTCTTACACGCTCGCTGCGCTGAACTACTACGAGCAGCTAGTGGGCGCTCAGATGGATGCAGCCCGTGCCTACTCCGACATGACCATCGCCCAAGCGCGTACATGGTTAGACGTGAAAGACGCGGACAGCTTCAAAAAAGCGATGGAGAGCCAGCAAAAAACCGCTACCGATCTAATGGAGCGCATGAAAGGCGACTCTGAAAAAGTCACCTCCATTAGCCAGAGCTTCATGCAAGACAGCCAGAAAATGGCCGAAGAAACCACCAAGAAAGCGGTAGAGACTGCCAAGCAGTAAGCAACCGTCTGATGGCAAAGATGCCGCGCCCAGAACCGATTCTGGGTGCGGCATTTTTTTGGGATGGAGGAAAGATGACTAGGATGCCTCGTCAGCACGGGCTCGAAGACGGAAGCGCGCGATGCGAATAATTTGTTGAATCGCGGTTTCACGCTCCTGGGCCAAGCCGTTATCCAAACGCTCTTCAAACGCCGCAAGGATGTCGTAGCGATCCAGACCTTTCACCGCAATCACGAACGGAAAGCCGAATTTCTCTTTATAAGCGGCGTTCAGCTGTTCGAAGCGAGTAAATTCCTCGGGCGAGCACTGGTCGAGCCCTGCGCCGGCCTGCTCGCTGGTGGAGTCGTGGGTCAACTCGCCCGCCAACGCTGCCTTGCCCGCTAGATCGGGGTGGGCGCGAATGACGTCAATCTGCTGCTCAGGAGTAGCTTGTCGAAGCATCAAGCCCATCAATTCGGCCAGTGCATCAGGGGCATCATGCTCTTGGCGTAAGCCGTGTTGCCAAGCGGCTTCCGCCACCCAGGGGGAGTGCTCATACACATCACCATAGTGGGCAATGAACGTTTCCAAGTTGGATTGGCTGGGAAGAGGGAATAACGTGAGTGAGGTGGCGGTTGACACAAAAATTCTCCAGGCGTGCGAAAAGGGAAATGCTGTATACAATAAATAGCATCGACGGTACTCTTTGACCAATAGGTCAAACCCTACTCATAACGTCTATTCATAACGCCAACAACCTCGCCAATGTAAGGAGTGACGATGGGACGCTTAACTACCCACGTGCTGGATACCGCCAAAGGGCAGCCCGGCCAAGGCATTACCATTGAAGTCTTTCGGCTAGCGAGCGGCCACCGCGAGCACTTAGGCTCCACCGTCACCAACAGCGATGGCCGTTGTGATGTGCCCCTGTTAGAAGGCGATGCGCTCACGCCCGGTGAGTATGAGTTAGTGTTCCACGCGGGGGACTATTTACGCCGTCAGGGTATCGAAGCCGCCGAGCCACGCTTTTTAGACGTGATTCCGCTGCGCTTTGGCGTAGCCGATGCAAGCCAGCACTACCACGTGCCGCTGCTACTCTCGCCGTATGGCTACTCGACCTATCGCGGTAGTTAAGAGGGCAGATCATGCAAGCGTACATCATCGAATTCGTCAACCTGCTGCTGCGCTGGCTGCACGTGATTGCGGCCATTGCCTGGATCGGCGAATCGATTTACTTCGTCATGCTCGATAACGGCCTGCGCACTCCCAAAGCCGCTGAAGATCGTGAGAAAGGCATCTTTGGTGAGATGTGGGCCGTTCACGGCGGCGGTTTCTATCATAACCAGAAATACGCGACGGCCCCCGCCAAGCTGCCCAACGACCTGCACTGGTCGTTCTGGAAAGCCTATACCACGTGGCTATCGGGGTTTGCGCTGTTCGTCATTCTTTACATGGTGAATCCCGGTTTTTACTTGGTGAACCCGGACAGCAACTGGGCCTGGGCGGCTAACCTGACCGGTTGGCAGGCGAACCTGCTGGCGCTTGGCTTCCTACTCGGCGGCTGGGTGGTTTATAACGAGCTATGTAAGCGCATCAGTCCCAACATGGAGCGCGATGGCCTGCTGAGCATTGCCGTGGCGGTGATGATGGTGGTGGTGGCCTACCTAAGTACCCAGATGTTCACTGGACGTGCGGCGTTTCTACTCACCGGCGCGGTGATGGCCACGGCCATGTCGGCCAACGTCTTTTTCTGGATCATTCCCGGCCAGCGCCGCATGGTGAAAGCCATGAAGGCGGGCGAGGCTCCCAACCCGCTAGACGGCAAGCGCGGCAAGCAGCGTTCGGTGCACAACACCTACTTCACGCTCCCCGTAGTACTGCTAATGGTGAGTAATCACTACTCCTTTATCTACGCCCATGAACTTGCTTGGGTAGTGATGGTGCTGTTCATCTTTGCCGGTGCGTTGATTCGTCAGTTCTTCGTGCTGATGCATGCCGGGAAGATTCAGCCTGCTTACCCGGCGGTGGGCGTTGGACTGATTCTGCTCGCGTTCTGGGTGGCGGCGCCCAGCCCAAGTAGCACCGCAGAAAGCACTGGCGGTGCGCCCACACAAGCACAGATTTCTGGATTGATTGAGCAACACTGCACCCAGTGCCATGCCCGCAACCCTGAGCACGCCGGTTTCTCCGCGCCGCCAGCAGGCTATGCCTTCGATAGCTGGGACGATATTCTAGGCCACAAAGCGCACATCCAGCAGGTCGTTGGCAGTCGCTACATGCCATTGGGTAATATCACCAACATGAGTGACGAAGAGCGCGATATCATTGCGGCCTGGAAGGAGTGATCACAGTCGCGGACAGGAGACACTATGAGCGATGCGCAGGCGGCGTTAAAACGGCGGCCCTCCGAGAAAGAGGGCGACGAGCGCCACGAAGCGATTTACCGGGCAGTGAGCGATGCCATTGTGGAGCAACGCCTCAAACCCGGCGCTCGGCTGCGGGAAGATGCGCTCGCGGAGGTATTCGGCATTAGCCGCACGGGGATTCGTAAAATTCTCCAGCGGCTGGCGCTGGAGCAGCTCGTAACCTTGACCCCGCGTCGTGGGGCTAGCGTGACGCGACCTACCGCCGAGGAAGCGAAAGACGTGTTTGATGCCCGCCAGTTGATCGAATGCGGCCTCATGCCCGATGTGGCCAGGCGAATGAACACCGCCGCAGCGGCGGAGCTTCGCGAGATGGCTCGCCAAGAGCGCCAAGCCCTGCGCAGCGGTCAGCAGAGCGTGGCCATTCGCCTCTCGGCGGATTTTCACGTGCGGCTCGCTCAGCTCTCCGGCAACGCCACCCTGGCGGAGTTCGTGGAACGCCTCTGCTCCCGCTCTTCGCTGATCCTCGCCGTCTACGGGCATCGCGGCCACCTAGGCTGCGAATCCCACGACCATGACGACCTGATTGGCTATTTGGAAACCGGCAACGGAGAGCGCGCCAAAGCTTTCATGAGCCGTCATCTCAAAGCCATCGAGGCGTCGCTTTCCATGGTCGAAGAGGAGGAAAACGTACCGGATCTGCAGCAGATTTTTGGCGTTTAGCGACGTAGCCGCTCTGCTCGCTCTGCTCAACTCAACGGCAATGACGGTTAGGCAGCGTTTTTGAGGCTTTCTATTAACGTCAACACGCCACCAAAGCTCATCCTGTGGCGTGTTGAGTGGTTACTGCGTTTTTCTGTGAGTCATCACGTCATGGCTTAGTGCGTTTTCTGCTCAGCCATCACAGGTGCTGCCTCAAACCGCTTCATTAGCCCGTAGTAAAATATCCCACCTAAGCCTGCTCCGATCAGCCAACCGTAGCCGCCCAGGCTGGATAAGGCCGGTACCAATACGGTAGATAGCGAGAACATCGCCGCCACGCCAAAGGCGATGAGGGCGCGAGTGTTCCAGCCGTTGACGTAGTAGTAAGCGCTGCCGGTGGCTGAGGAGAATAGCTCCTGCATATTGAGGTGCTGGCGTTTGATCAGGTAGTAGTCCACCACGATGATGCCGTAGAACGGCGCGACGATAGCGCCCAGCGCATTCACGAAGCCCGGCACGCCAATTTGGCTGATCACCGAGATCCACAGTGCACCGACGAAAAAGGCAATCACGGCGGTAATCAAGCCGCCCATTTTGAAGCTGATTTTGCTGGGGAACAGGTTGGCGAGGTCGTAGGCGGGGGGAATGAAGTTGGCGACCAAGTTGATACCCACCGTGGCGGCAAAGAAGGTAAGAGCGGCCACGATGGTCAGCGGCAGCGAATCGACGCGCTCCACGATATCCGCCGGGTTGGTGAGCGCTTCGCCAAACAGCACCAGCGTGCCCGCGGTGATGATCAGCGCAATGAACGAGAAGAATGCCACGTTTAACGGCAGGCCCAGCAGGTTGCCCAGCTTCATCTGGCGCTCGGTTTTCACAAAACGGGTGAAGTCGCCGAAGTTGATCACCACCGCGGCGAAGTAGGCCACCATCGTACCCACGATGGCGAGAAACGCCCCCAGGCCACCCTGCTCACCGCTGCCGCTAAAGATGGTGCTAATGGCGGGGAGCAGCTCGCTACCAGCTTGCATCCATACCACGAGCATCAACACCACCATCACCGCATAGACCAGTGGGCCTGCCCAGTTCAGGAAGTGCTTGATGCGCTCGATGCCCTGCCAAAAAATCGCGATCTGAAACAGCCACACGATCACGAACGAAAGCCACGCCACTCCGGAAAGGCCGAGGAAAGTCCCCCCGTTGCCTACACCAAACAGCGCGGTAATCAGCAGCGCCACCGCGGTGGAGGCGAAGTAGGTCTGCACGCCGTACCAAAAGATCCCCACGATGGCGCGCAGCATGGCGGGCAGGTTGGCACCACGCACGCCCATGCTGGCGCGCACCATCACCGGGAAGGGAATGCCATATTTCACGCTGGGTTTGCCGGTCAGGTTGACTAGAAACATGACGACCACCCCGGCCAGAATGATCGCGGCCATCACGGCCCAGCCGTTCAGACCGTAAGAGAGAAACAGCGACGCTGCCAGGGTATAGCCAAACAGGCTTTGGATGTCGTTGGACCAGACGTTGAAAATCTCGAATGCGCCCCAGGTGCGGTGCTCTGGCTTTAGCGGGGCGAGGTCATCGTTATAGAGCGTTGGATCGATCTGCTGGATGTTGAGATCGCTTTGGTTGGGCTGTTCATTCATGGCAAGGCTCGTTATCCGGGAATGGCCGCCTGCCCCACGAAGGTGACAGGCGCGGGTAGGGCGGATTATTGGGTGAAGCGCTGGCAGGCGGGCCAGTGTTTCATCAGCAGGTAGTAAGTCAGCCCGGCAGGAATTAGGCTGGCGTACCAAGAGACCGCCGAGAACGAGAGCGCGGCGATAATCCCTACCGCTGTCGCTATTAACGCCGCTTGGTTAATGCCTTGATAGGGGCCGTTTTCATCGTAGAGCTTGCCGATATCCAGCGTGCGGCGTCGAATGACGTAGTAGTCCACCACCAGAATAGCGAAGATGGGGCCAAGGAATGCGGAGTAGGTTTGCACGAAGAGCTGTAGGCCTGCGGCGGATTCCGGCTGCACCAGTTTCCAAGGGAAGGTGGCGAAGGCCAGCAGCCCCACGATAACGGTGGCAACGGAGAACTTGAGTTTGAACACGTCCATCAGCACGTAGGTGGGCGGCACCACATTGTTCAGCACGTTGGTGGTCACCTGGGCGAAGGCGATGAACAGCAGGGTGATCATGAGTAGCGGTGTATTATCTACCGCGTTGGCGAACACCTGAATAGGGTCGGCGGTGCCGGTAGCTTGCGACACCATGTAGCCAATTAGGCCCATAAACAGCGTGCAGGGTAGAATCGACATCGCGTAAATGGTGGTCAATAGCCCTGGGCCGGTGCCCTTTTTATGCTCCCGGGAGTAGTCACTAACGTTGAGCATCATGGTGCTGTAGATGCCCAAAAATAGCATGGTGGCGCTCCAGAAGGGCATCCCCCAAGAGCCTTCCATGGTCAGCAGGCTGGTGGATAGCTCGTCGCCGTAACGCTGCACCGTGGCGTAAAACATGTACATCAGCGAGCAGAGAATGAAGGCGCTGCCAATGTTCTCCAGCCACTTGATGCCCTGAAAGCCGAGTACCGAAAGGCCAATCTGCAAAAACTGAAAGGCAATGAAATAGAAGATCAGGTTATCGAAACCGAACAGCGTCGCCGACACCATGTTGAGGGCGCCCGCGCCAATCCAGCTTTGAAAACCGTACCAGACGATGGCGGGCACGGCGCGCACCAAACCGGGAATACGCGTGCCGGTAAAACCAAATGCACTGCGGGCCTGCACCATGAACGGAATGCCATATTTATAACCAGCGGCCCCGTTAATGGCGAGCGCCACGCCAATCACAAAACAGCCAATGGCAATCGCCAGGGTGGCCTGCAGTAGATTGAGCGTGCCCACTACGCTTGAGCCCATGGCGAAGGTGCCAATCGACACGCACCCCCCAAACCAGGCTAAAAAATAGGAGGTGCGCCCCATGATGCGGGTGCTTTGCGGAGCTAGGCTTTCGGCCCCAACGGCTTTGGCGGTGGCGGGGCTAGTTGCTCCCGGCGCTTCATCTGAGGTAAGAGCAGAGGTTGAAGTGCTCATGTTACCGTCCTCGCAAGATTATCGATGTTATTGGTAACCTGGGCGCTACTGGCCCAGGAGACGCTTGCGGCGTGGCGTGCTGATGGCGGTAGTCGTTGTGTTGTTATCTTTTTTAGTCGTGCTGTGTAGCCTATTGTTAGTGTGATGCGGAATGTCTCAACGGCGTGTAGGTGGCAAGGTGAGGTTTGAAAAATCCGCAAACTTGCCGGTAAAAGGTTTCGGGCGCGGGTAGTCTAAATCGCCGTATTTGCTGGTAGATAAGCCCAGCCCCACCAGCGATTCGGCAAGCTTCAACGCCGCACTGACCCCTTCCACCACGGGCAGGCCCACTTCTCGGCTAATGGCGTGGGTGAGGTTCGCCATCCCGCCACAGCCCAGCACGATCGCGCCAATACCATCTTCATCGCGGGCACGGCAGCACTCTTGCACGATCCGGCTGAAGGCGGCGTCAGGGTGGTCTTCCAAATCCAGTACCGGGATTTCAGCGGCGCGAATGCGGCGGCAGTGGTGGCTAAAGCCGTACTGCTCGAGCAGGTGTTCGGCAATAATCCCGGTGCGGCCTAGCGTGGTCACGATCGAGAAGCGCGTGCTAATCAGGGTCGCCATATGAAAGGCGGCTTCGGCAATGCCGATCACCGGCGCGCGGGTCAGTTCGCGGGCAGCCAGTAGGCCGGGATCACCAAAACAGGCCACGACGTAAGCATCGATGTTGCCCTCTCGCTCGCCTTTCAAAACCTCTTCGGCCACGCCCACCGCGCTCACGGCTTCATCGAAATGGCTCTCGATAGAAACCGGTCCCGCGTCGGGCTGAGTGGCGCTCACGGTGGTCGAAGGAGCCGCCAATCGTTCGGCCGCTTGCCGAATCGTCGCTGTCATGGCAGCCGTCGTGTTGGGGTTAATCAGGCGTATATGCACGGGGTGATACTCGCATGTGAACAATATTTTCTATCTTGTATACGAAAATAGGGCGCTTTTCTGCGATGCGCAAGCCCTTTCATGCGACGTGTAGGCGCTGGAAGAGTTGACCAAGTGTTCAAGTTTCAAAGGGTTAGCGTGCTATTGAGCCGAAAAGCGCCGTCATCTCAATTGATTAGCCCTGCGTTGAATTGCGATGACTATTCAAAATGGCTATTTTGTATACAAACTAAAACGCTCTGCCTTTATCAAGGAGCCTGTCCATGACCTCTCATTACCCTCGCGATCTCATCGGCTATGGCCGTACGCCGCCCCACGCTAACTGGCCAGGCAAGGCCAAGATCGCCGTTCAATTCGTGCTGAATTATGAGGAGGGCGGGGAAAACTGCGTACTGCATGGCGATGCAGGCTCGGAGCAGTTTTTGTCCGAGATCATTGGTGCAGCCAGCTATCCAGACCGCCATTTGAGCATGGAGTCCATCTACGAATACGGCTCCCGCGCTGGCGTGTGGCGTATTCTACGCGAGTTCGAGCGCCGCGGGTTGCCGCTCACCGTATTTGGCGTGGCCATGGCGCTAGAGCGCCACCCGGACGTGGCCCAGGCATTCAAAGAGCTGGGCCATGAAGTGGCGTGCCACGGCTACCGCTGGATCCACTACCAGGAAGTACCCGAGCATATCGAGCGCGAGCATCTGCAAAAGGCTATGGAGATCTTCCAGCGCTTGTACGGTGAAAAGCCCCAAGGTTGGTACACCGGGCGCGACAGCCCCAATACGCGCCGTTTGATTCTGGACGAAGGTGGCTTTCTTTACGACAGCGACTATTACGGCGACGACCTGCCGTTCTGGACCACGGTGAGCGATAGCCAAGGCGCGGAGCATAACCACCTGATCGTGCCCTACACCTTAGATACCAACGACATGCGTTTTGCGGCTCCACAAGGGTTCAACACGGCGGATCATTTCTTTACCTATCTGCGCGACGCCTTTGATGTACTGTATGCCGAAGGGGAGGATTCGCCGAAAATGCTCTCTATTGGTATGCACTGCCGTTTGCTGGGCCGCCCTGGGCGTTTCCGGGCGCTGCAGCGCTTTTTAGACCATATCGAAGCCCACGACCGTGTGTGGGTAGCCCGACGGGTCGATATCGCCCGTCACTGGGCAGAGCATCACCCAGCCGCTAAATAACGAAACAGGACACTATGACACCCCATATCGGACAACGGATTGCCGCCCAGTTTGATGCGCTCAGCGCCCAAGAACAGCGCGTGGCGAGTTTCATTCTGGATCACTTCGATGATTTGGCCGTGTACAGCGCCGCCGATCTGGCGCGTTTGACCGGGGTGTCAAAGTCCACCGTCAGCCGTCTATTCAAGCGACTAGGGTTCGAAAGCTATCGCACGGTAAAGGATCACGCTCGACAGCTGCGTAATTTGGGCGTGCCGTTGGTGATCGATGCCCATGCCATGGAGGAGGAGAGCGAGAGCGGCGCCTCGTTCCAGCGCCACCTGCAGCGGGAGCAGGAGAATCTGCAGCGCTGTTTCGCGAGCCTTGTCCCCCAGGAATTTGCCGCGATGGTCGAGGCGTTGGCGATGGCTCAGCAGGTCGTGATCGTCGGTTTCCGCAACAGCTATCCGTTGGCACTGCACTTACGTCAGCAGCTCGTGCAAGCCCGTCGCCACGTGCGCTTGGCACCGCAGCCGAACCAGTCGTTGGCCGAAGAGCTGGTGGATTTGACCGAACACGACACCGTGGTGCTGTTGGGTTTTCGCCGCCGTCCATCGGCATTTGCCGCGTTAGTGGACGCCCTCGAACGCTCGCCTGCCAAGGTGTTGTTGATCGCTGACCCCACCGCCTCGCCGTTTGCTTCGCAAGTGACGTGGTGGTTGGAAGTACCGTTAGAGAGTCTCTCGGCGTTCGATAGCTATGCCACCGCCAACAGCGTGATTTGCCTGTTGGCAAATGCCGTTTTGCACCAGCGCTTAGCGGAGGGCCGCGAGCGAATCAGCGCGATAAGCGACCACTATGCTGAGTTGAACGAGCTGGCATCGCCCATCATGAGCGTCGATTGGGACGCCCATCAATAATGGTGCGCTTTGACTGCCTGATGCACCAAATGTAATCGCTTTACTGAACGCACGCTGGGTTACCCTGCGTGCTCTCCTGCCTGATTGTAACCTAACGCACTGTTGTTGCGCTGCTTTCCCTGCGGCTGGTCTCGTTATTGCTAATGCTAGTGGGCGTGTGAAACAAAAGTTTCTTTGATGAGATTTGTGCAACGAACTTTTCAGAGGGCGACATCACACGCGTCACACCTTCTTCTCGGCATTGGCTTGCGACACACTTTCAGGAGAGCGTCATGGGAACTACCCTTCAGGGCTTTAAAGATTCGGTTCAGCACTACTTGAAACGTCTTCAAACCGGCGTGGTGGCCACCGGCATAGCGGCCACGCTGGCTATGGGTGGGCTGGGTGCCAGCAGCGCGGTTCACGCCGATGCGCTGGAAGACATTGAATCTCGCGGCACGATTCGTATCGCGGTTCCGCAGGATTTCCCTCCCTTTGGCTCGGTAGGCACCGACCTACAGCCGCGCGGTTACGATATCGACATGGCCAACTACATTGCCGACGAGATGGGCGTCACCCTGGAACTGATTACCGTGACCAGCGCCAACCGCATTCCTTATCTGCAAACAGGTCAGGCGGATCTGGTGATCTCGAGTCTGGGTAAAAATCCGGAGCGCGAAGCGGCGATCGATTTCTCCGATGCCTACGCGCCGTTCTTCCTGGGCGTGTTTAGTGCGGATGCCGACGAAAGCGTAGAAGGACCCGAAGGCTTCGCCGATAAAACCATTGGCGTGACTCGCGGTGCCGTCGAGGATATGGAGCTTTCCAACGTCGCTCCCGACTCCACCACCATTCAGCGCTTTGAAGATAACGCCACCACCATCTCGGCGTTTCTTTCTGGCCAAGTAGATTACATTGCCACCGGTAACGTAGTGGCCGCCGAAATTGCCGAGCGCAACAGCAATCGTGCGCCTTCGCTGATGTATCAGCTGAAAGATTCCCCTTGCTACATTGGCCTGAACAAAAACGAAGCGGCGCTACAAGCAGAAGTGAATCGCTTGATTGCCCAGGCATTGGAAGACGGCACGCTCAACGAGTTTTCCCAGCGCTGGTTCAGCGCGGACCTTCCTGACAACTTCGGTAGCTGAGAGGCGGTATGGGGCCAACACTCGATTTTCTCACCCTGTTGCCCTACGCCAGCGAGCTGATCAAAGGTTTGACCACCACGGTCGTGCTGACCGTGGTGACCACCTTGACCGGGCTGGGGCTGGCCGTAGCGGTGGCGTATTTGCGGGTGAACGGGCAGCCCTGGATGCGCTGGGGGCTGGGGGGCTATGTCGAAATCACCCGTAACACGCCTTTTATCGTTCAACTGTTTTTTATCTTTTTTGGTTTACCGGGGCTGGGTATCAAAATCGATGCCATTACCGCCGCGTTCATCGCCATGACGCTAAACCTCGCCGCTTACAGCGCCGAAATACTACGCGCCGGCATTAGCGCCACGGCGAAAGGGCAGCTAGAAGCCGCCAGAGCGCTGGGCATGAGTACCCTGCAAAGTTACCGCCATGTGGTGCTGGTGCCCGCCTTTGCCAGGGTATACCCCTCACTGATTAGCCAGTCGATCATCGTCATGCTGGGCTCGGCGGTGGTGTCGCAGATTTCCGTTTTCGACCTCACTTACGCGGCCAACTTCATTCAGTCGCGCAACTTTAGAAGTTTTGAAGTCTACCTGCTGATTACCTTGGTGTACCTGCTGCTGGCGTTTGGTATGCGCCGCGCCTTTATGCTGGTGGGTAAGCGTGTGTTCGCGTATCAGCAAGGAGAGCAACGATGATCGAGTTCACCCTATGGGATATCGTGCGCAACCTGCTGCTCGCCGCCCGCTGGACCGTGGTGCTGTCACTGATTGCCTTTATCGGCGGGGCTACCGTGGGGCTGGTGCTCACCTTTATGCGTCTTTCCAGCCGCCGCTGGCTGCAGCGTTTTACCTCGCTGTACGTGGACCTGTTTCAAGGCACGCCGCTATTGATGCAGCTCTTTTTGATCTTCTTTGGCGCGGCGGCGATGGGGCATCCCATTTCTGCCTGGTGGGCCGCCTCCATCGCACTGACGCTCTTTACCAGCGCGTTTCTCTGCGATATCTGGCGGGGCTGCCTGGAAGCCGTGGCGAAGGGGCAGTGGCATGCCGCTCGCGTGCTGGGCATGAACTATTTCCAAACCATGCGCCATGTGATTCTGCCGCAGGCGCTGAGACTCTCGATTCCACCCACGGTGGGGTTTTCAGTACAGGTGATAAAAGGTACGGCGCTGGCTTCCATCATTGGCTTCGTGGAGCTCACTAAAGCGGGCACGATGCTCAATAACGCCACGTTTGAACCGTTCACTATCTTCACCCTCGTGGCCCTTTTTTACTTCGCGCTGTGCTACCCGCTCTCCTGCTACGCGCGCCATTTGGAGAAAAAGCTCTATGACGCTGGTCTGCGTTAATAACGTTCATAAAGCCTTTGGCGACCTGGAAGTGCTCAAAGGGATCGACCTCAACGTTGCTCAGGGGGAAGTGGTCGCCATCATCGGCCGCAGTGGTTCGGGTAAAAGTACGCTGCTGCGCTGCTTGAACCAGCTCGAACAGCACGATAGCGGCGAGATCACCATTGCCGAACAGCAGCTCGATGCGGGCTCCATGTCGCCCAAAGAGCTGAGTGAAAACGTTGGCATGGTGTTTCAAAGCTTTAATCTATTTCCCCATAAATCTGTGGGCGACAACGTGTGCCTCGCCCCCGTGGTGGTGCGTGGCGAGGCCCGCGCCGATGTCGAGAAAGTGGCCCGAGAAGTGCTGGATAAAGTGGGTTTGGCAGACAAGTACGATGCTTACCCCGCCCAGCTTTCCGGCGGCCAGCAGCAGCGGGTGGCCATCGCCCGTGCGCTGGCCATGCGCCCGAAGGTGCTGCTGTGCGATGAAGTCACTTCGGCTCTCGACCCTGAGTTAGTCGGCGAAGTGCTGCGCGTGTTGGAGGCGTTGGCAGCAGAAGGCATGACGCTTATTCTCGTCACCCATGAGATGGGCTTTGCTCGGGATGTGGCCGACCGCGTGGTGTTCATGCACCAAGGGCGCATTCACGAAGAGGGCGAGCCTGCCGAGCTGTTCGGCAATCCTAAAACCCCAGAGCTCAGGCAGTTTATCTCAGCGGTACTTTAAGTGAAGCGGGCCTTTAAGGTTTGTTTGAAGCCGCACTCCATAATATTGTATACAAAAAAGACGATGCAGCACGCTTGGCTGCATCGTCGTCGAGTACGCTTACACTCTCAGGGAGAGACAATGCCAACAACACGCCAACCCGCTCACTATTACGCCCTCACCGGCGGGCATCCGCCGCAAACCCAGCTCACCGCTGACCGTGCGGTCTTTACCGAGGCCTACGCGCTGATTCCTAAAGGCGTGATGCGCGATATCGTGACCAGCAATCTGCCGTTTTGGGAGGGCACTCGGCTATGGGTGCTGGCGCGGCCGCTGTCAGGGTTTGCGGAAACCTTCTCCCAATACATCATGGAAGTGCAGCCGGAAGGCGGTAGTGATAAGCCCGAACTGGACCCCCAGGCGGAGGGCGTGCTGTTTGTTGTGGAAGGTGAGTTAACGCTTACTTTGGCGGGTGAGCGCCACACCATGGGGCCCGGTGGCTACGCGTTCATTCCCCCGGGCAGCCACTGGCAGGTACGCAATGAAGCCCGCGAGCCGGTGCGTTTCCACTGGGTGCGCAAAGCCTACGAGTATGTAGAAGGGTTGGATGTCCCCAAAGCTTTCGTGACCAACGAGCAGGAGATCGCGCCGATCGAGATGCCGGGCACCGAAGGTCGCTGGGCGACGACGCGCTTTGTCGACCCCAGCGACGTTCGCCACGATATGCACGTCAATATCGTGACCTTTCAGCCGGGCGGCGTCATTCCGTTCGATGAAACCCACGTCATGGAGCACGGTCTTTACGTACTGGAAGGCAAGGCGGTGTATCACTTGAACCAGCAGTGGGTGGAAGTCGAAGCAGGTGACTTTATGTGGCTACGCGCTTTCTGCCCACAGGCGTGCTACGCAGGTGGACCCGGCCCGTTCCGCTACCTGCTGTACAAAGACGTTAACCGCCACGCGGCGCTAAAAATCTGAGTCGGCCAGCCGATCCCCCACCTCACTTGCTAGGATGATTCTATGTTAGAGCTGACGGCGAAGCCGCTCACGGCAGAAGCCTTTGCCCCGTTTGGGGATGTGTTGGATGCCCGAACATCGGCCTCGTTTCCGATTAATGCCGGCCGCACCCAGCGTCATCACGATCTCGCCAAGGTGGAAACGTTGGGCGAGAACGCCCATACGCTGATCAATATTTTCGTCAGCCAACCAGTGACGCTGCCGCTAACCCTCACGTTTTTGGAGCGCCACCCGCAGGGCAGCCAAGCGTTCATGCCGCTGCATCAAGAGCGTTTCATCATTGTCGTGGCACCGCCGGGCGACAGCATTGTGCTAGACGAGGTGCAGGCGTTCGTGACCGACGGCCGCCAGGGGGTGAACTACCGCGCCGGGACTTGGCATGCCATTCAGTCGGTGCTGGAGCGCGAGGGGGAGTTTTTGGTGGTAGATCGCGGAGGGGAGGGCAACAACTGTGACGAGTACCCGCTGGATGTTACCGTCACGTTAGCGCAGTAGCCCACCTCAAGTGCATGCGAGTGTCATCTTGGTTGGGTTATCCTGATAAGCTGACACTCCACTCCATGAACGGTTAGGACATTTATGAGCGCACACAGCCATACGCCCCTTCGTCGTACCAAGATCGTCGCGACCCTCGGCCCCGCCAGCGATCGTGAAGGCGTGCTGGAAGCCATGCTGAAGGCGGGGGTGGATGTGGTTCGCTTGAACTTTTCCCATGGCACTGCTGACGACCATCGCCGCCGCTTGATGCGTGTGCGTGAGATTGCTGCTCAGCTTGGCCGCAGTGTCGCCGCGCTGGGCGATTTACAGGGGCCTAAAATCCGCGTTGCGCGTTTCAAAGACGGCGCGGTGTACCTGGAAGAGGGGCAGCCGTTTGTCCTGGACATGGCCATGGATAGTGATGCCGGTGACAGTCACGGCGTTGGCTGCGATTACAAAACGCTGGCCGACGATGTCACCGCAGGCGACCGCCTGCTGCTGGACGATGGCCGTGTGGTGCTGGACGTTACCCGTGTCGAGGGCAAGCAGGTACATACCGAGGTGGTGGTGGGCGGCAAGCTCTCTAACCATAAAGGTATCAACAAACAGGGCGGAGGACTCTCGGCCCCCGCGCTGACGGACAAAGATAAAACCGACCTGAAAACCGCCGTCGAGATTGGCGTCGATTACTTAGCGATTTCTTTCCCGCGTTCGGCGGAAGACATGCTGGAAGCCCGCCGCTTGTTAGGGGAAGAGGGCAAGGAGATTGGCCTCGTTGCCAAAGTAGAGCGCGCCGAAGCCGTGGCCGATGAAGCCACGTTGGATGGTATCATCGAAGCTTCCGAGGCGGTGATGGTCGCCCGTGGTGATCTGGGCGTAGAAATTGGCGATGCCAAACTGGTCGGCGTGCAAAAGCGTATGATCAAGCGTGCCCGCTCGCTCAACCGTGCCGTGATCACCGCGACCCAAATGATGGAGAGCATGATCTCAGCGCCGCTACCCACTCGCGCTGAAGTCTTCGACGTCGCTAACGCGGTGCTGGATGGCAGCGATGCGGTCATGCTCTCGGCAGAAACCGCCGCAGGGGATTACCCGCTGGAGACCGTGGAAGCGATGGCGCGGGTGTGTCTTGGCGCCGAGCGTGAGCGGGTCGCTCAGGAGTCGGGCCACCGTATCCACGAAGGCTTTACCCGCCCAGACGAAACCATTGCGCTATCGGCGATGTACGCTGCTAACCACATGAACGGCGTGGTGGCGATTGCTTGCATGACGGCCTCGGGCTACACGCCGTTGATCGCCTCGCGCATCCGCTCGGGCTTGCCTATCGTGGGGTTGGCTCACAACCCGATTGCCCAGCGTCGCATGGCCCTGTACCGGGGCGTGGTATCGCTTCCATTCGACACGTCGCAAATGACCGCCACCGAGCTGAATGATCAAGCGCTCACGCTGCTGGTGAAGCAGGGCGTCGCCAAGCCGGGAGACCACGTCATCTTGACCCGTGGCGATCACATGAACGCCCACGGTGGTACCAATACCATGAAAGTGATGGCTATTACCGAGCAACACGCCGACAGCGCAAAGGCCTAGCATATGCGCTCACTGCTGTTGCTATGCGGTTGGCTGTTAAGCGCGCCTGTGATGGCGGGCGCGCCCATCGTGGCGGCGGCATCTAGCCTGCAGTTCGCCTTGGAAGAGGCTGCCCAGCAGTTCACTCAGCAAACCGGCCAGGCGCTGCGTCTCAATTTTGGCTCTTCTGGCAACTTTCGCCGCCAAATCGCCCAGGGTGCGCCCTTTGAGCTGTTTTTATCGGCCAATGAAGGGTACGTACAGGCGCTGTACGACGAGGGGCACGTGGATGACGCGGGCGTGATTTATGCTCGGGGACGTTTGGCCTGGGTGCAGCCTGTCGGCCGCTATGCCCAACCCGACGAACAAACGCCACTCGCCGGTGTGGAGGAGGCCATTGCCGCTTTAGAAGAAGGTCAGCGGCTGCGTATCGCCATTGCTAGCCCTGAACACGCCCCCTACGGCGTGGCCGCCCAAGAAGTGCTACAAAAAGCGGGTCTTTGGGAAACCAGCGAGCCGCTTCGCGTGCAGGGTGAGAACGTCTCCCAAGCGATGCAGTTTGCCCTGTCCGATGAAGCGCGCGGCGGCTTGGTGGCTTACTCGCTAGCCGTGGCGCCTGCGCTGACCGGGCGTAGCGAAACGGTATTGATCCCTGAAGCGTGGCACACGCCGCTGCGCCAGCGCATGGTGTTAACGCCCCAGGCCACCCGGGCAGCCCATGCCTTTTATGAGTGGTTGCAGCAGCCTGAGGCGAAGGCGATTTTCGACACCTACGGATTCAGTACCGATTGATGGACTGGTCGGCCCTCTCCGTCTCGCTGCGGCTCGCGGCGTTTACTTGTCTCTTCTTGTTACCCCTCGGTATATGGTGGGGACGTCGACTGGCGACGACGTCGTTTCGCGGTAAGGGGCTATGCGAGGCGCTGATTGCGCTGCCGCTGGTACTGCCGCCCACGGTGTTGGGGTTTTATCTTCTCCAGCAGTTTGGCCGCGATGCACCGCTGGGCAGCGCTTGGGCCGCGTTGACGGGGAGTGGGCTCAACTTTACCTTCAGCGGTATTTTGCTGGCGTCTCTGATCGCCAATCTTCCGTTTGCCATCCAGCCGATTCAGCGCGCCTTCGAGCACGTGCCTGCCAACTTACGCGAGGCCGCGTGGTGCAGTGGGCTAAGCCCCTGGCAAACCCTATGGCGTATCGAGCTGCCTCTCGTATGGCCGGGCATCCTATCGGCGGCAGCGCTAACCTTTGCTCACACACTAGGCGAATTTGGCGTGATTTTGCTGGTCGGTGGGGCCATCGATGGTGAGACCCGCACGCTCTCGATTGCCATTTATGACCGTGTGCAAGCCTTCGATGAGCAGGGTGCTGCGAATATGTCTGCCCTCCTGCTGGCCATTTCTTTGGCCACCTTAGGTCTGGTCTATGGGCTCGCTGGCAAGCGCAGGTGGTCACGTGGATGACCTGAAAGTGACCGCCCAACAGGCTGGCCCGATTCCGCTCGATGCCTCGTTTTGCTGCGCTCCTGGCGAGCTTTTGGCACTCGTCGGACCGTCCGGCAGTGGCAAAACCACCTTGCTGCGCACCATTGCGGGGCTTTACCAGCCGGAGCAGGGGCGGGTGAGCTGCGCGGGCGCGGAGTGGTTTTGGGCGCAGGAGGGCCAGCGCCGATCGCTGACGCCGCAAGCGCGTCGGATCGGCATGGTGTTTCAGGACTATGCGCTGTTTCCGCATTTGACGGCGCTGCAGAACGTGCAGCTCGCCATGGGGCATCTGCCCCGCGTCCAGCGCCTCGAGCAGGCTACGCAGTGGTTGAGCAGGGTGCGCCTGCAAGGGCTCGAAGCGCGCTATCCCAGCGAGCTTTCCGGCGGCCAACGCCAGCGAGTGGCATTGGCGAGAGCATTGGCGAGGGAGCCCCAAGCGCTGCTGCTGGACGAGCCGTTCTCTGCGGTGGATCAAGTGACGCGTCGACGCTTGCAGCGCGAGCTGGCACTGCTGCGCCAACACATCTCCATCCCCATCATTCTCGTTACGCATGACTTGGATGAAGCCACCGCGCTCGCCGATCAAATCTGCGTGTTGCATAACGGGGTGAGCCTGCAGCAGGGCACACCTGAAGCGCTGTTTCGACGGCCCGCTTCGCCGCTTGTCGCTAGGTTGCTGGATCGCCACAACGTTTTTAGCGGGGAAGTGGTAGAGACGGACGCTGGGCGACGCCTGCAGTGGGGAGAGTGGCAGCTAGAAGTGGCAGAAGGGCTAGACCGTGTTGAACTCGGCAAACCGCTAGCTTGGTACCTGCCGCCGTCGGATATCGTGCTGCATCGTCGGGGACGGCCGTCTCAAGGTGAACGCGAAAACCCGGTAGCGGCAACGGTCAGCGAAATGGTGGTATTGGGCGGCATGACGTCCATCTCGCTGCGCGTTTCTCATCAAGATATGCTACGTTTCGACATCGCCACCCACGCGGCTAAACGTAATCAGCTTCGACTGGGAGAGCGGGTACACGTCTCGCTACTGGCCGAGGGCATTCACCTCATGCCCGAGCAGCAGATGCATATGGCACCCTACAACAAAAGGAATCTGTTATGACCCTGACACGCCGCCAACTGCTCAAAACCGCTTTAGGCGTTTCGCTTGCGGCTTGTTTGCCGCTTCCTTTGTTGACGGCGTGGGCCGCGGAATCGACATCTGCCAACACGCTACCGCTGGCGATACACAGTGAAGGCGGTCCGCACCGTCTGGATGTCGAAGTCGCCGAAACCGCTTCCCAGCGCCAGCGCGGCCTGATGGGACGTGAACATCTGCCAGAAACACGAGGCATGCTGTTTCGCTTCGAGCGTGAGCAGCCTGCAGGCAATGCATTTTGGATGTACCGCACGCTGATTCCGCTGGATATTGCCTATATCGATGGTGAAGGCCGCATCGTCGCCATCAACACCATGCCGCCTTGCGAATCCAGTGCGCCTCAGGAGTGCCCCTCTTATCCAGCAGGTGCGGCCTATCATGCGGCGCTGGAAGTCAATGCGGGCTACTTTGCCGAGCGTGGCATCCAGGTAGGCGACTGTGTCTCGGTACCTGCGTTGGCGGGCTTTTGTCGCCCCGACTAATGCCCACGCTCACGCCCTGGTTGGCGGCTGTTGGCCAAATTTCAGCACGATCAGGGCGATGCCTGCGACCACCAAGCCGCCGCCGACCAGTTTATGCACCCCCAGCGGGTCGTCCATCAGTAGCGCGCCTAAGCCCACCGCAAACACGGGGGTGAGTAGTGTCATCGGCACCACACGATTCACCGGATGGCGGCGTAGCAGCGCGTACCAAATGCCGTAAGCCGCTATGGACGACATGATCGCGGTGTACGCCACCGCTCCCCAGCCCAACCAGCTGGCCTGAGTGATGGCCTGCCACTGGTGTTGTTCAAAGAGCCACGAACCGACGGCCACCTGAGGCACCGCAAAGAGCGCCACCCAGCCTGCCAGCGCCAGCGGGGCGATAGGCGGTCCGCGCTTGATCAAGAGCTGTGAGACGGCCCAGCCAAGTGCGCTTAGCAGCAGAATGGTCAATGGCAGCGGTGACGGAAGCGTGGGCCCGCCTGCTAGCACCACCACCCCCGCAAACGAGAGCAGCAAGCCCGCCAAACGCTTGGGGCCCAGTGTCTCTTTCAAGAAGATCACCGCCAAGAGGGTGGCAAAGGGCGTGCCCATTTGAACGAGCAGCGCCCCGGTACCTGCTTCGGCTTGCCCTAGCCCAATGAACAACAACGCAAAGTGAAGGCTGCCAAACGTGATGGATAGCAATATCAAAAAGGGTAGCTGTGCCCGAGCGACCGGGTAAAACGGCACCAGCAGCGCGGCGACCAACATAAAGCGCAGAGTCGTCATTAACAGTGGCGGCAGCTCCGCTACGCCCACTTTGATCACGATGATGTTGAGCGACCAGATGACGATGACCAGCAGGCCCAGGAGAAAATCACGAAGCGGCACGTATCTATCCTTGAAACGCTGAAGGAGACAACAGCTTATCAGCAAGCACGTGATGCATCGAAAGTTGATGGTTAAAAGCCTAATCAATGGCTTTCTTTCATTCGTCGAGTGCCTACAATGGGGTGTCGCTCGCTATGGCGATTGCCGCCATTGAGCGACATTTGGGCAGGAGGTGTAAGCTTGCCCCGACACTTCATGAACATCCCATAAAAAAGAAAAAAGGATCGACAATAATGACGCTGACACGCTCTATGGCTCGTCTTACCGCTGGCTTGGCTGGCGCTGCACTGCTCTCGGCTGCTTTTTCCGCGCAGGCCCGCGAACTCTCGGTCTCTACCGTGCTTTCAGATGCCTTTCCTTGGGGGCAGGCGGCTGAAAAGTGGGCAGAGCTGGTTGAAGAACGCAGCGGGGGTGAACTTACCTTGCGGGTCTATCCGAATTCACAGCTCGTCTCGGGTGACCAAACCCGCGAATTTTCTGCCATGCGCTCTGGCCTGATCGATGCCGCTGTTGGCTCCACCATCAACTGGTCACCCCAGGTACCGGAACTGAACTTGTTCTCGTTGCCGTTTTTCATTCCTGACGAGGCCGCCGTCGATGCCGTGACCGGCGGGGACGCAGGCACGATGGTGTTCGAAGCGATCGAATCACGTGGCGTTATTCCTTTGGCCTGGGGCGAAAACGGCTTTCGTCAGGTATCCAATTCCCGCGGCCCGATCAGTCAGCCAGAGGATCTGGAAGGTCTGAAGATCCGCGTGGTGGGCTCGCCGCTGTTCCAGGATACGTTCTCTGCGCTAGGTGCCGACCCTACGCAGATGAGCTGGACTGACGCCCAACCCGCTCTCACCACGGGCGCGGTGGATGGCCAGGAAAACCCGCTGTCGGTCTTTGACGTGGCGCGTATCGACCAAGTAGGCCAGGAGCATTTGACGCTCTGGAACTATATGAACGATCCACTGATTTTTGCCGTCAACCAGCAAGTCTGGCAGACATTGAGCGAAGAGCAGCAAACGATGCTGCGCGAGACGGCCGAAGAGGCGGGTGCCTGGGAAATCGCCATGACTCGTGAGCAGGAGGGCGAGCGTCTGGCCGCGATTCAAGAGCGTGGTGTCACCGTGACCGAGCTGACCGATGCACAGTACCAAGCCTTCGTGGATGCCACTCAGTCCGTTTATGAAAAGTGGGCCCCGCGCATTGGTGAAGAGGTGGTCGAAGCCGCCCAAGCCGCTATCGACGCCCGTTGATGTTCGCATGTTTTCGCTGCCGCCCTTACAGGGCGGCAGCTTGCTGATGTGAGGCTGCCATGAAAGGCTTTCCCGATGCGCGCCCCGAACGCTGGCTTGGCGCGCTTTCGTTGATCGTGATTGCGCTGATTAGCCTAGGCAATGTGGTCACGCGCTATCTGACAGGCGGCTCGTTTTCGTTCACCGAGGAGTTTTCCGTCTTCCTATTGGTTGTACTGACCTTTGCTGGGGCGTCGGTTGCTTTGAGGCGCGACCGTCATATCCGTATTGGCTTTTTAGAGCGCGCATTGCCACCTCGCTGGCGTGGTGCGCTGATTCTCTTTCAAGCCCTGTGTGGCTTGATCGTGCTGGGCTTGATCACTTGGTACGGTGGCAAGCTAGCGTGGCAGGAGTACCAATGGGAGTCGCTCTCGCCGGGCTTAGGGCTGCCACAGTGGTGGTATTTGGTATGGCTGCCCGTGCTGTCGGCGGCCATGCTGTGGCGTTTGGTGCAGCAAACCCGTGATCGGTTTGCGGGGGAGATCAACGGTGACACCTGATATCTGGATGATTTTAGCGTTCGCCGGACTGCTGATTGCTGGCGTGCCGGTGGCGTTCTCGCTGGCCCTGTCTGGAGCGGTGGGCATCGTACTGGGGCTGTCACCGGATATGTTGGCTACCCTGGGCACCAATACCTACAACAGCATCGCCAAGTATCCTCTGATTGCCATTCCGCTGTTCATTCTTACCGGGCTGATTTTCGAGCGGGCAGGGGTCGCGCTACGCCTAGTGCGTTTCGCCCAAGCGCTGATTGGTCCCCGCCACGGCGGGCTGGCACTGGTCGCGGTATTGGTGTGCATGATCATGGGGGGGATGAGCGGCTCTGGGCCCGCCGATGCCGCCGCCGTGGCGATGGTGATGCTACCCAGCATGACCAAAGCGGGCTACCCCAAACCGTTCTCTGCCACGCTCATTGCGGCGTCGGCCTCTACGGCGATTTTGATTCCACCATCGGTGGCGCTGATTCTCTACTCGATTGTGGTACCCGGCGTTGATCTCCGGGCGCTGTTTGCAGCGGGGCTTTTCCCGGGCGTCTTAGCCGGATTGGCGTTGCTGGTGCCAGCCATGCTGGCTGCCAAGCGTCATGGCTGGGAGGGGACACCGGTAGAAGGAGCTGAAAGGCTGACGGTACGAGGCACCTTCCGTGAAGCGCTACCTGCTTTGTTTGCGCCGGTGCTGATTTTAGGGGGGCTGCGTTCAGGCCTCTTTACCCCCACGGAAGCCGCCGTGGTTGCCGTTGCCTACGGAGCGGTAGTAGGCCTGTTCTTGACGCGAGAACTCACGTTACGCGATGTATGGGAGCTGCTAGGGGAGGCCGCGATCATCTCAGGCGTGGTCATGTTGATCATTGCGTTGGCAGGTATCTTCGCTTGGGCAGGCACCATGCTGGGCACCTTCCGTCATTTGGCAGAGTGGATCATTGGCTTGACCGACAACGGAGTGCTGCTGCTAATACTCATCATGTTAGCGGTGCTGGTAGCGGGCATGCTGCTAGACGCGATTTCCATTTACCTGATCATGATGCCGATTCTGATTCCGGTAATGCAGCACTTCGAGTGGAACCCGGTGTGGTTTGGCATATTGTTGGCCATGAACATTGCGATCGGTCAGTTTACCCCGCCGGTGGCGGTGAATCTGATGGTGACCACGGAAGTTGCCAAGATTCGCTTGGAGCACACACTTGGCTGGGCGCTGCTCTTTGTGGTGGCCATGGGCGGCGCCTTGGCGCTCGTCGCCATCTTTCCAAGCATCGCGCTCTGGCTCCCCACGGTGCTGGGCTATAACGTTTGAGCATGGCAGGGATACGATCAGTGATAGCCCATGCCAAACCGGCATACCTTTATGCCTATGTTTAACGCTTACTAAACGTTACAGGCCGCTAGACTTGTCGAGTATCACCCAACGTGCACACGGGGATGCTTGGTGTGGCTTAGAACAATAGGCCGAGTGGCGTCTTTGTCAGTGCCTATCTCAGCGATCACCACTGGTGAAAAGAACGAAACGTCAAGTGGCGATGCTGCACTGCATCCTCGGTTAAATGACATCGCGCTTCGCCAATTAGCTTTTTTTTCGCTAAAGTAGGAACAGTCGGCACTAAATGCCGAGGTTGATAACAGACTGTCTTGACAACGTTTTGGAACCTATACACCTGAAGGGAACCGTTCTGCAGGTGGCTTCAAAGCGCATAACGCTCACAACATCAAGATAAAGAGGTGTGTTCATGAAACGCCATGTATTTTCTACCGCGGCCTTTTCAGGCGCGTTCATCGCGGCGGCAACCTTCGCCTCTCCGGCCGTTGCCCAGGAGCGCTACATCACGATCGGTACCGGTGGCCAAACCGGTGTTTATTATGTCGTTGGCCAGTCGGTATGCCGCATGGTCAACCGTGGCAGCGATGAGCACAACATCCGCTGTAACGCTCCGTCCACCGGTGGCTCCGTGGCTAACGTCAACGGCATGAAGAGCGGCGAGCTGGACATGGGTGTCGTACAGTCCGACGTTCAGTACCGCGCTTATAATGGCGAAGCTAACTTCGAGGAAGAAGGCGCTTGGGAAGATATGCGTGCCGTCTTCACCATGCACGGTGAGCCGCTGACCGTGGTGGCCCGCGCGGATTCCGGTATCGAAAACATCAGCGACTTCCCTGGCAAGCGCGTCAACATCGGTAACCCCGGTTCTGGCCAGCGTAACACCATGGACGTGGTCATGGATGCGTTCGGTTGGGATGAAGACACCTTCGCACTGGCGTCTCAGCTCGACGCGGCCGAGCAGGCGGCTGCCCTGTCTGACAACAACATCGATGCCATGGTGTACGTGGTAGGTCACCCCAATGGCTCTATCCAAGAAGCGACCACCACCATCGATGCGCGTCTGGTCTCCGTGACCGGTGAAGAGATCGACGGCCTGATCGAAGAGTACCCCTATTACACCCGTTCCGTGATTCCGGGTGGCCTCTACCGTGGTAACGACGAAGACGTCGAGACTTTCGGCGTTGCGGCTACGTTCGTTTCCTCGACCGCCGTCGATGAAGACATCGTTTACGAAACCGTGAAAGCCGTCTTCGAAAACTTTGATCGCTTCAAGCGTCTGCACCCGGCGTTCGAGAACCTGAACGAAGAAGACATGATCTCTGATGGCTTGACGGCGCCGCTGCACGATGGCGCAGCACGTTACTACCGTGAGCGCGGCTGGATCGAATAAGTCGTAAAAAGAGTGACGCTATTGACGAAAGGTGAATGGCGTCGCTTTGAGTTGCAAAGCGCGGGCACCTTGGGTGTCCGCGCTTCTTGTTGAGAGCGCTGATTGTCAGCGCTGACCATTAGGCAGGGCAAGCGTATGCGTGATGACAAACACCCTTCGGCAGCCGCTGAGAACGACCTGGAGGATATGGTCGCTTCCAGCGATACAGGGGCAAGGAAACCCCTAGGCGTACCCGGTAAGCTGCTAGTGAGTATTGCAGCCGCTTGGTCGCTGTTTCAGCTATGGATTGCATCGCCACTTCCCTACATCGTTGGCTTTGGCGTGTTCAGCGCCACAGAGGCGCGCTCGATTCATTTGGCGTTTGCGCTCTTTCTAGCCTTTATGGCGTACCCCGCCTTCAAACGTTCGCCGCGCGATCGCGTGCCGCTGGCCGACTGGGTTCTTGCGGCAGTGGCAGCCTTTTGCGGCGCCTATCTGTTTATTTTCTATGCGGATTTGGCCCAGCGGCCTGGGTTGCCGATTACCCAGGATATCGTCGTGGGCGTCGTCGGCATATTGATGTTGTTAGAAGCCACGCGCCGCGCATTGGGGCCACCCTTGATGATTGTGGCGGCGGTTTTTATCGCCTATTCACTGTTTGGTCCTTACATGCCCGGCATTTTGGCCCACCGTGGCGTGAGCCTGGGCGGTTTGATCAACCACCAGTGGTTGGGCACACAAGGCGTGTTCGGGATTGCGCTGGGGGTCTCCACCAGCTTCGTGTTCCTGTTCGTGTTGTTCGGTGCACTGTTGGATAAAGCAGGCGCCGGTAACTACTTCATCAAAGTGGCGTTCTCGATGCTTGGCCACTTCAAAGGCGGCCCGGCGAAAGCAGCCGTGGTCGCCTCAGGCATGACCGGTTTGATCTCGGGGTCGTCGATTGCCAATACCGTGACGACCGGTACCTTTACGATTCCGATGATGAAGCGAGTCGGCTTTAGCGCTGAAAAAGCGGGCGCGGTGGAAGTGTCGTCTTCGGTGAACGGCCAAATCATGCCACCCGTCATGGGGGCAGCAGCGTTTTTGATGGTGGAGTACGTCGGTATTCCCTACGTCGACGTGATCAAGCACGCCTTCTTGCCAGCGCTGATCTCTTATATCGCCCTGATCTACATCGTTCACCTGGAAGCGCTCAAGGCCAATATGAAAGGCCTGCCTTCCAGCAACCCGGCGCGCCCGCTGTTGAACAAGGTGATCGGTTTCATGACCGGCTTGCTACTGCTCATGGGGCTCTCGATTGCCGTCTACTATGGCCTGGGATGGTTAAAACCCGTGCTGGGTGAAGCGACGCCATGGGTGGTGTCTGTCGGTCTTGCGATTGTCTACGTGGCGCTGTTGAAAGTGAGTGCTAACTACCCCGAACTGGAGATGGATGATCCTAACTCGGAGGTCGTTAAGCTGCCGCAAACCCGTCCCACGGTGATGGTGGGCCTTCACTATATTCTCCCTGTGGTCGTTCTGGTGTGGTGCCTGATGGTCGAGCGTCTATCTCCTGGGCTATCAGCGTTCTGGGCCACCATGTTCATGATCTTCATCATGGTGACGCAGCGCCCGATCATTGCGCTCTTCCGTGGTCGTAGCCGGATGGCGGCGGATATTAAAGAAGGCTTTAAAGACCTGTGGGATGGCTTAGTGACGGGTGCCAGAAACATGATTGGGATCGGTATCGCGACGGCCACAGCGGGTATCGTGGTCGGGGCGGTGTCGCAAACCGGTGTGGGCTTGGTGCTGGCAGACGTCGTCGAGATTCTTTCCGGCGGCAACCTGATGATGATTCTGCTGCTGACGGCCCTGCTGAGTCTGATCCTGGGCATGGGCTTACCGACAACCGCGAACTACATCGTGGTGTCGGCGCTGATGGCGCCGGTCATCGTACTGCTTGGGCAGCAAAACGGCTTGATCGTCCCACTGATTGCCGTGCACCTGTTCGTGTTTTACTTCGGTATCATGGCGGATGTCACGCCACCGGTAGGTTTGGCCTCCTTTGCGGCGGCGGCCGTGTCGGGTGGGGATCCGCTGCGCACTGGCTTCCAGGCGTTTTATTACAGCCTACGTACCGCTGCGCTGCCATTCCTGTTCATCTTCAATACGGACCTGCTGCTGATCGATGTCACGGTGATGCAGGGTATTTTGGTGTTCATAGTGGCCACCATTGCCATGCTGATCTTTGCGGCAGGCACTCAGGGCTACATGCTGACCCGCAACCGCTGGTACGAATCGCTGCTGCTGCTGCTGGTCGCCTTTACGCTGTTCCGCCCCGGCTTCTGGATGGACAAAATCCACGACCCCTATGAATCGGTGCCACCTGCGCAATTTGCCGAGGCACTGGGCCGGGTCGATGACGGTAGCAACCTGCGCGTGCAAATTGCCGGTGAAGACGATTTCGGGGCGCCGATGACCACCTATATGCTCGTCCCCGTGCCGCGCGGTGAAACAGGTGAAGAGCGCATGGCGAATCTAGGTATCGAACTTTACGAAGATGGTGACCAAACCTTGGTCGATTTCGTCGAGTTCGGCAGCCAAGCGGCCGAGCTGGGCTTTGATTTCGACCAAGAGATTCTCGAAGTGCTGGCCCCGATGGATCGCTGGACCAAAGAGTGGATGTGGCTCCCTGCACTGGGCATCTTTGGCTTGGTCGTGGTGATGCAACGCCGTCGTCGGCGTCATGAGCAATCCAACGAAGTGGCCGCTGCCTAAGGAGGTTGCCATGTACCATAAAGTGCTACTCCCCGTGGATTTGAACGAAGAAGCCTCATGGAAGAAAGCGCTGCCTACGGCAGTAACGCTGTGCCAAACCTTTGGTGCGTCGCTGCATGTGGTATCGGTTCTTCCAGAATTCACTATGCCTATGGTGGGCGCTTATTTTCCGAAAAACTTCTCGGAAAAAGCGCACTTGGCAATGAAAGAGGCGCAGCACACCTTCATTCAAGAGCATGTGCCGGAAGGGATCAAAACCCAAAGCGTAATCGTCGATGGTTCACCGTGGGAAGCCATCATCAAGGTCGGCAAGAAGATCGATGCTGATCTGATCGTGATGGCGTCGCACACCAAGCGCAAATTCGTCGATTATGTGCTCGGTCCCAACGCGGAACATGTCGTTCATCATGCCAAGGTATCAGTGATGATCGTGCGCTGAACGCCGTCACCCCAACGAAGCTCCAGGCCAGTGGCCTGGAGTTTTTTTTGTCATCAATATCGTGAATTGCTAACGCATCGATTTAATCGTCGTTGAGAGCGCTAAAGGAGGATTTTTTGTACCGAGTGGCGGTAAAGCTCTTCGGTCGGCATTGGCTCAGCTACATTAAAAGAACATTAAGCCATTAACGTTGGATTAATGGTGTCAACACACATGGTAGCTATTTACCTTGGTGCTTGGGTCAGAGACAGCCATTTGGGGTAAATCACAGGAGTTACGCCATGAATGCAGTAACAACAAAAACACACGGCCAATCAGCCGACGCGCCCAACGTTAAAATCATCATCAACAAAGTCGGGATGGACAGACCAAAGGCTTGGCTTGCCGCCGGTATGGAAGACTTCCGCCGTGCGACTGCCGTCAGTCTTTCGTATGGCATGTTTTGGGTTGGTTTGAGTATTGCCATCACGTTAGGGGCCTACACACTGGGTTATTGGCACTGGCTGCTGCCCATGATTGCGGGCTTCATGTTCATTGGGCCGCTCGTGGCGGTGGGTTCTTACGGCATCAGCTTGGCGCTCGAGCGTGGGCGGGTGCCTAACTTGGGCGATGCCTTCGGCAGTTGGCGGCCGCATGCTGGGCAGTTGGCCATGATGGGCGTGATGATGATGATTTTCTTTCTAGCCTGGATACGTCTGGCTACGCTGCTGTTTGCACTTTTCTTCGGTTTTGAAGTACCTAGTCCGGCAACGCTTTATACGGCCTTGGTCACCACACCGGAAGGGCTCAGCATGCTGGCGGTCGGCACAGTGGCAGGTGGCATTCTTGCCTTTGGCGCTTTCGCCATTAGCGTGGTCGCTATTCCAACTCTGATGGATCAAGATCTGACGTTCATGGAAGGCATCGAGGCCAGCGTGCGCTGCGTGGCGCGTAACTTCCGGACCATGCTGCTATGGGCTGCTATTTTAACCGGCTGCGTCGTCGTTGGGGTGATGACCTTCTACATCGGTCTGGCCCTCATACTGCCCGTGCTTGGTCACGCTAGCTGGCATGCCTACGAAGAACTCGTTCGGTTCGAGCCGGTCGAGAAGCTGAGTACTTAACGACATCTCCGCTACATTTCTCATCGCTAAGTAAAAAAGTCGACATTCGACTGACCAATGAAACGAGATGGCGTACCCTAACGCCATCTCTTTTTTATTGCCTGGAGCGGCCGCTGCTGCGTCGTTCAGGCACTGCGATACGAGGAGTCGATGGTGAAAGCGTTGTTATTGGGGTGGACTATGCTGGCGTTCAGCATTCCCCATACGGGGCTAGCGGACGCGGCTGAGGCAGACGTGGATAAATTGGCCGCTCCTGATGGGCCCGTCATCCTCAAAATAGATGGTGAAGTAACGGCAGCCAACGTCGAGGAAGAGGCCCATTTTGACCGTGAGATGTTGGGCGCGCTGCCGCAGCACGCTTTTACGACCGGTACACCGTGGACCGAGGGAGCGAGCCACTACCGCGGCCCGCTGATGCGCACGCTGCTCGAGCATGTAGGGGCCGAAGGCAACACCATTAACGTAGCGGCCTTGAACGGTTATGAGGCCGAAATTCCTATTGAGGATTTTTACGACTACGACGTTATTTTGGCACTAGAGCGGGACGGGCAGGCCATTCCTATCCGCGAATATGGCCCACTATGGGTGCTATATCCATTCGACCATGATGAGGCGCTGTTGAGCGAGCGTATGCGTTTCAGGGCCGTATGGCAGGTCATGCACATCAATGTCCGTTAGTGAGTCCGCTCGGGCACCCCGCCTGCTACGCTACCCGCGCCGCCTCAAGCTGGTAGCGATCATCACCGTACTGCTGTTTGCGGCTGCGTTGGTGGTGGCTGGCCTTTCGGCATGGCGGCAGGATAATTTGACGCAGAGTTTGCGAGAGGACACCGCCTGGGTGGTCTATAAACTCGACCGCGATGCCGTGCAATTGCTCAATCATTTGTTGGCCGACACGCGGGGCCCCCTATCGCCTGCCGCCCAGGATGCCCTCAATCTTCGCTTCGAATTGCTCTATAGCCGGATCACCCTGCTGCGAGAGGGAGAGGTTAGTTCGCTATTGCAAAGTATCAGTGCAGCGAGCGAGCTGTTGGATCAGATTCAGCAGCAGCTCGACACCCTCGATCCCATGTTCGAACCCCACGAGGAGATGGATCGGCTGCCCGTCACGGCCTTGGAGAGCGAGCTTCAATCGCTTACCCGTTTGACCGAGCGCTTGGTGATTGCGATCAACGGTTATCTAGCGGAATCCGCCACCGAAGAGAGGGCGCTGCTAAGTACGCTCTATAAGCTGCTCATTTCGCTGCTGATTGGAATCAGCTTTGCCGTGTTGACGGTCATCGTCTTTTTGGTACGTGAAATGCGCGAAAGCGCAGCGGCGCGTCGAGAACAAGAGCAGCTCAGTAAACAGCTCCAGGTCACAGCGAAGCAGGCCCAAGCGGCCAATCATGCAAAGTCAGACTTTCTCGCCATGGTCAGTCACGAAATTCGTACGCCGCTCAATGGTGTGATTGGCATGAGCGAGCTGCTGCGCGAGCCCGCCAGCCCCGCCCAGGTCGAAGACTATGCTCGCACTATTCACGATAGTGCCAATCAGTTACTGGCAATGATCAATGAGATCCTCGATTTTTCTAAAATCGAGGCCGGCCATTTGACCCTGGAGACGTCGCCTACGGCGCTGACGCCGCTAGTCGAAGGTGTCATGGCGCTATTCGAGCCAAGAGCGCAAGCAAAAGGGCTGCAACTATCGCTTCATGTGGACCCACTCGTGCCAGCATGGGTCATGATCGATGCGGGGCGTCTGCGACAGATACTGCTCAATCTCATTGCTAATGCGATCAAATTCACTGACTACGGCAGCGTCTCGGTACGCGTCTCCTCGACCGTCGAGCATTTGCTCTTTGATATCAGCGATACCGGTTGTGGTCTGAACAGTGAACAGCAAGAGACGCTCTTCGAACCCTTTCAGCAGGCGGATGAGAGCGTCGCACGCCGCTACGGCGGCACCGGCTTGGGATTGGCAATCTGTAAACGGCTGAGCGAAGCCATGCAGGGACGTCTGGGTGTCGACAGCACGCCGGGTCAAGGCAGTACGTTTTGGTGCGAACTGCCGTTAGTCGAGGCTTCTCCTGTCAGCTCCCCCCTGCCCGTTGAGCCAGCGCGAGATTTTGACGGCACCTCGTTGCTGCTGGTCGAGGACAATGCGGTCAATCGCAAAGTCGCGGTGGGACTTTTGTCGCGACTTGGTTGCGAGGTGGTGTGCGCAGAAAACGGCCGCGAAGCCCTTGCCATGGTACGACGCCAGCAGGTACATCTTATTTTCATGGACATACAGCTTCCTGATATCGACGGCGTGACGGTGACTCAGCGATTGCGTGAAATGGGCGGCTGGTGCAGCGAGGTGCCCATCGTGGCCATGACCGCAGGGGGGGCAGAGGATGATCGTCGCCGCTGCCTCGCTGCGGGTATGAATGACTACATCACCAAGCCGCTCTCGCTGTTGGCGCTTGGCAACGTGTTGGCGCTGCAGCTATCAACGACACCAACACCGATGATGCCGATCCCTTCTGCGTTGCGTGAGGAAGGAGGTGACGCGGCCCTACTCAATGAAACGACGTTGGCCACCCTCGTCGGCTCGCTGGGGGCTGATAGTGTCGATCAACTGGCAGTGCTCTATCATCAGCAGGCGAGTGACTACATTGCGCAGCTTTCTGGCTACTTTGCTGCCGGGAGCACGTCGAGTCGTGACCACTGGCGTCAGGTCGAGCGGCTAGCGCATCAACTGCGGGGCGAGTCAGTGAGCATGGGCGCAGAGCAGTTGGCTGCGCAAGCCAAGCGGTTGGAGAGCATGGCTGCGCTTGACGAGGCATCGCTCGAGCCGCTAACAGCGTGTTTTGACACGCTGCGTCACTGCGCTGCACGAACTTATGCCGCGCTGGAGAAATGGCGTCGTGACCACCCGCTTCACTAATCATGGTTTGAGCGCGGCCGCGAGCCGTGAGCCCAACCCTCAGGATGCTGCCCATGCGCTGGCTCTCGCGCTGTGTCACGAGCACGCCGGTTTCGTGCTGTTCTTTTGTAGCGCTGAATATCCGCTGTCGCAGCTAGCGGACGCGCTTTGTCAGGCGTTTGGCGAGCTTCCAGTCAGTGGCTGCACGACGGCGGGTGAGCTGACGCCCGATGGCTACGATCGCGGCTCTATTGTCGCCATCTGTTTCGATAGGCGCTTGTTTGCCGTCGAAACCGCGCTGATCGATGACCTCGAACACTTTGATTTGCCCACCGCTCAACCGCTGGTCGATGGGCTACTGGAGCGCTGTCGTCGGCAAGCCGTGGCGCCGGTCAATGAGCATAGCTTTGCTCTGACATTGCTGGATGGGCTTTCCAGCCGTGAAGAGCAGGTGCTGGCAACGCTGGATGCCGCGCTTGGGCGCATTCCAAGTTTTGGCGGCTCCGCCGGGGACGACAACCACCTCACCCACACCCATGTGTATGCTGAGGGTCGCTTCCATACTCGGGCGGCCGTGGTGGTCATGATCAATACGCGGCTGCCGTTCGACGTCTTCTCTACCCATCACCTAGAGCCGCTGGCGCATAAGCTCGTAGTCACCGCTGTCGACCGAGAGCGCCGCCGGGTGCTGGAACTCAATGGCCTGTCGGCTGCCGAGTTGTATGCTTCCCTCGTAGGATGCCCGGTGGAAGCACTGACGCCTGCGGTCTTTGCCCAGCATCCGCTGGCGGTGCATTTAGGTGGGCAGCACTATATTCGCTCGATTCAGCGGGTCAACGACGACGGTAGTCTCAGCTTCTATTGCGCGGTGGAAAACGGCATTGTGCTGACCGCCATGCAACCCACGCCGCTATTGGAAGATTTGGCTCGTATGCTGCAGGACGTGGAAGAGCGCCTCGGCGAACCCGCAGCGATCATCGGCTGTGACTGCTTTTTGCGGCGAATGGCTCTGGAGTCGATGGAACAACTCGATCGAGCCTCCGCACTACTGCGCCAGGCAAGAGTGATCGGTTTCAATACTTACGGCGAGCAGCACCACGGGATGCATGTGAATCAAACCTTTACGGGGGTGGCCTTTGGCACTCTTCCAGCTCTCTGATGCGCCGTCGTCGAACGACGTGGCGGCCCTGCGTGAAGAGAATCAGCGCCTGCGCAAAGTGTGTGCAGCGCTCATGGAGCGCGTGGAGTCCGGCGGTACTTCTAACGGGGCGCCCTATGCGGCCTTCGAGCGCTCGGTGCTGTTGGCCGAGCAGGTGCGCGAGCGCACCGACGCGCTGCACCGCACGTTGGATGAACTAAGCCAGGTCAACGGCCGGCTGCTGGCCGCCAATGCCGACGCCCAGGCGGCCAACGCATCGAAAACCAAATTTCTGGCAGCCGTCAGTCATGACCTGCTTCAGCCGCTCAACGCGGCTCGACTGTTTGCCAGTGCCCTGGAAGCCCATGCGCTTCCGGCAGCGTCCCAAGCACTGGTCGGCCATATTGGCCGGTCGCTGAAAGATGTCGAAGGGCTGTTGGGAACGCTGGTGGACATCTCCCGCCTGGACGCCGGTGTGCTCCACGCTGATAAAGCACCCTTTGCCGTTAGCACGCTGTTGGATGCGCTGGCCGAGGAGTATCGCCAAGTCGCCGGGGTGCGCGGGCTAACTCTCCACTACGTACCTTCTCAGGCATGGGTGGAGTCGGACTTGGCGCTATTGGCGCGGGTGGTTCGCAATTTTCTCAGCAACGCGGTTCGCTACACCGAGCATGGCCATTTGCTATTAGGCTGCCGCCGTCGCCGTGAGGGGTTGGAGATCATGGTGGGTGATACGGGGCCAGGAATTCCAGAACCGCAGCGTCAAGCGATATTTCTGGAGTTTCGCCGCGCCAGTCATCCTCAGGCGAACCAGATTCGCGGGCTGGGATTGGGGTTGGCCATCGTGGACCGCATTAGCACGATGCTGGGCCATCCTGTTCGGTTGGCCTCTCAGTTGGGACACGGCTCTCTGTTCTCGATTTTGGTGCCCTATGCCGATATCGGCAAGGACCAAGCTGCCCAGCCGCGAACGTCCATCGAGTGGGATGTCGATCCCTTGCAGGGGTGCGTCGTGTGGGTGGTGGACGATGATCCGGCCATTACCGAAGGTATGCAGGCGCTCTTGGGCGGTTGGGGATGCCGGGTACGAGCGGCTGCGACGGTGAGCGCGTTGGAAGCGGCCAGCGACGGTGAACGTCCGGCCGTGCTGTTGGTGGATTACCACCTCGGCGAGCATCGTGAGAACGGTATCGATCTCGCCGCCAGGCTGCGCCGCCGCTATCCCGGATTAGCGGCCGTGGTCATTACGGCCAATCACGAAGCCGCCGTAAAGCGGGCCACCCGCGAAGCGGGCATCCACTGCCTGTTGAAACCGCTCAAGCCGCTGCGCCTCAAAATGCTGCTGGGCACGCTGTTAGAGAACGGCTAGCGCGCCGGGCGTTTGGCTAAATAGCCGCTCAAATCTTCCTCACCCGCCATGACAATGGCGTGCACTCGGCTGCTCGCGCCGAGCTTACGCAAAATCGCCGATACATGGGTTTTGACCGTGGTTTCGGCAATGTTCAGTTCCCGGGCGATCTGTTTGTTGGACATGCCCTGACTCATACAGCTCAACACGTCTAACTGCTTCTCCGTGAGCCGCGTCAGCCTGCTTGTCGGAGTAGTCGAAGGGGAAGCGACCGAGGCCGCGCGTGACGGAGGGGGAGGTCGGCGCATGATATCAGCGGGTAAGTAGAGCTGTCCCTGAAGAATTTGCTGCAGAGCAGCCAGCAGCTGCGCGCGCGGGGTCGATTTAGGGATGTAGCCCACGGCACCGAGCGTAATGGCATCGAGCACGAGCTGGCGCTCTTGATGCGCCGAGACGATGGCCACCGGCAGCCAGGGGAAGGTCTCGCGTAGGGTTTTCAACCCCTCCAGCCCATCGGCATCCGGCAGGCTCAAATCCAGCAGCAGCAGATCCAACCCTTCTTGTGTATCGATACGTGCCATGGCCGCGGCGAGGCTATCGGCCTCGAACAGCTGCGTATCGGTGAAGCCGCTGACGATCACTGCCTGCAGCGCATCGCGAAACAGCGGATGGTCATCTGCCACTAACAGCGAGTACATGGCGTCTCCTACCAAGGAATGAGGGTGCGTCCTGCCATCGGGCTATATCGTGATCGGCGCAAGTGGCCAACACTGGGTAGGCACCTTTTAACAATCATAATACCCAGGAGCAGTACCATGATCTACGCCAACCCAGGTGAAGCGGGCTCGGTTGTATCGTTCGAAAAGCGCTACGGCAACTACATCGGCGGCGAATTCGTTCCCCCCGTGAACGGTCAGTATTTCGACAACGTTAGCCCAGTCAATGGCAAAGTGTTCTGTGAAATTCCCCGCTCCAGCGCGGAAGACATCGAAAAAGCGTTGGATGCTGCCCACAAAGCCGCCCCGGCCTGGGGCAAAACGTCGGTGCAAGAGCGCAGCAATATCCTGCTCAAAATCGCCGACCGCCTCGAGCAAAATCTCGAAATGCTGGCCGTGGCCGAAACGTGGGACAACGGCAAAGCTGTGCGTGAAACCCTCAATGCGGACATCCCACTGGCGGTCGACCACTTCCGCTACTTCGCTGGCTGCCTGCGCTCCCAAGAGGGGACCGCGGCCGATATCGACGCCAATACCGTGGCGTACCATTTCCACGAGCCGCTGGGCGTGGTGGGGCAAATCATCCCCTGGAACTTCCCGATTCTCATGGCGGCCTGGAAGCTAGGCCCGGCGCTAGCGGCAGGTAACTGTGTCGTTCTCAAGCCCGCCGAGCAGACGCCTGCTTCCATTTTGAAAGTGGTCGAGTTGATTGGCGACCTGCTGCCGCCTGGCGTACTCAATATCGTCAACGGCTTCGGCGCAGAAGCCGGTCAGGCGCTGGCCACCAGTAAGCGCATTGCCAAGATTGCCTTCACCGGCTCGACGCCCGTGGGCTCACACATTCTGAAATGCGCAGCAGAGAACATCATTCCCTCTACCGTCGAGCTGGGCGGTAAGTCCCCCAATATCTACTTCGCCGATATCATGAACGCCGAGCCGACCTTCATCGACAAAGCGGTCGAAGGGCTGGTACTGGCGTTCTTCAACCAGGGCGAAGTGTGTACCTGCCCATCGCGTGCGCTGATTCAAGAGAGCATGTACGACGAGTTCATGGCAAAGGTCATCGAGCGTACCAAGACCATCAAGCGTGGGAACCCGCTGGATACCGATGTGCAGGTAGGTGCGCAGGCTTCCCAAGAGCAGTTCGACAAGATCATGTCGTACATGGATATCGCCCGTGACGAGGGCGCCGAATTCCTCACTGGGGGCAATAAAGAGACGTTGGATGACAGCATCAATAGCGGTTACTACATTCAGCCGACGCTGTTGAAAGGCAATAATCAGATGCGCGTGTTCCAAGAGGAGATTTTTGGTCCGGTGGTGGCGGTGACCACCTTCAAGGACGAAGAAGAAGCGCTGGCGATTGCCAACGATACCGAGTTTGGCTTGGGGGCTGGCGTGTGGAGCCGCGATATCAACGTCGCCTTCCGCATGGGGCGTGGCATTCAAGCGGGCCGCGTATGGACTAACTGCTACCATCAGTATCCCGCCCACGCAGCCTTTGGGGGCTACAAGAAATCCGGCGTTGGCCGCGAAACCCACAAGGTAGCGCTCGAGCACTACCAACAAACCAAGAACCTGCTGGTCAGTTACGACATCAATCCGCTGGGCTTCTTCTAAGCCGCGCGAGTACGTAAAGCACAAAACCCCGGTCGATATGACCGGGGTTTCTTATTGAGCGAATGCCATTACATCTGAGCATCCTCCGGCGGTTCGCCGATGGTGCCTGGCATAGCCTGCACATGGCCCATTTGCTGGCCCGCCAGGGTGAGGAAGTGTAGGTGACGTTCGTACTCTGCCACCAGGTCTCCAATCACTTGACCCCGGGTGTAGCCGTTGAGGTCTTTTTCCAGACCACCCTCGGCAAGGTACACATCCAAACGCACGTAGAAGTCATCGTCTGCGGGGATGAAGCTCGGTGTGCGCATGCGGTGCGGGCAAACTTGATAGACGAAGCTTGTCGCGTCGCCAAGGTCGACCTGCAGCGTCAGCGTGGGCAGTGATTCCCCCTCGACCTGTTCTTCGGTGACGTTGGCCGTCTGGCCCCGGCTCTCGAGCTCCTGGGCAAACTGTGTCATCGCCGGACGAATCGAGTGCTCGATGGTGGCGGCGGCACCTGCACGGTTGGAAGTGTCCAGCGCGCGGTCCAGGCGCTCGCGCCAGTCGCCGCCGGGCGCGCTGCCCGCAATCATGCGGCGGGCGTCGGCTTTGCTGCCTTCCAGCTTCAGCGCTTTGTAAGTCCCCACCATGATGGCGAAGATCACCACCGAGAACGGCAGTGCGGTGATCACCACGGCGCTTTGCAGCGCGTTCAGCCCGCCAGCCATCAACAGCGCGACGGTGATCAGGCCAATCACGGCCGACCAGAAAATACGCAGTTTCACCGGTGCGTCGTGGTTCACGTCGCTCAAGATCGAGGTGAAGTTGGCCAGCACCAGCGCACCCGAATCCGCCGAGGTAATGAAGAATACGATCCCCAGAACGGTCACGACCGCAGCGGTGATGCCCACGTAGGGGTAGTACTCCAACAGCGTATAGAGCGTGGTCTGTGGCGAATTCAAGGCCTGCTCGCCCAGTTCGGCAACGCCTTGGTTGGCCACCAGTTCGATACCGCTGTTACCGAAAATGGACATCCATACCATCATGAACGAGAGCGGAATGAACAGGGCGCCAGCCACGAATTGGCGAATGGTACGGCCGCGGGAGATGCGCGCCAGAAACAGCCCGACGAAAGGCGTCCAGGCGATCCACCAGCCCCAGAAGAAGATGGTCCACCACATTTTCCACTCTTGGGCACCTTCATCGGCAAAGGCGTAAGTATCGAAGCTGGCAGCAACGAAGCCTGAGAGGTAGTCGCCAGCGTTGTTGACCACTTTATCCAGCAGCACCAGGGTGTCACCGGAGAAAAGAACGAACAGCATCAGCGCCAGAGCCAGCAGCATGTTGAACTCGGAGAGGCGGCGGATGCCTTTCTCGACACCCGTCACCACCGAGATCGTGGCAAGCACGACCACCAGGACGATCAAGATGACCTGAACCGTCAAGGTTTCCGGCACGTCGAACATATAATTCAAGCCGTAGTTGAGCTGGATCACCCCAATACCCAAGCTGGTGGCGATCCCGAATACGGTCGAGATCACGGCGGTGATATCCACGGCGTTGCCAATTGGGCCGTGAATGCGCTTGCCCAGCAGCGGATAGAGCGCACTACGAATCGCCAGCGGCAAACGGTGGCGGTAGCTGAAGTAGGCCAGTGCCATACCCATCAGCACGTACAGCCCCCAACCGGAGAGCCCCCAGTGCAGATAGGTTTGAACGACGGCGTTACGCATGGCCTCTTGGCTTTCAGGAGTTAAATCGGGCGGCGCCAAATAGTGGGCGACCGGCTCGGCAACGCTGAAAAACAAGAGGTCAATGCCGATACCTGCGGCAAACAGCATGGCCGACCAGGAGAGTAACGAGAACTCGGGCCGTGAGTGGTCGGGTCCTAGGCGAATGCTGCCGTAACGGGACATGCCAATGAGGATGACGAACACCAGGTACGCCACGATGGCCAACATGTAGTACCAGCCAAAGGTTTCGCTCACCCAGGCGAGACCTGCATCGAAGAAGGCGCCTGCTTGCTCGGTGAACAGCATCGTCATGATCAAGAACACGAGAATACCCGCGACACTGCCGTGGAAAACCACGGGGTTCAAGCGGTCTCGGGAGGGGAGGACGGGGTTGTCTTTCGCCATGGAGGCGGACTCCTGTTGTTAAGACAAAGAAGAAAATACGTTATTTTTGAATGAACGTTCAAATAAAATACGCGGTTTAGACGCTCGCTTCAAGTCGTTGGCCGAGGGTGAGAGATGGGGTGGTCGCGTATGAGAGGAGTATAGAAACAAACGCGCCCAGCTAGGCTGGGCGCGAAGAGCGCATTAGACGCTAAATAAACGCTTGCTCGATAGAGGTTTACTCAGCGTTCATCTCGTGGGCAGCATCGTCGTGGTGGCCGCGCTTGCCATGACCACCATGGCCGCGCTCCTGGCGATATTCTGCGAGCATCTCGTGCATGGCATTACTGAGAGCCTGCTGCTCTTCTTCGGAGAGAATCTCGGCGACTCGGGCTTGATGCTCTTCACGCAGCGCCAGAACGGCTTCACGGTGCTCGGCGTGGGCCTCATCGAGCGCTGCTTGCTGCTCCTCGCTGAGTTCCGCGCGCTGGTAGACCTCCTGACGGCGCTCTTCCATGCGCTCTTTCATGGCTTCTCGATCCATGCCTTGTCCGTCGTGATGATCCGCTTGTGCAGTGAAGGCGAGTGGCATTAGGGCAACGGCCAGAAACGCGGGAGCAAACAGTTGGCGAAGTGACATCTTCATGGCATACCTCATCGGTGAATACGTGGTAATTTGACGATGTCAGTATTCAATGGCTTGGTGTAAAACGGTTGCACAAAGTGTGCAACAACCGTGATCTTGCTCAGACAATTCGACAACGAGAACACGGGGCGATCGTGCGGTGAGGGGAAACGCCACTACCGATGGTCAGAAGGAGAATTGCATGCCCGATATGCTTGGTCTTCGACGAATCGTGGGCTTCAGCGCGCTTGCGTTATGGTTAAGCGGCTGCGGCGCCACCCATCAAGTCACTCAGGGTGAGCCTGCCATCGATCAGAGTGCCCTGCGTGAGCCCCAGCCGTTCACCCGCCTGGACCCCCAACGCTATACACCAGAGGCGTGGCCCGAACCCTTACGTGCCCACGTGCTGCTCCCCAGTACGCAAAGCAGCGCGCTTCGCCCAGCAGCGCTCGTCGTGCATGGGGGCGGCTGGCGGAATCGTGGGCCGGAGGATATGGAGCGTATCGCAGAGCAGTTAGCGGCTCAGGGATACGTGACGGTAAATATCGAACACCGTTTTGCCCCCGACTATCGCTTCCCCGCCCAGCTACACGATCTTCAGCAGGCCATGGCCTGGATACACGCGAACGCCGCGACATGGCAGATCGATACCGACCGCATTGTCGGTGTCGGTTTCTCCTCCGGCGCGCATTTGGTCAGCCTGCTGGCGCTTGCGGGCAGTGACGGCCCGCTGGCAGATCCTTACGGCGGTGAGCACGCACGCTTGGCTGCGGTCATGGCCGGAGGATTACCCAGTGATCTGCTGAAGTTCGACGATGGCCGCTTGGTGGTCGATTTTATCGGCGGGACGCGGGCCGAGCGGCCGGAAGCTTACGCATTGGCCTCTCCGGCACGCCAGATCACCGCGAAGGCACCGCCCTTTTTTCTGTTTCACGGCAGTTGGGATCAGCTCGTGCCGGTCGACCACGCCACTGACTTCTACGCGGCGTTGAAAGCCCAGGGAACGCCTAGCGAACTCTATCTACAGCGTGGGCGAGGCCATGTCACGAGCTTCCTGCTGCGTGGCAGTGCCATCGAAGCGGGCATTGCGTTTTTGAATCGCCAGGTTTCACTTAGGGAAGCGGCTTACCCCTCGGGCTGATATTTGTAGCCCACGCCATACACCGAGCGAATGATTTCCTGCTCGGGTAGCGCTTCGGTGATTTTTTTACGCAGCTTCTTGATATGGCTGTCAACGGTACGTTCGGAGACGATGCGGTTGTCACGGTACATATGGTCCATCAGCTGCTCGCGGCTGAAAATACGTCCGGGCGACTGCATCATGACTCGCAGTAACTGAAACTCCACTGCCGTGAGCCCCAGGTCGTGACCATTGACCAGCGCCTGCCAGCCCTCTTCGTCCAGCGTGACCGGGGCGAGTTTGACGGTCGTCGGAGCATCGCCCTGAGCGGCGGCCTGGCTTCTGCGCAGCACGGCCTTTACCCGGGCGACGACTTCGCGGGGACTAAAGGGTTTGCAAATGTAATCATCGGCGCCCAGTTCGAGCCCGAGTAAGCGGTCGACCTCCTCGACTTTGGCCGTGACCATGATGATCGGGAGCTGGGGCCACTGTTGGCGAATTTCCCGACAGAGCGTCAGGCCATCCTTACCTGGCAGCATCACGTCCAATAGCACTAGGGACGTCGCGTGTTGAGTGAGCCATGGCATGACCTCGCCACCGTGGCCGATGATGGTCGGGGCGAAGTTGTTGTTTTGCAGATAGTCGGCCATGAGCCGGGCGATTTTGGGCTCGTCCTCGACGATCAGTAAAGGAGTATCCTCTGTGAGGCCGTCGTGAGATGAAGCGTCGGGGTGTGCAGCACTCTGAGACATATCGGCTCGCTTATGATCGGATTATGAGGCGCTTAGCAGCGGTAAGCGGAGGATCCAGGTCAAACCGCCCAGGGGCGAAGCGCTAGGCGTGAGTGTGCCGCCGTGGGCGGCGACGAGGGCGCTGGCAATGGAAAGCCCCAAGCCGCTGCCACCGCTGGCGCGGTTGCGGGAACCCTCCACACGATAGAGCCGCTCGGTCAATCGTGACAGCTCCTCTGGGGGTACGCCAGGCGCGCTGTCTTGCCAAGTAATCACTGCGTGGTCGCGTTCGCAGGTCAGGGCGACGCTTAGCTGACCAGGCGGTTGGGTATAGGCACAGCTGTTGTCCAGTAAGTTGTTCCATAGTTGGCGCAGCCGCTGGGCATCGCCACGTATCATGACGTCTGGTGCCAGATCGGTGCTCAGTGAAAGGCCGCTCTCTTCTAGCCAACGGTCGGCATCGTTCAAGCGACTTTCCAGACTCTCACTGAGGTTCATGGGGGCTAGCTGAATATCCAGCGCGCCCGCGTCGCTTTGGGAGAGCAAGCGTAAATCGGCCACCAACCGCTCGAGTTGGACCACTTCCTGGGCCAGTGACCCCAGATTTTCTTGGTTGAGCGGGCGGATGCCATCCTGCATGGCTTCGATTTCTCCGCGCAGAACGGCCAGCGGTGTGCGCAGTTCGTGGGCAGTGTCCGAGACCCAGCGGGCGCGGGCTTCGCGGCTGGCTTCGAGCGTGGCGGCCAGCACGTTGAAGTCCCGTGCCAAGCGCGATAGTTCGTCTCGTCCGCGCTCTGGCAAGCGAGTGTGGTAGTCGCCTTCGGTCAACCGCAGGGTGGCGCCGGCTAACGCTCGGGTACGTCGCCCAAGCCACCAGGAGAGGCCTCCTGCTAGAAGCAGCGAGGCAAGCCCCAGCGAGATGACGATGAGTACCAGATTGCGCTGCTGGCGCTCTAAAAACCGGCTCTCCATGCGCTCCATCATCTCTTGCGGTGGACGAAAACCCAGCGCGCCAATCGCTTCTCGCTGGCCGCTTGGGGTCATATCGCTATACAGCATCAGCCAGCGCCAGCCTATCGAGCCGCGCGGGGTATCCGTCGGCGGTATCACATACTCACCGTCGCTATCGCGCAGTGCGAAGTCTTGTGCCTCGCCCAAGGGAGAAGGGCGATCACGATGCTCTTGGCCCAACTCGAACCGGACGATGTAGGGCCAGCGCTCTGGAGACGCTTCCAACCATGCCCAGTCGCCTTGGGTCTCCCAGCGGGTAATGAGCCCGTCGGCGAGCAGCGTGGCCCGCCGCTCTTGGGCTTGATTGAGGTACTCGAGAAAACCGCGGTCGATACTGTACGACACGGCCAGAAACACGCTGGCCGCAATGGCGACGTTGACGCTGAGAATCACGACGAACAGCTTTAGCCCCAGCCGCGACGGTCGCCACTGGCGAAGTCGACTCCATCTACGCATTAGGTCATATCCGTTTGGCTAGGCGGGTGTGGTGCGCTCAACCGTTCACGCAGATTTTCCAGGCTTAGATAGAGGCACGGCACCACCAGCAGCAGAATCAGGGTGGCGAACAGCATGCCAAAACCAAGCGAAATCGCCATGGGAATCATAAAACGAGCCTGACGGGAGGTTTCCAAAATCATCGGCGCAAGCCCCAAAAAGGTGGTCAGCGTGGTCATCATGATCGGCCGCAGGCGGCGGGTTGCGGCCGCCACGATGGCTTCTCGCGGGGCCAAGCCTTCACGACGCTTGCGGTTGGCGTAGTCGATCAACACCAGCGCATCGTTAATCACCACGCCGGAGAGTGCTAGCATACCCAATAGGCTGATGATCGACAGCCCAAAGCCCATGAGTAGATGCCCACCTACCGCGCCCACGATGCCAAACGGAATGGCAGCCATCACCAGCAGCGGCTGCAGGTAGCTTCTGAAAGGAATGGCGAGCAGCGCGTAAAGCGCGGCGAGCATCAGCCACATGGCGGTGCGCAGCGTGGCGAGGTTGTCGGCGGTGTCCTGCTGTCGGCCGCCCATGCTCACTTCGAGCCCCGGCCAAGTGTTGCTGAGCGTTGGGAACACCTCTTCTTGCAGGGTGGCGATTACCTGATTAATCGCTTGGTCACCCTCGGAATCGGCGGTGACGGTGAGGATGCGCCGCCCATCGATCCGCTGTAGGCTGCTGGAGGCCTGGCTCAGTGTGATATCGGCGACTCTCGAGAGCGGCACGCTCATGCCGTCCGGCGTGCGGATCGGCAGACGGTAGAGCTCGCTAAGGCTGTTACGCGACGTCTCTGGCAGGCGCACTTCCACACTGACTTCCTGACGACCGATGAACTGCTCCACTGCCGTGGCGCCTTGCAACGGGCCGCGCAGCGCCTGAGCCAGGTCACTACCGGTCAGCCCTAACGAGCGCCCCTCGGCGGATAGGCGCATTTCGAGTTGAGGCTTGCCGTCGCCCAAGCCGCTGTCGATATCGGTCAATCCATACTCGCCAAGTCGTTCTGCCAGACGGGCGGCGGCGGCTTCCAAGACGTGGGTGTCAGGGTGGGAAAGGCGTAGGCTCAAGGCCGCGCCGCTGCCTGGGCCGCCCACATCAGATTCGAAGCGAACCGACTGCGCGCCTAAAAGATCCCCAGTGAGCTCTCGCCACTCCCGGGCAATACGTGACGGTGGCCAGGCGTCCAGGCTTTCTGGCGCGATATCCAGACGCACTTCCAGGCTTTCGCCGTCCAAACGACTGCGAGTGCTGCGAAAACTAAGGGTCTCTTCTCGCTCGCTGAGCTGCTCGGCGGCGTCGAGCAACTGCTGGCTCAGCTCGCGGCTCACGCTGATGTGACTGCCAATCGGCAGCGTCACGCTGGCCTGCACCTGATCCGACTCGACCCGGGGCATCAGAGAGAATCCGAGCCGGCCGCTCATCGCCCAGGCCAGCGTCACGCAGAGAATGGCCACTCCCACGGAAACGGTCAGCAGGCGCTGGTCGAGCGCGCGCTGCAACAAGGGTTCGAACTGCCGGTAGGTAACGTGATGCAAGCCGCGCTGCATGCGCAGGCGCACCGCTTCGATGGGTCGCTGCCAGGCGGGCGTTTGGCGGGGCTTGCTGGCATGCGCCAAGTGGGCAGGCAGAATGAATAGCGCTTCTACCAGAGAAATGATGAACACCGTGATCACGACGACCGGTACGGTGGCAAAAATCAGCCCCAAAAAGCCCGGCAGAAATAGCAGCGGTAGAAACGCGACGATATTGGAGAGAATCGCGAAGGTCAGCGGGGTGGCGATTTCTTGAGCGCCTTTGACGGCCGCATCGCGCAGCGAATAGCCTTGCTCCCGATAGCTGTAGATGTTTTCACCCACCATGATGGCGTCATCCACCACGATGCCCAGGGCGATGATGAAGGCGAACATCGACATCATATTGAGCGACACGCCGACCCAGGGTAGAAACAGCATGGCCCCCAAAAACGCCGTGGGAATGCCGAGCGTGACCCAAAAGGCCAGCCGCGCCTCTAAAAAAAGTGCCATCAAGAACAGCACCAGGGCCAAGCCCATCCAGGCGTTTTTCAACAGTAGGCTAAGACGGTCCTCATAGACCTCCGAACTATCCCGTGACACGTCCAAGCGAACGCCATCAGGTAGGTTGGTGCGTAGTCGCTCCAGCTCGCCATAGACCGCATTGGAAATGCTAGTAGGGGTCTGATCGCCGATTTGGTACACGTCCACCGATAGCCCTGGCAAACCGTTGTAGAACTCCTCTCGGTCGGTTTCGGCAAAGCCCTCGCTGACCCTGGCAATATCGCCCAGCACCACGGGAGCGCCCTGGGCGGTGGTCAAGATCGGCAGCTCGGCGAACTCGTCGGCGCTATTGCGTCGTCCTTGGTAGCGGATCAGCCACTCGCCTTCGGCGGTAGTGAGCTGGCCGCTGGCAAGATCCAGCGCCTCCTCGGCAATGCGGCTGGCCAACTGCTGATGATCCAATCCGTAGCGCTCGATGGCCTCTTCATCCAAATGCACCTGAATCTCTCGCTCACGATTGCCCGAGAGCTCTGCGCGTGAAATACCGCTCGTGGCCTGCAGCTCGGCACGCACGCTCTCGGCGGCGTCGTGGAGAGCGGCCAACCCAACGCTGCCATACACCTGCAGGCTGACCACACTGCGTGAGCGGCCTGCCAGGGTGAAGCGGGGCGGGTCGGCGGCGGCGGGCAGGGTAGTGATGGCATTCACGGATTGTTGAATATCCTGGTACGCCCGCATCACGTCGATGCCATCGATCAACGTAGCGCTGACCACCCCGCTGCCCTCGCTGGCACTGGCGGTTAGCTCATCGATGCCTTCGACATCGGCAATGGCGGCCTCGACCGGCAGTAGCAAACTCTGCTCGACGTCCTCTGGCGTAGCGCCCGGATAGCTGATGGTGACCTGGACGATTTCCGTCTCGAATTCGGGAAACACCTCTTTTTTGATCGCCAGCGACGCCATCAAACCGCCGACGATGAACAGCACCATCAACAGGTTAGGAGCAACGCCATGATCGACCATCCATGCCAACGGTCCTTTGCGCATCATCGAGCCGCTCCCTCATTCTGAGCGGGCGTGTCGCCGCGCTGGCGAAGGCGAACTTCCTGACCTTCTCGCGGCTGGGCAAGGCCCGCGACCACTACCCGTTGGCCGGGCGCCAGGCCGCTGCGCACCAACACGTCGTCTTGGCCGCGGTAGGCCAGCGTTACCTGAGTGCGCTGTAGGCGGTTCTCGTCGTCTACCCACCACACCTGCTCGCCGGGGCGCAGCGCTGCCGAAGGCAGCGCGATCAGTGGCTCTTCGGCGGTGGTGTGGAACGCCACACGCAGCACATCGCCCATCCGTAGGGCAGGGCCATCGTGATCGAGCGCCAGCGGATCGTCCACGGCGATCAATAGCTGGGCCTGCAAGCCGTTCTCTTCGAGGTTGGGTAAAATAGAGAGCAGGGTGCCTTCTCTGGAAGCGCCTTCCGGCCAGCCTTGGCTGGAGAGCGTGACGCTGCCCCCCGGCGACAGCCAGTCCAGCGATTCCCCCGGCAGTGATGCGCGCACCCAGAACTGCTCGACGCCGACCAAACTCACCACGGCGGTGCCTTGGCTCAATAGACTGCCAGCGCCCACCAAACGCTCTTGGACCATGGCTCGCCACGGGGCGGTCAAGGTCGCACGCTCCAGGTTGAGCGCCGCTTGGTCTCGCACCACGCGGGCTTGGGTCAATTGGGCCTGTGCCTGACGAAGCTGTGGTTCTCGCAGTACCAGGGAGCGGCGTTCGGCGCTGAGTTGGCGTCCAAAGGATTCATACTCGCTGCGCGCGCGCTGCTGTTCGGCCTGCTCCAATGCTAACTGCGCCTGAGCATTCGCCAGTTGAGCTTCGGCGTCTTCGAGAGCCAAACGCAGGTCGGCTTGATCGATATAGGCCACCGGTTCGCCCTGTTCCACGACTCGCCCAGGCAACACGCCCTCGCCAAAGCGTTCGAGCTGGCCCGCTACGCGGCTGGCAAGCTCGGTGGCTTTCTCTGCTTCCACGCGGCCGAAACCCTCTAGCGTGGGGGATTGCAGCCGCTGTTCGGTGGTGATGACATCGACCACCGGCGGCGTTGGCGGCGGGGGCGGACGACGCTCGACCCGAGGCGGTTGGCTGACGATCCACCACGCGAGCGCCAAACCACCGACGAACACCAGCAGTGCTGCCAGTGCACCAATACCGATGCGGCCTTGCTGAAAGAAAGCGTAAGAGCGAAAGGGGGTCATGGACGGGTGATATCCGTTGGCTAAGAGCGAAAATTCCAGAAAAATAGGCGTATCATGCTAGCATCACCGATTGCCGAGCAGCGATTAGGTAAGCTTTGTGCAAAGAGTGTGCAAGCCGACAAGAAGCGCTTTTTTTGCACCCGGCGCTGACGAACTGCGCTATAACTGCCATCATCCATGTGAAAAGCCATAGACTTCCTGGTCTGTACGACGTTATGAAAAACACCGCCACCCGCGACAAACTCATTGATTCTGGTGCCGAGCTGATTGCCCAGCAGGGCTATAATGCGACGGGTATCAATGCTGTATTAAAAACCTGCGGTGTCCCCAAAGGCTCGTTTTACCACTACTTTTCCAGTAAAGAGGACTTCGGCTTGGCGGTCATCGAGCGCTTTGCCGACGATTACGATGCGTCGTTGGCGGCGCTGCTGGAAGATACGACGCTGGCGCCTCTCGAGCGCTTGCGCCGCTACTTCGCCACCGGTCGCGCCCACATGCTCGATTGTGATCACACCACCGGCTGTCTGATCGGCAACCTTGGTCAAGAGCTCTCCGGTCAGAGCGATACCTTTCGCGATGCGTTGAACGTGGTGTTTCAGCGTTGGGAAAGGCGTTTCGTCACCTGCCTAAACCACGCCCAAACCGACGGGACGATTAATACAGCCATCGCGCCCGAGTCGCTGGCGAGCTTTATACTCTCTGGCTGGGAAGGCGCGATTCTACGAGCCAAAACCCTCAAATCCGTTGCGCCTATGGAACACTTCGAAGCCATTTTGTTCGAGCACGTCTTGGTACCTCGCTAGCACGCTAGCGCTCAGTGACGCGCGCGGAAGTGGTGATCTCCACTCTGCACGTCGTTGTTCACGGCGGCGAGCAGCGACGCATCTAGCGACGGATCATCCATGGCTAGCAAACCGCACTTGGCTAGCGCCTCGCGTAGGCTGACCTGTTCATCCAGGCGTTGATACACCACTCGAACACAGCAGGGCATGCGTTCACTGTTGTCCGCCACGCCCATTTTCAGGCCGGTGAGACGCGTGACCTGGCTCTGAAAGCTGGGAAACAGAATGGTTTGGGTGATTTCGTGACCGTTGAGGGTTTCGTGGTCGACCAAAAACAGCCGATCGGCCAGCTTGACCGCGGCGCCGACGTAGCGGTTATGACAGGGTCGCTTACCCGGTATTACTTGCATGCGCTCGGTACGCTGGTAGACCACGCCGCCTTCTCGTTTTTCCAAACACACCAGTGTGCGCATTAAATAGCCGGGGCGCGACATCGAGTGATAAAGCTCGAAATAGCGCCCCAGATAGCGTTCCAAACCTTCGCTACCCCGCTGGATGAGCGCATTGGGCCAGGGCAGTGAGGTGCTTGCGGTGTCGGCGTTGAGCTGCCCGGTTTGAACCAGCGCTCGGAAATCGTGATGGGGCAGGGCAATATCGTCTGGCGTTACGCCAAAAAAGTGGCAGATCCGCTGGAGCGCCGCATGGCTGGGATAGTAACGTCCGCTGAGGTAGCGATTGAACTGTGCCCGATTGATCGGTAGACGACGGCACACGTCGGCAATCGAGGGATAGTAGCTGCACAGCAGGCGCAAATTGGCCACAAATTCATCGTGCATGGGCGTGACTCGGAGCTCTTGGGCGGTGGCGGTGCGGCTAATGTGCCGCCTTGCGCCAGCGAGTGCAATGCTTTGTACGGACTTTCCGCCCATGGAAAGGGGCGCCACGCTGAATGGGGGAGGTGAGCGAGTGTTCGAACATTTCGAGAAGCAGACACGCCGCGTCAATGGCGTCGAGATTGCCTATCGGGTAGGAGGAAGCGGCCCAGCGTTGCTGCTGCTTCACGGCCATCCGCAGACCCATGTGATTTGGCACAAGGTAGTGGATACGCTTGCCCAGCACTTCACGGTGATTGCCGCCGACCTGCGCGGCTATGGCGATAGCAGCAAACCCGACGACGACCCCGAGCACCTCAATTACGCCAAGCGCACCATGGCCGCCGATATGGCTGAATTGATGAGCGCGCTTGGGTTTGAGCGGTTTAAAGTACTGGCCCACGACCGTGGCGCGCGGGTGGCGCATCGTTTAGGCGTTGATCACGCCGAGCGGGTCGAGCGGATGGTGCTGTTAGATATCGCCCCGACGCTGGCGATGTATCGCGGCACGAATGAAGCGTTCGCACGCAGCTACTGGCACTGGTTCTTTCTGATTCGCCCTCAGCCACTGCCAGAAATGCTGATTCAAGCCGACCCCGCTCAGTATCTACAAAGCGTGATGGGCGCCCGCAGCGCGGGCATGGCGCCCTTCGCCCCAGCAGCGCTGGCGGAGTACGAGCGCTGCCTCTCGCTTCCCGGCACGGCCACCGGTATCTGCGGCGACTACCGCGCCAGCGCCACCATCGACTTGGAGCACGACCAGGCGGATATTGACGCGGGGGTAAAACTCTCCTGCCCGATCAACGTGATGTGGGGTGCCGAAGGGGCGATTGAAGCCTGCTTCGATGCCTTGGCTGAATGGCGCAAGGTAGCGACGCAGGTAGAGGGCAAGGCGCTGCCCTGCGGGCACTACATTGCCGAGGAGGCTCCTGACCTGCTGCTGGAAGAAGCGCTGTCGTTTCTACACCAGGATGAATGACATTAGGCGCCAGCAGCACTGAACATCGCGTCGGTTCTGCTAGCGCTACTCTTAACGTTCCATGCTGCTGACGATCAGTGCCGCATTGACGCCACCAAAACCAAACCCGTTGCACAATACATGCTGAGTGGCGTGCTGATGCGCCGACGTGACGAAGGTCAAATCCTGCATATCCTCGTCGCACGCCTCCAGGTTAATGGTGGGCGGGAGTTGCTGATGCCGGAGTGCCAGTACGGAAAAAATACTCTCTATGCCGCCGGCTGCGCCCAACAAGTGGCCTGTGGCGGCTTTCGTTGCCGATATGGGAATAGCGGGCAAGCGCTCACCGAATACGTTGCGCAATGACGCTATTTCAGCCCGGTCGCCAACGGGTGTGGAGGTGGCGTGGGCATTGATATGGTCAATCGCATCAGGATCTAGTTTGGCCATCCCTAGCGCCGCTTGGATCGCGGCGGCTGCGCCAGATCCATCTTTTGGACCTGCCGTCAGATGGTAGGCGTCCGCGCTGGTACCGTAACCGCTAATCACTGCTAAAGGCGTGGCGCCCCGTGCCATCGCATGGTCAAGGGTTTCGATCACCATGACGCCAGCGCCTTCTCCCATGACGAAACCGTTACGGGCGTTATCAAACGGTCTGGAGGCACGCTCCGGTGCGTCTGCCTCTGTGGAAACGGCCTTTAAAGCGTTGAAGCTGGCGAGTGAAAGCGGGTCGATGCACGCTTCGGCCCCGCCGACGAGGGCGACATCGGCTTCGCCATTGCGGATGATGCGCATGCCGTCTCCAATCGCCTGTAGTCCTGCTGCGCAAGCCGTTACTGGGCACCCCAGCGGGCCTTGAAATCCATAGCGAATGGAGAGATTACCAGCGGCCAAATTGGCTAGAAATGCGGGCACCGTGAAGGGGGTGATTTTACGATAGCCGCGCTCGACAAGTGTCCTTTGTGCTTGTGTGATGGTAGGAAACCCGCCAATACCAGAGCCAATGATGGTAGCCGTTCGGCGTTTTTGCGACTGCTCGACGGGGAACCAATCGGCCTGCGACAGTGCCTCTTGGGCGGCTGCTAACGCGTACAGGCTGAACAGGTCCATTTTGCGCTGCTCTTTGGGGGCGGCGATGGCACTCAAGTCAACGCCGCCGCTGGGGTCCTGGTGAATGCTTGGTACCGTCCCAGCAATTTTGATCGGGATATTGCTGGTATCGAAGCGGTCAATGGTGCTGATGCCAGACTGGCCGTCAACCAGGCGCTGCCAGCTTTTATGGACGCTGTTGCCTAGCGGGCTGACCATGCCCATGCCGGTAATCACAATAGGTGACTGCATAAGTGACTCCTGAATCAGTAGTGTGGTCACCCTAGCAATGGGCAGTATATGATCAAGATAATATTTAGCTGACGCACGATGAGGTGAGTATGCCTTACCCCAAGAGCCATAAATCGAAAACCAAAGAGCGCATTTTGGCGTCGGCGACCGAGCTATTCAGCCGCAACGGGTTTCAGAAGGTATCGATTGGCCAGATCATGAAGCTGGCGAAGATGACTCACGGCGCCTTTTATGCCCATTTCGCGTCAAAAGAGGCCCTCTACCATGAATCCGTACGCCTGACCATCGATAACAGTCGGGCCGCTAGACTGGTAAAAGGCCCTCTTTCGTTAAAACACCTGACCGAATTAGTCGATAATTACTGCAATCTCCAAGAGCTGGAAGCGAAGCATAAGCCTGGGCCCGAGGCGGTGCTGTTCAATGAAATAGGCAGTGAAAAAGCCGAAATCCGCACCCTGTTCGAAGCGTCTTACATGAGTATGAAAAAGATGCTCGAAACGCGGTTGATGGCGCTTAGCAAGTTGAAACAACTTCCCTTTGCCGCTGATCGCAACGCGATTGCGGATAAGTCGCGGGTAATATTGGCATCTCTAGTGGGAGCCGTGGCGATTGCGAAAAGTCTACCTAGCGAGGCAGAGCGCAAGCAGGTGTTGATCGCCACACAGCGCCAGATTCTACTCATGCTAGGGATCAGTGACACCGAGGCCGAGCGTATGTTGCAAGCGCAGTAAGACGTTACTCTCTTTAACGGATCGCCAGGATGCTGCTATAGCCGACACTTCCATTGTAACATAACGGCAGCCGGTGATTTAGGCGGTGGCCCAAGACGAGGCGGGCAAAAAACTGGATAATGGCCGCCATTCGCCTGATGCGTTGGCGCTCAGGCACACTCATTATTCTGGACGCCCGCCCATGGAAATCAAAGTTAACTACCTCGACAACCTCCGCCTGGAGTCCAGGTTCGACGATTTTACGGTCATCTCCGACCAGCCGATTCGCTATAAGGGCGACGGCTCGGCCCCCGGCCCGTTCGACTACTTCCTGGCCTCGTCGGCCATGTGTGCCGCTTACTTCGTCAAGGTGTACTGCAACGCGCGCAATATTCCCACCGAGAACATTCGCCTGTCGCAGAACAATATCGTCGACCCGGAAAACCGCTACAAGCAGATCTTCAAAATCCAGGTCGAGCTGCCGGAAGATATCTCGGAAAAGGATCGCGAAGGCATCCTCCGCTCCATTGACCGCTGCACGGTGAAGAAGGTCGTGCAGACCGGCCCGGAATTTCAGATCGAGGTGGTCGAGAACATCGACGAGGACGCCCAGGCGCTGCTGATGGGCGCGCCGGAAGGGAGCAGCACCTACATCGAAGGCAAAGACTTGCCGCTGGAGCAGACCATTGCCAACATGAGCGGTATTCTGGCCGACCTCGGTATGAAGATCGAGATTGCTTCCTGGCGCAATATCGTGCCCCACGTGTGGTCGCTGCATATCCGCGACGCGGCATCGCCGATGTGCTTTACCAACGGTAAAGGCGCGACCAAAGAGAGCGCGCTCTGCTCGGCGCTGGGCGAGTTCATCGAGCGTTTGAGCTGCAACTTTTTCTACAACGATCAATTCTTCGGTGAAGAGATCGCGGGCAGCGCGTTTGTGCATTATCCGAATGAGATGTGGTTCAAGCCCGGCCCGAATGACGAGCTGCCCGCCGATATTCTCGACGAGCACTGCCTGGCGATTTATAACCCCGAAGGCGAGCTTGGCGGCTCGCACCTGATCGATACCAACTCAGGCCGCGAAGACCGGGGCATCGTCTCGCTGCCGTTCGTGCGCCAGAGCGATGGCGAAACGGTCTACTTCCCCTCCAACCTGATCGAGAACCTGTTCCTCAGTAACGGTATGAGCGCGGGCAATACCCTGGTGGAAGCTCAGGTGCAGTGTTTATCTGAAATTTTCGAGCGGGCGGTGAAGCGTGAGATCCTCGAGCAGGAGCTGACCCTGCCCGACGTACCCCAAGAAGTGCTGGCCAAGTACCCGAGCATTGTAGAGGGCATTAATGCCCTGGAAGCTCAAGGCTTCCCGATACTGGTGAAGGATGCCTCCATGGGCGGGCAGTTCCCGGTGATGTGCGTCACGCTGATGAACCCGCGCACCGGCGGCGTGTTTGCCTCCTTCGGTGCCCACCCAAGCTTCGAAGTAGCGCTGGAGCGCAGCCTGACCGAGCTGTTGCAGGGCCGCAGCTTTGAAGGCCTGAACGACCTGCCGCTGCCGACCTTCAACTCGCAAACGGTGTCCGAGCCCAACAACTTCGTCGAGCACTTCATCGACTCGGTGGGCGTGGTCTCCTGGCGCTTCTTCAGTGCCAAGCCTGATTTCGAGTTCAGCGAGTGGGACTTCTCCGGCAGCAACGAAGAGGAAGCCGAGACCCTGTTCGGCATTTTCGAGGAGCTGGGGGCCGAAGTGTACATGGCGGTGCACGAAGACCTGGGCGCACCGGTATGCCGTATTCTGGTGCCGGGCTACTCCGAGGTGTACCCCATCGAAGACCTGATTTGGGACAACACCAACAAGGCGCTGGATTACCGCGAAGATATCCTCAACCTGCACCGCCTGGACGACGAGCAGCTCACCGATCTGGTCGAGCGGCTGGAAGAGAGCCAGATGGACGACCACGCCGATATCATCACGCTAATCGGCATCGAGTTCGACGAGAACACCGTGTGGGGACAGCTGACCATTCTGGAGCTCAAACTGCTGGTCTACCTGGCCCTGCAACGCCATGAAGAGGCGCTGGACTGCGTGCAGATGTTCCTCCAGTACAACGACAACACTGTCGAGCGCGGCCTGTTCTATCAAGCCGTGAACGCGGTGCTAGAAATTGCCCTGGACGACGAGCTGGCGCTGGAGGACTACCTGCCCAACTTCAAACGCATGTTCGGCGAAGCCACCATGGAAGCCGTCGTCGGTTCGGTAGACGGCACGGTACGCTTTCACGGCCTCACGCCCACCAATATGCAGTTAGAGGGCTTGGATCGCCACCAGCGCCTGATCGAAAGCTACAAGAAGCTTCACGCAGCGCGAGCGGCTAAAGCGGGTCTCTAACGGCGTTTATCGGTGAGTAACGACAGCGGTGCGCGGCCCCTTGGCCCGCACCGTTTTTTTATGTGATGCACTGTGGTGCAGCAATTGGCGCAGTGAGTGCAACCAACTGCACCGCTGCGCCAAATTTCATCCCGCCCTTGGCTTGGTACAACACTCTCCACGCATCCCAATAGCACAAAGACGCGGTCGTTAACGACGCAACTTACAACATAACGCTCAATAATAACGCGGAGAGTACTCCATGCTCGATATGCTCAATGACCTCCTCTGGGGGAAGGTATTACTTGTTTTACTGGTGGGAGTGGGGATCGGTTTTACCGTTGCCTCCCGCTTCGTACAGTTTCGCTATTTTGGTGAAATGTTCCGCATCCTGGGCACAGGACAAGCCTTCAAGCGTAACCAGCACGGCCACTTGAGCTCGTTCCAGGCGCTGGTGCTGTCGGTGGCGGGTCGTGTAGGCGGTGGTAACATTGCCGGTGTGGCCGTGGCGATTACGCTGGGCGGTCCTGGGGCCATTTTCTGGATGTGGCTCGTCGGCCTGATGGGCATGGCCACCAGCTTCCTGGAGTGTACGCTGGCGCAAACCTATAAAGAGGCCGAGGGCGACGGCACCTACCGTGGCGGCCCGGCGTACTACATCGTCAAAGGCCTGGGCAAGCAGTGGCGTTGGCTGGCGGCGTTCTACTCGGTTCTGCTGCTGATTACCTTCGGTTTTGCCTTTACAGCCCTACAGTCCTATGCGGTTGCCACGTCCTTTGGCGATGCCTTTGGCGTGCCGGTGCTGTACAGCGGTATCGCGCTGGCCATGCTGGTGGGGCTGATCATCTTTGGCGGTATCAAGCGGATTGCCCGAATTTCCGAATTTTTGGTGCCGTTCATGGCCGTGGGGTACATCGCCGTGGCGCTGCTGGTCATTGCGTTGAACATCGCTGAGATTCCTGGCGTGATCGCGCTGATCGTGAAGAGCGCCTTTGGTTTGGAGCCGCTGGTGGGCGGCGGTATTGGCGCGGCCATCATGATGGGCTTGAAGCGCGGCCTGTTCTCCAACGAAGCGGGTTTGGGCAGTGCGCCCAACGTGGCCGCCGTTGCCTACGTGCCGCACCCGGCCAACCAAGGGATCGTTCAGGCGTTCTCGGTGTTTATCGACACGGTCATCATCTGTTCGGCCACGGCGTTTCTGATTCTGCTTAGTGGCGTGTATGACCCGGCTGCCGGTGCGGGTGTCGAAGGTATTGCGTTGACCCAAGCTGCTCTGGCAGACCATGTGGGTGAGTGGGGCCGCACCTTCGTGAGCCTGGCGCTGCTGCTGTTTGCCTTCAGCACCATTTTGTACAACTACTACCTGGGCGAAAACAGCCTGAACTTCTTCAGCCGTGATAACCAGAATCTGTTCAACGCCTTCCGCGTGGCCATCGTGCTGCTGGTGTGCTGGGGCGCGACGACTGACCTAGGCACCGTGTTCGGTTTTGCCGACGTCACCATGGGCCTCTTAGCGGTCGTGAACCTCGTGGCGCTCATTCTGCTGTTCAAATGCGGTCTGCGCATTATGAAGGATTTTGACAGCCAGCGCCGTCAGGGCATCGAACAGCCGATTTTCGACGCCAACCAGCACCCGGATCTCGACCTCGACCCCAAAGCGTGGGAGCTGGAGCCCCAAGAGGCCGAAGCGCTAAAACAGCGCCTAGAAAATGCGCTAGCGAAGTAAGTTCGCTTCTTTTCAGCTCATAAGGAGAACCCATGCCCCGCGTCCTCATCCTCTATACGGGCGGCACCATCGGTATGCAACCCTCGCCCCAAGGGTATGTGCCCAGCGCGGGGCTGGCCGAGCGCTTGGCGGCGCACTTGGCCGTAGGTGATCCTTATCGGCTGCCTGTCTTCGAGGTGGTTGAAATACAGCCACTTATCGACAGCGCTGAGCTGATGCCCGAGGCGTGGAATCGTCTCGTGGCGGCGCTAGAGAGTCACTGGCAGGTTTACGATGCCTTCGTGATTCTGCACGGCACCGATACCATGGCCTACAGCGCGTCGGCGCTGTCGTTCATGCTCGGGGCCTTGAACAAGCCGGTGATCTTCACCGGCTCTCAAATTCCGCTGGGTGAGCCAAGAAGTGACGCGCTGAACAACGTGGTCAGCGCGCTACAGCTGGCGGCTCATCCGGCCACACCCTGCGAAGTGAGCCTGGTCTTCCATGACCGGCTGCTGCGCGGTAACCGCGCCCGCAAGGTGCGTACTCAAGGCCTGGATGCTTTCGACTCACCCAACTTCCCTTGGCTGGCCGAGATCGGCATTGACATCACCTTTCCCCAGCCCTCGGCGCTGCTCAGCGGGGAGCCCAACTTTGCTCCCCTTCAGCTAGACGATGAAGCGGTGGCGGTACTGCCGCTGCATCCAGGAATGTCGCTACGGCGCGCTAAAGAACTGCTGGAAGATACCACGCTCAAAGGAGTGGTGATCTCAAGCTACGGTGTGGGCAATCCGCCAAGCTTTGAGGGTGAACTGCTAAACGCCATGAAAGCCGCTAACGAACGGGGTGTGGCGCTGCTCAACGTGACTCAGTGTGCCCAAGGGAACGTCGTGCAAGGCGCCTACGCCACGGGGGCGGCGCTCAATCGAGCGGGCGTGATCGCCGGTGGGGATATCACGCTGGAAGCTGCGGTCGTTAAGCTCACCGTACTGCTAGGCCGTGGGCTTTCGGGGCCCGCACTGCGTATGGCGCTGAGTGCGTCCATTCGCGGCGAAGCAACGGCCCGTTAAGGGGACGTTACGCTTAAGGCGGTTACGGTCAGTAAGATCATCCCCATCCCGACCATTTGAATGAATGCCAGACTTTCCCCCAACACCGCCACACCAAACAGCGTGGCGGTGACCGGCTCGACCATTGCCACCATCGACGCCATTGCCGGGGCCGCGTGCCTGATCCCCATCACGTAGAGCAGAAACGACAACCCCGCCCCTAAAATACCCAGCGCCACAAACAGAGGAAGCTGTGGCGCGCTGACCACGCTGAGTGTCTGAGAGAGGTCGGCGGGCACGAGCAGAACGATGACCAGCACCGTAAAGGCAATCGCAAGCACGGCGGAAGGACTGCCATGGGGGGCGGCGTACTTGAAGCCAAAAATGAACAGCGCATAGGAAAGCCCCGCCAGCAGCCCCGTGGCGACGCCCATCAGCGACAGATCGCCTGCGCCAATGGCGTACAGCTTGGTTAGTAGCACCACGCCGACCATGACCAGCGCGATGGCCAGCCACTTAACGGCCGTCGGACGCTCAAGCTTCAGCACAAACGAGGCCAGATAGACAAACACCGGAGCGCAGTACATTAATGTCGCCGCCACCGCCACGTTGCCGTACTCAATACTCAGAAAATAAAACGTGAAGTTGCCCGCAACCCCTAAGCCTGCCACCACTGACCAGAACCACAGCGAATGGCTGGCCAAGCCACGGCCGCCCCGCTGCACCAACAGCCACAGCAGTGCAAAGATAAGCCCAACGAAACCACGATAAAATGAGACGACGGCGGCATCCCAGTCGCTGTCTAATAAGATGCCCGCGATGCCTCCGGAAATCCCCCAGAAGAGTGCCGCGAGCGCAATCCATAGCGTGCTGGCGCCTGGCATGTGTCACCTTTCGTCCGTGAATGGTATGACGTGGCTTTGAAAGGTAGATGCCGAACATTCAGAACGAAAGCGCTAGGCTCGCTTCTTAACTTAACCAAAGAACCAATAGCATACGAAAACGGCGGTGGTGATGCCTGCCGCGTCGGCTATCAACGCGCAGCCAAGACCATGACGAATGCGTGTAATGCCCACGGCGCCGAAGTAAACCGCCAGCACGTAAAACGTGGTTTCGGTGCTGCCTTGGAAGGTCGCGGCCAGTAGCCCAGGAAAGCTATCGACCCCAAAGGTGTTCATGGTTTCGATCATCATGGCACGGGAGCCACTGCCAGAAAGCGGTTTCACAAAGGCGGTGGGCAGCGCATCCACGAAGCGGATATCCCAGCCAATGCCCTCCACCAGCCAGCGGATACCGCCAAGCCCGGCATCCAGCACGCCGCTGGCGCGCAGCACACCCACCGCGACCAGCATGGCAATCAGGTAGGGCAGTAGGGTGATGGTAAAGCTCAGGCCCTCTTTAGCCCCTTCGATAAAAGCGTCGTACACCTTGACGCCGCGTAGCGCCCCAACCATCAAGAACAGTATCACGATGCTAAATAGCGTTAGGTTGCCGACCAGAGTAGACGCTGCCGCCAGTGCCTGGGCGGACATCCCGGCGAGTGTGGTCATCAGCAGGCCCAGCGCGAGTGCTGCGGCTAACAGATAGGCCAACACCACCGGCTGCCATAGTTTCAAGCGCTGCATGATCGCCACGGCTAACAGCCCTGCCAGACTGGAGGCGCTTGTCGCCAACAGGATCGGTAGAAAGACCAGCGTTGGCTCGTCCGCCCCTTGCTGGGCACGGTACATGAAGATCGTGACGGGCAGCAGGGTGAGCGACGAGGTATTAAGCACTAAAAACAGGATTTGCGCGTTGCTGGCAGTCTCACTGCTGGGATTAAGACTTTGCAGCGAATGCATCGCTTTGATACCGATCGGCGTGGCGGCGTTATCCAGGCCGAGAATGTTCGCCGCGAAGTTCATGCTAATCAGCCCCATGGCCGGGTGGCCACGGGGCACTTCGGGCATCAAGCGGCTAAAAAGCGGGTCGAGTACCCGCCCCAGTAGTCGTATCAACCCTGCCTTTTCGGCAATGGAAAGAAACCCCAGCCACAGCGTCATGGTGCCCAGCAGCACCAAGATAATATCGACGCTCACCTTGGCCATATCGAACAGCGACTGCACCAAGCGGGCAAACACTTCGCTATCGCCACCCACCAGCCACTGCCAGAGCGATGCCGCAAAGGCGGCAATGAAGAAGCTTAACCAGATTCCGTTGAGCATGGTGGGTGGGCGTCCTTGGTCATAAAAGAGGGTATGCGTTTGCTGCGTATCCTAACCAAGGAGCGTCCGTGCGTGCTAACCCGAAAGCGAAAGAAAGAACAGAGTCAGCGGAGGCGACAGCAGCGAGAGGATAAAGCCGCTAACCACGGCAATGGGCACACAGGCCACGCCGCCGTGCTGCTGAATCACGGGCAGGGTGAAGTCCATGGAGGTGGCCCCGCCATAGCCAATCGCCAGCGCGGTGTGGCGATGGATGACCAGTGGGATCAGGATGAACGCCAGCAGCTCGCGGGTGAGGTCGTTGAAGAACGCCACACCACCCATCAGCGGGCCAAGCTGGTCTCCAATCAAAATGGCGGAAAGCGAGTACCAGCCGAAGCCTGAGGCCATGGCAAGGCCTTCGTTCCAGCTCAGCGCAAGCAGCGGGGCGGCTACCAAGCCCGCTAGCAGCGAGCTAACGGCCAGCGTGACCGCAATGGCGAGCCCCAAGCGATTGAGCAAAATCTGCTTCAGCGGCATACCGGAGTTGCGTAGCTGGCAGCCAATCAACACCAGCAGTAAATACAGCACCCACTCGGCTAGCCAGTCGGCGGTGGTGAACAGCGCCTCGCCAACTATAGGCCCAAGCAGCAGCCCTGCAGTGACACCCGCTGCGACCACGCCCACCAGCATTAACGAGCCCTGCATGGCGGCGAGTTTGCTGGTGGGGGCATCTTTCACTACCGGAGAGCCGCCCGCGCTGAGCCGCACTCGCCGAGAAAGCCACCACAGTGCGGCTAAGTTAAACAGCGTGGTGATGGTAAACAGCAGTAGGGCATTGCCACCCAGACGAGAGAGCTGGCTGCCTAAATTCTCAAGCCCGGCGAGGCTCACGCCCATAAACAGCAGAATCAGGTACACCGAGCCGCTGACGGCTCGGTTAATCAGATTCAGCAGGCGGGTCGAACGGACACGTACCAAGTAGCCCAAAAGCAGCGGCAGTAAAACGATCAATAGGCCAGAGAGCATTTAGGGCGCGTTACCCCCGGCAGGGTTGAAGTGGGTCATGGTGAGTGTCGTTTGTCGGCGCCCCTCTTTTTCATAGGTGGCTGAGAGGATGAGCCCCGGCCAGTCAGGATGGAAGTTGATCAGCAAATGCCGGTCAGGCTTTTCGGCATCAATCAGCGTGACCTGCTTGGCGTCGAACTCACCGGCAGGCACACGGGCTGTAGTGGGCTCGTTCACGAAGTACTGGAAGTGTTCGTCGCGCCCACGGTGATCCACGAAGTCGATATCGCAGGGGTTGCTCTCGGTGCAGCCTTCGGTGCCAGCCCGGCGGGAGAGGTCGAACAGGGCGGCTTGACGATCGATGGAGGGAATGTCGTCTTGGTTGAGCTGATAGCTGTCGCCGACGCCGAAGAGAGAGTAGCTGCTGTTATAAAGCAAAGAGTGTGTGTCGCCATCATCGATGTAGAAACGACTGCGCTCGTTACCTCGGGCGACGGCAATGGAGAAACTCATGTCGCTCAGCCAATGCGAGCCTTCATGCGTGAGCGTATGGGTAATGTTGGCGCTCGGCCAGCCGCGAATGTCAAGCCGGTACTGCGCCTCGAATGGCTGAGGAGAGGCCAAGGAAGCGCTGTCATCGGCAAGCGCGACGGCGCTGTTCGTCATCAGCGCGGCAGTCAATGTAGCGCCCAATAGGCCGTGCCGTGTGTTACGAGCGAATGTGTGTTGCAAAGGCTCCTCCTCCCTACAGTGTGTCGTCCTAAGAGCCTTTAGCGAGCGCTTGGTTCCGTGTGCGAGTATAACGAGCGTGGCGTTAAACGTCAGTAGCCCATGTCGGGGTTAACAGTAGCCAGGGGTTCACCCGCCTCAAAGGCGTGCAGGTACGAAATCACTTGATCAATGGCATCGTTAAGCGGTGTGGGGGCCGCCATATGCGGAGTGACGATGACCTTAGGGTGCTGCCAGAGCGGGTTGTTTGCCGGTAGCGGCTCTTCATGGAAAACATCCAGCAGTGCTCCGCGCAGGTGCCCTGGCTGGCCGTCATGGCCAAGTGCGTCCAGCAGTGCTTGCTCATCAATCAAGCTACCACGGCCTGGGTTAATGATGCTGGCACCTTTCGGCAGTTGTGCCAGCCGTTCGGCGTTAAGAATGTGCTGGGTAGCCGCTGTATCGGGGAGAATGGTTACTACGCTTTGCGCTTGGTTCAGTAGCTCGTTTAAACCGTCCTCGCCATGTAAGCAGCGCACACCGTTGATGTGCTTGGGCGTTCGGCTCCAGCCCAAAACGGGGAAGCCTGCTTGCTGGAGTGCACTGGCGACGTAGCTACCGATGGCGCCCAGCCCTAATACGCCGACTGGCCAGTTTGCTTTATCCGGCACTGTCTGGGGCTGCCAACGAGCGCTGGATTGTTGCGCAGCGTAACGATCCATACTGCGATAAAAATACAGCACGCCGTAGAGCACATAGTCGGCCATCAGCTCGCTCATCCCGGCATCACGCAATTTGACGATGGGCACGTCTTTGGGTAGTTCAGGCGTCTTGAGCAAATGATCGACGCCGGCTCCCAGGTTGATAATCCCCTTCAGCTGGGTTTGTTCCTCGAAGAGATGCGCGGGCGCTTTCCACACCGCGAGGTAATCGGCATTGGCGCGCTCACTAGGGGGAGCGTCGCTCGTCACGACGTCCGCGTGGGGTAGCGCTTGGGCAATGGCGTCCTGCCACTGGGCCGCGTCGTCGATATGCACGACAATTTTCATATGATCTCCTCGTTATCTAGCCAATGCCGTCATTCACTATCATGGGTGAGAGTCTTACGAGTTCGCAACCCGTAGAGCGCCTTGTGCCAAGGAGTAAGAGCGCTGTTAACACCTCGATGTATACAACGTTAACGGCATATGAAATTTTTGTCATAAAGGTTTTGACCGGCAACCAAGGGTGGGTGCTAGTATCGGCTTAAGACGACATTGGCGGGCCAACAGCGGCGGTGGCCAGGTCGATCCTGTGGCCCAGTGCGGCATGTCCTTGCGGCTCGCGCTGGTTCTTAGTGATCTTTGATGGCGAGTTGCCCGATGACTGAGGTTTCCCTGCCTTTCACTCGTGAAGAGTATGCAAACCGCCTTTGGAAGGTGCGTACCGAAATGGCCGTTCGCGGCATCGATGTACTGATCGTCAGCGATCCCTCCAACATGGCGTGGCTAACCGGCTACGATGGCTGGTCGTTTTATGTTCACCAGTGTGTATTGGTAGGGCTGGAAGGCGAGCCGGTGTGGTTTGGGCGACGTATGGATGCCAACGGCGCGCTGCGCACCTGTTGGATTCATCCAGACAACATTACCTACTACCCGGATTATTACGTCCAGAACCCCGACATGCACCCGATGGAGTATTTGGCGCAGTCGATCATGCCCGACCGCGGTTGGCACACCGGCGTGGTGGGTATGGAGATGGATAACTACTACTTCTCTGCTAAAGCCTACCAAAGCCTGCTCAAGGAGCTGCCCCACGCACGCTTCATGGATGCTAATGCACTGGTCAACTGGTGCCGGGCGATCAAGTCACCGCAAGAAGTCGCCTATATGCGCGTGGCGGCCAAAATCGTCGAAGGTATGCACTCACGCATTCTAGAGGTGATCGAGCCAGGACTGCCAAAGAGCAAGCTGGTGTCTGAAATCTATCGCGTCGGTATCGAAGGCTTCGTGGACGAGAACGGCAAGGTGTTTGGTGGTGACTATCCAGCCATCGTGCCGATGCTGCCCACCGGTAAAGACGCTGCCGCCCCACACTTGACCTGGGACGACACGCCCTTTCGCAGCGGTGAGGGCACCTTCTTCGAAATTGCCGGGGTGTTCAAACGCTACCATGCCCCCATGTCTCGGACCGTGTTTCTCGGCACGCCGCCCACCGACTTCATCCGCGCCGAGTCGGCCTTGCTGGAAGGCATCGAGCACGGATTGGCGGTGGCCAAACCCGGTAACCGCACGGCCGATATCGCCATGGCGCTGGGCGCGGCGATGGACAAGTACGGCTTTGACCGCGGCGGCGCACGCTGTGGTTACCCCATCGGTATCTCTTACCCACCCGACTGGGGCGAGCGCACCATGAGTTTGCGCCCCTCGGATGAAACCATCCTGCAGCCGGGCATGACCTTCCACTTCATGCCCGGCCTATGGGTTGATGACTGGGGCCTGGAGATTACCGAAAGTATCCTAATAACCGAAGACGGCTGTGAAACCCTGGCGAATTTCCCCCGCCAGCTGTTCGTCAAATAGCCGCGTGATAACACAAGGGAAACACAATGACGCTTCAACCGAACCAACTGCGGCCAAGCCCCATTTCCGCCACCGTTGATTTCGACGCCGATGGCGTGCAGCACGGCTTTTTAAAACTGCCGATTTCCACCGATGAGTCGGCTTGGGGCGCGGTGATGATCCCCGTCACGGTAGTAAAAAATGGCGAAGGCCCCACGGCACTGCTCACCGGCGGCAACCATGGCGATGAGTACGAGGGCATCACTTCGCTGTTGAAGCTCTCCTCAACGCTGAAAGCGGAAGACGTGACCGGGCGCGTGATCATCGTGCCCTGCATGAATACCCCAGCGGTGATGGCGGGCAAACGCACCTCACCCATGGATAAAGGCAACCTGAACCGCAGCTTTCCTGGCGATCCTAACGGCACGGTGACCTCGCAAATTGCCGACTACTTCACCCGCGTGCTGGTGCCCATGAGCGATGTGGTGCTCGACCTGCACTCTGGCGGCCGCACGCTGGATATTCTGCCGTTTGGCGCTTCCCACGTGCTGGATGACAAAGCTCAACAGCAGGCCGCCCTGGAAGGTGCCAAAGCGTTTGGTGCGCCTTACGCCATGGTGATGTTTGAGTTGGATGCCGAAAAACTCTTCGACACCGCCTGCGAGCGCCAAGGCAAGGTGTTTGTGGCGACCGAACTGGGCGGCGGCGGCACCTCTACGCCGCAAAGCATTGCCATTGCCGAACGTGGCGTGCGCAACTTCTTGATTCATTATGGTTTAGTAGAGGGCAGTGTAGAAATGCCCGAAGGCGGGCAAATGTACCTCGATATGCCAGATGCTAGCTGCTACGTGCAGAGCCAGCATTCGGGCGTATTAGAGCTGCTGGTGGCACTGGGCGACGAAGTGAAGAAGGGCCAAACCATCGCTTATGTCTACGATATGACCCGCAGCGGCACCGCACCAGTGGCGTACAAGGCCGAGCGCGATGGTATTCTCATGGCCCGCCGTGCGCCCTCGCTGATCAATATGGGGGACACCCTGGCGGTGATCGCCGATGTTGTCGAACGCCTGGAGGCGTAGCCCCCGGCATGATGAAACTGGACCGTTTTGATCTCAAAATCCTTGATATCCTCTCTCGGGATGGGCGAATCACCAAATCGAAGCTGGCCGAGGCGATCAACCTCTCGGTCAGCCCCTGCTGGGAACGGGTGAAGCGCCTGGAAAAGGCCGGAGTGATCGAGGGCTACACCGCGCGCATCAATGCTGACGTGCTGGTGCCGCGTAACCCCGTGTGGGTGCAGATCGAGCTCAAGCAGCACAACGCCGAAAGCTTTGCCCGCTTTGAAGCCCTGGTGATGCAAACTCCCGAGGTGACCGAGTGCGTGGCCGTCGGCGGTGGCGTCGATTATCTGGTGAAGTTCGAAGCCCGCACCATCGATAGCTACCAGCGCCTGATGGATAAATGGCTGGTATCGGAGGTGGGCATTGAGCGCTACTTTACGTATATCGTGACGAAGACCGTCAAGCATCAGCCGATTGGCATCGACCCCAGCGCTGCGCTTTAGCCGCTTTGCCTTGCGGCCAAAAAAAACCATCATAAAACGTCTTGCCACAAAAAAAGTGCCGGAAAACACCGGCGCTTTCAAAAACACTTCGTGGCGATTCTCCCTTACGCTAGGCACATCGATTTAGCGCGGCCCTTGAGCCGCGATGGATGATCCTTTTGATGTGCACGGTGTGTCGCCTCTAGCGGGCCTCATCGTATTGGCTGCAACCTGGGGGGGTGCCCATGACCACACTATCGACCACGCTTGCTAAACGCCTGGAAGATCCGCGCCTGTTCCGGCAGTACGCCTACGTGAACGGCAAGTGGACCCATGGCGAAGGTGGCCGCGAAGAGGCGGTATACGATCCCGCGACCAACGAAGCCATTGGCCATATTCCGCTGCTGGAAGCAGAGCAGATTACCGCTGCTGTGGATGCCGCCGAAGCGGCGTTTGTCCACTGGCGGGCACTGCGCGCCGACGAGCGTTGCGAACGCCTGCTGGCCTGGTACGACCTCATTCAAGCCAACCGCGAAGACCTAGCGACCATCATGACCCTGGAGCAGGGCAAACCGCTGCCCGATGCCCGTGGTGAAGTAGAGTATGGCGCAAGCTTCGTGCGTTGGTTCGCGGAAGAGGGCAAGCGCACCTACGGCGAGACCATCCCGAGCCACATTCCCAATGCATCGCTCGGCACCATTAAAGAGCCGGTGGGCATTGCCGCGATGATTACGCCGTGGAACTTCCCGCTGGCGATGATCACCCGCAAAGCCGCTGCCGCGCTGGCCGCAGGCTGCCCGGTGATTGTGAAGCCCGCCAACGAAACGCCGTTCTCGGCGCTGGCGCTGGCAGAACTCGCCGAGCGAGCGGGCATCCCAGAAGGCATCTTCAACGTGGTATTGGGCGAGCCTGCGGAAGTCTCCAAGATTTTGTGCAGCGAACCGCGTATTCGTGCGCTCTCGTTCACCGGCTCCACCCGCGTTGGCCGCCTGCTCATCGAGCAAAGCGCTAACACCGTGAAGCGTCTTTCACTGGAGCTGGGTGGCAACGCGCCGTTTATCGTCGGGCCAGATATGGACCCGAAAGAGGCCGCCTATGCTGCGGTAGCGGCCAAGTTCCAAACCGCTGGGCAAGACTGCCTAGCCGCTAACCGGATTCTGGTGCACGAATCGATTCACGATGAGTTCGTGGCCCAGTTCACCGAGCGTATGGCGGCCCTCACCGTGGGCAATGGCCTGCACGGCGAAGTTGATCTTGGCCCGCTCATTCACCGCCAAGCGGTCGAAAAAGCAGCCGCGATTGTGGACGACGCGATCTCCCAAGGCGCTACGATGGTGGCGGGCGACCAAAGCCAAGCGCCGGGCGACAACTTCTTTATGCCAGTACTGCTGACCGGTGTGACACCGCAAATGAAAGTATGGCGGGAAGAGAACTTTGCCCCCGTGGCTGGCATTACCGCTTATAGTAGCGACGACGAAGTGATCGAGATGGCCAACGACACCGAATACGGCCTGGCTGCGTACATCTACACCCACGATATTCGTCGTATTTGGAAGCTGATGCGCGCACTGGAGTACGGCATGGTGAGCGTCAACTCCGTGAAGATGACCGGCCCGCCCGTGCCCTTCGGCGGCGTCAAACAGTCCGGCCTTGGCCGTGAAGGTGGCGCTACAGGTATCGATGAGTACCTGGAAACGAAATACTACTGCCTGGGCGCGCTGGGTTCGGTATCGGGTAGCTAATTGTAAAGAACAGAATCGCGCGCTGAAGCGTCCTCCCACAATAACTGTTCAAAAATTTGATTTGTTCAGTAGGAGGTCGGCTTTGCCGGGCGAAGACACCGCTAGGTGGCCAACAGCTAGTCAGTCACCAAAGATAAAACACCCTTCCCAACAGTGGGGAGGTTTATCGTACAGAGAGAACGTTATGAGCTTGCATCAGGATCTGATCGAACGCGACCGTAAAGTCACCTTCCACGCCTCTACCCACCTGCGTGACTTCGCCCACGGCGACGCACCGGGCCGTGTTATTACCGGTGGTAAAGGCATTAATATCGTCGATAAAGATGGCCGCGAGTTCATCGACGGTTTTGCGGGTCTTTACTGTGTGAACATCGGCTATGGTCGCACTGAAGTGGCTGAAGCTATCTACAAGCAGGCGCTGGAACTCTCCTACTACCACACTTATGTAGGCCACTCCAACGAGCCGCAAATCGAGCTTTCCGAGCGCGTGCTGAAAATCGCAGGCCTCAACATGTCCAAGGTCTACTACGGCATGTCGGGTTCTGATGCCAACGAAACCCAGCTCAAAATCGTGCGTTACTACAACAACGTACTGGGTCGCCCGCAGAAGAAAAAGGTCATCTCGCGTATGCGCGGTTACCACGGCTCCGGTATCGCGTCTGGTTCGCTGACCGGCCTGAAGGCGTTCCACGACCACTTCGACCTGCCCATCGATACCATCCGCCATACCGAAGCGCCGCACTACTACCTGCGCGCCGCCGAGCAGCACGGCATGACCGAGCGGGAGTTCTCTGCCTATTGCGCAGATAAGCTCGAAGCGATGATTCTGGAAGAGGGCCCGGACACCGTTGCCGCCTTTATCGGCGAGCCGGTACTTGGCACTGGCGGTATCGTGCCGCCGCCGGAAGGCTACTGGGAAGCGATTCAGCCGGTACTGGATAAGTACGACGTGCTGCTCATTGCCGACGAAGTAGTGTGCGGTTTTGGCCGTACCGGCTCCGACTTCGGTAGCCACCACTACAATATGAAGCCTGACCTGATCACTATCGCCAAAGGCCTGACCAGCGCCTACCAGCCGCTGTCTGGCGTGATTGTCGGCGATAAAGTGTGGAAAGTGCTTGAGCAGGGCACCGGTGAATTTGGACCCATCGGCCACGGCTGGACCTACTCAGGCCACGCCCTGGGCTGTGCCGCAGGTCTTGCGAACCTGGATATCATCGAGCGCGAAAACCTAGTGGGCAACGCGGCTGAAACCGGCGGCTACTTCCAGCAGCAGCTGAAAGCGACGTTTGAAGGCCACCCGCTGTTGGGTGATGTGCGCGGTGTTGGCCTGATGGCTGCGCTGGAATTCTCTCCGGATGCCAAACAGCGCCTGCACTTCGACCCCGCGCTGAAAGTGGGCCCGCGTGTCGCCGCTGCCGCGCTGGAAGAGAACCTGATTGCCCGCGCCATGCCTCAGGGCGACATTCTCGGCTTCGCGCCGCCGCTGACCATCAACCGTGGCGAAGTGGACGAGATGATCGGTCGTGCCAAGCGCGCCATCGACCGCGTGACCGATGAGCTGGTGCGTGCGGGTGACCTGAAAACCGGCCAGCAGGAAGCCGCCTTCACGATTTAACGCCTGAACGCATAACTCGACCAACGACACTGCCCGCTTGCTGCGGGCAGTGTCGTTTCAGTACGTAGTGAACACTGGGATTAAAACCGGTAGTCGACGCCCAGGCGAACGTCGCGCCCGGGCTCGGCCAGCCCTACGATGCCCTCATAGCCTGGGAGGTGCTCGAAGTCTGCGTTGCTGGCATGGTCCAGATACTGCTTATCCAGCAAGTTGTTGACGGTTAGCGTGACCGCTAAGTCCTCGCTTTGGGTGGGAAGCCAGCGGACATAGGCATCGTGTACGCCATACCCCGGTTTGCCAATGGTGCCCACCGAGGTCTCCAAGGCGCTAATGCCCTCGACGAACTGGCCACGCCAGCCCACCTGCCAGGCGCGATTGACTTGGTAGTCGACGTTTGCCGTCCAGGTATTGCCGATGGTGTTACCAATACCGTTGTACTCATAAACGGTCAGCGGCTGGCCATTCAGCTCGATATCATTGTGATGGAAGCTCAGCCCGGCGGACAGTGATGCCCACTGGTAATTCGCGCTGAGCACATAACCGTTGGATTCAAGATCGCCGACGTTCTGATACAGGGTAGGGCGGCCCAGGGGGTCGGCAATGACGTCATCGATGGTCGAACGGTACAGCTCCGCACTGAGTTGCCAAGGGCCCTGCTCGAAGCGCGCGGCGATTTCACTATTACGGGCCTGTTCGCCGCGAAGGCCCGGGGCGTTGGCGGCGCCTTCGAGCTTGAACGCATCGTGGGCTTTCGGGCCGCGGAATGCGCGTGCATGGGCAGCGCTCAACGTGACGTGATCGGAGACCATCCACTCGGCGTCGATATTGGGGCTTATGTCGTCCTCGCGGTAAGAGAGGCCGCTATTATCGGTGAGGCGATAACGGTCGTACCGGGCGCCGATTCCCAGTCGAACGTCATCGGTGAGCTGCAGGTCGTTTTGTACGAATATCCCGGCGATATCACCGCTTTCGCGTTCCTGTGTGGGGTTTTCCTCGTAACCTGCGGTGACCTCGTCATCACGATAGTCAATGCCGTAAACGATACGGTGGCTGCCCAGACGGCTCGTATTGGCAAGGGTCAGCCCGGTGGACTCGGATTCGCCGAAATAACGTCCCCAGCGGTCCGCGACGTTTTGTTCCACATCGGCTGTGGTGTGGTACAGCGTGGCTTCCAGGTCGAGCCATGATTGCCCCTGCGGGCGCAGTTGGTAATTCAGCGTACTGGTTTGGCGCTCGGCATCCAGCGAGTACAGGCGATTGAAGCCGCTAACGACCCATTGAGGCCGCTGGGCCCGTTCGCCTTCGTCCTGACGAATCTCATGGCTGAGCGTAAAACGCTGTGTGCCGAAGTCCCCTAGCAGTTTCACTTGGCCCAACTGCTGATTGGCCTCGGTGCCGGCCTGTTCGCTGCCGTTGCCGTCTTCATAGCGTTGCTGGTCGCGTTCGACGAGAGTGCCCATGGCGCTCCACTGGTCGTTGACGCGACCAAACAGGGTGGTGCTCACGCGATAACTTTCTGGGTTGGTGCCCGCTCCCGCCGACAATAGCCCGCCCAAGCGCTCTCCATCACGCAGTAGATCATCGGGGTCTTTAGTGACGAAGCGCACGCTGCCGCCTAGGGCACCGGGGCCATCAGTGGCACGACCGGCCCCCGTGGTGACTTCGACGCGCTTGAGCAGGGCAGGATCTACACGGCCCAACCGATAACCCTCTTGAAACTGTTCGGAGAGCGTGCCGCCAGCCACTGGCGTTACGCTCGAGGTAACCACCGCTGCCCAGGTGTTCTCCTGGGCTTGCAGTGCGTCTAGCCAGTCGGCGAGTGCGGCGTCGTCGCCCGCGCGGTAAAGGGCTTCGGCAGTCTCGCCCCAGCCTGCCAAGGTGTGTTGGTGATGCGGGGCAATCACGCTCATTTGGCGCTCTGCCCATTTCTCGAGCAGTGACGTCGAGACCACTAACGCAATGCCGCCGGTCGCCACGATGCCGCACAGCTTCCATAGCAATCGCTGTCTCATTGCAAGCAGTACCCTTTGCCGTGCTGAGTTTGCAGCCTTAGCGCGTCGAATCCGGCACCGCTGAGCTTACGACGAACGCGGCTGACGTGTATATCCAGGCTACGGTCATAGGGGCTGTACTCCCGCTGAAACAGGCGATGATAGAGATACGTCTTGCTCAGCGTTTGGCCTCGGTGATGGGCCAACAGCCACAGTAAACGAAACTGTAGCGGGGTAAGCTCGACGGCTTGCCCTGCCACTTTGAGCTCTGTGCGAGAGGCGTCAAGGGAGAGGTCATCCACCTGCAAGCACTGTGCTTGGGCAGCGGGTGGCGGGGCCGAGCGACGCAGCAATGCGTCGATACGCAGCGCCAATTCGAGCGGGTGGAAGGGCTTGGCCAAATAGTCATCCGCGCCGTGCTGTAGCCCTTTGATGCGCTCTTCTTCGGCCCCGCACGCGCTCAGCATTAAAACGGGCAGGGAGAACCTGTCACGCAGCACTGCGAGTAGCTCCAAGCCGCTCATGCCCGGCAGTCGGACGTCCAGTAGCAGCAGATGGATATCGTTTTCCTGTACACATCGAAAACCGCTGTCGGCATCCAGGCAGTGAGTAACGCGGTAGTTACGCTGGCTGAGCAGCGTGATCAACTGCTCACCAAGGATAGGGTCATCGTCGATCAATAAGAGGTGGTGAGGAGCAGGCATCATGAACCATAAAGAGCATTGTTCTGGCGAATGATAATAATGATTGTTTGCATTACTGTTGGCAAGTAATGAAACGAACACCGCAAGGCGAGGTCTCTTTTCACGGCCAAGTGAGATGTCATGCTAATGGAGGTTTTCGGCCAGCCCGCTACGCTTAACGTCATAAAGCCATCAATGTTTGAAAAGGAGCCTGTCATGCAACCGGTACTCGCTTTTGACGTATACGGCACGCTGATTGATACCCAAGGCGTGACGATCGAGCTGAAACGTCGCCTGCAAGATGCGCAGCAGGCGGGAGAGTTCGCCAAGCGCTGGCGGGAAAAACAGCTAGAGTACAGCTTTCGCCATGGGCTGATGGGCGCCTATGTGCCCTTTGCCGAGTGTACCCGCGAGGCGCTGGTATTTACCGACCGCGCGCTGCAAACCGGCCTGTCGGATAACGATCGTGACCACTTGATGGCGGTTTATGCTGAGCTGCCCGCTTTTCCCGATGTGGTGCCTGCGCTGGATCGACTGCGCGATGCCGGTATTCGCTGTGTGGCGTTTTCGAACGGTACCGAAGATGCCGTCAATCAGCTGTTGACGCGCGCCGGGGTGAAAAGTCACATGGACGCCGTGGTGAGTGTCGACGCCATTAAGCGCTTCAAGCCCGACCCCGCCGTTTACGCCTATCTTCGCACACGGTTAGAGACGCGGCCGGAAACCACATGGCTCATCTCCAGTAACCCGTTCGATGTGATTGGTGCCACCCATGCGGGCTTGCGCAGTGCCTGGGTACGTCGCCATTCGGATGCACCGTTCGACCCTTGGGGGATCGAACCCGATATGACGGTGCCCGAGTTGGAGACGTTGGCAGAACGCATGATGCGATAGGTTGGTATCCATCGCTATCGACCCCATAATGGGGGCAGCTTTCGTTATCACGGGTAAGACGACATGTCGAAAAAAATCTACTGCATCGCAAGCTTCAAACCCAAAGCCGGTAAAGAGGAAGCCGTCTTCAAAGCGCTGCAGAGCCTGGAGCCTAATACGCATCGCGAAGATGCCTGCCTGCACTACACGGTGACCCGCCAAATCGATAACCCGTTTGCCCAGGGCACTAGCTATCCCATCGTGTTTCACGAGATTTGGGCCAGTCGTGAAGAGTTCGAGGCGCACTGCCAGCGCAAAGAAATTCAAGAGTTCTTCGCCCAGCACGTTGAGTCGCCCGATGGCGATATCGAAGACGCCAACGTGTGCGTCTACACCGATGAGCCGTGGAATTTTGATGCGCCCAAGGTGTCATGAGGGCACAACGTGTAGAATAGGCGACCAAAACCGAACGATGATGGAGCCCATATGACCGAGAAAAAGATGAACGTCGAAAGCTTTAACCTGGATCACACCAAGGTAAAAGCCCCCTACGTACGTTTGGCCGATATCAAAGAGGGCCAGAACGGCGACCGTATCCATAAATACGATCTACGTATCTGCCAGCCTAACAAAGAGCACATGGAGATGCCTGCGCTGCACTCCCTGGAGCATTTGATGGCGGAAATGTCGCGCAATCACACGGATAAAGTGGTCGATATCAGCCCGATGGGCTGCCAGACCGGCTTTTACATCGCGCTGATCAACCACGATGATTACAATGACGTGCTGTCGATCATCGAGCAGACCCTCAACGACGTACTTACCGCCACCGAGGTGCCCGCTTGCAACGAAATGCAGTGCGGCTGGGCCGCCAGCCACAGCTTGGAAGGTGCTCAGGAACTCGCCAAAGGCCTGCTGGCCAAGCGCAGTGAATGGACCGAGGTCTTTGCTTAAAACCCTGGCGTTAATCTAACACGCCAAACGCCCCCTTCATTGGGGGCGTTTTCGTTAGAGAGTGTAGGCAGTTTCTATATTCAATACGCTAACAGGAAGGCTTGACAATACTAGCGTTATCGACTTGATGCATGACGTCGGTGATGGGCTGTATAGGTAATATATCGTTAAAAGTGTAAGCATCTAGTCACTTGTTAATAGCTAGATGCTTTCACTTTATTTTTTGTTAGTATCGCCAAGTTGACTGGGGTGGCGATTGAATGAGTCGTGTAGAAAACGAAACTGCTTGTCACAGCGACGACATGCTCCACACATTGAAAGATGAATTGCTAGCTGAGTTTTTTGTTGAAATGTTAGTGGTTGCTCAATTCTCAGTGACATTAGCCGAGTGGCTTCTTTGCACATAATCATACCTGGGTCCTCCATTGAGTTATTTTAGGGTGTATTGGGAAGGTGTTTGTTTAAGTTTACTTTTTGCATTTTTGGAGCCCTCCCTGGTAATAATATTGAAATTAATCAAATAAGTAAGTTTGGCTCTAGTAGCTCGATTGCATAAGCTTCTCGAAAGCACTGCGTAAATCATGTGAGGCAGTAACACCTTCGATGGTCTGCTGGCGATTTCCCTGCCCATCAAATAGAAGAATCGTGACGTGGCCCACTCCGTATCTATGCGCAAAATCGGAACCACTGGTTGTGTTGATATCTGCAATGCGCCAAGCTGGAGGCTTCTCCATTTCGTTCAGCGCTTGCTCCGCATTCGTTCTGAGACGTTGGCACAGTGGGCAGCTGTGATCATGCACTTGTACCGCCACCGGCTGACCACTTCCCAGGATGCTCAAGTCTGATTCTTGTCGAGCCGACTGTTCGTTAGCGATTAGCCAAGCAATGGGGACCGCCAAGAAGGCGAGAAGGATGGCTGATTTGCGCATCAGCTTGCGGAATTTGATGCCTTTCTTTAGCGGCTTGTTTGCCTTTTTTGACGTCTTCTTCATTTCTCTATTAACCAGCCTTTTTCAATGCAAGCACGTAATTTGAGCCTTGCTCTATGTAAGATGACCCAGCAATTCGCTTCACTCAGCGAAAGTATTTGGCAAATTTCTTGCGTGGTGAGATCCATGAGTTCGCGCATCGTAAAAACACGGGCTGTGTTGCCAGGAAGGGCGATTAAACAGGTATCTAACAATTGCCAGAAAGCCGCATTTTCTAACATTTGATCAGGCTCACCCCAGGACTTAGGTTTGCTGGCGGCTTGCCATCGTCCATTTTCTTTGAACAAGTTCTCGAAGGAGTCTTCGTCGCTATACTCTTCGTCTTGCCATGAAATGTAGCGGCGTTCGTATCGTATTCGTTCAAGAAGCTTGTTTTTTAAAATCCCAAACACCCATGTTTCAAAGGCAGATCGGCCGCTGAAGGTGTCTTGTTTTTCAATCGCAGTGATGAGCGTATCTTGAACAATGTCTTCCGCTGCCGCGTGATCTCGTAGCTGTAACCGTGCAAAGGAAATAAGTTTTGGTCGCAGGGCGGCGATGTGATCATCCATAGGTAACAGCGTCATCGTCAGGTGTATCCCTAGAGAACGGTTATCGAAGCGGCCGCTGTGGCGGCCACAGAGATCGATTTAAGTGTCAGCTTTCCAAGCAAGTGGCTTTAGCTCTTCGTTAAGTGGTGTTCCAGCGACATGGTTCGTGTAGTTAGACAGCGTTTTTAACGCACAGGCAATGACCAGTTCTAAGATTTGCTGGTGCGAAAAACCCGCTTCTAAAAAGGCATCGATTTCTGTTTGTTCTGCCCAACCGCGTTGTGCGTTTAGATGACGAGCAAAACGGGTCACCGCCGCAATTTTCGCGTCGTTGGGGGTCTTGCGAGAGCGTAAGTCTTTAATTAATTCATCATCCGCGCCTGCTTTTTTGATACCGCCGGTATGGGCTGCGACGCAAAAAGAGCATTGGTTATCCGCGCTGATGGCCAGCAAAGCCGCTTGTTGCTCGACGGGGCTCAAGCTTGTTTTGGCGTAGATGCCATCAAGCGTTAGGTAGGCTTCCAGTAGGGTAGGAGCTTCTGCCATCTTGGCAAAAATGTTGGGCAAAAAGCCCATTTTTTTCTCGGCAGCCTGCAAGTTAGCGTGGGCAGCTTCAGGAGCACTCTCCGTGGTGTGAAGCGGAAAATCAGCCATTACAACCTCCTTCTGTACGATAAATAAATCGATGAAGGCATCACGCAAGGCGTCATGCCAGGATGCTGTAAGATTATGGAACAATCAGTTCAAAAATGACAATGCTCTTTTTTGCGTGCCGTGTGTAAGGATATTTATGGTTCGATCACAGAGAAGCGCATGCCCCAATAACAATTCTATCGACAGGTGATCGCTATGCGCCTAGATCGTGATCTACGAAGCCAATTGCTTGACCGTCTGCGTAAACAGCTTTGCTACTCTGCCCCTGCCATTGCCTTGGTAGCAGGCGGCGTTATGTTCCAAACACTTACGGAGCAACAATCCGTTCTGGCAGAGGAGGTGTCATCTTCCAGGTCTGGCATCATGATAGCGAGCAACCACTCGCCGGAGGCAAGCCCCGAGGCGGGTGCTGAAGCGGAGGCAGAGGCAGAAGGGGAAGCCGAAGCGGAGGGAGAAGCAGAAGGTGGAGCAGAAGCAGCCTCGCACCCTAAAGCAGCGTTGGTGAGAAGGCCATCCGGCTATACGCCCCGGTATGATGAGCGTGGAAATAACCCGGCATCGCTCATCGAGCGCGGTGAAGCGCTGTTTAACGATGCTTCGCTGAGCACCAATGGCCTTTCATGTGCAAGCTGCCACGGCGCAAAAGGCGATGCCGGTTTTCAAACGAGCTTTCAGCAGCCGTTCCCCCATCCCGTCGCAATGGGAACCAACATGTTTGGCATGGAGACTGTTCATGCAGACGAAATGGTTCAACTGTGCATGGTAGCGCCAATGGCAGCAGACCCACTCCCTTGGGATTCTGAGGAGCTAGCGGCCTTGGCGGCGTATGTGGTGCACGCACAGCAACGCTTCACAGGTGAGGTAGATGGGCACTGTAATAGGTAGACCCGCAGGATTTAGAGATGCAGGGCGGCTTTAGACTTGAGCTGAAAGTCGCCTTTTTGACTGACTGTTCTTTTTGTGGTAAGAATATTTGCTCGCGTTTGCTCGCGTTTGCTCGCTTGGGTAAAGAGGGCATGGCTAAAAGACACTGGTAGCTAGACATCGAAGGTTGGCTGACATGGCGAAAAATGCGTAACGGACTAGCTAAGCAACTGGCTGCCATGATGATGGTGGTCATCGTCATGCTGTCAGGAGCCAGTGTGAGCAGCCTTGCTAAAGGCAGCTGCTTAGTCGATGCGCCTGTGTCAGTGTCTAGTGTGGCTGACGCCCACTGTCTTTCTCTCTCTGCCTTAGAGCAGGCCGCCGAGCCTACCGACGCCTCCTGTTCTCCCTTTGCACCTGCGAGTGCCTGCGCGATGTCAGGCCCTGTGCTAACACCTTCCCCACAAGGGTTGATGAAGGTGCCTTACCCGCAATCCCTTCCTGAGCAATTAGAGAAACCTCCCCGCTTTTTCTTGTCTTTCTAGCACCTTAAACGCTTTTTCATACCGCTTGGCGTTCATGGAGATACTCCGTGACATCACGGTATGCCTGTTAGAAAAACGGAGAAAGCAATGGACTATCCGGCGATTGACCCCGTTGCCGTGGCGCTTGGGCCACTGGTGATTCATTGGTACGGATTAATGTATGTGGTGGGTTTCTTATCTGCATGGTGGTTGGGGCGTTGGCGTGCCGACTACTTGGGCCTTAGTAAAGATGACATTAGTGATCTGATTTTTTATGGCGCTGTTGGCGTGATTGTTGGCGGCCGATTGGGATACGCCCTTTTCTATGGCATGGAGCAGTGGTCAAGCGACCCGCTGTGGGTATTGCAGGTATGGGATGGAGGCATGAGCTTCCATGGTGGCCTCGTTGGCGTGATCGCGGCAGCGCTCTTTTTTGCGCGCAAAAAGCGAATGGCGTTTATCGATATCGCTGACTTTGTGGCTCTTCTTGTGCCCATTGGCTTAGGCGCTGGGCGGTTGGGCAACTTTATTAATCAAGAGCTTCCGGGCCGTGTGACGGATGTGCCGTGGGCGCTGATCTTCCCGCAGCTAGGGCCTGAGCCACGCCATCCCTCTGCGCTATACGAGATGCTGCTAGAAGGAGTGGTGCTATTTGTTGTGCTCTTCTGGTTATCACGTCGTCCTCGTCAAAGGGGATTGCTATCCGGGGCATTCCTATTCGGCTATGGCGTATTCCGCTTTGCGGTGGAGTTTGTGCGTATGCCCGATGCCCATCTTGGGTTTATCGCTTTCGACTGGGTCACCATGGGTCATGCGCTTACGCTACCGATGATAGTAGGGGGGCTGGGGTTAATGCTGTGGTCACGTTATCAGCCTGCTGCCAATGTTAAGGAGGTAACACAATGAGTGCTGTTATGCGTCAGAAGGTAAAACGAGTGATGTTGAAACAGAGTGTCGCGGCGGTACGTAACGCCGCATTACTGAGCGTGTTGACATGGCCGATATGGGTGAGCGCAGAGGAAACGACGGTGCCCGATAACCACTATCCGCTGCCTGACAGTGGCGATGTCATCGGTCAATATTATCAAGTGCTTGCCAATGAAGAAGATACGCTGATTGATATCGCTCGGACGCACAAAGTAGGCTACGAAGAGATCCGTGCGGCCAATCCCGATGTAAGCCTGTGGGTGCCAGGGGAAGGAACGGCTGTCACCATTCCCAGGCAACACATTCTGCCCAATGTGCCACGCACGGGCATCGTCATCAACGTGGCGGAATTAAGGCTCTATTACTATCCAAATGTGTCTCAAGGGGAAGCCCCTAGGGTTGAGACCTATCCTATCGGGATCGGGCGTGATGGCTACGATACGCCGCTGGGTATCACACAAACGACCATGCGCCTTGAAAATCCTGCTTGGTACCCGCCGCGCTCCATGCGTGAAGAGGCGGCGGCGCGTGGTGAGCCCGCACCCGCTGTGGTGCCACCCGGGCCAGATAATCCGCTGGGTGAGCACGCTATTTTGTTGGATATACCTGGGTATTTAATCCACGGTACCAACCAGCCCGACGGGATTGGCATGCGGGCCAGCCGAGGGTGCATACGGATGTATCCGGAAGACATTGGCTCAATTTTCGATAACGTGCCTACGGGAACGCAGGTCAATATCATTGATGAACCCATTAAGGTAGGCAGTGGCCAAGACGGTGATGTAGTGGTGCAGGTGTTCAACACCCTTGACGATGAACAAGCCACTTTGGAAACGCTTAAGGCGCTGCTGCTTTCCCAGGCGTTAATCGAGGAAGACGAGCTGGCCTTATTAGATGCCGACAAGGTGAACCAGTGGTTCGAGCAATCAGACGACCAGATTTGGTTACTTTCCTCGCTCTATGTGTCTGAAGAGGAAAACGCTGAGCCGGTCACCGACATGGATATTTACCAAATGATCGGCCAGGCCAGTGCAACGCATTGTGTTTACGGATAAGGAGACTGGATAGAGCGCCATGGCACGTCGGTGCCATGGCGGTACGCGATCACAGCTTGGTAACACTCTATTTAATGATCGCATTGCCGCCAATGGCGAAGCGTGGAGGGGTGAACACCAAAGTCTTTGGGTACCGTGACACTCAGGGTGTCGCACAGTAAGCGAATCAGTGCCATGTGGTGCACCGTATGGCTGGTAAGAAACGCCAACTCTCTTCCTAAACTAGAGGCGAGCGGATACGCATGGCCTTCATGGCCAACGGGATAGTTCAGTATCAAGGGGGCATCCGCGGGCTTATCATTCAATGCGTGAAGAGCGCTGTGTAGCGCGTTAATCGTATTAGCGGCTACCGCAGGACTCTCTTCAAGTGCCTCTTCTCGTAGGCGCTGCTCATAATCAATCTGATCCACATGGGGTGCGTTAGTATATCCCGCCAGCAGCGTTTGGTAGTGCTCTATGATGTGGCGAACATGTTTGCCCACTGACTGGCTGCCAAATAGTTGGCTATACGACGTGCTAGCAAGAGAGGCCACGAGCGACTGCAGCTGTGTGAGCGAGAGCGTGTTCTCTTCAACCAACGGTTGGCAGGGAAATTGGCATTTTGAGACGGGCAGCGATGTCACGGGCATAGCGAAGGCTCCTCATAAGCTGAGCTGGTCGAAGCACCAGCTCAGCACAACGGATTAAGCAGTGAGCGCAGTGTTAACCGGCTTCAGCACCGCCTTCGGCTTCTCCTTCACCTTCTGGTTTTTCGCCTTCACCGCCGCCTTCAGCACCACCTTCCGCTAGCATCATGGGCGCTTGCTGAACGTTCGTCATGCTGTCGGTTGGCTCATCAGCGTGGGCTTGAAACGCCAGACCGCTCGCTACCAGCGCGAGGGCGGGAGCTGTGTAGCCAAACTGACGGCTCAAACGGCTGAGTAACCGGCGTTTTGCTTCATGTTGAGACATGGTCGTTCTCCTATGGTCGCGATTATTGCGCCAAATGGCGCCTCTTACCCACCGCTACACAGCGGCATGGGAAGTGGGTTGTAATACGTGGCGGCTCAGCCATGCGTCCAGATCATGACCCTGAGAAGCCAAGCTAAGCGATACCTGCTCTGAGCGCTGACACAGCGTGTGCAGCGCATGAAGCGATTCGGCGCTGAGGTGGTGTTCTGTTTCATACGCTGTCGGTAACAGCGCGCCTAGTAAAGACAAAGAAGTGAGCGGCTCGGGCAGCGTTTCGGCATCCGCGGAGAGGACGATGACGGGAGGTGTCTCTAAGGGCTGATGAGGCAGAGGCGTCCAATCGTGATCACTGAGCGGAAGATTCAGTGGAACAAGGCGCGCGGGTGACTGTGGGGACAGTCGTGCCCCACGGGTGACGCTCAAGCCGTGCTGCGTGGCCACTTGCGCCAGTGTATCGAGTACGCCTGGGGATATTTGGGCGGGTAACACGCAGGCGAATTGCTGCTGGGTATTGCCCAGTAGCGCGATGTCGAGCGTTAACTCGCCCGCACGAGACGCAGTCTTCATGCAGTAGCGGGTGATGGCATCCAGAATATCGGGCCGTTTAAGGCGAGCACTGATGACGCGGCTATGGTTGGTGAGGCAGTAACCGTTGGCGCTTTCTAACAGGTGTAAAGGCTCGGCGGGTAAGGCGGCGTCATGCATGCCTTTCGCCAATGGCGATAAGGCGCGCGCTAAATGCTCCGCGATAGCACCGCTAGGGGCCGTTAATAGCCACTGCCGCCCTGCAAAATAAAAGGTGGTGTGCCACGCGGTAGATGCTGTGCGCTCTGAATAGACCTTGGGCTCGTCTGAAGTAGCCGTATGCAGTGTCAAGAGACCTTGCTGGTACCAAGGGGTTAACGTTGCCCATAGGTCGGCCATCAACTGCTCTTTTGCTATTTGCCCCCCGCTGGCGGCGATGAGGTGCACGATCATCTGCTCGATAGACTCGCCCTCGCTAGCCAGTAGCCACATCAAGGCAGCGCTATCGTTTAACTGGTAGTAGAGGCCGCTTGGGTGGTGATACAGCGCCAGTTGGTCGCCTTCAATCAGCTCACTCACTCCGTGAGCACGAAACGCGATAGCTTGCTGAAGCTCAGGTGAAGCCAGCTGGTAATCGGCGAGGCTGGGGAGTCCGATGAACGGTAAGTAACCCAGCGTGGCCTCTAAGGTGGCCGCAGGATAGAGAGGCACAAATCCTCCTGAGCGCTTGCGTTCAGCGGCCAGCGCTTCTGCGTCTATATAGGGAGGTGTCACCCGTGGGTAGAGCCCTACAAGGCTGAGCATATCGCTCACTAGGGCGCCTTTCACCGCCTCTTCGACGGTACCCCCATGCTCTGGTTTCGCGCAGATACCGAGCGACGGGCTTAAATTACACTCCAAAATCCACGGCTTCAGCTGATCATCCACCAAGCAGTCCAAGCCAATTAGCTCGTAACAGCCCATAGGGTCTGCACCTTCTTCTTGGGTGCGTAACCGCATGGTATCCGCTGCCGAGAGCGCCGTGAGCGTGGCAAGGTCCCGCAGCTGGTGGAACAGCACGTCATCATCATGTCCCTGATCGCGTAACCACTCTCGGTAGCGTTCTAGATCAATAAACTCGACAGGGATCTCAGCCTCGATATTTAAGGCATTGATATCTGGGTTGGTTAACTGACTAAAGGGGTTGTCGATGTCGTCGGGATCCCAGGGCTCAGAGGCTAGCTTGGCAAAGCCCTGGTCATACAGGTACACCCGCAGCGGATCGATACTGGCGATCAACATATAAAGACGCAGCACGTACTTGTGCCCGCGAATGGTATGCGGGTTCGCGACGTACTCTTGCACCAGCCAGTTGGGGGTAAGAGGGGCGGTGGTGGGGTCCTTGAGGACACGAACACCCTGCCCTTTGGAAGCGTTGGTGGGCTTTAAAATCCAGTGTTTATGCGGATTTGCCGAGGCATCTTCGATCAAGGCCGGGTAGTCGTGAGGCATTTCATAGGCACGCGGAAAAAAGTCTAGCCGCGCCACGGTCTCATGGTCATCCCCGAAGGCGTGACGCATGCGCTCGCGCAAGCCGCTCAGGCTTTCGTGCAAGCGGCTCTTGACGGTGAGTGCCGCATTACCAGGAATATGGTTCATTTTGCACGTGGGCGAGGTGTGCCGGAAAGCACTCTTCAACGGCATGCCGGTTACCCAAGCGGCCTGCCAGTGGCATTCATCCCCTTCCTTCCACTGCTGAGCTTCTAAGGTGCGACGGAAAAAATGATCCTGCTCGGCATGGCGCTTACCGCTGAGCCAGAAGGTTGGCGCTGACTCAGACGAGCGTGGGGTGGAAGGGGGCATAGCAGTGCTCCTGTTGCATTGTGCTTATGTTCAGTGAGGCCACGTTCAAAATACTTACAACGTCACGCAGATTATTTTCCTGGGCCCTTGGCGAGTGCCATATAGCCAAACTCTATTGTCAGCTTCTCTCTTTATAGCGCATGATAAGAGTATTGTACCAATCGTTCCTTCCTGGCAGAGGAGTTGTCTCCATGAAACGCAGCGTTATCAGTGTCGTTGGTGTCTTCAGTGTGGTTGCCCAAGCGCAAGCGTTGGAAATGGCGCCCCTTGTGGATGCGCAGTGGTTAGATACCCACAAAGATGAGCCATCGCTGGTGATTTTGGACGTTCGTTCCTCCATCGATAACGGCGGAGATGAAGATAGCTTTCGAGAAGCGCGCATACCGGGCAGCCGTTACACCAGCTACACCGATGACGGCTGGCGTGAAACTCGTGACAGCGTGGCGGGGCTAATGCCCGAGGTCGATGACCTGGAAGCATTGATCGGTAGTTTGGGCATCAGCAACGATAGCGATGTAGTCATCGTGCCAGCAGGTACGGGACCGACGGACTTTGGCAGTGCAGCCAGGATCTATTGGACCTTGAAAGTATTAGGTCACGATGACGTGGCAATTTTGAACGGTGGCTTTGCAGGCTGGCAGCAGCAGGGCTATGACGTTGCCAGCGGTGAACCAAGTGCTGTTGACTCGACCAGCTTCGAAGCGTCGTTACGGGAGCAGTTAGTGGCCAGCACGGAAGAGGTAGAGGCAGCACGAGAAGAGCAGGCACAGTTGGTAGACGCACGACCCTCTGACTATTTTTCTGGTGAGAATAAATCACCCGCCGCACGAGTGGCAGGCACGATACCAGGGGCACGAAGCCTACCGCACCAAAGCCACTTAAACGTTCAAAACGGTGCTTACTACCTGGATGTGGAAAGTCTGCAATCACGCATCAATGAAGCCGATCTCGATAGCCGTGAGCACACCATCGCGTTTTGCAATACCGGGCATTGGGCGGCGACCGACTGGTTTGTGCTCAGTGAAGTGGCCGGATTTGAGAATATCGCCATGTACGACGGCTCCATGGCCGCCTGGACCATCAGCGACTCCCGCCCGGTACAGCTTGCCCGTGAAGGCATCAAGCAGGTACGTGAGCTGCTCAACTAAGCCTTTTATAGCCCGCACATGTCGTGCGGGCATTTGGGGTATGAGGAAAGCGTGGCCATCGCAAACGAGACCGCCCATGGTATATTAGGCCGCTAATGAGTCAGACAGGCAGTGGGGTAGATACATGGGTGTTGGAAGACCGATGCAGCATGAGCCAGAAGCCGCATTGAGTGCTGCTATGCAATCCTTTTGGCGTTCGGGCTACCATCATACATCGCTGCGCGATTTGCTGAGTGCCATGAACATTTCCCGCAGTAGCCTCTATCATACCTATGGCAGTAAAGAAGCGCTTTTTACCGAAGCGCTGACACGTTACCGGGATCAGCTTTTGGGAGAGTTAGCGACATTGCTCGCTCAACAAGAGAGCGCTTGGCACTTTATCGACAATTTACTGACACGCACTGCCGAGCAGGCAGAGAGCGAGCAAGCGGCGTTGGGCTGCTTGATATTCAACTCGGCCACTGAGTTGGGTAACGGTGACAGCGCAGAGGCCCAGGCGGCCAAGCAAAGTGTTCAGGCCATCACCGATTTCTTCGTTACGGTGATTGAACAAGCACAGCAAGAAGGCGCTATCTCTCCGGGACATGATGCAGGCAGCTTGGCGTATTTCTTGACGCTCTCTATGTCAGGGCTGCGGTTACTACTCAAAAGTGGTGTCAATCAACAGCAAGCGAAAGCGCAGGTCGAACATGTATTACGCACGCTGGCGAGCCGCTAAGGTGCACGTACTTGTGCATGTGCAGTACGCCTATCAGCGCAGCTAAATATTTGATGAAGCATATAATAAAAAGTGTCCGCTTGGTTCTTTTGCTATTTCATTGCTCTTTAGGTTTTAGCCTAATTGCACACTGGTCGCATCACTCCTTGTGTTTCATCAATGCTAAAAATCATCATTTTTTGAAGTAAGTATCTAAAAGTACGGTGCTTAGAAAACGAGGCGTTTTACCAATTGACAGTGCAACCCAGGCGCGAGATAAAGTATAGCTAGCCTATGATGTGGGCAACTGGGTCGATGCCACCAGGATATAATGTAATGCTCAACAAGCGCTGGCAACACATTCGTCACTATAAGTTGTCTCTTGACGTCGACACCGACGCACTGGATAAGCTCATTGCTTCCGTCGCAGACTTTTTCGAACTTCCCATTGCGCTGGTTCCCTCTCTCGGTCAAAACGATGGTTTATCGGGTGAGATGGCATATGCCGAGCATATCGACACATTTTACATAGGTGGGCTAGCCGTGCTGCAATGAATTGCCTAAGCTAGTGATTGACAGCCCACTGTTGAGTCTCTATAAGGCTATTTCACCCATTACCAAGAGCTTCCATGTTCCTCCTCATCACGATTGCTACCCTTTCAATCGCGTTTTCCTTCCTGTGTTCCATCCTTGAGGCAGCGCTGCTGTCGATTACGCCGAGCTATATTGCCAAGCAAAAAGAAGACAATCCAAAGCTACATACCGCGCTGACCAAGTTAAAAACCAATATCGATAGGCCCCTGGCGGCGATTCTGACGCTCAATACGATTGCGCATACCGTCGGTGCCACGGCTGTCGGTGCCCAGGCGGCGGTGGTGTTCGGCGAGTCTTCCATTGCGATCGTGTCTGCGGTCATGACCATGTTGATTCTGATCCTTTCAGAGATCATCCCCAAAACGATTGGTGCGACCTACTGGCGTGGTTTGGCCCCTGTATTGCCAAAACTCCTCAATCCAATGATCGTAGGGTTACTACCGTTCATTTGGATGTCAGAGCAGATTACTCGCCGTCTAGGTAAATCTGAACATGACGTGGATTTGCGTGACGAAATTAAAGTATTGGCGCGGGTGGGGCTCGAAGAGGAGGTGTTGGATGCTGACGAATCACGCACCATCATCAACATGCTCAACCTGCACGATATTACGGTGAACAAGGCTATGACGCCACGCACCGTATGTGAGACCGTGCCACCCAACATGACCGTCAGCGAGTTCGACGAGCAGTACGGAAAGGCGCCATTCACACGCTTTCCGGTGATGGATAACGGCGAGCAGGCGTTTGGCTATGTGCATAAATCGGATATGTACCACGCCGATGACACCAAGACGATGCGTGAATTGATGCATCCCATCGGCAGCGTCGACGTCTCCAATAATGTGGAGCAGGTCTTCACCTCCATGTTGAAAGATCACCTTCATATGCGCGTGGTCTACGATGAGCACGGTACCTTCGTGGGTCTGATCACCCTGGAGGACATTATCGAAACCATCCTGGGTCAAGATATCGTCGATGAGACCGATAGCGTGGCGAACTTGCGCCATTATGCAAAACAGCGCTGGGTTAAGCGGATCAAACGCGAAGAGAAAGAGGTAAAACCGGCCGAGTGAACGCTGCCATCATTTCATTGCTTTAGCACTAAACGTTCTATAGTGAAGGCGTTGAAAGTCATATATGGTATGAGAACCACTTCATTTTAACGAGGAGCAACGATGTCATTACGTATCAATGCAGTCGTGCCTGATTTCGAAGCAGAGACGAGCCACGGGCCGATCCATTTTCACGATTGGATCGGCGACAACTGGGCGATTCTGTTCTCACATCCGAAAGATTTCACGCCGGTGTGCACTACGGAGTTCGGCGCCGTCGCAACGCTAAGTGCCGAGTGGGAAAAGCGTGGCACCAAGGTCATCGGTGTGTCCGTCGATGGTGTAGAGGATCACAAGCGCTGGGCGGGCGACATCGAAACCGTGAGCGGCAGCAGCGTCGGCTTCCCGATCATTGCCGACGAAGGTCTCAAGGTCTCCAAGCTGTTCGATATGCTGCCGGAAGATGCCTACCTGCCTGATGGCCGCACGCCCGCCGATAGCGCCACGGTGCGTTCGGTCTTCATCATCGGCCCGGACAAGCAGCTCAAGCTTTCCATGACCTACCCGATGACCGTTGGCCGTAACTTTGCGGAGATTTTGCGGGCGTTGGATGCGTTGCAAACCACCGCGAAGCATGGCATCGCCACCCCGGCGGATTGGACGGTCGGACAGGATGTCATCATTCCACCCAGTGTCTCCGACGAGGATGCCAAGCAGAAGTTTGGTGAGTTTGATGCCGTGCTGCCTTACCTGCGCAAGACCAAGCTGCGTTAAGCACGCCGATAGCACGTGTTAAAAGCCCCGTCAGCGCAAGCTGGCGGGGCTTTCGTGTTCATAGGGCGTCACCGTCATGCAGGTTCGAGCGTCAGGTGTTCGATGGAGTGAGAAACGCTTTGTGCCCCCTGAAGAATGTCGTTCACGATCGCCTCGATCTCCTGCACGCTGGTCTGGCTGGTTTGCCCCTGCTCCACGACCTGTTGCATCGCCTCAGTGGTGCGCAGCACCAGAGCGCTATTCTCTTTGAGCACTCGGGTGATCTCGTTGACGGCGTCGCTTGAGCCTCGGGCGAGCTGGCGAACCTCGTTAGCCACGACAGCAAAACCACGCCCTTGTTCACCCGCACGGGCGGCTTCCACGGCAGCATTGAGGGAAAGCAAGTTAGTTTGGCTGGCAATTTGAGCAATCGTGTTGGCCGTTTTGTTGATTTGCTCTGCCTGTTTGTTTAGGTCGCTAATCAGGCGCTGCGCGTCTCCCAGCGTGTGGCTGGCATGCTGAAAGTGAGAGAGGACATTTCGCAGATGCTCGAGTCCCTCTTGCGCAATGCGCTGGGTCTGATGAGACGACACGCGGGCGCTACCCACGGTCGCGCGAGCGGCTTCGGATGCTTCCATGGCACGGGTAATGTCCGTGGCGAATTTCACCACCTTCACCACCTTGCCATCATCGTCCACGATGGGGTTGTACGTGGCTTCCAGCCATACCACGCGACCCTTTGCGTTCAAGCGCATGAACTTGCCTTGCTTGAACTCACCGTTGGCGAGCTGTTTCCAGAGGTCTGGGCGCTGCTGGTAGAACTCCTTCGTACAAAACATACGGTGATGCTTGCCACGAATGTCACCTAGCGAATAGCCCATGGCCTGCTCGAAGTTACGGTTAGCATCCAAGATGTAACCGTCTGGGGTAAATTCGATGACTGCCATGGAGCTATCCAGCGCCTGTAAAATAGCGCGTTCACGGGCGGCACGCTGGTGTTTTTCGGTGACATCAGTGGCCACTTTGAACACCTGTACGACCTTGCCACGACGATTTTTAATAGGTACATAAGTGGCCTCTAGCCACACTTCCTCACCGTGGGCATTGTGCGCCGGAAACGACCTTGCTGACGCTCTCCTGCGGCGAGTGCTTCCCAAAAGGTGGCATAGGCTGGGCTCTGAGTAGCCTCTGGATAGCATAAAAGACGGTGATGCTGACCTTTGATCTCTGCCAGGGAGTAACCCACCGTTTCCAGAAACTGCGGGCTGGCATCTTGAATGATGCCTGCGGGAGTGAAGTAAATGCAGGCCGTATGTTGCGCCAGGGCGTCGCGCAAGTTATCAGAGGGGAAGGGGCTAAACATGGGACAGACTCTCAATCACGTTATTATAAATCCGCTAAGAGTAGACCAGTTTCTTATAGAAAACACTGTTTTGTATCAGTGTGATACAAAATGTCACATGGGTAGCGTGCAGTATCTGTTTTAACATATGTTGACTAGTATGGGCAGGTAGGTGGGGTGGCATCGGCGGAGAACCCCAAGTGGGTGAACCAAGCTATTGCGCTGCCGCCAGCGTTATCGCCGTCGCTCATTAAAGCGATGCCGTGAACCTCATCGGGCGCGCTGCCGAACAGGGCGCGATAGTCGGCGCGCACGTCGCGTACTTCCGCCTGCCACTGGCCGACATTGTGTTCGCCGCTTTGCAGTGCCAGAAGCTGAGCGCGGTCAGTAAACGCATTGGGCCAATGAGCTCCCTGCGGCTGCTCAGACGCCCAAACGTAATTCACGGATTCCACTTGCCAGGGCAATAGGCCTGTTTTTCGGGCAACGTATACTCTTGCGGGGTAGTCGTCGCCCGCTTTGGTCGTTTCGTCAAGCCCCGGGTAGGTAGTGCTAACTTGCCAGCACCAGTGCAGATACGGTGTGGCGTTTAGGTCGATGGTTCGCTCAAGATAGCGAGCGGAGGCTTGCCCCAAGGCGTCTGCTTGAAGCACGCGCTGGCCGGATTTTTCCACCACGCGGTAGCGCGTTTCCCCAGCGAAGCTGCGCGTTGGCCATGTCATGATTCGCTCTGGTGTAAAGCGTACTTCTTGCGCCGAGGCGTGATGAGTGATGTTAACGCTGATTAAGAACGTCATGATGAGACATGGCCAAGACGTGCCGCACATACCGTTTTGATGCTTTCTTTTCGTTGTCATAGTGGTCATCTCTCTAACTGCGCGCAGGGTGTCGCTTTCATGCACGTTAACCTACGATTGACCCCTGCTCGCGAACCCAGCTGTACTTCGAGTGCTCTCGAAGACATCGCCATGTGAGGTTACACTGATTCGCCAATGGGTGACCCAGACGCCCGTTTCCTTACAGACGTCGTCAGCGGTTATCTCACCTTTTTATATGACATATCGAGTCAATGATTTCTCATGGAAAATACGCTGGTACTAGGAGTCGTAGGGAGTTTGGTGGCGGGGTCATTGACCGCAGTGGGGGCTCTGCCAGTACTGCTGGGAACCACGCCGAGTCGAGGGTTTCGAGATTTAGCGCTGGGTTTTGCCGCGGGTGTGATGCTGGCGGCCTCGTTTTTTTCACTGATCATTCCCGCACTCGACGCCGCTGAGATTTACTATGCTGGCGGGCCGGTGCCTGCGGCTCTCGTCTGCACTGCCATTTTGCTAGGTATGGGTGCCCTTGCCTTACTCAACGAGGGGTTGCCCCACGAGCACTTTCAACAGGGGCGGGAAGGGCCCGAAGCCGCATCGCTGCGCCGCGTTTGGCTATTCGTGTTTGCCATTGCGATTCACAATCTGCCGGAAGGGTTAGCGGTCGGCGTTGGTTTTGGTGCCAATGGCCTAGAAGGAGGTATGCCGCTAGCGATAGGTATTGGCTTACAGAACATGCCGGAAGGGCTGGCGGTGGCCGTCGCGCTGATGGGCGAGGGTTACTCCAAGTGGCGCTCCTGGTCGATCGCCGCGCTGACCGGGCTCATCGAACCGATTGGGGGGCTCTTTGGTGCTAGCGTCGTCACCGTCTCCCAAGTACTGCTGCCTTGGGGGTTGGCGTTTGCGGCAGGGGCCATGCTCTATGTGATCAGCCATGAAATCATTCCCGAAACCCACCGCTGCGGCCATCAGAAGAAAGCGACGTTTGGCCTGGCGATGGGCTTGGTGATCATGCTGTTTCTCGATGTGTGGCTGGGCTAGGCTCAGCGTTGCAAGTGTTCTACGAGCGCCTGGGCAAAAGTATCGGTAGTGCCGGTGCCGCCCATATCGGGTGTCACCATGTCGCGGCGGTTTTCGAGCACGGCGCGAATCCCCTGACGAATGGCATCCCCCTTGGCGGTCATGCCGAGATGGTCGAGCATCTGGGCGGCGGCGAGCAGTAGGGCACAGGGGTTGGCAATTTTCTTGCCTGCAATGTCGGGGGCTGAGCCGTGTACCGCTTCGAAAATAGCTGCTTTCTCACCGATGTTCGCCCCTGGGGCGAGGCCCAAACCGCCTACGAGACCGGCGCAGAGGTCGGATAGAATATCGCCAAATAGGTTGGTGGTGACCACCACATCGAACTGATGAGGGTTCATGACCAGCTGCATACAGGCGTTATCCACGATCATCTCTTGGAATTCGATCTCGGGATACTCGCTGGCGATGTCGCGGGCTACGTCCAAAAACAGGCCGGAGCTGGTTTTGATGATGTTGGCTTTGTGAACGGCAGTGACTTTCTTGCGGCCGTTTTGCTTGGCGAGTTCAAAGGCGTAACGCACGATGCGCTCGGAGCCTTGGCGGGTCACTTTGATCACTGAAATGCCGGTGTTGCCGTCGTCAATCATCTCCTGGCCATCGGAGAGGTAGGCCCCTTCGGTGTTTTCCCGCACGGTGATCATGTCGATATCGTCGTAACGGGAGCGCGTGCCCGGAAAGCTGATGGCGGGACGCACGTTGGCATAGAGATCGAAGTGGCGGCGTAGCTGTACGTTGATCGATGAAAATCCCTTCCCAATCGGCGTGGTGAGCGGGCCTTTCAGAGCGATACCGTGCTTTTCGATGGCATCCAGCGAGGATTGCGGGATGAGCGTGCCGTGTTTGTCTAGCGCGACCAAGCCCGCGTCGATGAATTCGTAGGTCAACCCGCACTCGAGTGCGTCGAGCACTTGCAGGGTGGCGTCCATGATCTCAGGGCCGATGCCATCACCTTTGATCACTGCGACTGTCTGGCTCATGTGCGGGTCCTCTCGTTCGATAGCGTGGGAAAGAATCAAGATGTCGAGAAGGCGACGGTAATATCGCCATGCAAGTGCCATGGTAAGCCAAGCTTAGGGGGCAGGTCATCGTCTAAACGTCTAGGGAGGCGGGTGTCAATCGGCCTGTTTGCTGGTAGAATGCCGCGCTCACGGCGACCAGCACGTCTGGCCTCTCGCCTGAATAACGATGATAGAACAGCAAGGTGTAACCATAATGAACAATGCATGGGCATTCATTGCTCTGCCGACTTCAGGGCTGATGACTCCACCCTAGGTTTTTCCCTCCTTATCAGCGCCATGATGCTTGTCGCGTCATCCCGGCGCTATGGCACTCCGATGCCGCTATTTGGCTACCGACGCGTGTGCGTCTTCGTTCGGTAGCATTCATTCGACAAGCTATGACTAATGTGTGCTCATTTGCTGCCTCTGTGCGGCTATGGCACGCACTATCTTTAAACCTCAAACCATGGACTCCCTGAATGGCACCTTTCAGCAAGCATGAGTGGTTTTCTAACATCAAGGGCGACACGCTGTCCGGTATTGTCGTCGCGCTGGCGCTCATTCCTGAAGCGATCGCCTTTTCGATCATTGCTGGCGTGGACCCGAAAGTAGGGCTCTATGCTTCGTTCTGTATTGCGGTGGTGATCGCCTTTACCGGTGGCCGCCCAGGTATGATTTCTGCCGCGACAGGGGCGATGGCGCTGCTGATGGTGACGCTAGTGAAAGAGCACGGGCTAGAGTACCTGCTGGCCGCCACGCTGCTGACCGGCGTGCTGCAAATCATCGCGGGTTACCTGCGGCTGGCGGAACTCATGCGGTTCGTATCTCGCTCGGTGGTCACCGGGTTCGTGAATGCGCTGGCGATTCTGATTTTCATGGCGCAACTGCCGGAGCTGACCAACGTGACGTGGCACGTGTATGCCATGACGCTGGTAGGCCTGGGCATTATCTATCTGTTCCCCTATCTGCCGATGATCGGAAAATCGGTGCCTTCGCCGCTGGTATGCATCGTGGTACTGACGGTGGTGTACATGGTGAGCGGTATGGATATTCGCACCGTTGGGGATATGGGCGAGCTGCCGGATACGCTGCCGGTTTTCCTGTGGCCAAACGTGCCGTTGAACCTTGAAACGCTGATGATCATTTTCCCCTATGCTGTGATGTTGGCCGTGGTGGGTCTGCTTGAGTCGATGATGACGGCCACCATTGTAGATGACCTTACCGATACGCCTAGTGATAAAAATCGCGAGTGTAAAGGCCAAGGCATCGCCAACATTGGGGCGGGTTTTATGGGCGGCATGGCCGGTTGTGCGATGATCGGCCAGTCGGTGATCAACATCAAGTCGGGCGGCCGGACGCGCCTATCGACACTGATCGCGGGCATGGTGCTTCTGCTGATGGTGGTATTCCTAGCAGACTGGGTGTCGCAAATTCCCATGGCAGCGCTGGTGGCGGTGATGATCATGGTCTCGATTGGCACCTTTAGCTGGGAGTCCATTCGCGATCTGAAGAAGCACCCGTTGAGCACCAATATCGTCATGCTGGCAACGGTGGCCGTCACGGTCGGTACCCACAATCTGGCGATCGGGGTTTTCGTGGGCGTACTGCTGGCGGCGCTGTTTTTTGCCAACAAAGTCGGCAACATCATGTACGTTGGTTCGAAAGAGGTAGAGGCCGGCAAACAGCGCGAGTATCAGGTGGTGGGGCAGGTGTTTTTTGCCTCATCCGAGCGTTTTATGGCTGCGTTCGACTTCAAAGAGAGCATCGACAAAGTCACCATTGATTTATCGAAAGCGCACTTTTGGGATGTGACCGCCGTTCAGGCACTGGACCGCGTGGTGATCAAGTTCCGTCGCGAAGGCACCGAGGTAGACCTAGTGGGCTTGAGCGAAGCAAGCGCCACTGTCGTGGATCGCTACGCCGTTCATAACGACCCGGAAGCGGTCGATAAACTGATGGGCGGCCATTAATCCTCACGGGCATCCTGTCATCGCCGACGCTTACTTGCCGTGAGCGTCGGCTTTTTTTGTGTCTTTGCTGGGAATTAGACGCTTCGGTACCCAGCGAAGGTATGCCACCATACCCAGTAACTCGACCAGCGATTGGCACACGATGATGACCACCGCGGCTTGCCAGCCATTGGGTAGGGTGAGAGCGATGGGCAGCATGACGAAGGAATTACGGGTGCCGAAGCTAAACACCAGTGTGCGTGTGCTGGTGGGCGGCAGTTGAAAGAGGTGGCCAAGCGCTTTGCCGAGCAGCGCCGCGACGATCAAGAAGCCTATGAAGATCAACACTGCGTGCCCGAGTAGCTGACGCAGGGTCAACACCTGTGTGACCTGAGTCGCCGCAATGATCAGCAACACGCAGGCTAAAAGCGGTACCGGCATCCATCCCAGTGCTCGGGTAGCCCGTTCGATAGTGGCGGATCTCTGCGCTGCGCGCTCCGTGAGCCAGGCGAGCAGCAGGGGCAGCACTATTAAGCTCAAAAAGGCGCTCAGTAACGTAGGGGAGAGTGTTAATTGCAACCATTCGCTGCCTAGCAATAGCCATAGATAGGCAGGTAGTGCCACCATCTGCACGAGCAATAAAAGGGGTGTCGCGGCAATGGCGCGGGCTGCGTCGCCTTGGCCTAAGTGCGTAAAGGTAATAAACCAGTCGGTGCAAGGCATCAGCAGCACCAATAAAACGCCTGCCAGCACGGGCAGCGGCAAGGGAATCCACACCACCAACACCCCCAGCAGTGCAGGAATCACGACAAAATTACCTATCAACAGCGCCGCTATGAAGCGCGTATCTTGAAGACCCTGCTTTATTTGCAGCAGCGGGATTTGGGTGAACGTGGCGAAGAGCAGTAAACCGAGCAGCGGCCATAGTGCCTGCTCAAACGCTGCCATTGGTTCTGGAGCCAATAGGCCAAGGCAAAGTCCGAGCGCGATAAACGCCAGATAAATCCATGACTGCTGCTGTTCGAGCTGTTCACGTATCAAGAGCTTAGGCCACTGGTTGGTTTAAAAAGGCCAAGCGCTCGCCCATCCAGGCGGCGGCTACGCACAGCGGTAAGCTGCCTATACCGTAGAGCAGCGCCAGCCCTAGGCTGCCCTGCTGGGCCAAGTGCAGCGTTTCCAGGCTAAACAGTGAGAAGGTGGTGAATCCCCCGCAGAAACCTGCCATTAGCAGCGGTTGCTGTCGTGCCAGCGCGCTTTGGGGCAGGCGGGTCGTCGTCGCGGCGAGCCAGCCGATGAAGCAAGAACCCAACACGTTGACCAGCAATGTCCCCCAAGGGAAGTGGCCACCCAGCACGGCCATCGACGCCAGCGAAACGCCATAGCGCAGCACGCTGCCCAGAGCGCTGCCAAGGCCAACGGCAAGATAGGCGTTAAGATTCATCGAGGGCTCCTCTGCTCTTCAAGCCTGGGCCAGCCACCAGCCCAGCGCTGCCGTGGCGACGCCCAACAGTAGCGTGGCGACCATGTTGAGGGCAGCGCGCATCGCCTGGCCGCGCTGCCATAGCTCGAGGGTCTGCAAGCTAAACGACGATACCGTGGTATAGCCGCCGAGCAGGCCCGCTACCGCCAATAGCCAGAACGGCTGAGTGTTGGGCACGCCGTAAACGCCTAGCAGCCAGCCTGCCAGCAGCGCTCCGCTAGCGTTGACGACGAGTGTTCCCCAGGGGAAGGCGTTGCCCAGTAAGCGGGCCATGGTATTGGAGATCGCAAAGCGTCCCAATCCTCCCAGTGCACCGCCCAGTGCGACGAGTAATAGACTCGTGATGCCGTGCCCCATGCTACGCCTCGCGCTGTCGTGGTGAAATCGCTAGGCGGCTAAGTGTAGCATTGCGACGGGAGGGACGCAGAAGTCGGCCATTACTCAAAAAAGCCGGTGCTACGGTGTTGCCGATCCGCCTCATCGTGTACAAAAGAGTCAGAGTGACGATCACTGTTCATGTATCCGTGTAAGGAGACGCCCTCATGTCTGACTACGTGTTAGCCGCCATCGATGGTTCCCACTACTCAGAAAGTGTCTGTGACTATGCGGTGTGGGCCGCCACGGCGCTCTCGGCACCGCTGCGTTTTCTGCACACCGTCGATAACCATGCCCAAGTCGCCGAGCCCGATCTGACCGGCCATCTTGGCCTAGGTACCCGCGAGCACCTATTGGAGCAGCTTTCGGACATCGAAGAACAGCGGGGAAAACTCGCCCGCGAGCAGGGGCGCTTGATGCTGGATGCTGCCAAAGCGCGCAGCGAGGCAGCCGGTTTTGCAGACACTCCCTGCATGCAGCGTAACGGCACGCTGGTGGATACCTTGGCGGAGCATGAAAAAGAGCTCCGCCTGTTGGTGCTCGGCAAACGAGGAGAAACGGCGCACCAGGCCAGCGGCCATCTAGGGTCTAACCTCGAGCGCGTCGTTCGCGAGCTGCATCGGCCCATATTAATGGTGCCGAAGGCATTCGCCCCACCCAAGCGCATTCTGATGGCCTTCGATGGCAGCAAAACCGCCCGCAAAGGGGTAGAAATGCTGGCAAAAAGCCCGCTATTCGAAGGCGCTGAGTGTCACGTGGTGATCGTGGGGGCCGAAACCGCCGAGAATCGCTCGCAGCTCGAGTGGGCCACCGAGACGCTTCGGTCGGCAGGACACCACACCGAAGGCGCCATTCGAGCGGGAGACGTCGAAGAAGCGCTGCGTGCTTATAAAGAGGAAAAAGGGATCGACCTGCTCGTGATGGGCGCGTACGGTCACTCGCGCATTCGTCATCTGCTGGTGGGTAGCACTACCACGGCGATGTTGCGTAATGCCCACTTACCGGTGTTGATTTTACGCTGATGTAAAGCGATGGTCGCCCGGCCGCCGCGCGTTTGGCAGCGGCCGGGGTACCGATCAGGCGGTGCTACTAGCCACTTCCCGCTGCTCGGCGCGAGCGGGCTGAGTCGCATTAATCCCCGACAGCACGGCTTTGAGCGATGCGCTCACCGTATCGCTATCCTCCGCTACGGCACACACCCGCTGACCATCGATGTTGAGCTGCACGAAGGCAATGGCGTTGGCTTCGCTGTCGCCGCCCAGTGAGTGTTCGCTGTAATCGAGAATGGCGACGTGGCTACCCGTATGGCGTCTCCAGGCATCGGTGAACGACGACATGGCGCCATTTCCGGTCCCTGATAAGCGCAGCGTGTCGGCACCCTGCCACAGCGTGATGTCGATCCCTTCCTGCTGTCCCTTCGAGAGTCGATAGTCGGCGAGGGACAGCGGCGCACCATGGGAGAAATGGTCGAACATCACCTGTCGAATCATTTCGCTGGAGAGCTCGCTATTACGGCGTTCGCTCTCTTGTTGTACGTAGGGGGCCAGCGCGAGCATCATCCAACGAGGCAGGCTGATGCCGTAGTCGCGCTCCAACAGAAAGGCCATGCCGCCTTTGCCCGACTGGCTGTTAACCCGAATGACGGCTTGATAGTCCCGCCCGATATCGTGCGGGTCGATGGGCAAATAGGCCACTTGCCACGGTTCGTCGGGTTTTTGGTGCTTGAGCGATTTACGAATCGCATCCTGGTGACTGCCAGAAAAGGCGGTATACACCATCTCACCTACCCAGGGGTGACGGGGATGCATGGCAATCCCTGTACACTCGTGCACCACCTGAATGATCTCGTCGGGGTTGGAAAGATCCAGCTTGGGATCGATACCCTGGCTGTAGAGGTTCATGGCCAGCGTAACGATATCCATGTTGCCGGTGCGTTCACCGTTTCCCAGTAAGGTGCCTTCGACACGGTCGGCCCCCGCCAGTAGTGCAAGCTCTGCCGACGCTACGGCACCACCCCGATCATTATGGGTATGCACCGAAATGATCACGCTATCGCGGCGACTGATGTGCTGGCAGAAGTACTCGATCTGATCGGCGTGATGGTGGGGGCCTGCCACTTCCACGGTGGTGGGCAGGTTGAGAATGCACTTGTTGTCTGGGGTGGGCTGCCAGACATCCATCACCGCTTCGCAGATGGCCAGGGAGAAATCGATCTCGGTGCTGGAGAAGCTCTCCGGCGAGTACTGGAAGCGCCAATCGACGTCGGGGTATTGGGCCGCATAGGTCTTGACCCACGTTGCGCCTTGCACGGCGATATCGGTGATACCGTCGCGATCCATCTCGAACACCCGCTCCCGTTGGATCGTGGACGTGGAGTTGTACAGGTGGATGATGGCGCGCTTGACGCCCACCAATGACGCAAACGTTTTTTCGATCAGGTGTTCGCGGCACTGCACGAGCACGGCGATGGTCACGTCGTCAGGAATTTGATCCTCTTCGATCAGCCAGCGCACGAAATCGTAATCCGGCTGGCTGGCGGAGGGAAAGCCGACCATCACTTCTTTGATACCGACCTTGATGATCTGATGCCAGAAGCGCTGTTTCTGCTCTACCGTCATCGGCTCGAGCAGGGCCTGGTTGCCATCGCGTAGGTCTTCACTCACCCAGATGGGCGCTTGAGTCAGCTCCCGGTCGGGCCACTGACGGTCGAACGCGGGCACCCGGGGAGCAGGACGATATTTGCGATGATCAAAAGCAGGCATGGTGAATTTCCTGAGAACGGTGAGTTGTTTGGGGCGGCCGCTGGTGGCGCAAGCCGCTGTGGCGTGCTCTTCCGGGTCAGGGAGAGCCTAGGGAGGACGCCTGGGTAAGGCGTCAATCGAGGACTGCTTTTGGCAGTCAACATAGTCTACGACACATGGCGCGAAAGGTTATTGCGAAAATATGGCGTTAGCGCAAAAAAATGGCAGAATATATCGAATTAAATTCTTATTTTGGTAGGAGATATCGCTGTGGCCAACGCGCCTTTGACCCTCGACCGTTTTGATCGCCGCATCCTCGACGTGTTGCAACAGGAGGGGCGTATCAGCAATCAGGAACTGGCCGAACGCATTGGACTGTCCCCTTCGCCGTGCTTACGGCGCGTGCGAGCCCTGGAAGAGCACGGCTTGATCACCCAGTATCGAGCGGTGGTCGATGCGCGGCCGCTCGGCTTTCAACTCATGGCGCTGCTGCATATCTCGATGGATCAGCACACCCCCGAGCGCTTCGATAACTTCGAGCGTCATATCCGTAACATTCCCAACGTGGTGGAGTGTTTGATCATTACCGGGCAAGCGGCGGATTTTCAGCTCAAAATTCTGGTGAGAGACATGGACGATTATCAACACCTGCTGCTCCATGTGATCAACCGCATCGAAGGCGTCACCGGCGCCCATACGAGTTTCGTGTTGCGCCGGGTGTTCGAGCATCGCCCCGTGCCTACCTCATACTCGCTGGCTAACGAAGCGTAGGCAGCGGCGGCATAGCGGTTTACACTGCTTTTTTTCATCTAGCCAGGAGTTCGATCTATGCATATTCAGCGCCATGATACAAAAGCCCGCATGAGCCGTGCCGTGATACATCAGGGGGTGGCCTATTTATGCGGTCAGGTAGCAGGCCCCGAGGCTCGCCATGGCGATATCAAAGCACAAACCGAGAGCATGCTGGCGCGCGTCGATGCGCTTTTAAAAGAGATCGGCTCTAGCCGAGAACAACTGCTAAGCGCCACGATTTACTTGAAAGATGGCAGCGATTTCGCCGCCATGAACGCGATATGGGATGCCTGGGTACCGGAAGGCCATGCACCGGCACGCACCTGCGTATGCGCGCCGATGCCTGCCGATGAGCTGAAAGTCGAGATTACCGTGACGACGGCCGTGGGTGCGTAACTGCTATCGCTTATTTGACAGGCTTTTCTGCCGGAAAGCGGGTGTCGCGTAGGCTATCTTTGATCTTTTTTAGGTGCGGCAGAAAATCTTCGCCGCGCCTGAGCGTGACACCCGTGGCCAGGGCATCGATCAGCGTCAGTTGAATGACCCGAGACGTCATCGGCATGTAGTGGTCGGTATCTTCAGGGGTGGCGACTTCCAGCGTGGCCGTGCACTCCTGAGCGAGCGGAGAGTGGGGGGCGGTGATGCCCAGCACCACGGCGCCTGCTTCCCTGGCTACCTTGGCAATGTCGACCAGCTCACGGGTACGCCCAGTGTAGGAGATGATCACTACCACATCGCCGGTATGGCAAGCGGCTGCCACCATTCGCTGCATCAGCACGTCGACGTAGGCCATCACCGGTAGGTTGAAGCGGAAAAACTTATGCTGGGCGTCTTGCGCCACGGCGCCGGAGGCGCCCAATCCAAAAAAGTGGATCTGTTTGGCTTGCGTCAGGTAATCCACCATCCTTTCGACGGCGGCCATGTCCACTTCCCGCTGCGCTTCGTCTAGCGCCGCAATGGTCGCCCCAAAGATTTTATGGGTGTACTGAGTAGCGCTATCGCCCGGCTCGACGGCACGGGTGACGTAGGGCGTGCCGCCTGCCAAGCTCTGGGCCAGCTTGATTTTGAAATCGGGATAGCCCTTGGCGCCGAAGTTGCGACAGAAGCGGTTGACGGTCGGTTCACTGACGCTCGCCGCTTGAGCAAGGCTGGCGATGCTCAGGCTGGTGGCCGCTGCGGGGTCTTCCAGAATGACGTTCGCAACTTTACGCTCTGAGCGATTCAACTCTTCCAAGCGTTCCCGTAAGCGGTCTAGCAGGTCATGCGCCATTAACTGACTCCGTGGCAAGCGTTAGGTGTGAAGAAGGTGTCCAGTCCCTGCACCAGCGATAGAACTCATCGGCAGGCAATGGACGAGCATAGTAATACCCCTGAGCAGCTTCGCAACCAATTGAACGTAAGTAGTCGGCCTGCGCAGCCGTTTCGATACCCTCGGCGACCACGTCGCAGCCCACGGCATGGGCAAGCTGGGTGATGGTGAGAGCCAAATGGCGATCGATGGCGTCCTCCTCCAGGTCCATCACGAAGGCGCGATCGATTTTCAGCGTCGAGAAGGGCAGCGTTTTGACATACGCCAGTGACGAGTGCCCGGTACCAAAATCATCGATGGCCACGGCAATGTTCACCTCTGCCAACTGCGCGAGCTGGATGCGCGCATTGTGCATATCGCTGAGCAGACCCGATTCGGTGACTTCCAGGGCAAAGAACCTCGCCGGGATGCCATGATTGGCCAGTCGCGCCAGCAGGTTCTCGGCAAAGTCCTTACGCGCTAGCTGACGTGCTGCTACGTTCACGGCAATATGGAAATCGTCGTCCAACAGTCCCTTGGCCCGCCAGTCGGCAATATAGCGCATGGCTTCCTCGAGTACCCACTCGCCAATGTAGAGGATATCACCGCTGGCTTCTGCCAGAGGAATGAAGTCGCCAGGGGAGACGTGGCCCAGCTCTGGGTGGTGCCAGCGTAGCAGCGCTTCGGCGCCCACTACGCGCTGAGTTTCGAGTGACAGCTTGGGTTGGAAGGCCAGGGACATTTCCCCTCGCTGTGTGGCGCCGCGAATGGCCTGCTGTAGGTGCAGTCGGTGGCGCTGCTGGTTTTCCAGAGCTTCATTGTAGCTTTGCAGTCGCAGTGTGCCGCTCTGCGGAAGTGCCAGGGCGGCCATGTGCACCAAGCGCTCGATGTCGAAGTGGCCCTGCGACCAACTGATACCAATACGCGCGTTAAGCGGCAGTAGCAGGTCGTCTAGGGACTGGTCGTGTTCGAAGCAGTCGAGCAGCCGTGAAGCGAGCTGACGCAGCTCGCTCAGCTCGGCCGTTGGGGTAATCACCAGCAGCTCGCTGCCGCCCCACAGCCCGAGTGTGCTGCTAACGTCCAACTGGCCGTCGAGCCGGCGGCTAATGTGCACCATGAGCTGGTCGGCAATGCCGTAGCCATGTAAACGCACGACATCATCGAGGTGATCCAGCGCGATAAACAACAACCCCGTGGGACAGCCCTGTTGCGCCGCATCGGCCAAGCGTTGTGTCAAGGCGCGACGGTTGGGTAGCTGGGTGATAGGGTCGGTGCGTGACTGGCGATCCAACTCCTCGGTGCGCTTGGCCACCATCTCCTCCAGCGTCTCGGCCTGCTGGTCGCGAACACGATAGCGGTGCTCCACGCTCAACGTGTTGTGAATCCGCTGAAGCACTTCATCGTGTTTGAAGGGTTTGGTCAGAAAGTCCCTTACACCCATGCTCAGCGCGCGATGGCGGGTTTCGTCATCGATTTGTGCGGTCAGCACGATGATTGGCGGCGCATGCTCGGCAAACGTCGCCTGCAGTTGCTCCATCACGCTGTAGCCATCTAAATGAGGCATACGGATATCCAGCAAGATGAGATCCGGCATCGCTTGCTGACAATGTTGCAGGACTTGGCGAGGATCGCTCAGACCATGCACGTTATCGAATCCATGATCGTCGAGCAGATCTAGCAGTAGCTCGACGTTGATGCTGTTGTCATCCACTACCAGCAGGTGTTTGTTCATGAACGTCATGGCGCCTTCCTTGGTATGGCGTCTGTAGACACATAGCGTCTCAGTGTCGCCGAGAGCTGATCGATGTCGAGCGGCTTCGTGAGGTAATCGGCAAACCCTGCCGCTAGGCCGTGCGCTCGGTCACGCTCCATGGCGTTGGCCGAGAGGGCCACCACTGGAATGTGACGTAACGAGGCATCTTTTTGAATTGCATCCAGCGCCTGATAGCCGTTCATGCCCGGTAGGTGAATGTCCATCAGCACCAGATCCGGAGGAGAGTAGCGCATGAGATCGAGCCCTAGCTCGGCGCTGGTGACGGTCTGTAGCCGCACCTGGTCAAAGTCCTCCATGATATCTTCCATCAAGCGCTGGTTGGTGGGGTTGTCTTCGATATAGAGTAGGTGATGACGCTGGGCAGGGGCGGCGCTGGCCAGCGTCATCGGCAAGGGCGTCTCGCTAAGCGCATCGGCCTCGGTGATGGGGAGGGTAAACCAGAACGTCGCGCCTTGGCCGGGTGCACTCGTCACGCCAATTTGGCCCTGCATTCGCTCCACTAACTCTCGGGTGATCGCTAACCCAATACCCGTCCCCTCGATGGTGCCATGCTCGGCATCGAGCCGATTGAAGGGTTCGAAGAGCTCGTGCTGTCGCTCGGGTGCGATACCATGCCCGGCATCCGTGACGCGAACGCACACGTCGTTGTCCCGTTGATCGACGGCAATCCGGATCGAGCCCTGGGGGCGATTATATTTGATGGCATTGGAGAGTAAGTTGAGCAATACCTGCTTGGTGCGGGTGTAATCCGCGGCGACCCGCCAAGGCGCCGCGAGTGGCTCGCGCTGAAGCACTAGCCCTGATGCCTCGATATTGGCTTCTAACGTGCTGCAGGCATCCTCGATCACGCTCTCTATCGCGATCGGCTCGATGGAGAGCGCCATGTGGCCGGACTCGATTTTAGCCAAATCGAGCACTTCGTTGATCAAGCTAAGCAGGTGCTGCCCACTTTTCTGGATTTGCCCTACCTGTCGCTTCTGCTTGTCGCTGAGCGGCTCGCGCCGCCCTTTGCCAAGCAGCTGCGCAAAACCAATGATGGCATTGAGCGGCGTACGTAGCTCGTGGCTCATGGACGAGAGAAATTCGCTCTTCGCCCTATTGGCCTGTTCGGCTTGGTCCCTCGCCGCCGCGAGGTCCATGGTGACCTGCTCGCGCTCTGCCATCTGTCGATAGAGGTTGATCAGCAGCGCGCAGGTATCGGTAAACGGCTGAAGCCAGTGTAACAACGAATGGTTCAGCGTTTGTTGGCTGTTGGCAATGGCGAACATGCCTATCAATTTATCGCCACTGAAAATTGGCGCGCCCAGGTAATTATCGATACGCGGGTGGCCCGGTGGAAAGCCGCCGCGTTTGGCGTGACGATAAACGTCGTCGGTGATCACCACGTCGCCGTGGGCAAACACACGGCCCAACAGCGAGTCGGGATTGGTCAGCATCATATCCCCACTGCGCAGCTGTTCCATCAAATGGCGCGACTCATCGCTCCAAGAGAGATCGGTAATGGCGTGGATCTTGAGCGTATTGGTGGTGCTCGTTGGCATTACTTCGCCAATCAGCGCGTAATCGCTGTCAGTCAGCTCGCGCAATGCCTCCATGAGAAAGGTCCAGAGCTGCTCGCCGGACATTAGCGCCTGATAATCGGTAATGCCCTGGTGCAGCACTTTCAGCAGGCTCTGCTCTTTATGCATGCGGTGGTTGGCGTCGTAAACGTCGCTCAGGTTGGTCAAAATACCAAGAAATTCCACCACGTCGTTCTGCTCGTTATGGATGGCGTTGACCGCTAGATGAACGGGAACGAGGTGGCCTTCTTTGTGCAACGCCTCTACTTCGCGACCCCGCCCAATGACATTAGGGGCACTGCCAGCCAAAAAGCGCGCAATGAATTGGTCATGTTCGGCGCGAATTGCGGCCGGGGTCAGCATCGAGACGTTGCGACCCAGCACCTCGGCTTTGGTATAGCCCAACATGGTGAGTGCAAAAGGGTTGATGCTCAGCACGTTGCCAGCTAGGTCGATTCGCACGATGCCGGTGGCACTCTCGTTGAACAGCGCCTCGTAACGTCGCGTGGTTTGCGACAGGGTGTGGCGCATTTGATGTTGGCGCAACAGTTCGTCCACTTGCCCTGCCAAGCTGGCCAGCAGCTGTCTATCCCGCGTCGAGAATGCGCGTGGCCGATCACTGATCAAACATAGCGTACCCACGGCCAGCGTATCGGAAGGCCTGAGCGGGTGCCCCGCATAGAAGCGGATATGAGGTTTTCCGGTGACGAGCGGGTTATCGGCAAAGCGCCGATCGCTCTGGGCATCTTCGATGACCAGCGGCATATCGGCGGCGATGGCGTGGGCACAAAAAGAGACCTCTCGGCTGGTTTCGCAGATGGGTAGCCCCGGGTGAGACTTGAACCACTGGCGCTCTTCGTCGACCAGTGACACGAGTGCCATCGGCACGTCAAACAGGTCCCGGGCAAGCTGTGTCAGACGCTCGAAGGCGTCGTCGGCGGGGGTATCGAGGATGCTCAACGCGCGCAAGGCCGTCAGGCGCTGTGTTTCATTCTCCGGTCGCTTGGCGGCTTGCATGGCGTTTCCTAGACGTGAGGGGGGTGAAAAGAACGTATTAAATAAATATCGGACATTAATCCCCTAGCTTTAACCAAGACGCAGCAAATGCAGCAGCCAGCGATGATAGGGCGGTCTTAACCAGCCGCTATTGGAGCGCTTGGGCTGGTAGAACACGCTACGTTGATGGCTAAAGCGTTCAAACCCGTGGCGGCCGTGGTAAGCGCCGCTGCCACTCTCGCCAACGCCACCAAAAGGAAGAGTCGGTACGGCGTGGTGAAGGAGGGTCTCATTGAACACCAACGCCCCGGAACACGTTTGATGGCGAAGCGTCTCCTGCAGCGCCTTCTGGTGGGTGAAGGCATATAGCGCCAAGGGGCGAGGGCGTGCATTGATCAGCCGAATGGCATCATCGATATGTTTGACGCTGATCACCGGTAGCGCCCGCCCAAAGATCTCCTCTTGCATGAGCGATAAGCTCTGCTGCGGGTCGATGACCAACGCCGGCGCGTGGGGTCCGTGTTCGAGCACGCGACAACCGCGCGCTCGGGCATCATCGAGCAGCCGTTCGATTCGTGCGTGGTGGGCGTCGCTGACGTAGCCGGTGGCGTCTTTGGCATCGGGTCGCTGGCGGCGAATGGCTCGTTCCAAGGCGTGGGTTAGAGCGTCCAAGCGGCGGCTCTCAACGATGACGTAATCCGGCGCGATACAGGTTTGTCCTGCGTTGAAACCTTTACCGAAGATAATCGCCTCAGCGGCGCTGTCGAGGTCCGCATCACTGGCCACCAGCGCTGGTGATTTGCCGCCTAGCTCCAACGTGACCGGTGTTAGGTTGGCGGCGGCAGCCGTCGCGACCTGCCTGCCTATCTGGGTCGATCCGGTAAACACCAGATGGTCGAACGCCAGCGCGCTGAACGTCTTGGCGACGTCGGCCCCGCCCTCGATCACGCAGAACTCCTCTTGCGTGAAGTGTTGGGGAATCAGCTTGGCGAGCAGTGCGCTGGTGTGCCGCGCGTGTTCGCTGGGTTTGAGCATCACCGTGTTGCCAGCCGCTAGCGCATCGATGGCGGGCATCATGCTAAGGCTCCAAGGATAGTTCCAGGGAGACATTACCCCCACGACGCCCAGCGGCTGAGGAGCGACTCGGGCGCGCGCTGGCCAGAGCCGCAGCGGAACGCGTGCGCGACGAGGGCGCATCCAGTGCCACAGGTGGCGGCGCGCATAGCGAGCGGCATGAAGGACGGGAAGAATTTCAGCGAGATGGATTTCGATTTCGCTGCGCTGGCCGAAATCGAGCTGGATGGCTCGCACGATGTCGTGCTGATGGCGTTTCGTCATGCGGGCGAGGCGCGCCAAGCGCTCGCGCCGTACGCCCAGCGTGGGAAAAGGCGCCGGGCCTGCCGCCTCGCGCTGCGCCTGTAACGTATCCGTTAAATCGCGATTCATGGCCTCTCCTTAGGGGTATACTGACTGCCGACGATACGCAGGGCCAGGCGACCTTGAAACGCTGTTTGAGCAGGATCGACAATTGTTTACAAACTAGGCGCTTCACACGCGTCAGCGGCCGGAGTGGTACAGTAAGGCATACGCCATCTGTGCCAGTGTGCCAGGGAGATGTTATGCCTTCTCGTCCGCTCTCCTACTCCATTCTACCTACCATCGAGGCCGTTGCGGCAAGCCAGTGGGATGCGCTCGGGTCTGACGAACAGCCTTTTTTACGTCACGGGTTTTTACACGCGCTGGAGGCCAGCGGCTCCGTCAGCACGGCCACCGGCTGGGAGCCTTGTCATCTGTGTGTCTGGCAGGGCGAGGCGCTGGTGGGTGCGCTGCCAATGTACCGTAAGTACCATTCCTATGGGGAGTACGTGTTCGACTGGGGGTGGGCCGACGCGCTGGAGCGCGCCGGCGGCGATTATTACCCCAAGGCGCTGAGTGCGATACCTTTCACGCCAGTGCCAGGCCCTCGTACCTTGATCGCGCCAGACGCCGATGCCGACGCCGTTCGAGCCCAGTTGGCGATAGGCTGGCGGGAGCAGTGTGACACCCTGGCGCTGTCGAGTTGGCACCTGCTGTTTGCCGAAGAGCCGGAAGTCGAGGCGTGGCAGCGCCAGTGCCCTGATCTGATCGCTCGGGAAGGCGTACAGTTTCAGTGGCGAGATCGTGGTTTCGGTGATTTCGAAGGCTTTCTCGCCAGCCTCACTTCCAAGCGGCGGAAAATGATCAAGCGTGAGCGGCGTTTAGTGGCCGACCAGGGCATTACCCTGCACCGTTTGGAAGGCGGGGAGATCCGCGATGTCGACATGGCGCATTTTTACCGCTGCTACACCATTACTTACCACGAACGCGGACGCCCGCCCTACCTCAATCACGCCTTCTTCGAACGTTTGCGTCACGTGATGCCCGAAGCGCTGATGCTGGTGCAGGCGCGGCTAGCGGGGCGTCCCATCGCCGCAGCGCTCTACTTCCAGGGAGGCAAGACGCTCTACGGTCGCTACTGGGAGAGTGAGGTCGTCGCCGACTGCCTGCATTTCGAAGCGTGCTACTACCAGGGCATCGACGCGTGCTTGGCAAAGGGCATGACGCTATTCGATCCCGGCACCCAGGGCGAACACAAGCTCGTACGGGGGTTTGCTCCCCAGCGGGTTCGTTCGCTGCACTATTTGGCCCACCCGGGGTTGGCCGCTGGCGTGGCGCAGTTTTGTCAGCAAGAGGGTGTCCATATCATGGCCTATCGCCGCGCCGCCGAAGATGCTTTACCGTTTAAGTAACGCCTACCGCGTCGCGGCTCGCTGGACTCTACCCTTAATGGCATAATGCGCGCCGTTTCCGTTTTCACGAAGGATGTCTGGGATGCACAAATGGCTCGTGGGCCTGCTACTGACCGTGTTGGGGTTGCTACAGTACCAACTTTGGCTGGGCAACGGCGGCTGGCAAGATCTGCAGCAGGTGGAGCAGCGGGTGGCCCTGCAGGAGGCGGCCAATGATCCGCTGCGTGAACGCAACGCACGGCTGGCGGCGGAAGTCACCGATTTGAAAACCGGGTTGGATGCCATCGAGGAACGCGCCCGCAGCGACATGGGCATGGTGCGCACCGACGAGCAGTTCTTCTGGGTGCCGGGCGTGGCCATCGAAAACGAGTTGGTCGGCATTCATGCCGGGCTAGTCGCTCAGCCCGGTGTCATTCCAGCCGACGGTGAGAGCGAGTGATGCAGACCTCGCCGCTTTGGCTCGTTGTGCCTGCGGCCGGGCAGGGGAAACGAATGGGCGCCGACAAGCCCAAACAGTACCTTCCCCTGGAAGGCCAACCCATCTTGGCGCACACCCTTGCACGTCTGCATGATGCCTTCCCTCAGGCGCATTTAGTGCTTTGCCTGGACCCAGAGGATCACTGGTTTCGGCCAGACTGGGTACCGTTCACTCACTGGCAGCAGGTGCCCGGCGGTATAGAACGGATGGATAGCGTGATGAACGCACTGGAGGCCATCGCGGCCAACGACAGCGACTTGGTCATGGTGCACGACGTCGCGCGACCTTGTATCACCCGCGCCGATCTGCACGCCTTGTATCGGGCGGCCCAGTCTCATCCCAGTGGTGCCCTGCTGGCCATGCCGGTAGCAGATACCATGAAGCGCGATCAGGGGGACCAACTAAGCCACGCCACCGAACCCCGTGATGGCCTGTGGCACGCGCTGACGCCGCAAGGGTTTCGCTATGCGCTGCTGAGGCGCGCGCTGACCAAGGCCCAGCAGCAGGGCACCCTGGTCACGGATGAAGCCTCGGCCGTCGAGGCGTTGGGGGAAGCTCCCCAGCTCGTTAGTGGGCGGCGCGATAATATGAAAGTCACCCACCCTGACGATTTAGCGTTGGCAACGGCCATCATGGCAGCCCAGCGCAGCTCAAGTAACAGGAGTTTCTAATGCGAATTGGCCACGGCTTCGATGTACACCGCTTTGGGCCGGGTGATCATTTGATGATCGGTGGCGTCAAGCTGCCGTTCGAACAGGGCTTCGTTGCCCACTCCGATGGCGATGTGCTGCTCCACGCCATCAGCGATGCGCTGCTCGGCGCCTGTGCGCTGGGCGATATTGGCCGCCACTTTCCCGATACCGACCCGGCATGGAAAGGCGCGGACAGTCGCGGCTTACTTCGTCATGTGGTCGCGCTGGTGAGGGACGAAGGGTTCGACGTCGTAAACCTGGACGCTACCATCATGGCGCAAGCGCCCAAAATGGCGCCGCACATCGAGGCCATGCGTGTCGCGATTGCCGAGGAAATAGGCGTGACGCTGGGGCAGGTCAACGTTAAAGCCACCACCACCGAACGTCTTGGCTTTACCGGGCGGGGGGAGGGGATCGCCGCCGAAGCGGTGGTGCTGCTGGCCGCGCAAGAGGCATCGAATGCTTGATCTCCCCACCTGGCAGCGCAGCTTGACGCCAACATTCGGCGTGCCTGCGCCCGGCCAGTATCGCGCTCGGCCGGAAGACTTCATCGTCGATGAACAGCTCGACTTTACCCCGGAGGAACACGGCGAGCATCTGTGGCTACGCCTTGAAAAGCGTAACCAAACCACGTTAGATGTGGTGAAACTGCTCGGCCGTTTGTGCGGTGTCACCCCGCGCGATATCGGCTACTCCGGTATGAAGGATCGCGTGGCCGTTGCGCGCCAGTGGCTGAGCGTTCATCTGCCCGGTCGCGAAGCGCCTGAGGACTTAACTGCCACGCTCGGCACAGCGGGCGTCACGGTGCTGGCCATGGCGCGTCATCCGCGAAAGTTAAAGCGGGGCGTGCACCGCACGAATCATTTTACGCTGCGCCTAAGTGGTGACGCGGTTCGCCCAAACGATTTATTGCCGCGTTGGGAAGCGCTCTGCGCCCAAGGAGTCCCCAACTACTTTGGCCACCAGCGGTTTGGCGCTGGTGCGCGCAATCTGCAGCGCGCCGCTGCCGTACTGGCCAAAGGTTGGCGCAAACGCGATGATCGCCAGGGGATGATGCTTTCGACCGCGCGCAGCTTTCTGTTCAACGAGCTGCTCAGTGCCCGACTGGCAGACGGTAACTGGTGCCAGCCCGTCGCGGGCGATACCTTGATGCTCGATGGCACGCAAAGCGTGTTTACCATCGATGACGTCGAGGAGCGCTTGGTGGCACGCGCCGCCGCGCTGGATGTTCATCCCACAGGCGTTTTGTGGGGTGTGGGCGGCGGGGCAGGCGGTGACGCGGGCCGTTACGAAGCGCAATTGGCGGCACGCCATCCCGCACTGTGCGCCGGCCTCGAGCAGAGCGGCGTCAAACGTGGACAGCGTGCGCTGCGTGCCCGGCTGATCGCGCCTCAGGCCACCTTCGAACAAGAGTCCGTGCTACTCTCGTTCGCGCTGCCCCGGGGCAGCTTCGCGACGGCGGTGATTGGCGAATTGATTCATCATCCCGACACGGCTTGACGCCGAAGTAAAAAGGAGGTTCTGATGCGGCGACTGCTGCTTTCCAACGATGACGGCGTCCATGCTCCTGGCTTACGTGCGCTCTACGAGGCGCTTTTGCCCCATGCCCATTTGCGCGTGGTCGCCCCGGATCGCGACCGTAGCGGCGCAAGTAACTCGCTCACGCTGTCGCGTCCGCTGTCGCTTACCGCGCTAGAGAACGGTTTTTACAGTGTCGATGGCACGCCCGCGGACTGCGTTTATCTGGGCGTCAACGGCGTGTGGGACGAGCGTCCGGATCTGGTCATCTCGGGTATCAATCATGGCAGTAACCTGGGGGACGACGTGCTTTACTCGGGCACGGTGGCCGCTGCGATGGAGGGACGCAATCTCGGCATGACGGCCATCGCCATGTCGCTATGCGGCACCCAACACTTTGCCACGGCAGCCAAGTTTGCTGCCAGCTTGATCGGCGCGGCCGACCAGCTCTCGCTGCCGCCGCGCACGCTGCTGAACGTGAACGTGCCAGACGTTCCCTGGGAAGCGATCAAGGGTGTCAAGGTCACGCGTCTCGGCTATCGCGGGCCCGCAGAAAAACCGGTGCCCGTCAAAGATCCCCGAGGGCGTACGCGCTACTGGATCGCGCCTGTGGCGGCGAATGCCGATGACGGAGAGGATACTGACTTTGCCGCCGTCGATGCAGGCTATGTGTCGATCACGCCGCTGCAAACCGATTTAACGCGCCACCCGGCGCGTCGTGATGTGCAGGATTGGTTGGATGCCTTTGCCTGATCTATCCCCTAGGGAGCTGCGCGGGCGGGGCATGACCTCTCAGCGCACTCGAGATCGTATGATCGAGCGCCTGGTCCAGCAAGGCGTGAGCGACCCGCGCGTACTGGACGTCATGGCCAGCGAGCCTCGCCATCTGTTCGTCGACGAAGCGCTGGCCCATCGCGCTTATGAAGACACCGCACTGCCCATTGGCTTCGGCCAAACGCTGTCGCAGCCGCTAACGGTGGCGCGCATGACGGAGTTAGTGCTGCGCGCATCGCCCCGGTGCGTGCTAGAAGTGGGCACTGGCTCAGGCTATCAAACACTGATTCTATCGCGGCTGGTAGAAACGCTTTACTCCGTGGAGCGAATCTATACCCTGCACGAGCGTGCCGCCGAACGTCTTTGGCGGCTGCAAGCACCGGCCACGCTGGCCGTCGCCGATGGCGGTGAGGGGTGGCCGGAAGCAGCCCCTTTCGACGTCATCCTGCTCACCGCTTGTGCGCAAACGCTGCCTGAGGCGCTGCTGGAACAGCTCCGCCCCGATGGCGTGATGATCGCGCCGCTGGAAGAGCCAGACGGCAGCCAGTGGCTGACCCAAATCAAGCGGATTGGCTCCGCCTTCGAAAAGCGCCGCTTAGAACCCGTGCGTTTCGTACCTTTATTGCAAGGAGTGGTGGATTGAAGCGTCGACCCCTAGGACTGTTTTTGCGAGGCGCTGGGATGGGCGCGGCCGATGCCGTTCCCGGCGTCTCGGGAGGCACGATTGCCTTTATTACCGGTATTTACGAAGAACTCATCGATACCATCAAGCAGTTTGGCCCCAGCGCCCTTGGCGCATGGCGCCGCGGCGGCTGGAAAGGGCTGTCGCAGCATTTGAACGTGGCCTTTTTGCTGCCGCTGCTGCTGGGTGTGGCGGTCAGCTTGTTCAGCGTTGCCCACTTGGCGCTGTGGCTGATGGAGGCCTATCCGCTACTGTTGGAAGGCTTCTTTTTTGGGCTGGTCGCGGCGTCGGCCTTGGTGGTCGGTCAAGCCGGTGATCGATGGAAAATTTGGTACTTGCTGCCGCTGCTCATCGGCTTGATGCTCGCCGAATGGTTGCCGAGCCTAATGCCGCTGGTGCTCATGGTGGGTAACGAGTCGCTAGTCGTCATCCTGGCGGGTGCCATTGCGATCAGTGCCATGTTGCTGCCCGGCGTATCGGGCAGCTTTTTACTGCTGACGATGGGGCTCTACGGCACCATCATGGGGGCTATTCGCAGCTTCGACATCGGTATTATCATACTGTTTGGAATGGGCTGTGTGGTGGGGCTGGCACTCTCGTCGCGCCTGCTATCGTGGCTGCTACGGCGCTACCATGGCGCGACGTTGCAGCTGCTGCTGGGCTTCATTATCGGCTCGCTACCGGTTCTCTGGCCCTGGCGTGAACTGTTACGCTACCAGCTAGGCCCCGATGGGCAGATGATCCCGCTGGCTTACCGCTATTTGTTACCCAGCGATTACGCCGTGCTGACAGGGGCGTCGGCACAGGTAACTGGCGTGATAACGTTGATGGTCGTCGGTGCGCTACTCGTCGTAGCGCTCAACCGGCGTGCGGCCACTCATGCCCAGCATCACTCGACAGATAATCGTTCCATTGATCGTTAGCACGGCGTTGAACAGGAGTAGGGTTTCCATGCGTAAGGTTTTTATGATGACGGTGCTTGCACTGGCGGTGAGTGGCTGTGCCAGTCAGCAGTCCAACACCCCCCAGGTGCGCGATTTGAGCGACGCACGCCGTGCGGTGGAAAACTCACCACAGTACACCGTCAAAGCAGGCGATACGCTCTATGGCATCGCGTGGCAGCACAATCTGGACTATCGCCAGCTCGCCGCCATCAACAATATCGACGCGCCTTACCAAATTTATCCTGGTCAAACCATCGCTTTGCGTGAAGGCGCGGGAGGCATGTCGACTGCGTCTGGCGGCAACGCGTCACCCGCTTCGACCAGCGGTGCCGTTGCTACGGGGCTACAACCACAAGCCACTGCCGTGGCGAGCAATGACCAGGAACTCGACTGGCTGCTGCCGGACGAGAGTGCCATCGAGCGCAACCAGCGGCTAACGGCAGAGCGTGCGGAGCGCACGGCGGTCGAGGCGTCTCAACAGGTCGCTGCCGCTACCGAGGCGTCTGAGGTGGCTGCTCCCCAGCAGCCAAGCACTCAGCCCGAGCAGGAGCCCGAGCCCGAGCGGGCACCCGCGCCGGAACCTGAGCCGACACCCGCCGCCGCACCAGAGCCTGCCGCTGAGCCGGCTCAAGCTGCCCGCACCGATCGTTCGTCACGGACCTTTACGCCTGCCGAAAACATCGACTGGCGCTGGCCCACCGACGGCCAAGTGACCGGCGAGTTCGGGCAAGGCGGCAGCATCACCGCTGGGATTGATATCGCCGGACAAAAGGGGCAACCTGTCCGTGCTGCAGGTCCTGGGATCGTGGTCTACGCCGGTAGCGGCGTACGCGGTTACGGTAACCTAATACTACTGAAACACAACGATCAGTTTCTCAGTGCCTACGCACACAATGATAGTTTGAGCGTAAAAGAGAATGATGTCGTCGAGGCTGGTGAAGTCATCGCCACGATGGGCGATAGCGATGCAGATGCCGTCAAACTGCATTTTGAGGTGCGCCGCGATGGCCAGCCGCAAAATCCGTTGGACTATCTGCCCTCTCGCTAGTCATCCCTTGGCGGGTGTAAGGTAGACCTGCCAAGACTACCCGAACAGCTGATTCAGGGCGTCATATAACAATAAGGTGCACGCGCACAGGAAGTGCGACCACCCTTACTTTTCTACATGGCGGATAGGCGAAACCACGGGGGTATGACCATGAGTATGCTGGAGAAGGACCTACAGGAGATTGACCTGGATGAAGTTGAAGAGGCGTTGGATGACGCCGATGACGACGCCACAGCCGAAGAGGATGCGTTCGAAAAAGCGCTAGGCCGTGAAGATCGTCAATCGACTCAAAGCTTGGACGCGACACAGATCTACCTCAATGAGATTGGCTTTTCTCCGCTACTGACGCCGGAAGAAGAAGTGTATTACGGACGCTTGGCGCGTAAAGGCGATGCCCTGGGACGTTCGAGGATGATCGAGTCGAACTTGCGCTTGGTGGTTAAAATTGCCAGACGTTACTTGAACCGGGGGTTGACGCTGCTCGATCTGATCGAAGAAGGTAATCTTGGTTTGATCCGTGCGGTAGAGAAGTTCGATCCCGAACGGGGTTTTCGCTTCTCGACGTACGCCACATGGTGGATTCGCCAGACCATCGAGCGTGCGTTGATGAATCAGACGCGCACCATTCGTCTGCCTATCCATGTGGTTAAAGAGCTGAATATTTATCTGCGCGCTGCTCGTGAACTGACCCAAAAGCTGGACCACGAAGCCACCGCCGAAGAGATTGCCGAACATCTCGACAAGCCGGTCGAGACGGTCAAGAAAATGCTCGGGCTGAACGAACGAGTATCGTCGGTGGATTATCCCATGGGAGGCGAAAGCGACAAGCCGCTGATCGATACGCTCACCGATGATGAAGTACTCGGCCCGGAAGCCTGCTTAGTGGACGGCGACGTGCGTGAGCACGTAGACCACTGGCTGGATGAACTGAGCGAGAAGCAGCGAGAAGTCGTGGTGCGTCGCTTTGGTCTACGCGGCCACGAGGCGGCAACGCTAGAAGAGGTGGGTGCCGAAATTGGTCTCACCCGTGAGCGGGTGCGTCAAATCCAGGTAGAAGCGCTAAAGAAGCTACGCCGCTCGCTGGAAAAACAGGGCCTCTCTCTCGACGCGATTTTCGAGAGCTAGGCGATCGTCGTGAGTCGCGTCAGCCGTTCTGGCCAAGCCTAGGCACGCAGCACAGATAGCGCACCGAGTGACCCACTCGGTGCGCTGTTTTTGGGCGAAAGGTTTTCCACCGCTGCCGGGCGGGACGCTTGATCGTGTCAGCATTGTCCATCCGCCAGCGGCATTACCTGCCCATGCAGGAGTGAATGAGAGGGTGAACGAGATAGTGAATGAAATGGTAGATGAAAGAGCGAGAATGCCATGCGCCCGCTAGTGGCCCATATTGATTTGGACGCCCTGCGTCACAACTATCGACTGGCGTGTCGCTGCGCCCCGCAAAGCCGCTCGGTAGCGGTGATCAAAGCCGACGCCTATGGGCATGGAGCACTGGCCTGCGCCCGTGCGCTGGAAGCCGACGTCCCGGCCTTTGCCGTGGCGTGCATCGAAGAAGCGTTGAGCCTGCGTGAAGGCGGTATCCAAGCCCCCATTGTCCTGCTCGAGGGTATCTTCGACGCCGACGAGCTGGCCCTGGTAGATGAACACCGTCTGTGGATCAGCGTTCATAGCGCCTGGCAGGTAGAGGCGCTGCTGTCTTATTCGCCCCGGCAGCCGATTCCTGTTTGGCTGAAGGTGGATTCCGGCATGCACCGGCTGGGGTTCTCGCCCGAGCAAGTGGCCAGCGTGTGGCAGCGGCTGGTCGACGCACCCCAGGTAACGGCGCTGCACCTTATGAGCCACTTTGCCAGTGCCGATGCCCAAGACCCTAGCGTCTTCAACCAGCAGATGCGCGTGCTGCAAGGGCTAGCGGATGAACTGAAGGCACCGCTGTGTTTGGCCAACTCTCCGGCGACGCTGGCCTGGCCAGTCGCTCACGGTGATTGGAATCGCCCTGGGGTGATGCTCTATGGCAGCGACCCGCTGGAAGTGGCCAACGACGTCACCCGCCAGCTACGCCCGGTCATGTCGTTACGCTCGAAAATCATCGCGCTGCGCGAACTCGATACCGGCGAGCAGGTCGGCTACGGCGGGCGCTGGAAGGCCCCGCGTCCCTCCAAGATTGCCGTGGTGGCGGCAGGGTATGGCGATGGCTATGATCGCCACGCGGTCGACGGCACGCCGGTGCTAGTCAATGGCCAGCGCTGCCCGATTGCTGGAAAGGTGTCGATGGACATGCTGACGGTGGACGTGACCGATGTACCCGAAGCGGCCATTGGCAGTGAAGTGGTGCTATGGGGAGCAGCCAGCAATGGCGCCGTACTGCCGGTGGATGAGGTGGCCCGCTATTGCGCTACCATCAGCTATACACTGCTCACCGGGGTGCTGCCTAGAGCTCCTCGGCGTTATCATGGGGCTAACGTTTGAACGGTTATCGGTATGTCTAACGCGTCTAATCCGCGCTCCTTTGCGCACCCTCGTTACTGGCCAACATGGCTGGCGATTGGCCTTATGTACGTGGCCGCGTGGCTTCCTTGGCGCGTGAAGCTCTGGGTGGGGAAAGCGATTGGCCTGCTGGCGTGGCGCTTCGTGAAGCGTCGTCGGCACATCACCGCCACGAACATCGCGCTCTGCTTTCCAGAAAAAAGCGCCGACGAGCAGCGCCAACTGGTCAAAGAGACCTTCATTGCCAACGGGATCGGTTTGGTCGAAACCGCAACTGGCTGGTGTCGTGATGCCGAAGGGCTGCGTCATCGAGTGGCCTATCACGGCCAAGAGCACCTTGCACGCGCTAAAGCCCAGGGCAAAGGCGTGCTGGTGGTGGGTATCCACTTTTCGACGCTGGACTTAGGCGGGGCGTTACACTCGCTGTTCTTCCCGGCAGATGTGGTTTACCGCCCCCATAACAACCCGCTCTTCGAGCGATTCATGACCCGAGCACGTTCACGCATCTTTGGCCAAGCCATTGATCGCCATGACCTGCGCGGCGTGGTGCGCCGCATCAAAGCGGGGCACATCGTGTGGTACTCACCGGATCAGGATTTCGGCCGCGATGTCAGCGTCTTTGCGCCGCTGTTTGGTCAGCCGGCGGCGACCATCCGTCTCACCTCGAAAATCGCCCGCATGACGGGCGCCCCCGTCGTTCCGCTGATGTTCCACCGCAACCCGGATAATCGCACCTACACCATCGAGTGTTTGCCGGCGTTCGAGGAGTTCCCTAGTGGGGATGAAATGGCCGATGCCTCGCGGGTGAATGTCTTCATCGAGCGGGCGATACGCAAACATCCCGAGCAGTATCTATGGCTGCATCGGCGGTTCAAGACTCGCCCAGAGGGCGAGGAGAGTGTTTACTAGCCATCGCTGCCCAGTCAAGGTAAGAAAAAAGCTGCCCGCGGGCAGCTTTTCATTGGTATCGAGGCGGTCTTACAGCCATGTATTAGTCGAGGTTGCGGGAGTAGAAAATTTCCAGCATCTCTTTGCGCAGACGGCTTTCGATGTCTCGTGCTTCTTCGAAGGTGATGTCGCGACGTGAGGTGCCGAACAGGTAGTTATCCAGTTCGAAATCCTTGAGCAGCATCTTGGTGTGGAACATGTTTTCTTGATACACATTCACGTCAATCATCTGGTAGGCCTGCTTGGTATCTTCTGCCAAGTAGTCCTGAATGGACGTGATATCGTGATCAATGAACAGTTTTTTGCCATCCACGTCCCGGGTAAAACCACGTACGCGGTAATCCATGGTCACGATGTCGGAGTCGAAGCTGTGGATCAGGTAGTTCAGCGCTTTCAGCGGGCTGATATGACCACAGGTCGAGACATCGATATCCAAACGGAAGGTACTAATGCCGTTGTCCGGGTGCGATTCTGGGTAGCTGTGCACCGTCACGTGGCTCTTGTCCAGGTGCGCGACCACGGTTTCCGGTAGCGGGCCCGGCCCCGGCTCGGTTTGACCCGGCGTGGGTTCATCCAGCTCGTGCTCGGCGATCAGGATGGTGACGCTCGCCCCGTGGGGTTCGTAATCCTGGCGTGAAATATTCAGCACGTGGGCGCCGATGATATTGGTCACGTCCTTGAGAATCTGCGTCAAACGTTCGGCGTTGTAAAGCTCATCGATATAGTCGATGTAAGCCGCACGCTGCTCTTCGGTCTTGGCGTAACAGATGTCGTAAATATTGAAGCTCAACGAGCTGGTCAGGTTGTTGAACCCGTGGAGTCGGAGATTATCTGACACGTCCGAACCTCCCTATGGCAGATGAAGACACCCCGACGATCCAGCGCCGGAACCGATAAACACTTGTTACCGTGCTGAAGCAGCCGCGACGTCCGACGCGGCCCCGCACTACGCAGTAGGGGGAGAAACAAGCGGGCGTATTATGCCCGCCCGTGGCGTGGGTTGCATCCGGCCAGGCGATTTTTTTTGACGCAGAGCGACCGTCTCGCGGCGCAGGGCTCAAGCTTCGATAATCTCGAAGGAGTGAGTAATCTCGACGCCGCCGTTGACGAGCATAATCGAGGCGCTGCAATACTTCTCCGCGGACAGCTCTACCGCCCGTTGTACCTGCTTTTCTTTCAGGCTGCGGCCTGTAACGACAAAGTGGACGTGAATCTTGGTAAACACAGAGGGCACTTCGTCGGCACGCTCGGCGTCGAGCTCCGCCACGCAGTCGGTGACATCGGCGCGGGCCTTATCGAGAATGTTCAAGATATCGAAAGCGGTGCAGCTTCCCATGCCCATCAGCAGCATTTCCATCGGCCGCGGGCCGGTATTGCGGCCACCGTGATCGGGCGGACCATCGATCACTACGCTGTGCCCGCTACCCGACTCTGCGACGAACTGACGACCATCGGTCCATTTTACCCGTGCTTTCACGTTGCTCTCCTCATCTTGGCGACGATAGGTAAGTCGCGCAGCATAACATTTCTAGGCGACAGCGCACGGCTTCATCGCGCGCGGTTAACAGGCGTCAAGGCTGCGCCAGATGCTGTTCCAGTTCGGCGAGCCGTTTCGGGGTGCCTACGTCTACCCAGTGGCCGGAAAAATGCTCACCGCTGACTCGTTGCTTGGCCATGGCTTGCTTTAGCAACGGTGCCAGTGCAAACGCCCCAAGGGGCTCTCGAGCGACGAGTTCGGGGTGTAGGATGCCAATACCGGAGTAGGTCAGGCGTGGCTCTCCCATTGGCGTAACGCGGCCCCGGTCGAGGGCAAAATCGCCGTTTGGGTGGTGTTCCGGGTTGTCCACCAAGATCAAGTGGGCAAGATCGCCCTCTGTCAGCGCGGCCGCGCTGGGCAGGCGATCACACCACACATCGCCATTGACGAGTAAAAACGGCGCCTCACCTAGCAGAGGCAGCGCCTTGCGAATGCCTCCGCCGGTTTCGAGTGGTTGTGGCTCCACGCTCCAGTGAAGGTGCAGTTGGTGTGCCGAGCCATCACCCAGCGCCCCCATGATCTGCTCGGCACGGTAGCTTACGTTGATCACCACCTCCTCGATGCCCGCACGCTTCAAACGCTCCAGGTGGTGGACGATCAGCGGTTTGCCCGCTACGGGCAGCAGCGGTTTCGGGCAGTGGTCGGTGAGTGGGCGCATCCGTTTGCCCAAGCCCGCCGCTAGGATCATCGCTTTCATGGCGTTGATGCCTCCAGGCGCTGGAGAATGGCGGGACGCAGCACCTCGCGGACCCAGTCGGCAAACTCATCGTGTTCGGGAAGGGCCATTAAGCTATCTTCCAAGTGGGTTAAAAAGTGCGGCAGGCGGGCCAAGTAGCCTTGCTTGCTGTCACGCAGCGTCAATCGACAAAAAATGCCCAGGACTTTGAGCGAGCGTTGGGCGGCCATCGCGTGGCACTGGGCCAAAAAGGCAGCCTCGCTCACCGAGCGGGTCAAGCGACCCTCTTGCCGGGCTTGCTGATAGAAGGTACTCACTAGCGCGGCAAACTGGTCAGCGCTGAAACGGCAGTAGCGACCTCGCAACAGCGAAATGACGTCGTAGCTGAGCGGGCCTGCCACGGCGTCTTGAAAGTCGATCATATAAAGCGTCTGATCGTGCCACATCAGATTCATCGCATCGAAATCGCGGTGAACGCTCACCACCGGCTGTTCTAGGGCGCGCTCGATCAAGCCCGTGCGCAGTGTTTCCCAACTGCCGGGAGCGGATAGCGACAGCCAGCGCTCCAGGCACCATTCGGGAAAGAGATCCAGTTCCCGGGCGAGCAGGGCGGCATCGTAGGCGGGAAGAGCGGCCGGATTGGCGCGGTTTTGCAACTCGGCAATCAGTGACAGCGCCGCCAAGTGGTTCTCTTTCGTGCGTGCCGGGTCGGTAAAGGTAGCCTGCAGCGGCGTATCGCCCAGATCGTCGAGCAGCAAAAAGCCGGCCTCCAAGTCGCTGGCGTGAATGGCGGGAACCGGTAGCCCGGCGGCGTGCCAGCGCTGGCCGATGGTCACAAACGGCGCGGAGTCCTCCTGGGCAGGTGGCGCATCCATGATGATTTGCGTGTTGCCATCCGGTAGCGTTAGCCGAAAATAGCGCCTAAAACTGGCGTCACCGCCCGCAGCAGAGAGGCGAAGAGTGGCACGGTCGAGGCCGTGGTGTTGCGCCGCCCACTGAGTGAGGGCGTCGATCCGAGAAGAGGACATGCAAGCTCCTTGCTGGTCGGGCATCATGCGGGCTGTATAATACCGATTCTGGATGCCAAGGATAACGAACATGGGCAAGCGAATCTCGCGCACCGTACCGGTTGCGCATACGCTGCTGGGCAGTTTGCTCGCTGGCGCCTCGTTTTCAGCGGTGGCACAGGACCCAACCCTGCCCGCAGAGGCGCTGGACTGGCAGGCCTGGCGCCAAGACGAAGCGTCGCAACAGCTATGCCGGGGGCGCTATGTGATGCCCGGCTACCGCTTGCCAGCGGAACAGAACCCAGAAACGCTTTCGGTGGAAACCGACGAAGTGGACTACGCCGCCGATGGCGAAGCCTTGCTGCGGGGCGATGTGGTGCTGCGCCGAGGTAATACCGAGCTGGAGGCCGAGCGCGTCTTTCTTCCGGCGGATCGCCAGCGGGTGGATGCCGAGGGGAGCCTGGCCATTCGTGATGGACAGGCCCTCGTGCGCGGTGAACAAGCCACGCTGATGCTGAACGAAGATCGCGCCTCGCTGCGTAACAGCCACTACGTGCTTTACGAACAGCATCTGCGTGGGCAAGCCCGACAGCTAGAGCAGACTGGCGAAAATCAGTACCGCCTTCAGGAGGCTACGTTTACCACCTGTGACCCCGGTGCCAATAGCTGGCAACTGGTGGGTAGCGATATTCGTCTCGATCAAGCCTCGGGGTTTGGTACCGCCCGTCACGCGCGGCTGGAAGTCAAAGACGTCCCGATATTTTACTGGCCGTGGCTGCGTTTCCCCATCGATGACCGCCGCCATACCGGGCTGCTCTCGCCGTCAGTGAGCTTCTCAAGCGATGGCTTCGATTATACGCAGCCGTTCTACTGGAACATTGCACCGAACCAGGATGCCACCATTACCCCGCGCTGGATGTCGGACCGTGGTCTGCTGCTCAACGGAGAGTATCGCTACCTGCTCGAGGGCAGCCAGGGCTTGGTGGAGGGCGGCTATCTCGATAGCGACGGCGGCACCAATAACGGCGATAACCGCTTCGAAGGCGACGACCGCTGGTACATTGATGCTCAGCATGCAGGACGGCTCACGCCGCGCAGCGACTATCGACTGCGCTACGGCGCGGCCAGCGATGGCCGCTATTTCGACGACTTTGGCGGCGAGTTCGGCAACAGCGACCGCGTCAGTATGGAGCGTCTGGCCCAGGTCGATTATCGCGGTGAGCGCTGGCAGCTCGACGCAAGGGCCCAGGGCTTTCAGCGCCTGGAAGACCCGCTCAGCGATACCGATCGTCCGTTCTACCGCCTGCCGAGTTTGACCGCCAACGCCAACTGGCAGCTAGACAACGGCCTGTATACGCAGTGGCGCTCGAACGCGACCTACTTCTGGCGCGACGTGGATGAGCGGCGAGTTCCTGAACGCGAAGCGGCCATCGGTTCGCGCCTGCACCTGACGCCCGCCGTGGGCTGGCGCTACGAGCAGCCTTGGGGCTATATCGAGCCGCGCACCGAGCTTTGGCACACCGCGTACGAATTGGATTATGGCGATCGGGTGACCGATCGCGCCACCTCGCCTTCGCGTAGCGTGGCGATCACTTCCATCGATAGCGGCTTAGTCTTCGAACGTGAACTGGAGCTCGGCGGGCGCGATTATCGCCAAACCCTCGAACCCCGGGTGAACTATGCCTATGTGCCGCGCACCGACCAGACCCAACTACCCGATTTCGATAGTCGCGAGCGGGCGTTTTCCTGGGATCAGCTCTGGTCGCCGCACCGCTTCTCTGGAGCTGACCGCGTGGGCGACCTCAACCGCGTCTCGCTCGGCGTACAGTCACGCTTGATCGAAGATAGCGCTGGCCGGGACCGACTCACCTTCGGTGTCGGTCAAAGTTACTATTTCTCCGAGCGGCGCATCGATAGCGAAGGCGACCCGGACACGCTGCCGCCGCGCCCCAGCGAAGACCCTTCCGTGAATCCGGAAAGCCGCTATCAGGCCACCCGTGACCGCTCTCCGCTGGTCACTCGCCTGGATTGGCAAATATCGGATCGCTGGAGTACCGGTTACGAGTGGCTTTACGATGATGAGCGTGAACAGACCGAGCGCTCCAGCGTGGACGTTCGCTATCGCCATCCGGAGGGGCACGTAGTGAACCTTGGCTACCGTTGGGAGATCGAAGGGTTCGATCCGAGCGTGGTGCCGGGGGACGATGGTTTCCGCGACTACAGCCGTGAAGAGTGGGATCTTTCGCTGGCGTGGAAAGCGAGCCCAAGGATTGATTTGATTGGCCGCTACCTGCACGATCAAACCAACAACCGTCCCTTGGAACAGCTCGCGGGCCTGCAGTGGAACGACTGCTGCTACGGCGTACAGCTGGTATGGCGTGAATGGATCGACGACAACGATACGGCGCGGGTTGGCGATGACTTCAACGACCGCGGGCTATTTTTGCGCTTCGTGTTTCGTGGTCTAGGTGGCGTGGGCCAAGAGGCCGACGGCTACTTTGAACAGGCGATTCCTGGCTACCGTCCCACGCCCTTATGAACGACCACTTTAAAATAGCGACTGAAAGAGACTTTTTATGATGATCAGAAAGACCTTGCTGAGCTGCGCGCTGAAGAAACGAGCCACCCAGCTGTCCGCAGGCAGCCTGATGGTGCTCTGCCTGGGCACGGGTGCGGCGCTGGTTCCGCTGACCGTTCATGCGCAAAACTTCGAGTCGGCCCAGCGTCAGCAGTTGGATAGCGTCGTCGCAGTCGTCAATGATGGCGTCATCATGCGCAGCGAGTTGGATGACCGCATTGCCCAGGTGGAGCAGCAAGCAGCGGCTCAGGGCGGCAATTTGCCGCCGCGTAACCAGCTGGCCCAGCAAGTGTTGGAGCGTATGGTCATGGATGAAATCCAGCTGCAAATGGCCCGCCGAGCCAATCTGAGCGTGGATGACACCGAACTCAACCGCCAGCTGCGCAGCATTGCCGAATCCAACGGCATGACGCTGGACCAGTTTGCCGATGCGGTAGAAGCCGACGGCATTACCCTGGCCGACGTGCGCGAAGACGTACGTCGTGAAATGTTAATGCGCCAAGTACAGCAGCGCCAGATCAGTCAGCGTGTCACGGTCTCCGATCGCGATGTGGAGCGTTTCTTGAGCCAGCAGCCGAGCCAGCAGCAGGGCCAAGCCTTTATCGAAGAAACCCGTGCCCGCCATATCCTGGTGGAACTGACGCCTACGCGTAACGAGAACCAAGCCCGTGCCCGCGCAGAAGAGGCTCGCCAGCGTTTACAGCAGGGCGCAGAGTTCGCGTCGGTGGCCCGTGAGTACAGCGACGATCGTGGTAGCGCCATGAACGGCGGCGACCTGGGCTGGGTGCGCCCTGGACAAACGGTCCCTGCGTTTGAAGAAGCCATGACGTCTCTCAGCCCGAACCAGCTCTCCGAGCCTGTGCGCTCGCAGTTCGGCTATCACGTCATCGAAGTGCTGGAGCGTCGCCGTCAGGACGTGACCGAAGAGAGCCGTCGTGAGCAGGTGCGCCAAGCGATTTTCCAGCGTCGTGCCAACGAAGAGCTGCAAACCTGGCAGCGTGAAATCCGTGAACAGGCCTTCGTGGATATTCGTCTCTAATGACGCGGCCGCTGCTGTTGACCACCGGTGAGCCCGCGGGCATCGGGCCAGAGCTTGCGCTGATGCTGGCCGCTCGTGGGCAATTAGCCAACACGGTGGCGGTGGGTGACCCGCAGATGCTGCGCCAGCGCGCCGCGCTGCTCGGGCTGGCCGTAGAGGTCGTCGAGGCCACGCCGGGTGGCTTGGATATATCCTCTCCAGGGCGTTTGGTGGTGTGGCCCGCCACACTGCGAGCGCCTGCCACGCCTGGGGTGCTCGATCCCGCCAATGCCCGCTACGTGTTGGAGACACTGCAAATCGCCGTAGACGCCTGCCAAGCAGGGCAGGCTGCGGCTATGGTCACCGCGCCGCTGCATAAAGGGGTCATCATCGAAGGGGGTTTTCCCCATTTCACCGGCCATACCGAGTGGTTGCGCGACGCCTGTGGCGTCGATGAGGTGGTGATGCTGTTGGCGACCGATGCCGCGCTGCATGCCAAGAACCCGCTTTGGCAAGGCAGCGGCGATTTGCGCGTGGCGCTGGTGACGACTCACCTGCCGCTGCGTGACGTGGCCGATGCCATCACATTCGAGCGGGTCACCCAGATTACTCGCCTGCTGGCCGCTGACTTGAAGCGCCAATTCGGCATCTCGAATCCGCGCATTGCGGTGTGCGGCCTCAACCCCCATGCCGGGGAGGAAGGGCATTTGGGGCGCGAAGAGCTGGACACGATCATTCCGGCCCTCGACGCGCTGCGTGCCGACGGGTTGGATATCCAAGGGCCGCTGCCCGCCGATACGCTATTCACGCCGCGTCATTTGGCCGGGATCGATGCCGTTCTCGCGATGTATCACGACCAGGGCTTGGCAGTGCTAAAATACGCCGGCTTTGGTCAGGCCGCGAACATTACCCTGGGGCTGCCGCTGGTGCGTACCTCGGTGGACCACGGCACCGCGCTGGATTTGGCGGGCCACGGTACTGCCGACCCCAATAGCCTGGGCGTCGCGCTTGCCCTCGCGCAGCGGCTTGCCGCTCAGCGTGCCAGCTCCCTGGCCGCTTCATGAATCAACCCTCCAAGGAACACTGTTAGATGTCTCAAGTGCCTCAGCAGCACCGTGCTCGTAAACGCTTCGGTCAGAACTTTCTGCGTGACCTCGGCATCATTTCGCGTATCGTCCGCGCCATTGGGCCACGCGAAGGCGACCGACTCGTCGAAATTGGCCCCGGGCAAGGTGCACTGACGGCGCCGCTGCTGGAAGCGGCGGGAAAGCTGGAGGTGATCGAGCTGGACCGCGATCTGGTTCCAGGCTTGCGAGTACAGTTTTTTAACTACCCTGAATTCGTGATTCATGAAGGCGACGCGCTGAAGTTCGATTTTGCCGAGCTCAAGGGCGAGGGCCCGGCGCTGAGGGTAGTGGGTAACCTGCCTTACAACATTTCCACGCCTTTGATCGTGCATTTGCTGAGTATGGGCAGCGCCATCGCCGATATGCACTTCATGCTGCAGAAAGAGGTGGTGGAGCGCTTGGCCGCCGAGCCGGGCAGCACCGACTGGGGTCGCCTGTCGGTGATGGCGCAGTACTACTGTCAGGTCGATCAGCTGTTCATCGTGCCTCCGGAGGCCTTCGTGCCGCGCCCGAAGGTGGACTCCGCGATCGTGCGTCTCACTCCCTTTGAGCACCTGCCCCACATCGCCGACGATCCGGCCCTGCTGTTCGAACTGGTCAAGCTGGCCTTTGGGCAGCGGCGTAAAACGCTGCGCAATAACCTGAAAGGGCGGGTCAGCGCCGAGACGTTGGAAGCGTTGGGCATCGACCCGGCGCGACGCCCGCAAACCCTGACGGTGGCGGAGTACGTCACCATCGCCAATCAGGTCGCGGCCAACGAGTCGGCCAGCGCAGACAACGACCGCCAGGGAGGCGACGAGGGGTGAGTGGTTTGGAGATCGAGGTCAGCGTTACGCCCGAGTTTCGTGATGCCGAGTCGAGCGACAGTGAATCCCGCTACGTGTTTAGTTACACCGTAACGGTCCACAATCAAAGCCCACATAGCGTGCAGCTAATGGCGCGTTACTGGAAGATCACCCAGGGCAGCGGCGATAGCCAAGAGGTACGCGGCAAAGGCGTGGTGGGCCAGCAGCCGCTGATTGGCCCTGGTCAGCGTTTTCGCTACACCAGTCGAGCGATCTTACAAACGCCGGTGGGGGTGATGGAGGGGGCTTATACGCTGCTCAATACCTATACCCAACGAGCCTTCGACGTGCCCATTGCACCGTTTCGGCTCGCCGTTCCACGGCAGCTACATTGACGCTGTTCAGGCGTGGGACGGTCGCCTGAGTTGACGATCTAAATGGTCACAAAGGCGCAACGCCAGTTGAACGATCGTCAGCGTAGGGTTGGCGTGGCCGACGCTTGGAAACACGCTTGACCCCGCTAAGTACATGTTTTCTTGGTCGAACAGGCGACAGTCACTATTGACGATCCCCTGTTCGGCGCGATGGCTCATCCGAGTACCGCCCATATGGTGGCGCCCCGCCAGCTCGCCTTCGCTGGGCATTACGACAGGCTGGGCAGCTAACCAATCAGCGAGCTTTAAGCGCCCGATATTCTGGTTGAGCAGGTGTTCTCCAAGTAGCAGCATACTGTCGCGAATGGTGTGGCGGTCTAGCGCTGACTGCTGCCAAATAAGCCGACTGCGTGGGATACCGAACTCATCGACCTCCGTATCCAGCGCCACTCGATTGTCGAAACGCGGCTCCTGCTCCCAGGCGGCGCGTAGAATCACGCCATGCATGACGCGACCTTGGGCTTGCCACGTGGAGAGCTGTTCTCCTAGTGCTGGCGCGTCTTGTGACAGCGTATTGATCAACTGCTGAGTGGCCTCCCCGTTCATGCGGTGTAAGCGCAGGCCGCAGTTGAGCAACTGGCGCTTGGAAAGCATATCGGGAGTGGGGGATAAAAAGACGTTGTACTCTTGATCCAGCCCCAGTGCCTGCGGCTCAAACAGCAGTGCTTGGCCCACGGAAGCATGCGGATGCTCCATCCAATAGCGACCCAATGTCGAGGCGTTGCGGATAAGCTGACCATTGGACTGCTGGTTTAACCACAGCAGCAGTCGCGAGTTTTCGATGCCGCCGCAGGCGAGTACGAAGTATCGTGCACGAACCTGGCACTCATCCCCCTGAAAGTTACGCAAGGTGGCGCGCTCGACTCGGCCAGCGTGACGTTCAAGCGCCACCAAATTGGCCGTCAGACAGTAGTTAACATGGGCAGACGCATTGAGTGTGGCGGCATATTTATCTTTCAGCCGCACAGGGTTGCCCAAAGAGAAGTAAATACGCTCAAATCCTGAGCCGGGCACCGGGTAATCGGCATGGGGCTGCGTTAAATTCAGTAGCTTGGCGGCCTGGGTGTAATAGGGCGCGAGCGCCTCTTGAGTAATTGGCCAAGCCGTATCAGGGGCGGCCGTCTTTGCAGTAAAATCGTGGGCGTCCAAAGGCCTACATACCCCGCCCCAGTGATTGGTAGAGCCACCTAAATAGCGTAGGCGTGCGTCATCCAGGGGAATGTAGGGGTCGCCGACGACCTCGCCTCGGTAAATGGCTTGGGAGCGCTCGCTGTAAGAGGCCTCTCCACCTTCGCACAGCAACGTACGATGGCCTTGCTCAGCCAGCGTCACGGCCATGGCGATTCCGGCTGCACCGGCACCGATGATGCAGATGTCGTAGTCGGTTGCTTGGGTCGCGAGGGTGTCAAAGGCGAGATACATTAGCGATCTTCAGCGCTTAGCAGCCAACCGTTCACCAGTACCGGCGCCGGTGGAGAGACGGATTGTGCAGCCGCTATCGGCCACCGGCTTAGGGTGAGCACGGTGCCTGTCGAAACAAGCAGGCATCTTAAAACGTCTCGGCGGGCAAGATCGATCGGGGAGTGACGCGGCAAGTAAGGGCTCATCAGCGTACCGTTATCCTTAACAGAGAGTCGCGAGCTGTCTGAGTACATAGTGATGTAACTTTGCCGATTGCTCCAGAATTTTTGTGCTGCTGGAGGGAGATAACGCCGAGGCGTTCCCCTGAGTCGTTAGGCGTGTTGTCCATCATTTTCATTCCATTCATCACAAGGCCTTAGCCTATGAGTACGTACGCCATTGGCGATCTCCATGGTTGCCATGCCGAATTTGTCAGCCTGTTGGAAAAACTACGCTTCAACCCGGCCCAGGATAGGCTTTGGCTGGTAGGGGATCTGATTAATCGCGGCCCTGGTTCGCTCGCTTGCCTGATGGAGGCCAAGGCGTTGGGGGGGGCCGTGCGCTGCGTGCTGGGCAACCACGATTTTCATTTGCTGGTGGTGGCTCGTGGGGGCGGCAAGTTGAAAAAGAACGATACCTTGGACGATATTCTGGCATCTCCCCAGCGTGAGTCGCTGCTGGATTGGCTGCAGAACCAGCCCCTGGTCGTGCGCGAGGAGAGTACGCTCATGGCGCACGCGGGCCTACTGCCAAGTTGGAGTGCCGAGCAGGCGCTAGCGCTTAGCGGTGAAGTGCAGTCGGCACTTCAGAGCGAGCGTTCGGGCGAGTTTCTGTCCCAGCTTTTTGGCAATCAGCCGGATCGTTTTCGGGACGACCTGGAAGGCATGGATCGTCTGCGCTGTATCGTCAACGTGTTGACCCGGATGCGCTTCATCGACACCCAGGAGCGTCTCGATTTTGCGGCCAAAGAGGGGCTCGATAGCGCCCCTGATGGATTCGCTCCCTGGTTCCAGTTTCCACGTCAGGATGATATACGCCTAATGTTTGGCCACTGGGCCGCGTTGGAGGGGCGCACGCCCCACGCCAAGATCAACGTCGAGGGGCTGGACACCGGCTGTGTATGGGGCGGCGCGTTGACCGCTATGAATCTGGAGACCGGCGAGCGCACCTGCGTGATTAGCCAGCAAGGAGGCCGTTAAGTGTTTCAACAGGATGCTCTTACCCAAGGGTTAGAGGTGTACCGGGTAGGTGGAGCAGTGCGGGATGCGCTGCTGGGCTGGCCGGTGGTCGATCACGACTGGGTCGTAGTAGGGGCGACGCCGGACGACATGCGTCGGCGGGGCTTCAAGCCTGTGGGTCGCGACTTTCCGGTTTTTTTGCATCCCCATACGTCAGAGGAGTATGCGCTGGCGCGCACCGAGCGCAAATCCGGTCATGGCTACGGGGGCTTCGATGTGTATGCCAGCCCGGACGTGACGCTGGAAGAAGATCTGTCACGGCGTGACCTGACGATCAATGCCATCGCTCAAGGGACTAACGGAGCGCTGACCGACCCGTTTCACGGTCGGCAGGATATCCAGCAACGCCTGTTGCGCCACGTATCGCCTGCCTTCAGCGAAGATCCGCTGCGGGTGCTACGTACCGCGCGCTTTTTAGCTCGCTATGCGCATCTGGGCTTTGCCATCGCCCCAGATACCCAGGCGTTGATGCGTCATGTCAGTGAAAGCGGCGAACTTGGCCATCTCGCCGCAGAGCGGGTGTGGGTCGAGACCGAAAAAGCGCTTGGCGAACCCAATCCAGAGCGCTATTTCACGACGCTACACGAGTGCCAAGCGCTGGCCACTTGGTGGCCGGAACTTGCCGATGACGAAACGTTGGCTGCTGCCCTCGATGCGCTAGCCAGCGCGCCTGAGACCTCGTCACCCGCGCTGGCCCACTGGCGCTATGCGCTATTGGTGTCGGTGCTTAGTGATGAGCAGCGCGACGCGTTAGCGAGCAGGCTGCGGCTGCCCAACGCGGTGGCGCAGTTGGCCCGCCATACCGCGCTGACGAAAGCGCTGCTCAATGAACCGCTCGACGATGAGCGAGTGCTGCACTGGTTGGAGCGCTTGGATGGCTGGCGCAAACCCGCTCAAGTCATTGCGCAGTTACAACTTGTCAGCCGTTTGGCACCGGCGCGCCAACCCCGGCTTGAGAAGGCGTGGCAAGCCGCTCAGGCAGTGAGCCCCCAGGCATTGCTCGGTGAGGGGTATCGTGGCGCCGCCCTAGGAGACGCGCTGCGCCAGCATCGCCAAAAAGCGGTGGCAGGCGCGTTAGACGAGGGGGCGTCGCGCTAGCGCGCTATGGCCACCCGGAGCTGCGGGTCGGCTTGGGAAATCCAGCGGCCTCGCCAGTGAAAATCGATCGGCCATAGGCGTTGGTCGCCTAAGGTAAAGCGCTTCCAGAGTGTGGCATAGGGGGTTTGGCAGGCGGGGTGGCGCGTGTTGGGCAAAAGCTCCGCCAGGGGTTGAAGCACGAAGGCGTTACGGGTGATTTCGCCACGCGGCAGCGCGACGTCATCGATGACCCCGCAGGCATCGCCGACGGTCAGTAGATCGATGTCCAGCGCGCGGGGGCTGCATTTCATCATGTCCGGCGTTCGGCCGTGGGCGATTTCGAGCTCTTTGGACCATGCTTGAAGCTCGCTCACCGACCAGTCGCTATAGAAAGCGACCACCAAGTTGTAGAAGTTGCGGCTATCGTTGAAGCCGACCGGCTCACTTTCGAAAATGCGTGATATCTGCAGCGGGCCGAAGGTATCTTCCAGGGCGTCTAGGCAAAGTCGGATATGGGTGTCAGGATCGATGTTGCTGCCCAAGCTGAGTGTGACCAGATTCATGACGATGTGTCCTGCGTGGCCTCCGGCAGCGTGCCGCGCGTGATTTCCAGGCCGACGCTGGCCGCTTGAGGAACGGCACCGGGTTTGCGGACGGTCATGCGAAGCCAACTGATCGGAAATTCGTGCTGCAAGCAGGCAGCAAGGCGCTCTGCGAACGTTTCCACCAAGGCGAATTGATGCTCGTCGGCAAACTGCTGGATTCGCTGGCAGATAGCGGCATAATCCAGCGTTAGGCGTAGCTCGTCCGTGGCGGCCGCTGGCCGAATATCTGTTGCCAGCGATAGATCCAGGCTCAGCGATTGCGTTATCGTGCGTTCCCAGTCGTACACACCGATGACGGTGTCGACGGTGAGTGCTTCGATCAAAATGCGGTCCACAGGCCTTCCCCCAGGGTCAACAAGCGGGCGATTGTACTTGAGGATGACCAGAAACGACAGTAAGGCAGCGGCGTCGGCCGCCCATGCCAGGGTAGGCAGTCCATGATATGGATCGTAATCGGTTATTTGAGCGGTAGTTGGCTGGCGGCGGTGAGCGTATGTCGGTGGGCCGGTGTGACGGATCCACGGTTTTGCGGCTCTTACAACCCAGGATTTTCGAACGTGCTCCGCCTATATGGTCCAAGGCTCGCCGCGGCCACGCTGCTGCTCGATGCGTTAAAAGGGGTGCCTGCCGTACTGGCTGCCAAGCTGCTGGCGCTGCCGGTATGGTTGCAGGGAATTGTGGGGCTGGCCGTGTTGCTGGGTCATAGCTATCCGATCTGGCACGGCTTTCGCGGCGGAAAGTCGGTCTCCAGCGCGTTTGGCGTGCTGTTGGTGCTGGTACCCAGCGTGGCGCTGCTCACGGCGCTTTGCTGGGCGCTACTCGCGTGGCGTTTGCGCACGGCGGCGGCTGCATCGCTCGTTAGCGCGCTGTTGGCACCGCTGCTGTGTCTCTGGCTAGCCCCCGGCTACGTCAGCGTCGTAGGGGGCTTTAGCCTGCTCGTATTGGCCCGCCATGGCCTCAATATTCGCCGTTTGCGCCGCGGGGAAGAGCCGCCCCTACGCGGATAGGCGCGAGAGCTACCGTGGTGCGGTAAGCGTATCGAGCGGCCAGCGAGGGGTCGCCTGCATCACGCCGTTGTCATCCCGCTCGCCGGCTGCCAAGCGCTGCGCACCGACATAGGCAATCATGGCGCCGTTGTCGGTACAAAAGCGCCCGCGAGGGTAATAAGCACGGGCTTGGCGCTTTTGGGTCTCCAGCGCTAGCCGTTCACGCAGGCGAGTATTGGCGCTGACGCCGCCTGCCATCACGATGCGTTTTAGGCCGGTTTGGTCAAGGGCGCGGCGGCATTTGATCACCAGTGTATCGACGACGGCTTCTTCGAAGGCTCGCGCAACGTCGGCCTTCGCCTGATCATCCAGTTCGTCTGCCGCTTCTAGCTGTCGAATAGCCGTTAGGGTGTGGGTTTTAAGGCCTGAGAAACTGAAGTCCAGCCCCGGACGATCAGTCATTGGGCGCGGAAAACGAAAGCGCGTCGGGTCGCCCTGTTCGGCAAGCTTTGCGACCAGCGGTCCGCCTGGATAAGCAAGGCCGAGCATTTTGGCGGCCTTGTCGAAAGCCTCCCCGGCGGCGTCATCCACCGACTCCCCCAGCAGTTGGTAGTGCCCTAACCCCTGTACTTCGGCTAGCTGAGTGTGGCCGCCCGAGACCAGAAGGGCCACGAACGGGAAATCGGGGGCGTCATCTTCCAGCATCGGGGCGAGTAGGTGGCCCTCCATGTGGTGAACGCCCAGCACCGGTATGTTCAGCGCTTTGGCCATGCCGTGGGCAGTGCTGGCGCCAACCATTAGCGCGCCGACGAGGCCCGGTCCGGCGGTGTAAGCGATACCGTCCAGGTCTTGGCGGGTGAGCTGGGCGTCTTTCAATACTTGCTCGATCAACGGCAACAGCTTGCGGGTGTGATCTCGGGAGGCCAGCTCCGGCACGACGCCGCCGTACTCCGCATGCATGGCGATTTGGCTATACAGCGCATCGGCCAACAGGCCGCGCCCGCCGGTGAACGCGGTATCGTAAATGGCGACGCCGGTTTCGTCGCAAGACGTTTCAATGCCCAGTACGCGCATGGCAAAAGAACTCGTGTAGGTGGTAAGGCAGAGGTTACAAACCGGCTAGTCTAGCATTATGGCAGTAGAGGGGCGTAAGCATTTGCAAAGATCGCCAACCGCGACTAGACTACTGTGCGCTGTAAAACTGGGTCGTACACCGTTGTGTTCGGTGTGCGTACTATCCGAACTCAAGACTCCTTAAGGTAGGTGAGTGCTTAATGCCTTCTGTAAAAGTACGTGATAACGAGCCGTTTGACGTCGCCCTGCGTCGCTTCAAGCGTTCTTGCGAAAAAGCTGGCGTTCTGTCTGAAGTACGTCGTCGCGAGCACTACGAGAAGCCGACTGCTGAGCGTAAACGCAAAGCGGCCGCTGCCGTAAAACGTCACGCTAAGAAGTTGCAGCGTGAGCGTAAGCGTTTCGAACGGCTCTATTGATCCGTACCTGGGGATAGCCAGCGCAATTGACCGGTTATCCCAAGAGGGATGCCAAGCGGCCGCCACTAGGTGGCCGTTTGTTTTTCGTTCTGTGATGTGTGTTTTGCGCGGTTTAAGGTGATCAGGCGCATTGTCTGATGACGTTAGACCCGCCCATTAGCGCTTCGCGCGAGGATGCCCGCAGTTCATGGCAGGCCAAATTCCACAGCGTTTCATTGACGACCTGCTCGGCCGCGTTGACGTGGTGGAGGTTGTCGGCGAGCGCGTGCAGCTTAAGAAAGCGGGTCGTAACTTCTCCGGTTTGTGCCCTTTCCATCAGGAAAAAACACCGTCGTTCACGGTGAGTGCCGACAAGCAGTTTTACCACTGCTTTGGCTGTGGCGCTCATGGCAACGCGCTGCGCTTTTTGATGGAGTACGACAAGCTGCCGTTCCCCGAAGCGGTAGAGCAGTTGGCCGGGCGTTTAGGTCTCGATGTTCCCCGTGAGGGAGCGGATGACCCGCGTGCTCAGCAGCGCGAGAAAAAGCGTAAAGAGGGCGTCAACCTGCTGGAAGTGGCCGCCAGCTTCTACCGCGAGCGGCTGAAAATGCAGGAGGGTCAAAGTGCTCAGCGCTACCTGCAGGGCCGCGGACTGTCGCCAGAGGTCATCGACACCTACGGTATTGGTTATGCGCCGGGTGGCTGGGAGGCGCTCAAGCAGCATCTGTCGGCAAAAGGGATCGGCGAGCCGGTACAGGTCGAGTACGGACTGCTGATCCACCGCGAAGACACTGGGCGCACCTACGATCGTTTTCGCGACCGAGTGATGTTTCCCATCCGCGACTTGCGTGGTCGTACCCTAGGCTTTGGCGGCCGGGTCATGGGGGATGAACAGCCCAAATATCTCAATTCACCAGAAACGCCTGTCTTTCATAAAGGGCGCGAGCTATACGGTTTGTACGAGGCGCGTCAAGCGTCTAGCAAACTCGAGCAGTTGGTGATGGTCGAAGGCTATATGGACGTGGTGGCGCTGGCCCAGTTCGGCATTCATAACGCCGTCGCTACGTTGGGCACGGCGACCACGGAAGATCACTTGAGCCGCCTGTTTCGTTTGGTGAGCCGGGTAGTGTTCTGCTTCGACGGTGACCGCGCGGGCCGCCAAGCGGCAAGTCGCGCATTGGAAACAGCACTCCCGCAGATGATCGATGGGCGCGAGGCAAGGTTTCTGTTTTTGCCGGAGGGTGACGACCCGGATTCGCTGGTGCGTCGAGAGGGCAGAGAGGCGTTCGAAGATCGTGTCACCTGTGCGATGCCGCTCTCGGAGTTTCTCTTCGAGCAGGCCGCCCAGGGGCGCGATTTGAATACGGTGGAAGGGCGCGAGCGATTTGCGAGTCAAGTGCTAGAGGCGCTGAACAAGGTGCCTGACGGTATGCTGAAATCGCTACTGCTCGAGTCACTGGCCAAACGCAGCGGACTGGCCCAGTCGCAGCTTCAGGCGCTGCTGGATAAGCGCACTGCTGCCGCCAGCGCATCGCCGCAGTGGGAGCCAGTGGATGACGCGCCGCTCGAGCCGGTGGTGGCGGACGAGGCTTCACGCCCTGCTGCCCGCCGCCGTCAGGGAGCGAGGCTGCAGACGCTATCGACGGTGGCTCGGATCGTACAGCTACTGCTTCACGAACCACGCTTGGTGACGGTGCTGCCCGAGACGTTGGAGTGGCTACCCGACAACAGCGAAGAGGCACCGCTGTGTCGCGACCTGATCGCGCTGCTGCGCGCCGGGCGCTACCGGAGTCCGCAGGTGGTGCTGGCGCATTTTCAGGGTAGCCATGAGGGTCAGGTGTTGGCCGAGCTCGCCCAGCGTGAGCTGCTGATTCCGAAAAGCACTCGGGAGGCGGAGCTCAATGGTTTGGTCGAACATTTGCTAGAAAAGCAGCGCAAGCGCTCGCCTCAGGAAGAGTACGATGCGCTGCTGGCGCTGGAGCGCTCTGGACAGAGGCTGGATAAGGAGCAGCGTCAGCGATTGGCGAGTCTGATGATGGAGCTGGTTCAGCGCTCAGGAGACAGACCGGTCAAGAGCAATACATAGCGAGGGGTTGAATTACGACGCTTCAACACCACATATAGGGTTAGTCGCCAGGCGCTGGCCTAACCGAACAACCTAACACACCTGAATGACCGCGCAAATACGTTTCGCTGGAAAAAATCCCGCTATTTACGCTATACTGTTCGGCTTGTTGAGTTTAATCGATTCAGCGCCCCAGGTGTTTCATTCTTCTTCGTCGAGATAGGGTTTCTATGGCTGGAAATGCGCAGCAGCAGTCACGTCTGAAGGAGTTGATCGCGCGCGGCAAGGAGCAGGGCTACCTGACCTATGCCGAGGTCAACGACCATCTACCCGAGGATATCGCCGACCCGGATCAAGTGGAAGACATCATTGGCATGATCAACGACATGGGTATCAGTGTCGTTGAGGAAGCGCCTGATGAAGACACTTTGATGATGTCGGATCACTCCACGGACGAGTCCGCTGCGGAAGAGGCCGTTGCGGCACTCGCCGCCGTGGAAAGCGACGTAGGTCGCACCACCGACCCCGTTCGCATGTACATGCGTGAAATGGGAACGGTCGAGCTTTTGACCCGCGAAGGCGAAATCGAAATCGCCAAGCGGATCGAAGAAGGCACGCGGGAAGTGATGTCCGCACTGGCGTATTTGCCGGGCGCGGTCGCGTCGATCCTCGAAGCCTACGACGCCACTCAGGACGAAGAAGCGCCTGGGCGCCTATCCGATCTTTTCTCTGGCTTCATCGACCCCGACGAAGGTATCCCCGGGGTTGCCGAAGCGGAGACGCCGGAACCTGACGTCGATACCGAGCTGAGCGACGATGACGATATCGATAGCGACGCCGACGATGACGAAGAAGACACCAGCGCCAGCGAAGGCGGTCCAGATCCAGAAGAGGCTAAAGCGCGTTTCGAGCAGATTCGTGAGCAGAACGCGGCGGTGGAAGCCGCGCTGGCCAAACACGGTCGTGGTAGCTCCGAATTGAAATTCGAACAGGAGCGCCTCGCCGAGCTGTTCTCGCCGATCAAGCTGGTGCCGAAGCACTTCGAGCGACTGGTAGGCCAAGTGCGGATCAGCGTCGAGCAGGTGCGTGCCCAAGAAAAAGCGGTCATGCAGCTGTGCGTCAAGAAAGCCAAGGTGCCGCGCAAGACGTTCATCAAGTCGTTCCCGGGCCACGAGTCTGATCAGACGTGGCTGGACGCCTTCCAAGAAGCGCAGCCCAAGTACGCTGACCGCTTAGAGCCACTGCGTGCCGATATCGCCCGCTCTCAGCGCAAGATTGCCTTCGAAGAGGACATGGTGCAGCTCTCGGTAGCCGATCTGAAAGAGGTCAACCGCAAGCTGTCGATTGGCGAAGCGAAAGCACGTCGTGCCAAGAAAGAGATGGTCGAGGCGAACTTGCGCTTGGTGATCTCGATTGCCAAGAAGTACACCAACCGCGGCCTGCAATTCCTCGATCTAATTCAGGAAGGTAACATTGGCTTGATGAAGGCGGTGGACAAGTTCGAATACCGTCGTGGCTACAAGTTCTCGACCTACGCGACATGGTGGATTCGTCAGGCCATCACTCGCTCGATTGCCGATCAGGCGCGGACCATTCGTATTCCGGTCCACATGATCGAGACGATCAACAAGCTCAACCGCGTCTCCCGTCAAATGCTGCAAGAGATGGGGCGCGAGCCGACGCCGGAAGAGCTGGGCGAGCGTCTGGAAATGCCTGAAGACAAGGTGCGTAAGGTGCTCAAAATTGCCAAAGAGCCGATCTCCATGGAGACGCCGATTGGTGATGACGACGATTCGCATCTGGGGGATTTCATCGAGGACGGCACCATGCTGCTGCCGATCGATATGGCCACTGGCGAAGGCTTGATCGAAGCGACCCGCAACGTGCTGGGTGGTTTGACGGCCCGGGAAGCGAAAGTCCTGCGTATGCGTTTTGGTATCGATATGAATACCGACCACACGCTGGAAGAAGTGGGCAAACAGTTTGACGTTACCCGCGAGCGGATTCGTCAGATCGAGGCCAAAGCGCTGCGCAAGCTGCGTCACCCCAGCCGCTCAGAACCGCTGCGCTCGTTCCTGGACGAGTAAAGCCGCGAGTAGTGCAGAGTGAGTGGTGAATAGAGTAGCCACGAAGACCGAAAAGCCCGCCGTTCTCTGAACGGCGGGCTTTTTATGTTATGCCGTTTAAAGCTTAGAGCGTGTAGTAAGTGGCAGAGCCTGGACCAACCGGTAGGCCAAGAATAAAGACCCAGATAAAGAACAGCACACTCCAACCGATCAGCATGAACAGCGTGTAAGGCAGCATGAGCGCCACCAGCGTGCCGATGCCCATGTCGTTACGATAACGGGTCGCCACCGCGAGAATCAGGCCAAAGTAGCTCATCATGGGCGTAATTAGGTTGGTGACGGAATCGCCGATCCTATACGCCGCCTGAATGACTTCGGGCGCGTAACCCATGAGCATCAGCATGGGGACGAAGATAGGGGCGGTGACCGCCCACTGCGCCGAGGCGCTACCCAGCGACAGGTTGACGAAGGCACACATGAGAATGAACAGCGCAAACAGACCGGGGCCTCGCAAGCCAAGGGAGTCCAACAGGTCAGCGCCCGCCACGGCAGTCACGGTGCCAAAATTACTCCAGTTGAACAGCGCCACGAACTGAGCGGCAAAGAACACCAGCACGATATAGAGGCCGAGACTGCTCATGCTTTTGGCCATGGCATCGACGATATCGCGATCGTTTTGCATGGTGCCCGCCAAACGGCCAAAGACAAAGCCCAGTACGGTGAACGCAATGGCAACGATGACCACAATACCGCGTAGGAACGGCGAACCGCTCACGAGGCCCGTCTCTGGGTTGCGCAGAATGCCACTCTCCGGCACCACCATGACGGCCACTAACGCTACCAGCGCCAGGGCGGCTAAGCCCGTACCTTTGAGTGCCCGTTTCTCTGTAGCGGTCAGGCCCTCCATACGATGCTGGTCGATGTCGCTATCGGCATAGGCCGAATCGAATTTGCCAAGCTTGGGTTCGACGATGCGTTCGGTAACCAAACCGCCAATCAGGGTGACGAAGAACGTGCTGGCAAACATGAAGAACCAGTTAGCCTCGGCGCCAACGACGTAGGCAGGGTCGAGCAGGCGTGCGGCTTCTTGGGTGATGCCGGAAAGCAGCGGGTCGACCGTGCCGATCAAAAGGTTGGCGCTATAGCCACCGGAAACGCCGCAGAAAGCCGCTGCCAAGCCGGCCAGCGGGTGGCGACCCAGGGAGTGGAAGATCATTGCGGCCAACGGAATGAGCACCACATAGCCAAGCTCGGCGGCCATGTTCGACATGATTCCGGCAAACACTACGGCATAAGTCACGATGCGCGGAGAGCGGTTGAGCACCAGCGCGCGCATACTCGCCGATAATAGGCCGGAGTGTTCGGCAACGCCGACTCCTAACATGGCCACCAGCACCGTGCCCAAAGGTGCAAAACCGGTGAAATTAGTCACCATATTGGTGACGAGAAGGCGTAGCCCTTCCGCATTGAGCAGTGAATTCACCGCAATCCACTCGCCCTCGTTCGCGGGGCGCGGGTCGGCGACGGATACGCCCAGGGCGGCAGCGATACCGCTAGCCAGCACGACCAGTACACAGAGAATGGCAAACAGTGTGACCGGGTGCGGTAATAGATTTCCCAGCCATTCGACGCTATCGAGAAAGCGTGTGAACGCTCCGCGGTTCAGGTTTTCTTCGCGATTTCGTGGGTTTGTCATAAGGTTTATATCGTTGGTAGGTTATTCTTTAGCAAAAATGCCTATTAAACAGATCGGCTGACACTACGTTGATGGTGCCAAGGGCGCAAATGGCTTTACGTATAGCGAGATGTAAAAAATGAAACACCGCTGATGCGGGGCGTCAGCGGTGTTTGGCTGGGGGATAAGTGATTGGTTAAGGCGTTTGCCGTGCGCGATAGATGCGTCGTGCGAGAAAGAGAAGCTCGATGGTGGCAAACAGAATCAAGCTGTAGCCGAGTAGTTCGATGGCCTCTTCGGCAATGTCTTTGAAGTCACGGATATAGTGCTCTTGCAACACGGCTCGCCAAAAATCTTGGCGTCCATAAAGGCGAGAAAAGATATAGGTGACCAGCACGCCTGCCGCAAATAGACCAAACGAGAAGGTGTTGCTGTAGTGGCGAAACTCTTCCAAAAACCGCTGGCGGTGAAAGATGACCCAGCCAAGACTGGGGAGCACGATCAGCGCGACGAGATATTTCCAGGTGTCTTCCGCCACGTAGTGATCGAGAAAGTAGTCCTGCTCACGCACGAGCGATGCGCCGATAAACGCCAGCAGCAGCAGCGTGACGGTGGGCCATACTTTCAATACGTGGCGAATATAGATCAGTAGCGCGCAGCAGCTTGCCAATACCAAGGTTTGGGTGAATTCGGTAAAACCAAGCTCGGTGTAGCGAACCTCGGGCAAATAAAGCACTTCCAGGTAACCGCCTTGGGCGATACCGCCGATGGCGAGCGTGTACAGAGTGGCACGAAGTAGCGCGGTGCGAAAACTGATCGCCCAGGGGGGTGACGATGGCATACCAACATCCTTATTGGGGGTGAGGCGAGGAGAGTAAACATTCAGAAATGAATGTTCATTATATCGTCACTTTCCTGTGCTCGCACGTCTAACCTTCTATGCATGACTCGACGGACAGTCGATAACGCTGCAAAGTAAGAGTAACCAAGAAAATACCAAGCGGCGATGGTATCAAGTCGTCGTCACTACTAAGCATGACCGTTGAGGGGCGGGCACTATTATGGCCATTAGTGTGTTTGATCTGTTTCGAATAGGGATTGGGCCCTCCAGCTCGCATACCGTGGGCCCCATGCGGGCCGCGCGGGATTTCGTGATGTCACTGACCGCACCAGACGTCACCCGAGTGGTGGTAAGGCTGCATGGATCGCTGGCCGCCACTGGCGTTGGGCACGGGACCGATAGTGCGGTCATCATGGGGCTCATGGGTGAGACACCCGAAGCGATCGACCCGGACATCATTGCCGGGCGATTGGCCGGTTTGGATGACGGTAAGCCGTTGACGCTTCCCCACGGCCAGTCCCTGGTATTTCAGCGCGCTCAGGACATCGAATGGGACGACACCTGCTTGCCCTTCCACCCCAACGCCATGACGCTAACGGCCTACCATGACGATACGGTGGTTAGCACGAACACCTATTATTCACTCGGCGGTGGGTTCTACGTGGACCAGGCCTGTGCCGATCAGGGGGGGCTGGATGAGGATAAAACGGCGCTGCCATACCCGTTCGAATCGGCCAATGAGCTGCTGGCATTGTGCCAGCAGCACGATCTGCGGATTAGCGAGCTGATGCTCGAAAACGAGAAAGCGTGGCGCAGCGAAGCGTCGATTCGCCAAACGCTGTTAACGATTTGGCACGCCATGCGCCAGAGTATCGATAACGGTTTGAAGGCCACCGGGCGGCTGCCGGGTGGTTTGAACGTCCGCCGCCGCGCTCATTCGCTGCATCAGCAGCTGCTTTCACCGCCCGACCATCAGCGTCTCATCGTGACCAGTTTCTCGGTCATGGATTGGGTCAATCTGTTTGCCCTAGCGGTGAACGAAGAGAATGCCGCCGGTAAGCGAATGGTGACCGCGCCGACCAACGGCGCTGCGGGCATCGTGCCCGCCGTGCTGGCGTACTATCTGAAGTTCGAGCCGGACGCCTGCGATGCCGATGTGGTGGATTTCTTGTTGGCGGCGGGGGCCATGGGCATCCTGTGTAAAAAGAACGCGTCCATTTCCGGCGCTGAAGTAGGCTGTCAGGGGGAGGTGGGCTCCGCCTGCGCCATGGCCGCCGCGGGCCTTGCCGAGGTGCTGGGCGGCACGCCCAAGCAGGTAGAGAACGCTGCCGAAATCGGCTTGGAGCATAACTTGGGGCTGACCTGCGACCCAGTGGCAGGACTAGTCCAGGTACCCTGTATCGAGCGCAACGCGATCGCCTCGGTGAAGGCAATCAACGCCGCGCGTATGGCGCTACATGGCGACGGAGACCACTTCGTTTCGCTGGATAAGGTGATCCGCACCATGCGCGATACCGGTCGCGATATGCAGGACAAGTACAAAGAGACCTCGAAAGGTGGTCTCGCAGTCAATGCCATCGAGTGCTAATAAGCAGGTAACAGAGTGTCGATATGGTCGACCAAATGATCGACCAGCTGACGAATCTTGGGCGATAAGTGGCGGTGGCGAGGGTACACCGCCCAGACCGCCGTGTCGTGGTGTTGGAACGGCTCCAGCACCGACACTAACTCTCCACTGGCCAGATAAGGCGCCACGTAGTAATCCGGCAGCTGGGCGAGCCCCAGCCCTTTGAGGGCGGCATCCAGCAGGGCCGGTCCAGAATTAGCGCTCCAACATCCCTCTACCTTTACCTCCCGGCGCTGGCCGTTGACTTCGAAGAGCCAGTTGGGCCGCGAGCCGATCAGGCAGCGGTGCTGGCTCAATTCCGACAGGGTGTGTGGCCTGGGCGCTTGACGAAAGTAGGCGCTCGACCCCACCACGTACTCCTGGCGTTCACACAGCCGTCGGGCAATCAGGCTGGAGTCTTTGAGTACGCCCATGCGGATGGCAATGTCGAAGCCTTCCTCGATCAGCTCGACCGGGCGATTGGTAAAGTGCATGTGGACTTCCAACTGGGGGTGCAGGCGCTGGAAGTCGTTGACCAGCGGCGCGATATAGCGCTCGCCAAAGGTGGTGGCCGAGGTGAGCTTCAACAGACCTTGCGGGCTGGCTTGAAGTTCGCTGATGGCTTGCTCGGCGTCGCGCAGTCCGTCGAAGAGATGCCGGCAGTGCTCCACGTAAAGCGCCCCCGCATCGGTCAGCCGAATCTGCCGCGTGGTGCGGTAGAGTAGCTGCACGCCTAGCTGGTTCTCTAACTGGCTGACCAAACGGCTGATATGTGAAGTAGAGACTTTGAGGTGTCGAGCAGCGGCGGAAAAGGTGCCCAGCCTGACCACCTCGACGAAGGCTTCGATACGATCCCAGCGCTGCATGGCGAGCCCTTAATCGAGTGGATTGTTGCTCAGTGACAATAATCTTATGAGTGTATCCCGCTTTATCCCGGTCGCCTAGCTGACCTACACTTTCTGTCTGTTTTCGCGAACGCGTCACGACGCGTTCGATGACCGTGAACCCCAAGGAGTCACCATGAAATCACGCGCGGCAGTTGCACTCGAAGCGGGTAAGCCCCTAGAGCTGGTAGAGATCGATGTAGAAGGCCCGAAGGCGGGAGAAGTGTTGGTCAAAATGGCCGCTACAAGCGTGTGCCATACCGACGCTTACACGCTCTCTGGCGCCGACCCAGAGGGCAACTTCCCGGCAGTGCTCGGGCACGAGGGTGCGGGCGTCGTTCAAGAGGTGGGGGAAGGCGTCACCAGCGTCAAGCCAGGCGATCATGTCATTCCTCTTTACACTGCAGAGTGCGGCAAGTGCAAATTCTGCCTGTCAGGTAAAACCAACCTGTGCGGCAGTGTACGGGCGACTCAAGGCAAAGGCGTCATGCCTGATGGCACGTCGCGCTTCTCCCTCGACGGTAAGATGCTGCACCACTACATGGGGACATCCACGTTCAGCGAGTACACGGTGCTGCCGGAGGTGTCCCTAGCGGTGGTGTCCAAAGAAGCACCCATGGACAAAATCTGTCTATTGGGCTGTGGCGTGACCACGGGCATTGGTGCCGTCTTGAACACCGCTAAAGTAGAGCCCGGCTCGACGGTGGCCGTGTTTGGTTTGGGCGCCATCGGCTTGGCGGTCATTCAGGGTGCGGTGATGGCCAAGGCGTCCAAAATCATCGCGATCGACGTCAATCCGGATAAATTCGCCCTGGCCAAGCAGTTCGGCGCGACGGATTTCGTCAATCCTAAAGATTACAGCGATCCGATCCAGCAGGTCATCGTCGATATGACCGATGGTGGCGTCGACTACTCTTTCGAGTGTATCGGCAACGTCAACGTCATGCGCTCGGCGCTGGAGTGCTGCCATAAGGGTTGGGGCGAATCGATCATCATTGGTGTGGCTGGCGCAGGCGAAGAGATCTCTACACGTCCATTCCAATTGGTCACGGGTCGTGTTTGGAAAGGCTCTGCGTTTGGCGGTGTGAAGGGGCGCAGCGAGCTGCCGGGTTACGTCGAGCGCTACATGAACGGCGAGCTCAATATCGACGACTTCATCACCCACGACATGCCGTTCGAGCAGATCAACGAAGCCTTCGACTTGCTGCACGAGGGCAAGAGCATTCGTACCGTGCTGCATTACTGAGTATCATCAAGTCAACGAAACCGGGTAAACGAACGCGGTAGGGGCGACCCTCCGCGTTTTCATCTTCTCGAGGAGCCTGCCCCATGAGCATGAGTGAAACCTTAGAACTGGTGTCGGCCAACCGCAGCTGCGGCGGCTGGCACAAGCGCTACCGCCACTACTCCCGGGCGCTTGACTGCGACATGGTCTTCGCCGTTTACCTGCCGCCGCAAGCGGAAAACGAGCGGGTGCCGCTGTTGTGGTGGCTGTCCGGGCTGACCTGTAATGACGAAAACTTCATGCAGAAGGCGGGCGCCCACCGGATTGCTGCTGAGCTTGGGGTGGCGATCGTCTGCCCCGATACCAGCCCGCGCGGTACCGATCTGCCCGGCGAGCATGACAGCTACGATCTCGGCTCTGGGGCCGGTTTCTACGTCAATGCCACCCAAGCGCCGTGGAAGCCGCATTACCGGATGTACGACTATGTGATCGAGGAGCTACCGTCGGTCGTGCGCCAGCACTTTCCCGTCAATGGTCGTGAATCGATCAGCGGTCACTCCATGGGCGGGCACGGCGCGCTGATCCTTGCGCTGCGCCATCCCGGTCGGTTCCGTTCGGTCTCGGCCTTCGCGCCGATCGTCAATCCAATGAACTGCCCTTGGGGCCAAAAAGCCTTTACAAGCTACTTGGGCGACGACCAGTCGCGCTGGCGTCAATACGATGCCTGTGAGCTAGTGGCCAACGGTGCGTCTCGCCAGCGGCTGTTCATCGACCAGGGCGAGGCGGACCAGTTCTTGGAAGAGCAGCTCATGCCTGAGCGCCTGGAAGCCGTCTGTGAAGAGCACGATCACCCGCTGACATTGCGTCGCCAGCCGGGCTATGACCATAGCTACTTCTTCATCGCCTCGTTCATCGAGGACCATTTGCGCTATCATGCGGAACACCTCATGAAACGCTAAGGATTCCGAGATGCTCGATCGCGCGCTGCGCCGTTTTCTTCGTCTGCTATGGCGGCTTGTCTGGCGTGGTGCGCTGGGGTTCGTGGTGCTCTCCGTGGCGTTGGTGCTGCTATTTCGTTTCGTACCGCCGCCTGGCTCCATGGTGATGGTCGAGCGTAAAGTGCAGAGCTGGATCAACAGTGAGCCCATCGACATTCAGCGTCAGTGGCGTAGTTGGGAGCAACTGTCTAGCAATGCCAAACTGGCGGTGATCTCCGCAGAGGATCAGCGGTTCCCCCAGCATCGCGGGTTCGATTTCGTCGAAATGCGTCGCGCCTGGGAAGCAAGTCGAGACGGTGAGCGGCTGCGCGGCGCCAGTACCCTGAGCCAGCAGACTGCCAAAAACGTGTTTCTATGGACCGGGCGTAGCTGGGTGCGTAAAGGGCTAGAAGCGTGGTTCACTCTGTTGATCGAAACGCTCTGGGGGAAACAGCGAATTCTAGAGGTGTATCTCAACGTCGCCGAGTGGGATACCGGCGTGTTCGGTTTGGAAGCGGCGGCCAATCACTACTTCGGTGCTTCAGGCAGCGCGTTGACCGAGCGTCAGGCTAGTTTGTTGGCCGCCATACTACCCAGCCCACGCACTCGCAGCGCTTCCCGGCCCGACGCCCAGGTCGAGCGTCGCAGCCAATGGATTCGTCAGCAGATGCGCAATTTAGGCGGCACGGCCTACTTGGAGCGGCTATGAGCGTAGAGGCAATGAGGTGGGCGTTTGACTGAGCCGCTTGGCTCAGTCGTATCGCACGGGTGCCACGGTAGGCAGTTCGCCGATCTGAGGGCGCGCAAAGTAGTAACCTTGCTGCACGGAAATGCCTAGCGCCAGCAGGCAGCGGGACTCTTCTCGGGTTTCGACCCCTTCGGCGACGAGCTGTGTGCCTAGGGTGCGTGCCAATGACACCATGCTCTTGAGAATGGCCTGACGACGCACGTTGCTATCGCAGCCCATGACCAGCTCGCGGTCGATTTTGAGGGTGTCGGGGCGAAGGTCGGTCAACAAATCCAAGTTGGCGTAGCCATTGCCGAAGTCATCTAGCGAGGTGGTAAACCCCATCCGTCGATAGCTATCGATAATATTACGCATATGCGCTCTGTCGACGACACGCTCAGTTTCGGTGATTTCGAAGTTAAGCCGCTCGGTGGGCCAGCCCACGCGGCGTGACGTGTCTAGCGTGGACTGAATGCACGCCTCCGGTTCGTACACGGCATTCGGTAAAAAATTGATCGACAGCCGCTCGGTCATGCCCAGTTCGCTGGCAAGCTCGATGGCCTTTACGCGACAGGCTTGGTCGAAGCGATACATCAGCTCATCGGTCACTTGATTCAGGATCGAAAAGGCCGATTCGCCGTTAACTCCGCGCACCAATGCTTCGTAATACACCACTCGTCGTTGGGAAACATCGACAATGGGTTGAAAGGCCATCGTAAACGCAAAGGGAACTGGGGTGTCGCATCGGTTGCAAACGCCGTCGACCCTGGCGCAGTGAGGTTGTGCAGTCATTTTTTCCAAGCCCTGGAAGATTCGTTTTTTTCGTATCGAATTATGTCGTCGAGGGGCGTACCACCATGACCACACCGATAATGGCAATGACCATGCCTGCCAATCCCAGCAGCGGCAAACGCTCATCGAATAGCCACCACGCCTGAAGCGCCGTGACTGGAGGCACCAGATAAAAGAGACTCGCTACACGAGAAGCCTCCCCCTTCTTTATCAAGGCCATCAATAGCAGGATAGCGGCAATTGAGAGAATCAGCACGAGCCAGCCAAGCGTGAGTATGAACGTTGAGCTCCACTCCACCTCGCGGCTTTCGAACAGTAGGGCGCCAATGCCCAACAGTCCACCTGCCGCCATGTACTGGATCGCTGCGCCCGACAGCAGTGGCATGCTGGTGCAGTAGCGCTTTTGGTATAGGGTGCCAAGCGAGATACCCACTAGGGCGGCCATCACGCTCACCAACGCACCCATCCCGAAGCCGCTAAAGAGCGTGCTGCCGAGCTCCAGCTTACTGCCCAGTACCAAGCTGATGCCGACCAATCCCAACAACAGGCCTAACCACTGCCGTCTGGTCAACCGCTCGCCGAGCAGCGGTCCTGCGCAGGCGGCGGTGAGGAGTGGCTGCAGGCCGACCAAGAGCGCAGCCAGACCTGCAGGCATGCCCAAATAGATACCGTAAAATACACCGCCTAAGTAGGTGCCATGGACCAGCAAACCCGATACCGCAATATGTTTCCATAACGTAGGTGATGAAGGCCAAGAAATACGCATTACCCATATCAAGGGAGTCAGTAGCAGTAGGGTGAGTACGAAACGGATGAACAAAAAGGTGAAGGGTTCGGCGTAGGGGAGGCCAAATTTTGCGCCAATAAAGCCAGTACTCCACAACAGAACGAACAGGCCTGGCATGGCAGTCAAACCAAGGGAGGCAGCGTCCTTATCTGTTAACTTTCTGAAATTAATAGACATAATCTTCCTGGAGTAGCATGATTCGTGAGTTGGGTGACTTACGCTTTGTTCTTTTTGTTACTGAGTTTTACATAAAAGATTGAACCAGCGCCCAAACGACGCGTCACACTGGGCACATTCATAACGCGCCAATGAGGTTTCTTACCATGCAACGTATGACTGCTTTGTTCTCTGCTGCACTTCTTGCGACGGGTCTGATGGCGGGCACCGCTCACGCCCAACAAGCCGACGGTCAAGCGCAGGACCCAATGGCTACTCAACAAGCCCCGACTCAGGATTTTTCTGATCAGCAGCTACAGCAGTTCGCCGATGCTTCTCAAGAAATCGCCGTGATCTCGCAAGAGTACACACAGCGTCTGCAGGAAGCAGAAGACGAAGCCGCACAACAGGAAGTACGCGCTGAAGCTAACGACCGCATGATCGAAGTCGTCGAAGATAGCGGCTTGGATGTCGATACGTTCAACGCAATTGGTCAGTCCATCCAGCAAGATCCAGAAATGATGCAGCGCGTTCAGGAAATGGCTAGCCAGTCGTAAAGGCCATGAATTGAATGTTATACCCAAGGCTATGTGGATAGTGCCAGATTTTCCTTAAAGTGCGAAGTAACTGTCACGCCGCAAGCCGACCAAAGCCCAACGTACATGCGTTGGGCTTTTTTTGTGCGGGTCATTGAGTCCGGCACTTTCGTTTCACCTCAAAGGGTTGTCCAAGGTGCATGTTCACGACACACTGAGACCAGGACGGCCTATTGTCGTCCCATGATGCATCAAAGCACCGTCCGTTCAACAGAGTCAGCGCCCAGCAGGAGAGCGTATGGACGTCGAGTTATTAGAAATACGCCAGCACATGGGGCAGTTTCCCCCGTTTGATGGCTTATCGGATGAACTGCTGGATGCGATTGCCGAGCAGGTAGAGGTAAGCTACTTCAAAACGGGCAGCGATATTCTGGCGCTCAACGATACCCTCGACGAGCTTTGCTACATCCGCAGCGGCGCGGTCGAGGTGTATCGTCGCCAAGGAGAGCTCTACAACCGCTTGGGCGAGGGCGATATTTTTGGTCACTTCAGCCTGCTGCGAAATCACAAGGTTCGCTTTCCTGCCAAAGCCATTGAAGACACGCTGATTTACTTTATTCCCGACGCGGTATTTCAGCGCCTATGTGAAGAGGACGATGACTTTGCCGACTTCGTCGAACTCGAGCGCCCACGCTTAGAGACTGCCGCAGAGCAGCAGAAGAAGTCGAACGACATGATGGTGACGCGTATTCGCAAACTGGTCACCCGCTATCCGGTCATGGTGGAGGCGACGACGAGTGTCCAGCAGGCGGCTAGGCAAATTATCGATGCCCAGGCGTCTGCGGTGTTGGTCATCAAAGAGGGGAGCGATAACCCTCGCTATAGCTTTCAGGATAGCGAAGGCCAAATTTGGCAGATGTGCGGTATTCTCACCGATAGCGATTTCCGCACGCGGGTCGTGGCCGAGGGGCTATCGCCCAGCACCCCTGTGGGAGAGGTCATCTCCGAGCGGCTGATTACCGTCCAGTCCGATGCATCCGTGTATGAAGCGATGCTGACCATGCTGCGTAGCAACGTCCATCACCTCCCGGTACTCTACCGCCAGCGCCCGGTGGGTGTGGTGCACCTATCCGATATCATTCGCTACGAAACGCACAGCGGACTCTACCTGGTGAGCAATATCTTCAACCAGTCCAGTGCACAAGGGCTTGCCAAACTGGCGCCCGACGTTCGAGCAGCGTTCGTACGCATGGTGCAGGAGGGCGCAAACTCGCAAATGGTGGGCAGCGCGCTCTCTACCATCGGCCGCAGCTTCACCCGCCGACTGCTGGAGTTGGCAGAAGATACGTTGGGTCCGCCGCCGGTACCCTACTGCTTCATGGTCAATGGCTCCATGGCGCGTAACGAGCAGAGCATCGTCACGGATCAGGATAACGCGCTGATTCTCTCCGATGACTTCGTTGCCGAAGAGCATGATGAGTACTTCCATGCGTTGGCCGCGTTCGTCAGCGACGGCCTTGCCGCCTGTGGCTATACGTACTGCAAAGGGGATGTCATGGCGACCAACCGGCAGTGGCGTCAGCCGTTGGCGGTATGGAAGCGCTACTTCCAGGACTGGATGGCGAACCCAACGCCCGAGAAGCTGCTGCACAGCTCGATCTTTTTCGATCTCGATAGTGTTTACGGGGAGGACCTGTTCGTTGAAACGCTGCAGGATTTAATTGCCCAAACGGCTCCCAAATCACCGCTGTTCCTGGCGGCCATGGCGCGTAATGCGCTCAATCGCACCCCACCTTTGGGCTTTTTCCGCACTATCGTCATGGAAAAAGATGGCAAGCACAACAACTCCATCAACCTCAAGCGACGCGGCACGGCGCCGATGGTAGATTTGATTCGTGTGCATGCCTTGGCCTGTGGTTCTAAAGCGCAAAGCTCCTTTCAACGGTTGGACGACATCAGCAAAACCCAGCTGCTAGCCACCGGGGTGAGTGACAAACTCAGCTATGCGCTCGAGTTCTTGTGCATGTCGCGGATCCGTCACCAAATGATCGACCTGCAGGAGGAGCGTGAGCCGGACAATAATATCGAGCCGGAGAACGTAGAAGACAGCGAACGGCACACCCTAAAGGATGCTTTTCAGGTGTTGAGCAATGCTCAGAAATTTTTGAAGTTCCGCTACCCCGTTCCCACCCAACGGCAGAGGCGCTGATATGCACGGTATTCGTCCGCGCCAAAAGGTCACTCAAGCCGATTGGAAGGGCTATATGGCCGCTCGGGCCGAGCGGGCCAAAGATGACACCTTGATACGCTTTTTCGATACGCCGATGCCTGATTCCGAGACGCCGCTGTCCGAGGTGCCGCTCGTCGCGCTGGATATGGAAACCACCGGACTCGATGAGCGACGCCATGCGATCGTCAGTATTGGCGTCGTGCCGTTTACGTTAGGGCGTATATCCATGGCTCAGCGCCGTTACTGGGTAGTGAAACCGCCCCGTCCGTTAGATGAGGACTCGATAGCGTATCACCACATCACGCACTCGGAGATTGCCGATGCGCCAGACTTGGATAGCGTGCTAGACGAGCTGTTGACGGTGTTGGCCGGGCGGGTCGTGGTGGTTCACTTTCGTAATATCGAGCGACCTTTTCTCGATGCGGCGGTGAAGGCGCGCCGTGGTGAGGGAGTGTTGTTTCCCATGATCGATACCATGTCGCTGGAAGCGCGGTTGCATCGACAAACACTGTGGGCCCGCTTTCGCCGCTGGCTGGGTCGTCCGCCGGTATCGATTCGCCTCAACGCCAGCCGCGAGCGCTACGGCTTACCCGTTTACCAAGGCCACCATGCGCTCATTGATGCTCTGGCCACTGCCGAGCTTTTGCAGGCGCAAATCGCCAATCGCTATAGCCCTGAGACGCCTTTAAAAGCGCTGTGGTGTTAGCGCTCGCACCTTCTTTGCATAATAAAACGGGCAGCCCTTGGGCTGCCCGTTGACGTCTTGCCGAGTTGAAGCTGCTACTTACACTGCTTTGGGTTCGCTCATCAAGCCTTTGATGATGGCGTAGCAGGCCACCAGTAGAATGATGGTGAACGGGAACCCGGTCGACACGGCCATGGTTTGCAGCGCGGTCAAACCGCCCCCCAGCAGCAGTGCAATGGCAATCGCGCCTTCGATGATCGCCCAGAACACACGCTGCGGTTTCGGTGCATCGACCTTGCCACCTGCGGTAATGGAATCGATGACCAGCGAGCCAGAATCCGACGAGGTCACGAAGAACACGATGACCAGCACGATGGCGATGAACGAGGTGATCTGTGACAGCGGCAGTTGCTCGAGCATGATGAACAGCTGCAGATCCACGCCTGCGTCGCGCACGGCCTCGATGCCTTGGCTGACGTACTGATCGATGGCGGTGCCACCGAAGGTCGTCATCCACAGTACCGAAACGACGGACGGCACGATCAGCACGGAGACCAGGAACTCACGTACGGTACGGCCGCGGGATACCCGCGCAATGAACATGCCGACGTACGGAGACCAGGAGATCCACCATGCCCAGTAGAAGGCCGTCCAGCCTTGGCTAAAGTTCGCGTCTTCACGGCCAAAGGGGTTCGACAGCGCCGGAAGATGAACCACGTAGCTCAATAGGTTCTCGAAAAAGCCGGTCGCGATCAGCAGCGTCGGGCCGACACCGATCACGAAGAACAGCAGCGCGGCAGCCATGGCGATGTTGATTTTCGACAGCAGCTGTACGCCCTTGTCGACACCGGCAACGATCGAGCCAATCGCTATCATCGTGATACCGATGATGAGCAGAATCATCGTGATATCACTTTCCGGCGCGCCAAACAGATAGGTCAAGCCAGCAGCGGCCTGGGTAGCGCCCAGCCCCAGTGACGTGGCCAGACCAAACAGTGTGGCAAACACTGCCAGAATGTCGATCAAGTGGCCCGGCCAACCCCAAACGCGTTCACCCAGTAGCGGGTAGAACACCGAGCGCATGGAGAGCGGCAAGCCTTTGTTGAACGAGAATAGCGCCAATGACAGAGCCACCACGGCATAAATCGCCCACGGATGCAGACCCCAGTGGAAGATCGTTGCCGCCATGCCCAGCGCCGCTGCGCCTGCCGTATCGCCCTCAGCGCCAGCCAGCGGTGCCCAGTCGCCACCATCCAAAGAGGTGCCGAAGTGGGTCAGCGGCTCATTGACGCCAAAGAACATTAGCCCAATGCCCATACCGGCGGCGAACAGCATCGAAAACCAGCCGGCATAGGTAAAGTCCGGCTTGGCATCTGCCCCGCCAATGCGGATTTTACCCAGGGGAGAGACGATCAAACCCAGGCAAAGAATGACGAAGATATTGGCGGCCAAAATGAAGAACCAAGCCAGATTGCCGGTCAGGAAGCCAAAAACGGCGTCGTAGATCGGCGAAATCGTATCTTGCAGTGCCAAGGTGAGTATGACGAACAGCAGCACCACGAGTGACGAAATGGTGAATACCTTGCCGTGTAGGTCAAGGTTGAAGCCCATTGCACTCGTCGTAATGTTGTCTTGGCCGATCACGTAATCGGTATCGATCAGGTTAGCCGGGCCATCAGGGGCGGGGATGCCTTCTGATACCGGCTCATCAGCGGGACGCTTAGAGTCAGGATTATCCACGGGAGCCTCTCCATGTCGGACAGAAACCGCCAAACGCACCTGGATGGACCAGCAGTTACCTTCTGGCCAATCACAAATGCATTAGCAGGCGTGTATTACATCAGTAACAGTAGCAAACGTTGCTTAATCTTTGTTCAACGCGCGGGCACGTTAGCACGAAAAAACGTCACATTTACAACGACGACAGAGGGCCGAAGCCCTCTGTCATTTAACGCTCGGGGCAGAGTATGACTAGCCGTTGAGCCACTGCTCGACCACGTCTTGGTTCTCTTCTACCCACTGCTTGGCATTTTCGTAGGGGTCGCTGCCATCTTCTTGGTTCATCAGCATCACCTCGCCCATCTGCTCGGGCGTCCACTCGAAGGCATCCAGAATGGCGTAGGCTTCTGGCATGTCTTCTTCCAGACCGCTACGTACGACGGTATGGATCTGCTCGGCACCGCCGTAGACGTTTTCTGGGTCTTCGAGGTATTTCAGATCGAACCGAGCAAACATCCAATGCGGCGTCCAGCCAGTGACGACCACATCCTCTTCGTTTTGGATGGCGCTGGCCAAAGCAGCCGTCATGGTGGCACCGCTGCCGCTGCGCAGGTTCAGCCCGAGGTCATAGGTATCCACGACCTCTTCGGTGAGTGCCATCAGGCCAGCACCGGGGTCAATACCGATGATCTCGCCGTTGAAGCTGTCGGCGTTGTCGTTCAGATCGGCGATGGAGTCCACGTCGGTGTACTCAGGTACGACCAAGCCGAGTTTGGTGCCATCCAGATTGGGGCCTAAGTCTTCGGTATTGTCACCGACACGCTCCATGTAGTCTGCGTGGGTCGTCGGCAGCCAGGCGGCGACGATGGCATCGGCATCACCCGTGGAGAGGGCTTGGAACATGGCCGCTGCGGACAGCGAGGTCAGTTCCACCTCGAACCCTGCCTGCTCGAGAACCGCAGCAATGACGTTAGTGGAAGCGACTTCAGAGGACCACTCGACATAGGCCAAGTTGACCGTGCCTTGATCTTGGGCGTGGGCCAGGCTGCCAGCGGCTAGCCCGGTACCCGCGACCAGGGCCAAAGAGGCGAGACGGATGCGGTGATTCAACGTACGCGTTTTCATTCACTTGCTCCCTGTTGATGGGCAGTGGCACTTGCCACTGCGGTATGAAGAGGTCGTTCTTTGCTTACTTCAAGGTCTTGACCTTAATGATCGCTTGAATCGATCAGCATGGTCATTCATGACCGGTGGTTCAAGCATGCCAATCAACGCAGCGCTCAATGCTAAGGCGAGCGGCGCGATTTGCGCAGCGACTGCGTCAGACGGTCCAGCAGCATGGCTAGAATGACCACGGCAATCCCGGCCTCGAAGCCATCCCCTGGACGCAAGCGCTGGATGGCACGCCAGACTTCGCTACCCAAACCATCGGCGCCAATCATGGCGGCAATGACCACCATCGACAGGGCCAGCATGATGGTTTGGTTGATGCCCGCCATCACCGTGGGCAGCGACAGCGGCAACTGCACTTTGAACAGTTTTTGGCCTCGCGTGGCACCGTAGGCGTCGGCAGCTTCGATGAGTTCGGTCGGCACTTGGCGGATGCCTAGTGTAGTAAAGCGAATGGCGGGCGGCATGGAGAAGATGACCGTGGCAAAAATCGCCGACACCGAGCCAATGCCGAAAAACGGGATGGCAGGGATCAGGTACACGAACGCGGGCATGGTCTGCATGAAGTCCAGCACGGGCATGATCAGCCGGTAGAGTCGCTCGGAAAGCGCCGCGGCGATGCCTACGGGCAGCGCGATGACCACCGCCACTAGTGTGGCAATCACCACCAGCGTCAGCGTTTCGATCATCGGGTTCCAAAGCCCTAGGTTCCAGATCAACGCAAGCCCAGCCGTGGCGCCAATCGCCAAGCGCATGCTGGCCAGTTTCCAGCACAGCAGGGCAATGATCGCCAGCAACGCCCACTCGGGCAACCACATCAGGCTATCGTTCAAACTATTGATGCCGGTTTGCGTAATACGCGAAATGCCGCGCGTCACGGCGGAGTATTCGCTGGTCAGCCATGTCAGGCCGGATTCAATCCAACTACCTAAAGGAATGCGTGTTATCTCCATTACTGTTCTCCTGCTCGTGCCAGTTCATCCAGGACTGCGCCTTTTACCACGACGCCCAATAGGCGCTGCTGCTCATCGACCACGGCAATGGGGTAGCTCTTCTCGCTGAACATGGCGAAGAGGTGCTGCAGCGGCTCGTCTGGCGGCACTTTGCGGAAATCTTGGGTCAGGTAATCGGTGATGGTGTCGGCTTTCTCCTCGATGGCACGGCTAGCAGCGTCGGCCTCCAGCAAGCCCAATAGCTGGCGGTCACGGTCGGTCACATAGATGGAGTCGATGCTGTGATCACGCATGCGGTGCAGTGCCGTACGCGGGCCGTCGCTGTCGCGGGCGGTGGTGCGCACCGGGCGCATGGCGCTTTCGGCGGTCAAGATACGAGAACGATCGACCCCTTCGATGAAGCGGCGCACGTAATCATCGGCAGGCTTGGTCAAAATCTCCTCGGGCGTACCGATCTGCACCACCTCGCCATCTTTCAGCAGCACGATGCGGTCGCCGATATTGAGCGCCTCATCCAAGTCGTGAGTAATGAAGACGGTAGTCTTCTGCATTTTGGTTTGCAGCTGCAGAAGCTCTTGCTGCATGTCCTTGCGGATGAGCGGATCAAGGGCTGAGAAGGCCTCGTCCATGAGCAGTACGCTGGCATCGTTGGCCAGTGCGCGGGCAAGTCCTACACGCTGCTGCATACCGCCCGATAGCTGGTTGGGGTAGGCATCTTCCCAGCCTTCCAAGCCCACCTGCTTGAGCGCGTTGTGGGCGATCGACTGCCGCTCGGACTTCTCTACCCCGCGAATCTCCAAACCAAATTCGGCGTTCTGTTGTACCGTCCGGTGAGGGAAAAGCGCGAAGTTTTGAAACACCATCGAGAAATGACGGCGGCGGCACTCCAGCAGCGCTTTCTCACCCAACGTGGGGATGTTCTCTCCGTCGATGATGATCTCGCCTTCGGTCGTATCGATCAGGCGATTCAAGCAGCGAATCAGCGTGGATTTACCCGAGCCAGACAGGCCCATGATGACCAGTAGTTCACCTTCGTAGACGTCGAAGGAGATATCGGAAAGGCCGAGGGTTTGGCCAGTTTTTTCGAGAATCTCAGGGCGTTTGAGGCCCTGGTCGCGTAACTCGAGAGCTTTTTTGGGCTGTTTACCAAAGACCTTGCTCAAGCCGCGTACCTGAATTTTGACAGGGCGTGTCTCGTCCATCAGCGGTGCCTTTTGATTGAATGAGCAGCCTTGTGTCGTTACTCAACGCGCTTACCTGCGGCCTAGACGTGCTTCCTGCAAGCAGCGACACAAAACGGTTCATAAGTAGGAGTTAAGATTATATTTAACAAGTTATTACAAATTATTATACATAAGTGAGCAGGATGTGCCACAACGCTCCTGCTCACCCCGGCAATTTACGCCACATGTGCCATTTTGAACCCCCACCCATGACCCTGTCGTGACAGCGAATGGTGGCTACGATTTTTTAATAAGTTGCTGTTTTTTAAAACATAAATTTATTTTTTTTCAATGTTGGCACGAAGTGTGAAATTATCTTTCTAGAAAAGCTTGGCAAGTGACGCAAGCACGTTAGTCGAAAAAGGAGGCAATCTTTATGGATAAACAAGTGAGCCAATCGCGCAAGCGTCCACGTGTGCTGACACTGTGCATGTTAGCCGCAACCGTTAGCACCTTGGCCCTGGCGGGGTGTGGCAACGGCGAAGAGGAAATGCCCCCGGCGCAGCAACCTGACACCATGGAGCAGGACGCGACGACCACGACGGCTCCGGCTTCCGGTAACGAGCCTACCATGGCAGACGAGCCGATGAATGAAGACCCGGGCTTAGGCGAAGATCCCGCGGCGACGCAAGAGCCAATGCCGGGTGAGAATACGCAAACGGGCGCTGTCAATGATCCTGAAGAGAACCCTGGTTTCGGTGAAGGTACCGATCCCATGCCCGGTGCAAGCGATACCACTACCGACGACGTTAACAGTACCGATGATGAAGACGACATGACTAACGGCCAATAGCCGTCAACGCTCCCTACGATGGTAAGCCGACCCAGCTGTCTGTTCCCTGCGGCTGCTCCACACGGTTTATCATCCTTTCGCCCCCGCGCCCGCGGGGGCTTTTTTTGCTTGTTTAAAGCGTATGACGGTGAGTTTGGGCGGTTGCAAGTTACCCGTCAGCCGCTAAGGTTAGGGGGAGCAGACGCTGCTTTGGCGGCTGCTAGCCCATGAACAAGGAAGGAGAATGGACATGATGTCACGATTACGCAATGCGCGTGGGACGGCGCTACTGTTGAGCGCACTGCTCATGGCGGGCGTGCTGACAGGCTGCGGTGATTCCGAAGCACCGACCACCGATTCGGAAGTACCGACCGACGAACCTCAAGAGCCCATGGATACCGGCCCCATGGCGAATGATGGGCAAGCGACACGTGAGTCGCCCGGCGATGGCGTGAGTGACCCGGAGTAAGCATGAAAAAGCCGGTCGGCGAGTGCGACCGGCTTGGTCTTACTCCTCGCTATCTTCCAAACGCCGGTAAAGAGTGCGGCGGGCGATGCCTAGTACTTCGGCCGTCCGACGTTTATTTCCTCCTGTCGCTTCCAACACTTTGCGAATATAGCGCTTTTCCACCTCTTCCAAACTTGGCCAGCGGGCTGGCGCGGGTGCCGGAATTTGCGTGCCTGGTAGTACCTCCCCGCTTAGCGTGGGCGTCGTGTCGGTACTGCTCTTTTGCTGGCCGGACTGTTCGCGCAGGCGCTCGGGGAGATCCTGATGCTGTAGCACGCCTGCTTCGCTGAGCGTGACCGCGCGCATGATCGCGTTCTCCAACTCGCGCACGTTGCCGGGATAGGAGTAGTTCAACAGGCTATTGAGGGCCTCTGGCTCGATCTGCTCGATCTGTTTCCCTTGGGTGTCGGCATGTTTGTCGATCAAGGCGAACACCAAGTGCTCGATGTCCGTGCCGCGCTCACGTAGCGGTGGAATGCGTAGCGAGAAGGTTTCCAGGCGGTAAAACAGGTCGCTACGGAAGTTCTCCTGCTCGATCTCTTTCTCCAGGTGGCGGTGCGTAGCGGCAATGATGCGCACATCCACCGGTTCCTCCCGCTCACCGCCCACGGGGCGTACGGTTTTCTCTTGCAGGGCGCGCAGCAGCTTGGCCTGCAGATTGATCGGCATTTCACCAATCTCATCGAGGAATAGGCTACCGCCTTGGGCACTTTGGAAAAGCCCTTTTCTGGCCTCGTTTGCGCCCGTGAAAGCGCCTTTTACGTGGCCGAAGAATTCGCTCTCCATCAGATCGGCAGGAATACTGGCGCAGTTCACGGGCACGAAGGGCGCGTCGTGACGGCTACTTTCCTGGTGGATCGCCCGGGCCAGCAGCTCTTTGCCGGTGCCGCTTTCACCCAGAATCAAAATGGGCGCATCGCTTTTCGCCAACCGAGAGGCATCGTGAAACAGCGACTGCATGGCCGGACTTTTACCCACGATGCCGTGGAAATGGCTGAGCTCCGTATCATGAGACAGCGACAAGCGCTGACGCTCCAGTACGCGAAAAACGGCGTCACGAATGGCATCCAAATCGAGCGGTTTGGTCAAAAAGTCATCGGCACCTAGCTTGAGGGCTTCTACCGCCTGATCGATGGTGCCAAAGGCGGTAATCACGATGATGCCTAGCTCGCTGCCGCTCTGGCGGAGCTGTTGAAGTAACTGAATGCCGGTCATGCCCGGTAGCCGTACATCGGTGATCATCATCGCCACCGGCGTATGGCTCAGTAGGGCAATGGCTTCTTCTGCGCTGGGGACACCCAGTGTGTCGTAGCCCGCGTCGTTGAGCTCCTCCTCTAGCAACTCACGGATAGCGGCGTCATCTTCCACCACCAATAACGGTAAAAGGTGTTCCTGATGGGTCACAAACGTCGTCCTCAAGCGGATGCGGTTTCACTAAGGGGCAGCGTAATTTCAAAGCCAGCGCCGCCAAGTGCGCTGTCAAATACGCCAATCGTCCCGCCGTGGTCGTTGATAATGCGGTGCACCATCGATAATCCCAAGCCGCTGCCTTGACCCACCGGCTTGGTGGTGAAAAAAGGATCGAACACTTGGTGATGGTGCGATGCAGGTATGCCGGGCCCGTCGTCTTCAACCCAAAGGGTCAACTCTTCACTGTGTGCCTGCGCGCGCACACGAATGTGGCTGACCTGGGGAGCTTGGGCGGCATTGCGTAATAAATTGGTCAACACCTGAACGATTTGCTGACCATTGACCAATAAATGGGGTGTCGGAGTGGGAAGATCAATATCCAAGTGGATATTTCGTGGTTCCAGCTCCTCTTCGACCAGCTCGCTGGCGCTGATGATAAGCTGATCGAGCGCTTGGTGTCCTTTCTCTACGTTATGTTGTCGGCCAAGCTCCATCAATTGACGGACGATATCGACGATACGTTCCACTTCGCCACGTATCCTGCCCAGCCGTGCCCGCTCATCGTCGCCAATCGTATCGCGGCGTGCCAGTCGTTGGGCTTGACCGTTGATGACCGTCAACGGGGCACCGATCTCGTGGGCGACCCCGGCGGCGAGCACGCCCAGCTCGGCCAGCTTTTTGGATTTGCGCAGGCGTTTTTCCAGCTCGATTTCACGGCGCTGGCGGGCATCGATGTCGCGATCTTTTTCGGCCATGGCATCCAGCATGCCATTCAGGCCAGAGGCTAAGCGGCGATACTCCGTGGGGCCATCTGCCGTGGCCCGCTGGCTGCGGTCACCATCTTCGACCAAGAGCATGACGCGCAGCAGGCGGTTGAGCGGCCGCTCGATGTAGTGACGAAACCCCCACCAAATGCTGAACACGATGCCCGCCGCGCCAATGACGAAGACCAGCACCGCCACGATGCTAATGAAACCGGTGTAATTCTCGATGCCGGTATTGAGGCGGTTGACCTGCAGCACGCCCAGCACCGTGCCATCTTGGGTGCGCAACGGCGTCAGGGCGGAGTAGTAGGTCCAGCCCTCCTGCTGACGGTAGCTGCTATGCATGTCGTCGGTTTCGATGACCTGCTGGATCTCTTCTGGCGTGAAGAGATCTTTACCCAACCCTAAACCATATACTTCACGCCCTTGGGGATCGAACACGTAAGCGCCATAGATACGGTGAAACGAAAACGCCGACTGCAGCGCCTCTTCCAACGGGGTGGCGCTGTCGCGGGCTACCGCATAGCTCAACGACGTGCTCAGTGCGCGAGTAATGATCTCGACTTCGGTTTGCAGTTTGGAGCGAACGTTGTCTTCCAGCGATTTGATCGCCACTAGACTAAACACCACCAGGATCACGAAGAGCGGCACGATGACCGTTAAGATGATGAGGTTACGTAATCGCATCGTGCTTCCTGGTGGTGTCTCGGGAGTCGAACAAGGTTAGCGCTGTGTGGGCGTCAAGCGATAAAGGCTGCCCTGGCTACCGTCGGTTAGCAAGTAAATCGCCTCATCGGGCCCTTGGCGAACGTCGCGGATACGGCCAATCTCGCCTTCCAGAATCAGCTCTTCATCGGCCACTTGACCCTCGTCGAGGGTGAGGCGCAGCAGCTTTTGACTGCCCAGGCCGCCCGCCAGCAAGCTACCTTGCCACGGTGCGAAGGCATCGCTGGTCACTTCGGCCAAGCCAGAAGGGGCAAAGCGCCCCTCGAAGCGGTAAACCGGGTCTTCCATGCCGGGTTTGGATTCCACACCGATGGGTTCGTTGGTGGCATAATCGTTGCCCAAGCTCACCTCCGGCCAGCCGTAGTTGTTGCCAGGCACGATCTGGTTCAATTCATCGCCGGTGCGCGGGCCGTGTTCGGTGGCCCAGGACTCACCATTACTTAGCACGGTCATGCCCTGAATATTACGGTTGCCCAGGGTGTAAATCTCATCCAGCGTATCGTCGTCATCCACGAAGGGATTGTCATCGGGCACGCCGCCGGTTTCGGTGAGCCGCAGCGTAGAGCCCGCATGGTCACCGCTGTCCTGGGCACGGGAAGGGTCGACGCCACGGTCGCCAATGCTCATCAGTAGCGTGCCATCCTGGAGCCACGCCATACGAGAACCGTAGTGTCGGCCGGGGGAGGAGGCGCGATCCTGCTCGAACAAATGCTCGACGTCGCCCAAGGCGTCGTCTTGCCACTTGACGCGCGACAGCGCCGAGCGGCTTTGGCTGCCTTCTGGCTTGCTCCAGGTGAAGTAGATCCAATCGTGCTCGCCGTCGCCGAACTCAGGGTGCAGGGCCACGTCGAGCAGGCCTCCCTGGCCGTTTTGGCTGACGCGGGGCAGGCCGCTCAGTTCCTCGACGCGCCCCTCGGCGTCGACCAGATTCAACTCCCCGCTGCGCTCGCTGACCAGGTAGCGGCCATCGGGCAAAAACGCCACCGCCCAGGGATTCTCGAAGCCATCAGCCACGCGCTCGATAGTGATGGCTAGATGATCGGTGTCGAGGGCTTGGTGAACGACGTCCGCATGGGCAGCGCTGGCAAGCAGAAGCCCCGTTAAAGAAGGGGCCACCCAGCGAGCGGCGCGATGGCAGAGCGAGCGGGGGTGTGGCGTTTGCGGTCGAATGGGCAGGGCGTATCGCATGGGCATTGTATGTCCTCGAGTGGCGCAGCGTCTGTAGTAGTCTAGCAGTGACTGCCATCGACGGGTGGGGGTTCCCCAGCGCTACATCAGTAGCGCCAGCAAGGCCGGTAAATAGAACAGTGCCATCAAGGTCGAGCAGAACACGAGGCTGGCCACATAGGCCGGTTCGCGTTGGGCGCGTTGGGCAAATAGGTAGTTGAAGACCGCCACTGGCATGCACATCTGTACCACCAGAATGTTCTGCGCCAGCGGCGGCAGGCCTAGCCAGCCAGCGATGAACCACGCGGCCGCCGCGGCCAGGGGAATGCGGATGAGGCTGAAGCCAACCCCAGAGCGCAGGCTTTTCACCTGAATGCTGGCGAGCGATACGCCAAGCGTGATGAGCATGAGGGGCACGGTAAAGCCCGACATGAGATCGACCGTATTGGCCATCCACAGCGGCAGCGGGGTCTCGGTCAGCAGCAGCGCCATGGAGATGACGATGGCATACACCGTCGGGGTTTTGAGCAGAGTTTTAACCGGGTTGCCCTGGCTACTGAGCACCGCCCCCAAGGTGAATTGAAACAGCGAGACCGTCACCATGACCGTAATGCCGTAAGCAAAGCCCGCGCTCCCAAAGGCGTACAGCACCACCGGCAGCCCCATATTGCCCGTGTTGGGGTACATCATCGGCGCGATGAGCACTCGCCAGTCTCGCCGCAGCACCTTGGCAACGGCAAAACTAGCGGCCCCCATGCCGACGATCACTAGGGCGGCAGCCAGCATGACTTGGCCGAACGTGCTGGCATCGATCGTTGCCCCCGACAGCGACGCCAGCACTAGCGCGGGCGTCCCAATATTGAAAACGAGGCGTGTCACAAAGTCGACGGGGTAGGGTTGGCCAAGGCGAACCCATAAAAAGCCCAGTCCGGCACCGGCCAACACGGGGGCCATGACGGCGAAGAGTTCAGCGAGCATTAACGTTCCTTGACGATCATCGGCCGCCTATTGTGGGTAATTAGGCGGCTAACTGGCAAGGCGAATTACTAATAGGCGTAAACGGCGTTTGCGTGGGTTTGCCACTCGTTAGGCACCTGGTCACGCAGAAAGTCCAGCAGCGCGTTGACCCGGCGGGAGTGATGCCCATAGGCATACAGCAGCGTCACGGGTAAGGGGGCGGGCTCCCAGCCGGGCAGGCAGTTGACCAGATCCCCAGGGTGGTGGCGCTCGCGTTTCTCGACCACCCAGTGGGGCAGCAGGCCGATCCCTTGGCCATAAGCAATGGCATCGATGTGCAGCGCCGTGAGATCTACCCGGAGCCGCGAGCGGGGCGCGTTGAACAGGTAGTCGGCGTGTTCGGGGTGATGCAGCATAAGACCGCTCGATGCGGTATCCAACAAGTCGATCCAGGCATGCGCATCCAGCTCTTGGGGGTGTTGCGGTGTTCCCGCGTGGGCCAGATAGTGTGGGTTGGCGTAGAGGCCGCGGGTGAGGTGGCCCAAGCGCTCTTGATTCAGCCCGCACTCATGGGTGGCGCCTAGCCAAATGTGCACGCTGTTGCTGTGCATCTTGGTGGGCGGCGTTTCCCGAGTATGCAGGGTCAGCTCGACCTTGGGGTAGCGGGTCAGAAACGCATCTACGACGCCTGCCATCCAGCCCCGTGCCAGCGCGCCATGGACTTCCAGCGTCACTTTCCCACTGATCTCCTCGCGTAGCTCCGCCAGCGCCTCCTGGCTGTGGGCGGCCATGGCCAGCAGCTCGGTGCAGTACTGATGAAACAGCAGGCCCGCTTCGGTGGGAATCAAACGGTTCGCCTGGCGACGCAGCAGCGGCTGGTTCAGCCGCGCTTCTAGCTGGCTAATTCGGCGGCTCAACGTCGATTTTGCCAGCCCGAGCTTCTGTGCGCTGCGCGTCAGGCTGCCGGTGGTCATCACATCGGCAAAAGCGGCAAGTTCGTCGAAATCGTACATAGTCGGGACCACTGGCGGAACGGAGTCACGCTATTGTGCCACCGAATTGGCTGAATGAAAATAATTGCCATTTGTGTTCCGTTTGATTGAACGCACCGTCCCGCCCCTTTGTGCAAAGAGTATGTAAAAATATAAATGCTAATAATTCGTATTTGTAAAAAGTGCTCTTTCATCTCAAGGAACCCACTATGTCTTCTCGTTTGCGCCGTTCGCTGCTGGCCAGCGCTGTCGCCTCTGTTGCCTGCACGACCGCCGTTGCACAAGAAACGCCCCAGCTCAACGATATCGTGGTGACGGCCTCCGGCTTCGAGCAGCAAATCAGCAGCGCCCCCGCCTCGATCAGCGTGATCTCCCGTGAAGAGCTGGAGCGGGGTTACTATCAAAACGTCACCGATGCCCTGCGCGACGTGCCGGGCGTGGTGGTCACCGGCGGTGGACGTGGCGATAACGGCAACGATATTTCCATTCGCGGTATGCCGTCGCAGTACACGCTCATTCTGGTAGATGGTCGCCCGATCAACTCACGCGAATCGCGCCCCAACGGCGATGCGGGCTTCGAGCAGGACTGGCTGCCACCGCTGCAGGCCATCGAGCGCATCGAGGTGGTGCGCGGGCCGATGTCGACCCTGTACGGCTCCGATGCCATCGGCGGGGTGATCAACGTGATTACCCGCAAAGTGGCGGATACCTGGCACGGCAACATCCAGCTCGACACCGTACTGCAGGAAGACAGCGCCTCTGGCGATAGCCGCCAAGCGAACTTTTATCTCAGCGGGCCGCTGGTGGGTGAGCGCTTAGGGTTACAGCTCTATGGCCGCACCTCCGAGCGCGACGAAGACGACATCGAGTACGGCTACGAAGAGAAAAGCTTGCAGAGCCTCACCGCACGACTGAACCTGGCCGCTAGCGATAACCACGACTTTACCGCCGAAGCGGGCATTACCGAGCAGGATCGCCGCTCGTTGATGGGGCGCTCCGGGCCGGTGGACGGCTGCCGCGGTGGCTGCACCGACAGCATTGGCGAATACACCAACACCCACGTGGCCGTGACCCATAGCGGCCGCTTCGATTGGGGCACCAGCGAGACCTTCGTACAGCGCGAGCGCAGCGAAAACCAGTCTCGGGATATCGAGATTACCAACACCACCGCGAAAACCAGCGCGCTGATTCCTCTGGGTATGCACATGGTGACCGTCGGCGCGAGCTGGGAGGAGGAGTCGCTGGACGATAGCTCGACCAACCAAATCTCCGACCGGCAGACCATCGAAAACAGCCAGTGGGCGCTGTTCGTGGAAGATGAGTGGATGCTGACCGACGCTTGGGCACTGACCGGCGGGCTGCGCTTGGACGATGACGACAACTACGGCAGCCACCTGAGCCCGCGTCTTTATAGCGTATGGAACATGACGCCGGAATGGACCCTGAAAGGCGGCGTGTCTACCGGCTACCGCTCGCCCAACCTGCGGGAAATCACCCCGGATTGGGGGCAGGTCAGCCGCGGCGGTAATATTTATGGCAACCCGGATCTCGAGCCGGAAACCTCGCTCAACAAAGAGATCGCGCTGCTTTACGGTAACGTCGCAGGCCTGAACGGCAGCCTGACGCTGTTCCACAACGACTTCGAAGACAAAATTACCCGTATCGCCTGCCCGATTGATATTTGTAATGATGGCGCGAATCAGTTTGGCAGCGACCCGACGTATCGCGTCAATATCGATGACGCGGTGACCCAAGGGGTCGAGGCCAGCCTGAGCGCACCGTTGAGCGATACGCTGGCGCTGACCGCCAGCTACACGTTCACCGATTCCGAACAGAAAAGCGGTGAGTACGCCGGCGAGCCGCTGACCCAGCTGCCCCGCCATCAGGTGTCGGCCTCGCTGGATTGGGACGTGAGCGCACGGCTCAGCCAGTGGACCAAAGTGACCTACCGGGGAGAAGAGAGCCAGCCCACCACCGGGCCCTCGCAAAGCGCCATCATCGCGCCGTCTTACACCTTCGTGGATGCCGGTATCGGCTATCAGCTCAACGATAGCACCACGGTGAATGCCGGAATCTACAACCTGTTCGACGAGCGCATCACCTACGACGAGTATGGTTACGTGGATGACGGCCGCCGGGTATGGTTGGGCCTGAACGTCGCTTTCTAAATAACGCGAAAGTCATTCATCATCCTGCAAGTCGTCAATCGACGCGGCCACCGCCAAGTGGCCGCGTTTTTTCATGCCTGCGAGCGAGCAGAGCGGCGCTCGGTGATATTGAGCACGCTGATCATCAACGCAGGGAGGAACGTCACTGTGACGATGGCCGTGCCTAACAGGCCAAACAGCACGATGGCCCCCACGCCGCGGTACAGCTCGGTGCCCTCGCCGGGTAGAAAGACCAGCGGCGACAGCCCGCACAGGGTGGTCAGCGTGGTGATGGCGATGGGACGCAGTCGGGTCTGTACCGCCTGAGACACCGCTTCCTGAACGCTGAGCGTTTTGTCATGCAAGCGCCGTCTGGCTTGGTCGACCACCAAAATCGGGTTGTTGACCACCGTGCCCATCAGAATCAAAAAGCCCAGCATGGTAATCATATCGAAGGGCTGGCTGAGCGGTGCTACGCCGATCAATGGCAGTAGGCTGCCCACGCCGTTCATGGCGGCCAGCCCCATGATGCCGCCCACCACGCCCAGCGGTACCGACGTCAGAATCAGCAGCGGATAACCCCAGTGGGAGAAGATCGCCACCAGGAGAAGGTAAACGATCACGATAGCGATCAGGAAGTTGCCGGTGAGCGCCTCACGGGTGGCGTTTAGCTGGTCGCTGGCGCCGGAAATCGACACATCCACCGACGACGGCAATACGCCCTCTTGGCGCAGCCGCTCTAGCATCGCCTCGGCCTGCGCGACGCCGACCTCTAATGCAACGCTGTCTGGGGGGATCACGTTCAGCGTCACCGTGCGGCTACTGTCCACCCGGCGAATCACGCTGGTATCCATAGTTTCATCGATACGCGCCACCGCTGATAGCGGCAGCGTATAACCATCGGGAGTATGCAGCGGCAGGTTTGGCAGTTGGTCTAACGGCAGCGACGCCTGAGGGCCATAGAGGTAAATATCGATCTTCTCATCGTCTAAAAAGAAGTCATCCACATACGCCCCTTCCCCCAGAGCAGAGACCGAAAACCCCACCGCCTCGGCAGAAATCCCCAGCTCCGCGACCCTGGCCCAGTCGGGGCGGATTTGAATCAAGGGCTGGTCGAGCGACAGCGACGAAGGCTGGCTTTGAATACGCGGATTGCCAAACTGTGTTTGGGCTTCCCGGTAGAGCGTATTGGCCGCGCCGTACACCGTGGCTAAGTCCGGGCCCGCCACATCCAGGTTGATGCTGCGCGTGCCGCCATCGTTGCTGGAAATAATCGAGCCTTTCGAGGCAAAGGCGCGCATGCCGGGGAAGCGCTCGTAGTAGTTCGTGAGCGCTTCCATCAACGCTTCGATATGTGATGGGTCGGCGGCTTCTGCGACGATGAACAGCTGTGTGGGCGCCACGCGCATGTTCATGTAGGCCAGCGGCGGCACCTCGGTGTCGCCCGCTAAGAAGGCATCCGGCTCCGCCTGCACATGGGGCAGAAAGTACGCTTCGATCTGTTCGGCAATACCAGCCATCTCCTGCAGGCTGTAGCCAGGAGGCGGGCTCATGCGGGCAAAGGTTTTGGGCTCTTCCCCTTCGGGCAGGTACTCGGCGGGTGGTGTCAGAACGAGTATCGTCCAGCCACTCATCAGCAGCGTCAGCACCAGGGTCACCCCGCGGCGCAGCGGGGTCGCCATCAGCCGCTCAAGTAGTGCGCCCAGCCGTGAAGGTCGCTCGTCGCCGGACGCTCGAGCGCCGTCGAGTTTAGAGTCGTGATGCATCGAAAAATTGAAACGAGAGCAGAGCGAAGGCACCAAGGTGACCGCCACCAGCATGGAGGCAAAAATCGCCGCCGATACCGCAATGGCCACATCGGAGTAGAGCTGCCCGGCTTCTTCTTCGATGAACAGAATGGGTAAGAACACCAGAATGGTGGTGGCGGTGGAGGCGAGCGTGGCGGGCCACACTTCCTGCACGCCGCGCAACGCCGATTCGATGCGGTCCAGTCCCTGGCGGCGGTAGCGCTCGATGTTCTCCAGCACCACGATGCTGTTATCCACGCTCATGCCGATGGCAAAGGCAATGCCCGCCATGGAGATCACGTTGATGGTGCGGCCGGTCAGCATCAGGCCGACGAAGGCTGCAATGGTGCAGAACGGAATGCCAATTACGCCGATGAAGGTGGCGCGGGCTGAGCGCAAGAACAGGTACAATACCAGGGTCGCGAAGGCGGCCCCGAGCAGCAAGTTGCTCCATACATTGCTCACCGAGGCTTCTACGTAGCGCACGTCATCGGCGGTGAGGACGATCTGCATACCGGCTGGGCGGAGCACGGTCTCGTTGATCGCTGCCAGTTCTTCTTGTACTGCGTATTTGATGTCGATGACATTGGCGCCGCTCTCCCGGCGCAGGTCCATCCCGATCCCCGCCTCGCCATTGAAGAACGACAGCTGGTTGAGCCGCGACTGCCCTTGGCGAACCTCCGCCACGTCGGCCAGCCGCACGATACTGTCTCCCTCACGCGTCACCACCAGCTGCGCCAGGGCCTCGGCGCTATCGAACCGGCCCAGCGTGCGCACCAGGTAACGCCGCTTGCCCGCGTCCAGCTCGCCGCCAGAGATATCCCGATTGCGCTGGGTGATCGCCTCGCGTAGCTCCAGCAGCGAGACGCCGCGCTGGGCCAGGGCGGCGGGGTCGACCAACACTTGTAGCTGGCGCTGGGCGCCACCGTTCACACCGACTTCCGAGACCCCTTCGATGCTCTCTAAACGCGGGCGCACGCGGTCTTCGATGAAGTCGCTCATCAGCTGGATATCCAGCGCCTTGGGGTTGCCGGGCAGGGTACCAACGTGAAAACGCAAAAACGCATCGGTGGAGAACGCCGCCGACACCACCCGGGGCTGGTCGACGTTATTGGGGTAGGAGGAGACTTGGCTCAACGCGTTGTTCACTTGAATCAGCGCGGCGGTCATGTCCACGCTAAATGGAAACTCCAGCTCGATCTCGGCGCTGCCGCTTTCCGCCACCGCCGTCATGCGGGTGAGGTTGGGCACGTTGCGCAGATACTGCTCCTGCTCGATCAATATCTCTTTTTCGATATCCTGGGGCGTCGCGCCCGCCCAGCGCGTCTCCACGGTGATGGTGCGCGCTTCGATATCCGGAATCATCTGCACCGGAATGCGCAGCGTCGCGGCGATGCCCAGCAGCAGGAAAATCAGCGCAATCACGGTCACCAGCGTTTGCTGGCGCAGCAGGGCAGCAAACATCATTCGCTACCCTCCGAGACGGCTTCGACGTTTACGCCTTCCACCAAGGCTTCATTGCCGCGTATCACCACCTGCTCGTTGCCGGAAAGCCCGCTGGTGATTTCGACGCGCTCAGCAAAGTTAATGCCGACCTCGACCCGCTGTTCGCGCACTTGGTACGTGCCGGTGTCATCAGGCACGGCGACCCACACCGTTACGCGGCCATCCGGGTAGCGACTCAGCGCATCCCGAGCGACGGTGAGCCCATCGCGGCCGGTGGCGGCGTTCACCACTGCGTCAACCGCATTGCCGGGATAGAGCGGCAGCGCCTCGGGCACCTCGGCGCGTAGCAGGAACGTGCGCGCACCGCTGGCGCTGACTGGCACCAGGGTGGCGATGCGGGCGTCGGCGCTCTGCTCGCCCGCAGACAGGGTGAGTGTGGCGTTCTCCTCCAAGGCGGTATAGAACGCCTCGGGCACCTGAAAATCAGCGCGCAGAGCGTCTAGGTTGACCAACCGGGCGACGCTGTCGCCTGGTATGACCCACTCCCCCAGATTGACGCTTCGCTCGCTGACCACGCCGCTGAACGGTGCCGTCAGGATGTGGCGCTCCAACAGCGCGTTGAGCCGTGACTGTTCGGCGTTCAGGCGGGAAAGGGCGGCGTTGGCGACGCTTACCGCGCTGCGCCGAGCGCTCACTTCGGTGGCGGCGATGTTGCGTCCCGCCCCGACCGATTCCGCCTCGCGCAGCAGGCGCTGCGCTTCGCTAAGCGCGGCCCGCGCTTCTTCCGCCGCTGCCTCTGCCCCAGCGAGCTCGTAGCGTGCCAAATCATCATCCAGCGCCACTAGCGTGTCGCCTGCATCGACTCGGTCGCCCGGGGTCACGTTAATCGCCGCGACCAGCCCGGCCACCGAGGAGGAGAGCAGCGCATCCTCCAGGGAGTTCACCGTGCCGACCAGGTTGAGCTCTTGATAAATGGGCTCACGGTGGACACTCGCCAGTTCCACCCGTGGGGCCGATTGGGCCAGCGCGTCGCCAGCAACGAGTGAAAAAGCCAGTAGCAGCACTAAGCGAGCTAATGGAAGCGGGCGGGCAAGTATAGGCACCGTCATAACAGGTCGTATCCTCACTTAGGTGAAGGGTGGTCAAGGCGTAGGCGCGCAAGTCACGTTCCTTGCCCATACTACCCAAGCGCATGCGTTGACATAGATTAAAACCATGAATGATCGCCATAGAGGAAAGCTACTGTAGTGGCGCTTCACGCACAGCACGTCACAAACAGCACGTCATAAAAAAGCCCCGGCCGTAGCCGGGGCAGCAAGTCAGCATTGAAACAGTAAGTGAAACCTCAAGCGTTAGAAGTCGTAAGTGGCAGAGACCCAGACGCTGCGGCCATCCAGCGCTACGCCGTCGGTGGAACGGCCGGTTTGGGTAAAGCGGTAAGCCAGCAGCGTGTCGCCGTTGTGCACGAAGGTATCCGCGCCGGTGAAGTCTTTATCGAACAGGTTGTAGATGGTGCCGGTCAGGCGCACGTTGTCGCTGAAGCGGTAGGAGCTGCGCAGGTTGAACAGCTCGTAACCATCCAGCTTGTTGCCCAACTGCTCTACCAGCGAGGCGGATTCACCGCTTACCTCGCCCACGAAACGCTCGCGGGAAGAGTAGTACTCACCTTCCAGCGTAGTGCTCCAGCGGTCGTTGATCGCCCAGGTGAGATCAGCGGTCAGCTTGTGATCAGGCGTGTTGGTCAGCACCTGGCCTTCATTGGCCCCCGAGGTGATTTCGGAATCGGTGAAGGTGTAGCCACCGCTGACCCGCCATGCCGGCGCTAGCTGGTAGCTGGCATTCAGCTCGACGCCACGGGTTTCGGCTTCGTCGATATTGGTCAGCTGGCCAAAGCTCTCCTGCTGGGTGAAGTTGCCAATGCTCAGGCAGTTCGCCAGCCCGGCGTTGGGCGTATTGCCGTTGCTGTCGACGAATTGGCAGTTAGGAATATCGGCCGCATCGGCGATACGGTCGGTGAACCGGTTGTAGAACACCGTGGCACCCGCCGTGAAACCGCTCTGGTTATCGTAGATAGCGCCAATTTCGTAGTTGGTGCTCTTCTCGGGTTCCAGGTCCGGCGAGCCAATGTTGACCGTGGTGCCCTGGCCGCCAAAACCGTTTATACCGCTATGCAGGTCGTTCAGGCTCGGCGTTTTGTAGCCACGGCTCACGCCGCCTTTCAGCGTCCATTCGGGCGTGGTGTTCCACACCAAGTAACCCCGTGGGCTAAAGTGGCCGCCGAAGGCATCGTGGTGTTCATAGCGGCCGCCCAGCGTTAGTGCTAAGTCGTCGCGCAGCATCCATTCGTCTTCGGCAAACAGCGCCCAGCTGGTTTGCTCGAAGGTAATATCGCCTGCGGTACCGTCCTGCAGCTCGGCATCGATGTACTGGCCGCCAATAGTGGCCATGTGGTCACCTAAAGGCGCTACAAATTTGGTGTCGACGATAATATCGCGGTTTTCCAGCAGGCGATCTTCACCGCCCTGGGCTTCATAGCCGTAATCCGGGGCGCTGCCTGCTGGCAGCGTGCGGCCGAGGGTTTCGGTGAAGTTACGCGTTACGCTGCTTTCCCAGGTGCCTGCGCTGTAGTGGCCGGTGTGGCCAATGGCGATCTGGTCGCGATTGAAGCGCAGCTCGTCTCTATAGCCGTTGACCCGGCCCGGCGAAGGCTGACCGGCACGGTCGGTGCCATCCTGGGTACCCAGGCGGTTATCGTCGTTGGAGTACACCTGACGAGCGCGCTCTGCATCCAGCCACAACTCGTTGGCTTCATCCGGGGTAACGTTCAAACGCCCGCCGATGGAGTAAATGCGCGCTTCAGAAGGGCGCGGGTCGCGACCAGCGCTGTTCTCGATCATGCGTTCGGAGCTGTCGCGGTCGAACAGGCGGCCACGTACTTGCAGGCCGACCGTGTCCTCCACCAGCGGCCCGGCACTGTAGAGATTGATGGCCGAGCGGTTGCCCGCATCGCGATCTTCCTGGAAGGTGTTTTCGACACTCACCGAGCCCGCCCAGTCGTCACCAATGCGGCGCGTAATGATGTTGATGACCCCGCCCATGGCGTCCGAGCCATATAGCGTCGACATCGGGCCACGAATGACCTCGATACGCTCGATGGCAGAGAGCGGCGGCATGAAGCTGGTGGAGGTTTCGCCAAAGCCGTTCGGCGTGACGCTACCTGAGGTGTTCTGGCGGCGGCCATCGATCAAAATCAGCGTGTAGTCGCTAGGCATGCCGCGGATGGAGATGTTCAATCCGCCGGTTTTGCCCGTCCCGGCGCGCACATCGACCCCCGGCACATCGGCAATCGCCTCGGCGATGTTAGAGAACTGTTGTTGCTCCAGCTCTTCACGGGTAATCACGGCAATACTCGCAGGGGCATTGTTCAGCGTTTGCTCATAACCGGCGGCGGTGACCACCATATTGTTGAGCGGTGTGCTGCTTTGGGTGGCTTCTTGGGCATGAGCCACCGCAGTAACGCTAAGCGCGATGGCGCTCGCGAGGGTGGTGCGAGTAAAGCGTGGCATGGCGATCCCCTGATATGAATCTTGTTTGTTAATGAAACTGATTATCAAATGAGTTGCGGATTCTAAGAAGAAAAGTTCCCACTTGCGAGATGGTTTTATCGAACAATGCGTTGCTAGTAGTGGAACGATCGCTGGCAGAGAGACGCTGATTTGCCCATGGAGTTAGAAGCGCCATGGGCCGTTCCACCCAGCGTTGCATGACATGCAACGGGAGATTCGTTGGAATATAGGTGCAAGTGTTTTTGAGAATCGTTATTATCAGCGGCGAGGATCATTTAGGCATAGCGTTTCACCGGAGAGTCATATGCGACACACGTTACTGCAGCGCGGTTTACTGGGAATGTTGATGGGCGGTTTGCTGGCGGGTACTGCCCAAGCGCGCACCTTGGAGACGGCCTATGGCGACGTGGAGGTTGCTGATAACCCGGTGCGTGTCGTCACACTGTATGAAGGCGCGCTGGATGCCGCGCTGGCGGCGGGCGTGACGCCGATAGGGGCCGTCACCACCCGTGGCGGTGATAACGTGGCGCAATACGTTACTGACTACCTGAATGCCCACGAGCTTGCGCACCCCGAGATCGTGGGCGTCGTGCGGGAAATCAATATCGAAGCCGTGTTGGCCCAGCAGCCGGATCTGATTCTGGCCGCGGCCCAACTGCCGGAGGAGCAGTACCAGCTGCTATCGCAAATCGCCCCCACCGTGGTGCCCCCCACACAGCCGCTGGCAGCCGATAACTGGGAAGCCGAAGCGCGCCTGTTCGGCCAGGCCTTGAACCAGGAAGAGGCCATTGACGAAGCGATCAGCGCCGTCGATCAGCGGGTCGACGCGATGGCAGAGGCGGTGGCTGACGCCGATGTAGGCGACAACGCCTATCTGGTGCGCTGGATGCCCGGCGGCCCCATGGTGATGTCGGAAAAGCTGATTGCCACTGGCCTGTTGGAGCGCGTTGGCCTGGACGTTCAAGGCGGCGAGCTGATTGGGGAGCGGGGTGTGCATAGCGACGTGTTGAGCCTTGAAAACCTCTCCCAGGTAGACGGCGACTGGCTGTTCCTGGCCACGCTGAACGACGATGGCCAAGCCGCCCTGGAGAGCGCTAAACAGAGTGCCGCTTTCGATCGCTTGAACGTGGTACAGAACGAGCGCGTGGTGCCGGTGAACGGCCAACTCTGGAGCAGTGCCAACGGCCCGCTGGCGGCCCAGGCGATTCTGGATGATATCGAGAACGCCCTGCTGCCGTGACGAGTGCCGTGAATCGTTTTGCTCACCTCGCGAGCGGCTGGCGTTGTTCGCCACGTGCTTGGATGCTTATTCTGCTCACCGCCCTTGTGGCGGTGAGCGTCGTTAGTTTATTGATAGGCGCAGGCAGCGTTGGCCCCCGGCAAGTGTTAGGGCTGTTGAGCGGTAGTGATCACGCGGAAGCGCGTTTTATCGTCTGGGAGCTGCGCGCGCCCCGCACGCTGATTGGCATTGCCGTTGGCGTGGCGCTGGGCGTAGCGGGGGCGCTGCTGCAGGCGGTTTCCCGCAACCCGCTGGCCGAGCCAGGCTTGTTGGGCGTGAGCGCAGGCGCGGCATTTGCGGTTTCCCTGGCGCTGGTGTTAGGGGCCAGCGCGGCCACTTTACGCATCCCCGTGGCCCAGCTAGGCGCACTGATCGGCTGTGTGTGCGTGCTCAGCGTGGCGCGGCTGCGCGGTGTTGGTAGCGACCCGGTGCGCTTAGTGTTAGCGGGGGCTGCGTTTTCTGGGCTGCTCGGTTCGCTCAGCGCCCTGATGCTGCTTTACGACCAGCGCGCCGCCGATGAAATTCGCTTTTGGGTGGTAGGCAGCTTGGCAGGAAGGCGACTGGACGATTTATGGGCCGTGCTGCCAAGCCTGTTGATAGCAGGAGCGGGCGTTGTCGTGATTGCCCGGCCATTGGCCGCACTGGCGCTAGGGGAGCGAGCCGCAAGCGGCCTAGGGCACCGCCCTGGGCTGATTCGCTGGCTGGCGGTGGGCTGTGTGGCGCTGCTGGTCGGCGCGGCGACCGCCATTGCCGGGCCGATTGCCTTCGTGGGGCTAGTGGTACCGTTCGTGGCCCGTGCCATCGCCGGGCCGGATATTCGCCGCACGCTCTGGTTCTGCCTGCCCATTGGCCCGCTGATCGTGCTTACCGCCGATATCATCTCCCGCGTCGTCGTTGCTCCCTCCGAGCTGCCCTTGGGCGTGCTCACCGCGCTATGCGGCGCGCCGGTGCTGATCGCGGTGGTGCGGGCCAAGCGCCTGCCGATGCTCTAACGCACTTTTTTGGTTATCTGATGCTATGAAAATCACGGCAAAACAGTCGATGAGCGGCGTGGCACTTCCTCGCACATCTCCCTCGTATCAAGAAGAGGCGAGTGCCCAGACGGTGGCTGCTCCGCTGGGCTACTGGCGCGCCGCGCTGCCCCGTTATGGGGTGAGCGTGCTGCTGGAAAAGCGCGCCGTGGCAGTAAATATGGGCCTTAGCGTCGTGCTGTTGGCCGCCTGCGTGCTCTATTTAAGCCTGGGGAGCGTGACGCTTTCCCCGAATGCGGTGGTGGCTTCCTTAATAGGGCAGGGCGATAGCATGACCACATTCATGGTACAGCAGCTGCGCCTGCCGCGCCTGATTGCTGCCTGTTTCACCGGGGCCGCCTTTGCGCTGGCCGGCGTGCTGATGCAGACCCTGGCCCGTAACCGCTTGGCAACCCCCGGCATCATCGGCATCGATAACGGTGCCACTGCCTTTGCGGTGGCCTCGATTGTCGGCATGGGCGTCGGCATCGCCCCGCCCGCCATGGCGCTGGCGGGGGCGACTACCGCCGCCGTACTCACCTTTGGCCTGGCGGCGGGCAGCGGCACCCAGGGCTACCGCTTTATCGTGGCGGGCATTGGCGTGGGCGCGGTTTTTGGCGCGGTTACACAGCTGATGCTGGCGCGGGTAGCGATCGATACCGCCAACGCCGCCTACCCCTGGACCGTCGGTTCCCTCAATGCTCGCCCTGCAAGCGCGGTACAGCTGCTGGGCATTGGCCTGGCGCTTGGGCTGGTGGCCGCGCTGGCGCTGGCCCGCTCGCTCACGCTGCTGCGCTTTAAAGATGCGACCGCCAGCGGCCTGGGCACCGCGGTGAAAGCGCGGCGGCTGCAGGTGCTGTTACTGTCAGTGGTGCTCACGGCGCTAGCCGTTGCCGTGGCGGGGCCGGTAGGCTTGGTGGCGCTGATTGGCCCTGAAATCGCCCGTTCGCTCTCCAGCGCCCGCCATGTACCCATTCTAGCCGCCACGCTGGCGGGGGCGCTGGTGATGGTGCTGGCCGATTTAGCGGGCCGCACGCTGTTTGCCCCCATCGAGATTCCCGTGGGGATCGTCACCGCCGTGGTGGGTGGCCCCTGGCTACTTTGGATACTAATGCGCCCGCAACGGAGCCGCCCATGATCTCGTTACCCACGCTGTCCACCGATGCACTCCGCATGAGCTACGGCCAGCGCCAAGTGATTCACGACCTCGGCGTTAGTCTACCCAGCGGGCAAGTAACTGCCATTGTTGGCCCCAACGGCTGCGGTAAATCCACGCTGCTCTCTGGGCTTGCCCGCCTGCACAAACCCGATAGCGGTGCCGTGCTGCTCAACGGCCACGACATCGCCCAGATGCCCGCCCGCAAATTGGCTACTAAGCTAGCGCTACTGCCCCAAGAGGCGGTTGCGCCGGAAGGGTTAACCGTGACCGAGCTGATTCGCTTTGGCCGCCAGCCCCACCAGGGCTGGCTGCGCCAGTGGTCGGCGGAAGATCAACAGGTGGTGCACCATGCTCTTGCCGCTGCCGGGTTGGAAGCGCTTGCCGACCGGCCGCTGGAGGCGCTTTCCGGCGGCCAGCGCCAGCGCGCCTGGATCGCCATGACCATCGCTCAGCAAACGCCGCTTTTACTACTCGACGAGCCCACCTCCGCGTTAGACTTAGGCCACCAAATCGAAGTGTTCGAGCTGGTGCGCGACCTGGCCTGCCACGGCCGCACCGTGGTGATGGTGCTGCACGACCTAGCCAGCGCCTGCCGTTACGCCGACCACCTGATTGCCATGCGCGACGGGCAGATTGTTGCCCAGGGCGCGCCCGCTGAGGTGGTGACGCCTGCACTGGTGCGGGAGCTGTATCAGGTGGAGTGCACGCTGCTGCTCGACCCCGATACCGGCAGCCCTTTGCTTGCCAATGTGCGGCGGGCGAGCCAACCCGCGTAACGTGTTGACGGTTAACCACCCTAGATAACAACGTAAAAGGAATTGATGTGGCTTCTTCCCCGACCCGCGCTGACAAAGCGTCCGTCAATCAAAGCTTTCACGCTTTAATGCGCCTGCTGCGCTACGCCAAAGGCTATCGGCGGCAGATTATCACCGCCACGATTTGCTCGATTATCAACAAGCTGTTCGATATCGCCCCGGAAATTCTGATTGGCGTGGCGATCGATGTGGTGGTGAACCAGGAAAACAGCTTTGTGGCGCGAGTCGGGTTTGAGTCCCCTCAAGAGCAGATCACCATTTTGGCGGTGCTCACCTTCTTTATTTGGGCGGGGGAGTCGCTGTTTGAGTACCTGTTCCAAATTCTCTGGCGCAATCTGGCCCAGCGGCTGCAAGCGGATATGCGCCAAGACACCTATGAGCACGCCCAGCGGCTCGATATGGCGTTTTTCGAATCGAAAAGCTCCGGCCAGCTGGTGGCCACCATGAACGATGACGTCAACCAGCTAGAGCGCTTTCTGGATGGCGGTGCCAACGCGCTGATTCAAGTAGTGGTTACGGTGGTGGCCGTAGGCGCGGTGTTCTTCGTGCTGTCTCCGCTCATCGCGCTGCTGGCATTTACGCCCATTCCGCTGATCATTTGGGGCGCGTTTTTCTTCCAGCGCAAAGCCGGGCCGCTGTACAGCGACGTGCGCGAAAAAGTAGGCGACCTTGCCAGCCGTCTCTCCAACAACCTCAGCGGTATCGCTACGATTAAAAGCTTCACCAGCGAAGCGCGGGAAGCCGAGCGGCTGAGGGATGCCAGCGAAGCCTATGTAGACGCCAACCGCCGCGCGATTAAAGTCAGCTCTGTGTTTATTCCGGTCATCCGCATGGCGATTCTGGCGGGCTTTCTCGCCACCTTTACTGTTGGTGGCATGATGGCGCTGAACGGCAGCCTCAACGTGGGCGCGTATGGCGTGCTGGTATTCCTCACCCAGCGCCTGCTGTGGCCGCTCACCGGCCTTGCCCAAGTGATTGACCTGTTCGAGCGCGCCATGGCTAGCACCAAACGGATTCTGGATTTGCTCGAAGTACCGATTACCGTGAAAGATGACAGCACCACGCCTTTGGCTGCCCCGGTAAAAGGCGACGTGCGTTTCGAGGCGGTGAGTTTCCAGTATGAGGCAAGCCAAGTAGGTGTGAACGGCGTGGACCTTCACGTACCCGCTGGCAACACGCTGGCGCTGGTGGGTGCCACCGGCTCGGGTAAGTCGACGCTGATCAAACTGCTGCTGCGCTTTTACGACCCCGCCAGTGGCCGTGTGCTGATAGATGGCCAACCCATCACAGACGTCAGTATGCACTCACTTCGTCAAGCGATTGGCCTAGTGAGCCAGGATGTGTACCTGTTTGAAGGCAGCATTCGCGACAACATCGCCTACGGCCAGCCGGATGCCGACGATGCCGCGATTATCGACGCCGCCAAAACCGCCGAAGCCTGGAGCTTTATCGAAACGCTGCCCCAAGGGCTGGATACGCCAGTGGGCGAGCGGGGCGTGCGCCTTTCCGGCGGCCAACGCCAGCGGCTTTCACTGGCGCGGGCGCTGTTAAAAGACCCGCCGATTCTGGTGCTGGATGAAGCCACCAGTGCGGTGGATAACGAAACCGAAGCGGCCATTCAGCGCTCGCTAAAACGCATCGCCCACGGCCGTACGGTGATTATGATTGCCCACCGGCTTTCCACCATTGTGCACGCCGACGAGATTGTGGTGATCGAGAAAGGCCAAGTGGCCGAGCGCGGCACCCACGCCAGCCTGTTAGCGGCGGACGGCCATTATGCCGCCCAGTGGCGGGTACAAACCGGGGCCGCCCAGGCAGGCGATGTAGAAGCGCTCAGCCACTAGGCGCTCATCAGTAGCTAAGCCAAACGTTAGCGGTTTACCAGCAGCGCATTTAGCGTGACGGGCACATGCTCATCAATCTGCTGGTAGCCCAACATCGACAGCACGGTGCGTACCGTGCTGTTGGCCATCAGCGCATTGCCATCCAGCGCCATGGGTTCGGCGTGGGTCACGCGCACCTCGTTCAACCCTTCGCGGGTAAAGCGCAGCGGCACCGCCTCTTCTTGGTTAATCAGATCGGTTTGCACCCGGAAGGTGAGGGTTTCCACCATCGATTCGCCAATATCCAAGCCGTCTAACCGCTCCGGCGGCATTTGCGCCACCAGCGTCACCAGCGTGGTGTTCGCCAGCAAGCCCACCCACGGCGGCAGCTCCCCAAAGCGTTTGAGCAGGTCGGTTTGGCTCAAGCGCAGCGGCAGGCGCAGCGTGCCATCGGCAGCAATATCGCCCTGCAAATTATTCACCCGATGGTGATGGGTTTGCGGGGCTTCGCCATCCAGTTGGGTAATCGACGCCTGCACCTGAGACTGGCCAGGATCAAGCTGCCAATCCGCCTGCACCGGCAACGCTAACAGCAGCGGGAAAAGAGCCATCAAAGCTTTCAAAGCGATTCTCCATAGAAGCATTCACCACCAGACCCCAGCGCCGGTAATTAGTGCCATCGCCAGGAGGCTAGCAGGCGTCGAAAAAGTGCTGCTCACGCCGTAAGATAGCGCCCCAAGGGGTAGCCTCGCCCCCACACATTCGCTATTATATGCACGCTTTTCGGGCCTATAGCTCAGTTGGTTAGAGCAGGGGACTCATAATCCCTTGGTCGTAGGTTCAAGTCCTACTGGGCCCACCATTTCTTAGTCTCTCCCTCTAGATCGCCTTTTCTTTAAGCCGCTGACTAACATCAGTAAATGGCTTCTTTGCCATATTCTCCGTTTTCATCCCCACCTGTTTCTGCTGACTCTCTAGCCGATTCCCTCGAACACCCCGTTCCAGTTCAATCCCTTGCCCCACCCGAGTGATTGTGGTTGTGAATAAAAATCCGTATCATTCGCCTTACTATAACGATACTTCTCCTCATACCCGTTGAGACTTCCTCATGCTCCGTAAAACTCTCCCGTTTTCCGTCGCGCCGCTGCCTGCTGCCGTTCGTCGTTCACTGCTGGTGTCGCTCGGTGGAATGCTGTTCGCTGCGCCGCTGGCTGCGCTTGCCCAAGAAGAAACCATTAACACCGGTACCACCGTAGTCACCGCGACCGCGTTGAAGGTCGATACGCCGTTGGTGGAGACGCCGCGCCCGGTCTCTAGCGTTGATCGGGAAGAGTTGGAAACCCGTAACGTGCAGCAGTTGGATGAAACCTTCCGCTATCGTGCCGGTGTGCTATCAGGCCATTTTGGAAGTGATAACAATACGGATTGGTTCAAGGTGCGTGGTTTTGACCAGTCCACTTATCAGGATGGGTTGCGCATTTACCGTGAAGGCTTTTACCAGTGGCTGCCTGAGCCGTATGGCTTGGAGCAAGTCGAAGTCTTCAAAGGGCCTTCCTCGATTCTATACGGCGAGGCGCCTCCCGGTGGTTTGATCAATGCGGTGAGCAAACGTCCTACGGAAACACCGCAGGGCGAGGTGAATTTCCAACTGGGCAACCGTAATCATCGCCAAGTGGGGGTCGATACCAGCGGGCCGTTGGGTGAGTCTGGTGACGTTCGCTATCGGTTGGTGGGCGTGTACAAAGAGCGCGATGGCGATCTCGACCACACGGATAACGAGCGCTATTACTTCGCGCCTAGCCTCGCCGTCGATATGAGCGACGATACGAGCGTGACCTTCTTGGCCAGCGTGCAGAAAGACGATGGCGTGCCGGTCAACCCGTTCAAGCTGCCCTACGGCACCGTGCAAGATACGCCGTTCGGCCGCGTCGACCCGCAAACCAACCTCAGCGAGCCGGGCTACGACCGTGATAACCGCACGCAGTGGGCGCTGGGTTACGAGCTGCGCCATGACCTCAACGATACGTGGCGGTTTGAACAAGATTTACGCTACAGCGAGCTAGACCTGGAGCTACGCAGCACCTATGCGTTCTTCATGTCGGACGCCCGTCGGGCAACGCGTGGCCATGTCTACCGCGATGGTTCTATCGACAGCTGGACGGTCGATAATCGCATGGTGGGTAACTGGTACACGGACCGCACCGAAAACACGCTGTTGCTGGGTGTCGATTATCAGAACCTGGGGGTGAGTGGGCAAGAAGCCGACCCGTTCCCATTTGGTGATCCTATCGACGTGTTCGACCCCACCTACGGCAACTTTACGCCGGTGGGCGCGGATGACTTGCTGAGCCGCGAGATCGATAAAGAGCAGACCGGTTTGTATGCTCAAAACCAACTTCGTATTGATGACCGCTGGGTGCTGCTTGGCGGCGTGCGCGTTGACCAAGCCGAGACCGAAAACAGCAACCTGACATCCGGTGTCACGCAGCGCTCCGATGATGACCAAGTCTCTTGGTCGGGCGGCGCGATGTATTTGAGCGACCAAGGGGTCAACCCGTATATCAGCTACACCGAGTCGTTCGATCCGGTGGGGCGTGTAGATGACGCGGGCGATCTGTACGAGCCCCGTGAAGGCGAGCAGTGGGAAGCCGGTGTCAAAATCGCGCCGTTTGGCTGGGATGGCTACGTGACGGCTGCCGTGTTCGACCTGAAAGAGAACAATACGCTCGTGAGTTCTCCTGCCGGATTCCAGGTTCAGGAAGGCGAGCGTACTTCTCAAGGGTTTGAGCTGGAGGGCGTGGGTTACCTCACCGATGCGTTAAAAGTGACGGCTGCCTATACCTACACGGATTCACGCTTGGAAGATGATCAGCGCGCGCCATTAATTCCGCGCCATCAAGCGTCTACTTGGCTGGATTACGCCTTTACCAATGGGGCCTTGCAAGGCGTGAGTTTGGGTGCTGGTGTACGCTACGTGGGCAGTACGGTGGACACGAGCGTTGCGGACAATACCGCCGTCGATAGTTATATGGTGGCGGATGCCATGGTCGGTTATGAGTTTGCCGATGGCTGGCAGGCTCAGGTAAACGTCAATAATCTGACTGATGAAGAGTATGTGGCCAGCTGTGAGTACTGGTGCTACTACGGCGAATCTCGCAGCATCATCGGCAGCGTGAAATACCGCTGGTAAGAGCGATCACTCGCACTCAGCTTTAACCCACAACGCCCGGCTTTAAGCCGGGCGTTGTTGTTCGTCGTTGTTGTTCGTCTATGTACTACCCATTCACCATCGCGTGCCATACGGTGCTTTCGGTGGGGCCTTGCGCTAGGTCAGCACAGGTATCCACGCGCCATAGGGTGGTGGCTTGGCAGTGCACGGTCAGTTCGCCTTGCCGCTGGTCGAGCCGCCACTGAAAGCGTATCTCTCGTGTTTGGTCGTCGCCGTGATCGCTGATCAGAGCCAACGTGGGTTGTCTTGCCTCCGTGCTGAACTGCGTCAACGCAGCGATTTCAGCGCTTTGCTGCGCGGGAGTGAGCTGTGAGCTGCCGCGGTAGCCGGGCAAAAAGCGTTGTTGGCGGGCTTCCGCCTGTAAGAAGGGCAGGGCCTGTTCTGGCGTAATACGCCCATATTTGCGCACGTTTGGCAGCACGATCACGCTGGCGGCGAGTCGGCAGCCGCCCAGGTGGCTGCTCTCCCATACCTCGAACGGCAGCGGGTGCTCAGCTACCGTGCTGGCTAGCGCTTTGAACGTTTTATAACCGTACTTCGCGCAGCACTTATCTTTGGTGCCGTGGGTACAGCAAAGAACCAAATCATTGAGCATCGCTGGCTGCTCCCACTGGCTAAGGCGGCTGCCACTTTGAAAGGCGCTGAAGAACGCCTCTAATTCCCATCGTGCCACACGAAAGCGGCGCCGCTCCGGCATCAGAAAGAGCTGATGCTGGTACTTTTCCATGCCCGGCTGTTGGATCAGGTTGATGCGTAGGCCATCGTCAGCCAGCGTATCTAGCGTTTGCTTTAATGAATTGCTCATATCGCTGGCGTGGCGGAGTTTGCGCTGCCACTTCGCGCGCGGCCAGCTGAGTAGTAAGTTGCGCTCGGCATGAGCGGCGCTACCGGCCAGCGGGTCGTGCTGTTCACGGCTTAAATCCGCGCAGAAGGTGTGGTTCATAGGACTGCCTGTAACGTCGCCGAGGTGAAGGGCACGCACACTGGGCTGCCGCTAGCGGGGTCGCGCAGAATGTGAGCATCCAAGTCGAAGACGCGCTTTAGGTTGGCCGCGGTGAACACATCGCTTGGCGTGCCGCTGATGACGATTTGCCCGTCGCGCATCATGACTAGATGGTCGGCGTAAGCGGCGGCGAGATTCAAGTCGTGCAGTACCAGTAGCAGCGTGCGGCCATGGTCGTGGGCCAGCCGAGATAGCAGCGCCAACAGGTCTACCTGCACCTTCAAGTCTAAAAAGGTGGTGGGTTCATCCAGCAAAATCAAATCGGTCTGCTGGGCGAGCACCATCGCGATCCAACAGCGCTGGCGCTGGCCGCCGGAGAGCGCTTCCACATCCCGGTCGGCAAACTCGGTCACGTGCATATAGGCCATGGCTTCCGCGATGGCGCTGGCATCCTGCTGCGGGTCTTTTTTCCACAACCCTTGGTGGGGGAAGCGCCCCATCCCCACCAGCTGTTTGACGCTCAACCCTTCGGGAGCGGTGGGGCCTTGCGGCAAAATGCCCAGCCGTTGAGCAACCTCGCGGGTGTTACTGCGGTGAATGTCCTTGCCATCGAGATAGACATGCCCGCCGCTGGGCGTCAGCGTGCGCGCCAAAGTTTTCAGCAGGGTCGATTTGCCGCTGCCATTGGGGCCCAGTAGCACGGTGAGTTGGCCTTCCGCCACGGTCAGGTCCACCCCCTGCAGAATGCGCTTGGTGTCGTAGCCCGCGTGCAGGCCGTTAGCGGTGAGTCGTGATGCAGGGTGGGAATAGGCGGGCATAAGGTAGGCTCAGGCAAGCTCAGTCACGAAATCAGGGCAGTCAGCACCCTAAGACAAAATATTCTCATTTTCAATGTTGTTCTTGTGGCTGCCTCATGTCGAGATAGTTCGTTAGTTCGAACGGTTCGTTCGCAAAGGTAGACCTGCTTGGCTCTTTATGGATAATATAATCATTATCATTTAGATGCGCATTGTCATTTCAGTGCGCGCTAACGTGATAGTCAACAAGGGCTCATCAACACGACGCAACACACACAACGCAAGGGAGCAGACATGCAAACGATGAAACACGCCGCTTTCTGGCCAACGGTCACCTTGGCAGGATTAGTGGCGGCCACTCAGGCCAATGCCCAGCAAGAGGCAACTGACGTGGGGCAGGCGCTCAACGAGTCATCACCCACCATGGTCGTGACGGCGACGCGTAGCCGCAGCGAAGAGGGTCAAACCCCGCAGCGGGTGACAGTGATCACCCGTGAGCAGATCGAACAGCAGCTCGCCATCACCGACGACCCTGGCCAGGTCTTGAGCAACTTGATTCCCTCCTTTTCTCCTAGCCGTCAGAAGCTGTCCAACGCCGGGGAGACGCTGCGCGGGCGCGATGCGCTGTTCCTAATCGATGGCGTGCCTCAGTCCAATCCGCTGCGCGATAGCTCTCGTGACAGTTACACCATCGACCTCTCCATGGTCGAGCGGATTGAAGTGATTCACGGGGCCAGCGCCGAGCATGGCTTGGGGGCCACCGGCGGTTTGATCAACTTCGTCACCCGTCGGGCCGAAGGGGGCGGTATTAGCCAAAGCGCAGGCATTAGCGTCACCATTGACGACGACCTGCACTCGGAAGGCCTGGGCAACAAGCTCAACTATCGCATTAGCGGTCAGCAGGGCGACTGGGATTTCGTGGCCTCGGCCACCCGCCAGGAGCGGGGCGTGTTTTACGATGGCGGCGACCGCCGCGTGGGCATTGCCTACCCCGGCGAGCTGCAAAACTCCGAAAGTTACGACCTGTTCGGCAAGTTAGGCTACTGGATCGACGACAATCAGAATATCGAGCTGTCGCTCAATCATTTCGATTTGGAAGAGGGCGACGACTACGTGCCCGTGGTGGGCAACCGGGATGCGGGCATTCCCACTAGCGCCGAGCGGGGCACACCCGATGGCGCCCCGGGCTTCAATGAAGTGACCACGGCTCGCTTGGCCTACTCCCACGCGGATTGGTACGGCAACGCGGTCGATGCTCAGGTGTACCGCCAGCGCTTCCGGGCACGCTTTGCCACTACGCCGTTCTTCCCTTACCTGGACGGCAACGGCAATACCCAGTACGACCAAACCCGTAACGAGTCCGATAAGCAGGGGGCCAAGTTCACCCTGAACCGCCAGGGTATGCTGGACGACCGGCTCGGTGTGACAGTGGGGCTCGACATCCTCGAGGATGAAACCCGCCAAATGCTGGTAGAGACCGGGCGCACCTACGTACCGGAAAGCCGCTACAGCAACATTGCGCCGTTCCTGCAGGGGCAGTTCAAGATCGCCGACCCGCTCACGCTGCATGCCGGGGTTCGCCATGAACATGCGGAGCTTGAAGTGGATGCCTACGAGACGATTGATCGTAGCAACGTCACTCAAGACAACGTCGCGGTAGGAGGCGGCAACCCCAGTTTCGATGAAACGCTCTATAACGTGGGGTTGACGTACCAAGCCACGGAGTGGGCGCAGCTATATGCCAGCTACTCGGAAGGCTTTGGCATGCCGGACGTGGGCCGCGTGCTGCGGGGCATCAGCGAACCGGGCCAGGATGTCGATACGCTGCTCCAACTTCAGCCTATCGTCACCGATAACCGCGAGATTGGCGCGCGTTTCGACTGGGAGCGTTACGGCCTGGAAGTGAGCTACTACGAGTCGAACTCTGATTTTGGCCAGCGCTTGGCCGAGCAGAACGGTACGTGGGTGGGTAGTCGGGAAAAAACCGAAATCCAAGGGGTGGAAGTGACTGGCAACATGCAGGTCAATGACCAGCATGATCTGTCGCTCTCCTATGCCCATACCGAAGGTAAGTCGGACCAAGACGGCGATGGCAGCGTGGATACCAAACTCACCGGGATCAACATCGCGCCCGATACGCTCAAGTTGGGCTGGAGCGCCGTGTGGAACGACCGTCTCTCGACGCGCCTACAGGGCCGCTACTACTTCGACCGCAGCGTCGATAACCCGGCGCTCGACTTCGATGGCTACGGTTTGGTGGATGCCTCGCTGGCCTACCAGCTCCCTACGGGGCAGCTATCGCTGGGTATTGAGAACCTGACCGACGAAGACTACCTCACCTACTACTCTCAAGCCGCTCGCATCAGCGATGAGTACTACTTCACCGGCCGTGGGCGCACGTTCACGGTGGGGTATCAGCTGGATTTTTAAGGCTCCGGCATCTTGTTTTTAGTGCTGTCTAACGTCTGGCCACTCCTTCGATGGAAGGGGTGGCTAGCCGTCAACCAACTGAACGTGCATGAAGGAAAATGTTTCGTTCAAGCAGTAACACAATAAAAACCGCGCGATGTGACTAGCCATGGATGCGTGGGTTTACCTATCGATAGGTAAGTAAACCTTTCAAAAGGATGACATTCTGCGGGGGCTATATGAGCTACGCACAGGAGCATCGCTCAGCGAGCGATATCAGTCAGTGTGCCTCGGTGCATGCGTTACTCAACTGTATTATCAAAGAAGTCGCCATACCTGAACGAAGATTAGCGTTTCAATGGCCGAGCCATCGTCGCGGGTTACCTGAGGCGCTGTCGGGTATTCCTCTTCTGATCGAGTGGTCAACCTCACTGCACTTATGGGTGATGGTCGACCGTCAGTCGACGGTAGGTAGCCAGTATTATCTTTCCGATGTTTACTTAAAGAGTAAAGGCGACAAGACGTGGATGGCCGCTAGTGCCGAGATGCTCATCAGCCGTCTGCTCAAACATCTGCCGCGTGTCGATGCCGACATCAATCAAGAGTTGGCGCAGCAGGTTCGTCAGAGTCGTCAAGTGATGGCTGAGATTGTCAGACATGCTGCCAAGCAATCTAACCGGCAGCCGTTAGCCGACTATCCGAGCAGCGAGCAAGGGTTATGGTTTGGCCATCCGAATCATCCCACGCCCAAAGCACGCCAGTGGCCTGATGACTGCTTGGCTGATGGCATGCCTTCTTACGCCCCGGAATGTGGCGTCGCCACCTCGCTCTACCAGTTCTCCTTTCCCGCAGACGGGGTACGCGTTCAGGCCAACCGTGTTGAAGAAGAGGACGTCCTTTCCTACGTGGCAGACCAAGCGACCGCCGAGAGCGATGAACGCATCGTGCTGAGCATGCATCCGGTGCAAGCGGCCATGTTCAAACAATCGTCTGCCGTCCAAGCGCTGCTTCAGCGCAACGTGATCAGAGATCTTGGTCAAAGTGGTTTTAGCGCAGTGCCAACGGCCTCCATGCGCACGTGGTATATCGAAGGGCATCCCTGGTTCATCAAAGGAACGCTCAATGTGCGCATCACCAACTGCGTGCGTAAAAACGCGTGGTACGAGCTGGAAAGCACGCTGGTGATCGATCGCATCATGCATCAACTGGGTCGCTTGGAAGACCCTTCCTTGGCGACGCTATTCGTTGCCGAGGAGCCCGCTACGGTGCATTGGACGCCTAACGAGGGCAATGAGGAGCAGCAGCGCTGGTTCCGCGAACAAACGGGCATCATCTTGCGAGAAAATTTCTGCCGACGGTTTTCTCCTCAAGCCTGCTTGTTGACGGGGACGTTGTTTGCGCGTGATACGACGCTGGTGCCTATGGTGCTCCACTTCATTTCACAGGCGTATGAAGGCTCGCTCAGTACCAGTACCTTGCCTGAACAGAACCAAGTGAGAGCATGGTTTCAGGCCTATTTGAAGGCGCTGCTGCCACCGGTGCTGGGGCTGTTCTTTCGGCACGGTATCGTCATGGAGCCGCACTTACAAAACTGCGTCTTGATTCATGAGGCTGGAACGCCCCAGAAAATGCTGTTACGTGACTTCGAGGGGGTCAAGTTGACCCGTGATAAGGGCACCGCCTGGTTGGCGGGTGAAGTCCTTCACCCTCGCGTCGAAGCCTCCATGATCTACAGCCGGGAGCAAGGTTGGAACCGAATCGCCTACTGCCTGTTCGTCAACCACATTGCGGAGGCCATTCTCGCGCTGAGCTGGCGACGTCCCGCGTTGGCGGATGCGTTATGGCAAGACACATCGACGGCGTTGCAGCATGTGCGTAGCCAGCTGGAGGTAGCCGCGCCAGAGCTCGATGCGCTATTGCAAGGCGGCGCGCTGCCCTGTAAGACCAACTTCAAATTACGGCTCATGGCTCAGGCTGATCGCCAGGCGCAGTATGTGTCGTTGCCCAACCCTTGGCACGCTCTTCGGGTCATGGGGCGGGAGGTGGCCTATGGCTGAGCCAAATGCGCTGCCACGTACGATCCTGTCAGCAATAGAGCGGTATCGCCAGCAGTGTAGCGAACCCATGGCCGCCTTTTTCTACGATCTGCCTGCCTTGGCCGCCCACGCGCATGCCATGAAAGCGGCGCTGCCACTTGGAGTGGAGCTGTACTACGCCATCAAGGCGAATAGCGAGCCCGCCATCATCGATACCTTGGCCCCTATCGTGGATGGCCTAGAGTTATCTTCCGGTGGAGAAATCGAGCGCGCGTGTCGCAGTGCCACGCCACGGCCATGGGTGTTATCGGGGCCTGGCAAGCTGGATGCGGACATGCGGAGTGCCATCGAACGGGGCGTAGAGGCGTTTCATGTCGAAAGCCTCGGAGAAATTGCGCGTTTGCAGTCCATCGCTGCAGCGATGGGCCATACACAGCCCGTTCTTTTGCGTATCAACCCCCAATTACCGGCATCGTTTTCCAGTCGTTTGCGCATGGCTGGCACGGCGACACCGTTCGGTATCGACGAAGTACAGCTCCCCAAGGCCGTCAGCGCCGTGGGTAGCGCGCCAAACCTAACGCTCTGCGGCTTTCACGTGCATGCCATGTCGCACCAAACAAGCGAGCAGCGCCATCAACAGTTAATCGCGTTCTACCTGGAGCGGTGGCCATCGTGGCGAAGCCTGGCACGTTATCCCGAGCAACTGACGCAGCTCAACGTAGGAGGCGGCATTGGGGTGAATTATCGCGAGCCTTCCCACCAGTTCGACTGGGCTAGTCTCTGCCACGCGCTTGGTCAACAGCTCGACACCCTGTCCGCACCCCCAAGCGTTCGTTTCGAAATCGGACGCTATCTCTCTGCCTTTTGTGGCTACTACGTCATGGAAGTGCTGGATACCAAAGTCAGTCATGGTGAAGGGTTTTTAGTCTGTCGAGGGGGGACGCATCAATTCCGCTTACCTGCAGCGCAGGGGCACGATCATCCGATCATTCACTTACCCCGCGACCCAACGCTATCGAGCAACGGCGAACAGCGCGCTTGGACGATCGTGGGGCAGCTTTGCACCCCAAAAGATGTATTGAGCCGACACCAAGAGCTGCATGGCGTCAGGGTGGGGGACTTATTGGTGCTGCCTTTGGCAGGCGCCTATGGCTACAACATTTCCCATGCGGACTTCCTTTGCCATCCCCGGCCAGCTCAGCACTTTGTGACGGACACCGCTGAAGTGCTGCCTTCTCGCGCTGGGCCTCGTCGCGTGCTGGCTGCGGGCTACTCAGGCTAATCGTTATCCATTTCTCTATGTTGTGTAGGTACTCCATGACGTCACAAGCAACTTGGCTGCCCACGCGGGCGGTCATCGAGAACGCCGTTGTCTCCACACCCTTTTCTTCTTTGGATAGCTGGCGCCACTACCGCCGTATCGAGCAGCGTGTCATTGGTCAACTGCTGCAAACCCTGCTGTATGAGGATGTACTGAGCTATACCGTCGTGCCAAACCCGGCCGCAACGCGGGCTGGAGCGTCACGATTTTCGATCACGTTGGGTAGCCGCTGCTATAGCGTTGATGGGTGGGTATGCCACAGCTTCCATTTGATCCGCCTGGACCATACCACGCTCTCGGTGAGTGGCGCGCCGAACCAACCCGATACCGTCAGTTTGCAGTGCTTCATCACGGATCTCGAAGAGACGCTGGGGGAGGGAGCCATTCAGCCAGGCTTCGTCAACGAGTTGGTGCAGACACTCATCAAAGACACCCAATCGGCCACGTGTGCGCTAAGTGACACTGCATCGCCTCAAACGTTGGAGGCGGATGCATTAGAGCGCTATTTCACGGATGCCCATAGTTACCATCCTTGCTACAAGTCACGGCTGGGGTTCTCCTTACAGGATAATCAGCGCTACGGCCCTGAGTTTGCTCAACCGCTGCGTGTCATTTGGTTGGCAGTGCCCAACCAGTTGGCTCATGCAAGTGCGGTGGACGGAGAAACCTGCCTAGGCCGGGCTATGGAGGAGGCCGGGCCTGAGGTGCTGGCGAGGTTGGAGGACTATCTCGAACGCCAGCAGCGTCGGCGCGATGAGGTCGTGCTCATGCCCGTGCATCCATGGCAGTGGGAAAATGCTCTGGTCGAGGTGCTCTATCCCGAGCTTGCTAGTGGCGATATTGCCTTCCTAGGGGAGGGCGAAGCGGTTTATACCCCTCAGCAGTCGATACGTACCCTGGCTCCGGTAACGCGTCATCTGCCCTATCTCAAGCTGGCGATGAGTATCACGAATACGTCTAGCACACGTATCTTGGCGCGCCATACCGTCACCAACGGCCCCCTCATCACGCAGTGGCTTCAGCGGCTGATCGAGACGAATGAGACCGCCTCCTCTGCGGGTTTCGTCCTATTGGGAGAGATCGCTGGCGTGGCCTTGGATGAGCGCGCATTTGCTGACAAGCGCTATGCAGAGGTGTATGGCAAGGTCGGGGCTATTTGGCGACAAAATATCCGCCAATATTTACATGAGGGCGAGCAAGCTGCCCCACTCAACGGGTTGAGCCAGCTTACTCGCACGTCGCAAGGGGAGCCCTCTGACCCATTCATCATCCCCTGGGTAGAGCGCTACGGGCTCGTTGCGTGGACGCGCCAACTGATCCGCGTCACGACGCTGCCGATCATCCATCTGCTGTTTGCGGAAGGTATCGGAATGGAGTCCCACGGGCAAAATATCGTCGTCATTCATCGTGATGGCTGGCCTACACGCGTTGCCCTCAAAGATTTTCATGACGGCGTACGTTTTAGCAAGGCGCAGCTCGCCCGGCCAGAGCTGGTACCCAAGCTCGAGCCGGTGCCTCCGCGCCATGCCGCGCTCAATCGCAACTCCTTTATCGTCACCGATGATCTAGCAGCGGTGCGTGACTACTCTTGCGATGCCTTTTTCTTCATTGCGCTTGGTGACATGGCCATTTTTTTGAAGCGCCACTTTGGCTTGGAGGAGACGCACTTTTGGGCCATGGCGGCAGAGGTCGTCAAAGAGTACCAGCGCGAGCATCCCCAGCACGCTGAGCGCTATCGCTGTTTTGACGTGTTTACTCCAGAGTGGGAGGTAGAGGCCCTGACTCGTCGCCGTCTCTTTGGAGACGAGCAGCCCCAGGTCAAAAAGGTGCCCAACCCACTGGCCGCCTATGCACCTGAAGGAGCGCGCGTATGTTGAGAACGAATCAGCTAAAGCGTGCGCTGCTAGAGGGCAGGGAAGTCTACGGGGTGATGGCCTCCATGCCGACTGCTGCCTCGATTGAGTTGATCGGAGAAGCAGGCTTTGACTACGTGGTCATCGATACCGAGCACGTTCTGATCAACCCAGAAACCATCGAACACATGATCCGTACCGCAGAGAGCTATGGGATGACGCCACTGGTTCGAGTGGCGGATACGGACCCCAAACAGCTGCTGCGCCTGCTGGACGGCGGTGCGCAAGGCATCGTGTTGCCCAATGTGGCGTCGGCCGCGTCGTTAGCCGACGCGGTGGCTGCCTGTAAATACGCGCCTGAGGGAGCAAGAAGCCTCAACGCCGGTCGCCCTGGAGGGTTTGGTAAGTCCTCTCTCGCCGAGTACGTGGGGCAAGCCAACCAAGAAACGATGGTCGTTGCCATGATTGAAAGCCACCAAGGCGTGCAGCAAATCGAAGCGATTTGTGCCGTGCCTGGCTTGGATATGGTGCTGGAGGGTGCGGCGGATCTTTCCCAGTCCCTGGGGGTGACGTGGCAAACCGACCATCCAGACGTCGTCCAGTCGCTCGAGCATGTTCAGCAGACGGCCCAGGCATTCGGCATCCCTTATTGCGCCTTTCTCCGCCAATCCCGCGCTAAAGCGCGATGGCAGGCACGGGGTGTTCGCACCTTCATGCTGGGAGATGAACGAGGGATTGCGTTTCGCGCGCTGCAGAAGAGCCTTCACGAAGCTAAAGACGTTTCACACTGATCGATGTTTTCACGTTACTGATACCGTTTTGGAGGTTAGGCACATGACATCCGTTAATGCTCAGCACTATGCGCAACAGCAGATTCTGCAATGTTTGGTCGATGGGTGCTTGGTAGAAGGCTTGCTAGAGGGGCTCGATGCGCAGTGGAGCATCGTCGGTGACGACGAGAAAGCACTGACTGGCTTGTTTGGTGGTTTTACCCGTGATCCCGCGCAGCGTCTTTGGCGCTGGCCAGCAAAGCCGGGTTGGCATGTCGCGATGCTGCTTCAGCCTGGTATCACGCAGGCTTGGGAGAAAGTGCCGCAGACGCCGGTCGTGTTGGTCGACCATGCCGCAGGTCAGCATCACGCTTTGTCACCTGAGGCCTTCATGCATTACCTCTTTGCTAACGGAGGCGGGGATGACGCAGCCCTAACCCAGGGGCAGGAAGTATTTTTGCAGGCGCTCTCCGATACGCTTTGGCAAGCGACCAGCTCGGTGAAGCATCAGGTAAGAACGGCGGGTTTGCCAGCGCTTGCCACGGCTGATCATTTTGCTGTGATGGAGCAGTGGGCATCGCTGTTGGATCGCCCTTATCACCCCACGGCGAAAGCCAAGCAGGGGTTGAATAATCAGGAGTATCACGCCTATATGGCGGAGTTCAATCTGCCTATCGAACTCCGTTGGGTCGCCATCGACAATAACGCTTTGCTCAGTGGTGACGGTGTCAACGAAGAAACGCCGCTGCCAGTGCGCTGGCTCGCCAGCGAGACCAGCGCTGGGATGTTGGAGCAGGAGATGGTCGAGCGAGGCCTAGCGCATACGCATACCGCCATTCCGGTACATCCGTGGCAGTACGAGCATGCGTTGCCCCATTGGTTGCAAGACGCCTTTGAAGCCGGTGCCTGCGTGTCACTCACGACCGTCACGGAACCCTGGCTAGCCACCTCCTCGTTACGGTCGCTTGCGCCCACCACGGCCAGTCCGCACTTTCTCAAACTGCCCATGGCCATTTACTCTCTGGGGGCTTCTCGCTATTTACCGGCCGTGAAAATGATCAATGGCGATCTCAGTGCCCGCTTGCTGCAGCAGGCCAAGGCACGCGACGCTCGATTAGCGCAAGGCCTCTATCTATGTGATGAAAGCAAGTGGTGGGCGTATATGCCGCAAGGGGCAACGCTCTTTGATGAAGCGCCTCGTCACCTGTCGGCCATGGTGCGTAGCTACCCCTCTGAGTTACTGGAAGACGATACCGTGCGTTTGGTGCCCATGGCCACGCTGGGAACGCCACTACCGGGTGGTGAGCACCATGTGTTCGATGACTGGTTAGCCGAGCGGGAGTGGCCTGCGAGTGCATCATCCGTGACAGCCCTCTTCGGCGAGCTGTGCGACCGCTTCTTCGAGATCAACCTACGCCTGTTTCGGTTGGGGATGCTGGCAGAAGTCCATGGGCAGAATGCGGTCATGGTCTTTAAATCAGGCCGGTGTCACGGCGTGCTGTTACGCGATCATGACTCGCTGCGTATCTGCGTTGAGCGGTTGGAACAGCATGGGATGCAGGACCCGTGCTACCGCATCAAGCAAGGTCACTCCAATACCCTTTACCACGATAGCCTGGAAGCCCTGCTGTTTTGGCTGCAAACCCTTGCCATTCAAGTCAATCTACGCGCCATCATCGACGCGCTGGTAGGCTACTACGGAGTCTCGGCGCACACTCTATGGGAGACGTTGGCGATACGGTTGAGAGCCCAGCTGAACGAGGTTGCTTTTGACCAACATGACCGGGATAGACTGCTAAAGCAGTTGTTCGAACAGGAGCAGTGGCCCTATAAACGCCTGATTTCACCCATCATCGAGCGAGCGGGGGGGCCAGGCAGTATGCCCTTCGGCACCAGCGCAACCTGTAATCCGCTTCGCCAAGTTATCGTTTCGAAGCAGCAACGCCACCAGGAAGCGGTCACGGAGCACTGAGTCAAAAGCCGCCTAGTAGATCTGCTAGGCGGCTATTCAATCAACATGCCGAATTAGCAAAACCAAGCGGGATGGTTTGCTTTCAGCGCTCGCCGCTTCTCGTCCTCCTGCGTCTGCTTTTCCTCTGCAGCACTCGCTAGCGCCTCTGCGCGGTGAGGAGGCACCACGAAGAGCCCATCGTCATCTCCAATGACCAGATCCCCTGGGGTTATGACACACCCCTCGATTGTGACGGGCGTATTGATTTCACCCTCTAGCGAGAGTGCCCGGGTGGTTAACGGGCTTGTTCCCCGTGCAAAGGTGGGGAGCGGCAGCTGAGAAAGATAGGCCCAGTCGGTGACCGGTCCATTCGTCACCACGCCCGCCAAGCTCTTTTGTAAGGCGGCGTAAGCGCGAAACTCCCCCCAGCAGGCACGTTGAACATCGCTGCCGACGTCGATCACCAGCACGTCGCCTGGGCGTGCCATGATCAGCGCCTCACGGATGATGCTGCCATCCACATGGGGAATGCGTACCGTGAGGGCCGTGCCTAAAAGCCGAACAGGGCGCTTGAGTGGCAGAAGGGTCGCGATGGCTCCGATATCGGTAAAATGTCCGAGTGTCGAGGTGGCAATGTCCTCGAATCGTTGCCGCTGCTGGGGGGTGATGTTTTCTTGACGGGGAAGGACATGGAACATGGGACTCTCTTTGTTTACCTCGAGCGCGCTAATAGCGCGTGCGGTGAAGTAAATAAACGAAGAAGGGCGCGCCGATGCCGGCCACGAAAATGCCTGCGGGCAGGTCTTTGGGAAGAAAAGCGACCCGGCCTAGCAAATCGGCATATAGGACGATCAGTGCCCCGACCAGCGCCGATACGGGAAGGAGGCGTGCCATATGGCGTCCCACGAATTTAGACGCGATATGCGGCGCTATTAAGCCCACGAAACTGATGGCCCCTGCATAGGCCACCGCAGCGCCTGCCAACACCACAGCGCAGGCCAGTAGGATGACTCGGCTACGTATCACCGCGACGCCTAGCCCTTGTGCCACCTGATCCCCCAGCGCCATGGCATCTGCATGGCGGGCGAAGGCCAAACATACCGGTGTGGTCACCACCAGCCACGGCAGTAAGCCATAGACGTCCCGCCACTGGGCTGCATACAAACTGCCGGTGAGCCAGACGTAGGCCGACATGGCCGCAGCGTCGCTGCTAATGACGATTAAAAGCGTGGTGCCTGCGCCCATGGCCGCGGCCAAACCAATGCCCACGAGTACCATACGTGACGGGTGCAGCCCATTTTTCCAAGCGAGTGTAAAGACCAGCAAGGTCGATACCAGGGCACCCAACATGGCAAAGAGTGGCAGCCAATGAATGCTAAAGATGCTGCTAAGCAGTGCTAAAAATAGAACCGCCGCAAGGGCGGCACCGCTCGTGATGCCGATGACGTCAGGAGACGCCAGGGGATTACGCACGATACCCTGCAAGAGAGCACCTGCCATCGCCAAGGCGCTACCCACCAAGATTGCCAGCACGATTCTCGGTAGGCGTAACTCCCAAACGATAAACGCAATGTCGCTACTTTGCGGCGCTGCTAACGCCTTCACAACGTCCACGAACGCGGTAGGAAAGCTCCCCAAGCTCAGCGATACGCCCGCGCTGGCAAACAGCAAAACGGCCAAACTGACGACCGTGAGCAGCGACCGATCGTCATGGCGCTGTTCAGAAGAGATAAAGGAGCGTGAAATATGCGATGTCATTGGGCTGCCATGTTGCGTCGCGCCAGATAAATGAAGAAAGGCGTCCCTAGCAAAGCGGTCATCACGCCTACAGGGATCTCCTGGGGAGCAATTAAAAATCGCGACGCCACATCTGCCAGCAATAGAAGGCTGGCGCCCAGTAGCGCGCAGGCGGGCAACAGCCAGCGGTGATCGATACCAAACAGACTCCTCGCCATGTGAGGAACGATCAACCCTACGAACCCGATCATCCCCGACAAGGCCACGGAACTACCCGCCAATACGATCACGACGAGCCCAAGCAGCAGTTTGATCGTGGTGGCCTGTAACCCCAGACCTGTTGCCATGTCATCGCCTAACAAGAGCGCATTGGCATGACGGACCAGCAGGGTGCAGAGCAGGAGCGCTGCGCCAAATAGCGGTAATAAAGGAGCCACCAGCGCAAGTTCTCGCCCGGATACCGAGCCTGCCAGCCAGTAGAGCACGCTTTCGAAGCTTTGCTGATCGATCACCAGGAGCCCCTGGCTAAAGGCGACGAACATGGCCGTCACGGCCACCCCGGCCAGTACGACGCGCAGCGGCGATAGCTCACCGCGTCGTCCTCTACTGAGCAGAATGACTAAGAGCGCCGCCACCGATGCACCGAAAAGCGCCGCCCAGACATAGTGGGCAGGCGCTGAAAGCGGCAGTAAAGACACGGCCACCACGACAAAAAACATGGCCCCCGCGTTGATGCCTAGGATGCTAGGTGAGGCCAGCGGGTTGCGTGTGATGGTTTGTATCAGAGCCCCGGCAATGGCGAGGCTCGCACCCACTAACGCTGCGATGATCGCCCGCGGTAGACGCTCGGTGATGAGGATGATGTGTGCGACATTGCCGGGATCATAGTGATGTAAGGTTGACCACAGCGCGTGCCACGCAATATCGCTCGTTCCTGATAGCGTGCTGGTTAAAAATGCGCTCCAGGTCACCATCACCCCAAACAGCAGCCCGAGACTTTTAGCGAGGTGGCTATCTAGCATCCTGCGTCTCCTGGCGGCTAGCAAGCGCATCACCTTGCTCGATGCCTTCAAGACCATAGTGGCGATACAGGTCATCGAGCATGGCATTGGCGGCGAGTATACCGCCGCCCATCATCCAGTTGACGGGGTCGACTTCGAATACCCGCTGATGTTCGACGGCCTCTAGCTGCTGCCACAAAGGGTGGGACGACCAGTGCTGGTAGTTATCGAGAATGGCGGGGTCCGGCTCCAGCAGCACGAAAATGACATCGGCATCCAACATAGGGATGTTCTCCGTGCTGGAAAGCTTCATGCCCCACCCGTGCGTGTTCAAGGTGTCGGGTTGTTCGAACCCTAGCTCGTCGAGAATATAGCCTGCAAAGCCGCCCGAGTAGATACGCAGGTGATCACTTTTGAAGCGGATCACCGCGACTTTTTGCGGCCACGCGTCTCCGAGCGCGTCTGCTATCTGTCGGTGAAAGTCGTCGACACGTGTCGCCCAATCGCGCAGTAACGCATTGGCTGCTTCCTCGCGACCTGTGGCATCAGCCACCAGGGTCAGCGTCTCTTTGAAGTCATAAACGTTATCGGCCGTGGCAGTGGGGGCAATGGCTGTCAGCAACGGCCGTATTCTCTGATGACGAAAATCCGTGGCCACGATGACATCAGGGTTCAGCCAAGCGATTTTTTCCAAGTTTGGCTGTGTTTCCAGGCCCACGTGCGGCACGTCGTTTAATTCGTCGCGCAGGTAGCGATACATGGGTTTTTCCAACCATGAGTCCACCACGCCAATGGGAGTGATCCCCAAGGCGACGGCGCTATCGGTGGCTCCTTGGTAAAGCGTTACGACGCGTTCAACGGAGGATGTTTGGCTCCTAAGGGGTTGGGCGGCACAGGTAGCGCCCATCAAGCTCACGACGAAGGCAATGCTCAGCAGCGTTTTGCCCAATGAAGGTCGCCAGGTGATTCGGTGCGTTTGAAAGGGGATCATTTGGCTCTTCCTTGAAGCGACGTTTGCGGCTGGCCGTTTGAGGAGGAAGGTATCGCCATGTTCAACGAGGCACCTGTGCGCCCCAGTACCCACGCCAGAGGGAGACATGCCAGCGCGATACCCGCCAAGACAAGAAAGGACACGTGCAGGGCAGAGGCGCTGGCCTCGGAGTAGGCGATGCCCAGGTCCAGGGATGCTCGTACACTCATGTCGTAGTAGACCGATAGGGCGACCACTCCGAGTGAGGAGACGAGTCGACGCGCCATGTTGTTCATGGCCGAGGCCTGGGCCACCTGCTGCTCAGGAAGATCTTTCATGCCCACCGTGGTCGCTGGTAAGTAAGCGAACCCCAACCCCATGCCGCGAAGCCCCATCCAGGCTGCAATGATCCAAACGGAGGTAGCCGCGCTCAGCGTGCCGAGGCCTATCAAGCTGATGACCGTGGCAATCAGGCCTAAACCAATACACCATTGAGGGGGTGCCCGGTCGATACAGCGGCCTGCAATGGGCGAACAGGCAGCGGCAGCCAGCGCAGTGGCGAGAAACACGAGGCCTGTCGTCAGCGGGCTAAAGCCCAGCGTGTTCTGCATCCACAGAGGGATTAACAAGATGCATCCAAACAGGATGATCGATTGCAAACAGGCGAGCAGCACGCTGTAGCGAAAGCGAGGGTGGTGAAACAGTGACAGGTCGAGTAGCGGCTGAGCCTGCTGTCGCTCGACGCGTATGAACAGCGTTAACGCGATGGCACCTAGCAGGAGCGGTACGAGAGTAGCGGGACGCAACAGGTCTGATAACGTTTCAACGCCGTTGAGAGACAGCAGTACGCCCCCGATACCCAGCGTGATGAGACAAAAGCCCGGTAAGTCAAACTGGCGTCGAGGCGGCCGCGAGTCGGCGGATAAATAACGATAGCCGCATATCAGCCCTAGGATCGCGAAGGGCATATTCATCAAAAACAGGGCGCGCCACTGGCTGACCTCCAGCAGTAGCCCTCCCACCGCCGGTCCGATGGCGGGCGCCATCATCACGGCAAAGCCCCACACACCGCTGGCCCGTCCCCGCTGTTCGCGCGGGTAAGCAGAAAAAATCAACGACAGAGACAGCGGAATCATCAAGCCAGCGGCGATTCCTTGCACGCCTCGGGCTACGATGATGCCATTGAGATGTGGCGCAAAGGCACCCAGCCCCGAGCCGGCCAAAAAACCGCACAGGCCCACGAGGTAAACCGTTTTTCGCCCCCATCTGCCCGCTAAATAGCCCGTTAGCGGCATTGTCATCGCCATGGCAATCATAAAGATGGTCACCACCCAGCTGACCTGGGTGGCGCTAGCGTTAAACGTCACCATGAGGTCAGCGACGGCTAGGTTAAGAGCGCTGTTATTGAGGCTGACGGTAAAGGTGCCCAGTAGCACGCTGATCAGCACTTTTTTGCCGTTGGAGGTCGCGTTCGGCATGAAACCCGCTTTCTGAGATGTCATGGGGATATGGCAAAGCAGACGTGCTGCTATGACGCCTTAGCCAGAGGGGGATGATGCCATGTTAAAGGTATTTAATGCAAATAGTTATCAGTTGTGATTGGGCGGGGGTGCGTCAGTCGCCGCGCTCTCAAAGGAGAGCAGCCGCTACCTCTACTGCACCAAACATCGCCACCCCGGCGGCCACCGGCCAGCCCAGTGAGCGCAGCCGTCGCCACACCAATAGCGTGACGCCAAGGCCTATCGCTGTGGCGAGCCAAGAGATGGCGTTGGGGTTGACCGGTACGATCGAGACGCCCAACACGGCGGCAATCATCATCGGGCCCAGAATCACCAGCCATTGGGGCATGGCATTCATGCCCGCTGCGCTACCAAGACGGCGCTGCATCCATAAAAAGGGCACCACTCGCATCAGCAACGTGCCGAGTGCGCAGATAATGACGGCGATCCACATGGTGCTGCTCATGGGCGGCTCCTCCGTGGTTGGAACGTGACCGTATAAAAGCACAGCGCGCCGCAGGCGGCGGCCAGCGGAATCGCGACATTGCTCCACCCGGCCAAGTTCAAGGCCAGCGCGGCAAGGATGGTACACAGCATGGCGGCGGCCCAGCGCTGGTCGGTAAAGCGCGGTGCCACCATGGTAAGAAATAGGGCTGGAAGGGCGAAGGGCATGATCTCCCCCAGCAGCGGCCAGCGGGCGGTGACCGCCTCGCCGCCGGACGCGCCGACGATGGTACCGATGATCCACACCGCCCAAGCCAGCAGCGAGGCACCCACGAACCAACTGAACCGCTTGACTTCCGGTAGCTGGGGTAGCCGTGTGAGTGCCAAGGCAAAGACTTGGTCGGTCAGGCCGTGCATCAACCAAGGCCAGTGGCGGCTGCGGGGCAGCAGCGCGGCCAAATTGGGGCCGTACACCACGTGGCGCACGTTGATGAGCAGCGTCATGATGACCACCAGCCACAGCGGTGCGCCCGCGGCAATCATGCCCACGAACAGAAACTGCGACGCACCCGCATAGATCAGTGCTGAAATGGCGGCGGCTTCCCAGGTGGTGAAATCGGCCTGCGTCGCGACCAAACCAAACGAGAGCGCGACTGGAATATAGCCGCCTAGTAGCGGAATGGCTTCACGCACACCCTGTAAGGCAGAGCGCAGCGATGAGTGCTGGGCGTTAACGGTGTGATCGGCTGGCTGGCTCATGAGCGGGTGCCCTCTAGCCCGTAGGTGACGGTGAGCAGCAGAGTGGCTTCTGCCGCCTGAGTGCGGTAAAGGTGTGGCTGATCGGCGGGGAAAGTGACGCTATCGCCGGGAGCGAGCGAGAGCGTTGCGCCTTCTGGTCCGGCTTCCAAATAGCCGCTGATCAGCGTCAGCGTCTCTTGGGTGCCCGGTGTGTGGGCCTCGGCGTGGCGCAGGGTGTGGGGCGCGCAGCGCATCCAGTAGGCATCTACCTGTGATGCGCCTTTACCTTGGTCAATCAACTGTACCTGCACGCCATCCTCGCCGAGCGGCACGCTAATCGGTGCAACTAGGGTGCCAAACGGAACGTTGAGTTGGACGGCCAGCCGCCAGATCGTGTCGAGCGTCGGGTTGCCATTGCCTTGCTCTAAGCGGCATAGGTTGGATTTCGCGATGCCCGCCGCGTTGGCAAGTTGCGAGAGCGATAAATCCTGCGCTTTACGAAGCGCTTGGAGGTGTTGGCCTAGCGTAACAAGAGAGTGCTCGTCCATGGACGTCTTCGCTGTTCCTTTTATAGAACGTTCTATATAAGGAACAGCGATCTGTCAATCGACGAGCCACAAAGGAGCGTTAATCAGGCTTACGCGCTCGACAGGCGGCGGCGGTAAACAGCACATCGGTGGAGGAGTTGAGCGCCGTTTCGGTAGAGTCTTGCACCACGCTAATCACAAAGCCAATGGCGACGGCCTGCATGGCCACTTCGGTCGGAATGCCGAACAGGCTGGCGGCCATGGGAATCAGCATCAACGAACCGCCCGCCACGCCAGACACACCGCAGGCCGCCAGAGCCGATACGATGCAGAGCAGCAGCGCGGTGGGGAAATCCACGCTAATTCCCAGGGTGTGCGTAGTCGCCAGCGTAATCACGGTAATGGTGATCGCCGCGCCGCACATATTGATGGTGGCACCTAACGGAATGGAGATCGCGTAGGTGTCGGCATCCAGGTCCAAACGGCGGCAAAGTTCCAGGTTGACCGGAATGTTGGCCGCCGAGCTGCGAGTGAAAAACGCCGTAATGGCGCTGCCCCGCAGGCAGGCAAACACCAGCGGGTAAGGATTTTGGCGGGTAGCCAAGTAGACCAATAGCGGGTTACTTACTAGCGCAACGAACAGCATACAGCCAACGATCACCCCCAATAGCTGGGCGTAGTTCAGCAGTGCCTGAACGCCAGACTCCGCGAGTGTACCGGCCACTAAGCCGAAAATACCCAGGGGGGCCAGGCGAATCACCAGGGTGACGATACGCGTAATGGCGGCGGATAAATCGCTCAGCGCTTGGCGAGTCGTGTCGCTGGCCTGGCGAAGTGTCAACCCCAAACCAATGGCCCAGGCCAGAATGGCGATGAAATTGGCGTCCATCAGAGCCGTCACAGGGTTCGCCACCGCGTTGAGCAGTAAGTCACGCAGCACGGTGAAAATATCGCTCGGCGGGTTGCCGTCGACTTGTCCCGCATCCAAGGCCAGCTCCGTGGGAAGTGCGAAGCTTGCGGCTACGGCAATCAACGCGGCAATCAGCGTACCTGCGACGTAGAGTAAGAGCACCGAGCGAATATGGGTCGGCTGGCCCGCCTGATGGGCGGCAATGGCCGCCGCCACCAGTACGAAGACCAAAATAGGCGCCACGGCTTGCAGCGCGGCAATGAAAAGCTGCCCGAGAAGCGCTACATCGCTGGCTATGTCGGGTACGAGTAGGGCCAACAGCACCCCAGCGACAATACCGATGACGATTTGAGGAATAAGCCCCAGCCGTAACAAGGGTCGAAAAACGGTGGTAGCGGTGGCAATCATTGCGTGACTCTCAGGTAGTAAAAGGGGGGAAGCGATGCGGCGGTAAGCGCCACCGCGCCTGAAAGGGGCAGCATTCTATCAGTTGAGGGCTTCTCTGGGGTGGGTGTGCCAAAAATCGGCACTCGCTGTCACAGAGATGAGCGCCAGACTATACTTCGCTTGCTGCGGGGCATCATCGCAGCGTGGCTTTAGTGCTACTTCCCGCCTATCCCAAAAGAAGAAGAAGGAACGTTTCATGCGTATGAAAGTGTTGTTTGCTGCACTGCTGATGATGTGCAGCTCGTCGCTCGTCATGGCGGCCGACTACTACGTCGATATCACCAACCGTACTGGCTACACCATTTACTATATGTACGTGAGCCCGGCGGATTCGAAAAGTTGGGAGGAGGACGTGCTGGGCAGCGACGTGTTGATGAATGGGGATACCCAGCGCGTGACGCTAACGGGGTATAACAGTCCCTTATTCGATATTCGCTTGGTCGACGAGGACGATGACAGCTATACCTTCTGGAACGTCGATGTTTCTACCCAAGATATCGTGGTGACGCTAGAGCATTTAGACTAATCATAAAAACGGCCTGCCACTCGAAGAGCGGCAGGCCGTTCGCATCGCTCGTTAGGGACGAGCGCTCAAAACTTCAAGCTGCGGCGCTGGCTTGTGCCACGGAAGCGCGGTTGGCCGCTGACAAGGCGTTAGCCGTTTGATCGACGCTGAAACGTGCCATGTCGGCATAAGCCTGTTCGGTAAGGGCGAGCACATCGGGAGAAGCGCCCCATTTCAACAACATGTCATCAATATGGCGCTCAGCCGCCTCAAACTGGCCACAATGGCTCAGCAGTTTGGCAATGGTGTAGTCACACTGCGGTGTATCGAACATCTCTTCCTTGATTTCTTGAATGGCCAGTTCAAGGCCCGCCTGCGAGATATCGACCAGAGAATGGGTATGCATGCCACGACTCCTTGTGAATGCCATTGGCTGCTCGAAATAGCAGCGTAAGTGTCGAAACGCTATTTGTACGCGTCTTGTACTCTTCGAGAGTAATACAGAGATTGGTGAGAATCAATCACCGTTTTCGACTGTCTGCAAAAATTCACATGGATCAAAAGCCATAAAAAATCCCCACATTTCGTGTGGGGATTTTCGCTGTGATGGAGCGCTCAGTGTCTATCATTAGAGCGTCATAGTGGCTAGCAAAGTGACTAAACAACCTGTGAAGAATGACACGGTGGCAACGGTCACTACGTCAGGTTGTTTTGCTTTTGCACGACTATGCTTTTGTTCCGTAAGAAATTTCTCAAGATGCTCTCGGCTGCCAGGCTGGGTGCCCTGGTAGATGTGTTGACGGATCATGCAACCTCCCAAACGGTCGGTAATGTGGTCGATCCCCCCTCAGAGAGTACAGCTGCGCCAAGTTTCATGCCCTGACGAGCGCGATAAACTCATACCCACAGCATAGACCAGCGGCACCGAAAAGGAGTTCATAAAAGCTATACAAAATGTTAACGATGATGACATGATCGGGTCATGAACGCAGTGTCCAGTAGCCACCCCAGAGCCGCGTGATGGTGGTGATCAAGCACGCAGCAGCGAACAGGCAAGCCAACAAGGGAAACGCCGTGGGGAACAAACAGAACAACACGAACGCCGCGACCGTTTCGGTGCCCTCAGTCAAGCCTTCTAAATAGTAAAAGGCTTTTTTAGGAAAGCTGGGCCGTTCTATCTGCCGGGCCTTGGCGACGATGGCGAAGGCCAAAAACGATGTGCCGGTGCCAATGAACGCAAAGAGCAGCAGCGCAGCGGGCAGCGCATTCTGCGCAGGGTCGGCCAGCGCAAAGCCGAGCACTACCGACGCATAAAAGACAAAATCAAGCCCAATGTCTAGAAAGCCGCCCGCGTCGCTTTGCTGATTATTCAGCCGGGCCAAGGCACCATCTACCCCATCTCCCACACGATTGAGCACGATTGCAGCCAACGCCCACCCGTACTGTTCGAATGCCAGTAGCGGCAAGGCGCTGAGCCCCACGATGAAGGCCGCTAGCGTGACTTGATCAGCGGTAATTTTTTGACGATGCAGGATGTCAGCAAGCGCGAGAAGCGGTCGCTGGGTCAGCGGCATGGTAAAGCGGTCTAACACGATGATATCTCCGTAAAAGGGGACTGGGTTTAATGTTAGTAGCGGCTAATAATTAAGACTAAAGTGTTTAGACTTTGGTTGTAATAACGGCCAATTCGCTGGACTAAAGGCTTATTGCAGTGAATAAAGGGCACCACAAACGCCAGCGGCGCTGGTAAAAATGCCGTAGGGCCTGCCCCGTGTTGAGCCCTTTCGTTCACCCTGACTGCGAGCGGTACGTTAATAATGCGCAGAACTGCTACGATGACGCTGTGGGATCAGCTTTGGCACTCCCACGATCAAGTCAAAAACCTTCTGATGTGTGCGTTGCCTACCTCAAGTACCGGTGGCTCCTCATCCCGCAGCGAGGCTAATGGTACACAAGGCAGCAGCGGCCACTCACCCCGTCCTCCTGCGTATAACCGAGCGCAGAAAATCGGCTTGGTGCTGGGGCCATTGCTGTTTGCAATGGTAGTGATGTTTTTCCACCCGGCTGATCTTAGCTTCGAAGGCCGGATGGTGCTGGCCACTACCTTGTGGGTAGCGGTGTGGTGGATTACCGAAGCCATCCCGATTCCTGTCACTTCTCTGCTGCCGATTATTCTCCTACCCATTACCGGGGCGTTGGAGAGCAACGCCGTTACGGCGGCCTACGGCAACCCGATTATTTTCCTGTTCCTGGGCGGCTTTATGATCGCCCTGGCGATGGAGAAGTGGGATCTACATAAACGCATTGCGCTGTCGATCATCTCCGTGCTCGGTACTAGCATCAACAGCATCGTGTTTGGTTTCATGGCGGCGACGGGCTTCTTGTCCATGTGGGTGTCCAATACCGCCGCTGTGATGATGATGCTGCCTATTGGCACTGCGATTGTCTATCAAGTCACCCAGGAACTGAATAAAACCGAAGGTGACCACAGCGACGAAATCGATAAATTCAGCAAGGCGCTCATTTTCGGCGTGGGCTATGGTGGCACCATTGGTGGTTTAGGCACGCTGATCGGCACGCCGCCGAACATTATCCTGGCGGCGATCGTGAACGAGCTGTTCGGTGTCGAGATTTCGTTCGCGGGCTGGCTGATGTTTGCCTTCCCGGTGGTAGTGACGCTGCTGGTGATTGGCTGGGTGATGCTGACGCGCTTCATTTATCCGATCAAGCTCGCCAAATTGCCGGGCGGCCGGGCGCTGATTCGAAAAGAGAAAGAAGCGCTGGGTAGGATCACCTTCGAAGAGAAGGCGGTGCTCGGTGTGTTCCTGTTTGCCGCGTTCTTCTGGATTACCCGCTCGTTTCTTTGGCAGGGACAGATCCTCAATATTCCAGGCATTAACGACACCATGATTGCGATCACTGCTGCCGTGGCGCTGTTTCTGATTCCTTCGCCCAATAAAGGTGGCTGCCTGTTGGGGTGGGACGTAGCCAAAGACGTGCCGTGGGGCATTTTGCTGCTGTTCGGCGGCGGCTTGGCGATTGCCGCAGGTTTTGGCTCATCGGGTCTGGCTTCATGGATTGGCGGCCAAATGAGCGTGCTAGAAGGCGTCAACTTCCTGCTGGTCATTTTGCTGGCGACAGGCATGGTGCTATTTTTGACCGAGATCACCTCCAACACGGCCACAGCGACGATGATTTTGCCGGTGCTAGCCTCATTGGCGCTGGCGCTCGATATTCATCCGTTCGTGCTGATGGTGCCAGCGGCCATGGCGGCCAACTGCGCCTTCATGCTACCGGTAGGCACCCCGCCCAATGCGATCATCTTCGCCACGGGTAAAATCAAAATCATCGAGATGGTGCGCAACGGTTTCTGGCTCAACATCATTGCGATGCTGTTGATCGTGGCCGCGGTCTACTTCCTGCTGCCGATGCTGTGGGGCGTGGATCTCACCACCTACCCGGATGCGTTTAGAGATTAATCTAGGTTAATTTTATGTCACTAACACAAAGCCCTCATCCTTGCGATGGGGGCTTTGTGTATGCGGGTTACGGCGCGAAAGATGACCTTAAGACGACGAGGAGGGTTTTCGACAAACCAGAGTGATTATCTATAGTGGCTTTAGTAACCCCACCTGCACGGATGCATCCTTCAAGGAGACCCGCAATGGAACTGCTGAGACAAGTTCGCGATTATTTACAAGACTACTCACTTAAGCTCGCTACTGCCGAATCCTGTACGGCAGGACTGATTGCGTCGGAACTGGCGCGGGTGCCAGGCAGTGGCCAATCGATGGATTGCGGCCTTGCCGTGTACTCGCCAGAGGCTAAGCAGCGTTATCTTTCGGTAAGCGCTCAAACCCTTGAGCGTTGTGGTTTGACCAGCGAGGCGACATCCAAAGAAATGGCCGTGGGGGCACTCACTAACAATGATGCCAACGTTGCGATAGCCAATACCGGTATCGCTGGACCAGAGCCCCACGATGGCATTCCCGTAGGAACGGTATGCTTTGCCTGGGCGTTTCGGTACGAGCAGCAGATTTATCTCATCGCAGAGACACGGCATTTTTCAGGTGACCGTAACGAAGTGCGTTTAGCGGCGGCCCACTACGCTTTGAAGCGCTTAATGACTCACCACGCTGCAGTGGTAGAGGGAGAGGTCAGCGCCGTCGCTCATCAAGCCCATCAAGCCCATATTCAAACCGCGTTGCGGGTCGTGCCCGCCATCGATCCGCAGCAAGAAGTCGAGCGCCGTGTGATGTTTCTCTATCGCCAACTCCTAAACTCTGGGCAAAAGAGCTTGGTGTTGGGTATCAGTGGCGGGGTCGACTCCACTGTAGCAGGGCGCTTGGCGCAGTTGGCGGTAGAAAAAGCTCGCCAAGAGGGTGTGTCAGCCCACTTCTATGCGATGCGTTTACCCTACGATACTCAGCACGATGAAGCAGACGCCCAGCAGGCGTTGGCATTCATCAAACCCGATAGCGTGCTGAGTGTAAATATCCAGGCCGCGAGCGATGCAATGTTGGCTTCGCTTGAAGCAGGTGGGCTGGGCTTTACCGATGCGCAGCAACGCGATTTCGTCCTGGGCAATATCAAAGCGCGTCAACGTATGGTGGCTCAATATGCTGTCGCAGGGGCTAACGCGGGGCTGGTCGTGGGAACCGATCAGGCGGCGGAGGCGCTCATGGGCTTTTTTACCAAATATGGCGATGGGGCCTGCGATATCGCTCCATTAACCGGTCTGACTAAAGCCCAGGTACGCCAATTAGGTGCGGTGCTAGGCGCGCCCGAAGCGCTGGTAGAGAAGCAGCCCACGGCTGATCTAGAGACTCTGAAACCCCAGCTAGCCGATGAGGAGGCACTTGGCGTTAGCTACGCAGATATCGATGCTTTCTTGACGGGTAAACAGGTAAGCGAGGAAGCGCGTGCCACGATGATACAAACGTATCAGCGCTCAGCGCATAAACGGCACCTGCCCATCACCCCCTGAGCGCTAGCGTCGCGGTGTGAGGTTGTTATGATGCAGCTAACGTTTCTGTATCGAGTGCGTCATGCGATTACTTCACACCGCCGATTGGCATTTGGGGCGGCTATTCCATAACCTCTCCTTGCTGGAAGACCAGCGCCATGTGTTGCAGCAGCTGCTGGCGATCATCGACCGCGAGCAGGTGGATGCCGTGCTGGTCGCAGGCGATATTTACGACCGCTCTGTGCCACCCGCTGCGGCGGTCACGCTGCTGGATGAGATATTGGTCGAGCTGTGCGAGAAGCGCAGCCTGCCGGTCATCATGATTTCCGGTAACCACGACGGTGCCGAGCGCTTGGGTTTTGGCGCCCGCCATTTGCGTCAGGCCGGGCTGCATATCCTCACCGACCTGGCCACCTGCGATCAGCCGGTCACGCTAACGATGGGCGGTGACACGTTGGATGTGTTCGGCATCCCCTACGCCGATCCGGAGTACGTGCGCAGCGCGTTTGGCGTGGACGTGCGCGACTTCGACGGCGCCCACCGCTACCTGCTGGAGCGCATCGAGGCGCAGCGCCAGCCGGGCCGCCCGACGATGCTCATGAGCCACTGCTTTGTCGATGGCGGCACCGCCAGCGACTCCGAGCGCCCGCTCACCCTGGGCGGGGCGGAGAGCGTGGCTTGGGAGCCCATGCAGCGTTTCGACTACGTGGCGCTTGGCCATCTTCACGGCCCGCAAACTCGCGGTGGCGAGCACATTCGCTACAGCGGCTCGCTGCTGAAGTACAGCTTTTCCGAAGCCACTCAGCGTAAAGGCGTCACCCTCGTCGAGGTGGGCAGCGAAGGTGTCACCCAGATCGAGCATCATCCGCTGCTACCCCGTCGTGACGTACGCGTACTGGAAGGCGAGCTGACGCAGCTGCTGGCCCAAGGCGCCAGCGATCCCTACGCCGATGACTACTTGCTGGTGCGCCTCACCGACCGCCATGCCATTCTCGACCCCATGGGCAAACTGCGGGAGGTCTACCCCAACGTGCTGCACCTGGAGAAGCCCGGCATGCTGGAAGCAAAAGGGCGCCAGCAGCTAGACCGCGAGCGGCTTCAGTTCAGCGCGCTGGATATGTTCAGCGACTTTTTCACCCAAGCCAGCGGTGAGCCAATGAGCGACGAGCAGGCCCGCGCCATGAGCGAGCTGATCACCACCCTCAGCCGTGAGCAGGAGGGCCAAGCATGACGCCGTTGACACTCACCATGCAGGCCTTTGGCCCCTTTGCGAGTACTGAGGCCATCGACTTCACCGCGCTGGGTAGAAGCCCGCTGTTTCTGATCAACGGCCCCACCGGGGCGGGTAAAAGCTCGATCCTCGATGCGATGTGTTTTGCCTTGTACGGCCAAACCACCGGCAACGAGCGCGACGCTGGCCAAATGCGCTGCGACCAAGCGCCCGCGACCCTGTTGACCGAAGTGACGCTGACGTTCCGTCTACGAGATGCCATTTATCGAGTGCGCCGAGTGCCGCAGCAGGAGCGCCCCAAAGCCAGCGGCGAAGGCACGACCACGCAAGCGGCGGAAGCTCAATTATGGCGAGTTACTCCCAAGGGCGAGGAGGACGAATGCTTGGTGGCACGAAAGATCACCGATGCCAACGTCCAGCTGCAGCAGTTGCTGGGCTTGGATGCGCGTCAGTTTCGCCAAGTCATGGTGCTTCCCCAGGGTAAATTTCGCGAGCTGCTGCTGGCGGGCTCGAAAGAGCGCGAAGAGATTTTTGCCCAGCTGTTTCAAACCGAAATTTTTCAGCGTATCGAGCAGCGCCTGCTGGATCGGGCCAAGCAGATCGTCCGTGAGGTGAACGACCACCGCCAGCGGGTGCAGGGCATCCTGTCGGCCAGCGATGTCGAGAGCGAGGCCGCGCTACAGGAAGCGCTCGCCGCGCTCGACCCGGATCATCACGCCGCCAAACAGGCGCTGGCGGCCGCCACCGAGCAGCGCGAGCAGGCCGTGGCGACCGCCCAGGCGGGCACGGCGCTGGCTCGCCAGTTCGAGCAGCACGCCACGCTGGTCAAGGCAAAAGCGGCCCTATTGGAGCAGCAGCCCGCGATTCAGCACGCCCAAGCGCAGCTGCACCGGCACGAACAAACCCAAGCGCTCGCTACGCCGTTTTACGCGCTGCAAAGCGCCGAGAAAAACGCCGCTGCCGCCGAGAGCGAATGCCAGGCCGCCCAGCAGGCCATAGCCCCTCGACAGGCCGCCCATCAGCAGGCCCAGGCGGCACTGGCGGAGGCCAATGCCCAGCATGAGCGGGTGCCCGCGCTGCAGCGTCAAGCGTATGAGTGGGAGCAATCCCTCGCTACGTGTCAGGAGCTGGCCACGCTGGAAGGGCAGCGCGCCACCCTTGCCCAACAGGTCGCCCAAGCGCTCGAGACGTTAGAGCAGACGCAGCAAGAGGCCACCCGCCAAGAGCAGCACGCCATCGAGCAAGAGATGCGCTGGCACCAGGGCCAGGCGGCGCTGCTGGCCCAGCGGTTGGACAGCGGCCAGCCTTGCCCGGTGTGCGGTAGCCGTGAGCATCCGGCTCCCGCCACTCCCTCCCAAGCGCTGGTGACGCAAGCGGAGATGAAGCAGGCGCGAAGTGCCTACGAGCACGCTCGCCAGGCCTGGGTGAGTGCCCAGCAGCATGCCCAGGGCTTGGAGCAGCAGTCTCACCACCTCGACGAACGTTGCCAACGGCTTCGCGAGCAGTTGGGCGATAGCGTGTCGCTGGAGAGCGTGAACGCGTCGTTAGCCTCTGTGAACCGCGAGATCGACACCTGCGAACGGACCTGGAAAACGGCCCAGGCCCAGGCCCAAACGGCTCATATGGCGCTCACTCAAGCACAAACCACGCTAACCGAGGCCACCCAGCGCCAAACCGAGGCGCAGCACACGTTAGGCACCGCTCGAACCGAGTGGCAAGCAGCGCTGCAGGCCAGCCCCTTCAGAGACGAAGCGGCGTTTACCGCTGCCCGCCTAGAGGCGTCGGAACAGCAGCGCCTGAGTGAAAGCGTCGCGCGTTTTCAGCGGGAGCTCGCCAAATTGGAGGGCCAGCTCGAGGCCAGCGAACCGCTGCTGGAAGGCAAAACGCCCCCCGACGTTGCTGCCTTGGAGACCCACGCCGAAGCGGCCAAGTCTCACGAAGCGGCGTGCCGCCAAACGTATCAGCGCTTGGCGGCACGCGTCGATCAGCTTACGAGTACCCAGCAGCGCTTGGCGGAGGCACGCCACGCCGAGGCAGCGCTCGAGGCGCAGTATCAGCTTTGGGGAACGCTCAGCGAGGTCGCCAACGGCCGCACCGGTCACCGCATTAGCCTGCAGCGCTTCGTGCTGGGCGTGCTGCTGGACGATGTGCTGATCCAAGCCTCCGAACGTCTGGTGCGAATGAGCCGCGGGCGCTATCAGCTCGTGCGCCGGGAAGATCCTTCCAAAGGCAATAAAGCCTCAGGGCTCGAGCTCGACGTGGCCGATACTTACACTGGCAAGAACCGTCCGGTGGCCACGCTCTCCGGTGGGGAATCGTTCATGGCCGCGCTATCGTTGGCCCTAGGGCTTTCCGATGTGGTCCAGGCCTACGCGGGGGGAATTCAACTGGATACGCTGTTCATCGACGAGGGATTTGGCAGTCTGGACCAAGACGCGCTGGATCAAGCCATCGCCATGTTGAGCGAACTGCAAATGAGCGGGCGAACGATAGGGATCATTTCCCACGTCAGCGAACTCAAAGAGCAGATGCCAGTGCGCATCGAGGTGAGCGCTAGCCGTCATGGCAGTTCGGTCGCGGTAAAAGGGGCGCTGGGCTAAGCGCGAGTGCAGGATCGATTCATGCTGTATTCATGTAGCATGCGCTATAACGAACATTAAACGACCCGCGTTCGACCCGTCGAATGAGTAACCATTGAGGAGTGCAAGGATGAACGCAAGCAAAATTCTTCAGCAGTTGATGAGTCAGGCCAGCGGCAGCAAGGGCAGTAGCGGCGGCATGGATGTCAAAGGGGTGATCGATGGCCTCTCCCGCCAGTTGGGCGGCAGTGGCAGCCAAGGCTCGCGCCAAAGCAGCGGTTCCAGCGGTTTCGACATGAAAAGCCTGCTGGGCGGCGGTGCCCTAGGCATGCTGGTGGGCTCGAAGCGTGGCCGCAGCATGGGCGGCAAAGCGCTCAAATATGGTGCCATTGCGGGAGTCGGCGTACTGGCCTGGAAGGCGTGGCAAAGTACTCAGGAGAAGGAGAAGAAGGGGGCTGGGACCCAATCCTCCTCGGAAGGCGAGCGTGTCGAGGTGTTGAGCGGCGAGGTTCAAGAGCGCCGCAGCTTGGAGCTGCTGCAGGCCATGATCATGGCCGCCCGGGCGGATGGCCATATCGACGAGCAGGAGCAGGCGCTGATTACCGATCAGATCGATGCCCTCGGCGCGGATGAGGAGATGCACCGCTGGGTCGAACAGCAGCTAAAAGCCCCGCTGGACGCCCAGGCCTTGGCCCGTGAAGCGGACTCTCCCCAGGCCGCTCGCGAAATGTATTTGATCAGCGTCGCCGTAATCGACGACCAAAACCCCATGGAGCGCGCCTGGTTGGATCAACTCGCCAGTGCGCTAAACCTAACGCCTGAGATGGCGGCAGAGCTCGAGCGTCAGGCGCAGCAGGCTGGCTAATGCTCGATACGCTCAACTTCTGGCTAGCCACTGGCTTTGGGTTGGGGCTAGCGCCCGTTGCGCCGGGTACCTTTGGGTCACTGATTGGCCTGCCGCTGGCGTGGTGGCTCTTGGGCCGCCCAACGGGGCAGCAGGCGGTCATCATCGCGCTGATGCTGATAGCGGCCGTGCCGGTTTGTCATATCGCTGCGTGGCATTATGATGGCCTGGACCATGGCAGCATCGTCGCCGATGAGTACGTCGCTTTTCCGCTCGCGGTGCTGGGGCTAAAAGCCGCCCGCCATCCGCTGGTACTGGCATTGGCGTTTGGCGTCTACCGCTTCTTCGATGGATTGAAACCGCCGCCCATTCATTTGGCAGAATACGTGAGCGGCGGGTTCGGTATCGTGTTGGATGACGTCATTGCCGCGCTGGTGAGCTGGCTGGTGGTCGCGCTGCTGCTAACGCTCTGGCAGCGTCGGCGGCAAATCGCCTGATACTGTAAAAGAGGCTGCAAACAAGGCGGACCACGAAAACGCTGCAGGTCGTGAAAACGACGCTGCGGCGTTTTGGGTAACGTGCTCTCCGCCTAGCGCTAGACGAAAAGCGTGGTCACCTTAGCTTTGTACGACGATCACCGATTTGGCGTTGACGAACTCGTGCATCCCAAAGCCGCCGTGCTCACGCCCATAGCCTGAATCCTTCACGCCGCCAAACGGCATTTCCGGCGTGGCGACACCGAAGCCGTTGATGAACACCATGCCGGTGTCGAAATACTGGCTGGCAAGCTCGGTGGCGCGCTTCACGTCTTTGGAGATGATGCCGCCGCCCAAGCCGTAGCGACTGTCGTTAGCAATGCGCATAGCGTCTTCATCGTCTTTGGCACGAATCAACGCAGCGACCGGGCCAAACAGCTCATCGTCGTAGGCAGGCTGTCCAGGGGTGACGTTATCCAGCACGGTGACCGGGTAGAACGCCCCTTTGCCTTCGGGTTTTTCGCCGCCGCAGAGGATTGTCGCGCCTTTACGCACGCTCTCTTCCACCTGCTCGTGAAGGTCGTCGCGAAGATCGACGCGGGCCATCGGGCCTAGGTCGCTATCTTCTTTGGTTGGGTCGCCCGCTTTCAAATCCTTCATGCGCGCTACGTAGCGCTCTTTGAATGCTTCGTAGTTCTTTTCGGTGACCACAAAGCGTTTGGCCGCCACGCAGGTTTGGCCGCCGTTGAAGACGCGACCGGTCACGCAGGTGTCGACCGCGACATCAAGGTCGGCATCGTCCAGTACCAGGTAGGCATCGTTGGAGCCCAGCTCCAGTACCGTCTTTTTCAGATGCTCGGCGGCTTTGGCGGCCACTTTTCGACCAGCGCCATCGCTGCCGGTCAAGGTGACGCCACGCACGGCTTTGTGGGCAATCACCGTGTCGGAGACATCGTGAGAAATCACCAGCGTGCGGAAGACGTTTTCCGGCAGGCCCGCTTCGCGGTAGATTTTCTCCAGCAGCAGCCCGCTACCCGTAACGTTCTCTGCGTGTTTTAGCAGCACGCTGTTGCCCGCCATGATGTTGGCGATGGAGTAGCGCACGACTTGATACGCAGGGAAGTTCCACGGCTGAATGCCGTAAATCACGCCCATCGGGGAGTAGGTGACGATTCCGCGCTCGCCGTTGCCGGGCTTGCGCTCTTCGTCGGCGAGCTTGGTGGGTCCGTGCTCGGCGGTATAATCACAGATGCCGACACACAGATCCACTTCCTGGCGCGCCTGTGAGGGCAGCTTGCCCATCTCTTTGACCATTAGGTCGGCAAGCTCGTCTTTATGCGCCTTCATCGCTTCGCCAATGGCTTTGACGACCTTGGCGCGGTGCTCTAGCGGCTTGAGCCGCCAATCCAGAAACGCCTCATGGCTGGCCTCGACGATCTGCTTGGCCTGGCTTTCATCCATCAGCGTGTAGGTCTCAAGCGTTTCGCCGGTGGTCGGATTGACTGTCGAGATGGTGTTGCTCATAAGATCTCCTATCTTTAGATCAACGGGCGTTCGATCAGGTAGAGCAGTCCTTTAGCCGACTGGTCTATTAATGCTGAATTTCTACCTTAGTAGATAAATGGCGTTTTGCCCAAATGAATCATCAGGCATGTCGTGACACCCTCGTTGGGGCAAGACGGGTAGACAATGGTTCCATAAAAAAGCGCCAAGACAGATAAACCGACTTGGCGCTTTTAAAGGTCACAGGGCGTGATTACTCAAAAGTAGGACCGCCTGCCTCTTCGTCCCATACTTCTTCTAAACGGTCATCTCGGCCGCAGCTCAGGCGGTAAAACTTGTAGCGGAGCGGGTTTTTCTCGTAGTAATCCTGATGGTACTCCTCGGCGCGCCAAAACTCGCTGGCCGGCAGGATCTCGGTCGTGATCTCTTGATCGAACCTCGCTTCCATCTCGGCTTTCGAGGCTTCCGCTAACGCCTGCTCCTCCTCGTTGCTGTAGAAGATGGCCGAGCGGTATTGATCGCCGCTATCGCAAAACTGGCGGTTGACGGCGAAGGGATCGATATTGCGCCAGAAAATCTCCAGTAGCTGTTCGTAGCTGATCTGGCTGTCGTCGTACTCGATGTTGACGACTTCTATGTGGCCGGTGCCGCCCCGGGAGACCTGTTCGTAGGTGGGGTTGTCCAGCTCGCCGCCCATATAGCCGGAGGTGGTGGCGCTGACACCCGGCTGCTTGTCGTAGGGCGGCTCCATGCACCAGAAACAGCCGCCAGCAAACGTTGCCTCGCTATTGGATTGCGCCTGGAGCGGTGCGCTTGCCAGGCCAGCGGCGGCCATTATGCACAGCGTCAACGGACGAAAAGAGGAAAATCGGTACATGTCTGACACTCCAGTGACGAATCGATGCTCGGTATTGAGCCCATTAGTATCGAGAGGTTCCGCGTTCTTAACGCGACCGACCACGCTGAGGCCACACCGTATCGAGGGTATCCAGTGCGGCTTTTATGGTGGGTTCGGTAGCGCGGTCGCTGCGCCAAATCAGGCTGAGCGCGCAGGGCAAGCGAACGTTATCCGCCACTGTCAAACCGCTCTCCTGCCGTTCGGCCATGGCCAGCGCGTCGCGCGCCAAGCTTAGCCCCACACCCGCTCTGACCAAATCCAGCATACAGACCTCCTGGTCGACTTGGGCAACGCGGCGCGGTATCGCGCCGCTGTCGGTCAAAGCCCGTTCGAGTAGCCGGGAGTGCGCCGACACGGTGGGGGTGACGATCCAGGGTAACTGGGCAAGCGTCTCCCAGCGGGTATCGACGAGCTTGGCTTCCCAGCCTGGCGGGGCGACGACGTGATAATGAAAGTGGGTCAATTCGCGCCAATCAAGGGCTGGACGGCCGGTGCCTTCACCGGGCGTGGCGAGAAAGAAGCCTACGTCCAACTCCCCCTGTTCCACCTGACTCAAAACATTGCCGCTCATGCCGTGGTGAAGTTCGGTTTCCAGCTGGGGCGCGCGGGCCATCAAGCGGCTGAGAAAGTCGCCAAGGCGGATGAACTCTGGGTCGACGATGGTGCCAATGCGCAGCTTGCCACGCAGGGTGCTGTGCAAAGCGCTGGCGGTCAGCTCGAAGGCGAGCGCGCTGGCCAGCGCATTTTCTGCAGTGGGTAGGAGTGCATAGCCGTCAGCGGTGAGGGTTAACCCCTGCGGGCGGCGGGTAAAGAGCGTTAAGCCTAGATGCTGCTGTAGCTGCTTCAACTTTAGGCTGACGGCGGGCTGAGTCAGGTGGAGCTGCTCGGCCGCCCGCGAGACGCTACCGGTGTGGGCAACGGCCACAAAGGCCCGCAGCGTGGCGTACTCCTGCATGGTGATGAACCTACCCTGGTGTGTTATTAGTGAATCTTATATCTTGGTTAAAAATTACTCAATTGATTAGCCTGTTCGGCGGGGTAGTCTTGTGATCATCCTCTGATCACTTAAGCTTTTTTTATAAAGGTAGCGACCATGACCACCCACGCCATCCATCACTTCATCAACGGCCAACGTAGCGAAGGCACCTCCGGTAGCGCCCAAGATGTGTTCAACCCCGCCACCGGGCAGGTCACCGGGCGTGTGGCCCTGGCGTCGAGCGCTGACGTAGATACGGCCGTGCAAGCCGCTCAGGCGGCATTCCCCGCCTGGGCCGATACGCCGCCCATCCGCCGCGCTCGGGTCATGTTCAAATTTCTGGAGCTGCTGAACGCTAATAAGGATGCCCTGGCCGAGGCAATCACCAAAGAGCACGGCAAAGTCTTCACCGACGCGCAAGGCGAGGTGGCCCGGGGCATCGATATCGTCGAATTCGCTTGCGGCATCCCCCAGCTCTTGAAGGGTGATTACACCGAGCAGGTCAGCACCGGTATCGATAACTGGACCGTGCGCCAGCCGCTGGGAGTGGTGGCGGGCATCACGCCGTTCAACTTCCCGGCGATGGTGCCCATGTGGATGTTCCCCATTGCCATTGCCGCTGGCAATACCTTCATTCTCAAGCCTAGCCCGCTGGACCCCAGTGCCTCGCTGATGATAGCGGATCTATTGCAGCAAGCAGGCCTGCCGGATGGCGTCTTCAACGTGGTGCAGGGCGATAAAGATTCGGTCGAAGCGCTAATCGATCACCCTGACGTGAAGGCGCTGTCGTTCGTGGGTTCTACGCCGATCGCCAACCTGATCTACGAGCGTGGCGCCAAGCACGGCAAGCGCGTCCAGGCGCTGGGGGGCGCAAAAAACCATATGGTGGTGATGCCGGATGCCCACCTGGATAAAGCCGTTGATGCGCTGATCGGTGCGGCCTACGGCAGTGCGGGCGAGCGCTGCATGGCGATTAGCGTGGCCGTGTTAGTCGGCGACGTGGCCGACAAGGTGGTACCGATGCTCACCGAACGCGCCGAGGCGCTGAAGGTGAAAGATGGCATGCAGCTAGATGCAGAAATGGGTCCGATCGTGACCCGTCAGGCGCACCAGCGGATCACCGGCTACATAGAAAAGGGCGTGGCAGAAGGCGCCGAGCTCGTCGTCGATGGCCGCGAGTTCGACGGCGCGCAAGCAGGCGAGGGCTGTTCTGACGGTTTTTGGATGGGCGGCACGCTGTTTGATCACGTCACGCCGGAAATGACCATCTATAAAGAAGAGATCTTCGGCCCGGTGCTGGTCTGCGTGCGGGTGCCGGATGTGGCGACCGCTATTCAACTGATCAATGGCCACGAGTTTGGCAACGGGGTGAGCTGCTTTACCGAAAGCGGCAGCGTCGCCCGCGAATTTGGTCGGCGGATTCAGGTGGGTATGGTCGGCATCAACGTGCCTATCCCAGTGCCCATGGCGTGGCACGGTTTCGGTGGCTGGAAGCGCTCGCTGTTTGGCGATACCCACGCGTATGGCGAAGAGGGCGTGCGCTTCTATACCAAACAGAAGTCGATTATGCAGCGCTGGTCCGACTCCATCGATGCGGGCGCCGAATTCGTGATGCCGACGGCGAAGTAGCGCCAGACCGTTACGGGAGCCTAGCCTATGCCAACGAATACAATGACAAACTCCCACGCTGAGTCGTTCGACTACATCGTGGTAGGCGCAGGCACCGCAGGGTGCCTGATGGCCAACCGGCTCAGCGCCGACCCACAGAATCGGGTGCTGCTGATCGAGGCGGGCGGTCGGGATAACTACCACTGGATCCATATTCCGGTGGGCTACCTGTATTGCATCAATAACCCGCGCACCGACTGGCTGTTCCGCACCGAGCCGGACACGGGGCTAAATGGCCGCTCGCTGATCTACCCTCGAGGAAAAACCCTGGGGGGCTGCTCCAGCATCAACGGTATGATCTATATGCGTGGCCAGGCGCGGGATTACGACCACTGGGCGGAGGTCACCGGCAGTGACGAGTGGCGCTGGGAGAACTGCCTGCCGGACTTCATCAAACACGAAAACCACTACCGGCTGGATGAGGGCAGCGACGGTGACGAGACACACCGTGCGTTTCACGGCCATGGCGGTGAGTGGCGGGTCGAGAAGCAGCGCCTAAAGTGGGAAGTGCTGGACGACTTTGCCGAAGCGGCGGTTCAGGCTGGCATTCCCCGCACCGAGGACTTTAACCGGGGCAGTAACGAAGGGGTCGCCTATTTCGAAGTGAACCAGCGCGATGGCTGGCGTTGGAATACCGCCAAGGCATTTTTGCGTAGCGCGCTAAAGCGGGACAATCTGACGCTTTGGCACTCTACCCAGGTGAACCGGCTCTGCTTCGATCGTTCGCAAGCGCTTCGCTGTACCGGGGTAGAGGTGGTGCGCAGCGGCAAAACCCTGCGGGTGCAGGCGCAAAAAGAAGTGGTGCTGTGCGCAGGGGCGATTGGCTCGCCCCACCTTTTACAGCTATCGGGCATTGGGCCTGCGGAGCATCTGCGCGAGCATGGTATCGAGGCCATTCACGATTTGCCGGGCGTTGGCGAAAACCTGCAAGATCACCTCCAAATACGCTCGGTGTATCGTGTCAGTAACGCCAAGACGCTCAATGCCATTGCCAGCACGCTGTGGGGCAAAGCGGGCATCGGCTGGGAATATGTGACCAAACGCACCGGGCCAATGAGCATGGCCCCCTCGCAGCTTGGCGCATTTACTCGCAGCTCCAACGATCAGCCGTACCCCAATATTCAGTATCACGTCCAACCGCTCAGCCTAGAGGCCTTTGGGCAGCCGCTGCATCCCTATCCGGCCATTACCGCGAGCGTATGCAACTTGAACCCTACCAGCCGAGGAACGGTGCGGTTGAAAAGCGCCGACCCGCGTCAGGCACCGGCGATTTCGCCGAACTATCTCAGCACGCCGGAGGATCGCAAGGTGGCGGCCGATTCGCTGCGGGTAACCCGGCGTATCGCCGAACAGCCTGCCTTTGCGAAGTACTCACCTGAAGAAGTGAAGCCGGGCGTCGAGTATCAAACGGACGAGGAGTTAACGCGGCTGGCAGGGGATATCGGTACGACGATTTTTCATCCGGTGGGCACCACACGAATGGGTAAAGGTGATGACCCAATGGCGGTGGTGGACGCAACATTGCGCGTGAGAGGGGTGTCGGGGCTGCGGATTGCGGATGCGGGCGTGATGCCCACCATCACCAGTGGAAACACCAATTCGCCGACCCTCATGATCGCTGAAAAAGCCGCCGGATGGATTTTAAAAGAAAATTCATTGCATTGACTTTTTTTTCCATCATAGTGTTGACGTGCAGCGTCGTTAAGCGCATGCTGCATGCAGTTGGTTAGCAAGTCGAACGTTGTCAGCAGTATCGAAACGCTCTAGCGTTGAGTCTGGTGAAGGTTTCTTGTTCTACCCACTGCAACTCGGGTATTACCCGGCTCTACATTAAAGCTAAATCGAGGATTTCGATCATGGCAACTGGTACCGTTAAGTGGTTTAACGACACTAAAGGCTTCGGCTTCATTTCTCCGGACGACAATGGCGACGACCTGTTCGCTCACTTCTCCGAAATTCAAGCTGACGGCTTCAAAACTCTGCAAGACGGCCAGAAGGTTTCCTTCGACGTCACCCAGGGTAAAAAAGGCCTTCAGGCTTCTAACATCAAAGTTCTGGGTTAATTCCAGCTTGATGTTTGCCGCTAGCAGCGTCTGCTAGCGAGCTAGAAAAACCCCGCTCAATGCGGGGTTTTTTCGTTGGTGTATGCTTATCTGCCTCACGCCTCACGCCTCACGCCTCACGCCTCACGCCTCACGCCTCACGCCTCACGCCTCACGCCTCACGCCTCACGATATATTCTATTTTCTTCTTACTGTGTGTCTAAAAATAACTTTTTAGAATATCTGATAAGCGGCACAATGCCCCTCGTACTATTCGGTTATGTCAGTGAGTGGGCTTGAGAAAGGATGTGGGGTTATGTCGCTGGATGCTTGGATTGCAGTAGGGGTCGTGCTGACGATTTTTCCGCTGATGGCGCTCTCACGCCTCGGACCGGATATCATTTTAATGGGTGCGGTGGTCGTGCTGATGACGCTGGGCGTCATCGATCCTCAGCAGGCACTCGGCGGGTTTTCCAATAGCGGTCTGTTTACCGTTGCGTTCATGTATGTACTGGTGGCCAGCATACGTGAAACCGGCGGTATCGATCTGATCATTCGCTATGTGTTGGGCCGTCCCTCGAGCGAACGTGGCGCGCTGACGCGGCTGCTATTGCCGGTGGCATCGCTCAGCGGCTTTCTCAATAATACCCCGGTGGTAGCCACCTATATCCCTGCCGTTTTGAGCTGGAGCCGCCGCCTGAGACTCTCTCCCCAGCGCCTGCTCATGCCACTGAGCTTCGCGTCGATTCTGGGCGGCACGATCACGCTCTTCGGCACCAGCACTAACTTGGTCGTGCACGGGCTTTTGATCGAGCGCTATCCGGACTTATCCATGGGGTTGTTCGACCTGGCATGGGTCGGTATCCCCGTCGCCGTGGCGGGGTTGGCGTATCTAATTCTTCTCGGCCCGCGCCTTCTACCTGCCCGTGGCGGTACGGCCAAAGCCTTTGCCAACCCCCGCGAGTTCACGATCGAAATGGAAGTCGACCCGGGCGGTGTCTTGGTCGACCGCACCGTCGAGGAGGCAGGTCTGCGCCATTTGCAGGAGCTGTTTCTCGTCGAAATCGAACGCGCCGGTAACGTGGTCAGCGTCGTCGGCCCTGGCGAGCAGTTAAAAGGCGGAGACCGCCTCGTCTTCGTGGGCACCTCTGACGCCGCCGTCGAGTTACAGCAGATTCGCGGGCTGATCCCCTCACGGGATGGCGCGTCGAGTCTGGAGAAGGAGTTCAAAGAGCGCCGTTTGGTCGAGGCCGTGGTCTCCAACCAGTGTCAATTCATTGGTCAGCGGATTCGAGATGGACGATTTAGAACGCTATACGGTGCGGCCGTGCTGGCCATTTGTCGCGGCGGCGAGCGGGTGACGGGAAACCTTGGACAGGTACGCCTGCAGCCTGCCGATGTGTTGCTATTAGAGGCGCGCCCGCCGTTCATCGAGCGCCACCGACAGTCGAAAGACTTTTTGCTGATCAGTGAGCTCAATGGCTCGGCGCGGCCCATCCACGAGAAGGCTCCGCTGGCCTGGGGTATTCTGATTGGCGCGGTGCTGCTGGCGGCGCTGGGTGTGTTGAGCATGCTCAATGCCGCCATGTTGGGCGCCGCCATGGCACTGTTGACCGGCTGCTGCTCGGTGGGGGCGGCCAAGCGCGGGTTGGATACCCAGGTGCTGTTGACCATTGCGGCATCGTTTGGGGTAGGGGCGGCGTTGCACGTCTCCGGGGCGGCGGATGCCATGGCCGGTGGGGTGCTCTCGGTGGTGGCTGGCAATCCATGGCTGCTGCTTGTGGGCACTTATGCCGTCGTGGCACTGCTTACGGAGTTGGTGACTAACAATGCCGCCGCCGTGATCATTTTTCCGGTGGTCATGGCGGCGGCGGAAAGCCTAGGGGTTAGCCCCATGCCCTATGTGGTCGCGGTCATGTTTGCGGCGTCGGCCAGTTTTCTTACCCCCATTGGCTACCAAACCAACCTCATGGTGCACGGGCCCGGTGGTTATCGGATCGCTGATTTTCTCCGCGTCGGGGGTGGCCTGAACGTGCTGACGGGGGTGATCGTGGTGGCGCTGATTCCATGGGTGTGGCCATTCTAAGCCGCGAATGACTCGCTCCCTGGGCTGCTTTACGCTAGGGTGGCGCTTTTAATATCAGCAAGGACATAGCCCATGACAGCCCCTGGCGAACTGATTATTGAACCGAAAAATGGTCAACCCGCCGATGCATGCGTGTTCATCATCCACGGCCTGGGTGCCGATGGGCACGATTTCGAGCCGCTAGTACCCGCCCTGGCGCTGCCGGAAAGCGCCCATGTGCGCTTCATCATGCCCCATGCGCCGCGCCTACCGGTGACCATCAACGGCGGTATGGTGATGCCTGCTTGGTACGACATCCTGGCAATGGACCTGGGACGCCGCGTCGATGAGGTGCAGCTCAAGAAATCCGCCGAGCGCATCCAGGCGCTGATCCAAGAGCAGATCGACCAAGGGATCGATAGCCAGCGCATCATCGTGGCGGGCTTCTCGCAAGGCGGTGCGGTGGCGTATCAGGCCGCGCTGCCGTTTCCGCAGCCGCTAGGCGGACTGCTGGCGATGTCCACCTACTTTGCCACTGCCGACAGCATCTCACCTGCCGAGGCGAACCGTCAGCTGCCGATCGAAGTCCATCACGGCAACTTCGACCCCATCGTGCCCGAGACGCTGGGTCGCAGCGGCGTCGATCGTTTGAAAACCATGGGCTACAGCGTCAACTATCGCCAGTACCCCATGGCACATGCACTGTGTCCGCAGCAGGTCAACGATATCGGCAAATGGCTAAGCGAGCGTCTGGGTTAAGGGGAGAGCAGTAGGCGTTCGGCGCCTTTGATAGTACGCTGCTGCTATTAATGCCGCGGCAAGGGACAGGCAGGGGCACATGATAGCGTCTATCGATACCGTTGAAAGTGGGTTAGCCGTTTGTCTACTGATGACCGCCATTGGGTGCTTATTCGATCGCCACCTATTAAGGGCGTGTTGGCTTTTGGTGCTATTTGCGCTGTTGATGAGTGCAGCGTGGTGGTACCTGAACGCCCCGTGGTTAGCCTTGGTGGAAGTGATATTAGGGAGTGCGCTCACGGGGGGTGGCTTTATTTACGTCTTGCGCACACTGCCCAGTCAGAGGCTATCGATGCCACGTTATGATCGTACGCGCGTCGAGTGGCCACACCGTTTGACGAAGGGGCTGCTCATCATTGCCTGGAGTATCATGCTAGGCGTGGCGACTCAGTTTCTATTACCTGATATGGCGCTTTCACTGACCGCGCATCCGCTTATTTTGTGCTCTGTGGTCATTGTATCGTTGGGAATGGGGGCGTTTGCTTTACACCACCATCTGATGCGCCGCTTGATGGCCTTTAATGTGCTTGGATCGGGCGTTTTCTTGATGCTCGCAGGCATGGCGGGTACGTCACCCAGCGCCCAGGCGCTCATCACGGTGGGGTTGCTCATCGCTTGGCTGGGGTCGCTATTGGGGGTTTTACTCCTTCGCCAGCTAGTGCACCAGGAAGGTAGCGCCGCCCTCAACGATGAATACGCCCCTGTAAGGCCGCCTTCATGATCTGGCGCTTTGGTCTGTACGACAATACCTTTGATCCCTTATGGATGACGGACTGGGCACTCGCCGCTGTGCTACTGCTGCCGATGGTGTTTGGTGCGCTCGGAGCCGTGTTTCGCCCCTCTCGTTTGCTGCCGGTTGCCTTGGCCTGCTTGCCGATTTTACTGGCTGGAGGGGTCATGGTATTGGACTACCAACAGGTCGGATTGCTGCGTTGGCAGTGGGAGGTGGCGGGTATCGAGCTAACGCTGCGCTTGAGTGGCCTTAGTGCTCTAATGCTCTTGATTACCCAGTGGACGGCCGCCGCCGTTGCCGTTTATACCCCTGGCTATCTCCGCCTAACGCTCCCCAATGCCAGCGTCCGTTGGTTATGGCCATTAATGGGGTTGCTCGTTAGTGCGCTTTCACTGATTTGGCTGGCGGCGGATCTGTTGATTCTGTATGCCGCGCTGGAGGCAATGGGACTCGCGGCCGTGGGGATGTTGCTGCTGTCGGGTAAGTCTGCGGCGCTACAGGCCGGTATGCGTTACCTCCTTTTGGCTCTGGTGGGGTCGCTCGCGTTTTTACTGGGCGTTGCCCTATTAATGAGTCAATGGGGAACGTTAGATTTAATCGCACTTGAAGCACGGGTGGAGCCAGAGCCCCTTACTTGGGTTGCAGCAGCCCTTATAGGCGCGGGGCTTGCCTTAAAGGCGGCGCTATTCCCTTTGCATGGTTGGCTAACCCCCGTACACGAGAATGCTTGGACGCCGGTCAGTGCACTGCATGCAGCGCTCGTCATTAAGGCCTCGCTCTATATTTTAATGATGCTGTGGGGCATCTTGCTGCCGGAGACGCTGTTTGCTCCCCGTTTGGTGGCCTGGTTGGGCATGTTGGCGATTGTTTGGGGTGGATTGGTGGCCTGGCGAGCCGATTCACTCAAAACGCTGATTGCCTCTTCCACTGTGGGCCAGTTGGGCTATTTGATGGTGGCCTTTCCTCTGGTATTAGGTCCCAACATCGCTCCGCTGCCTTTGTCGCTGGCATGGGACGGGTTTTGGTTACATTTGATGGGACATGCGCTAGCCAAAGCAGCCATGTTTATGGCGGCAGGCAATTTGATCATTGCCACGGGTGAAAGCTCACTGAAAGCGCTGGCAGGAACCAGTCGTCGGCTGCCACTTTCGCTACTTATCTTTGGCATGGCTGCCGTTACGTTAATGGGGCTACCCCCCAGCGCTGGCTTTACGGCAAAGTGGCTCTTGCTTCAATCCATGGTGCTGACTCAGCAATGGTTAGCCGTGGCGGCCCTACTGGCAGGCACGCTATTGACGGCTGCCTACGTGTTTCGCGTATTTCGCTACTCGTTTGATGAAACCGCACCGCGACACGATTATCAGCCGCTTGCGCCCGGCATGGATGCCATTGCTCTGTGTTTGGCGGTAGCAGCCTTTGCGCTTGGCTTACTCGCCCACTTTCCGCTGGGGTTGCTGCATGGAGGTGGTGGATGAACGCGGCTTGGTTACCCCTGACGACGCTGGCAACTTCCTTATTCGCGGCGGTGATTATTTTCTCGTTGCCAGAAGAGGCTCGACGTGTCCGCACGAGCATCAACTTACTGGCGGCGGTCGTTAAAATTCTCCTAGTGATAGTGATGGTCGGGCGTGTTTCAGAAGGCTATGAAGACACCTTTAGCTTTCAAATCGTGGGAGGCGTTGATTTTGTGCTGCGGGCGGATGCCCTCGGCGTTATGTTTGCGGGTCTTTCGTCACTGCTGTGGCTATGCACGACGATTTACGCGATTGGGTACTTGGAAGGGGCGGCCAATCGGAAGCGTTTCTTTGGCTTCTTCAGCCTGTGTGTCACCAGTACGCTAGGGATTGCCCTGTCGGGAAACCTGTTTACCTTCCTGATTTTCTACGAAATGCTGACACTCTCAACTTACCCGCTCGTGGTGCACGCCGGTTCAGCAAAAGCCTTAGCGGCCGGTCGAGTGTATTTGCGTTACACCCTCACGGCGGGCGTCGTGCTGCTGCTAGGCGTTGTCTTGCTGTACAGCTTAACCAACGATCACTCTTTTGCGTCAGAGCAAGGGTTGTCCCCCTACCTGGATGATCACCGTGGTTTGCTAACCCTTATTTTTGCGCTGCTGGTCGGTGGCTTGGCGGTGAAGGCAGCCATGGTGCCGCTGCATGGCTGGCTGCCCAGGGCGATGGTGGCACCGGCGCCGGTGAGTGCATTGCTGCATGCCGTTGCTGTGGTAAAAGCCGGTGCGTTTGGCATTTTGCGTGTCATATACGACCTATACGGCATTGAACTTAGCGTGGAGTTGGGCGTCACCACCGTGCTGGCCGTCGCTGCGTCTATCACCATTATTTATGGGTCGCTGCGGGCGATTGCCCAAGAGGAGTTAAAGCCACGCTTGGCGTTTTCGACGATTAGCCAAGTTTCCTATGTGGTGTTAGGCGTTAGCTTGTTTGGCCCTTTCGGGACGATAGGCGCGCTGGCGCATTTGCTTCACCAAGGCCTGATGAAAGTGACGCTGTTCTTTTGTGCTGGCAATTATGCAGAAGAGCTGGGGATTCATCGCCTCGATGAAATGGACGGTGCAGGCAAGCGCATGCCATTGACTAGCCTAGCGTTTACGGTGGGGGCGCTAGGGATGATCGGGTTGCCACCGACCGCTGGGTTCATTACTAAATGGTACCTAGGCATGGGCGCTATCGAGGCAGATATGTACTGGGTAGTGGCCGTGCTAGTAGCAAGCAGTACGCTGAATGCGATTTATTTTCTCCCTATCGTACATCGCCTCTGGTTCCGTGAGGGTCCGGCCCATGGCAAGGGGCAATGGCCTAAAGAGCAGTCATTAGGGCGGCTGGAAACCCACGGATGGCTGTTGTGGCCAGCGGTATTGACGGCCGTCATTAGTATAGGGGCTGGTTTGTTGGCTGGGTTGCCATTTAGTCCGCTGGATTGGGCAACGCGCGTAGCCGTTGGGGAGTACCTGCCATGAGTTCACTGCTGTTGGCCGTGGCCTTACTCTGGCCGCTTATCGTGGCAGGCAGTAGCGTTTGGAGCGCTTACCGAGTCCCTGTTCAACAGCGTCATTTCATTTCGATGATGTGGGTAAGTGCTGCCTGGCCTGCTTTACCGCTGGCGTATGTGGGTGACGTGCAGTGGACCATGGATGCTTGGATGTTAGGTGGGTATTGGGAGCTGAATGCGCTCAGCCGACCGTGGCTAGCCTTTACTGCTCTGCTTTGGAGTATGGCGGCGTTTCATGCACGAGGTTACTTCGCCGATGAACAGCGTCAGGCACAAGGAGGGGATGCGTCGGCACAACGGCGTTTACAGCGTTTAACCTTACTGTGGCCGCTAACCTTGCTGGGCAACATTCTTCTGATAGTCGCCCAGGATATTGCCAGTTTTTATTTTGGCTTTGCGCTGATGACCTTCGCTGCGTATGCGCTGGTGGTGCATAACGGCACTCCGGCCGCGAAGCTGGGGGCTAAGGCCTATCTTGTGCTGGCCGTTATCGGTGAAGGTTTGATATTAGGTGGTTTTCTCTGGGCCGCAGGCACCTCGGATACGTTAACACTCAAAGGCGTGCGCGACACCCTGGCCACGGCAGACCATGGTGCGTGGATGGCGCTGTTGCTGTGGCTGGGTTTAGGCGTGAAAGCGGGGGTGATTGGGCTGCATGTTTGGTTACCATTAGCGCACCCCGTGGCTCCCGCGCCCGCCAGCGCTGTCCTCAGCGGCGCCATGATCAAGGCAGGCTTGTTGGGTTGGTTGACCGTGTTGCCGTTGGGAATGGAGTCGCTATCTCCTGCCATGATGCAGTTTGGCAATGTCGTATTGGTGGCAGGGTTTGCAGCAGCATTTGGTGCGGCCCTGTACGGCATTTGGCAGTCGCATCCCAAAGCAATTTTGGCCTACTCCAGTATCAGCCAAATGGGCATGTTAACGGCGTTAGTGGGTATGGGAATCGTCGTGCCAGCGGTATGGCCGGCCTTGCTACCTGCCATCATTTTGTTTGCGGGTCACCATGCGTTAGCGAAGGGCGCTCTCTTTATGGGTACCAGTGTGAGTGAGCATATGCCCAAGTGGCCCACCTCGCTGCTGTTTCTTTTGATTGCTCTACCGGGCATTTCGCTGACAGGCGCACTCGCGGCAGGCATGTTCAGCAAGTGGGGGGTGAAGCATGCGCTCTATGAGTTCGAGCAAGAGCGCATTATCGCACTATTGACTTGGGCGGCGATGGGCACGGCCGCGCTGGTGACGGTCTGCGTGTGGCGACAATGGCAGCAGCGGCAGCGAGGAAACAGCCATTCGTTTCAGTGGGGGGCGTGGCTAGCGGCATTGATCGCTGCGCTAATGACACCGCTGTGGCTGCCGTTACCGGAGGGGAGTGTGATCGCTCCTCCCTTGAACGAGTGGTTGGGCATTATTTGGCCTTTTCCGGTAGGCGTTGTCGGCATGGCGTTAGGCTTGTTGGCGCTGCGCCGTTTTGATGTGCCAACGCCACCTGCCGGGGATTGGTGGTGGGGATACCATTCCCTTGCCACTCTAGGCTTGAGCGCCGCACGCTCACTGGCCGCGCGATGTGGAAGAGGTAAAACAACCTCCGTGGCGCTGGCACTGAAGGGTGAGCGTTTGCTCATGAAGGGGTTGTTGCGCGGACTATCAGTGGAGTCATGGATGCGCCAGCATGGTGGAGGCTTGATGATGGCGTTGGCCGTTCTCCTGGCACTTTTGCTCATTTGGGAGGGACAGTAGTGGGGCAACAAGCAAGAGAGCCATTGGGTGAGCGCGGCCGAAGTGCCGATGTGCCCAACGATATTCCAAAGCGTGGTTGGCAGGATATTGCGTGGCGCGTCGTGCGCGCCGCGCGCCGAGACCGGGTCACCATGTTTGCCGCAGGGGTGGCATTTTACGCGCTGCTGGCGCTGTTTCCGACCATTGCGGCGGTAGTGTCGGTATGGGGACTACTGTTCGATCCTGTCGAGGCGGGGCGGCAGCTCTATACGATCAGCCGCTTCATGCCGCCGGACGCGGCCAACTTGATCGATCAGCAGGCGCAAGACGTGGTCGAGAGCACCGAGTCGGGTAATGTCCTGACCGCGTTGGCGGGGCTGCTCATTGCCATGTTCATTGCCTCGAAAGCAGTCTCGGTGCTGGTCATTGGTCTCAACGCGGTATATGGCGAGCAAGAGCAGCGTTCACTGCTCTATCGAGGGGTGGTCCTCGTTTCGCTGACCTTTGGCTTGATTTGCATGACGCTGGTCTCCCTGGGATTCATCGCCATCGTGCCAGCGCTAGTGGACCGATTGATGATCGAGCCTCCTATGGATCGAGTGCTGCAGTGGCTGCGCTGGCCGGCGCTGCTGGTATTGATGAGCCTACTGATCGCACTGCTCTACCGCTTTGCACCTTATCGCCGCTCACCGCAGTGGCGTTGGCTGAGTTACGGCACGCTGTTTGCGACGCTTATGTGGCTGCTGGGCTCGGGAGGGTTGTCACTCTACGTGCGCTACTTTTCGACCTTTAGCGAACTGTACGGCTCGATAGGTGCCGTGGTGGCCCTGATGCTGTGGTTTTGGCTCTCGGCCTTCGTCGTGTTGTTCGGAGCGGAGCTCAACTGTGAAATGGAGCGTCAAACCTGCCACGACACCACCGTGGGCGAGGCGCGCCCGTTAGGCGAGCGCGAGGCGTTTGCTGCCGATACCATCGGCATCGAAAACCCCTGGAATAGCGACCGTGCCGCGAGACAGCGGCCGCCGTGCGATGGAGGTCAAGAGTGAACCGCCCAGTGAACTGGGCGGTGTAGACGTTCGGGGGCAAAGAGCGCTACAGCAGCTCCTCGGCGGCCAGTGCCAAGCGGGAGCGCTCGACGCTTTTTAGAGTGATATGCCCAGCGTGGGGCCAGTCTCGGAACCGTTCGACCACAGCGGCCATGCCGCAGGTGTTGGCGGTCAGGTAGGGCGTGTCGATCTGCCCGACGTTGCCCAGGCAAACGATTTTGGTGTTGCGCCCGGCGCGGGTGACCAGCGATTTCAGTTGCTTGGGTGTGAAGTTTTGCGCCTCGTCGATGATCAAAAAGGTGTCGTTCAGGGTGCGCCCGCGCATGAAGCTGGGCGAGCGGATTTGTACCCTAGAGCCGATCAGCTGTCGCGTGGCGCCGTTGTCCCAGCTCGACTCCCCCTCGTCGTTGCGCAGCAGGTTATCCATGTTGTCGTGGAAGGCGCCCATCCACGGTGACATTTTCTCCTCTTCGGTGCCCGGCAAGAAGCCAATGTCCTCGCCCATGGGAATCGGCGCGCGGGTAAAGACGATGCGCTCGAAACGTTTGGCATCCAGGGTTTGTTGAAACGCAGCCGCAAGGGTCATGAAGGTTTTACCGGTGCCTGCGTTACCGGCAATGGTGACGAGATCGATCTCGGGGTCCATCAGTAGGTTGAGGGTAAAATTTTGGCGACTGTCGTGGGCGTGCACGCCCCATACGCCCGCGTGGTGGCGATAGTTGGTGAGCAGCTGCAGCCGCGCCGAGCTGGGGGAAAGCTCGCGCACGATGGCTTCGAATTCGGCGCCGTTTTCGCTATCGGACACCAGCATACCCACGTGCCAGTCGCGGGGCATAGTGCCGCTTAATTGATAAAAGGTGTGATGATCCACGCGTTCGACCGTGACATCGACATTCAGCGCTTCCCAGAGCGATGCGCCATTCTGGCCTGCCTGGGTATATACCTGCGCGCCTTCGATCATCGCATCGCTATCGGAGAAGGCGCGGTCGTTAAGGTAATCCTCCACCGGGACTTTTAGCGCGGCGGCTTTTACCCGCAGATTGATGTCTTTCGTGATGAGAATGACCGACGCATCCGGGCGTTCGTCACGCAACCGGCAGGTTTCTGCCAGAATACGGTTGTCGGGGCTATCGTCTAGCGCGTCGAAGGGCTTGAGATCGTTGTAGCACAGAAAGTGTAGGCGGCCAGACTCTCCGCTGATGCGGGGAATGGGGATACCTTGCTGAATTTCGTCGAACGTCACCTGGCTGGTGAGATCGGACAGCGTGCGGCTGATTTGCCGTGCCGTTCGGGCGATTTCGCGGATACCGTTCTTATGCTTGTCCAGCTCTTCGAGCACGGTCATGGGGATGACCACATCATGCTCATCGAAATGGTAGAGCGCGGCGGGGTCGTGGATCAGGACATTCGTGTCTAGGACATACAGCCTAGTCGCTTTCTTATCGAGTCGTACCATCGCGGAAACTACTCCTTGGTTGACGGCAACATCGACACTGGCAGATGCACTTTACGCTTAGATGACACGTGCCTGTGTCGGTTCTCTAGCGTGTCCTTTGGGCTCCTTCAATGGCTTTTTTTACAGCGTGGTGGGCAATCGCTTTTTTCGCCACTGCTAAATTTCAACGTTACTCATGCGCCGTGCTCGGCTTTCCGACTGAGAGGGGGCCTCAGCGTGTGGTACCCAAGAAACGGATGACGTTGGTCAGCAGCGCCGTGGCGACCACCCCGAGGCTCTCGCCTTCCACGTAACGGTAGTAATGGCTTTCCAGCAGCAGGTCGTGATTGAGCGCACACAGACTGTGGCTGGCCAAAGCGTCTTTGACGAGCGGGTAAGGCAGCAAGGCCCAGCCGGTGCCATTGATCACCGCATCACGAATCACCTCGAACATGGTCAGGCCCAGATAGTTGGTGGAGAACAGCGCCTCGCTCACCAATTTGTCGCCTTGGTCGAAGGTCAGGCATACCTGGGTGTACTGTGCCAAATCATCTTTGGTGACGTTGGGCAGGCGACTGAGTGGATGCCCAGGTGCCGCCACGAGACTCATGCTCACTGGGGCAAGGTTGCTGGCATTCACCGCGGCTCCTTCGGCGGTATACAGCCCAAAGGCAATATCCACCGTTTGGCGCAGCACGAACTGGGCATGCTCCTGAGGTGGGAGCAGGTATACCGAAATGGCCGTGAGCGGGTAGCGCTGCTTCAGGTCGTGCATGACCTGTCGCCAAAACGCTTCGGGCAGCGCGTCGTCCCGCGCGATGCAGAGCTGACTCTCTACGCCTTGTAAGTGTTGCTGGCAGTGCTTGTTGATGCGGTTGGCACTGGTCAGCAGGCGGTAGCAGTCGGGTAGCACGCTTTCCCCCACGGCCGTGAGCTGAAGGCTGTTCCCCGACCGCTCGAAGAGTGCCACGCCCAGGCTATCTTCCAGTGCATTGACGGCGGCGCTCAGGGTGCTGCGCTTCATGCCGGTGTGCCGTGCGGCGGCGGCAAACGAGCCGTGCTCCGTGACATCGATGAACGCTTGGACCTGTTCCGCGCGCATGCAAACCACCTCATAAAGTAAAAGCTTTCGAGCGCCAATATAGTTGGCGCTGAGCGACTAGTGTAGCGTTGTTTTACTCACTATGATGGCTTGCTCTTATCTCCCCTTCTACTGGAGCAACCCGCGTGACCCCCTTTGTCGCCGAGCGCCGTGCGCTCAGATTTTCCGCCATCTCCGCTAGTCTGTTTGCCTTTACCGGACTTGCCTTGGGCCTTGCGAGTGGCTCGATAACGATACTCTTCGATAGTGGCTATTCGCTATTAAGTTTAGTGCTGGCATCGCTCTCTCTGTTTGCGCTTCAGCAGGCCCGCAAACCGGCGGATGATCACTACCCCTTTGGGCGGCTGACGGTCGAGCCGCTGGCCGTGCTGCTCAAAGGCGTGGTGATTGCGCTGGTGTGCCTGTTCTCCCTGGTCTCTGCTCTGTGGAGCTTGGCGCAGGGAGGACGTTTGGTCACGCTGGACTTGGCGCTGATGTTTGGCGTGGTCAACGTGAGCGGCTGTTTGCTCACCTGGGGGTGGTTGAACCGCTACGCCAAGGTCGCGCAGTCCTCGCTACTGGCTGCAGAGCTTCGCCAGTGGCAGATGGATACCTGGCTAAGTGCCGCCGTCATGCTGGGCTTTGCCCTTACCTGGGGGTTAACCCTCTCGCCTTGGGAACACTTGGCGCGTTTTGCGGACCCGGTGATGGTTCTTATCATTGCCGGTTACTTCCTGCCCATGCCCATTCGTATGGTCAAAGGCGCGCTGCGCGAGTTGATGTTCGGCGAACCGGTCGGCAGCGTGCGCCAGGAAGTGGTACAAGAAGTGGCGGAGTTCGATATCGCCGACGACGATGTACGCCTTGCGCAGGTAGGCAGCTTCCTGATGGTCGACATTCAGCTCGATAAGCAGCAAATCGATGACGCGGAAGAGATCGTCGAGAGCGTCGAGCAGCACTGTAAGCTGCGTAATTTACGACCGGTGACGAGCATTACGCTGGTCACGTAATGCGTGCATTGAAAAAGTGTTGACGCTATCGAAGGTGTGGTGATATCAAGCGCTACCGACAACGGGTGTCGGCCTAACACTGCACTTTTGAGGGTTGCAAAAACATGCCACTGCGCCGCTGTTTGCCCGTGCTGCTGGTCACCGCTTTGGTGGCTGGCTGCGCAAGTTCTACCATTGCCCCACGTTACACCACTGAAAATCCGGACGTCATGCGGATCGGCGGAGATCGCCCCGTCAGTGCGGAACCGCGTACCGAAAACGCCGGTTCGTTCTGCCTGGAAACCACCGAGCGCTGGAACGAACATGGCCGCACGCCCGATGGCCAAACGCTGTGGGCGAAAGATACGCTGCGCCGCGTGGTGCCTTGCCAATAATTGGCTGACATAGGCTCACGCAAGCTGCGCCAGCGCAAGCCGCTGGCGCAGCCTCGCTCAATCGTCCTCTTTCTTTTGCGGTTTGCCTTTACGTTGGGTACCCGCCATCTCTTCCAATTCCTCTTCGCTCATCGAGTCGTACATCTCTTTCGAGGCGTCATACAGCTCGCTGGGCTTGGTCTCGCCGCGTTTGGCGGAAAGGGCGGCGCCAGCGGCTTTTTGCTGGGCTTTCGACGTGGCTTTCATTTAACGACTCCTGTCAGTTGACTTCCATGAGGTGGGCACGCTATTAAGCCTAGCAGTGGGAAGTGATGTTTTCAGATAGTCTGGCGCGTTTAACTTAAGAGACCTCCATGACACCGGCAATCAACAGCGCAAGGCACGCAGGTATTGCGTTTCAGCTCCATGAATATCAGCACGATGCCACCGCCCCGTCCTACGGGCTGGAAGCGGCCGACAAACTTGGCGTTACCGCCGAACAGGTCTTCAAAACCCTCGTCGTTAGCTTGGATGGCAAGCAGTTGGCCGTGGGTATCGTCCCCGTGAATAGCCTGTTGGGGCTGAAGCAGATCGCCAAAGCGGCCGGCGCTAAAAAGGCCGCGATGGCCGCGCCGGATATCGTCGAACGTACCACCGGCTACGTGCTAGGAGGAGTGAGCCCGCTAGGCCAGAAAAAGCGCCTGCCGACGTTCATTGATGCCTCGGCACAAGCGTGGTCGACGCTTTACGTGAGTGCTGGTCGGCGAGGATTAGAAATCGAACTCTCGCCGGAGGACCTCGCTGCACTCAGCCAGGGCCGTTTCGCAGCGCTCTCTGCATAGAACGATACGCATCGGGTTAAGTGCCTGGCAAAGCAGGAGAGGGCGCTTTCTGGTATGGTGCTTCCATCAATCGGATCGCTGGGCACCGCCGCCCCTTCAGGAATTTTTTGTGTCAGATACCTCTTTTGCCTCCCTTGCCCTCTCGCCCGCGCTGCTGAGCACGCTCGACTCTCTGGGCTATCACGACATGACGCCCGTTCAGGCGCAGAGCCTGCCGCCCATGCTGGTGGGGCGCGATGTGATGGCGCAGGCCAAAACGGGCTCGGGTAAAACCGCCGCGTTTGGTTTGGCGCTGTTGTCACAGCTGCGTGTAGAAGCCTTCAGCGTACAGGGCTTGGTGCTGTGCCCCACCCGCGAACTGGCCGATCAGGTCGCCGAGGAGCTGCGACGCCTGGCGCGGGGCATGCCCAACGTCAAAGTACTCACACTGTGTGGCGGCGCGCCCTTTGGGCCGCAGCTCGCCTCGCTGGAGCACGGTGCGCATATCGTGGTGGGCACGCCGGGGCGGGTGGACGAGCACTTGCGCAAAGGCTCGCTCACGCTTGGGTCGCTGGCCGTGCTGGTGCTGGACGAAGCCGACCGTATGCTGGACATGGGCTTTCAGGTCACCATCGACGACATCATCGCCGATACCCCCACTGACCGACAAACGCTGCTGTTCAGCGCGACGTTTCCCGATGAGCGGGAGGGGCTGGCAGCCATGACCCGCGGCGTGCTGCGCGACCCGGTCAGTGTCAAGGTGGCAGAGACCCACGATGCCACGACCATCGAGCAGCACTTTTACCGTGTGTCCCATGACGACGACCGTTTTGCTGCGTTGATCGAGCTGCTGCTTGCCACGCGACCTACCACTAGCGTGGTGTTCTGTAATACCAAGCGGGAAACCCAGGCCGTGGCCGATGGCTTGGTCGATGCGGGGTTTAGCGCCGTCGCCTTGCACGGCGATCTCGAGCAGAAAGACCGCGACCGGCTGCTGGTGCTGTTTGCCAATCAGAGCGCATCGATTTTGGTCGCCACCGATGTGGCCGCCCGCGGGCTCGACATTGCTCAACTAGACGCCGTTTTCAATTACCAAATCGCCCGCGAGCTGGACGTCCACGTTCATCGCGTCGGCCGCACGGGGCGCGCAGGAGCCAGCGGTATCGCCTGTACCCTGGTCACACCGCAAGAAGATTATCGACTCGAACGCCTCGCTGAGCTGTTGGGCGAGCCGCTCGCGACCGAGCCGCTGCCGAAAGCCACCAACGGTTCGCCGTTCGAGCCCCCCATGGCCACGCTACAGTTGGCGGGTGGCAAGAAAGATAAGCTGCGCCCTGGCGACATTCTGGGAGCATTGACCAGCGAAGGCGGTCTGCGCGGTGATCAGGTGGGTAAGATCAAGGTGTTGGCTCGAAGCGCTTACGTCGCGGTGGCGCGCAGCGCTGTCCAGAAAGCTCAGGCCAAGCTGGAGCGGGATAAACTCAAAGGGCGCGCTTTCCGCGTGCGACGCATTCGCCATTAACGATCCCAATGACGTGGTCGCTATCATAAGGAGCCTTCGCAGCAAGTTATGAAAACACCCAAACGATTACAGCCCCTGGTCGACGATGGCCTGATCGATGAGGTGCTGATGCAGTTGATGAGCGGCAAGGAAGCGCAGGTGTACATAGTGCGCTGTGGCGACGACACGCGCTGTGCCAAAGTCTTCAAAGAGGCCAAACAGCGTAGCTTCAAGCAGGCGGTGCAGTACCAGGAAGGGCGTAAAGAGCGCAACAGCCGCCGCGCCCGCGCCATGGCCAAGAAGACCCGCTACGGCCAGAAAGAGCAGGAGCAGGCGTGGCTGACCGCCGAGGTGGATGCGTTGTACCGCTTGGCCGCGGCCGAGGTGCGTGTGCCCAAGCCCTATGGTTTCGTGGATGGCGTACTGCTGATGGAGATGATCACCGATGCCGAGGGGGATGTGGCACCGCGCTTGGACGATGTCACCCTGACCGAAGAGCAGGCGCTGCGCTATCACGCCAAAGTGATCCAAGACGTGGTGCGCATGCTCTGTGCAGGCTTGATCCACGGTGATTTATCGGAATTCAACGTGCTCGTCGACGCCGAGGGCCCGGTCATCATCGATTTACCTCAGGCGGTGGATGCGGCGGGCAATAACAGCGCTGCTGCCATGCTGGAGCGCGATGTGAACAACATGCGTGCCTATTTTGGCCGTTTTGCGCCCGAGCTGCTCGCTACCCATTACGGTAAAGAGATGTGGGCGCTGTATGAAGCGGGGAAGCTGCATCCCGATAGCCAGCTGACCGGCCACTTCGAGTTCGATGACCACATTGCCAATGTGGACGAGCTGATGGAAGTGATCGACGACGTCAAAGAGGAGGAGGCCGAGCGCCAAGCGCGCCTGCGCGATGACGACGACGAGGATTGACCCCAATAGTGATAAACTGAGGCAACGCTTAGCAGAGTAAGTAGTTGAACGAGACGACTCTGCCATACCGCATCGCCTGAGAGATCATGGGAGGGGAGTGTGAAGGGCAGCCGTTACAGTGCAGGGAGAGCCAAGGCGCTTGTCTTATCACTCGGTGTTGGCGCCGCAGGCGGCACGCTGTTTCATGTGACCGGGCTGCCGCTAGCCTGGATGTTGGGCCCTCTAGTGGCGAATTTGCTGGTGTCTGCCAGAGGGCTGAGCGTAGCGGTGCCCGAGTCGCTGCGCAGTGTGTTCCTAGCCGTCATGGGCATGGTACTGGGCAGCCAGGTCACCCCTGAGCTGGCCCAGCGGGTGCTTGATTGGCCCATCTCGGCCATGCTTCTGCTTGCAGGCGTGGCCGCGTCGACCGCCGTGGCGTCTGCCTGGTATCGCCGCTGCGGCTTCGACCCCGTCAGCGCCTGGTTTGGCGCATCACCGGGCGCCATGACCGCGATGATCCTGCTCGGTGAACGGTGCGGCGGCGACCCGCAGCGCATTGCCATTGCACAGTCGCTGCGTATCGTGCTGGTGATTCTCTTCCTACCGCCTCTATTTTGGGCTTTCGAGGGCGGAGAGGGCACGCTGGGTCCGGCGGCGTCGTCACTCACGGATGGCTGGCTACTGCTCACCATCCCTCTTTTACTTCCGTTGGGTAAGTGGTTGCGCCTGCCAAGCCCTGCGCTGCTCGCTCCCTTGTTAGCCACCGCGCTGCTCTCCGGGCTGGATATGGCGAGTCTCGCCCTGCCAAGCTGGGGCATGAACGTGATGCTCTGGGTGCTTGGTAGCGCCATCGGCTCGCGCTTTCAAGGTATGACGCGGCGGCTACTCGGGCGCTATCTTTGGCAATCGGGGGTGGCGACGTTGCTTGCGCTGGTGGTTCTGGCACTGTTTGCCGAACTCATCCACCAAACCGTGGGGGTAGGGCGCGATGTGGCGCTCTTGGCGCTGGCCCCAGGCGGCATTGGTGAAATGGCGATACTCGCCGTCGCGCTCAACATCGACCCGGTGTTCGTGGCGTTTCATCACCTGCTGCGCATGGTCACACTCATGGTCGTCGCTCCTTTTTGGGCCCGTTGGCTCATGCGTCATCATCCTGACGCTTGACGTCGCGATCATGCTTCTAAGCGTTCTTACGCCGTCCTTTCTTTTATTGCGTCTTGTAAGGAATGTCCATGCTGTCACGTTTGCTCTCGCCGCTGTTCCGCTTTTTCGAGGCGCGCGTCAACCCCTACCCAGAGGGTGAGGTCACCACACCGCCCAAAGGGCTGTTGCCGTTCATTTGGCACTTTTCCCGCCCGGTATGGCCGTGGCTGCTGGTGATGTCGCTGATCACGGCGGTGGTGTCCGCCGCCGAGGTCGTGTTCTTTAGCTACATGGGGGATTTGGTGGATTGGCTGGGCGGCGTCGAGCGCGCCGACTTTTGGTCGAGCCACGGTCTCTGGCTGGCGGGTGTGGCGGTGTTGGTGGTGGTGGGATTGCCGCTGCTGGTGTTGCTGCAGTCGCTGGTGACGCATCAGAGCATTTTCGGCAATTACCCGATGATTGGCCGCTGGCTATCGCATCGCCATATGCTCAGCCAGAGCCTGGCATTTTATCAGGATGAGTTTGCCGGGCGGGTATCGCAAAAAGTGATGCAAACCGCGCTGGCCGTGCGGGAAACCGTCACCAAAGTGATGGATCTACTGGTGTACGCCATCGTCTATTTTACCGGGGCGGCCATCTTGCTGGGCCGCGCCGACCCATGGCTGCTGCTGCCGCTGGGGCTTTGGCTGGTCGGCTATTTGGGCATCATGCGTTTTTTCGTGCCGCGTCTGCGGGACGTTTCCATGGCCCAGGCGGATGCGCGTGCGCAAATGACCGGTCGCGTGGTGGATAGCTACAGCAACATCCAAACCATCAAGCTGTTTGCCGATACCCAGCGCGAAGAGCGCTATGCCAAAGATGCCATGGAAGGCTTCATGACTACCGTGCATCGCCAGATGCGGCTGGTGACCGTGATGAGCGTCTGCTTGACGCTACTCAACACGCTACTATTGGTCGGCACCGCCGGCATGGCCATCGCCGCTTGGTACATGGAGGCGATCTCGTTGGGCGTACTGGCCATTGCCATTGCCCTGGTAATGCGGATTCGCTTCATGTCCGACTGGATTTTGTGGGAGGTTGCCGGGCTGTTCGAAAACATCGGCACGGTGCAGGATGGCATGAACACCATCGCCCAGGAACCGACTGTCAAAGATGCTCCTAATGCCAAAGCATTGTGCGTGCCCAACGGCGAGATCGTCTTCGACGCGTTGCGTTTCCAATATGCCCAGGCAAAAGGGGAGAGCAAAAACGTGTTCGATGGTCTGAGCCTGACCATCAAGCCCGGCGAGAAAATTGGCCTGATTGGCCGCTCTGGGGCCGGGAAATCGACCCTGGCAAACCTGCTGCTGCGCTTTTACGACCTGCAGGGCGGACGCATTCTGATCGATGGTCAAAACATCGCCGAGGTCTCCCAAACCTCGCTACGCCACCAGATCGGCATGGTGACCCAAGATACCTCGCTGTTGCACCGCTCGCTGCGGGACAACATCCGCTACGGCAGCCCTAACGCCAGCGATGAGGACGTCTGGCAGGCGGTGTGCCGCGCCCATGCCGACACGTTCATCAATGATCTGGTCGATCCCAAAGGTCGGCGTGGTCTGGATGCCCACGTGGGAGAGCGGGGCGTCAAACTCTCCGGCGGTCAGCGCCAGCGCATTGCCATTGCCCGAGTGCTGCTCAAGGACGCCCCGATTCTGGTGTTGGACGAAGCCACTTCGGCGCTGGATTCCGAAGTCGAGGCGGCGATTCAAGAGCAATTGGATGCGTTGATGGAGGGCAAAACGGTCATCGCCATTGCCCACCGGCTCTCTACCATCGCCATGCTGGATCGTTTGATCGTGGTGGACGAAGGGCGCATGGTGGAGAGCGGCACCCATCAGGAATTGCTCGCCCGCAATGGTATCTATGCCGGTCTTTGGCAGCGGCAGTCGGGCGGCTTTTTGGGTAACGACCTTGATCCTGATAACAACGCCCTCATTTGAGACTAGACCGGTCGCCTAGTGAAGGCGCTTCAACAGGAGGTAGAGATGCAAACGATTGAGCTTCAACAACCCGGCGGTTTAGATAAATTGAACGTCGTCGACACGGCCGCGCCCGGCGAGCCTGGCCCTGGCGAGATCAAAGTGCGCCTGCACGCCAGCTCGCTGAACTTTCACGATTACGCGGTGGTGGCGGGGATGATCCCCACCGACGACAAGCGCATCCCGATGTCCGACGGCGCGGGCGTGGTGGAGGCCGTGGGCGAAGGCGTTGAGGAGTTTGCCGTGGGCGACGCGGTCGTCTCGACGTTCTTTCCCTACTGGCTGGAAGGCCCGGCACGGGTAGGCGACTTCACCACTACCCCCGGTGATGGCGTCGATGGCTATGCCCGGGAGCAGGTAATTCGACCGGCCACATGGTTCACTCACCAGCCGATCGGCTACAGCCATGCAGAATCCGCCACGCTGACCACTGCGGGATTGACCGCTTGGCGCGCGCTGGTGGTGGATGGCGGCTTGAAAGCGGGCGATACCGTGCTGGTACTGGGTACCGGCGGGGTGTCGATCTTTGCACTGCAGTTCGCCAAGCTGATGGGGGCTCGAGTGATCGCGACCTCCTCTTCCAATGAGAAGCTGGAGCGCCTGCGTAGCCTCGGCGCGGAGCACACCATCAACTACCGCGAGACACCCGAGTGGGGAAAAGCGGTCAAAGCGTTGACCGACGGCAAAGGCGTGGATCACGTCGTCGAGGTAGGCGGCCCCGGTACGCTGCCGCAATCCATCGATGCCGTGAAGATTGGTGGACACATTTCGCTGATTGGCGTGCTGACCGGCCGCGAGGGAGACATTCCCACTGCAAAACTCATGGCCAAGCAGGCCAAGCTGCAGGGATTGATCGTCGGTAGCCGTCGCCACCAGATCGAGATGATCGACGCGATCGAAGCGGCGAATTTGAAACCGATCATCGATCGTGAGTTCCCGCTTAGCGAGATTGCCGAGGCGTTTCGTCATCAAGAATCGGGCAAGCACTTTGGTAAAATTTGCCTGACGTTCTGAGCGACGCGATGCACTTTGCGTAAAATGCACGTTGCGTAAAGAGTGAGAAAAGCGCGTCTGCCATGGGCGGACGCGCTTTTTTATTGGCCAGCCGGAGGAAGGTCGTACAAGGGCAGAGACATTACTCTCCTAACCGACTGTAGACCACGCCTTTGACTTCCAACTCCCAGATATCGTCATAGGGTACGGTGACGCCATCCACGTCCCCAGGGTCGCCGGTACTGTTTTTGATGACGGTTTCGGGGATGATCTTCACCCCCATGACACCCACATGTTGGATGCGGCCGCTGAATCGATTGCCCTCCTGCTCAATGAGCACCCGCTCGCCTGCAATGCACTTCGCAAGCTTCTCGTGTAGTTCAGCCATCGTGACATTCACCACGCTCATCGTTGCCTCCTGCGCATCGCTCAAAAGTGAGTTACTTGGCAATAACGACTTTATTCTAGACGATAAGTTCGACTGGCCCCTTAGGAGGAGTCTCAGGCATGCTAACCTTAATCTACTTTACCTAACCGAGGCAGACGATGGCGCAGAGCTCAACGAACGCGGCGTTATCGCCATGGAAAGTAGTGTCATTGGATAGCTTTCACACCCCTGAACGCACCCAGGCAAGCCAGTGGCGGCGCAGCTTTCGAGCAGCTACCACTTGGATGGTTGGCCGCGAAGCTTCCGAACGCCAAGCCAAACAAGAGAGCGAGCTACGCGCGCTGCCGGAGGTCAAATTGGCCCACTGGGCGCCCAGTATCGACTGGACACCCGCCGCGCGTGGTTTGGCCCAGTCACTGCAAGCCTATGATGAAGCGCCCATGGTGATGTTCGTTTCGCCACCTCATGGTGGACATGCAGCAGTGGTGCGGCACTGGGCCGCGCAGCGAAGCGTGGAGTGCCTTACTCCTCCTACGCTTCCCGAGCTGCTCGAGGGAAGTACCGTATGGCTCGATCATGTAGCCCCGCGCAAGCGCTGGGCCATCCCCGCCCTCGAGCGCCACTTTCTGCGTCACACCAACGGCTTGCAGGGCGTGCGTGAGCTGGTCGAGCGCTCCCTGAGCGGCCGAATGGGGCAAAGCGTGATTGGCTGCGATAGCTGGACGTATGCCTACTTACAGCACGCCGTAGGCCTTGAGGGCGTGCCGGTGCTCACCCTCCAAGGGCTCGAAGGTGAGCAGCTGGCCCACTATTTTGCCCACCACGTGGATCGAACGGTGCAGGTGTGCCCAACGGTGTACAGCACACGCACGGGGAGGCCGGTGCTCATGAGCGAAAGCGACGATAAGGCGGTTTACAGCGAACTGCAGCGATTGACCGCGCACTGTCGCGGACATTTGGGCATTGCCTGGCACTACTGGCGCGAGCGGCTGCGAGAGCCATCGGAGGAGAATGCATCGGATGACGGCCAAGAGACGCGCAGCGACATGCAAGAGCTGTGGCTCCTTGATGCGTTGGCCGATGCCGAGCTACCGGCGGATACCGGCGAAGTCGCTACCCTGCTGCTTCATACGCTGCTCATACACGGCGGGCTCGATGACCAAGCGTTGAGGTACGTGCTGCCGTTTTCCGATCATGAAGCGTTGAACGCACGATTCTCCTTGGCGCAACGCGGCATTCTGAGCGGTCAGGAGGGGCGTTGGCAGGTGGCGCCGCTGTGCTACGCCAGCGTACGACAATTGCTGGCGTCGCGTAATTATTTGGTAGATCCGCTTTAAGGAGCGTCGATGGACGATCAAGGGCAGTATGCCAAGTTATTTAATGAGCTCGATAGCCAAGCGCTAATCACGCTAGGCATTGTGGTGGGCAGTGCCATCGTATTGATCATTGCCAGCCAGCGCGGTCTCAACTGGCTGGCCAATCGGCTGCATGGTCAGGTGCGCTTTCGCGTCTTTGCGTTGGTACCGCTAACCCGCCTGATCATCCTCATCGTGGCACTGGCCATCGCTGTGCCGATCATCGTCGAGCCGTCGTTGCGTAATATGGTGACGCTGCTAGGTGCCATTGGCTTGGCCATTGGTTTTGCGATGAAAGATTATGTGAGTAGCCTGATTGCTGGCGTCGTCTCAGCGGTCGAGTTGCCATACCGCCCAGGGGACTGGGTCCGGATCGAAGAGACTTATGGTGAAGTGAAACACGTGGGCATGCGTACGGTAGAAGTACAAACTCCTGATGACGATCTGGTCGCCGTGCCGCATTTGAAGCTCTGGGACACCGCGATTTACAACGCCAATAATGGTGGCACTAGCCTGCAGTGCGTGGCGAGTTTTTATCTTCACCCCGAGCACGAGGCGGGCTGGGTACGCAAGGCGCTTCGTGACGTGGCGCTGACCAGCGCTTATTTAAAATTCGATGAACCGATCATCGTGGTGGCCGAAGAAAAACCTTGGGGCACTCACTATCGCATCCGCGCGTATCCGGTGGATCCGCGTCAGCAATTTCTCTTCATCACCGATTTGACGGTGCGTGGCAAGGCGGTGCTGAGCGAGGCAGGCGTCACGCCCGCGCTCTTACCCCCGGATGCAGCGCTCGATGCCCACGGCGCGGAGAGTCGATAATGACGGCTTCGACGCTCTATATTGGGTGGGACGTGGGCGGTTGGAATTGCGACCACAATCCCGCCAGCCGCGATGCGTTGGTGGTGTTGGATGACGCACTCCATGTGATCGGCAAGCCTTGGCGAGACAACCTCCGTGAGACGCTGAACGAGGCGACCTCGAGTCGTGATGTGATCCATCGGCTGCTGGCGCTTTGCCAGCACGTGGCCAGCGGCGATGAGCGGGTGGTCATGGCCATCGATACGCCGTTGGCACTCCCTCAGGCGCTCCTAGCGCTCGCACGTGGAGAGGCGGTGGATAGACTGGGCCGCTCCCAAGAAAATCCTTACCTGTATCGGGAAACCGAGCGCTGGCTGTTCGCTCGGGGGATCACGCCGCTGTCTCCCATCAAAGACATGATCGGCAGTCAAGCCACGAAAGGCATGCACTTTCTAGCTCGCTTTGCCCCACACGTCGCGGCCTGCGGGCAGTGGCAATCGAAGGGGGGCGAGCTGTGTGTGGTGGAGGGGTATCCCTCGCCCGCTAAACGATCGGCTGAATTTGCAGCGCTGCGTCGGCGCGTGTGCATGACTGAAGGGCTGCACGCCATGCTTCATCAACCAACGCCGAAGCAGCAGGATATCCAGGATGCCTGGCACTGTGCACTACTGGCGTGGAGCTTGGAGCATGCCAAAGGGAGTGTGGCTTGGCCGCCAGCAGAGATGCCAGCGGCGGAAGGGTGGATCTTCGTACCCAAAGATGCGTTAAGCGCCTAACGGCTCAAGCGCTCTCTTCCGGTAGCTCCGCGTTATGGAAGACGTTCTGTACGTCGTCCAGCTCGTTGAGCATGTTGAGAAATTTCTCGAACATCGCCACGTCATCGCCTTCGATGGGCGTGGTGGTTTGCGGCAGGAACTGAATCTCGTCGACCTCGAAGTCGATCTCGCCGAACGCATCCAGCAAGGCCTGCTTGGCTTTGGCGTAATCGGTATGGGGAGCAAACACCGTAATACGACCTTCTTCCTGCTCGATATCGGTCACGTCCACGTCGGCTTCCATTAGCGCCTCCAGGACGGCTTCTTCATCACTGCCGTTGAAGGAGAAAATAGCGCAGTGGTCGAACATGTGGCTGACGCTGCCTGGCGTGCCGATCTTGCTTTTGGTTTTGGTGAAGCAGCCGCGCACATCGCCAAAGGTACGGTTGGGATTGTCGGTCAGGCAGTCGACGATCACCATGGCGTTGCCAGGGCCAAAGCCTTCGTAGCGCGCCGGTGAAAAATCCTCACCGCCTGCGCCGCTGGCTTTGTCCAGGGCCTTGTCGATCACGTGAGAGGGCACCTGGTCTTTCTTGGCGCGCTCCATCAAACCGCGCAGCGCAAGGTTGCCATTGGGATCCGTACCGCCCGCTTTGGCACAGACGTAAATTTCACGTCCATACTTGCTGTAAACCTTGGTTTTCGCAGCGGCCGTTTTGGCCATGGATTCCTTACGGTTTTGAAACGCCCTACCCATATTGAAGTCCTTCATTAGCCATGAAACGCCTGCATGGCAGGCGTCATCGTGTTCAAAAAGGAGAAAATTCTACCCAACAGCGTACCATGCTAACAGCGTTATTTAAGCGTGCGAGACGTTAATGCGGTGCGTCGAGACGTTACGACGACCGCTAAGATCAAGATAGGCGCTATACCTCTTCTGTCTGGCGTATACTGGCGGCTCATCGAGTGTTCCACGAATTCTTCAGGGAGGAGACCATGCCGCTGACACTATGGCTTTCATTGGCCGCTATTTGTGCGATGGGGGCCATGTCGCCTGGGCCGAGCTTGGCGTTGGTGCTGCGTCATACCTTGGGCGGTGGCCGCGTGCCAGGCATCACGGCGGCTATTTTTCATGCCTTCGGCGTTGGTGTCTACGCGCTGCTGACGGTATTGGGGTTAGGCGCGCTGGTGGTGCGTTTTCCCGAATTGTTTCAGTTGATTACATGGTGCGGCGCAGCGTATTTGGCGTGGCTGGGTATCAAGGCGCTGCGCGCTGGCCGTAGCGGTGCGCTCTCGCCGAGTGCCGTGGCCACGACGCCGCAGCAAGCCGCCAAGGAAGCCGTACTGGTGGCCCTGGGCAATCCCAAGCTGATCATCTTTTTCGTCGCGCTATTGAGCCAGTTCGTGACGCCGGAGATGTCCTTGCTTGCCAAGGCGATCATCGTGGCCACGGCGATTATCATCGATGGTGGCTGGTACGTGCTGGTCGCCGTTGGGCTGTCTCACTCACGGGTATTGCCCTGGCTGCAACGCCACGCGCACTGGATCAATCGGATGACTGGCGTATTGCTGATCGCGCTGGCGCTGCGGGTGGCGGCGGGGCCGATCCTTTGATCACGAGGCTGGTGTCGCCAACGTTGCCGTGGCAAGGTAAAGCGTATGCTGGCAAAGGCATTTTAGAGGCCTGGCGATGACGATTTACGAGCAGGATTGTTATACCCATCAAGGTAAGCCCTTCAATCTGCGCGCTTTGCGTGGGCAGGTATTATTGGTGGTCAATGTGGCCAGCCAGTGCGGTTTTACGCCGCAGTTGAAAGAGCTCGAGGGGCTGTACCAGCGTTACCGGGATCGTGGATTTACCGTGTTGGGCTTCCCCTGTAACCAGTTTGGCCGCCAGTCACCAGAGAGCGCCGAGGCGTTTTGTGCCTTCGGAGAGCAGCAGTTTGGCGTGAGTTTCCCGCTCATGGAGAAAGTGAAGGTCAACGGCGCCGATGCCCACCCGCTGTTCGCACAGCTCAAGCAAGAAGCGCCGGGGGTATTGGGTACCAAGGCCGTAAAGTGGAACTTTACCAAGTTCCTCGTTGGCCGAGATGGCAAAGTAATTGCTCGTTTTGGTCCTAGGGATCGCGGTCTCACGCTACGTTTGGCCCTTGAGGCTGCCCTCGACAAAGAGTAGGCCTAGACGTCCCCGCGAACGACCATGAGACGCTGCATCAGTTCGTTCCAACGGTGGCGTACCATCATGGTCGTCAGCCCCGAAAAGAGCGCCCAGCTTTTGCGCCGCCAACCAGTGAGTTTCATGTTGTGGTTCACGAGCTGCTTCATCAGCTTGTAATCGTCGAACTTTCGCCACTCGCTGGCGACGGAAAGCTGGTGACGTGACATGACGGGTGCTAGCTCCAGGCGCAGCACCCATTCCAGCTCCTTGAGTGACATCGCGTGCTGTTCGATCACTTCGATCATATGGGCGTAGTCGCGCTCGCTGGGCTCACGATCGAGCCAGAGAGGGGCAAGGGCCAGCCATAAATCGCCTCGCTCATCGACTAGCTGCTGTGCATTCATCCAAGATCCCGTCGGCAAGTGGTGGGCAGGGCGCTATCGTGCCCCGAATGGCGGATAAGCTCAAGAGCGGACAGGGCGCGCCGAGACCGCTAGAATACCCTCATTGGTAACTCGGCACCCGCCGTGCCGAATGCGATACTCATCTGATGAAGGGGTCCAACGTGATCATTAAACCGAAAGTGCGCGGCTTTATCTGCACCACCACCCATCCGAAAGGCTGCGAGCAGAACGTGCTCGAGCAAATCGAGGCGACCCGCGCCCGTGGTTTGGATAAACGCCAAGGCCCGAAGAAAGTGCTCGTAATCGGTGCCTCTAGCGGCTACGGCCTAGCGGCACGTATCACCGCCGCCTTTGGTTACGGCGCCGATACCTTGGGCGTGTTTTTCGAAAAGCCGGGCACCGAGAAGAAGCCGGGCACCGCAGGCTGGTACAACAGCGCCGCGTTCGACAAGTTTGCCAAGCAGGAAGGCCTGTACAGCAAATCCATCAACGGTGACGCGTTCTCCCATGAAGCGCGCGACAAAGCCATCGAGCTGATCAAGCAGGATATGGGCGAAATCGATCTCGTGGTCTACTCATTGGCCTCCCCAGTGCGCAAGCTGCCCGACAGCGGCGAGCTGAAGCGCTCTAGCCTGAAGCCGATTGGCGAGACTTACCGCGCCACGGCGATCGACACCAACAAGGACGCTATCATCGAAGCCGAAGTAGAACCGGCGACTCAGGAGGAGATCGACGACACCATTACCGTCATGGGTGGCGAAGATTGGGAACTTTGGATGAGTGCGCTAGATGATGCGGGCGTGTTGGCCAAAGGCGCGCGCAGCGTGGCGTTTAGCTATATCGGTACCGAAATCACATGGCCGATTTACTGGCACGGTGCTCTGGGTAAAGCCAAAGAGGACCTGGATCGCGCGGCAGCGGCCATCGATGCCAAACTCAAAGAGAGCGGGGGCGGTGCCAACGTCGCCGTTCTGAAGTCCGTGGTCACTCAGGCCAGTGCTGCGATCCCGGTGATGCCGCTGTATATCGCCATGGTTTACCGCATCATGAAAGAGCAGGGCCTGCACGAAGGCACCATCGACCAGTTGAACCGCCTGTTCGGCGAGCGTCTTTATTCCGGTGAGCCGGGCGACATGGTCACTGACGATCAGGGGCGCTTGCGGTTGGACGACTGGGAACTGCGCAAGGACGTTCAAAAAGCCTGCCAAGACCTCTGGCCGGAAGTCACGACGGACAACCTCTTCGACATTACCGACTATGCTGGTTATAAGCATGAGTTTTTGAAGCTGTTTGGCTTCGAGCGTGACGACGTGGACTACGATGCCGATGTGAACCCCGAGGTCGAGTTCGATGTCGTAACGCTATAAGCGCAGCGCGACGGGCAGCGCACGCCGACGCGCTATGAATCATCGACCGGACTGGATGAGGTGCTGTATGGATACCCGAGAAAGCAAAACCCCGGAAGAAGAGAAAGAGCACGTGCTGAGCGAACGCGTCCCCGAGGACTTCGAAACCTCTCAACCCCAGCAGCAGCCCGAAGCGAGAAAACCCGCCAATGGTCTCCATAAGATGCTGCCATTGGTCATCGTGGTGATGGGTATCATCGTCGCGGGTATCGTGCTGTTGGGGTTGGGCAACAGCGGCGGCTAACGGCTACGCTATTGTGAAATATTGTGAAAGACATCGCCGGGCTACATGGCCCGGCGATTTGCGTTTGAGCCTCTGGCGTGACGCGCTGAGGATGGCCAGAGTAAACATGTCAATTTGATGTTTGTAATCTTTTGCGCCTATCTCCTGCTAAAAGACCGTTAATTTAAGTACAACGTTGTCGATTTTTGCCTTTTTGCTTTGCATTTATGCGCGCTGGTTCACTAGTTTGCAAAGTGTACTTCAGTACAGAAGTGCTTTGGGAAAAGTGCTTTAGGAAATTAGGTACTTCAGCGAAAGGAGCAAAGGTATGAAACGGACAGCACTCGCAGTCGCCATTGGAATGGTATGTGCCAGCTTCTCAGGCGTCGCCTTGGCACAAAATGATGACCAAACAGACCCATCGACCGCCAGGGACATGTCGCAACAGCGACAGAACGAGGTGGCCGAGCAGCAGCGTCGAGATGGCCAGACCCAAGATGGCAGCGAAACGATGGACGTCACGGTCGATCAAGCGCCAGCGGACGTGCAGGTTCAGCAGGAGTCTCCCAACATCAAAGTGGAGTAGTCCAAGCCCGATGTCACTATCGAGCAGCCTAAACCTGAAGTGACCATCGAGCAGCCGGAACCAGACGTGACGGTCGAAGAAGCAGAGCCGAACGTGACGGTCGAGCAGCAGGGCGAGCCCGATGTCTCCATCGAGCAGGCCGATAATGCTGAGGTAGAGGTAAACCGGGCCGAGGACGAGCGTGATGGCTCACAGCAGTCAGCTCAGCAAAACCAAAATCAAAGCCAACAAGTAGTGCGAGAAGACGTTCAGCAGGACGAGCAGGGTCATTCGCTGATGTCGGAGCGCGCACGTGATCTGGAGGGCATGACCGTCGTTAACCAGCAGGGAGACGAAGTGGGTGACATCCAGCACATTGCGCGTCATCAAGAGAGCGGTGAGCTATTCGCGATTGTCGCGATTGGCGGTTTTTGGGGTTTTGGTGCAAGTGATGTCGCGCTTCCCGTCAAAGAGATGCAGCGTGAAGAGGACCAACTGGTCGTCAATACCGATTATGGTAGCGAGGAGATCGAGGCCTCTGCGGACGAATATCGCGAAAGCGATTACCAAATCATCGATAACCAGACGGCGCTCTCAGACGCCGAAGAGAATGCCTAACGTGACTTCGCTACACCCCTGCGACGCCTTTTTTTAGATAGCGACAGCAGGCGCTGCCTTCATTGGCACAATTGGGTAAGATGTCGTTTACACCCACGACCCAGTTAGCCAGCGGCGGTTTTCATGCAGCGCGATAGGCAGCATAGCGAAGTCACATGCATTCCAATACGTTAACGCCACCTAGCCACCGCAGGCGGGTGGCGTTTGTGTTGCTTCCCGGGTTTTCTCTGTTGGCTCACGCCAGCGCTATCGAACCGCTACAGATGGCAAATCAGCTTAGCGGTCACATGCTCTATCATACCGTGACCCTCAGTTTGGATGACGAGCCCGTGCGCAGCGGCGCGCAGCTTTCGCTCCTGGCGCAGCACACGCTGAGCGCACCCCTTGGGCCGATGGATCTGCTTTTCATATGTGCACCGACGCCACTTCCCTACGCACTACCCGCAAAGCTGAATGAGTGGCTGCGTAGTCACCAAGGGCGAGGCGTCGCCTTTGGGGGGCTGGCGGGCGGCACCGAAGTATTGGCCCGTTGTGGTCTGCTTGAGGGCTACCGCGCGACGCTTCCTTGGCAGCGTTTTGACGCCTTTGCCCAGGCGTACCCTCAAGTCACACTCTCACAGCAGCTGTTCGAAATCGATCGCGACCGCCTGACCTGCGCAGGCGGCACCGCCGCGATGGACATGATGCTTACGCTGATTGGTAAGCATCACGGTCCGCGCTTGGCCGAGCAGGTCTCCGAACAGTTCGTCTGCGACCGTATTCGACTGGCCGATGAGCGCCAGCACGTACCTTTGCGCAGCCGCTTGGGGCACGCGCCACAAAGCCTCGTGGATGCGGTGACGCTAATGGAGGCCAATATCGAAGAGCCGCTCTCGACGTTGGAACTCTCTGAGCATCTGGGAATTTCCAGGCGGCAGTTAGAGCGGCTATTCAAGAAGTACTTACAGGCAGTGCCCAGCCGCTACTACCTGGATTTACGTTTACAGGAAGCACGCAAGCAGCTGCGTGAGAGCGACCGGGCGGTGGGCGAGATTGCCTTTGCCACCGGATTTTCGTCGGGTGCACACTTCTCGACGGCTTATCGACACCACTTTGGCATGACACCCCGAGAAGAGCGTCTTGGGTAACGCACTATGTCAGGGTGTCCACAATGCCGCCCTCGACACGCAGTGCGGCGCCGGTCGTGGCACTTGCCTGGGGCGAAGCAGCATAGACGCTCATATGGGCGACTTCTTCAGGAGTGGCCAAACGCTGAATGATCGACGACGGACGGTTCTCTCGAACGAAACGCGCTTCGACATCCTGTTGTGAGGTGCCCTCTTGCTGAGCGATATCGCTGAGCATGTTCAATACACCCTCCGAGCGTGTGGGCCCTGGCAGAATGGCATTGACCGTCACCTGAGAGCCGCTCAATACTTTCGCCAGGCCGCGTGAAATGGACAGCAATGCAGACTTCGTCATGCCGTAGTGGACCATTTCGCTGGGAATGTTGATACCAGATTCGCTTGATACGAACTGAATGCGTCCCCAATCGCGCTCGCGCATGCCTTTGGCGTAATGGCGTGACAAGCGAACGGCGCTCATGATGTTAACATCGAAAAACTGTTGCCAAGTGGCGTCATCCACGTCGAAAAAGTCTTGCGGGCCGAATATCCCGACGTTGTTAATGAGGATGTCGGTATCGGGCTGCTGGTCGATCAACGTCTGACACCCTTCTGCAGTACCCAAATCGGCAGCCACCCCGGTGACGCGAGCTTGTGGGTAGCGCTTTTTGACCGCCTCGATGGCGTCATCCACCCGTTGCTGCGTTCGCCCAGTAATGACGATGTCGGCCCCTGCGTGAGCCAATCCTTCTGCAATGGCATAGCCGATACCAGCGGTGGATCCCGTGATAATGGCACGTTTGCCGCTCAGATCGATCTTCATGATTACGCTCCTTGGGTCAAAAATATCCGTACTGCGCCATAAAGCGCAGGTCATTACCCTTTACTTACTATGGGGGGCTTCGGCCATTCTTCAAGGTGATACGATCAACGGCAGGCGCACGTCGCTATTCGTAATTTACCGTCCCAATACTGAAAGCAGGGCGCCCATTGCCCCCCGTATACTGAATCCACTGTTTACTCCACTGGAGGTATCGTTCCATGAGCCACACCCCGAACCGTCAAGACTTCGACCACTACATGGCGCCCAACTACGCGCCGCAGCAGATTATTCCGGTACGTGGTGAAGGCAGCCGCTTGTGGGACCAAGAAGGCCGCGAGTACATCGATTTCGCTGGCGGTATTGCGGTGAACTCCCTGGGTCACTGCCATCCGGTGCTGGTCAACGCGTTAAAAGAGCAGGGCGAAAAGCTTTGGCATCTTTCCAACGTATTCACCAACGAACCGGCGTTAAAGCTGGCCAAAACTCTCACCGAGCGCACGTTCGCCGATAAAGTGTTCCTGTGCTCCTCTGGCGGTGAAGCCAACGAAGCCGCATTAAAGCTGGCCCGCCGCTGGGCGGTCGACCACTACGGTGAGCACAAAGACAAAATCATCTCGTTCTACCAATCGTTCCATGGCCGCACCTTCTTTACCGTCAGTGTCGGCGGCCAGCCCAAGTACTCCCAAGGCTTTGGCCCAGTACCGGGCGGCATTCTGCACGCCAACTTCAACGACCTGGAGAGCGTGCGCAAGCTCGTGGGCGACGATACCTGCGCCATCATGGTCGAGCCGATGCAGGGCGAAGGCGGCATCGTACCCGCCACTCAGGAATTCTTGCAGGGCCTGCGCAATCTGTGTGACGAGCACAATGCGCTGCTGATTTTCGATGAAGTGCAAACTGGCGTTGGCCGTAGCGGCGAGCTGTATGCTTATAAAAATTTCGGCATCACCCCGGATATTCTTACCAGCGCTAAATCGCTGGGCGGCGGCTTCCCGATTGGCGCCACGCTGACCACCGATGCCATCGCCAAGTCGCTGGCCATCGGTACCCACGGCTCTACCTACGGCGGCAACGCGCTGGCCTCTGCGGTGGCGCTGGCGGCGGTCGAGTTCATCGATACGACCGAGGTGCTGCAGGGGGTCAAACATCGTCACGATCTGTTCCGCGAGCATCTGGAAACCATCAACCGCAAACACGGCGTTTTCAAAGAGATCCGCGGCATGGGCATGCTGATGGGGGCCCAGATGTCGGACGCTTTCGAAGGCCGCGCCAAAGATATTCTGCCGTTGGCGATCGAAGAGGGCGTGATGGCGCTGATTGCAGGCCCCAACGTGCTGCGTATGGCGCCCTCGCTGGTGATTCCCGAGGAAGACATCGCCGAGGGCATGGCGCGTCTCGAGCGTGCCATCGAGCGACTTGTCGCTAGCGCATGAGTCAGGCGCAAGTCACACAAGAGGGGGCGTTAACTATGTTGGTAATCCGACCGGTCACGCTGGCTGACCTTCCCGCCTTGGAGCAATTGGCAGAGCATGCGGTGCCTCGGCTTACCAACCTGCCCGCCAATCGGGATCGCCTCGAGGAGCGCATCGTGCGCTCCCAAGAAGCATTCGAGAGCGAGATCGAGTACCCCGGTAACGAGCACTATATGTTCGTGCTGGCGGACGATAGCCGCAACGAGGTGCTGGGGACGGCCACCATCCGCGCCCAGGCGGGGGCTGCCGAGGCCTACTACACCTACCGCCAAGAGACGCTGATTCACGCATCGCAGCAGCTCAACGTGCGTCGTGAGGTGCAAACACTGGCGCTCTCTCATGAAGCCTCGGATGCCACACTGCTCTGTGCACTGTCGCTCGACCCGCGCTACAAGGGCACCAGCGCCGAGAGCCTTCTGCGCCGAGCGCGGCTGATGTTCATCGCCCAGTATCCGGAGCGCTTCTCACGGATTCTGGCGGTGGCTTTTCCCGGCTTTTTGGATAGCCAGAATGAATCTCCATTTTGGGAGAGCGTGGGCCGCCACTTTTTTGCCCGCAGCTTCCAAGAAATGAATCACATAGCGGGCGTGCGCTCAAAGAGCTTCATTGCCGAGGTGATGCCGCAGTTTCCGCTCTATTTGCCACTGCTCACGCCCCAGGCCCGTGCTGCCATTGGCCGCGAGCATCCTGCCCATGAAGAGGCGCTGGGCGAAATGCTGGCCGAAGGGTTCGTGCGCTCCCGACACGTGGATATTTTCGATGCAGGCCCCATCGTCAAAGCCGAGCGCGAGCGCCTGGAAACCTTCCGCCGCGCCGCCTGGCACCCGGTACGGATACGCCCCGAGCACGCGCTACCCGATGCCGAACCGGCGATGATTGCCAACCAAACGCTGAGTGATTTCCGATGCATCGTCGCGCGCTACGCGCTCTCGCCCACGGGGCAGCTGATGCTCTCGCCGCAGCATGCCGCGCGTTTGGGCGTCGAAGAGGGACGGGCGGTGCTGGCCGCGCCGCTGAGTCTGCCCAGCGCCGTGGACGCGCTCGATGAAGGAGAGATGTAATGCGCATTCGACCCATTGCCCGTGATGATCTGGATGGGCTCCAGGCACTTGCGCAGCAGGCAGGCGTTGGTTTTACCTCCTTGCCGGATAACCGCGAGTTTTTGGCCGGTAAAATCGAGTCCGCCGCCCGCGCCTTCGAAGAGCGCACGCCGGTAGACGACCGTCTCTACTTCTTCGTATTGGAAGATGAGACTAATGGTGAACTGGCGGGCTGCTGTGCCATTGAGGGCCAAGTAGGGCGGGAAGTGCCGTTCTATAACTACCGGTTGGGTACGCTGGCGCACTCGTCGGTACAGCTCGATCTGCATCGCACCATCGACACGCTATTCTTGAGCTCCGACCACACCGGCGACGCCGAAGTGTGTTCGCTGTTTCTGCGCCCCGAGTATCGCGGCGAGGCCAACAAACACCTGCGTAACGGGGCGCTGCTTTCCAAAGCGCGCTGGCTGTTTATTGCCCAGTTTCGCGACCGCTTCCCGCAGAAAGTGCTGGCCGAGATGCGCGGCGTGTTCGACGAGAACAACGTTAGTCCCTTCTGGGAGAGCCTGGGGAAACACTTCTTCCCCATGGATTTCAACGAAGCCGACCGCTTGACCGGCCTGGGCCAGAAGAGCTTCATCGGTGAGCTGATGCCCAAGTTCCCGATCTACACCACCTTCATGTCGGAAGAGGCGCGGGCGTGTATCGGGCAGGTGCACCGTCACACCCGGCCAGCGCTGGAGATGCTTAAAAAAGAGGGGCTGCGCTGGGAAGGCTATATCGACATTTTCGATGGTGGCCCCACAGTGGAGGCCTACATCGATGACGTGCGGGCGATTCGCAACTCGCAGCTTTATCAGGTGGAAGTCTCCTCTAACGCGCCGCAAGAGAGCGTTAGCCGCTGGTTGGCGGCATCTACCCAGATGCTGAACTTTACCGCGAGCTGGATCGGCCGTGGCCCTGCCGACAGTAGCACGATCGTGCTCACCCCCGATGAGGCCGATCGGCTAGGGGTTTCCACCGGCGACGCCGTTCGCCTGCTGGAAACCTAACATGAACGCCTGGAACGTCCCTCTACCCGCGCGAATGACGACAAAAATTCAGTAAAGGAGAGCATGATGCACACCGAGAACATGCATGCCCAGCAGCAACAACTGATCAACGGCACTTGGGTCGTCGGCAACGCCGAGTCTTTTACCAAGCATGATCCGGTGGCGGGTATGCTGCTTTGGCAAGGAGCGGCAGCTTCCAGCAGCCAAGTCGGCGCTGCGGTGGAGGCGGCGCGAGCGGCATTCCCGACCTGGGCGCGCACGCCCTTTGCAGAGCGTCAGTCGCTGGTGGAGCGGTTTGCCGAGGTCGTCACCGCTCGACGAGAAGACTTAGCTATTGCCATTGCCTCGGAAACCGGCAAACCGCTGTGGGAAGCTCGTACCGAAGCAGGTGCGATGATTGGCAAGATCGCGCTCTCTATCAAGGCGTACCACGAGCGCACCGGGGAGCGTGAAAAAGCCGTCGGCAGTGCCAAAGCGGTCCTTCGTCATCGCCCCCACGGCGTCATGGCAGTATTTGGCCCCTATAACTTCCCTGGCCACCTGCCCAATGGCCATATGGTGCCCGCCCTGTTGGCGGGTAACACCGTGGTGTTCAAGCCCAGCGACCAAACCCCGCTCACCGCGGATCTCACCCTGCAGTGCTGGATAGAAGCCGGGCTGCCTGCTGGGGTGATCAACCTCGTGCAGGGCGGTGTGGCCGTGGGACAGGCGCTCTCTGCCCACCCCGGTATCGACGGTCTGCTGTTTACCGGCAGTGCCAAAGTGGGTGGCATGCTGCAGCAGCAGTTTGCCGGGCAGCTGGATAAAATCCTCGCGCTGGAATTAGGCGGCAACAATCCGCTGGTGGTGAAGGATGTGGAGGATGAGCGCGCTGCCGTGCTGACGATTCTCCAGTCGGCGTTTCTCTCAGGGGGGCAGCGCTGCACTTGCGCCCGCCGCTTGATGTTGCCCCAAGGCGAGGTGGGCGACCGCCTCATCGATGCGCTTTCGGATGCCATCGCCAAGCTGCACGTGGCGGGGCAGTTCGACGAGGAGCCAGCGCCGTTTTATGGCGGCTTGGTCAGCGTTGTCGCCGCCGATGGCCTGCTCAAGGCGCAGGATGAACTGGAAGCCATGGGCGGCACGGTGATCAATCGTATGCAGCGCCTCAAAGAGGGCACTAGCTTGCTCAGCCCCGCGCTGATCGACGTGACGGGGTTGAACGTGCCCGACGAGGAGCACTTCGGCCCGCTGCTGAAAGTCCATCGCTATACGGATTGGGATGAGGCGCTTGCCCTGGCCAACGACACCCGCTATGGCCTGTCGGCTGGGTTGATCGGGGGCGAGCAGGCGGATTGGGACGACTTCCTGCTGCGTATCCGCGCCGGTATCGTCAACTGGAACCGCCAGACCACCGGTGCCTCGGGCGATGCGCCCTTCGGCGGCGTGGGCGACAGCGGCAACCACCGCCCCAGTGCCTACTACGCCGCAGACTACTGCGCTTACCCGGTCGCCTCCATGGAGGCCGAAAGCCTGGAAATGCCCGAAACCCTGCCACCGGGAGTCCATCTATGAGCCTGAACAGCATCCGGGAAGTCAACTTCGATGGCTTGGTAGGGCTTACCCACAACTACTCGGGGCTTGCCCACGGCAACGTGGCCTCCATGAGCCACGGCGGCTTGGTTTCGAACCCCAAAGAGGGTGCGCTGCAGGGGCTGGCCAAGATGAAATCGCTGATGGACGCGGGCTACGCCCAGGGTGTTTTGCCGCCGCAGCAGCGCCCCGATTTGGGCGCGCTGCGCGACTTGGGCTTCAGCGGCAGCGACCGTGAGATGCTGGCACGTGCCGCGACACAAGACCCTCAACTTTTGCGAGCCGTGTGCTCGGCGTCCAGCATGTGGACCGCCAACGCGGGCACCATTACGCCTAGCGTGGATGCACCCGATGGTCGGATGCACATTACCCCGGCCAACCTGCAGTCGAGTTTCCACCGCTACCTGGAGCCGCGCACCACGGGGCGCGTGCTCCAGGCGATTTTCCGCGATGAGCAGCACTTCGCCCACCACCCGGTGCTGCCCGCCACCCCCGCGTTTTCCGATGAAGGGGCGGCCAACCACACCCGGCTGTGCGGTGAGTATGGCGAGCCCGGCGTGCACCTGTTCGTGTATGGCCGACAGGCGTTTGGCGGCGGGCGGAACGAGCCCAAGCGTTATCCGGCCCGGCAAACGCTGGAAGCCAGCCAGGCGGTGGCCCGCCAGCACGGGCTGAGCGACGCCCAGACCGTATTTGCTCAGCAGCATCCCGAGGCCATCGATGCCGGGGTGTTCCACAACGATGTGATTGCCGTGGGCAACGGCCCGGTGCTGCTCTACCACGAAATGGCATTTCTTGATGAAGAGCACACGCTTAACGAGCTGCGCGCCAAGATGAGCACGCCGCTGATTCCTGTCCGGGTGCCGGTGGAAGCGGTGAGCATGGAAGACGCGGTAGCGTCGTACCTGTTCAACTCGCAACTGCTCTCCAACCCGGATGGCACCATGACCCTAGTGGTGCCCAGCGAGTGCCAGGAGCGGGAATCCGTGTGGCGCACGCTGAAGGACTTCATCCTGGCAGGCAATAACCCCATTGGCGAAGTGATCGTCAAGGACGTGAAGCAGAGCATGCGCAACGGCGGTGGCCCCGCCTGCCTGCGTTTGCGCGTGGTGCTCAGCGAGGCCGAGCGGGCTGCCCTCAGCGGTCGGGTACTGCTCGATGATGCGCTTTACGACGACCTCACCGCCTGGGTGAGCCGCCACTACCGCGACCGCCTCGCCACCGACGACCTGGCCGATCCGCAGCTCGCGACGGAGGTGCTCACCGCGCTGGATGAGCTGACGCAGCTGCTGAACATTGGCTCGGTGTATCCCTTCCAGTTGGGGTAACGGTTGCAGGTCCTTCATCCACCTTTTGTCGGCGATAGAGCGAGAAGCTATGACGCCGGTATTCCGCGCGACGAACGATAGGACCTTTGCTGAAACGCTCATTCGTCGCAACATGACGGCTTACTACGAACGGTTGGGATGGCACTGGGATACCCAACTGTTCGCTAAGCAGTGGGGCGAGATGGACAGCATCGAACTCTGCGTGAACACCTCGCGCGTCGGGCTGCTGTGTCTTTATCGCGACGACACTGCTTACGACATTCGCGAATTGCAGATCGATCCTCCATGGCAGCGGCGAGGGTTAGGTACGGCGGCCATCCATTACGTCGAGGATCTCGCTCGGCAGGCCGACGTCGCCTCACTGCGTCTGCGCGTGTTTCGTATCAACCCTGCCCGCCATCTCTATCAGCGCCTGGGGTTTCGAGTGTGTCGAACCGACGGCGATGTCATCACCATGCAGCGAACACTGCGTTAAATCACCGTCTCCCGTCGGTCATCTCTGTGTCCTGACGGCTGCCCTCGATGGACGCCTGTTGGGCAACATCCTCCCTGTCAGGGCAAGCGCTTTCCTTTATATGAATTTTATTCATTTTTAGTTGAGTCGATATCGCTTTTCATTCATCTGTGTGGTCTGGCATAAAGGGCGCATTCGTTTCGACGGGAGCTGAACGTTCACTGGCAGCGCCGTCGCCAATCTCGACCAACAGGGTGCCTGTTCGCGATGAGCTACGACTTTACCTTCGACATCAAGCGCGTCCGGTTCGACGAACACTACCGTCCTGCCGAGAGCACGCGTACCACGACCAACTTCGCTAACCTCGCCAGGGGGGAGCGCTGCCAGGAAAACCTGCGTAACGCGCTGACCATGATCGGCAATCGCTTCAATACCCTGGCCCATTGGGATAACCCCAAGGGAGATCGTTATGCCGTCGAGCTGGAGATCATTACCGGTGAGCTGAGCGTGGCGGCTGAAGGCACTACCTTCCCGGCGATCGAGATGTTGAAGACGACCATCATCGATCGGCATCTCGACAAACGCATCGAGGGCATGACGGGAAATAACTTCTCCTCCTACGTCCGCGACTACGACTTCAGCGTGTGGCTCTCGGAGCACAACAAGGAGCGGTCGGAATTTGGTATTCCGGAGGGGTTTGGCGATCTTCACGGCAAGCTGTTCAAGCGTTTCGTCGACTCCGAGGCGTATCGATCCGTTGCCAGCAAGGCGCCGGTGATCTGTCTCAGCGTTTCCAGCAACAAGGTGTATCGCCAGACGGAAAATCGCCACCCGGTGCTGGGCGTCGAATACGTGAACGACACATCGTCACTCACGGATTTCTATTTCGCCAAGATGGGCCTGCAGGTGCGTTATTTCATGCCGCCCCATAGCGTGGCACCGCTGGCGTTCTACTTTTCCGGCGATCTGCTGGCCGATTACAGCGATCTCGAACTGATCAGCGCCATCAGCACCATGGAGACGTTCCAGAAGATCTATCGTCCAGAAATTTACAACGCTAACTCGGCGGCGGGTAAGGTCTATCAACCGCACCTGACCCATCAGGACTACTCGTTGACCCGCATCGAGTACGACCGCGAAGAGCGCAGCCAGCTGGCCGTCGAGCAGGGCAAGTTTGCCGAGCGCTACTTCATCGAACCTTTCCGTCACGTGCTCGAGCGCTGGTCGGCCGATGTCGCCCTTTGATTCACTGTTTACCAAGGATATTGCTATGAAGACATTGCTGCCCACATCGACGGCCGGAAGCCTGCCCAAGCCCGCTTGGCTGGCCGAACCCGAAAAACTCTGGTCGGACTGGAAGCTGCAGGGCGAGGAGCTGACCCAAGGCAAGCAGGATGCACTGCGGGTATCGCTGCACGATCAGCGCTTGGCGGGCATCGACATCGTCAGCGACGGTGAGCAGACTCGCCAGCACTTCGTCACCACCTTCATCGAGCACTTGAACGGCGTCGATTTCGAGCAGCGCGAGATCGTCAAGATCCGCGACCGCTACGACGCCAGCGTGCCCTCGGTATTGGGTCCCGTATCGCGGGAAAAACCGGTCTTCGTCGAGGATGCCAAGTTCCTGCGCCAGCAGACCGACCAGCCCATCAAGTGGGCGCTCCCCGGGCCCATGACCATGGTCGACACGCTCTATGACGGCCACTACAAGAGCCGCGAAAAGCTGGCCTGGGAGTTCGCCAAGATCCTCAACCAGGAAGCCCGTGACCTGGCAGCGGCGGGCGTGGACATCATTCAGTTCGATGAGCCCGCCTTCAACGTTTTCTTCGATGAGGTGAACGACTGGGGCATCGCCGCCCTGGAGAAAGCTATCGCAGGGGTCGAGTGCGAGACCGCCGTGCATATCTGCTACGGCTACGGCATCAAGGCCAACACCGATTGGAAGAAGACCCTCGGGTCGGAGTGGCGCCAGTACGAAGAGATCTTCCCCAAGCTGCAGGCGTCGAACATCGACATCGTTTCGCTGGAGTGCCAGAACTCCCACGTGCCGATGGAGCTGATCGAGCTGATTCGCGGCAAGAAGGTGATGGTCGGGGCCATCGACGTGGCTACCCACGCCATCGAGACGCCGGAAGAGGTCGCCGACACGCTGCGCAAGGCGCTGCAGTTCGTCGATGCCGACAAGCTCTACCCCTGCACCAACTGCGGTATGACGCCCCTGCCTCGTGAAGTCGCCCAGGGTAAGCTGCAGGCGCTGAGCGCTGGCGCAGCGATCGTGCGGCAGGAGATTTCTCGATAGTCGGCTTGGCCATTAGGCGGGTGATGACCCCCATGCATTGGGACACAGAGAGTGATACAGGCTGACTAGCATTTCCGCTTGGGTATCCTCGTTCCAGCGCTGGGCGTAGATGCGGCCTCGCTGGGCGAGGCGTGTGCGAAGGGCGTCATCGTCGAGCAGCCGGTTGATCTGTTCGGCGAAGTGGCTACGGTGTTCTTCGGCAATTAGGCAGCCCTCGTCCTGCTGTAGAACATCCTGGGTGCCCATGATGGCGGTCGAGACGACGGGGGTGCCCAGCGCCAAAGCTTCCAGTAACACCAAGCCTTGAGTTTCGGTACGCGAGGCAAACACGAAGACGTCGGCTGCTCGATAGGCGTCCTGTAGCGCGCCATCGCGTGGCAGGTAGCCTAGGAAGTGAACGGAATTTAAAAGCCCCGCGTATTCGGCCTGCTGCTTGAGCGATGCCAAGGCAGGGCCCTCGCCCACGACCGCCAAGTGGGTCTCTGGGTGGTGCCGATGCACTTCGGGCAGCATATCGATCAAAAAACCGATGTTCTTCTCGTGTGCCGCACGCCCCACGAAGAGCAGTAGTCGACCGTGCTTCGGAAGGCCGTGGCGCTCACGAAAGTGGGCGCCCACGGTTTGCGTGGTAAAGCGGGTAAGCGATAAACCCGTGGCGATGGTGGCGACGGACGTACGAACGCCATAGGCATTCAGTGCGGCAGCCATGGCCGATGACGGCGCCACGACGGTCGCGAGTTGCTGGCACTGGTGTACCGAAAAGCGCCTAGCGGCAAAACGCAGGCAGCGGCGGGGTAGCCACGGCAAATAGTGGTGCAAATACTCTTCGAACAGCGTGTGGTAGGTGCCGATCACAGGGATCCCAAGCCGTTTGCTCAGTGCCACGCCCGCGTAGTGGGCCACGAAGGGCGTGTGGATATGAATTAGGTCAAATTCGTTGGCTTGCAGTCTCGTCGCCAGCGCCATGATGGCGCGGTAGCGCATCATGCGGTCTTCCGGGTCGCCGAGCACCCCGCGCGAGTCGATGCGCCAAATCTGAGGCCCCGCCTCGTCGTGGTCGGTGTAGCGAGGGCAAATGAGGTTCACCTGATGTCCCTGGCGTTCCAGCGCCCCCCGAAAGCTTTCGATCGACGTCGACACGCCGTTCACCCGCGGGAAATAGACGTCGGAAAGCATTAAAATCTTCATCATGAACGACTTAACGGCTAGGGTGGCTGCCAGTATGGCAACGCGCCGTGACACCGCCATGACAGCTGTGGTGGTGTCGACTTCTTTTCATCATGATGGATATGACATGCGACGTATTTTTGTGCTGCCCACGTCCTGGGCGGGCTGGGGGCTTTTCATTGCCTTTATGATGCTGGTGCTAGCAGGCACATGGCCGGTGATCGGCCTGGTCAATCGGGCTACGCTGGTAATGGGGCTGCCGCTGATGGTGGTGTGGAGCTATGTGATCATCCTCTCCTGCGTAGCGGTCATGCTGGTGGGCAATCGCATTGTAGAGCGAGACGATCATGAATAGTGCCTGGCCGTTAGTGATCACGCTGTTATACGTGGCCACCGCGATGTTGATCGGCCTTCGCGCACGGGCGGGGCGCTCTATGAATACGCTAGAAGAGTGGGGCGTGGCTGGGCGCAGTATGGGTCCAGTGACCCTCTACTTACTGATCGCGGCGGGCAGTGTGAGTGCTTACACCTTCATGGGCGCACCGGGCTGGGCCTACTCCAAGGGCGTGGCGGTATTTTATGTGGCGGTTTATTTGGCCTATTTAGCGCTGGTGGCGTGGTACTTCGGGCCGAAGGTGTGGCAGTTCGGCGAGCAGTTTGGCCATGTGACCCAAGCAAGCGCCATTGCCGACCGTTATCAAAGCCCTGCGCTAGGGGCGCTCTCCGCGCTGGTGATGGCGGTGGGCTCGGTGGCCTACGCAGTGCTACAAACCATTGGTTCCGCTTATATCCTGTTTGTTATGAGCGGCGGGTTGATACCCGTTTGGCTAGGCGTGCTGTTGGTGCTGACTTGTATAGCCGTGTATCTCTACGCCAGCGGGCAGCGGGCGATAGGCCGCACTAACGCGTTCCAGGGTGTGCTGATGCTGGCGGTGGCCTGGGCGGTAGGCCTGTGGGCCGTACACAGCGCCACCGGCGGGCTGAGTGTTGCCGGGGTGTTCGAACGTATCGCTGCCGAGCACCCTGAGTTTTTGACCCTACCCGGCGCAGGTGGCGATATGAGTGTTAGCTTCTGGACCACATCGATTATCGTGTCGATGCTGTCGTTCATGCCCCCAGTGTGGACGCAGTGGATGAGCGCTTCATCAGCGCGCACCCTGCGTCGTAGCGCAACGTGGCTGCCTACCTATTACGTGGTGATTCTGCCCATGGTGGTGGTGGGTTTCATCGGTATTTTCTCTCTGCCGGAGCTGGCGCGGGCAGATACCGTGGTGCTGGAATACGCCATGCAGCACTTGCCCGTGGTGCTGGTGGGGCTGCTGGGCGCGGGTACCCTGGCGGCTTCCATGTCCTCCAGCGAGCCATTCATTCACTCGGTTTCTCTCTCGGTGAGCAAAGACGTGCTGCAGCCGCTTTTGAAGCTCTCGGAGGGTGACACCGCCCAGTTGGCGCGGCTTTTGATTCTACCCATCATGTTCTTGCTGATTGCGCCGCTGGCGATTGCCGAGCCGGGTAGCCTAGTAATGATCCTGCTGGTAGGGCTTGGTTTTGCGTCGCAGGTGTTGCCTGCGTTCATTGGTATGTTCTTTTGGCCTCGCGCCTCTAGGTTGGGCGTTATGGCGGGCATTTTGGGCGGTTTTGTAGTGACGGTGGCATTCACCACGCTATGGCGACACCCGCTCGGCATTCATGCCGGTTTTTGGGGGCTCATGGTCAACTTGCCGCTGTTCGTGCTGGTGTCGCTGGTGACGCCTGCTACGCGTGAAGAGGTGGTCGAGCGTTTCTTTCGCATTTCAGCCCCTCGCGGACTGACGCGTTTGGGCAGACGGGTGTCTTAATCTGTTAACGTCCATCGTCTACGCTTATCTCAGAGCGTTTTAATGCACTGACAAAGGCACTGCAATGAGCCATGCATTGACTGGACATAACCGCCCTCAACAGGTCATCGAGGCCATTCAACAGGCGAATGCGTCGCTGAGCGCGGCGCATCGGCAGGCGAAATACGCCAAAATGGCAGCCTCTCCTTATCGTTTCTTTCGCGGTTCCAACCATCTGTATTGGCAGGATGTTTGGCACGACTGGCGCTTCGCGCTGTTCGGCGGCTGGCCCAATACTCAAACATGGCTACAAGGCGATGCCCATGCCTACAACTTTGGCGCTTACGGCCATCACGATGACCAAGTACGCTACGGCATGGATGACTTCGATGATGCGCTCATTGGGGATTATCAGTACGACGTGTGGCGGCTGGCTATCAGTCTCGTGTTGGATGCCTGTGAGAACGCTGAGTTAAGCTCCAAAGCGGTGGATAAAGCGCTCAAAAAATTGCTGGAAGGCTACATAGAGACGCTGAGTGCGTACCGTGATGAAGAGCGGCCGATTTATGCGGTAACGCTCGACAGCGCGAAAGACCCGCTCAAATCCTTTATGGGTAAAGTAGCCGATAAACAAAGCCGGGCGCGCATGCTGGAGAAGTGGACGACTCTTGACCCCGACAAAGGACGTCACTTTGCCGAGCGCCCCGGCAAGCTCGCCAATCTGCCTGCCGATGTAGCAAGCCAGCTACGCCGCATCATCGAGCAGGAGTACCAGCAAACGCTGCAGCACCCCATCAAGGAGAGCGACCCGCAGCACTTCTTCGTCAAAGACACCGCACGGCGTTTGGATGCCGGCACCGGGTCGCTGGGCGTCGAGCGATACTACGTGCTGATCGAAGGCGGGGCAGATCACGAGCACGACGATGTGATCCTAGACATCAAAGAGCAGGTCACGCCAGAAGCCTACCGCCTGATGGACAAAGCGCAGCAGCAGGCGTGGCGCAAGCTATTTCCCAATGAAGGCATTCGCCATGCCGCGGCGTTCCATGCCATTGCCGAACACCCGGATGCCTACCTTGGCTGGTTGACCATGAACGGCAAGGTGTTTTCGGTACGCGAGCGATCACCGTTCAAAAAAGACTATCCCACCCATAATCTTTCTGGCGGTAAAGCCTACCGCAAGCTGGCACGGCAGTGGGGTGAGATTCTGGCCCGGGAACACCTGCGCGGCGCGCAGGCGCTTAACCGAGGCAAAGCCGCACCGTTTGCCAACGCGGTATGCCAGCGATTAGAAGGGCGTGAGGAGCAGTTTATTGGCGTGGTCGCAACGCTTGCTAAGGCCTATGCCGACTGTGTTACTCAAGACTACCAAGTGTTCATGGAGCATTTTCAAGCCAACGACACGGCATTATAGGTTGAGTAGTGCCGTGCCAGTGGCTTAATACGTAACGCGTTAGCTGCTACTGGCACCACCGACGATGCCACTTCTCAAGCCGCTTTCCTGACCGGAGCGGCTTTTTAAATGATGAGACACGGTGTCTTCTGGGGAGCCTGCCATTTCCCGGAACATGCCCATGGAGCCCAGCAGAGCCGAAGACTCATACGGCACGAACACGCGCTCGCCGTCTTTCGCCATGGTGGGCAACACTTTGATATAGCTTTGGCCAAGCAGGTAACCTACCACCGTGCGCTTGTTCTCTTCGCTATCGCCAATAGCGCTCAGCACCAGCTTGATGGACTCCTGCTCACCCTGGGCGCGCAGAATGGCAGACTCTTTATCGCCCTGGGCATTCAAGATGGCGGATTCACGCTGGCCTTGGGCCATGGCAATGGCGGCCGATTTTTCACCCTCGGCTTCGGTCACGGTGGCGCGACGCTTCCGCTCGGCGGCCATCTGTAGGCGCATGGCCGACTCGACCTCTTCCGGCATGGCGATATCCTGCACTTCCACCCGGGAGATCTTGACGCCCCACTTGGAGGCAGGCTCTTCCATCGCCGCCTGAATCTCGTTGTTGACCTCCGCGCGGGACTCGAACAGTTTATCCAGCTCCATCTTACCGACCACCGAACGGAGCGTGGTTTTCGCCAATACCTCGACGGCTTGGCTCATGTTTTCGACTTCATAGACCGCCCGCTTGGGATCGATGATTTGGTAATACAGCGCGCCATTGATGCGCACGGTGACGTTGTCCGTGGTCACCACGGGCTGGCCGGGGAAATCCATCACCGTCTCGCGGCGGTCGATGCGGGTCTCATCGGTGGTGATGGCGGTGTACTCCTCGCCCATTTTGCGATAGCGCAGCATAGTGATGGCGCGGGGCTGTTCGATGAACGGAATGATGATGTTGATACCGCTCTCCAGCACGCGGTGAAAAGAGCCGAGACGCTCGATCACCATCACTTCCGATTGGCGAACGATCACCAAGCCTTTCGAAATGATCAAAATGCCGATGACGACGATGATCAGGCTAATCAGTAGGCCGGGGCTTATCGGTAAATCCATGTCAAGACTCCTGGGTGTTGGGGGTGGCGCGTGAACGATCATCCGTGTCGGATGGCGTTAAGGTGACCAGCGCGGTCGTGCCTTCAAAGCGTTTGAACACGACCTGCGTGCCTTCGGGCAGCTCGGTTTGGCCACTTTCGAGCACACGTAAACGGAAAAAATCGCCGTTTACTTTAATGCCGGTGGCCTGATCATACTCGCGTAAAAGCGTGGTATAGCGGTTGCCTTTTTCGACGCCGGTACCGGTGGTGCCGTAGGCAACCCCTTTGGGGGAGAAGCGTGGCCGAATCACCATCACGCCCACCGGCACCATCACGCCGGCAAAGATGCCCATGCTGAGCAACTGCCAGGGCAGCGATAGCCCCAATGCCGTGACGGCGGCGGTCAGCGCCGCCGCGATGCCGAGCGCCAGCAGCACCATGGCGCCCGAGGTCAGTTCGGCAAGACTCAACAGCAAGGCGAGCACCAGCCAGCTGTAAGCAGGGTTCCAATCCATATTGACTCCATGAATGACGAAAAAGATTGTTTAACAGAGTAACGCACTTAGCCCATATTGACCTGTGGGCTGCCTATAGGTTTTACACTTCGTTCGGCTTTATTGGTAAGTGTTAATGGTTGTGACACGCGATCACGCGTTCCTTCATCAGGAGAAGTCTATGTCTCGTTATGTTGCACTTCGGGCGGTGTCTGCAAAGCCACGTGTGATGCCGGTACTGAGCCTTTGTTTGCTGTCAGGCTTTTTTAATCTCCTCGAATAGCTATGCGCACCATCACACAGAAGAGGGGCATGGCGGCCATCAGCAGCATGGGGGAGAGCACAGCGCTACCCATAGCGACAACCCTGCTGTTATCGCTTATCGAGCCGCAAATGATCGCATGCACAACGATATGAATATGGCGTTTACCGGCCAACCCGACGTGGACTTTGCGCAGGGCATGATTCCACACCATGAGGGCGCTATCGCCATGGCAGAAATTGTGCTGGCGCACGGCGAAGATGACGAAATTCGTCAACTGGCCGAGGACATTATTGCCGCCCAAGAGAGTGAAATTGCTTTCTTGAAAGCGTGGTTGGCTAGGAAAGGGTATTAATTGTCGACTTTATTCTTCAGGTTGATCAATCCCTCGCCACGTTATAAACCTGTAACCACCAACAAGCTGTGAGGGTTGTCGATTTCGATAAGTCATCTCTTCGGGCTGCTTGTCATGCAATCCATAAGCAAACAGCAGCCCTACTGGCTCGGGTAGCTCAGGTGGCGATTCTTCCCTTGTCCACTGATACCACCTGTTAGCTAATTGCGAGTGGTGACGAAGCGTCGCTCGCGCATGCAAATAGGTATTCCTGTCTGATGAACGTTCGCGCCGACGTATATCCCTCGCCTCGCTGTCAACATCTTCGAGCCAGCTCCAAGACTGCTTTAATGAGTCTATAGCTGCATCAATCTCGGCTTGCTCCGCCCTCTGAAGTGACCACTCTTCTTGCTCTCCTGAGATAGACGCCACCAGTGAGCCAATGGTGCGATGGTAATAACGGTTAGGCAGCGCATCTTCGCGTGCTTCTAGAGCAGCCAGTGTGTCCTGATAGTCGCGGTAACGTTGCGCTAGCCAGGCCAGATAAACCAGGGTATGGAAGCGAAAGTTTTCACCTGTAGGACTGCGTCGAGAATTGGTATATCGTTGATAGTGGCGGGCCAAAGCGGGTAATGAATAGCCTTCGATTTCATCATTTAGCTCAAACAGTTGAGCAGTAAATTCGTTCTGTTCTCTCAGCGTGTCCAGCGGCGGAAAAGGCACGCCAGCAATAGTGGCACGGCGATACATGCGGTGCAGGGCGGCACGCGATAATTCTGCGCTAGCTTTCTGTTCGTCGGCTACTAGGCCACCGCCAATATCTTCGCTAATGCCGGGGCACAGTTCTTCATGCCACTGCGAATTTTCCACTCCGAGCGGACGGCAGCGGCGATAAAAACGGCGCTCGTGAGCGGCGATCAAATGCAGTGCCCGCTGGCAGCCTGGGTGAAGCTCACCACCATCATCAAGCACCGGGGTCAACGGGTGAAACCAATCCAACGGCCCCATCTCGGCATGTGTACGGTCCACACAGTCCAACAAGCCTACAAATACGACCTCCACATCGCTGTCCTGATAAACAAAACGTTCGCCATCCTGATCGCACACTTCATCCAGAAGCCGCCGTACAAATGCTTTAGCCATGGCGGCACCAAAATCGAAGCCAAAGACAGAGACGCGTATTCGGGCCAACGGTAGCTCACTGTGTTGCTTAACATCAGCAACGCTGTTGTGGAAATCGCGAACAGCGGAGGAGAGGCGGGTGTGACTCCCGCTCATCAACAGGTTAGCGGCAATGGAAGTGTCCCTGATAGGTGCAGCGGCTTCAATACCCGTGCGAATAGCGGCATCCCGAGCCGATTTTATCCAGTTCCAGGGTTGAGTGATGGATACTTTAAATGAACGCCCAAAAACCTCGTACCAGCGCCCCGAACCACCACCAGAGAGAACTTCTTTTGCGGCATCTGCGCCACTGGAACGTAGCTGTCCTGCGCCCGTTCCGACGGCTTCGCCAGGAAAGCGGTGCGCAGCACCCACCACATCATCTGATAGGCTGGAGTCGAAAGACGTTCCAAGACCGGAGTAATAATGCTTACGGAAAGCATTGCCTACGTGATCATCCTGCTCACGCAAATGGGCTTCAAACATCGCTGATATATTACTAACTTTACCAGTTAAAACATCATCAGAAATGTTTCGGTTTATTCCATCAAAGAAAAACCCCATATCTAAGAATTTACGGCAATCAGCTCCAAATTCGATGTAATTATTACCTTTGTTACGAGAATTGAACGCCTGAAGGTTTTCTAATGTTTCTTCATTCATCGCGTCTTTCCTCCTCACTACGGTACTGGTCTAGCTTTGGAGACCTGATGTTAGAGCTCCAAATCAAGTCAACTTTATTATTCGACAGGAAATGAACATGCAAATACTGGTCTGTTTTATTATGTTCGGGCATAGGCATAGTGACTCTATGGATTTCTTGCTCTAAGCCCTGCCTTTTCTGTTCACCCGTCACGCTCAAAATCCATTCCACCTCGACAGTATCCCCCTTAAAAGACCAGCAGCAGGTTGTTCCTCCATTACCGCCATAGTTACCATCTACAAAGTATCTACCTAGGGGACGATCAGTATGGTTGTATCCAACCAAACTTCCTTTCTTAGACGTATTAGAAAGCATGCTCCAGGCTAGCCATATCATGACTATTCCAGCTAATACCACCTGAAGCCATAGAGGGATTAAACGCATATAACGGCTTATTGCCCAGCGAACTAACATGGTAATTGATTCCTTTTTTTCATAATAAATTCCGAACAGTGCTGACTGTCGATTCTAGATAAATTACTTGTCTCGGAGTCGCTCAGAAAGCGGAGATTGTAAGTTTGGACTCCAAGCAAGTTCGACTTGATTGTCAGAGAGAAAGTGGACATGCAAATACTGATCTTCTCGGCTATACGCTGGCAGGGGGAGGATTACGCTATGTCTCTCTTCCTCAATTCCCTGACGCTTCTGCTCTCCCGTCATACTTAGAATCCATGCAGCCTCAACAAAATCTCCTTTAAAAGACCAGCAGCAGGTAGTACCACCCCCTGTATACAAACCGCCAGAGTAAGCGGATAGATTTCCGCCCCAATTGCCATCTAGCCAGAAGCTGCCAATGGGCCTGTCCGTATGATTATGTCCTATTAAAGAGCCACTTATTGATGGACTCAACAGCATACTCCATGCAAGCCATACAATAACCAAAGTGGCCAACACTACCTGAAGCCAAACAGGTATCAGACGCATATAGCGGCTTATTGCCCAACGAACTAACATTCTTCAGCCTGCTGATGAGCAGCCACCAACAAATCAGCCAAGGGGGCTTCGCTTTTAGCTGCTCGCTGTAAAAGAGCTTTCATCTCTTCGGCAGCCCAGGCACCTTCTCCCTCGCTTAGCTGTATGTACACATATGTTCGCCGGTCGGCAGTGGCAGTCAATCCATGGCTGTCCGCTTGAACTAGTGCCTTGGCAACATGCCGTGGACGTTCGCAACCACATATCCCAGTGAACAAGGCAGGCGAAAAATCGACCAACTCGCTGGTCAGCTGCATTACCTCTGGGTCACCGTGTAATGAACGCCAACGTGCGTCATCGACTAACAAGCGCCAAGGTGTATGCTTAGCGAGCGGGGCGCGACCTTCCAGAGCCGTCCAACCTGACGTTTCGTTGCGATACCACCAGCGATTTACACCTGCGAACAGGAGGTTCTCTGGATTACCTTGAGCATCTCGATGCAGTTGAGTGATGACATCAGGCAGGTAAAAACGCAGCAGAGAACGCTGCTTGTTCAAGTTTTCCATCACCATTGCCGGAGCCATGTGAATAGCCAATTCCGCCCCAGACAGAGGGCTTTCGATCCAACTCTGTAACGCACAATCGATACCATCCAGCGTGGACAGTGCCTCGAGTTTGTTTTGCTTTAACTGCAGTAACCATGGGCCTTCGCGTTGCAAGTGAGGTTGGCTTTCATCCTTGATGAGCGACCAGTACCGGCTATCTTGAGCCATGTCGTTGAAGAGTGTCGAACGGCAGATTACCGGTAGAGGCGCTAATTCAACCAGAACATAGCTTGATACCTCCGCTGCCTGTTCTGATTCACCATGTTGCCAGGGGAAAAGAGCATTCGCTTTCATGATGGCTCCCCAGGGATAGCACTCTGGCCTTCAGAGAGCGCTTTCAGCCAACACTCTTCACATACTTCCGGCACCTTGAGCTGTGTCGTCAGCAGTGCCTCTTGGGATAGCGCATTAACCCGTTCATGTGTTTCCGTCACTGCCCGCCCCGGCAGCAGCGGGCCTTCAACCGCCTGCCCTGAACCATTACCAGGGCTGCCGCCTGCGTTGACCCGCACCTTCGGGCCGACCATCGTCACGCCGCCGCCGTCCAGCTTGAGAAAACTGCCCCCGGCGTTCAGGGTGAGTTCGTTACCGGCTTCCAGCACCACCTTGTGGCCTGCCTTGATGTGCAGCTCTCGGCCACTTTCGCTAAGCCACGCTTGACCTGCCTTGACGTGCAGCGTGCCCTGTACCGTGAGGTGCTGCTGGCCCTCGGTGTGCTCAAAGCGATTGCCGTGCACCGTGTGATGGTCGTCGTTGTCGATCTCGCTGATGCGGTCGTTCTGAACTTTCAAGAAGCTGTCGTGGCGGATTTCTTCGGTGCGGTCGTTAAGGGTGAGCAGCTCCAGGTCTTTCTGGGCGTGGAGCCAGATTTGCTCTTCGCCCGCTTCGTCTTCGAAGCGCAGTTCGTTGAAGCCGTCGGCCTTGTGGCTCTGGGTGCGCAGTACCGTGCGGGTCTTGTGCTCCGGCAGCGGGTACGGGGCGGTGTTCACGGCGTGGTAGATGCGTCCGGTGACCAGCGGTTGGTCCGGGTCGCCCTCTAAAAACGATACGACCACCTCGTGGCCAATGCGGGGAATGGCGATACTGCCGTAACCGCCGCCTGCCCAGCCCTGGGCCACGCGTACCCAACAGCTCGCGGTGTCGTTGGGTTCGGCGTAGCGATCCCAGGGGAACTGGACCTTGACACGGCCGTGTTCGTCGCAGTGGATCTCTTCACCTTCTGGGCCCACCACGAAGGCGACTTGCGGGCCATCGACACGAGGTTTGGGGTTGGGTGTGGCGCGCCAGGGGGTATCGCCAGGGATTAGCGTGACGTGGTTGTAATAGCGGGTCATGCCGTTGGCATCGCCCTGGGTCACTCCATCCTCTTCCAGCGCTTGGGGTTGCTCACCGACGTGATGGACGTCAATGGCCTGCCAGTCGCGGTTGAGGCTGTCGGTATCGTGATCTGTCAGTGTGAAACGCAGGCCGGGAGCGAGTTCGGGGAGGTCGCTTTCGGCACTGGCGACGATCGCCTCGCGGCGCAGCTGTTCCAAGCGAATGCGGCTGAAGGGCTTACCGGAGGCATCCTGCTTGTAGCGGCCGGGGTAGTCGTAGTGTTCGTAATCGACTTGCTGCCCATGGTTTTCTACATCGCGACCCAGGTGTTCATGTCGTTGTGCGTAAGCAGGCTTTTTAAAACTGTAGTCTTTTAGCGTGGCGATGGCCGCGGCAACTCTTGCCGTGTGGCTGAGTTTGCGAACATGGCGATTGGGGGCCGTTCCCCCAGCGCGGTTGTGGTAACTGCGTGCGCCCAGGTTAGCGAGCACCTGCGGATCATCGGCAAACACCAGACGGTGAGCGCTCTCCTCGAATTCGTGGAAGTAGAAGAGCCCCTCTTCGGCGGCTAGGCGCTCGATGAATGCCAGGTCGGTCTCGCGATACTGCACGCAGTACTCGCGCTCCGGCAGTTCGCGGTTCACGGCAAAAGCTACGTCGGTAATGCCCCGCTCGTCGCACAGGGTATTGATGATGGTCAGCGGGTCGACCTTTTGGAAGATGCGCGAGTTGTGGCGCAGCGAGAGTCGCCATAGAGCGGGGCGTAGTACCAGCGAGTAAAACGTGCGGCGGTGGCCGCGGTCGCCCCGGCCAAACTCGCTGACGATGCCGTGTACCCGGCGCAGTGGCTCGCCATCCTGCCAAATCGTGAGGCTGGCCTCGCGGTCGAGTAACTCGGCGGCATCGAGGCTGCCGTCGCGGCTGGCCAGGTTCAGCGTTAGCTCGAAGGGTTGGGAGAGGGCTTCACGGTGGGTGAAGTCGATCACGGCCACGTCGTCAACGCCGGGTAGCGTCACGGTAAAGTGCAGTCCGGTGCTGAGTGCCATGCCCCCTCCTGGGAAGTTTCAATGCTCATGAGTACAAATGAGAAACGCTCAGGTTAATCATCAGAATCGATACTGCAACCCGCCAAGGCGACAAAGCGGCAATGTCTTACAAGCCGTGTCGGCAATCTCTTACAAAATGCGCGTTGATTGATTAAAAAATGAGCAGATATGGCAGGGTGGGGCTGGCAAGAAGTGGTAATCTTCGCCTCTGATGGCGATGAAAAGGAGAGCCGCGTGTCGGGTGTGATTTATGGGTTGGATATGGCGGGGGTGATCGTGTTTGCCCTGTCGGGCGTGATTTTGGCCTGTCGCTCGCGGATGGACCCGTTCGGTATGCTGGTGTTGGCGGCGGTGACGGGCATTGGGGGCGGTACGCTGCGAGATTTGGTGCTGGGTGTGCGGCCGGTGTTCTGGGTGACCGACCCTACCTACTTGTGGGTGATCTTGGCCACGGTGGGCGTGTCGCTGGTGGGGTTTCACTATATTCACCGGCTCTCTCGGGGCTTTTTACCGGTGGCGGATGCCTTTGGGCTGGCCTTGTTTACCGTCATCGGCACGCACAAAGCGCTGCTGCTGGGCACCTCTGGCGTCGTCGCGGTACTGATGGGCATGATGACCGGCGTGGCGGGCGGCATGATTCGTGATGTGCTGGCCCAGCGGGTGCCGATGGTGCTGCGCGAAGAGATTTACGCCACCGCCGCCATGGCGGGTGGAATTGTCTATGTCGCGCTGCAGGCGCTCGATGCGCCACTGACTATCGCCATTGCCGCCTCGCTCAGTGTGACACTGGGGCTGCGCTTAGCGGCAATTCATTGGCACTTGGCTTTGCCGGTGTTTGCCTGGGTCACGCTGCCGCCTAAACACCAAGACGCCAACGCGCCGCTGTCGACACCGCAAAAGGCCAAAGAGCGTGTACGTATGATTCGTCGGGAGCGCACGCGCCGCTAAGGCCTGGGAAAACGCTGGGCGTCGCGCCAGCGGTCAAACCAGCGCTTGGGCTGGAGTACACGCAGGGCCGGTTCGCTGTCGTTCAGCTCCACGCCAAGGCCCACGGCACCAAGCCGGGCATAGAGGGCGCCATTGGCTTGGCCGTTGGCTAGGGTCACATCGGAGAGCAGTCGCAGCGGCCCGCCTGTGAGCCTGAGATCATGCAGGCGTATTTGCTCTCCGCTCATCGCCAGTGCCGCACTGCCATGGATGTCATGCACGTTCAGTAGCCTACCCAGCCAGTCGCTCTCCCGGGCGCGGGCGAGAAAGAGCCGTGCCAAGAGCCCCGTATCGCGCATCCCTAAACGTAGCTGGCTAGTGAGTTGAATCGGATCACTCCACTCCAGTTGCGCCTCCTCCATGGTGAGCTGTACCCACCAGCCCGCATCCTGAGTGCCATCGTCGCTGCGACGAAAGACGTTTTCCAAGCGCAGGTAAGAGTCGTTGGCGGTGAACCGACGTGTCTCGATATCGCCTTCGGTAAGCTGTAAATGCAGCGTCACGTCGCCCCTCAGGCGCTGCTCCAGTAGCGCCATCTCGGTGTCGAAAGCGCGCAGCGTGATATCACCTTGGGCACGCAGCCCCTCCAGCAGCCATCCGCTTGTCAGGCTGGCGTTGCCGGAGAGAAGCTCGACTCCCGCATCTTCTGGCAGGTAGCGGTTGTAGCGGGTAATGTCCGGCACCTCGGTGATGGGTAGCGCAACGCGGGTGGTGAAGTGTTCGGGAGCGGGTGAGTCCAGCACGTCGCTAAAGCGGTCGGTTTGGGTGGTGAGCGCAAAATGGCGGCCTTCCAAATGCGCGCGGTCGTCCTCTTGCTGCCGTAGGACAAACTGCGGAATCCCCAGCGAAAGCTGCGCCTGCTCGGGGCTGTCGAGCTGGGCGGTCAGCTCGCCGCGCCCGGTGGCTAAATAGTCGAGGAACGTCACTTCTAACTGGTTAGCATTGATCCGCAGCCGCGTCGGAGCTTGCAGCGCGTCATCGATGAACGCGCCCTGCAAAAAGAGCTGGCCGTTGCCGGATAGCGTTACGCCGTGGGCATCCGGTAAAAACGTGTTGAGAAATCCCAGCCGCTGCACGCTGCCCTCCAGCGTGAACTGCCCGCTAGGCGTAGCGTTTCGGCGCTGGAAACGGCCGTTGCGCAGCACCAGCGTGCTCTCCAGCGCTTCGCTGGGATGTTGCGGGTCGGCGACTTGCCAGCTCAGCCGCGAGCCGCTGATGTCCATCTCCGTGCCATCCAGCGCCGCTTGGCGAATCGCCAGTGTGAGCTGCGTATTGCTCACCAAGGTGCCGCGCTGCCCGCTACGTTGCCAGCCGGTGGTCAGCGCGTTGCCGGCTAGATGAAGCTCTCCGCTTAGTTGCTCGGTCGTGAGGATTAGCTGCCCATGGCTGGTGGCCGTGCCACTGTTTAACGTAAGCGGAGAAGGGCTGGGCAACACCGACGCAAGGTAGGGTTGTAGCGTTTGGATATTGGGCAGCGTGGCGTCTTCCCAGCTCAGTTGCGCCGTGGCACTTTGTTGGGCCTGCTCGGGGTCGAGGGGGCTTTGTGCCGCTAGTGTTAGCGCTGCGTTTGCCAGCAAGGTGCGCTCCTGATGGCGCAGCGTGGCGTCCGTGAAGGCCAGTTTTGCCGTTATCTGTTCCTTAGTAGAGAGCGCCGCGTCGAGGGTACCGCTGCCTTGCGCGGTGAGTTCGAGCAGCTCTGCGCCTAGCGTGGGGGCTTGAACGGTTAGCGATGCTTCGTAAAGGCGTGCATCCTGGAGCGTCGCGCTGGCGGTGATGCTCCCCTGGCCGGAAAGCCGAACCCCTTGGCCATCGAAAGCCGTTGCGAGATAGCGGTCGAGCATGTCGAGTCGTGTCACTTCGCCCGATAGCTCAAATGACGCACGGGTGGGCAAGTCGAGCTGATCCAGGCGCTGATTGGGAATGTGGGTAGCGAGGGCGAGCTGGGTATTCGTCGCGTAGGGATGCGTATCGGCTAGCGTGACGTTTTCCAACTGGGTCGTGAAGCGCAGTTGACCCTCTTCCACGGCGAGTCTGACGCGCCCCTGGCCCGTGGCGGTATGCGGCGGCGGCGGTGTGTCATCCGCTACCAGCCAGCGGCGCGTGTTATCGGTACTTCTCAAGCGCTGCTCATCCATCGAGAGGGCCAGCTCGGGGGCTGCTAACGTCAGTTCGCTGTCCGGCTGCAGTTGGCCCTCGGCGAGCGCAAGCTCGCCTTCCAACACGCCGCTGCCTGCCAAGCTTAGCCAGGGCAGTGCCTCTAAGTAAGGCATGAACACATCCCAAGCGTCGGCTTGAGCCGTGATGGCAAGCTGGGCGGTGAGGGCGTCGAGCAGCGCCTCCGTCAGCGCATCGTTACTTTGCTGGGTGGACAGTGAGTCCAGTGACGCCGTACTGCGTAGCTGAATGTCCTGCACCAGCGTGGTTTGATCGCTCAAGCGGACGAGGCGGCCCTGGGTAATATCCAAGCCTACATAAGGCACGCTGAGGGTCTCTTGGCTGAACTGGGTATCCTCGACCTTCAGCTGGCCCTCTGCTTCCAGGGCAATGTCCCCGATGGTAAAGCGGCGAATGCCGTTCGCTTCCAGTGCTTGAATATGTAGCTCTCCGCGCAGCAGGGCAAGCAGCGATAGCGACAGGGTGGCTTGGCTGGCCTCGACGGTAATCGGTAGCGCCTCGTCTTCTCGGGCTAGGTAGAGGTTGTCGACTTCCCAACGGCCAGGGTGAAGGCTCTGGGCGTTCGTCCAGCGTACCTCGACCCCTTCGATGGTGGAGAGTCGTTGCGGTAGCCATTGGCTGTTAAGCAGCCAGTGGCTGCCTACTAGCCAGATCAGCACGAGGGCTAGCGCGCCAAACAGCAGGACGATCAGTGGGCGAAAACGACGTGGTGCAGCGGGCGTGTCACGGGACATACGGGCTTCCTAGCAGATGACTCCTGTTGGCGCGTGTTTTATGGCATTATGCGCGACGTGGGGCAGTTATGGGTTTTCGATTTCAACGCTAGGCAGGCAGCAAAGCCATGTTCAAGGATTTTTACGCGCAGCGCGGAGAGTATGTGGTGATCTCCGCGGAGCAGGCCAGCCGCTTCGCTAAAAGCGTGGCTGGCGACTACAACCCGATTCACAACCCGGATGCGCGGCGTTTCTGCGTGCCCGGCGACCTGCTGTTTACGCTGGTGCTGGTGAAGTTTGGGCTGTCGCGACAAATGGAATTTCGCTTCACCAATATGGTGGGTGCCGACACACCGATCAAGTTTAGTGAAACCGTTGACGGGGATATTCACGTTTGTGACGACAGCGGTAAATGCTATTTACAGGTCGTCCGCAGCGGCGATATGACGCGTGATGAGGCGGTGGTCGAAGGCTTTGCCCGCTGCTACGTCGCCTTCTCGGGTAAGAATTTTCCCCACTATCTCAAGCCGCTCATGGAGCAGCATGGGGTGATGTTCAATCCCAAGCGTCCGTTAGTGATCTACGACAGCATGGGGTTCTGCCTGGATCGCTTGGATGGCTTTTCGCCTCATTTGGCGCTTACACAATCCTCGTTGGACGTACAGGGAAAGCGTGCCGACGCGCTGCTGGAGTTTTCCATCGAATCGGCTGGTGAAGCGGTCGGTGTGGGCTCAAAGAAGCTCGTGGTGAGCGGTCTGTGCGACTACGATGCTACCGAAATGGCGGCCATCGTCGACGAGTTTTACCGCTTGAAAGCGGCCTACGAAGCCGCCTAGGGCAGTGGATGCCTACCCGTCATTGCGACGCTGCGTTAGCGCAATGGCGGGTGCCATTAACGCTACCGCTCAGGTATTCTCAAAGCCGACTAATTAAAAAAATACCCAAAGCGCCGACCGGCACTTTGGCTGGACAATGAGGCTTTGCATGAACCGAATGAAAACGCTGACGCTTGCCTGTGCCGCAGTGACCCTGGCCGTTACCTCTATCAGCGCCCAGGCACGTGATTTTCGTCTAGGGCTGATTACGCCCGCCCAGCACTTGTGGTCTACCGAAGCCGAAGCGTTTGCCCAAACGCTGAGCGAGCGCTCAGGCGGTGAGCATAGCGTTAGCGTGTTTCCAGCTCAGCAGCTAGGCAACGAAGCGCAGATGGTGCAGCAACTGCAAACCGGCGCGCTGGACATGGCGTTTCTGACCATTGCTGAAATCTCCAACCGCATTCCTGATTTTGGCGCGCTCTACGCCCCTTATTTGGTGGATGACGTGAACCATGCCGCGCGTCTGCTGCGTTCCGATGCCGCCGGAGAGTTGCTGGATCTGATGCCGGAAGGTGTTGGCTTGGTCGGTGTGGGTTACGGCATGGTGGGCATGCGCCAAGTATTGAGCCGCAGTCCTATCGAAAGCGCTGACGATCTGCAAGGCCAGCGGCTACGTATCACGCCCTTCGAGCCCATTCGCGATTTCTATACGGCTACCGGTGCAGCACCGGCCCCCATGCCGCTACTGGAAGTTTACGATGCGCTGGCCAATGGCCAAGTCGACGCCATCGATATGGACTTCGACTCGATTTTGATTCTGAAATTCTACGAGCAGGCGAACAACCTGCTGATCTCCAATCATATGATGTTCCCCATGGTGGGGGTGGTGTCTGGGCGCGTTTGGCGCGAGCTCTCTGAAGAGGATCGCGAGCTGATCGATACCGCCATGGCCGAACATCTGGAGAACGTGCTGACGGGGTTCGAAGAGATGGACGCCGCTCAGGAAGAGGAGATTCGCGGGTTGGACATCAATATCGTCGAAGCCGACGCTGAGTTTTTCTCTGAGGCGATTGCCGAGTGGGAGCGTATCTGGGCACCCAAAGCGCCCATGCTGGAAACCCTGCGTGCGGAAGCGGATCGCTTGCGCGACGAGTAGTGTCAATAAAGGCTAATAATCATCATGCTGCAACGCCTGTCCAACGGGCTTGCCCGTTGTGAAGAGATCACCGCCGCTGCCTTGGCAGCGGCGGTGACGTGTTTGATCCTCACGAATATCGCCTTTCGCGCGCTGGGCAGCCCACTTTACTGGGTCAGTGAACTGGCGATCTACGCCATGATCTGGATGACCTTCTTGATTGCTGGGGCGGTGCTGAAACGTCGCCACGGCATCGCGGTGACACTCGTGAGCGACCTGCTGCCGTCTGCAGGAAGAAAGTGGGTCATCGTCGCGGTAGATACGATGGTGCTGCTGTTTGCCCTGATGCTGGTGTGGCTCTGCTGGCGGTGGTATCAGCCGCTGACGCTGGCTCAAACCGGCTTCGATATACGGGCGTTCCAGGGCCAGACGTTCAATTTCATCTATGCGGAAAATACCTCCACCCTGGGCATTAAAAAATTTTGGGCATGGCTGATCGTGCCTTGGTTTGCAATCTCGCTGAGCCTGCACGGCGTGTCGAATCTAGTGCAATCGCTAACGGCCATGAGGGGACGTGTATGACGGTCGTGGTGTTTCTGCTGCTGCTTCTGGGCGCCGTGCCCATTGCGTTGGTACTGGCGCTCACGGCGATGTGGTATATCCAAGCCTCCGGCAATACGGTGCTATTCGACTCCTACCCGCAGCAGCTGTTTAGCGCCATCGAAAGCTATGGGCTGTTGGCGATTCCGTTGTTCATGCTGGCCGGGGAGTTGATGAACGAGGGCGGGTTGACCAAGCGATTGATTGCTCTGGCGCGCATTTTGGTGGGAGGCTTTCGCGGCGGCTTGGCCTATATCAACTTGGTGGCCAACATGATGATGGCGGCGATCATTGGTTCGGCGGCGTCACAAATCGCCATCATGTCTCGCGCCATGGTGCCTGCAATGGAGCAGGAAGGTTACGATACCCCCTACAGCGCGGCGATCACCGCCGCAGGGGGCCTGCTATCGCCGATCATCCCGCCCTCCATGCTGTTCGTGCTATTTGGGGTCATGGCTCAGGTGCCCATTGCAGAGATGTTTATTGCAGGGCTGTTACCAGGGCTTTTGTTGGGCGCAAGTTTTTTTGTGGTCATCGCTTTGGTGGGGCTGGTGCAGCAGTACCCGAAAGGGCAGTGGCCGAGCCGTCAACAAGCGCTGCATGATGCGTTATGGGGGTTGCCCGCACTGCTGATTCCCGTGATTATCATCGGCGGCATTTTGTTGGGTATCGCCACGCCCACGGAATCGGCGGCACTGGCCTCGCTGGCGGCGCTGCTGATGGGGCGCTTCGTGTATGGTGATCTGCGTTTGACGCAGCTTCCCATGGTACTCACACGCACGGCGATCAATGCCGGTCTTGTCATCATGCTGATTGCCGCAGCGGGTGTGTTTGGCTGGGTAGTGATCTACGAGCAACTGCCGCAAATGGCCGCTGAATGGATTGCTGCGTTGACCAGTAGTCCGTTTCTTTTTTTGCTGTTGGTGATTGGGGCGCTGCTGCTAGTGGGAATGGTGATCGATGGGATTGCCGCGCTGATTTTGGTAGTGCCCATTTTGATGCCTATCGCCCAGAGCCAGTTTGCGATTAGCCCTTATCAGTTTGGCGTGGTGGTCTGCTTAACCTTGGTAATGGGCTTGCTGACGCCCCCGGTGGGAGCTGGGCTGTTCATTGCCTCTTCCATGACCGGCGCACCGCCGCTAAAAATCTTCCGAGCGTTGCTGCCCTTTTTACTGGCCACCCTGGTCACGCTGGTCCTGCTGGCGTGGTTGCCATGGTTGACTAACGGATTGATTCAACGGTGATCGTCTCGCACGCGCGGTTTAGGCCGCGCTGTTGTCCGTGAGGGGCATTACGTCTACCTCCACCTCGAGCTGGTGGTCGCCGCCGCCATTCATCACGCCTTTGAGTGGTGCCACGTCCGCATAATCTCGCCCCCAAGCCAGCACTGGGTGCTGTTCACCGGCTACCGTACCGTTGGTTGGATCCAGCGCTAGCCACCCCCAGTCCGGAATCCACGCGGCTAGCCACGCGTGGGAGGCATCGGCGCCAATGAGTCGTGGTTGGCCAGGTGGCGGCTGAGTCTCCAAGTAGCCGCTTACATAGCGTGCCGCCAAGCCCACCGAGCGCAGTGCGCCAATGGCGAGGTGGGCAAAATCTTGGCAGACCCCCCGTCGGTTAGCCAGCACCTCACTCAATGGTGTGGCCAACGTGGTAAAGCTGGGGTCGTACTCGAAGGTGTCGTAAATCGACTGATTGAGCGCTAGCGCGGCATCGACCAGCGGTCGGCCGGGAGTGAAACAGCTGCGCGCAAAGGCCGCCAGCTCATCGTTACGACGAATGAACGGCGAGTCGAGCCGGTAGAGCTGCATATCGAAGCGGCTGTCGTTGCGCAACTGCTCGGCTACACGCTCCCACGCCGGAGAGCTGCTCGGCAATGGCCCGAGCGGTTGAGTGTTGAGCGGCGTCACGACGGTCACATCCAGCGTTTGGTGCACGTCTTCCAGTGCGAAGTAGAGCACTCGATTGCCAAACACATCGCGGCGCTCGGCCTGCACCTGAGGCATTGGGCTGATCGTCAGTTCCGAGGCACCACACTGCTGGTGCTGGGTTTTACGTGGCAGTACCCGGGCCTCGCTATGACAGAGCGTCACCGGTGCGCTGTAGTGGTAGCGTGTGGTGTGCCGCAAGGTGTAGTTCATTCGTCGGGCTCCATGCTGACAAGTTGGCGCGGCCGTTCCACGTGGCTGAAGTGGCTGTGGCTAATGGCATCAGAGAGCGCATTGAGCGGCGCAATCAGCTCGTCCAACAGTTGCTCCAGCGCGGCCTGCGCATCTGGAGTATCGGCCAAGTGGCTAATTCGGTCGATGTCGGCGAGATGCAGAGCGGCGTTGGCTTGAATGAGCAAACGTCGCTCGGCATTTCGGTAGGGCGACGAGCTGCCGGGCAGCCGATCCATCTGCCGTTCCAGACGTTTGAGCATGTAGCCCACCGAGCGCGGGTTGGTTTCGTCGAAGAGCAGCAGGTCAAGAATCGCTTCGGGGTGCAGCTCGCTTCGGTAGCGTCGCCGGTAGGCCGTAAAGTTATCGGTGGTGGCGAGCACCACCTCCCATAGCGCCAGCCCCGGTGAGTGGGGAGCGTTGAGAGTGAGTTTGAGCAGCGACAGCAGGCCTAACACGCGATCCAGGAAGCGGCCAATGTCCATGAAACGCCAGCCGTAATGGTGGGGCATGGTTTCGTTGCACAAGCCAAAAAAGGCGGCAATTTGCGCCGACAGCCCTTCGCAGGCACGCCGCGCCGCGCTGGCACCCAGGCTCGGGTTGAACGTGTCTACCCGCTGTCGCAGTTGGTGTACCACTCGCCAGGAGTCATCTCCCAGATGTTCGCGCACGCTGCGAGCGTTACGCAGCATTTGGGCGAACAGTGGCTGCAGGGCTTGAGCGTCGCGCTCATCGAACTGGGTCAGCAGCGCCGTGCGCTTTTGCGCAAAGCCCACTAGGGGCGGCTTGGTGCTCTTCCCTTCATGGTCGAGCGTGGTGATATCGAGGGCTAGCAGCAGCTCATCTAGCAGTTGATCCGCGATCTCGTCCTGGTCGTACTCCATTAAACGCAGCAGCGCTTCGCGCAGCAAGCGGGCGCGGGCATCCAACCGTTCGCCGTAGCGTCCCAGCCAAAATAGACTTTCGGCCACCCGACTGGGCAAGTCGGTGCCATCGCGGGTGGCGACCACCGGGCCACGCGCTTGGCGTAGCTGGCTGACATGGGGTTGGGGCGTATTCGCGGTGACCCAGACATCTTTGACGATCGGGCTGCTTAACGATGGTGAGCCCGGGGAGCCAACCCACGCCAGGCCGCCGGGCATGACATGATAGTCACTAGGCTGCGGACGTTGGGTCGCGATGCTGCCAGGCATTCGTGTAACGAAGCAGCGTAAGTTCAGCGTTGCGGGGGATAACCGCTGCATGTTGGCATCGAACACTGGGGCCGATGCTGGTTGGGTACTGGCATCGGCACTAGGCAGCAGCAATTCCTCACCGAGTAGATGCTGGCATAAGGCAGGGAGATAGTCGGCCAGCTCGGCCATTTCCAACACGCCAACGCCGAGTGCATTCGACATGGCCACGCCGCTGGCGCGAGTGGCTTGTAGCAATCCAGGCACGCCGAGTTGAGAGTCGCCGCGTAGTTCGAGCGGATCGCAGTAAGCGTCGTCGCAGTGGCGCAGCACCACATCCACGGGTTGCAGGCCTCCTAAGGTACGTAGCCATAACTGGCTATCGCGTACCACCATGTCCTGGCCTTCGGCGAGATCGATATTGAGATAGTTCGCCAAATAGGCGTGCTCGAAGTAGCGTGGGCTGCCTGGGCCGGGGGTGAGCAGCACGATCGTGGGATTGTCACGGTGCTGGTAGGCCAGCGCGGTCAACGTACGGTGATATTTGTCCAAAAAGCCCGCCAGCCGCTTGAGTGGGGCGTTTCGATACATTTCCGGCAGCGCGCGGGCCATGAGTATGCGGTTCTCCAGCGCGAAGCCAGTGCCAGACGGCGCCTGTAGGCGATCGCCCATCACCCGCCAACGCCCATCGATATCTTGAATGACATCGATACCGTGAAAGCTGATCGATGGACGGTCGCTGGGTTGCGAGCCATGGCAAGGCAGTAAAAAGTGGGGCGAAGCGAGAATGGCCTGCGTAGGAAGAAGCCCTGCATCGAACAGTGTGCGCGGGCCATAAATATCGTCGTAGAGCGCATTGAACAGGCGCGTGCGCTGGGTCAAGCCGACCTCTAGTGCTTGCCACTGCACCTGATCGATCACCCAGGGAAGCGGATCGAGCCGCCAAGAGCGGCCCTGAGTGTCTTCGTGCATGTTAAAGATCACGCCGTTCTCTGCCAGCAGGCGCTGAATCTCTTCATGCTGCTGATAACGGCCATCCGCGCCGAGTGCTTCCAAGGCACAGAGCAGGCTCTGCCAGCCGGGGCGCAACTGCCCCTGTCGGTCGAGCATCGCATCAAACGTGCCGGGCTGTCCCTTGCCTAGCTGATTCGTGTAGTCCTCAACCAGCCCGGCAGCGCCGAGCCCGAGCAGTGAGGGAGAGACAGGGGCGGTCATGATCCTGATTGTCCTAAGCGAGTAGGGGGCGGATTATCCTGTAGCTAGCGCAGATAAGGAAGCACTCTTCATCCATCAGCGTGGGCTCCAGCGCAAATCGAGCGTGCAAGGCAGCTCCTGGCTCGCCCTTTCCGGTACGGGGGCCTGAAAGCCATGGCGGTGGCCACTGTCGCTGAAGCGTCCCAAACGGCGGGCTTCGGCTTCGAACGCATTGACAGGGAAGGTCTCGAAGCTACGTCCTGTGGGGTGTACCACATAGTAAGTGCAGCCGGCTACTGAACGTTGGTTCCAGGTGTCGATGACATCGAACACTAGTGGTGCGTGAATGGGGATTTGCGGGTGCAGCGCCGAGGGTGGCTGCCAGGCGCGATAACGAACGCCGGCCACGGCTTCGCCATTACGCCCGGTGGCGGTAAGTGGCACGGGGCGGCCGTTACAGGTGACGACGTAACGATCACCGCTCATGCCGCTGACTTTGACTTCCAAGCGCTCTACCGAGGAGTCGACGTAGCGCGCGGTGCCGCCTGCAGTCGCTTCTTCGCCGAGGACGTGCCAGGGCTCGATGGCTTGGCGAAGCTCGATCGAGAGCATCGGCGTATGCAAACGGCCGTGCACCGGGAATCGGAACTCCAAGAACGGCGCAAACCAGTCTAGCTCGAAGTCGAATCCGTGATGACGCAGGTCGCTGAGCACGTCGTTCAGGTCTTCCCACAAGTAGTGGGGCAGCATCCAGCGGTCTTGTAGCGCGCTTCCCCAGCGCACCGGCTTGCCACGGTAGGGCGTTTTCCAACAGCGGGCGACCAGCGCGCGAATCAGCAGCATCTGCATTAAGCCCATTCGCGCGTGGGGAGGCATTTCGAAGCCGCGCAGCTCCAATAGGCCCAGGCGTCCGCTGTCGCTGTCCGGCGAGTAGAGTTTATCGATACAGAACTCGGCACGGTGTGTATTGCCGGTCAAGTCGGTCAGCAAGTGACGCAGCAGGCGGTCGACCAGCCAGGGTTGCACTACTTCGCCTTCGGGCATTTGCTGCAGAGCGATTTCCAGCTCGTAGAGCGCTTCGTGGCGCGCTTCATCGACGCGCGGTGCTTGGCTGGTAGGGCCAATGAACAGCCCCGAGAAAAGATACGACAGGCTGGGATGATGCTGCCAGTAGGTGACCAGACTGGCCAACAGGTCGGGGCGACGCAAGAACGGCGAATCGTCCGGCGTGATCCCGCCCAAAGTGACGTGGTTGCCGCCGCCGGTACCGGTATGGCGACCGTCCAGCATGAACTTTTCGGTGCCTAACCGCGCTTGGCGTGCTTCATCGTAGAGACGCTCGGTTTGTGCCACCAGAGTTTGCCAACTGGCGGCAGGCATGATGTTGACTTCGATGACGCCTGGGTCGGGAGTGATCTGGAAACTTTCCAGCCGCGGATCGCGCGGCGGCGCGTAGCCTTCGATCATGACCGGGCAGGCAAGTTCGCGGGCGCACGCTTCGATACTGCTGAGCAGGTCGAGGTAGTGCTCGAGTTGAGTCAGCGGCGGCAAAAAAATATGCAGCCTGCCTTCACGGGGTTCGACGCACAGACTCGTGTGGATGATCTTGTGCTCCCGATCCTCCTCGGCGCTAGGTTGCTGCTGTACCGATTCGCCTTCCGGGTGGCTATGGCTTGGATGGGTGCTTTGGCCCAGGCGCTCAGCACTGGTGAAGCGGTGCTGTTCGGCGTTACGACGCGCCACCTCTCCGTGAATGTCGCCCAGCGCCGGGCGAGGAGCAAACAGCGACTGCGGTTGGGGCTGGTCTTCCGGGTCGGCCCAGGGCAGGGCAGAGAGCGGAAGGCGTAACCCCATGGGCGAGTCCCCGGGTACCAGGAAAAGGTGGTCGCGTTTCAGCGGCCAGCGTCCGCTCTCCCAACGGTGTGACTGGGCAATCGAGTGGCGCAGTGGCAGCGCATAGCCAACGACCGAGCTCAGATCCTGCTCCAGCAGGCGGGCAAGGCGTCGGCGCTCGGCGTCATCTTTCAAATCGGCTTTGCGTGGGTCTACGTTGACCGGCAGCGTTTGCTCTTTCCACAAATAGTAGTAAGCATCCTCATAGGCAGGAATCCAGCAGCGCTGAGCCACACCCAGACGTTCGCTCAGCGCTTGAGTAAAGCGCTGAGCCATGGTGTCGTCGGCCACCACGTCGGGGGCACCTTCCATGCAGGCCAGCCAGCTTGGGTCGCGCCATAGCGGCACCCCATCTTTACGCCAGTAGCAGGCCAGCGCCCAGCGGGGCAGCGGCTCGCCAGGATACCACTTGCCCTGCTGCTGCTGAATCACGCTGCCAGGGGCGTAGGCGGCCTGCAGGCGCGACAATAGCGCTTCGGCGCGTTCACGTTTGTGCTCCCCCAAGGCTTCGGTGTTCCACTGAGGGCTCTCCATGTCGTCGATGGAAACGAACGTCGGTTCGCCGCCCATGGTCAGTCGAACGTCTTGCTGGTTGAGCGCTTGGTCAACCTCGTCGCCCAGCGTCAGAATGCGTTGCCACTGCTGCTCGCTATAGGGTTTGGTGACGCGCGGGTCTTCATGAATGCGCTCGACGCGCATCTCGACGTCGAACTCCACCTCGCACTTATCGGAAAAGCCAGTGATGGCGGCGGCGCTGCCGGTCGTAGGCGTAGCGGCGAGTGGAATATGACCTTCGCCTGCAAACAGGCCAGAGGTGGGGTCCAGTCCTACCCAGCCAGCGCCGGGCAGGAAGACTTCGGTCCAGGCGTGGAGGTCGGTAAAGTCCACGTCGGTGCCGCTAGGACCATCCAGCGCTTTCACATCCGGTGTCAGTTGAATCAAATAACCCGACACGAAGCGTGCCGCCAAGCCTAGATGACGCAGTATTTGTACCAATAGCCAAGCGCTGTCGCGGCAGGAGCCGCTCGCCAGAGTCAGCGTCTCTTCACAGCTTTGTACCCCAGGCTCCATACGCACCAAATAACTGATGTCCTTTTGCAGGCGCTGATTGAGGGCGACGAGGAAATCGACGCTGGTGGTCGGTTCGAGAGAGACGTCTTTCAACCAGTCCAGGAGTCGCGGTCCCGCTTCGGTTACCTCTAGGTAGGGGCCAAGCTCTTTGCTGAGTTCGTCGGGATAGGTGAACGGAATCTTTTGGGCGACGTCATCCAAAAAGAAATCGAACGGGTTGATCACCGTCATGGGGGCCACGAGTTCGACGGCAATGGTGAGCTCTTTACGTGGCTCGGGGAACACCACGCGGGCATTGAAGTTACCGAACGGATCCTGCTGCCAATTCAAGAAATGGTCGTCGCCTGAAATATTCAGTGAATAGGCGTCGATATGGGTACGGCAGTGGGGGGCCGGACGCAGGCGAATCACATGGGGCGAGAGCTTGACGGGGCGGTCGAAGCGATAGGTCGTGCGGTGATGCAAGGCAACGCGAATGGTCATGAGCCACCCTCAAAGAAAGCTAAAAGTCACCGTGCGTATTCCGCATAGCGCGTCGGTGAAGAAAATAAGTACCCAGAAGTATCGTTGGAGTTGAACTATTTTGCAGCTGCAATATGAGTAATGGCGTTTAAAGAGTGTGGAAAATTGTCATCGCACCATAATCGATAACTGGTATGCACTATTTTGGTGCTCTAATAACGATTAAGTGCTAAAAAATGAATGTTAATTTCTTTCATGTATAAAAGTTGTGCCAACCAAGCCATACAAAGAGAAGAGTAAACGCTAAGCGCCAATTGAGCGTTGAAATAGCGGGGAATATGGCGCGAGTTTTGCGTGTTTATATGGTCCAGTTGCTACGTACATTGCACGCGGCAGGCCTACACTACTGAATTAAGGAAGTTGCCGCTTCCACCCTAGCGCCAGGAGAGCGCCCATGAGCCAAGTAGATTGGAATAACTATGCGTGCCGTGACTTTTACGACGAGCTGTTGGCGGCGCCAGGCAAGCCTCGTGCTTCTGCGGACGAGTTATGTCACATGTTGGCGCGATTTAGTGCGGAAGAGCTAGCTGAACGTAAAACTGCGGCAGAAATTGCCATTCGAACGATGGGCATCACGTTTACCGTTTATTCAGAAGGGGCGATGATCGATCGCGCCTGGCCTTTCGATATCGTTCCCCGCATCATTCCGGCCAATGAGTGGCGAAAAACCGAGGCGGGTTTAAAGCAGCGCGTACAAGCGCTGAACTTGTTCATCGATGATCTCTATCACGAGCAAAAAGTCGTCAAAGATAAAGTGTTGCCCGCCGAAGTATTGGCTCAGTCGGCCAATTTTCGACCTCAGTGTGTGGGCATCAATCCGCCCCACGGCGTGTGGGCCCATATTTGCGGATCTGACTTGGTGCGCGGCGGCGATGGCATGCTTTACGTGTTGGAAGACAACTTGCGTATCCCGTCGGGCGTTTCGTACATGCTGGAAAACCGCAACGTCACCAAGCGCGTGTTACCGGAGCTTTTCGCCTCGGGCAAGATCTTGCCAGTGGACGACTATGTCGCGCAGCTGTACGACATGCTGGCGGCCATGTCGCCCCGTCCGGGCGACGACCCGCAGGTAGTGGTGCTGACGCCTGGCATCTATAACTCTGCCTATTTCGAACACGCCTACCTAGCGCAGCAAATGGGGGTCGAGCTGGTGCAGGGCAGCGATATGCTGGTCGATGACGACGATGTGGTCTACATGCGCACGGTAGAGGGCTTGCGCCGTGTCGATGTGATCTACCGCCGCGTAGACGATGAGTTTCTCGACCCCGAGGCGTTCAATCCGCACTCCATGCTGGGCGTGCCGGGATTGATGCGCGCTTGGCGGGCGGGCAACGTCGCGCTGGCCAACGCGCCCGGGGCGGGCGTCGCCGACGACAAAGTCGTTTACGCCTTCGTCCCTGAGTTGATTCGTTACTACCTGGATCAAGAGCCACTGCTGCCGAACGTGCCGAGTTATCTCTGTATGTTCGACGAGGACCGCCAGTACGTGCTCGATCATTTGGACGAGCTGGTGGTAAAACCCGCCAATGAATCCGGTGGTTACGGCATGCTGATCGGACCGCGCTCCACCAAAGAAACGCGGGACGAGTTTGCGCGCTTGATCAATGAAAATCCGCGTAACTATATGGCCCAACCGACACTGGCACTTTCCACTACGCCAACGCTGGCCAACGGTTTGCCTCAGCCCCGCCATGTCGACCTTCGCCCGTTCATCCTCTCGGGACCGGAAACCCATGTAACCACTGGTGGGTTGACCCGCGTGGCACTGGTCGAAGGGTCGCTGGTGGTCAATTCGTCCCAAGGGGGCGGGAGTAAAGACACCTGGATCGTCGAAACCGACGAGAACGCGGCGGGTGCCGCTGAGCAGAAAGGAGCCTAGCGCCATGCTGTCACGCGTTGCTGAAAACCTCTATTGGATGGCTCGCTACATCGAGCGTGCCGAAGACACCGCACGGTTATTGAGCGTCAATACGCACCTGATGCTGGATTTGCCACGCCATTTACCGCTGGGCTGGGCGCCGCTGATCGAAATGACCGGGACGCTGGATGCCTTCAACGCTCGGCATACCAGTTTCGATGAGCGAAGTGTGATGCACTTTTTGTGCGCCGATGCCGAAAACGGCAGCTCGATTCTCTCGGCGCTCGCCAGCGCCAGAGAAAACCTGCGCACCACGCGGGACGTGGTGCCCCGAGAGATTTGGGAAGAGGTCAACCAGCTCTATCTCAGCGTGGCGGATCACGCGGAGAACGGCGTGAGCCCTCGGCGTCGGGATGCATTTTTGAAAAACGTCATTCGAGGCTGCCAAACGCTAACAGGGCTCATCGAAGGCACCTTGAGCCACGGCCCGGCGCGTACGTTCATCAAGCTGGGCCGTCAGTTGGAACGGGCGGACATGACCACACGGATCGTCGACGTGCGTTCGGCGAGCTTGCTGCCGCAAAATCCTGAAGAATTGCTGCCGTTCGAAAATCTACAGTGGATGAGCGTGCTGAAATCCCTGACGGCGTATCAGATGTATCGTCAGCAGGTCAGGCTGCGCGTGCGTGGGCCGGACGTATTGCGTTTTCTGCTTCAAGATCCGCACCTGCCGCGCTCCATTGCCTGTAGCCTGGAAACATTGGGGCACGAGCTGCAGTTACTGCCTCGTCAAGATCGTGTGGCAGCCACGGTGTCACTGGTACGCGCCGATGTGGTCGATGCGGACATTCAGGCATTGGCCCACTCACCGAGCAAACTACACGCTTTCGTGGACGAGCTACAAATTGGTTTTGCCGCCATTCACGATACGCTCAGCGCTACGTATTTCGTAAACGGCGATGGCGTTCCTCGAGTCACTCAGCGCCAAACCCAGAGCCACGTGGGCGACCATGACAACGACTGATTAGGCCGTTTTAGGGCTGGCGTTCTCGCGTTGAATGAGATCGTGTAGATACGCCAGCTTTTCATGCACCGCGGGGGCAAGAACCCCCGGGGCCAGATCCAGTAGGCCCATGTCACGATTGAGTTCATTCACCGTCAAGCCTACCTGATGAAACGCTTGTAGCATGCTCTCCAATGAGCCATCGTACTCGGCCCGAGAGAGGCCCATGTGCAGTGCCGTATCCAGCACAGCCACCATGTCCAGATAAAAGGCAAACGTCTCTGCGAAATCCTCCCACGGATGCATGGCGGCGTAGGCGGAGATGAACCGTGTGGGCCAGTCTGCCGGCGCGCCTTGCTGATAGTACTGCTCTAGGGCGTCGCCATAGGTGGGATGGTTGTGGTTGCCGAACACGCGAATGCTGGCGGCTTCATCTTGGTCTTTGACCAGTAGGTCCCAGTAGTAGTGGCCGATTTCGTGACGAAAATGGCCGATCAACGTACGGTGGGATTCATTCATGTCGACACGCAGCCGCTCACGCTCGACGTCATCGGCCTCTTTGACGTTGATGGTGATATGGCCATTGGCGTGGCCGGTGTAAACTTTTTCTTGGTTTGCCGTGGAGCGCCACAGCCCTTGGTCGGGCAGCGCATCGGCCATGAACGAAAAACTCAGTGGGACGCGGATGTCCTCGCCCTCGACGCCGTGGGGAAGCTTGAGCAAATCCAGCGTATAGAAAAGCCGCCGTTTGGCGCTCTCCAGCGCTGCCCAGCGTTCCCGGTTGCCCTCGACCTCTAGGTCGGGAATCACCTCGTTGTAGCGGCAGCAGTCGCATAGCGTATCGGCGTGCCCGTCGGTCATCACCACCATCCGGTTGCAGACGTTTTCGACGGAATAGTTGTGGCACTTCATTAGTGCCGTGCCGCAGTCTTCATGGGTACAGCGGTAGCCGCCGCTATCCAACGGTTCCAGCGCCACGATGTTACAACACGCGGGGCACCAGCCAACCTCCGACTCACAGGCCAAGCAGTGGGTATTTTCGAAAAACAGCGGATTGCCACAGCGGCAGCTAAACGTCTGCATGGATACCTCCTTGTGATCACCACAGCGCATCTCACGAGGGTGAGTAATGATACGTCATTGTCTCAGCATAGCGATGCCCTTACCGAGAGGGAAAGCCAAATCGTCGGGCGGAGGGCATATTGTCTTTGTCCAGTGGCTAATTGACGTTTACGTCAACTTGCTGATATACCCTAACGGTTCCCTATTCGATCCCATAACAAACACAAGCTGAGGAAACGCATCATGTCCGTTCGTGAAATTCCGATGTACATCGATGGCCAGCCGGTCATGTCGCAAAGCCAAGAGTGGCGCGATGTGGTGAATCCTGCCACCCAGGAAGTGGTGGCGCGAGTACCGTTCTGTACGTCCGAAGAAGTCGAGCGCGCCATCGCCAGCGCCAAAACAGCGTTCAAAGAGTGGCGCAAAGTGCCGCTCGGCAAGCGCATGCGCATCATGCTCAAACTGCAGGCGTTGATTCGCGAGAATACAGCGGAACTTGCCGCCTTGATCACCGAAGAGCACGGTAAAACCCTGCCGGATGCCGAGGGTGAAGTGGGGCGCGGGCTAGAAGTGGTAGAGCACGCCTGTTCGATTACCTCCCTACAGCTTGGCGAGCTGGCGGAGAATGCGGCCAACGAGGTGGACGTCTATACCATGCATCAGCCGCTGGGTGTGGGGGCGGGCATTACCGCCTTCAATTTTCCGATCATGCTGCCCTGTTTCATGTTCCCGTTGGCGATTGCCACCGGAAACACCTTCGTCTTGAAGCCTTCCGAGCAAGACCCGAGTTCTACCATGCGGCTCGTGGAACTGGCACATGAAGCGGGTATTCCGGCTGGGGTATTGAACGTCGTGCACGGTGGGCCTGACGTCGCCAATCAAATTGCCGACCATCAAGATATCAAGGCGCTGTCGTTCATCGGTTCGACCCATGTGGGGTCGCTGCTTTATAACCGTGCGGCCGCTGCTGGCAAACGTATGCAGGCCATGATGGGTGCAAAAAACCACTGTGTTGTCATGCCGGATGCCAACCGTAGTCAAGCCATCGATAGCCTGCTGGGCTCTGCCTTTGGTGCCGCCGGTCAGCGCTGCATGGCGAACTCGGTGGTCGTGCTGGTGGGGGAAGCGCGCGAGTGGATCAAAGACATCGAAGCCGGCGCGCGCGGTATGACCGTGGGACCCGGCACCCAGCGCGAGGCCGATCTGGGGCCACTGGTCTCTCCGCAAGCCAAGGAGCGGGTCGAGCGTTTGATTACGGCAGGTGACAAGGAGGGGGCTACGCTGCTGGTCGATGGGCGCGGCTACACGGTCGACGGCTACCCAGACGGTAATTTCGTCGGGCCGACTCTGTTTTCCGATGTGACGGCAGAGATGACGATCTATCGTGAGGAAATTTTTGGGCCGGTGCTGTGTGTCGTCAACGTCGAAACGCTGGACGACGCCATCGCTTTCATTAACGCCAATCCGAATGGCAACGGCACCTCGATCTTTACGAACTCGGGCTGGGTCGCGCGACGCTTCGAGACCGACATCGACGTCGGCCAAATCGGCATCAACGTGCCCATTCCGGTGCCGGTCGCCTACTTTAGCTTTACCGGTTCTCGGGCGTCGAAGCTGGGCGACCTAGGGCCTAACGGTAAACAGGCGATTGCGTTCTGGACGCAGACTAAAACGGTCACTGCCCGCTGGTTCGAGCCCGAAAACGTCTCTAGCGGTATCAATAGCACGATCTCGCTATAGCGAGCGGCAACACGCTGCGCCTCCTCGGTAGAGGAGGCGACCTTCACACGTCCTGAAACAGCGGTAAGCTCTCCGAGAGTAGTTGCCCTATGGGACCAAGCTGGCTCTCGTGTAGTACGAGCAGGTATGGCGCCTCCTGCTCATCGCGAACGGGCGCCAGCAGCGCGAATTCTCCCTCTTCGAGGTGAAATTCATGAATTTCACGAAGGCCGTGGGGGGTCTCACATTGTGAGCAACGGTAGGTATCGTCCTCGCCATATACGAGGCGATGGTACATTTTGAACAGAGTGTAGAGGGCAAGCCCACCCTCGAACGCGGGCCAGCGAGCCGGTGTGGCACGAATATCGTCGGTGAGCGCGTTGCCTTCTGCTTCGGCATCGGCAATGGCATCGGCCAGGGGAGCCGCGAGAATAGCGGTTTGATCTGCGGGTAGGGGGGCATTTCGTTCCGCCGCTGCGTGAAAGGAGGTGGCCGCCGCCTCGAAATCTTGCAGGTTGTGCAGCGTAAAATCGGCATGCTGTAGGTCGGCAGGTTCGAAACCACCGTTCTCCCAGCCGTGAATCACACGAAGCGTGACCAGGCCGCGCTGCATAGGCCGGGCCAGCAGGGTGTGAAGCATGACACGGATATGCAACTGACGCTCATCCGTATCGTTCTCGAACGCACGGTACGGGTCTGCGAACAGTTCATGCAAACGCCCTGGCGTGTGCTCTTTTGCTTCGGAGTATGACATGGTGGTTTCCCTGTAAGTACGCCGCTTGGCTAGCCGAATAGCGTACGGCTTTTATGACATTAGATCACTAAAAGTATGGCGAGCGTAAAGCCATATGAAAAGAGTCTTTAGTTAGCAATTTGTTACGGATAAAAGTGAGTTGGTAGTGGGACTCTACTTCAAAATAAAAAAGGAGCCTCTATGGCTGCATCGATCAGTCGGTTCAAACTTCCTGACACTCTGGATAATGTTCCCAATGATATTCGGGAAGCCATGTTGGCCGTGCAGGAGAAAGCGGGCTTCGTGCCCAACGTATTTTTGATGTTGGCTCACCGACCCGACGAGTTTCGCGCTTTTTTTGCGTATCACGATGCGTTGATGGAGCGACCATCGGAGACGCTGACCAAAGCAGAGAAAGAGATGATTGTCGTTGCGACCAGTGCCCGCAATCGCTGCTTGTACTGTGTCGTCGCCCATGGCGCGCTGGTGCGTATCTACAGTAAAGATCCGTTACTGGCCGATAATATCGCCATCAACCATCGTGTGGCGGGATTGAGCGAGCGTCATCGGTTGATGCTCGACTTTGCACTGCACAGTGCCATCGATCTGGGCGAGTTTTCAGACGAATGGCAGGCGCGTTTAGAGGCAGTGGGGTTCACACTGGATGATTGCTGGGACATCGGTGCCATTGCCGCGTTTTTTGGCATGTCCAACCGCTTGGTGACACTAGCTGGAACACCGCCCAACGCCGAGTTTTACCTGATGGGGCGTGTCCCCAAGAAAGTGGAATAAGCAGCCCGGCCCCATGGGCAAGGCTTTACTAACGCACCACTTTGCTTGAGGATACTGCCTCCACTCACTGTCGCCAGGGGAGCCCCAATGGGGCTGAGAATGCGCGCAACGCAGACCCTGGAACCTGATCCGGTTCGTACCGGCGGAGGAAGCGCGACATGCCTTACCTAACGTCTTTCGTGTTAGGCGCAGCGTTATGCTGCTTTGCTTTTCTGGGTCTTCGGGCACGCTTCAGTGGCGGCTCGTTGGATGACTATGTCACCGCTCGTAATTCGCAAACGTCGGCCACCCTGGGGCTCTCCTTTTTGGCGTCCGGTATGGGGGCTTGGATACTCTTTGCACCCCCTGAAATCGGCGCATTCGTAGGGCCCGTGGCGCTACTGGGCTATGCCCTTGGCTCGGCGCTGCCGTTCATCGTTTTGGGTCTCTACGGGCCTAAGATACGCCAAGCACTGCCCGAGGGACGCAGCATTGCCGAGTTTGCCGACGCCTGCTATGGCAAGGGGGTACGCCATTTCGTGGCGATCGTTTCCGTGGCTTACATGGGCTGCTTCCTGGCTGCTGAACTCACCGCCATCGGGGCGATTACCGCGCTACTCTCCGACGTGCCTCCCGCTGTGGTGATCATCGGGGTGGCGCTCACCACGCTGGTGTACACCGTCATGGGCGGGCTGCGGGCAAGCTTGGCCACCGACCGCTGGCAAGCGTGGCTGCTTTTGGCGCTGCTGCTCGCCGTCGCCAGCGTGACGCTCTGGCGACTGCCCAGTATGCCGAATGACGCACAACTCCCGTCGCTCCCCATCGGCAGCTCGCTCAGCGTGGCGTTGACGCTGGTGATCGCCGTGACGGCGGCTAACTTGTTTCACCAAGGCTATTGGCAGCGGGTATGGGCGGCCCAAGACGACGCGAGCCTGGGGCGCGGTGCCTGGTTGGGTGGCGGCTTGACCGTACTGGTCGTCATGGTGATTGGTGGCGTAGGTATCATGGCAGCGATGAGCGGGGTCAGTCTCGGCGAGCCGCCCATGCCGTTTTTTGCGCTGCTTAGTGATGCCCCGGTATGGATCACGCTGCCTTCATTGGTACTGGCCGTCACGCTGGTCACCTCGAGCGTCGACACCTTACAAAACGGCATTGCGTCGCTGTGGGCCAATGGTCACCGGGCCGAGGCCCTCAACAAGGCGCGCTGGCTCACCGTGGCGATCATGCTGCCTGTGATCGTGATTGCCTTGCAAGGGCTCTCCGTGCTGCGGCTATTTTTGATTGCCGATCTGCTGTGTGCAGCGATAGTGGTGCCGGTGCTGCTGGGTTTGTGGCAGCGTATGACACCGATGGCAGCAATAAGCGGCGGGTTTGCGGGGCTTGTAGGGGCCGTGCTGCCTGGCTGGATCGGTCAGGGCAGCGTCAGCGCAGGGGTAATGGCCGCCACGTTCCCCGGCAGCGTACCGACGTTAGGCCCGTTCGTAGGGGCGCTGCTACTCTCAACAACGGTCAGCGTGGCGTTGGCTCTGGTGAGCCGTCAACGTGTCGAAGTCCGTTAATCAAGGCGTTAAGCAGGACATTTCGTTTCGCGTTATGCTGTTAAGGGTTTGATGACCATTTAGGTGTGATCGCCATGAGCCACCTGTTACCCCCCAACGAAACTGCCCGTTTGGCTGCGCTTAACGAACTGGCCCTCCTGGATACGCCAAACGAGCCCGTTTTCGATCGGATCACGCGATTGGTCACCGTGCTGCTCGGCGTTCCTAAATCTACCATCAGTCTGATCGACACCGATCGTCAGTGGTTCAAGTCTCAAGTGGGCATGGCGGTATCGGAAACACCTAGGGACGTCGCGTTTTGTGCTTACACGGTACTCGAAGATGAGCCGCTAGTGGTCGAAGACGCTCAGCAAGACGCACGCTTCGTGACCAATCCCTACGTGATGACACCTGGCGGCATCCGTTTTTATGCCGGGATACCGCTGCGTAGTTCACAAGGGCTGGTCCTCGGATCGCTATGCGCCATGGACAGCCAGCCACGCAGCTTAAGTGACCAAGAAAAGGCTGCGATGCAAGATTTGGCCGATATCGTGATTGGCGAAATCCACCTGCGCGAACGGCTCATCAACGAGCAGAAGATTCGTGCCGCCACTCAGCAGGCGCTCACGGCGCTGCATCAAAGCCTCGAGCAGCGTATCGAGCAGCGAACCCGCGAACTCAATCTGGTGATCGAGTCGGCATATGATGCCTATTTGAGCGTCGATGAGCAGGGGCGCGTGCTGGATTGGAACCATGCAGCCGAGACCATGTTCGGCTGGCGTCGCAAAGAAGCCCTCACTCGACCGATTACATCGCTCATGTTTCCCGACGGAATCACCAGTGACGATGTCGCCATGCCAGTGACCGGAGAAGCCCTACGGCGCGATGGCGTTCGCTTGCCGGTCGAGGTGCGACTGAAGCGTTTCGAGGTGAATGGCCGCCCACGCCGCAGCTTGTTCATTCACGACATTACCGAACGCCAGCAGCTAGAGCGCCTACGCGACCAGCAGGCCCGAGAAGACGTGCTCACCCGTTTGCCCAACCGCCGCGCCCTAGATGAGCGTTTGCCGGAGGCAATGGCACGGGTACGCCGTACGCTCGCACCGCTGGCCGTGCTGTTTCTAGACCTCGATGGGTTCAAACGCATTAACGATCAGCACGGCCATGCCATGGGGGACGAGCTGCTGCGCGACATCGCGAGCCGTCTCCAGCGAACCGTCCGCGAGACGGATTTCGTTGCCCGATGGGCGGGAGATGAGTTCGTCGTGCTGCTTGAGGGGGTGACCAGCGACGCACCGGAGCCGCTGGCCCATAAGCTGATCGAGGTGATCGAGGAGCCGCTCAGCGCAGGTGGCGTGACCCTGCAAGTAAGTACCAGCATTGGTGTGGCGCTGTTCGTCCACGACGCGGCGGAGACACCTCAGGAGTTATTGAAGCGCGCCGATGAGGCCATGTACAACGCCAAACGCGCAGGCAAAGCGCGTATCGCGCTGGCACGTCCGGCGGATACGTCTGCCCCCCATTAACGAACCCAAGGACGAGTATGATTCGTTGTCTATTGACCACCCCAGAGGGCGACGTGCGCGAGGGCGACATTCGCCTGATGGACGAGTGGATGCGCATGCCCACAGCACACTTGTGGGTCGACATGAAAGGAGAGAGCGAAGCGCAGGAGCGTGAGATACTGGAGCGCTTCGAGTGTCACCCGATGGCCATACAAGACGCCCACAAAGAGCGCCATCCGCCGAAAATCGAAGAGTTCGACAATCACACGCTGATCATCTATCGCGGCATTTCCTCGTTCGATGCCCAGCTAAACTTCGTACCTCAGCAGATCTGTTTCTTCGTCGGCGAACGCTTTTTGGTGACCTTGCACCCCGGCGAGGCGATGAGTATCGAACGCTTACTCAATGAGCACGGCAAAACGCTATTGGCCCAGTCACCCGAGCAGGTGGCACTGAGAGTGATGTACACCTCGGCGGGCTTTTATATCGATAGCTTGCTGGAATTCGAAACGGAGCTCAGTGATCTCGAGGACGAGCTGCTAGACAATGGTAACGACGTGTTGATGCGTAAAATCACCACGTATCGCTCGCGTCTGGTCAAAATGCGCCGGATCTTCAGCTATCACAAAGGCATCACCCAAGAGCTGACGGCGTACGACTACGCGCACTTGCCGCGAGGCGAAAGCGAAACGCTGCATGCCATAACCGATGTCGAAGAACGTTTCGAGCGACTCTACACCCTAACGCAAATGTACTACGACATTTGTGGCGATCTCGTCGACGGCTATATCTCCATTTCATCACACCAGTTGAACATCACCATGCGGGTGTTGACGGTGATTACCGCTATTTTCGTCCCGCTAACCTTTATCGCCGGTATTTACGGCATGAACTTCGAGTACATGCCAGAACTGAGCTATCAGTACGGCTACTTTTTCGTTTGGGGGGCCATGCTAGGGATTGGTGGGGTGCTCATTTGGCTGTTCAAACGGAAACGCTGGTTTTAACCCCCTTGTCGAACCGCCAATTGCCGCAGACGACTGGCCAACAGTAAGAGCCCCAGCGCAATCAGTAGCCAAAGCGTGGCCAACAATATAGGAAACGCCCCCGCACCCGCCAAATCCAGCAGCGGGCCGGTCAGTGACGGAATGACCAGCGCCCCGCTGCCCGCGGCGGTAAAGATGGCGCCGGTGGTGCGCCCGCGCATGACGATCGACTGGTTGCACAGTGCAAACAGCGTAGGGAAAAACGCCGAGGCGGAGAGGCCAAACAGCAGCGCGCCAGCGCTTGGCGGCAGCGCGTTGAGGTGCAGACCTGCCGCTGCGCTCAGCCCCAGCGCTAGGCAGCCAGCGAGCACCTGCCAAGGTGAGCAAACGCGTAGTAGCGGGATGGCGAGCAGGCGTCCCGCCGAGAGCGCCAGCCAGAACAGCGTTGCCAGCAACGCCGCCTGCTCGGTGGTTAATCCAGAGAGCGTACCGTATGCGGTGACCCAGCCGGCGAACGTAATTTCGATGCCCACATAAAGAGAAAACAGTAGCATGAATAGTCCCAGCAAGAGCGGGTCGCGGTGTTTGAGCGTAGCCAAGGACGCGGGATTAGGGTCAACGGTGGGCATGGACGGGCTGACGAAGCGTGACAGCGGCCACAGCATGGCAGCCACGCTGGCCGCGACGATCCAAAACGTGAGGTGAAACTGTCCGGTGAGGGATAGCGCAGCAATCATGATCAGCGGCGTGAGCATGTTGCCGAAACTGAAACAGAAGTGCAGCGCGCTTACATTGGGGCCCGCTGCGTCTCGGTGCAGCCACAAAAGCAGCGTGTTCCCGCCCGCGTTGAGCGATACCTCCGCAAATCCCAGCAGCATGAACAGCAGCGTCAACAGCAGCAGAAGCGGGCTAAGCGGGGCCAGCGCCAGTCCGGCTACCGCCAGCACGCCCATCATCACCAACACGCGGTGGCCGTTGAAGCGATCCATGAGCAGCCCGGTGACCATGGCGCCGCTCATGTTGCCAACGGCACGTGCAGTGAACAGCACGGCGATTTGGCTCATGGAGGCACCGCTGGCCTCGGCCAAATGGGGCAGTGCTGGGCCAAGCAGTCCGCCGGTCATCCCAATGGCAATGAACAGGCCAAAGTAGGTCCAGGTGAGACGGCGATGGTACGTCGAGGTGAAGTGAAGCATACCGATCCTTGGCAGGGGCAGAAGCACGGTCGACCCGTAGCTTGACGGGTTTTGCTTACTCTCACTATTGGCGAAAAGTTGACGACCCGCCAGGCGGCTGACTGGGGGAGTGTGGCTTAAGGGCACTATGTGCTCTACTCATCCATCGTGATCGAGGGCATGCTGTCCTTCGTTCGCCCCCTTGAACCTCGCCCGGCGTTTGTTATCGTCGCGACATATGCACTCAACAAGGAACCACCCATGGCCCACACGGATAACAGCGCAACGATTCCGGCCACGATGTCGGCGATGCTCTTGACCGGTCACGGTGATGTCGACGCTCTGCAATACCGTCAGGACGTTCCCACGCCAACGCCCGGCCCTGGGCAGGTGCTGGTGCAAGTCACGGCGACGGCGAAAAACAACACCGACCGCAAAGCGCGCGAAGGCTTATACCCCACCAAAGGCAAAGAGGACGTGACCTCGTTTGCCATGGGTGGGTCGCCGACCCTGACGTTTCCGCGTATTCAAGGCGCTGACGTGGCAGGTCGGGTCGTTTCTGTCGGCGAGGGGGTCGATCCCCGGCGTATCGGGGAGCGCGGGCTGCTGGATTTCAATTTGTATGCCGACGAGCGTCGTGACATTAACCTGACGCCGGACTACTACGGACACGGCGCAGACGGCGGCTACGCCGAGTACGTGGCAGTGCCTGCCGACCAGTTTCACCATGTCCCCAACCCTGAGCTACACGATGCCGAGCTTGCGGCCATGGGCATGTGCTCGTATCAAACGGCCTACCACATGATGACGGCGGCCAACGTTCAGGCGGGCGAGCGTATCCTCGTCAGCGGCGCCAGCGGCGGGGTGGGCACGGCGTTGATCCAGCTATGCCGTATCGTCGGCGCGATTCCCTACGCCGTTAGCCAGCTCGATAAAGCCGACGCGCTACGTGCGTTGGGCGCAGAAGCCGTCATCGATCGAGGCGACCTGCCCACTTTCGTCGAGCGTGTGCTGGCCGCCACCGATGGTCAGGCCATCGATGCCGTCATGGATCTCGTTGGTGGCGAGATGACCGATCTGTTCATCGATACCATGATCGGCGATATGCAGCGTCGCACCACCTACCCCCGGCTCTCCATTGCCGGTGCCAGCGGCGGTAACCTCAGCGAGATCATGTGGACCCGCATCTATCTCTATCAGGTGCAGATAGTCGGCGTGTCCCACGGTACTCGGGAAGAAGCAGAGCAGTTGATAGCGTGGATACGCAGCGGTGAGTTAAAACCGGTGCTGCATGGCGCGTTCAAACTCTCTGACTTGCATCAGGCCGAGCGCTACTTCGTGAACCGAGGCAGCAACTACCTGGGGAAAATCGTCATCGTTCCCGATGCCCAGTGGGACACCCACGGTGCCCCATTTGCCATAACCTCTGCCTAGGAGCCGGGTGAGTGAAAAACCTGCATACGATTCGATTGTTGGACACCCATGCCGGGGGAGATGTCAGCCGCATCGTCACGGGCGGCATCGATGCATTGCCCGGTGCGACGGTGCGTCAACAGATGGAGTACCTGCGCGACGACGCCGACGGGTTGCGCCGTTTGTTGTTAGAAGAGCCCTACGGCATTCCCGAAATGTCGGTGGATCTCTTGGTGCCTGCCACCGACCCGGAAGCCGTGGCCGGATACATCATCATGGAAGTGATGGGCTACCCGATCTATTCCGGCTCGAACACGCTGTGCACGGCCACGGCCGTTCTGGAAACCGGCATCGTGCCCAAGCAGGAGGGAATTCAACGCTTCAAGTTAGAGGCCCCGGCAGGGCTGGTTCAAATCGAGGCCCGAGTGCACAACGGCGTGGTGGAGTCCGTGACCTGCGAAGGCCTGCCGAGCTATATCGATACCTATCGCGACACCATTCAAGTGCCAGGGATTGGGGAAGTCACCTACTCCGTCGCCTATAGTGGCGGTTTTTACGCCTTGGTCGATGCCGAGGCGTTGGGCTTCAAGCTGGTGCGTGATGAAGAGCAGGCGCTGGCGGCTTGTGCGTACAAAATCGTGGAGGCCATCAAGGCGCAACGCGGTTTCTCCCACTACACCCTAGGCGACGTGGGTCCGCTGCCTTTTCTGCACTTCATGGGGCCCGAAGAGCCGATCGCCGAAGGTTATATCCGCTCGCGGTCGACCACCTACGTGCACCCCGGCGTCATTTGCCGGAGTACCACGGGCACCGGCACGTCGGCAAGGCTAGCGCTAATGAATTACGAGGGGCGGTTGAGCCTCGGCGATAAGCTGGAAACCGTATCGCTTAGGGAAACCGGCTTCATTGGCACGTTTACCGGCACGCATCAAGAAGGGGCTTATCAAGTGGTGGAAAACACCATTACGGGACGCAGCTACGTGCTGGCGGAGTCGAGTATCGTGATCAACTGCGACGACCCGATGGTCGCCTGTGGCGAGTTGCATCATATCCTGAGTGATCGCCATCACGAAGAGACGTAGCCCTCCTGTTCGATTCGTTCCCACACCGGGGCCTTCTCGGCCTCGGTCATGCTTCCCCAGCAGGCAATTTCATCCAACGTGCGCCCGCATCCCTGGCACGTTTGGGTGTTCGGCTCGATCTGGCATACGTGAATACAGGGCGATAGCGGGCGAGGTGTCGATGGCATCGAGTTCACTGTGTCAAGTAGTAGAAAGGGGAAAGCGATCAGCGCTCACTGGCTGGCACTTTACCACGTAGCGACTTGAGCTTGCCTTTCCGGGTTTTGTGGTCCACTCGGCGGCGCTGAGAGGCTTTCGTAGGTTTCGTAGGACGGCGCGTTTTGGGCTGTTTGGCCACGCTCTTGATCAGCGCCTCGAGGCGGTTCAAGGCGTCCTCTTTATTCAGCTCGAGCGTGCGGTAGCTCTGAGCTTTGATGATCACTACCCCCTCTTTACTGATACGCTGGTCCGACAGGGCCATTAGTCGCTCTTTGTAGACCGGCGGCAGCGTCGAACGCTGAATGTCGAAACGTAAATGCACCGCAGACGCGACTTTATTGACATTCTGACCGCCTGCCCCCTGTGCGCGAATTTGGCTAATGTCGATTTCCCAGTCGGCCAAGCTAACGCTATTGGTAATAGTGAGCATTCCGTTCCCGGATCGTTGTATGAGTCTGTAGGCTAACATACTTGACAGAGGGTAGGCGCCAGCGGCCTATTAAGGGCACCGTTCTTGCCACGCCATCAGGAGAGTCCATGAATACTCTATTGACCGAGTCGTCGCTCAGTGCAGGTAGTCTCTACCGGCTGCTATCGGGCTGCGTTTGCCCACGACCGATTGCCTGGGTGGCTACTCAGGACAAGCAGCGGAACGCCAACCTAGCGCCATTCTCGTTTTTCAACGTGGCCAGCATCGACCCGCCCATTTTAGCATTTTCGCCGCTGTTGGATGGTAGCGCCCAACCCAAAGACACGCTGCGAAATTTGGCAGAAGTCCAAGAGTGCGTGGTACATGTCGGCACCGAAGGGTTGGTCGATGCGCTCAATACCACGAGCGCCAGCCTGCCAAGACACGAAGACGAGTTCACGCTGGCGGGGCTGGAAAAGTCCACCATGCCGGGGGTGAGCGTGCCACGCATCGCAGCGGCCCCGGTGGCATTTGGCTGTACACTGTTGGAAGTGAAGCGTTTTGGCGATCGGCCGCTAGCGGGTAGCCTAGTGTTGGCGCAAATCGTGTCGATTCATATCGACGATACGCTGTGGGACGGTCGTCACGTGGATATGGCCGCGCTGCAACCGATCGGCCGCTTGGCGGGGAGTGACTACGTGCGCATCACTGACCGCTTCGCCATCGAGCGGCCTGCTTAAATCAAGACACGTTTTTTTACACTCTGTTTAAAAGCTCGCCAAGCTTAAGTCGTATACTCTTCCGCCGATATTAGAAAAAAGCATCGCGATGTGGGAGAGAACCAATGCGTCGAATCACAACATGGCTAATGGCGGCGGGGCTTGTGGCTGCTCCGCTGGCTCATGCCGCACTCGAAGTCGGCATGGTGGCGCCCGCAAGCGGCGGTGCTGCTCCTCTGGGCATTGGTATGCAGCAGGGCATCGACACCTACTTTGCCAAGCTCAATAGTGAAGGCGGTATCAACGGTCAAACGATCAGCCTCACGACGTTCGATGATCAATACTCGCCGCTGCAGGCAGCCAAGTACACCCGCGAGCTAGTGGGTAACGATCGCCTGCTTGCCGCGATTGGCAATGTAGGAACGCCTACGGCAGCGGTCACTATCCCGATCTATAATCAGCAAAAGACGCTGCTATTTGGGGCATTCACCGGGGCGGGAATTCTGCGCCGCTCACCGCCCGATCGTTATGTCATCAACTACCGTGCCAGCTACGTTCAAGAAACGGCAGCAATGATCGATGGCCTTCTTGCGGCTGGTATAGAGCCCGAAGAGATCGCATTTTTTACCCAAAACGACAGTTTTGGCGACGCGGGCTATAACGGCGCAATTCGCGCGCTCAATGCCCAAGGCGTCTTGAATACCTCCCAACTGGTTCATGGTCGTTTCACCCGCGGAACGCGTAACGTTCATCAAGGGCTTGCCAGTATTCTTCAGGCACCGGTCACACCCAAGGCAGTGATCATCGTCGGCACCTTTGGCCCGGCCGCTGACTTCATTCGTGAAGCGCGACAAGACCTGCCCGATGCGCTGTTTCTAAATGTCTCATTCGTCGGTAGCCAGGCGCTGCTAGAGGCGCTTGGCCCGCAGGCGGAGGGGGTCATCGTGACGCAAGTGGTACCGCCGTTGGATGCCGATCTGCCGGCCGTCGAAGAGTATCGTCAGGCGTTGGCTGAGTACGCCCCCGACGCCACCCCCGACTTTATTTCCCTTGAAGGCTACCTAGCCGCCAAGCTGTTTGCCGAAGGCCTCAAGGCGGCGGGTAATAACCCTGATCGAGAAGCGGTGGTCAATGGCCTTTTGAGCCTGGGCAGTATCGATATCGGCGTTGGCGAACCGCTCACATTGGGCCCGAACGACCATCAAGCCAGCGATGCCGTCTGGCCTACCATTATCCGAAATGGCCAGTTCGAGCCGGTGGATTGGAACAGCCTAGCCCGCTAGCCGTGGCTCTCTATTCCGTTTGCAATCTCTGACACAGCGAATACCCCTGATGAAAAAAACCATAAGTATCCGCGCGATGCTCATTAGCCTCTTTGTCGCCGCCGTGCTGGGCAGCATCGTGTTGGCCGGCACTGGGTGGATGACCAACCAGCGGCTGATCAACGTTCAGCACTTCGTGGCCGATGAGGTGCTGCCGCTGCAAGATGCGAGCCGCAGCATGGTATTGACCATGGGTGCCTTTGGCCAGCGACATGCCGATCTACTCGCCGCTGGTAATCTCCAAGCGTTGGAAGAAGTCACGCCGCGCAGCGAGTTGACAGCACGCTATGGCCAAGCCCGCACGGGGCTTGCGCGTATCGAGCAGACCAATGCCGCAACGCAGCTCGCTGCACTGGATAGCCAGTACCAAGAGCTAATGGCTGGCGACGAGGCGTTGGAAAACGTGCGGCGCGATGCGCTGAGCCTGCAGGCCCAAATGGCCGAGCAGATTGCTCAAATGCAGGCGGCCATCACTAACGTCATGCGCAGTGCCGAAGACATCGCCGGACGTACCGCTCTGGCTCAGGTGCGCGAAGAGCGTCGGCAGCGCGAACTCATGGAAGCATGGCGGGAAGAGGGCACCACCACGCTGCCGACTCAACTGTTGGATAGCATGTTCTCTGCTCGTGTCGATATCGGTCGTCTGAGCGGCAACGCCCGTATGGCCGTTGCCACGCTGTCCGATCTGGGGCGACAAATGATGCAGGTGGAGAGCATCGATGCGTTGGTCAATCTGCGTAGCAACGAAATTTCCCAACAGGTGGCGCTGGCACGACAGTCTTTGGCGGCCATTGCCGAGGCCCCCAGCACGACCGTAGAGCAGCGCGTGCTCATTGGCGAACTCGATGAGGTCATCGTCGAGCTGAACGGGTTGATGGTGGAAGATGCCGATTCGGTCTACGCGCTACGCCAGCAGCAACTGGATCTGGGTGCTCAAGTGCAAGCGGCGTTGGCGAACGTGGCGGCGGCAACACGTGAGATGCGCTCAGCGCTAAGCGATATCGAAGCCTACACCGTCGCCCAGGCGGCAAGCGCCAGTGAAGAGGCCGAGACGTTGGCGAATGCGGGCCGTACGCTGCTGGTGTTGGTCACCTTGGGCGTGATCGTCGTACTGGCCATCTTTGGCTGGCGCACATTGGTACGCGTACTGGGGCCGCTGGTGGCCATGCGTCGTCAGATGGAGAGCATCAGCGGTGCCGCCGGTGAAAATGCCGACCTTTCCATGCGGCTGGCGCTGCAGCGTGATGACGAAGTCGGTCAAGCTGCCCAAGCGTTCAACCGTATGATGGACACCTTCGAAGGCATGGTGTCTCAGATCCGTGAAAGCGCCGAGGCGATTGCCGCAAGCAGCCGCCAGATCGCCTCCGGTAATGAAAACCTCTCTCAGCGTACTGACCAACAGGCGGCATCGCTGGCAGAGACGGCTTCCAGCCTCGAGCAGATTACCGCCACCGTCAAGCAGACCGCCGACTATGCCGATCAGGCCAAGGGCGCGAGCAACAGCGTGGATGACCGCGCGCGCTCGGCGGGTGATGTCGCCAAACGCACGACGGCGGCCATGAGTGACATTCGTCAAGCGAGTGAAAAAATCACCTCCATCATCAAAGCCATCGACGATATTGCCTTCCAGACTAACTTGCTGGCACTGAACGCCTCGGTGGAAGCAGCCCGAGCGGGTGAACAAGGACGAGGCTTTGCCGTGGTCGCTCAAGAAGTGCGTAAGCTGGCAGGGCGCAGTGCAGAAGAGGCCGCGCAAATTCGCCACTTGGTAGACGACAGCGTACAAAAAGTAAGCGAAGGCGAGCAGTTAGTAAACGCATCGAGCCATCATTTGCAGGATATTGTCGATAGCCTCTCCGAGGTAACTCGTTACGTCACGGAGATTGCAGACGCGACGAAAGAGCAGTCGGCCGGTATCGATCAGATCAACCAGGCCATTTCACAGTTGGATCAAGTAACGCATCAAAACGCACGCTTGGTGCAAGAGGCCTCCAGCGCTAGCCATACGTTGGATGAACGCGCAGGCGATATGCATACCTTGGTAAGCCGGTTTCACGTTAGTCATGGCGTTGGCCAACCGGCCGCGCTGCCAAGCCAGCCCGAGCACCATAGCCTGACTTAGCCCCGGGGTGGGGCGTTCGGTCTTGTCGCGGGCACCGGAAGGTGCCCGCCGTGTTTGTATTGACGGTTGAACTTTGGACGCACCGCCTACACTGATACAGGGGACACGATAGACAAGGAGGCAAAATGACGACCTTAGTGATTGGTGCCAATGGTCAGATCGGTAAACAGTTCTGTGCATTAGCCAAAGAGGCAGGCACGCCCATTAAAGCCATGATTCGTAACGAAGAGCAGGCCACTTGGTTCCAAGAACGGGGAATTCGTACCGTCGTGGGCGATTTAGAAGGCGAGATGGAGCACGCCTTCGAAGGATGCGATCAAGTCGTTTTTACCGCCGGTTCTGGCCCACACACAGGCCCTGACAAAACGCTATTGATCGATCTATTTGGCGCGATTCGTGCGGCCGATATTGCCAGCCAGAAGGGGCTCTCGCGCTATATCATGGTCAGCGCCATGCGGGCAGAAAAGCCGCTGGAGGCGCCTGAAAAAATGCGCCCCTATATGGCGGCCAAGTTCGCCGCCGATGCCCACCTGCGCCACAGTGACGTTTCCCATGTCATCGTCAAGCCTGGCCGTCTTACCGACGAAGCGCCGACCCTCAAGTTCGCTAGCAGCGTGGACGAAGCGGGCGATAACCAAATTTCCCGGGCCAACGTGGCCTATGCACTGCTGCGCGTGGTGCAAACCCCTGGTCTCGTCAATCGAGACATCACGTTGTTGGACGGCAAGCGCCCCGTCGACGCGCTTCTGTAACCCCGACCTGTCGTGCCAAGCCCGCTCACTCGTAGCGGGCTTTTTTTGCGCTCTTTTTTGCGTTGGGGCGAGCCGTACGTATCGCTGACGCGCTGTAGTAATGGCGTACTACCCCCGTTCTCTGGCGGCTTGCTACTCTGCCACCACACGCCTACGGCGTGCTCCACCGACGACAATCACAAGGAGAACGGAGATGAGCAGCAAGCGTATTCTAATGATCACCGGTGATTTTACCGAAGATTACGAAACCATGGTGCCCTTCCAAGCGCTGATGGCGGTAGGTCACCGTGTCGATGCGGTTTGCCCCGGCAAAGCCTCGGGAGATACCGTGGCCACCGCCATTCACGATTTCGAAGGCGACCAGACGTACACCGAGAAGCCGGGCCACCGCTTTGCGCTGAATGCGGATTTCGCCAGCGTCGACCCTGCCGATTACGACGCCCTGGTGGTGCCCGGTGGCCGAGCGCCAGAGTACCTGCGGCTGAACCAAGAAGTGTTAGCGATGGTGACGCACTTCTTCGATGCCCAGAAACCGGTGGCGGCGATTTGTCATGGCGCCCAACTGCTGGCCGCGGCCAAGGTGCTGGAGGGAAAACGGTGCTCGGCGTACCCTGCTTGTCAACCTGAGGTCGAGTTGGCAGGCGGGCAGTTCGCGGACATAGAGGTCACCGACGCGGTGACCGATGGCAACCTGGTCACCGCACCCGCATGGCCTGCCCATCCTGCTTGGCTGGCGCAGTTCATGGCGTTACTCGATCAGTAGCGGCGATCGGCAACAGGTGCGCGCCTGCGCTGGGCGCGCGCTTGCTCGGCGGCTATGCTGAATGAGACGAAGAGGGGAGATGGCCATGTGCAAACTGTTTATCGATGCGGACCCTGACCTATGGCGCAGCGCCACCCACTCGCTGCGCATCGATGGTATGGTGACCAGCGTGCGGATGGAAAATTATTTCTGGCGACTGCTGGAAGAGATCGCGCAGCGCGACGGAATGAACACCGCACAGATGATCACTCGGCTATATCACGAGTCGATCGATGCGGACCATGACCTGGGGAATTTCACCTCGTTCTTGAGGGTCTGCGCGCTGCGTTACCAGGCGCTACAGCTTAGCGGCGATATTCCCGCCAACGTAGCCGTGCCCATCGGTGAGCTGGACGCCCAGCAGATTCTTTCCCGTGAAAGCACGCTGCATAAAGACGTCCTCAACAAAAAGCACGTTCACTAGTCACGTCCGGCTGAGTTACTCCAGCCGCTCGCGCAGCGCGCTCATAAACGTCTCGATACGCTGCGCATTGGTGCCTACATCGCTGGCCCCCAGCCGCGAAGCCGAGCGCATGTCCACCCTAGTGCGGTTGCCCTGCTCGGTCAGCCGAATGACCACGTCATCTTCGAACCCAAACCAGCGCGTCACGGCGGTGGCTTCCAAACCGGTAGGGGTAATCTCGGCAATGTTCCAACCGGCGGCCTCTACTTCGGCCTGCACTGCAGCCAGTACGGTGGCGGCAGGGGCATCGACGACCAAGGGGCGAACGTTCGGGTAGGCCGCTTGCTGCTGCTCGGCGGTCGCCTCGCCTGGGTAGTCTACTTCGTTGGGGGCGGCTTCGCGGGCCTCCCGCAGGGCAGCGAACGCTGGCGGGTTTTGGGTATCGGTGGTGATGTCATGGATGACCGGCGCCTGCTGAGCGCGCTGCCACTGTTGCCAGGGCATGTAGAGTAGGGCTGCGGTGAGCATGAGCACGCCAATGGCCACGATCGCCGTGCCGCCCCGCCGAGTGAATGCGCTGATGAGTAGCACCAACACGCTCAGCGCCACTGCCGCCGTGGCTGCATAGACACCATTACGTAGCAGGTTGAAGGCCTCTCCTAAGCCGACCCACTGCCAGCGATAGGCGGGGCCAGCCCCTGCCATTAATAGCGCTGCCGCCACGAGCGCCAGCACGCTTAGCCAGGCAAAGGCTTTAGGCCAGCGGCTGTAATGTCGCTGATTGCGTCTACCGACCATCTGTCTCTCCTCGCAGTGATAGGAACGTATCGTCTGGCCACAGCATAGCCAGCGATGTGGTAGCGTGGCTATTTCTACCACATGATTGAATCAGCGAGTCACGACCCAATGCGCTCATCCGATGCCATCGCTATGCTTGCCCACCAAGTGCGCACGCTCCTCATTCAGGCACCCACCAGTGCACTGCCCATGAACTATCAGCAGGTTGCTAACGCCTTGGGGCTGACGCCACCGCGCACCATTGCACGGGTGACACAAGCGCTGGAGCAGTTAATGGAGCAGGACGTCGCCGCCGGGCGGCCGATGATCGCCGCCCTGGTGATCAGCCGTCGGGGAGACGATATACCGGCCACCGGTTTTTTCCAAAAAGCCGTCGCGTTAGGCCGGTTTCCGAACGACCCCGCCCAGCATCGCCGCCGTTACGTCGAAGAGCGGGAGCAGGCGCTGCGCGCTCGTTAGCGGGCGCGCAGCGGCGTGAGCAGGTCGCTCAGGCCGTTATGGTCGATTTCATGCATCAGGTGCAGTAGCTGACCGATCTCCCCTTGGGGAAATCCTTCCCGAGCAAACCAGTTCAAATAAGGGCCCGGCAAATCCGCAATGAGCCAGCCCTCGTATTTACCGAAAGGCATCTTGCGCGTGACCAGTTTTTCTAAATCCTCGGGTTTCATTCGTTAATTCCTTTCATTCTCATTTAAGCTCTCTTTTATATTCCCGCGCCCGCGGTTATTTGTTAGACTTTCGTCGCAATTCTTTTACCCTCCTCGACGCTGGGCACCTGCTGTTCCGGTACGTCATTTCTGTATCGTCAGGGACATGACATGCAAAAACGTTTAAGTCTGTTACTTTGTTCACCACTTTTAGCCTTGGCGACATCGCCTGTTTCCGCCGATGAACCGATCGATGTGGTGCTCATCGGCGGTGGTATCATGAGCGCTACGTTAGGCACTTACCTGCAAGAGTTAGAGCCGGAGTGGGACATTCACCTTTACGAGCGTCTTGGTGAAGTGGCGCAAGAGAGCTCCAACGCGTGGAACAACGCCGGTAGTGGCCACTCTGCGTTCATGGAAATGAACTACACGCCGGATGCCAGTGGCCGTGTCGAGATCCAGCGCGCCATCAACGTCACCGAGCAGTTCGAAATTTCTCGTCAATTCTGGGCGCATCAAGTCGAGAACGGCATTCTTGGTGAACCCTCCTCATTTATCAATAGCGTGCCGCACATTGCCGTGGTGTGGGGCGATGAAGACGTCAGCTTCCTGCGCGAGCGTTACGACGCCATGACGCAGAACCCGCTGTATGCGGGCATGGAGTACTCGGAAGATCGCGCAGAGCTGGCCGAGTGGATGCCGCTGATCATGGAAGGTCGTGACAACGACGACCGCCCAGTGGCCGCCACGCGCATGCAAATGGGCACCGAAGTGAACTACGGTGCTCAGGCCCGTGAAATGGTCGAAGCGCTGACGCGCAGCGAGCACTTTACGCTCGGTTTGCACAGCGAAGTACGTGACCTGAGCCGTAACGACGACGATACCTGGCAAGTCACCATTGCCCACCTGGACAGCGGTGAAGAGAGCACGGTCGATGCTCGCTACGTGTTCATCGGCGCCGGTGGTGCAGCGCTTCCGCTGCTGCAGGCATCGGGCATTCCCGAAGCCGAGGCTTACGCCGGTTTCCCTGTGGGTGGCCAGTTTCTCTACACCACCAATCCGGATGTCGTGTCACAGCACGACGTGAAAGCGTATGGGAAAGCGGGCGAAGGCTCGCCGCCCATGTCCGTCCCGCACCTGGATCTGCGCTACCTGGATGGCGAGCCTGCGCTGTTCTTCGGGCCCTTTGCCACGTTCTCCAGCAAGTTCTTGAAAGAGGGCTCTTGGACGGATCTATTTGGCTCCATGACGCTGGATAACACCTGGCCGATGATGGAAGTCGGTCTGGATAACTTCAATCTGGTCAGCTATCTCGTCGGCCAGGTCTTGATGTCCGACGACGACCGCTTCGAAGCGCTGCAGGCGTACTATCCCAACGCCCAGCGTGACGATTGGACGCTGTGGACGGCGGGCCAGCGCGTACAGATCATCAAGAACGACCCCGAGCGTGGCGGCGTGCTACAGTTCGGTACGGAAGTCGTGACCTCGCAGGACGGCACCATGTCCGCGCTGTTGGGCGCGTCGCCGGGCGCCTCTACTGCGCCGTCGATCATGCTTGGCTTGCTGGATCGCGTCTTCCCGACTCAGGTGGCCAGCGACGAGTGGCAATCTACGCTGACCGAGATCATTCCTTCGTACGGCCAAAAGCTGGCGGAGAACCCTGAGTTGTTGCGCGAGGTGCGCGCTTACACGGCACAGACGCTCAATTTAGACGAGCCCATGAACCTACCCAGCGCTGACGAGGCGTCGCAAGACGAGCCGAGTGCAGACGAAGAGAGCATGACAGAAGAGAGCAGTACGGAAGCCGAAAGCACTACCGAGGCTTAAGCCACATGCGTTCCGTGCTCACTAGCGCCAGCCCTCGGGCTGGCGTTTTAGTGTTCGGCTGCAGCGACTTGCGTCAGCAGGGCGGCCAGTGCCTGGGCCGGTTTGCTGAGCTGGCCGCTAGCGCGATGAACGATACCGATATCGCGATGGAAGGTGTGCTCTTTCAAGTCGATGGCACGCACGCCCGCGGGCCAGCGCCGAAGGGCGCTTGGCTGCGGCACTAGCGCCACGCCCACGCCGTTGGCCACCAGCTGTATGATGGCGTCTAGCTCGTCTACCTCGCACACGTCCCTGACGTGACAGTGGTTGTCACGCAAGAAACGATCGACCTGACGGCCGCCGAACGAGGCACGATCGTAGCGGACGAACGGCTGTTGAGTGAGTAGCGCCCGCCAGTCGTCCGTGGTTAGCCTGCGGGGCACCAGCAGACGAAACGGCTCATGGGCCAACGGCTGCCAGCGCAGGTCGCTATGCAGCGAAAACGGCGGTCGAATGATCACCGCCATGTCCAGTTCCCCTGCATCCACTTGGTTCATCAATGAGAGAGACAGCCCCGGCACCACGCGGGAGCGGCATTCGGGAAACTGACGGTGAAAATGCGCCAATACGTTCGGCAGAAGCGAGCGTTGAATGGAGGCTATCGCACCCAAGGTGACGCGAGTGGCGGCTTCCTGTCCAGCAGAAGCGGCGCCTAAGGTGCCGTATAGGGCTATCAGTGCCTGCGCTTGTTGCAACGTCTCTTGTCCGCGCTTAGTCAGTACCGCTGCCCGCCCGCTGCGCTCGAACAGCGCTACGCCAAGCGCTGCCTCCAAACGTTTCATCTGCGCGCTGACGGCGGCTTGGGTCAGGCCGATATGCTGGCCCGCTGCCGCAAAGGTGCCGTGCTGGGCAACGGCGATGAGCGTTTTGAGTTCGCGGATCATGGTGAGATTTTCATCAATAAAATTTGTGAATAGATCAAAAAACAATTGATTTAATTTTTACATTGCGCCTTTTAGGATAGTGACACGGGTCAAGCGCAGCGCGCTAGCCGTGTACCAACAAAAGCACCTATCAGGAGACATCCATGAGCCTTTCCCCCTTTCACTTAGCCATTCCCGTTTATGACGTCGCTTTGGCGCGCACTTTCTACAACGATGTGTTTGGCCTAGAAGAGGGCCGTTCCAGCGATCATTGGGTCGATTTCGACTTTTTCGGGCATCAGTTGGTGATCCATGAGCACCCCAAAACGCCCGGACAAGAGAGTGCCCACACCAACCCGGTAGATGGTCATAACGTACCGGTGCCTCACTTTGGGGTCATTTTGGAGTGGGACGAGTGGGAAGCGCTAGCCGAGCGCTTGAAAGCGCGTAACACCGACTTTGTCATCGAGCCTTACATTCGCTTCAAGGGCGAAGTGGGCGAGCAGGCCACCATGTTTCTGCTCGACCCCTGCGGCAATGCGCTCGAATTCAAGGCATTCAAAGACAAGAGCCAGATCTTCGCTAAATAGGCAGGGCGTGTCTAAAGGCCACTAAGCGCGCAGCGCCTGCTCCTGGCGACGATGCTGAAGGGGTGACTCGCCAAAGTAGCGCTTATAGTCGCGGCTAAACTGCGGCACACTGCGGTAGCCCACCGCCAGCGCCGCCTGATTCACGTTATGGCTATCTTGCAATAAGAGCTGCTGCGCTTTGATCAAGCGCAGCCGCTTGAGATACTGAGCGGGCGAGGCGCGGGTAATCTGCTTGAAATGCTGGTGAAACGTCGACACGCTCATGTTCGCCTGCTGCGCGAGCCGCTCTACCGAAAAGTCCTCTGCAAAGTGGGTATGTAGCTGCGAGAGCACCTGCACGATGCGTGAATAGTTGCCGTGCCCCTGCACCAGCGCCCTCAAAGCCGGGCCTTGTTCACCTTTGAGCGCTTCGAACACCACGTCACGTATTCGGGCATCGCCCATGGCGCTGCACGCAACCGCATCGTGCAGCGTATGGGCCAAGCGCATGACGGCATCCTGCATCCCTTCGTTCATTGCGACCGATGCCATGGGCAAAGGCGCGGTGCTGCTTGGCGGGTATCCCTCGCCCATCGCGGTGACCATTTCACTGAGCAGTGCTGGGTCGAGTTTGACCGACATACCCAGTAGCGGGGCCTCGGGAGAACCGTACGTTTCGCACTCGAACGGCATGGGCAGCGTCTGGACCAAATAGTGCCCGGGGTTGTAGTGAATCTCTCGGTCGCCCAGATAGCCCACTTTGCGCCCCTGAGCGATGATGATGAGACAAGGGTCATACATCAGAGGTGTACGGACTTGCTGCCTGCCCAGGCAGAGCAGGCTGACGCGATCCAAGCGGGAAGGGCTGGGGCCGTCGCCTTTTACGAGCGGTATGATGAGGTCGGAAAGCGCATTACCAACATGTGCGGTACTGGCCACAAGGCCCTCCTTACGCAAATGAAATCGAATCGTTCGCGAGAATTATGACGTTTTGTTGTGCATTTTTGTTATTTTATTACCCATTTATAGAGAAATAAGCAAAAAAAACGTAGCTTCGTTCATCGCTATCTCCGCCCAGGCAGCCAATAATGAAAACACCTTCCGCCTCTGCGGGATGTATCAAAAAAGGAGTTTTCATGAGCCAAGCAAAATCTTACGCCGCGTTTTCCGCTGACAAGCCGCTCGCGCCGTTTACCTTTGATCGTCGTGAGCCTCGCCCTGACGATGTTGCCATTGAAATCCTTTACTGCGGCGTATGTCACAGCGACCTGCACTTTGCGCGCAACGACTGGGGCATGACCCAGTATCCCGTGGTGCCTGGTCACGAAATCGTGGGCCGTGTGACGTCCGTGGGCAGCGACGTGACCCGTTTCAAAGCCGGTGATTTGGTCGGTGTGGGTTGTATGGTCGATTCCTGCCGCACCTGCTCCGCCTGTCAAGATGGCGTCGAACAGTACTGCTTGGAAGGCTTCACCATGACCTACGGCAGCCCGGACCGCCAAGACGGCACCATGACGCAGGGTGGTTATTCCGACGCCATCGTCGTCAGTGAGCACTTCGTGCTGAAAATGCCGGACGGTATCGATCTAGCCTCAGCAGCCCCCATCCTGTGCGCCGGTATCACCACCTACTCTCCGCTGAAGCATCACGGTGTAGGCAAAGGTCATAAAGTAGGCGTGATTGGTATGGGTGGCCTGGGCCATATGGGGGTCAAACTGGCCAAGGCATTGGGCGCCGAAGTGACAGTCTTCACGCGCTCCGATGCCAAGGTGGAAGAAGCCAAGCGTAACGGTGCCGACCATGTGGTGGTCTCCAGCGACCAGGCGCAAATGGACGCCGTGGCCGAGACGTTCGACTTCATGCTCGATACCGTGCCGGTTCAACACGACTTGAACCCTTACCTCGCATCGCTGAAGTACGACGGTACGCATATTCTGGTCGGCCTTCTAGAGCCCATCGAACCGGCCATCGAAGCATTCAATCTGGTGTTCAAGCGCCGCGTCGTCGCAGGCTCTCTCATCGGCGGTATTGCGGAAACCGAGGAGCTGCTCAAGCTTTGTGCCGAGCAGAACATCTCTTGCGATATCGAAATGCTCGATATCCACAAGATCAACGAAGGCTTCGAGCGTATGGAGAAAGGGGACGTGCGCTACCGCTTCGTGATCGACATGGCGACGTTGAAAGATACCGCTGCCTAAGCCATCGTGCTCCAGCAAGCCCACCGCAAAATGGCGGTGGGCTTTTTTGTTCGTTCGTTATGTCATCTTCGTTGGTAGACAAAGGTCTTAGTGTCTTCATATTACTTCCTGTGATGCTTTACCCTCGTGATGAGTGGGGTGACGACTAAAAAAGCAGAAGGGAACAGAATGATGAAACGACTCTCCATAAAATGGAGCCTGACGGCGGCCCTGGCGCTGCTCGTCGTCATGATTGGCTTGATCAGTGCACTGGGGTTTTACACCAATACAACGAGTGATCGAGCACTCAACGAGATCAATAATATCAACGTGCGGCTTGCCAACTTGGCGAACCGTACTCAAGTGAACGCGCTCAGAGCGCAAACCTTCCTCGACCGTTCGGCCAGCTTCAGTACCCAAGGCAACCCTGACAAAGGGCAGCAGAGCTTAGCCATGGCGGCAGAGGCCGTGGCGGCAGCGCAAACCCGCTTCGCTGAGTTCTCGGCGATCCCGGTCACGCCGGGCAGCGAATTGGCCCAACGGCGTGATAGCGTGGTCGAGGCCTACCATGCCTTTGTGACCGACGGCATCGTGCCGCTCTTGGACGCCGCGCCGTTTCAAATTCAGCGCCAACAGGAGGCGTTGGGGGAGCTGGGAGCCGACCTGGATGTCGCGATGGGCGAGTTCGTGGCCTACACCGAAGCACGCGGCCAGCAGGTCATGAGTCAGGTAGAGCGCTTAGCGACGATCGGCGGCGCGGTGGCGATAGGTTTGCTGCTGTTTTCACTGCTGGCGGCGATCGCCATTCGTATCGCGATGATGCGTGGCGTGGTGAACCCGCTCCAGCAGGCGCTCGGCCATTTCGATCGCATCGCCAACGGTGATTTGACCGGGCGTATCGAGGACCGTGGGCATAATGAAATTGGCCAGCTCTTCATCGGCCTGGCGACCATGCAAGAGAAACTGAAGACGCTGGTCATGTCCCTTCGCAGCAGCAGCGAGCACGTCTACAACGGTGCCAGCGATATTTCATCGGGTAGCCAAGATCTCTCGTCGCGCACCGAGCAGCAGGCCTCGGCGCTGCAGCAGACGGCCTCGAGCATGGAGCAAATGGCCACCACGGTGGGTAAAAATGCCGAGATAGCGCAAGAGGCCGATCAACTGTCGGTCACGGCGTCTCAGTCTGCCGAAGCGAGCGGTGAAGAGGTCGAGCGTACCGTTCAGCTCATGCGTGAGATCGCCGCCAGTGCCGACCGGGTCAACGATATTATCGGGGTGATCGACTCGATTGCCTTTCAAACCAACATACTGGCGCTGAATGCTTCGGTCGAGGCGGCCCGGGCTGGCGAGCAGGGGCGTGGCTTTGCGGTGGTGGCGAGCGAAGTACGTTCCCTAGCGACACGCAGTGCCGAGTCGGCCAAAGAGATACGGGGCCTGATCGAACAGACCACGTCGCAAATCACCACGGGCGCCACTCAAGCCGAGCGCAGCGGGGAGACCCTAAGCCAAACCGTCGATGCCATCCGCCAAGTCACCACGTTGATGGGCGAGATTTCCACGGCAACGCGCGAGCAAAATAGCGGCATCGAGCAGATCAATGCCGCGCTGACGGAAATGGACTCGGTGACGCAGCAAAACGCCGCGCTGGTGCAGCAAACCAGCTCGGCAGCCAGCGCGCTGGAAGCTCAGGCGAGCCAGTTGGCAACGCTGATGGCCACCTTCAGGCTGGCCGAAGGTAGCCAAGCGCCAGCGGCCAGCGCACCCACATTAGCGCAACCGCCGCAGCATGCGCCTGCCAAGCCCGCTACGTCTGCGGCGGCGCCCAACAACGACGATTGGGATGAGTTCTAGCCAAGCAGCCATCTCGAACGTCACGAAACAGGGCGGCTAGAGGGCCGCCCTGATGATGGATGCCGACATCGATAGGAAGGAGCGCGTTTTAGGTGTGGGCGACAACGCGAATACGTACGTAGTCCGCCGTCCAGTTACCTTGGCCGTCGCTTAGGCTATGGGCCAGCAGGTTGAGGGTGTTGTCGAAGATAGCGTCTTTCAGGTCCGGGTCTAACCCGTGAAAGAAGGGACTCGCAAAGGTGTCTAGCCAGCTTGCCATGCCTTTGGGTAGCGGCGTAGGGCGCGGAATGAGTTCGACGCTTTCCACACGAAAACCGACCGTTTGCAGAAGGTTGGTGTACTCCTGTGTGGTCGGAAAATACCAGGGGTGGCGTCCCTTCGAGCTAATGCCGCGAAACTGTAGCGAGGCAATCAGTGCGGTGCAGATCGCTGCCACATTGCCATGGCCACCAAACTCCGCCACGAATCGTCCGCCGGGTTTCAAAGCACGCTTTATTCCCGCCAGCACGGCTTGAGGGTCGAGCATCCAGTGCAGCGCCGCATTGCTGAAGACCGCATCGAACTCGTGGTCGAAGGGCAATTGATGGCCGTCGATCACACGCGCCGTCACCCCTCGCTGTTGGGCGGCGGCGACCATCTCTTCTGACGCATCGATACCCAGCACGTCGGCGCCAAGTTGCATGATGCGCTCGGTAAGCGCACCGTCACCACAGCCCAAGTCCAAAATACGCTGTCCAGGCTGCGGCGATAGCAGGCGCACGACCTCCATACCTAGGTCAGGAACAAAGCTGGCGTGTTCCGCATACCGACCGGCGTTCCATGCCTGACCGGGCGGTGTGTGAGAGGCGTGTGACATATCGGCTTCCTAGCAACGTTAATAGGCCTGAGTATTACAAATAGTATAGCGAGCCTTGGCTATCCCGCGTGCAACAGTGCGTAAAAATTCTTTTATCCACCGTACGTTAACCCGCTCGAGTAGCTACCCAATCTTAGACAATAGCGTTACGCTGAAACCTCACCAGGGAGAGAGCCGGTATGAACCAACAACATCAAGCGGATGATAATTTTGAAGGGGGGGATCAGGGTCGTGAGGCGACCGGCCAGCGCGAACCCACCTCCCAGGCGTCCGGTACTCAGCAGGAAACACGAGAAGCGAATTTGCCTTCAAGAGCGGCCGTGGTGCATCAGCATTTACGCTTAGAAGGGCAAAAAGAGCTCTCGAGAGACTCCATGGCGTTGCTATGGTCAGCCATTGCGGCGGGGATTTCGATGAGTTTCTCCATGGTGGCACGTGGCGTACTGCATGCCCATCTGCCGCAAACCGATATTGGCTTCTTAGTCGAGTGTTTAGGCTATACCGTGGGCTTCATCGTCGTCATTTTGGCCCGCCAACAGTTATTTACCGAAAACACGGTCACCGCCGTTCTGCCTGTGATGAGCCGACCCACGTTACCCAATCTGGGAGCATTGGGCAGGCTATGGGGCGTGGTATTGGTAGGCAACCTGATGGGGGCGGCGCTCTCCTCGTTTACTTTTTTGCACATGCCGATGTTCGACGAAGCGACGCACCAGGCGTTCATCGCGCTGGGAGAGCACATGATGGCCAACACGCCCATGGAAATGTTCTCTAAAGGGATTCTCGCTGGTTGGATGATTGCGACCCTGGTATGGCTGATTCCCGCTGCCGATCAAGCCAAAGTGTGGATGATCATCATCGTGACCTATGTCATGGCGATTGGTGAATTCACCCACATCATCGTCGGCACCAGCGAAGCGCTGTATTTGGTGTTCGATGGCCATATTACATGGTCCGACGCGGTCGTCGGGTTCGCGCTACCGACGCTGGCTGGTAACGTCATTGGCGGTACCTTCATTTTTGCGCTGATCAGCCATGCGCAGATTCGCGGCGACGTCGAGGCGCAGCGAGAGTGTAAGCAGGGCCTGTTCAACCGTCGCCAGCGCTAACTTTCTCAATAGACGATTACTCAGGAGGCAACTGGTATGAATGATGTCATCAAGCTACTGAACGCCCACCGTTCGATTCGTAAATTCACCGATCAAGCGATCCCCCAAGGCCTGCTGCGTGAACTGATTCAAGCGGGCCAAGCGGCGGCAACGTCGAGCCATGTACAGGCCTATACGGTGATCCATGTGAAAGATGCCGCCAATCGAGAAGCCATCGCGGAGCTGGCCGGAGGCCAAGGCTACGTAGCCAGCAGCGCGGCGTTTTTGGTTTTCTGTGCCGATATGAAGCGACCTACGGAAGCGTCTGCGCGCACCGGTGCCAACGTCGAACGCGGTATGACCGAACAGCTCTTAGTGGCCACCGTGGATACGGCGCTGATGGCGCAGAACGTGGCCGTGGCAGCGGAGTCCGAGGGCTTGGGCATTTGCTATATCGGTGGCATTCGCAATAACCCGGAAGCCGTTAGTGAACTATTGCGCCTGCCAGCCCATGTGTATCCCGTGTTCGGCATGTGCCTGGGCTACCCAGCGCATCAGCCGGAAGTGAAGCCGCGTCTGCCCGTTGAAGCGATTCTGAAAGAGGACTACTACACTGAGGATAGCGATCATGTAGCCGCCTTTGACGACACCATGCAGGCGTACTATCAATCGCGTAGTAGCGGTAATAAAAACAGTGATTGGTCGCACAACCTAACCCCTCTATTCGATAGCAAGCTGCGCCCCCATATGCGTGACTTCTTGGTGAAACGCGGCTTTACCATGAAATAAGGAGTCCTCTATGTCTCTACAGCGTGCCTATGTGCTACTGGCCGGGCTTTATAGCCTGTTACCCGTCATGGGCGTCGTGGCGATCTTTGCCGGCGGGGGAACGCCGCTGGCCATGGCGCACTTGTTCTTCGGAGCGCTAGGCGTGGTGGGGCTGTGGGGATACATCTTGAATCGCGCCATGATGAGCCAACGCATGTGGCGGCCGCTGGCAGCGGTCTTGTTGGTCGGTAGCGTGATTCAGCTTGTCATCATGCTGACCATGCCGGTATCGGGCGTACTGTTGACTTGGATGCTGACCAGCAGCATTTTCGCTGTTCTGCTGGCGGTCCTCCTCTACCACTACGGTAACCGCGACCAGCCGTTATGGGCCACCGACGAAGAGCGTGATGCGGCCAAGCGGCTGGCGACGCTGTTGGAGCAGCAGTCGAAAGTCACGCTGGTGTACCGGGAGCCGGGGCATGAAAATAGCGTTAACGTCGTCAAAGCTGGCAACGACTACCTAGCCAACGTGACGCGTCGCTACCAAACGGACGATGAGCATCGACAGGAAACCTTCGAGCGCCGTTTTCGGCATCCTGAAACGCTCGTGTATTTTGTCGATAAGTTTGCCAGCATCTCGCCCACTAGCGTTTCGACGTCGTCCTCCATGACGCCTGCCGTTTAGGGGAAACGTCTATCGGCAGCGGGGCAGAACGATGCCAAAAGCTGCACAGCCAGCTGCGTTTTGATGGTGTGGTACAGCGGGACGATGCGCTTGGGAAGATGCGCCTCCGCTACCCGCTGGTCGATGTAGTAGGGCGCTCGGCTGCCGCAATAATTGATCACCCCACCTACTTGTTGAAAATGCAGTCCGGACGCTTTCAATAAACGGCTAAAGCGAGGCTCCAACATGGCAAAGACATGGTGGCGCCCGCTCAACCCCACCATGGCCGTGGCGGCAAGAAAGAGGCTAAGACTCAACAAGGCCGGGCTCTCTTTGATGCTTTCGTAAGGCGTTTGAGCCGTTGGTGAAGTCGAAGGGAAGTCCTGAGAGGCAAGCTCAGGACGCGAGAGCGGTTTTTTCCGCACGGTGGGGTGGACGGCCAATCGCGACACTTCGCACGTTTTGTCAGAAGAAAAGGCATGTGGATGGGTATCAGGCATGAAGAGAGGAGCAGGATAGTACGCTTCCAACGGTAGGGAACATAAAGGTCGACCACGGACGGGTTCGATCAACACGACCCTGACGCAGCCCACGTCGATACCCGTCGCGTTATGGTGAAGCAAGCAGAGCAGCGAGTGTTGATCGTGTGCGTCGCACTCGATGTTCAGCGTGTTTTCATTACCAATGGCATAGTTGAGTTCTTCGATGAAGACCGCGTGGCGCAGCGCAAACGCTCGATATTGTTCGTCTGGGGTCTGGGCAATGATCAACGTAAAGTGGTCATTGAAAAACGTTGGGCTAAACGTGCTCTCTTGAAGCGTATCAGGTGACGTCATGGTGGGTTTTATTGTCGTTATCCCCATCGTTCATCCTCTCAGTAGCTGCGCTAGGGGCAGTGGCTTGCCTACATGAAAGCCTTGCCCGTATGTAATACCGTACCCTTGTAGGATAGGCAGTAGCGGCGCTTGGTCGACGAACTCTGCAATGGTTTGCTTGCCAAACCCTTTGGCGATGTCGGCTATGGCTTTCACGATGGTATGGCTATCGGGATTGATCAATAAGCTACGAATGAACGAGCCGTCTATTTTGATGTAATCCACCGGTAGCTGGCCCAAATAGTGAAAGCTGCTAAAGCCAATACCGAAATCGTCCAATGCCGTGCGGCAGCCTAAATCGCGCACCGTTTGTAACACGTTGCGTGCGGTCGAAAAGTCGGTGATCGCAGCGGTTTCGGTGACTTCGAGAATCAAATGATGAGGGTCAGCGCCACTACGCTGCAGCTCGTCGGTTAGATACTGCTTTAGCTCCAGGTCATGCAGCGACTGCCCTGACAGATTCACCGCCAAGGAAATACCGCGATCTTGCAGCGTACCAAGCGCTTGCACGCTATGCTGGATGACCCATCGGTCCAGCGGCACCACCAAGCCACTCTGTTCGGCAATGGCAATGAAGTGCTGTGGAGCGATCAGGTTGCCGTCGGGATGGCGAAGACGCAGCAGTACTTCATAATGTTTGATATCTTGATCGGCCAAACGCACGATGGGTTGTACCATCAGTTCGAAGCTGTCGTTTTCCAGCGCGTGATGCAACTGCTCTACCCAATACACGCGATCCTGTAACTCGTCTTTTGCGTTTTCGGCCTGGGATAGGAGATACCAACGCTGGTGAGTGCTCTCCTTGGCTTTGTACATCGCCATGTCGGCGCTCGCCAGCAGATCGGCGGGGTTGCGCCCGTGAAGTGGGAAGAGCGCAATGCCCATGCTGGCGGAGATATGGTGCTTTCTGCCCGCCGATTGGAAACCGATCCCGCTTAGCAGCTGATGAATATACCCCGCCATGCTAATGGCCTGCTCGCTGCTGACCCCTTCCAGCAGCAGCGCGAACTCATCCCCACCCAGGCGTGCAATGATGCTGCGCTGGCCAAGGTTCAAGAACAGCGTCTCGGCGACCTCGCGCAGAAGATGATCGCCAACGTGGTGGCCGCTGAGCTCGTTGATCTCTTTGAATTGATCCAAATCCAGCAGCAAGATGGCGCCTTCGCCGTTGTGCAACAGCGCATTTTGCAGGGCATCCTGAAAATAGCGGCGATTGAACAGCTCCGTGAGCGGGTCGCGTTCTGCTAACCAAATCAGCCGCTCTTCGGCTGCTTTGCGTTCGGTAATGTCCAACCCTACCGAAATGCACAGCGCCTCTTCCCGGGGGCTAGCGGGCAGGACGGAGTGGTACCACGCAACGATGCAGCAGCGTTTATCGGCGGTTTGTAGGGTTTTCTCTTCCTGGCGTGGCGTGGACGATGCGGAATCGAACGACGCATCTTTTGCCATGAAGCGTCCCGGCAGCGCCGTGTGGCGGGCTTGATCGAAAATATCGCTAAAGTAGCGGCCAATGAGTTCGCTATCTTTCAGCGCCAAGCGGGCGCGGGTGTAGTCGTTGACCCGCCGAATACGCCCTTCCTGGCTGTGTACCACGATAAATACCTGAGCGGTATCTAGCAGACTGTTGACGAAATCTCTCTCATGAGCCAGCTCGTCGATACGCTCGGCCAACTGGCGGCTGTTTTCGGTCACGCTGGCTTCCAAGTTCGCTAACTGGTTCGCCAGCGTGCGAGTCGCGCGCTCAACCACATCGATTTCGTTGGAGAGCCGTGGCGTGCGCGCAGGCAGTTTGCCGCGTACTTCCGTAAAGTCCCTTCTGGCCAGCGCCGGTAACAGCGCGGCTACTCGACGTAGGCGCGCCATGGGACCCAGTAGAATGGCGAGGAGTAACAGCTGAGCAGCCAGCCAGCCTGCTACGCCGAGCAGCAGCAGCGTATTGGTGGCTTTCTGAATCGCGACGACCTGCGCCGTCACATCGGAAATCAGCAGAAAATAGCCGGTGCTGCGCCAGTCGGCATCGTTCTCCATGTATACGGCGCTGAGTTCTAAGTCGCGCTGCGCGTAAGACAGGTTGAGCGGCCGTTTGGCCAGTTCCGCAATGGGCGCCGAGCGCGCCGCGCGTTCCAGCAGAGGCAGCGTCGTCTCGCGGCTGGTAAGGGCAACCAAGTGGCCATTCCACTCCGACAGTTGGCGGCTCGCCTCTAAGCGGTTCGTGCCGGTGTAGCCCGCCACTAGTAGGGCAACCTCACTACCAGAAACTTCCCTGGCTTCCCGGGTCACGTCAGCCAGCGAACGAGACAGCACCACCATGCCAATGCTGCTGCCTGCCAATAAAATAGGCACGGCGGCGAACTGCTGACAGGTCAGCCCGCAGCGCAGCGTGGTCATCGGGGCCTCGCTTGACAGCACCTCGTCGACCCAGCCCTCGACGGGTATATCTAACGGGGGGTGGTTGCCACCGGAGTGGCCGAGCAACCGTCCCAATGGGTCGAACACAAAGACCTCGTCCACACCCGCCTCCAATTGCAGCGGTGGCCACTGATCGCGTAGCGCGTCATCGATGGCGGTAACATCGCCGATGGACAGTGCCTCGCCGAGGGGGGCTGCCGAAGCAGTGAGCCCCGCCAACTGGCGTAAGTTATCAGCAGAGCGTTGAAGGGCAAGGCGTATCTCGCGCTGCTGGCGCTCGTGATGGGCCACGCGGCTATTGGCAAACTGTTGGGTCAGGTGGTGATGCCCAAGCCAAATGAGCAGTGCCACCAACGTCAGCAACAGAAGGCTGCTAAGCGCGGTGACCCGCCAAGCGAGGCTAAACCGATGACGTGCTGGTAAAGAAGAAAACCGACTCATCACAGCAGTTCCCGATCAGGTCCATGGGTTAGAAGCGCAGCGATAGTTGAAAAAGCAGCATATTCCAGCGTTGGCGTGTGGCGTTGGCGTCTGGATTGTCTTGATTGGGTAGCCAGCCAGTGCCATCCACCGCGTGGTACTCGCCTGCCAACATCAGCCTGGGCGTGGGCGTCCACTGCACGCCCAGTGTCAGGTCGTCGGCAAACTGTGAATGGGCCGGGCCAAGGCCTGCCTGCTGATAGCGCTGGCCCGAGCGGTCGTCAGTGTCGTTGATCAAGCGATCGAAACGGACCAGCCCGCTCCAGGTAGGCGTAAAGCGGTACTGATATTGCACGTACCAGCTCTCGCCGGTGATATCGAAGGTGCGCGGCAAGGAGTCGCCGTCGAGGGACTGTTGGCGACGCGCGTACTCGGCGGTCAGGCTCCAGTACTCATCGTTGTACTGAAGCGAAGCGATCCAGGGCTGGAACTCGAAATCGGCAGCCTGTCCGCCAAGCGATGTATCGAGGTTCACCGTGGCGGTACTTAGCGCCGCGACCCACTGACCGGTAGGGTCTTCGAAAAGCAGTTGGGCAATCGCGGAAGGCTCTGCCGCCGAGACATCCTGCGCCGCACCATTGAAGAGCTGGCGCGTGAGCGTCGAGCCGGTTTGCGGGCGGCCAAGCCCACTGCGAAAACGCAGCGTGCCTGCGTCAGTGTAGGCTTCCCAATAGACGCTCACGCCATCGGCGGCCAGGCCCAGGGCGCGGGTGCGATCGAAATAGATAGATTGCGGCAGTAAGATACTGGGCCGTGTGAACGCCACGTCGCGGGTTTGGTTGTAGAGTCCGAAAGGGTTCTTGAAACGTCCTAGCTGAATGCCCACCGTGCGTGAGGTATTGGAGCTCATTTGATAGTCGATGACGCCGTAATCCAGCGTGGGCTCGGCATCCTCGGTGTCGCCGCCAGCGCGGCGGCTCAACAGTTGGGCGGCCACCAGCACCTTACGGTGAGGACGAAACGACGCGTTCAACCCAAGCTCGGTGAACTCCAGGCTGCCTGCGTGATCGCTACTGGCACCAAAAAAATCGTTATCATCGGTGACCACCAGCGCTTGGCTAAGAAAGCCATGTACCTGCAGCGTATTGCTTGGGTGGTCGTCACCATGGGCGCCCAAGGGCAGCAGCGTCAGCAGCCCCGCAGCCAGCCATGACGTGAGTGGGGAACGTTCACTCCATTGAAATGACACGGACGCTCTCATCCAGGTACTCCCTTTCAAGGTAACCCAGCGCGCCGGGTGTGCTAGCGACTTGCTGAGGCATGTCGGCTTGGTCGCGTGCTCGGTTAGGGGCTTGCCCCATGCCGGAAAATACCATTCTGTCCCATGCTAACTGTAGTTGATGGGGATAGACCCCCAACTGCTCTTTGCTAAATCGACCGTGAACCGGGTCCCGATTGGGTAGCACGTACACTTGCGCAGCCTGTCCGTTGGGCCAAGTGCGCTGGCGCATGGCGAACATGGCGCGCGCGGTATCCCGGCTAACGTTGGCAGTGCCCACCGACGGGTGGGCAATCAAAACGATCGTGTTCGGTAATTCGTTGGGCTGGGCTGACGCGGGGGTAAAAAGCAGGCCAATGGCTATGAGCGCTGTCAGTGAAGCGCTCAGCAGCGTACGTCGCGGCCTCTTAGACGGCATGACCTAAGGGGTGTCCGTGCTGGCCAAACGTCAGCGTGATGCCTCCTGTGGGGAGTGCCCACCCATTAGCTGTGAATGAATAAATGACGCGTCTCCCTTGCGACGTACGACCAAAAAAGAGCAGCCAGAGCCAAACGCTTATCGACTGTATTCAACGACGCAAGCGACACGCAATGGCAAAAACTGACCAGGGTGTCATGGTAATTTACATCACCTTTCGCATGCGTGCGTTGGCCTGTATCAACGGTGGTGTAGGTAGCCTGGCTTACTCGCTGACGAGCTCCAGCAGGCGATCAGGATAATCGGTAAACAGGCCATCGACGCCTAGCGCCATCAACCGCTTCATCTCGTCCTGCCCATTGATGGTATACACGTGAACCGACAGGCCATGTGTCTGCGCCTGACGAACAAAATCAGCATCGATGACCTCGTGGCCCCGGTAGGCGGCATTGGTGCCAATCCCCACGGCGTATTCGGCAATGCGCTCGAAATCCTCATCTCGGATGCTGTCGGCCCCCGGCGTGGTGTCGTTCCACTCGGTCAACGTGGCGCTATCCTGCTCGCTTGGGGAGTACCAGAGCAGTTGAATGAGCGGCACATGGGGGTTCGCCGTACGCACTTTGAGCAGGCTCTCTTGGTCGAACGACTGCACCAGCACACGGCCTTGCTCGATCATGTCGTAGGCTTCCAGGCGTTCGACCAAGGCTTCTTCCAAGCCAGGGTTGAGGTCGGGGGATTTGGTCTCGATGTAATAGCGGGTTGTATGACCGAAATGATCGAACAGCTCGTCCAGCGTCAGGATTTGCGCGCCGCGATACTCCTCTTCCGTACGCTCGGGGTGGGCCTCGTGGAACCATGTCCCCGTATCCAGCGTTTTTAACTCGGCCAAGGTGTAATCGTGAATATGGCCTTCGCCGTCGCTGGTACGCTCGAGGGTGTCATCGTGAAACAGCACCACCTCGCCATCGGCGCTGAGCTGCGCGTCCAACTCTAAATAGTCTACGCCCCAACGGTGGGCGAGTTCGTAGGCCGCTAACGTACTTTCCGGTGCGTGGCCGCTTGCGCCGCGGTGGGCAATCACCTGGAAACTAGTTAAATCCTCACGCTGCTGTTTCAACGGCGTATCGTTTGCCGCCGTAGCAGCGGTAGCAATGCCCGTGATCACCATCGGAGTCATCAACAGAGCAGTCATCAGGGAATAGCGCGACATGAACACTCCTTGAAAACGAGTCATAACGAAGGTCATGTAACGACCTTAACCTCGCCACATGACAAACGCACGCAGCGTCGTTGGGAATAGTGCACTGACCGTTGAATCAGTAACGGAAAACGTAAAAGCGACCAAGCATCGCCGAATGTTTTAGTCTGCTGGATAGCGTTATCAAAAAGAACCACTATAGAGGTGCGTTATGACCCAACCGCTCAGCGTCGGAGCGCGAGTTCTGCGTTTTGTCATCGCTTTGTTAGCAGGCGTTATCCTGGGGAGCGTGGTGCAGACTCAGATCAATCTGGCAGCACTACAAGCGTTAGGCGTGGCTATCCCGTTTAGCGTAAGAGCATCGACTACCGGGAAAGATCTCATCCACTTTGCCCCCCTTTATGCAGCCGTACTGCTGCCTGGGTTTGCCATGTCACAGGTTGCTGCTGCGCTGATAGTTCGCCGAAAGGTGAGGAAGTGTCGCGCGCTGATTCACGCCTTAGCGGCCGTGGTCGGGCTGTGGGTCACTTTTTGGCTGGCGAATGCCTTTGCGCCCATGCCCACGTTGATTGCGGCGACTCGCGGGCCGTTAGGGTTGGTAGCCATGCTGGCTACGGCAGGGCTTGCGGGGTGGCTGTTGGCAGTGCTCACACGTGACAGGAGTAACGCTCGAGGGGCGGCCAACATAGCCGTGATGGCAGGGGCGTTACTACTGCCCGTGGCACCTTCGGTAGACGCTCAGCCTGCTCAAAGCACCTACCAAATAGACATTTTAACGGAGGGCTTGGCGCATCCGTGGTCGCTGGCATGGTTACCTGATGGGCATATGCTGGTCATCGAGCGCCCTGGGCGTCTTCGGCTGTTAAGCGCGCAGGGCGAGACACTGGTGGAGTCGCTGGGGGGTATTCCCGACGTTTATGCCTCTGGGCAATCGGGCCTTTTTGATGTGCTGTTATCACCCCAATTCGAGCAAGACCAGCAGCTCTATCTTAGCTATGCCTGTGGCACCGCTAGCGCTAACCACACGTGCTTGGCGAAAGCGACGCTCGGGGAGAATCGCTTGGAGCAAGTGGAAGAGATATTTCGCGTACACCCAGCAAAAAGCGGCGATGCCCACTTTGGCGGCCGCCTCGCGTGGCTTGCGGATAGCACCTTGATCATGACCCTAGGCGATGGATTTGATAACCGCGAAGAAGCGCAGCGAACGACCAGCCATATTGGCGGGATTGTGCGCCTGAATCCTGATGGCAGCGCTCCAAGCGATAACCCCTTCATCGCAGATGCCAACGCACTGCCAGCGCTTTACAGCATTGGCCACCGCAACGTGCAGGGGCTGGTCTTCGATAACGCCAATCAACGTCTCATCGCCCACGAGCACGGCCCACGAGGCGGCGATGAGTTAAACGTGATCACCCCAGGAGGCAACTACGGCTGGCCTATTGCCACTGGTGGGCTAGATTACACCGGCGCTCGGGTATCCCCGTTTGAAGCGTACCCCGGCATGCTGCCACCTGCGCTTGAATGGACGCCCTCCATCGCGCCTTCCGGTCTAGCGCTATACCAAGGTGAACTGTTTCCCGAATGGCAGGGCGATCTACTCGTCGGTTCGTTGGTCAATCGTGAGGTCCGCAGGGTGCGGCTGCGTGAAGACGGCGGCGCAGAAGAGGTAGAGAGGCTGTTCGGTGAACTCGATGCCCGAATTCGCGATGTGCGGGTCGGCCCCGAAGGGGCGGTGTATCTGCTCACCGACAGCCCAGATGGGCAACTACTGCGGGTGGTGCCCCGTTAATCAACTAAACTGAATAAAGAAAGCGCTAACAGGTAGGTTGCTCAGGAGATGTCATGATTCATAAGGAACATCACCGCTCTCATCGGTCGGGCTGGTTAAGGGCCGCTGTACTAGGCGCCAACGATGGCATTGTGTCGACTAGCAGCTTGATTTTAGGGGTAGCCGCAGCGGCTACGGCACAAAGCGATATTTTGCTGGCGGGGGTGGCAGGGTTAGTCGCTGGGGCGATGTCGATGGCGGCGGGGGAGTACGTCTCAGTCAGTTCGCAATCGGACACTGAGCGGGCCGATTTGGCCATGGAGCGGAAGGCGTTAGCGCACCATTTCGATGACGAAAAAGAGGAGCTGGCCGCCATCTATGTCGAGCGTGGCCTGACGCCTGAGCTGGCCCACCAAGTCGCGGAGCAGCTGATGCAAAAAGATGCCTTGGGGGCACATGCGCGGGATGAAATCGGCATTACCGATGTGAGCCAAGCGCGGCCATTGCAGGCAGCGTTCTCATCGGCGGTGATGTTTACCCTCGGTGCGCTGCTACCGCTACTCGTCGCTTGGTGGGCACCCTTAGTGCTGCTGATACCTCTCGTTGCCATTGCGTCATTGGCGTCGCTGGCGCTGTTGGGTGCACTGGCCGCCAAAGTGGGCGGTGCGCCAGTGCGTACCGCCGCCTTACGGGTGCTGTTTTGGGGTGCGCTGGCCATGGCGTTGACATCGCTGATTGGCCGATTGTTTGGCGTTATGGCATAACCTGTATATGTCCATCGCTTGTAAGGAGAACGCGCATGCTGGCCTATACCATGGTGGGAACGAAAGACCTCGCGCGTGCTCTGCGGTTCTATACGCCGCTGTTCAATGCCATGGGGCTGGATATTTGTTGGCAAGATGATAGTTGCGTCTCATTTGGTGACCCGGACGATGTCAACGTGCCCCAATACTTCGTAGGCTACCCCTTCGATGGTCACGAGGCCACCGTCGGCAATGGCACCATGACCGCTTTCCAATTCGCCGATATCAAAGAGGTCGATACGCTGCATCACCTCGCCCTGGAAAGCGGCGGAAGCGACGAAGGCGCACCGGGCTTTCGACCGCAGTATGGCGACGGTTTCTACGCCGCCTATGTGCGCGACCCCGATGGCAACAAGCTGGCGTTCGTAGTTTACCCACACCGGGTAGGGCTCTAACCTTTCAACTCCCTTAGTAACCAATCCACCAGCGCTTCGCTGCGGCGGGCGTTGGTGTGTTTGGGTAGCCATAGGCAAAGTCTGGCCGGGGTTTCGATGCTGCCCCAGGGGGCGACTAGCCGGCCGCTGTTTAGGTCGTCCTCCACCAGTAGCCTAGGGGCGATAGCTACCCCCAAGCCCGCTACGGCGGCTTCCATTAAGTAATAAAGATGCGCGAAGCCTTGGCCCTTCTTCAGAGCCGTTTCCAAGGTGCTGCCATTCAACTTTTGAGCGGCTGCCCACTGGGGCCACGCTTGGGGGCGCGAGGCGGTATAAAGGAGCTTATTGGCAAATAGCGTTGCCGGATCAGCGTTTTGGCAAGCGCAAGCCAAGCGGGGGCTGGCGACGGCGCAAATTTCCTCAGGCATCAGCGTGATCAATTCACCCTCTTCAGGCCAGGGCGGTTCGAAAAAGGCCAGCGTGACACTGGTTTCCGGCTGCCCAGGCTGCTCGGCATCGCTCACCACCACCTGAAGTTTTAGCTCCGGCAGCGCTTGGTTCAAGCGGTCTAAACGAGGAATCAGCCAGCGGGCCAGCAGACTGCCGGGGCAGGCCAGGGTAAACGGCGCTTCTTCCACCTCATGCTTGAGCAACGTGCAACTATCCCTCAGTTTTGCAAAGGCTTCGCCCAGGCCGCTTTGCAGCCGCTCGCCGTGGTGGGTAAGTACCAACCCGCGCCCGGACTTGGTGAACAGCGCCACGCCAAAATGCTCATCCAGGCTCTTTAGCTGGCGACTTACCGCGCCGTGGGTCACGCTCAGCTCATCGGCAGCAGCGGTCACGCTGCCTAGCCGGGCAGTAGCTTCAAAGGCGCGCAGGGCGCTCAAGGGCGGCAGGCTGTGTTGCATGGGGTCTCCTGAAACAGTTGCGTAAAACTCACAGGTGCTTGCCATCTTATCGATTTTTCTTCTCACCTGCCTGCGTTAACGTCGTCAGCATCTTAAATCGCCCCGAAACCGCAGAGGTCGTGATGAACAAACCCCTAAGCCTACCCGATGCCAACGGGCTGTTTGGCAGCTTTGGTGGCCGCTTTGTAGCGGAAACCCTGATGCCACTGATCCTTGAGCTGCAGGATGAGTACGCCACCGCCAAAAACGACCCTGAGTTTCAGCGCCAGCTTGCCTATTTCCAGGGCGATTACGTTGGCCGCCCCAGCCCGCTCTACTTTGCCGAGCGGCTCACCGAGCACTTTGGCGGCGCGAGTATTTACCTCAAGCGCGAAGAGCTGAACCACACCGGCGCGCACAAAATTAACAACTGCATTGGCCAAGTATTATTGGCCAAGCAGATGGGCAAAAAGCGCATCATCGCGGAAACCGGCGCGGGCATGCACGGCGTTGCTACTGCCACCGTCGCCGCCCGCTTTGGGTTGCCCTGCGTGATTTACATGGGCGCCACCGACATCGAGCGCCAGCAGCCCAACGTATTCCGCATGAAGCTGCTGGGCGCGGAGATCGTGCCGGTCACTTCCGGCACCGGCACCCTGAAAGACGCCATGAACGAAGCGCTGCGCGACTGGGTCACGAACGTCGACGACACCTTCTACATCATTGGCACCGTGGCAGGGCCGCACCCGTACCCGGCGATGGTGCGCGATTTCCAAGCGGTGATTGGCCACGAAACCCGCGCCCAAATGCTCGAAAAGCAGGGCCGCCTGCCGGATTCACTGATTGCCTGCGTGGGCGGCGGTTCCAATGCCATGGGCCTGTTCTACCCGTTCATCAACGATGACAGCGTGCACATGGTCGGCGTAGAGGCGGGCGGCAAAGGGGTCAAGAGCGGCCTGCACGCCGCCAGCCTGAACGGCGGTACGCCAGGTGTCCTACACGGCAACCGCACCTATCTGCTGCAAAACGAAGACGGCCAGATTATCGACGCTCACTCGATTTCCGCCGGGCTCGATTATCCCGGCATCGGCCCCGAACACGCCTGGCTGCACGAACAGGGGCGGGTCGAGTACGTCTCTGCCACCGATGACGAAGCGCTGGAAGCCTTCCAGATCTGCTGCCGCCAGGAGGGCATCATCCCCGCCCTGGAAACCGCCCACGCCCTGGCCGAAGTGGCTAAGCGCGCGCCAACACTTCCCCGCGAGCACCTGATGGTGGTCAACCTCAGCGGACGCGGCGACAAGGACATGAACAGCGTGGCCGAGCATTTAGGCGACCGCTTCGGCATGACACATTCATGAGCGCGACCCAGGAGAACACCATGAACCGTACCTCTCGACTCGACGACTGCTTTGCCGCGCTCAAAGAGCAAAACCGGCCCGCGCTGATCAGCTACCTCACCGCCGGCGACCCGGACGCCGAGACCTCCCGCCGCCTGCTGCACGGGCTGCCGGAGGCCGGTGTGGACATCATAGAGCTCGGCATGCCGTTCAGCGATCCCATGGCCGATGGCCCCGCCATTCAAAAGGCTGCCCTGCGCGCCCTGAAAAATGGCCAAACCCAGGCCAAAACGCTGGACATGGTGCGCCAGTTCCGTGAACAAAACGGCACGACTCCCATCGTGCTGATGGGCTACTACAACCCGATTTACTGCTACGGCGTCGAGCGTTTTCTCAGTGACGCCGCCCAGGCCGGAGTAGACGGGCTGATCGTGGTGGACCTGCCTCCCGAGCACGACGAAGAGCTGTGCCAGCCCGCCGCCAAGCACGGCATCGATTTCATCCGCCTTGCCACGCCCACCACCGATGCCAAGCGGCTACCCAAGGTGCTGGCCAACGCTTCCGGGTTCATCTACTACGTTTCCGTGGCGGGTGTGACGGGCGGCAGTGCCCCCACACCCGAGCGTCTGGAAAGCGCCGTGCACCAGCTGCGCGAACACACGCCGCTACCCATTGCCGTGGGCTTCGGCATTCGCACCGCCGAACAGGCCGCCACCATTGGCCGCTTCAGCGACGCCGTGGTCGTGGGCTCCGCGCTGGTAGATTGCATCGAACACGCCAGCAGCGGCGATGACGCCGTGTCGCGGGTGCATGGGCTCGTCAAAGCGCTGGCGGAGAGTGTGAGAGGCTGCCGAGAAGCCCAGCAGGAACATGCCAGTTTGCCAGCCTGAAGGAAGTGGGAAAGCGCTATCAAAAACACAGAGCGGGCCATGATGGCCCGCTCTGTGTTTTACTGAATCCACCACGCCCGACTTGCCGTTGTTTCTAGAAAACAGGCATCATCCACGTTTGACGGCGGGATAACGTCACGTGTACTCAAACAGAGGAAAATTATGGGCAAGCTCTTTTCGTTGCTGGTACTGCTGGGGTTGGGCTACGCAGGACTCTATTTCTACTACGGCGTGGTGATCGAGAAGGAAGTCGAGCAGCAGCTAGAAGCCCGTGGGCTGTCATCGGTGAGCGTGGATGACGTCGAGTACGATTGGCTGGCCCCGGTGAGCGACAGCGCCAACATTGCCGTGACGCTTAGCTACCGTGGCTCCCAGGCAGCAGTCAATGTGCAATTACAAGGCCACCCGCTGTTCTCTGATGACGTCACGTTACAGCTCGATAGCCTGCAAGCGCTGCGCTTGGGGATTAGTTTTGGGCAGTAACCACCAGCCATACATGCTCGTAGCCAATCGATAATGATACAGCCACCAGCAATCCTGCCATTATCCAGTTAAACCCTTTGATAAACATTGGCTGTCTGACGCGCTGGCCAAGCAAGCTGCCGATCACCACATAGCTGCCGGGGGCGCCTGCCGCCAGAGCGGCCAGCCCTAGTGCCCAGATAAACAGGCTCATGCCCTGAATACCCTCGGCAGGAAACTGCAGCGTCGCGATAGGCAGTGTCGCGACCATGGCTTTGGGGTTGAGTAACTGCATCATCAGGCCATCACGAAAACTGAGCATGCGTGGTGCCGGGGCGTGGGTATCCAGGGTGGCATTGGCGCGGGCCACCTTGTAGGCCAGATAAAGGATATAAGCGCAGCCGAGCGCGCTGAGCAGCACCAGGGAGTCTTGAGATATCCAGGCGGCTCCCGCCCACCCCAACACCAGCAAGTACAGCAGCATGGCCAGCCCCACGCCCAGGCAAAACCCCAGCGAGGTTTTACCCTGCCCGTTGATACCGACATTCAACCCCAACAGATTCACAGGCCCAGGCGTGTACATGACGCCCAGGGCATAGGCGACGATTGCTAACATGAGAAAACCTCTAGGTGGACGTGATGCTTAACGCGTGATGTCGCGTTGGTACTGGAAAGGGGTCATGCCGTAGATGCGTTTGAAACGGCGGTTGAAGTGGCTCAAATCCGCAAAGCCGAAACGCAGCGCTATCTCGGTGAGTGGCGCGCCCTGGTCGAGCGCGGAGCGGGCGGCGTTCACGCGGCAATTGATCACGTATTGATGAGGGGTCATGCCGAACTGTTGGCGAAATAGCCTCAAAAAGTGGTACTTCGACAAATGCGCGGCCTGGCTGATATCGTCCAGCGAGATATCTGCCTCAAGATGCTCATGAATATACGTTTTGGCGTGGCCCAACAGCGTGTCTGGGCGAGTGGTACGTTGGCCAGTCACCTTGTGCCCGCCAAGCTGAACCATACGCTCGATCACGCGATACAATGCGTTTTCCTGGTCGATGCAGCTGCCCGCTTGATGCGTGGTCAGGCGTGCGATTTCCTGTATCGCCTGGCGCAGCAGCGGGTCGTGAATCAGCGTACTCCGGGAGCGAAACGGTGACGTTTGGGGGCGGCCAAGCAGCTCCTCGAACAGCGGCAACACTTGGTTGGGATGCACGTATACCATCACGTAGCCCAAGGCCTGCTCACCGCCAGCGTGGCCGTCGTGAACCTCTTCAGGGTTGAACAGAATCACGTTGCCCGGTGGGCTACGATGAAACTGCCCGCCGCTGAAGAAATCCTGCCGCCCCGCCAGCGTCACCCCAAAGGCGTACTCCTCGTGGGCATGACGGTCATAGCTAAAATCCTCGATGGCCGCTTTCAAGACGGTCAGTGACGGCACATGGTGATTTTTGAAAAACTCGAACTGGCTGCTGCCCATGCCAACCTCCTTGATCGCATTCGGCCCAGGGCGGGCTTAACCTGACCCGTTTCAGGATATGACGCGGGCGCCAGCGTGGCTTGTACATAATTGCTCAACGGCGGTGTCAGTGTATATTCACTAGACGTACACAGTGGGCGGCATTCGCAAAACGCTGGCAAACGAGGAGAGCGCATGGCAAACCCCAACGTGGTGGTGATTACCGGCGGGAGTCGAGGCATTGGTGCCGAGACGGCCCGGCTGTTCGCCCGGCATGGCTACGATGTGTGCCTCAACTATGTCGAAAACGACGTGGCCGCCGAGCGTGTGCGCAGTGACATCCTTGCTCTGGGCGTGCGCTGCCTGGCCGTGAAGGCGGATGTGTCGAAAGCCGATGAGGTGGCGAACCTGTTTCGCCGGGTCGATCAGGAACTCGGCACACTGACGGTGCTGGTCAACAACGCCGCCATTCTCAACACCCAGGCGCGGCTGGTGGATATCTCGCCGGAGCGTTTTGGCAACGTGCTGCAAAAGAACGTCATGAGCTGCTTTCTCTGCTGCAAGGAGGCCGTGCAGCGCATGTCTACCCGCCAGGGCGGCGCGGGCGGCAGTATCGTCAATGTTTCCTCCATGGCCGCCAAAAGCGGCTCGCCCAACGAGTACGTGGATTACGCCGCCTCGAAAGGGGCCGTGGATACCTTGACTCGGGGGTTGGCGCTGGAAGTCGCGGCCGAAGGCATCCGCGTGAATGCAGTGCGTCCCGGCCTCATCTACACCGAGATGCACGCACTCGGTGGCGAGCCTGCCCGCGTAGACCGCTTGAAGTCTCGCATCCCCCTGCAGCGGGGTGGCCAGCCTTCCGAAGTTGCAGAAGCCATTGTCTGGCTGGCCAGTGACAAGTCATCCTTTGCCACCGGCACTTTACTGGATCTGGCGGGTGGCCTGTAACGCCCTGACCAGCCCCCTTGGCTGCCCAGGCAGACCCCAAAAAAGGACACCCCATGTTTACCGGCCTGAGTGCGTTTCCGCTGACCCCCATGAACGAGCAGGGCATCCACGAGCAGGAGTTCATCCAGCTAGTGGCCCGGCTGGCCCACGCGAAGGTGGATTCCATCGGTGTACTGGGCTCGACCGGCAGCTACGCCTATTTGAGCGTGGAAGAGCGGGCTCGGGTGGCCAAGCTGAGCGTGGAAAACGCCGCTGGGGTGCCCGTGGTGGTGGGCATTGGCGCGCTGCGCACTCGCGATGTGCTGGCCAATGCTGAACATGCCCAGCAGGCCGGGGCGAGCGGGCTACTGTTAGCGCCTGTTTCGTATCAAAAACTCACCAATGACGACGTGTTTAACCTGTTCAGCACCGTCAGCCGTGCCATCAGCGTACCGCTGTGCGTGTATGACAACCCTGGCACCACGCATTTTACGTTCAGCGACGAACTGCACGGGCGCATTGCCGAGCTGCCCCAGGTGCGCTCGATCAAAATTCCGCCGGTGCCCAACCATCTAGACGAGGCCAACGCCCGGGTGGCGCGGCTGCGGGCGCTGATTCCCGAGGACGTGACCATCGGCATCAGCGGCGACCCCGCCGCCGCCACGGGCCTGCTGGCAGGCTGCGAGGCGTGGTACTCGGTGATCGGCGGGCTCTACCCAGAACTCGCGCTGGCGCTCACCCGTGCCGCTCAAGCGGGCAACGCCGAAGAAACCCAAGCCCGTTCCGACGCCTTGGCCCCGCTATGGGCGCTGTATCACGACTATGGTGGCAGCCTGCGGGTGGTGGCGACCATGGCCGAACTCACTGGCCGCGTGAGCGCCCCCTGCCTGCCCCAGCCGCTGAATACCCTGCAAGGGGAGGCCCGCCAGCAGGTGGCAGCGGTGATCGAGGCGTTGGGGCTTCACTAGATCGCATCAAGCGAAGCGCACGTGGTTTACAGCCCTTGCGCACCGCGCCGCAGCCAGTCGTGCACGAATGCCAGCTTGCGCAGGGCCACATCGGAGAGCACGAATGGATAGAGATCCGACAGGCCCATCGAGCGATTCACGTGGTTCACGCCCGCTACCAAAGAGGCCGCAATATGTATCAGCCGCTCGGCGTCTGGCTCGGCGTAGGCATCCCAGTTGTGGTCGTCCGGTAGCGCGGGCGAGGTCATGCCCGACGATACGAAGCTGTCGGTGATATCCGTCAGGTGCAGCAGGTGCGAGGCGGTTTCTGCCCAATCCTCGTGGGGGTGGGAAGAGGCATAGGTGGAAAGAAAGCGCGTTTGCCAATCCGCCGGCGGGCCGCTTTGGTAGTGGCGCTGCAGCGCCGCCGGGTAGTCTTCCCGCTCATCGCCAAACGTCTCGCGGAAGGCCGCCAGAAAATCCTCTCGCAGGCTAAGCCGCCACCACAGCATATGGGCGATTTCATGGCGCATATGGCCAATCATGGTGCGGTAGGGTTCATCCAGCGCCTCTTTACGGGTGGTGCGCAGCACGGCATCCGCTTCCGCCACGCTGATCGTCACCACGCCCCCCACGTGTCCCATGGGCACCGGCGTACCGCCTTCTGCCAACATATGAAACACCGGCGGCGCGCCCGGGTCTTCCGGGCGAAACCAGTGCCAGCGGCCCAGATTATCGATGACCCAACGCTTGGCCGCCTCGGTGTGCGCCCAGTGGGGTATCGCATCGGAAATGGAAGGGTCTGGCGCCAGGGCGGTCATCGCGCAGGCGCGACAGAACTCGCCCTGCGTCGGGGCAATCCAGTTACAGCCAATCACCTCGCGATTGGCGCAGAAGGGCGGCATGGGAATGAACGCCCGCGCTTGGGGGTCGTAGGCCACCGGCACACCATCCGCCGTGACCAAATTATCGAACCAGAGTGAACCGGCACCGACCGGATTAGAAAACACGCGCATAGGCCGGGTATCTCAAGAGAAACGAAGCTTCAGTCTAGGGGCCGTCGCCCGCCGACGCCAACGGCAATTGAGATACCCGCCGACTCAAGCGCTACACCACCGGCACCGTGCCTCCATCTATCACGAACTCCGTGCCCGTAATCGAGCCCGCCAGCGGCGAGGCCACGAACGCAATCAGGTTCGCCACTTCCGCCGGGGTAGAGGGCCTGCCCAGCGGAATGCCGCCCAGCGCGCCCATGATGATCTGCTTGCCCCCCTCGTAATCGGTGCCTGCCTGCTCGGCCAGCCGCTCTGCCAAGGCAACGGCAGCCTCCGTCTCGATCCAACCCGGCGAGACGCGCACCACTCGAACGCCTTGCGGCGACACCTCCTTCGACAAACTCTTGCTGTAAGTCGAGAGCGCCGCCTTGGCCGCCGCGTACGCGGTGGTGGAGTCCGGCAACGGCAGCTCCCGCTGTATCGAGGTCACGTGAACGATCACCCCTTCGCCCTGGGCCAGCATACCGGGGAGCAGGGCGCGGTCTAGCCGAACGGCGGGGAATAGGTTTAGGTTCAGCTCCTGCTGCCACTCCTCTTCACCCAGGGCCGCAAAGCCGCCTGCCGGGGCAGACGATCCGCCCACCACATGCACGATGATATCCACACCGCCCATGCGCGCCTTCACGGCTTCCGCCACGGTGGCGCAGCCATCCACAGTAGTGAGATCGGCAGCGACGAACAACTCCTCGGGCAGGGCAGCGGGGCGGTTTCGGGCGGTGGTGAGCACCTGCGCGCCCTCTTCACGAAACAGCGCCACCACCGCCGCGCCCGCGCCTTTACCGCCACCTGTGATCAATATGCGACGGCCACTAAGCTGCAGGTTCATGGGGTAATCTCCAGGCTGTGGATGCGCTCATCGACCAGTTCGATATGGTGAAACAGCTGCACCGGACTACCGGGAAAATCGCCGGTCACGGTGGTGGTAATCACCATCTTGTCGCCATCGCGAGAGACGTTGGTGGGCGCCACGTGGTACTCAAACTGGCGGCGGGTGTCGCGTAACCAGGCACGAATGGCGGCAATGCCCTGATGGGTTTGCCCTTCATCCAGCACGCGGGCATCGGCGGTAAAGCACTCCGCCAGCGGGGCATCATCCGCGCCGTTGCTAATGGCGATATAGGTGGCAATGGGAGTAGAGAGTGACACGCTCATGGTAGGCCTTCCTCATCGTGGTTGCTGTACGAGGATCTTCTGCTTAGGCTTACCGATTATCAAGAACGCACAAAAAGGTAAGTGGCTTACCCATGAGAAGGATTTACACGCCCACTAGCGCGGCCAGCGGAGTGGAAGATGTATTAAAAATGCTAGAAGGGCGCTGGAAGCTGATTATTCTCTTCCACCTCTTCGACGGTAACGTGCAGCGCTACTCCGATTTTGAGAAGCTGATCCCCGGCATCTCACAAAAGATGCTCGCCCAGCAGCTACGGCAACTGGAAGCCGACGGCATCGTGGCGCGCAAGGTGTACCCGCAAGTGCCGCCCAAAGTGGAGTACCGCCTAACCGAGTGGGGCCAAGCGCTCTGCCCCGCGTTGGATGCGCTGCTGAAATGGGCTGAGCAGAAAGAAGCGTTTCACCCCAGCGAACACGCGGACGATGCCAGCGCCTGAGCCTCGCCAGCGCCCACGGCGGCGCTACCCAAGGCGCTACCCAAGGCGCTCGCCAGTCGCCAAGGCCGCCCTGGCTCAGTATCATCACCCGCTCATTCACCACAGAAGCCACTGCTTATGTCTTGCCCGCCATGCCCCCGCTGCCAGTCGGAATTCGTCTATCAGGACCAGCGCCTGTTCGTCTGCCCCGAATGCGCCCACGAATGGAACCCTGCTGAGACTGAGGCGGAAAACACCGTGACGGTAAAAGATGCCCACGGCACCCTGTTGGCGGAAGGCGACAAGGTAACCATGATCAAAGACCTCAAAGTCAAAGGCAGCTCATTGGTACTCAAGGTAGGCACCAAAGCCGTTATTAAGCGGCTCATGGATAGTAAGGATCATCAACTGGACTGCAAAGTAGACGGCGCAGGCGACATGATGGTGACCGCCCATTTTGTGAAGAATGATCCTGCCCAGTAACAGTGGACACCTCAAAAATGTAATACGCTACGCTGAGGTGAACCATGGCAAGATCGACAACATCAATGAAGAAAAAATCCTATACCCGTTACTCAGATACCTACCGTCAAGAAGCGTTAGCACTCGCTGATCGCATTGGCGTTGCAGCAGCGGCTCGTGAACTGGGAATACACGCGAGTCAGCTCTATCAATGGCGCTCTAAAGCACAGCTGCAGCAAGACACATCTGAACGAGAGCGGTCGTTAGCAGAAGAAAACGCTCGCTTGAAGCGCCAATTAGCCGAAGCAAATGAAGAGCTGGCCATCACAAAAAAAGCCGCGGTGTACTTTGCGAAGAGCCTGAAGTGAAGTACGCCTTTATCCATCGTCATCGTCAGGCTTTCAGCGTTCAACGGATGTGCCATGTTGTTGGGGTCGCTCGAAGCGGCTACTACGCTTGGCGGCAACGCGAGGGTGCATCGTCTCCAAAACGCAGCCAGCAGGCCATTCTCGATCAGCGTGTGGCTGAGGCTTTTCACCAGCGTAAAGGCCGCTCAGGCGCCCCGAGATTAGCTCTAGACCTGCAAGATGATGGCATGCCGATCAACCGTAAGACGGTGGCTGCCAGCTTACAGCGTCAAGGCTTGCGCGCTAAAGCAGCCCGCAAGTTTAAGGCCACCACGAACTCTCGGCATTCGCTGCCAGTGGCGCCGAATCTACTAGAGCAAAACTTCATGGCATCAGCCCCCAATCAAAAGTGGGCAGGTGACATCACCTATTTAGCGACGGGCGAAGGCTGGCTTTACCTAGCCGTGCTCATTGATCTTTACTCTCGGAAAGTGGTCGGTTGGGCAATGAGTGAGCGTATGACAGCCGATCTTGTCTGTGACGCGCTTCAGATGGCGCTATGGAAACGGAAAATGCCCAAAGGCGTGATAGTTCACTCTGACCGAGGTAGTCAGTACTGTTCCACGCTTTACCAATCGCTGCTTACCCGTCATGAGCTTAGGTGCAGCATGAGCGCTAAAGGCAACTGCTATGATAACGCGTGTGCCGAAAGCTTCTTTCACAGTCTCAAGGTGGAAGCGATCCACGGAGAGCCATTTAAAGCGCGGGATACGATGAAGCGCCAGGTGTTTGAATACATCGAACTGGACTACAACAAGCAACGGCGGCACAGTGCTATTGGGATGATTAGCCCAGAGGCATTTGAAGCCCGAATGATCGCTTAAACCAGTGTCCACTGTTGCTGGGTAAGATCAGAAGGCCTAAAAGGCTGTCACAACCCCCGGAATTCTTCCGCCCACCTCACGACGCCGTCAACTGAGGCTCATTCACCACCACCGCGTCACGCAAGGTGTCAGCGAAGCTTGCAAGGGCGGGTGTCCAGGTTTCTGTTTCGGGGGCGACAAAATAGGTATCGATATTGGCGATGGAGGCGGGCAGCTCCAGTGTGTGAATCCCGAACCGGTGCTGGTGAGCGTCAACCGTGCCACGGGGGAGCACCGTGTAACCCATCCCGGCAGCAACGCAGCCAAGCATCGCGTCCAGCGACCCGAACTCAAAGATCCTTCCTGCATTAACACCCTGAGAGGCCAGCAGCAGCTCGATACGCTGGCGGTAGCTGCACCCCTGGCGAAATGCCAGGAAAGCAGACGTCAGCAGCGCTTGTGAAGAGGGCACTTTCGTCATCGGCGTCGAGCCGACTAAGACAAGCTGCTCGCTAAACGCTTTGAGCGAGTGGTAGCGGCCATGCTCGAGCCTCCCGGCCACGAAGACACAGTCCACCTGCCCATTAAGCAACAACTCGACCAACTCAGCCGTGGGGCCGGTCTTGATCTGGATATCAACGTCAGGCTGCGCTGCGTGGTAAGCCGCCAGTATCGGTGGAAGGCGCAACGCCGTCGTGGTCTCCATGGCACCTATGCGCAGCCGCCCACATGCTTTCTCCTGACCTTTAAACAACGACACCGCTTCATCGTGGGCTGTTAGCATGCGCTCAGCGTACTCCACCAGCGCCCACCCGGCACTGGTAGGGCGCACCCGCCCCGCACGGTGAATCAGCTGTACGCCAAGCTCCTCCTCAAGTTTCTTAATGTGGGTGGTCACATTGGATTGCACCGTGTGCAGCCGTTTGGCCGCCGCCCCAAAGCTGCCGGTTTCGGCCACGGCCACCAGTAGTCGCAGCGATTTAAGTTGCACGCGCCATCCCCCAATCAGATTATCTATAAACAAGATAGTAGCGATCAAAACTAATCGTTTCTAGGAATGGATACGCACGCGTAGCCTAAGTGGGTAACCACTTGCTGCTGACCTACTCAGGGTGGCTCCAAAAGGAACTGGCGTGATGAAGCGAACACTCACTACCGATGATCTGCCCGCCCTAATGACAGGCATAATGGCGACCCTAGCGGCGATTGGCATCGCACGCTTCGCCTATACCCAGCTATTGCCTGCGATTATTCAAGAGGGTTGGTTCACCGCGAACCAAGGCGCCTACCTGGGGGCCGCTAATCTGCTGGGGTATTTTATCGGCGCACTCGCCGCCCACTCACTGAGTGAGCGCTTTTCGCCTCGTTTAGTGATGGCCGCAAGCTTCGCGGGTATCGTGCTTAGCTTTGTGCTCTGCGCCGGGGCGGGCGGTTTTCTCTGGTTTTTCTTCTGGCGGCTGGTCTCGGGGGTTGCCGGGGCCATCTTAATGGTCGTTGGCCCCTCGCTGGCGCTAGCAGCCACGCCACCTGAAAGGCGAACGCGTGTCGGTGCCATGGTGTTTACCGGCATTGGCTTTGGGGCACTGCTTTCGGCCTTTATCGTACCGCTACTCCTAGCGTTAAGCCTCTCCGTCACCTGGGGCACGCTTGGGCTGCTGTGTGTTGCCGCTGGCCTTTTGTGCGACTGGGGTGTAGCACACTTGGCCTCACCGATCACTGCTAACCCAAAGGGGAATAGCCCTTCAGGGTATGCGGGGGTAAAGATAATCGTGATGTTGGTGGTGGGCGCTTATGCCCTAGATGCGATTGGCTTTGTGCCCCATACCGTGTTCTGGGTGGACTATCTCGCCAGGGAAAACGCCCTAGGCAATCAAGCGGCTTCACTGCAGTGGGGAATCTTCGGGTTAGGCGCCCTGTGTGGGCCGTTCATGGTAGGCACGCTGGCGCATCGAGTAGGTTGGCAGGGTGGCTTGATGATCGCCTTTGCGGCGAAGGCCGCCGCCGTCTTGCTGCCGGTCTTCTCGCTCGCACTGCTAAGCCAGTCAGTTTCCTCGTTCATGGTGGGAGCGATGATCCCCGGCATTGTCGCCCTTACCTCTGGCCGCCTTGCAGAGCTGGTAGGGCCAACCGCCCACAAGAAGCTCTGGGGGCAAGCCACCGCCGCTTTTGCAGCCGCCCAGGCAGTGGCAGGCTATGCCATGTCGGCGCTTTATGGCAGCTGGGGCAGCTACACACCACTATTTGCCATCAGCGGCCTTATCCTCGTCGCGGGCTTTTTGCTGGTGCTGCTTAGCCGGGGCGTACAGCATCGCCACACGCAACGTTCTGCCCAACAAATCACAAAGCACGCTACCCAGCACTCTACACACCACGGGAGGCAATAATGGAACTCTACCTAAACGCAACCTCGCCCTATGCACGCCTAGTGCGCATCGTATTACTAGAAAAAGGCTTGATGGATGCCGTGACGCTGAAGTGGTGCGACCCCTGGGCAGACGATGCCGAGCTGTTAAAGGCCAACCCCGCCGGGCGCATTCCCGCACTGGTAACGGAGGAGGGCACCACGCTTAGTGAATCCATGCTGATTGCCGTGTACCTGGATAGCGTAAGCCCCAACCCGCCCATGCTGCCAGCAGCCAGTTTGGGGAATGTGCTACACCTAGCGGGGCTGGGCCAAAACCTGATGGACGCCGCGTTCACCACCGTGATTGCCAGAAAGCATTACGGCAACGAGATTGACAATAGCGAGCTGGGCCAGCGGCGCTCGCGAGCCATTCAGCGGCTGTTGAATCAACTGAACAGCGAGCTTGGCGACAAACAGCAGGCCTCTATTAACCTGGGTGAAATCGCTATTGCGGTCGCGCTGGATTATTTGGCATTCAGGCTGCCAGAGGTGAATTGGAAAGAAGAGTATCCGCGGCTTCAGGCATGGCATACTGGTGTGACTGCGCGCGATAGCTTTCAGGAAACTGCATTCGCTTAGCATAACCGCCCAATAAACTCATTGCCTTCATCGCCTCGCTACTGCGAGGCGTTTTCGTGATGCCTTCCTGCAATGCATGATACTCAAAATATTACAGATCCTAGCCGTACTGTTCTGGAGTAGCTTAGGAAGGAGTAGGGCGGTAATGAGGTATGAGCATGACTTAGGCCATAGCCGTAGCCTAAAGTTTAATGAATCAAGCATGGGCTTCAGCGAAATTAGCTGCTAGTCTGAAATAGTTAGGGCAAAAAATCGCCATAACAAACAACTAAAATGGGAATGGCTCTCGTATCGGGCTTCAGTCCCATCGTAAAATCTTGCAAATTATTGACAACGGATGTTACTTAAAAATGCCACTGAAAATCCGCTAGTGCGTCTAAACAAAACGGCATTAATTTTTTATTGGCGCGATATAAGCATATTTTTCATTCATTAAATAGTATATGCATGGAGTGTTTTACTTTAGTGCGTCCACTCTTTTGGTCATATTTCTGCTCGGTTATATGAGAAGAAAATTTTAAAGAAAGTGTATGGTTTTTACGAGAGGTTTTTTTAATTTTTAGGGGGTGGTTATGTTATTCGAAGAAGCAAATGTTAAAAAAAGAGCTCAAGAAGAAAAATCAAAATATTTTTTTAAAAGTGAAAGTGAGATTTTAACGGAATCTCTAGAGTCATTTGATGAAAATAAAAATTATAATATTTTTTTATCTCATAGCCTAAATGATGCTGACATTATTTTAGGTATTAAAGGAATTTTGGAAGATTTGCAATATTCTGTTTATGTGGATTGGATAGAAGACCCCTTTTTAGATCGAGAAAGAGTAAATAGAAATACAGCAGAAGCACTAAAAAACAGAATGAAATCGTGTGATTCTTTATTTTATATTACTACTGAAAATTCTTTCCATTCAAAATGGATGCCTTGGGAGTGTGGTTTTTTTGACGGTTTTAAGGGGAAAGTTGCTATAACTCCTGTTGTAAAAAAATCGTATGATAATGATTTTAAAGGACAAGAATATCTTGGGCTATATCCGTATAGTGTTAAACAAAAAAGCAAATCAGGGCGAGATGTTTTATTTATATTTAAAAATAATTCAACTTATGCAACATATGACCATTGGGTTTCAAGTAAAAATGAACATATAGAATGGAAAGATATGTAAAGTGTAAGTTATAACTTTTTAAGATTAATATGAGCATTCGGTTAGAAGGGGGCTGGCGTGACTAAAAAAATTAAGAATGTATTTGTGAGCCACCATCACAAAGATGATTCAAGCGTCGATGGTTTAACTAAAATGCTATCTGGAAAAGAATATAAAATAAGGAATAGCTCAATTCGTGTAAAACCAGAAAATCAAGAGCGTATTGATAAAGATAAGATTAGTAATAGAACAATTGAAAGACTTTTGAGAATGAAGATGCGGTGGGCGAGCCAAGTTATAGTCATTATTGGCAAAGAAACACATCAAAGAAAATGGGTAAACTGGGAAGTACAAGCAGCACATAAGCTCGGTAAACCTATAATTGGAGTTTATGAGAGTGGCTTGAAAAATAAAGTCGAGCTACCTGAGAACCTTAAGAAATATGCAACCTCAATCGTAGGCTGGAGATCAGCTACAGTGATAAGTGCTCTTGAGGGTGAAAGTCAATTTCAGAACCCAGATGGTACACCATCTCCTAAAACTGATGGACGGCACATAGTATGTTAATAGAACCAAATTCCCGTCTGTTTACATATGTCATAGCAAGAGACTTTGGTTTTGCACCTAACCCTTTCCATGGTATATGTACACTTGCCACATGTAAGCCAGGCATCAGGAGGTCAGCATGTGTTGGCGATTGGATTTTAGGAGTGGCTGGCAAAAGGCTAGGCTCTGTTCACAAAAAATGTATTCTTCTGATGAAGGTTACTGAAAAAATTAGTTTTCAGGAGTACTGGGAAGATGAACGTTTTTTATTAAAAAAGCCTTGTCGCAATGGCAGTAATGTAATGATGCTTGGTGATAATATTTACCATCAAGATATTGAAGGTAAGTGGGTTCAAGAAGACTCCCATCATAGTAATCCAGATGGGAGTCTCAATATAGAGAATTTAGAAAGAGATACGGGTACTTCTGATAAGGTTTTAATTTCAAATTTTTTTTTCTATTTTGGTTCACAAGCCATACCAGTAAACTTGGCTTCTATCAATTATAAATCTGGAGTTGGTTTTAAAAAGACAGAAATTTCACAATCCAATGAAGGAAGAAAGTTGATAGAGAGAGTCTATGAGCATTATTTTAATGATTTGAATAGTGTGGTATCAGATCCTTGTCAGTTTATTGATTCCCAAAAAAGGGTTAATCAGAAATTGGGTAAAATATACTAATTGGAAGGTAGGTAAATGAAAGAATCGTATATGTCACCTTTGGCTGTAAGTTTTGTTTGGAATCTTTCAGATCAAGAATATGTATTGCCGATAATAGAAGTTCTTAGAGTTAGTTTGGCACGTGACAAAAATAGACCCTTTTCCCGTGGCTTAAACATTCCTTTATTTTTTTTTAATTCATCAAGCCCTGTGATTCCACCTAAGAATAAACCAAAAAAATTAGCTTTAAAGAACATTATTTTTGTTTTTACAAGTGTAAATACATTGGGTAATGAAAAATGGAAAAAGTATATTGAATCAATTCCAGCAGGTGATTCTTTTCATATTATTCCTGTGGCTGTAGACAGAAATGGGTTAGCTCATAATGGCGCGCTATTTGGTCTAAACTGTATTCGTATGTATGAATGGGCTCAAGTTGATATAGGCCTTTATGCTACGGTTTTTTTATCTCACGAAATTTATCGTTTTGGGCTGTGTACGCTTAACCCAAATAAGGAGGGTAAAAGTTCATCTATCTCTATATTTTTAAGTCATGCAAAAGCTGGCGATACAGGACGTATTTATTCTGAGAGAATCAAACAGTTTATCGATAATACAAATATGAATAGATTTTTCGATGCTAATGAAATATCTCCTGGCTATGGATTTGATAATGAGATTATTGAACATATAAAAAAGTCAACATTAGTTGCGCTCGAAAGTGATGCTTATTCTTCTAGGTACTGGTGTCAACGTGAGATATTGTTGGCTAAAGAGTATAATCGCCCAGTGATAGTAGTCAACTGCCTTGAGGATTATGAAGACCGTATTTTTCCAGCAGCATCAAATGTACCATGTGTTCATTTAGCATCTTCTGGTGACATTACCGATAAAGATATTTTAAGAATACTTGCTGCTACTATCATAGAGGCAATTCGTTTTGAATATTCGATGAAATGCCTAGAATCTTATAAACGTGCAAGATGGATTAACAGTGACTGTGCTCTAGTGGCAAGACCGCCAGAAATTAGGCAGGTCATAAAATTAAAAAAAGAAAATAAGAAGATGATTTGTTATCCTGAGCCTCCTATTTATTCTGAAGAAGCTGATTGGCATGAGTTTATAGGGATAGAAGCATTTACTCCTCTTTGGAATAAGGAAGATCAAAATTGTTTTTATCAAAAAAGAGTTGGTCTATCAATTTCAGATTTTACTACATCTTATTCTTCTAGTGAAAACATTCATCAAGATTGTTTAGTAAATCTCTCGCAAGACATTGCAAGGCACTTATTAGCTCGATCGGCGATTCTTATTTATGGTGGGGATTTGAGGCCGGGTGGGTTTACAGAGTTTATATTAGATGAGGCTCGGATATTAAATGAGAGACTTACAGAACCCTCTATTCATGTAGAAAACCACTTGGCTTGGCCTTTGTATATTTCTAATACAGAAGTTGTGGCTTGGAGAGCAAGATATAATGATGTAATGAGTACTAAAGAGCATCCAATACCTAGTGATTTGGCCGGAGAGGTAAGCGAGAATACTTTTCTACCTCCAGATACGCCTCAGAATCTATACATATGGTCTAGGTGTCTAACTGAGATGCGAAGGTCTTCTATTCTTAATTCCACTGCAAGGATCTGTGCTGGTGGTAGAGTTTCTGGCTATAAAGGCAAGATGCCGGGAGTGTTAGAAGAAATAATCATTGCTTTAGAAGAAAACAAACCCATTTTTTTATTGGGTGCATTCGGTGGAATTGTTAAGGATGTTTGTAAAGCTATTATTGATAAAAAAACCCCCGATTCATTAACCTTAAAATGGCAGGTTGCTCATAACGCAGGTTATGATGAATTACAAAAAATAGCCAGCGAACAAGGTTTTGATGCCAAATATTATGAAATTTTAAAAGTTTTACAGAATACGCAATTATCTAGTTTGGCATCATTGTGTGGGTTGGATGAAAATGAATACAAGAAGTTGATGACCTCTCCTTTTATAGATGAGTGCGTACATATAGTATTAAAAGGCTTGAAAAATATAAAAAACTAATTGTATATGATTAAGTCAAAGGAGATATTGTTTTATGGAAAGGTTAAGCCCAAAAGATTTTGAAATCATGAGCGGTTCTATTCCTCTGTGCGAATATGAGCGTTTAATAAAAGAAACCGACCGGTTTGAAGAAGATGTTATAACGCCGATCCTTCTAGGACTTTATGGTGAAGTTGGTAGCATTATGTCAGCGTCAAAGAAATACCATAGAGAAAAGCAGGCTTACATTGGTTATAAAGAGGCTGTTGAAGAAGAGTTCGGTGATGCGCTATGGTATTTTACAGCCTTATGTCGTCGTGTGTCTTTAAATATATCAGAGGTATTTGACGAAGCAACTATTAGAAGTTTAAGTAAATTAATATCGGCAAATGATCAAGAGCATGCACCCATTTCTCAACTTATATTTGCTGAGAATGCAGAGAGTCTCGATGCCTCTTTGTTGGAACTAGGATACATTGCTGCGCAGCTTTTAAAAGTCGATGTGAATTCGGATGATGGAAGAAAGACATTAGTTGCATTTGCACGTGTCTATGTTCAAGCGTTACAGACAACAAAGCTTTCATTTGCAAAGGTTATAAAAGGAAACGTCAAAAAAACATTCGGCAGATTTTCAAAACCAGTAATAGAAAACTTACCAGATTTTGATGTGTTTTTTCCAGAAGAAGAACAGCTTCCTCGATATTTTGAAATTTATATTTCTGAGCGAAAAAGCGGACAATCATATATGAGGTGGAATGGTGTTTTTATTGGTTCCCCTTTAACTGATAATATTAAAAACCCAGACGGATATAGATTTCACGATGTGTTTCATTTTGCTTATGCTGCAATTTTACACTGGTCTCCAACATTCAGGGCATTAATAAAACATAAGCGGAAAAGTGATCCTTTCTACGACGAAGCTCAAGATAGTGGGAGAGCAATCGTTGTAGAGGAGGGGCTGACTGCGTGGATTTATTCTTATTCTAAAGGTCTTAATTATTTTGATGGTCATGATGGAGTATCTTTTGACGTCTTAAAAACAATTCAGAAATTTATTCAAGGTTATGAGGTGGAAGAATGCCCTCTTAAATTATGGGAAGATGCTATTCTTCAGGGATATTCAGTCTTTAGGAAGGTCAAAGATAATAATGGTGGAATTGTTATCGGCGATAGAGAAAAAAGAACATTAAAGTATAGAGCTATTGGAGAAGAGAATGAGGGCTGATAAATTCATTCAGAAAATAAGTGATTTTCATTTTGAAAATGTTTTTAATCCTTATTCTGATCGTTGTGAAGTTTATGATTATGCTGATGCGCCTAAGAAGCGCCGTGTTCTATTGAAAAAAATGCTTTGCGCAGCAAGTGAAGTTGAAATTGATTCGATATGGATAGGTCGGGATTTGGGATATCGTGGGGGACGACGTACAGGATTAGCCTTAACTGATGATATTCATTTGATACATCATGCTAATCGCTGGGGTATTGCATGTGAAAAAATCAATAAAGGCAATGCTGTTCCAGAGAGAACAGCGGCTGTAATTTGGAGTGCACTGGCCCATATTTCAGCGCCAGTTTTTTTATGGAACGTTTTCCCGTTTCACCCATTTGAGTCTGGTAAGCCTTTTAGTAACAGACCTCATAATGCTGCAGAAAGGAAAGTGGGCGAGGAATTGCTTGATGATCTAATTGGAATTTTAAAACCTAAAAGACTTATTGCTATTGGTAATGATGCTGAGAAAACTGCTCGCCGATATAGCGATAAGTGTGAATACGTAAAAGTAAGGCATCCAAGCTATGGTGGTCAGAATGTTTTTCTTGAACAGATTGAATTGCTTTATAAAATAAAAGAACGCTCTTTGACATACAATCTTTTTGAAGAAACTTAATCTAACCCGTTGGTTGATGATTGATTTTTTTTAAATAAATATAATATGTTTGTATCTGGGTGTTCGAGATTGTAAATGTTTGTTTTATTTTTTCAATATTTAATATTTATTAATATGCACTGTGTTAGTGTAATTTTTTAAGGTTATAAGTAATAGTAGAACATAGTTAAACCATCGATATCTTCTCTTCAGCTGTTTTCTTTGTTAGAAAAGTTGCCCTATCCCACTAACCCTCATAACCTCCCTCATCACCGCATTCTTCAAAATCTCGTATTTGGTTTCGATCAGCATGAGCCATTCGCGGGCGCGGGTGATGTCGACCAGGTCGCGTGTGATAATCGGTCTGGACGTTTATGGTAGATGGGGAATGATCCCTAAAAAAATCGATGGTTTATTTAATTTTAATATTTTTGTTGTATAATTTTATTTATATTGATTTTAGTTTTAAAGAACAGTATTTTTTATGAGGTGGTTTTATGCAATATGAAATAATTGAAAGTAAGAAAATGAAAATTGATTACTTGAAGTTTGTGGTAAAATTTTTAATGCTTACAGTAGGTGGGATGCTAACTATTTCAAGTGTTTATTTTGAAAATTCAGAGCATGATTTTTTCTTATGGTTAGCTGTTTTTTTAAGTGTTCTAGCCGCAGCGGTAGCAATGACTATAGCTGAAGGCATAATTCTTAAAATGACTCCTCAGCCTAGTTGGTCTTTGCTAGCAAAGATTGTAAGAAAAATCCCAAATGGTACAAATGCAGAGTATATTCGCTCTACTCTATCAGGTGTTTTGATAGCTTGTTCTTGGATTTCTTTCTTTATTTTTGTCTTGCTTTCTAGGTAGTGTTTTTATTAAGCGGTATTTACCTCTTCACTCCACTAACTCTCATAACCTCTCGAGTCACCGCCTCATTCAACACCCCGCGTTTGGCTTCCACCACCGTGAGCCATTCGCGGGCGCGGGTGATGCCGGTGTAGACCAGCTCGCGGGTCAGAATGGGGTTGAGCGTGGGGGACAGCAGTAGCGCGGTGTGCAAGAACTCCGAGCCTTGGGATTTGTGCACCGTCATCGCAAACACGGTTTCTACCGCGTGCAGGCGTGAAGGCAGCACCCAGCGGATGGGTTTGTCGGTGTCGCTAGTGGGAAAGGCCACTCTCAATAGCGTTTGCTGCGGATGGCGCGGGTCGGGCACGGCCAGGGTGATGCCGATATCGCCGTTCATCAGTTTCAGGCCGTAGTCGTTTTGGGTCACCAGCACGGGGCGGCCTTCATACCAGCCTTTCTCTAGCGTGTAGTCACTGCCGAACAGCAGCTTTTCGCGGCGCAATGTGCTGGCGATGCGTTGGTTTAACCCTTCAACCCCCCAGGGGCCTTTGCGCAGCGCGCACAGCAGTTGGAAGTGGCTATAGGCGCTGAGCACCTCGCTGGCCCAGGTGTTATAGGCGGCTTGGTTCTCCTCGAACGACTCCCCCCGTGGGCGCTGGGCTTGCAGCACGTTGAGGTAGTGGCAGTAGCCGGTGGGCGGGGCGATAGGCTGGCCTTCGTGGTCGGTGCGGCCGTCACCGTTGCCCGCAAAGCCGCTGGGGCTACCGTGAATTACCAGCTTATCCAGCGCGGCGTCGTCACTCATCACCAAATGGTGAATATCTGGGTAGCCGTGGCGCAGCACGGCCGTTACCGCCTGCTGTTTTTCCCGATCACTTTGCGCATGGCCAGGCTGGTTAATGGCTTTCGCTAACTGGCCGATGCCGCTGTGTTCATTGAAGCGGTGGCTAACCCGCAGCATGGTAATGGCTTGGTCGAGCGGTTGGCCTGCAGGGTCGATGAACTCGGCTGGCAGCGGCTGGCCGGTGGCTTGGGCCAGCCAGTCGGCGGTGGCGGGGGTGTAGTGTGAGGCTTCCGCGCGGCGGCATAGGTCGCCGAGTACCGAGCCTGCCTCTACCGAGGCGAGCTGGTCTTTATCCCCCAGCAGAATGCACTGGGCGTGGGCGGGCAGGGCGCTGAGGGTCGCGGCCATCATTTCGATATCCACCATCGAGGCTTCGTCGATCACCAGCACATCCAGCGCCAGCGGGTTGGCGGCGCTGTGGCGGAAGTGGCGGGTATCGGGGCGTGCGCCGAGCAGGCGGTGGAGGGTGGTAACTTCCGTGGGAATCGCGATCTCGCTGGCTGTTGCCGCAGGTGAGTGTTCACTGAGTAGCGTTGCCAATTCAGCGAGCGGTAACGCATTCACCTGCCCAGCAATAGATTCGTTCAAGCGGGCGGCGGCTTTGCCGGTGGGGGCGGCTAGGCGAATGCGCAACGGCTGGCTGGGGTGCTGGGCCAGTTGCAGGGTTTGCAGCAGGGCGAGCAGGCGTACCACGGTGGTGGTTTTGCCGGTGCCGGGGCCGCCGGTAATGATGCCGAAGCGGCTGCGGGCAGCCAGGGCGCAGGCGGTTTTTTGCCAGTCTAGGCCGTTGCTTTGTTTGAACAGTATGTTCAGGGCTTGGGGGAGTAACCCAGGGTGACTGGCGTCACCCGTCGCCCAATGAATTGGCCTCCCACCTTTGCTTTCTGAGCCTGTGCTTGCTGTGTGGCTAGTGGTTGGCTCGGTTGTCAGATGATTTGGCCTCCCACTTTGGCCTTCTGTGCCCGTGCTTTCTGAGCCGGTGCTGGTGGCTTCCAGGCGTGCGGCGATGTGTTGGTGCAGGCTTTGTTCGTACTGCCAGTAGCGGCGCAGGTAGAGCCGCGTGCTGGGGGTGCCGCTGACTGAGTGAGTGGTCACTACAACCAGCGGTGTGTTGCCGGGGCCTTCGCTGGTGAGCAGCGGGTGGTGCAGGGCGGCTTGCCATTCGCTGAGCGTGAGCGTGGCCAGCACGTCGCTGGGCAGCGGCGGCGGGTCGGTGAGGTCGTCCCCTTCGGGCGGTAGCGAAAGGGCGAAATCCGGCGCGTTGAGCGTGGCGTTAATATCCAGGCATACATGGCCGCGGCCTAGCTGGTGGCTGGCCAGCGCTGCCGCCAGTAGCAGCAGCGTGGGGGCGTCCGGGGCTTCACTGGCTAAAAAGCGCACCAGGGCGCGGTCTAAATCCCGCAGCCAGCCTCGCGCTACCCAGCGTTCGCACAGGGCCAGCAGTTCCGGGGTGCTGCCGAGTGCCGGGTGGGCGCTGGCGGCATCGCCGAACATATCGAAGGTGTGAGTATCGTGCTGGCGGCTCATGCCGTGGCCTCCTGCTGGGTGGCGTGTGGCTCGCCTGCAAACAGGCTATCCAGGGCGTCGATGAGTTCAACCGGGGCGGGTTCGCCCACCACGCCGCGCACAGGGCTGCGGCTGCCGCGTAGAAATACCGTCATCGAACCGCCCAAGTGCTGGTGCGGGTCGTAATCTGGCAGGCGCGCTTTTAACAGCCGGTGCATGGCGAGCAGGTAGAGTGCGGCCTGCAGGTCGTAGCGTTTGGCGAGCAGCGCGTGGCGCAGGGCCTCGGGTTCGTAGGCGCTGTCGTTGGGGCCCAGGTAGTTCGATTTCCAGTCCAGCACGTAGAAGCGCCCCTGATGCTCGAAGGCCAGGTCGATGAAGCCTTTCAGCATGCCGTTGAGGGTGTCGGCATCCAGCGCGGGGCGTTCGATGCCTGGCAGTAAGTGCTTGCTCACCAGCGCGTCGATGGCTTGGGTGTTCACCCGCTTGGCGGCAAACCAGAACTCTAGCTCTACCTGGTAGCTTTCCAGCTCATTCAGCGCCACGCTTTGCGGGGAGGGCGCGGCCAGCGGTAGCGGCGTGGTGAGCAGGGCGCTTAGCCAGCCCGCCAGCGGCTCTTGCCATGCTTGCCAGCCGCGTAGCTGCACCCGCCGCCACAGCATGTCGTTGAGCGCGTCTCTATCATTTGCGGCAGCATCGAAACCTTGCTTGCCTGCCCACTCCAGCAGCCCGTGCAGGAAGGTGCCGGGGCCGGGGCCACGGGGGAATTTGTGCAGGTGATACGCTTCTGGTTGGGAAAGATCCCGAGGTTCATCCAGTACTTCGAAGGCGGTGGCTTCCTGGGCGGTAGTGGGCTCCAGCGGTGGCAGCACCGGGGCGGTGAGCGTGCCGGAAAGCCGCAGCGCGGAGTAGCTGGCAATCCACCAGTGCTCTTTGGCCGGGCGCGTGGGCGTGCGGGCATGGCCCAGGGCGCCGCTTTCCGCCACGGGCGTCACGCGATCAGCGGTGGGCTCGGGCGGCGTGCCGAGGTGAATATCGCTGCCTTCCACCAGAGCACCGAGCGCTTTGGGGAGCGCATCGGGGGTAAGGGCGCTGCCACCGGTCAACAGATAGCCCAGCGCGCTGTTTTCCAGGCCTTTTAGCGGGGCCAGCCCCAGCCAGGTGGCGTGGCGGGCGCGGGTGAGCGCCACGTAGAGTTTGCGCAGGTCTTCCCCCAGCCGTTCGCGGTCGGCGGTGGCGAGTATCGTGTCATCGGCGTCCAGGCTGAGCTGCAGGTTGCCCTCGCTGTCGTGCCAGCGCAGCGGTACGTCTTCGGCTTTCACCGGCCGGTGGTTGGCGATGAAGGGCAGGAACACCAGCGGGTACTCCAGCCCTTTGGATTTGTGGATGGTGACCACCTTGACCAGATCCGCGTCGCTCTCCAGGCGCAGCTTGTGGCTGTCGCCGTGGCTTTCCGGGTCGGCAATGGCATCAAACAGAAAGCGAATCAGCGCGTGTTCGCCGTCCAGCTCGGCGCTGGCCTGTTGCAGCAGTTCGCCCAGGTGCAGCAGGTCGGTGAGCAAGCGCTCACCTTCCTCGAACTCTGCCAGCAGCCGGGCGGGAATCTCGAAATCCACCATGATGCGGCGCACCAGCGGCAGCACGCCCTGGCGCTGCCACAGGCGGTGGTAGTGGCTGAACTGCTCGACCCGCGCCTCCCAGGCCAGCTCGTTTTGCTGCAGGTGGTCCAGCTCGGCAAGGCTGAGCCCCAGCACTGGGGTGGCCAGCGCGGCGCGCAGGTGCGCTTCGGCCTGGCGGGAGCTGGCCAGCGGCTCGGCGCAGGCGCGCAGCCAGCGCTCTACCTGGGCGGCCATGGGCGAGCTGAACACCTTGTCGTGGTCCGACAGGTACACGCTCTTCACCCCTCGGCTGGCCAGCGCCTGACGAATGGCGCGGGCTTCCTGCAGGCCGTTCACCAGCACTGCCATATCGGAAGGTTTGAGCGGGGTGAGTGCGTCGTCGGTTTGAAAGCCACTCTTGCCGTGTTGGCCTGCGTTGAGCAGTTCCGCCATATACGAGGCGCAGCGTTCGGCCATTTCGGTCTGGTAGGCGGTTTTGGAGAGCGGCTCGTCGGCGGCGAGCGGCCAGAGCGTCATGGCGGGCAGCGGTTGGCCTTGGTGAACGAGCTGCTCACTGCGGCCTTTGGCATCTACCGGCAGAAACGGCAGCGGGTTGTTGCCGCCTTCTTCGCGGAACAGGAACGCCCCGGCCGGGTGTTCATCGGCGTAGCGGAAGCAGTGGTTCACCGCCTCGACCATGGCGCGGCTGGAACGGAAGTTGGTGCCCAGCGTCACGTGGCGGCCTGCGGTGTCTTCGCGGGCTTTGAGGTAGGTGAAGATATCCGCGCCGCGAAAGGCGTAGATGGCCTGTTTGGGGTCGCCGATCAGCAGCATGGCGGCGTCTCGGCGGGGCTTGGCGACCTCATACACCGCGTTGAAGATGCGGTACTGGACGGGGTCGGTGTCTTGGAACTCGTCGATCAGCGCCACGGGGAACTGGCGCAGTATCTGCGCGGCTAGGGCCTCTTTATTGGGGCCTTGCAGGGCGCGGTCCAAGTGGGTGAGCAGGTCGTTGGGGCCCATTTCGGCGCGGCGCTCTTGCTCCCGCTCCAGGCGCACTTTGCACCACTGCACGGCGTGAATCAGCAGGTCGTTACGCGGCTCGGGCAGGGCGTTAAGCGCGGTGGGCAGCTCGGCCAGCGCTTCCCAGGCGGCGGGGCAAGGGGGCGCGCCCTCTTTCCATATCTCGGCCATGCCGTCTGGGGTAAGGCGTTTCCAGGCGGCATCGGTGAGTGCGGGGCGGGTGGCGTCGCTGTCACACCACTCCCGCAGCGCGCCTAGCCAGTTGGCGCGGCTTTTGGCGTTGAAGCTTTGGCCTTTGAAGGCTTTGCGTTTGGCGGCGTCTTCCAGTGCGGGTACTAGTTCATCCAGCCACGCAGGCCAGGGGGCTTTTAGCTCGGTTAGGCGTGCGCTGCGCTCGGCCTGGGCGGCGCTTAGGGTTTGCTCGGGCGCGGGGCGTGGGTTGCCTAGGGCTTCGCTTTCGGTCAGTAGTTTGCGCACCTGCCCGTGGAGCTGGTCCGGCGACTTCCAGTAGCCGGTAATGCTGCCCAGCGCTTCGGCGTCCAGCGGGTAGTAGAAGGTGCGCCAGTAGTCGCGCACCACTTCTTGCTCCAGCTCTTGCTGGTCGTTTTCCAAATTGAGCGAGAACAGGCTGCCGCTATCGAAGGCGTGCTCGCGCAGCATGCGGTAGCACCAGCTATGAATAGTGGAAACGGCGGCTTCGTCCATCCACTCGGCGGCCAGCTCCAGGCGGCGGGCGCAGGCGGGCCACGTGGCCTCGGGGTATTGGCTGCGCAGTGCTAGAAGCAGTGAGTCTTCACCCTGATGCCGAAACACCGCCGCCGCTTCCACCAGCCGGTGGCGGATACGTTCGCGTAATTCTTGCGTGGCGGCGTTGGTGAACGTGACCACCAAAATTTCCGGCGGGGTGAGTGGGCGTATGAAGGCGGTGTCGTCGTCACTGTGCTGCCCGCCCAGCACCAGGCGCACGTAGAGCAGCGCGATGGTGAAGGTTTTCCCCGTGCCCGCGCTGGCTTCGATCAAACGGCTGCCGTGAAGCGGCAGCGTCAGCGGGTTCAGCGGGGCGGGCTGGCTCATTCTCATTCTCCGAACATCACGGCAGGCGAAAAGCAAAGCGCCTTGGGTGGCTGACCCAAGGCACCGGCACTATATCGCGTTGCCAAGAGCTGGGCAAAAGAGCAAAGCAGCGTTAGAGACGGGGTTGAAAGACGGTGTCGAATTCGTCAGAGAAGTCTTGGGTGGCAGGAAAAATGCCCAATTGTTCAGCACTCCATGTCACTAGTCTTTTTGAGGTCACAAGGAGAACGTCGGCAAGTTCGTTCAGCAAGTTAAAGTGCTCTGCTATTTGTGCATAGTGCGTCGAGTAATCATGAGCGGCAATATTGCGAATAGCGCGGCAGCGCTGCCAGTCACTGGTAGCGTCCACGACGCCCTGCTTTTCGAACAGCGAAAGGACTTTGAGAAAACTGTCAGTAGACTCACCTGCCAACAGGGCGCTGTGCCGCATAGCAGAAGCAATAGAGTCCTGTAGCTTGGCAAACCGCTCATTGATAGCGGCCAGTGTTTCAAAAAGGTCGACATCTTTTTTATGGTCGGCTAACCAATCACCGTCCAAAGGCCATGTGACTTTTTTGCGTGATTGATGAAGAAACCAAGCGCAGCGCTGAATGGCTTCAAGCAGTTGCGCCAGATAGCGCTGCTGTTCGCTAAGTACATCCTGGCTCATGCGGCTACCTCAAGCGTCATTGGCCGTGACTGGGCGAGTGCAATGGCTTGAAACGGAGTAGGTTCAGCTGTTGTTACGTAGGTCACGATATCAAGCGGTAGCTGGAGGCGTTGTTCTAGCGCCATCTTGAACTCAGCACAGGCGAGTAGCGGGATGGCGTTGGGGGATATAAGCAGCAGATCGACATCGCCGCCGCGCTTACTATCATCTAGCCGCGAGCCGAAAACATGCACTGCCACCGAAGGCCCTACAAACTCACGGACGCCTGACAGAATAAGCTCGCGCTGTGATTGCGAAAGACGCATGGAGTCCGCTCCTAGTGATAAACCGGTGTTTAAATGGTAGCACTCTACTCACGATAGCAGATAGCCGTTCGCCCACCTGCTAGCCACAGTAAACAGGGGTTAGGCTGTGAGGTATCGTCGCCAACTGGTAATCTAATGGGCTAGCCGCTCTTGGCGATCTGTTGATGCTGGTGAAGGGATCTCATGCTGACCTCGCTTCTGGATAACGATTTTTACAAGATCACGATGCAGAATGCCGTGATCAAACGCTTCCCCTATGCCCATGCCCGCTACGCGTTCATCAATCGCGGTGAGCATGCGTTTCCCGAGGGCTTTGGTGAGGCGCTGCGCGGTGAAGTGGTTCGCATGGCGACGCTGCGCTTGTCGGATGAAGAGAAGCGCTACCTGCAAACCACCTGCCCCTATTTGGATCCCACCTATCTCGATTTTCTCGCGGGCTTTCGTTATGACCCCAGTGAGGTCACGATCGAGCAGCAGGGCAGCGAGCTGTCGGTGGTGATCGAAGGCCCGTGGTACCGCACCATCTTATGGGAAGTGCCGCTGATGGCGGTGATTAGCGAGCTTTGGTACCAACTGCGTGGCGTGGCGGTGACCAAAGAGGATGAAGCGCTCATCGAGCAGCGCACCCGCGAGAAGATCGAGCTGTATCGCCAGCACGGGCTGAAGATTGCCGAGTTCGGCACTCGGCGGCGCTTCTCGTTTGCGGTACACGACCGGGTCGTGCAGGCGCTGCGCTATTACGGCGGTGAGGCGTTTAGTGGCACCAGCAATGTACTGCTCGCGATGCGCCATGGGGTAAAACCCATCGGCACCCACGCTCACGAGTGGTTCATGTTCCACGGCGCTCGTTTTGGTTTCAAAATGGCCAATAGCTTGGCGCTGGAGCACTGGGTGGATGTCTACCGGGGCGATTTGGGCATCGCGCTGACCGATACCTTTACCACTCGTGCTTTTTTCGAGAGCTTCGATAAGAAGTTCGCCAAGCTGTTCGACGGCGTTCGCCACGATAGCGGCGACCCCATCGAGTTCGCCGATGCCACCATGGCCCACTATCAGCGCTTGGGCATCAACCCATTGAGCAAAACCATCATCTTCTCCGATGCCCTGACGCCTGAAAAAGTGGAGCGCATTCGTTCGTTCTGCCAGGGGCGAATTGGCATGGCGTTTGGTATTGGCACCAACTTCACCAACGATATTGGCGTGGCGCCCATGAACATGGTGATCAAGATGGTCGAGGCCCGCCCCGAAGGGCAGGGCTGGCTGCCGGTGGTGAAGCTCTCCGATGTGCCTACCAAGCACACCGGCGACCCGGAGATGATTGCGTTGGCGAAGAAAGTCCTCAGCATGGGCCGTTCCTAGCCGTGTGGCTTTACTCCTTTTTGCCCTTAACAGCGAAAAAGAGCGGTGCGTAAAGTGATTCGGTCAGTGTGGCAAAAGTATGTCCGTTGGCCTGCTCGAAAAACAGCCGCTCGAATCGGGGCCATTGGTGGCCTAGATAGGCGCTTTGCGCTACTTCCCCGGTCACTTTGTAGCCGCCTTCATAGGCGGCTTCGGCGGCGGCGTAGGCGTCGCTCTCTCGTCCTTTCTCTTGTGCCATGTCCGGCGTGCCTTGCTTGGCCAGCCAGGCAAAACCGGCCTGTGGGGATAGCGGCAGCGGGGTTTGCAGGCCCGATTGCCACGCGGCGAGCTGGGTTTCTAGGTGCTGGCGTGCGGTCTCGGCATCCATCGGCTCCAGCGTGACGTGTCCGGCTTTGGAAAGTAGCCGGGTGGTCATCGGGCCGTTGAGGTTGCCTGCCAAGTGGGCGACCCAGGGGCGCAGCAGGTGGCTCCAGCGGTATTGGCCGCGCCCGCTGCCCTGGCTAATCAGGCTGCTGCTGAGCAGCAGCAGGCGGCAGCGCTGGCCTTCCTCATCCTGGCGCAGCTCGCCCAAAGGCTCTTCCAGCGTTAGGCCGTGGGCTTGGAAGTGAATCATGGTGTCGGGCAGGAGATGCGGCCATGCGTCTAGCGCCTCTTCGTAGGCGTTGAACAATTCCTCCATGGGGTCGGCGAGTGCCGCGCGCATGCGTTCGCCGAACGCGCCCATGGCTAGTACGCCTTGGCCTTGAAAGCGCTCTAGCGCCTCGTGCAATGCCTCGATACGCGGCTGGCCGTGATCCACCGCCTGGCGCTGGGCGGCAATCAATTGGTCTTGGAGCTGCCAATTTTGCAGGCCATCCAGCGCGAAGGGCTCGGCATCCAGTTCGGCCATTGCCTCCTGCTCGAAATAGACCCCCAACCGGGTATTGAAGAAGCTGCGCACCGGCTCGCGCAGAAAGCCGCCCAACTGCGCCAGCGAGAGGCTGGTGGGGGCGTTTTCCGGCGCGGGTAGCATGCGCTCCACCGCAGGCGGCGTGCGGGGGGCGTGCACTTCCCGCCATTCGTGGGCGTAGGTGAACAGGCGGCCCGCCGGGTGGTTGAAGTAAGCGCGGCTGAACGGCTGCAGCGGGTGTTCGGTGGTGAGACTTTCCAGCAGCGGAGCGCCGGTGTGCGTTTGCCAGCCAGCCTCCAGGTGGTCGCGCAACTGGCCCACCAGTACCGAGGGGGGCAGCGGGGAGTTGTCGATCTGGCTGCGGCCCATCCAGCTGATGTAGAGCTGGTCCCGGGCGGAGAGCAGCGCTTCGAGAAACAGGTAGCGGTCGTCTTCCCGGCGGGAACGGTCGCCGGGACGGTAGTCGCTGCCCATCAGGTCGAAATCCAGCGGTGGCTGGGAGCGGGGATAGTCGCCGTCGTTCATGCCCAGCAGGCACACCCGCTTGAAGGGGATGGCGCGCATGGGCATCAGCGTGGCGAAGTTGACCGCCCCGGCCAAAAAGCGCTGGGAAAGGCTGTGTTCATCGATTTGTGCCAGCCAGTGTTCGCGCACCATGGAGAGCGGCAGCGGGTCGTCGAGTTCTGCTTCCTGGCTGCTTTCCAGCATCTGCTGCAAGCCGTTTTCCAGCTTGGTGAGCATGATGCTTTCCTGGGCATCGTCGGTGAGGAAGAAGGTTTCCAGCAGCGCCCGCAGCCGCGCGACCCAAGTGGCGGCATCGGTGGGTTGGCAGAAGGTTTCCCAGGTGGCGTCGAGTTTTTCAAGCAGCGTGGCCAGTGGCCCTGCCAGGCCCGCTTCCAAGCCGCCAATATCATCAAAGGGCTCGATGCCTTGCCAGGCGTGGCCGTCGCCCACGGTGTAGCCCAGCAGCAGGCGGCGCAGGCCGAAGGCCCAGGTGTTTTGGCTCAGCCCGCCGGGCAGCTCCAGCCGCTGGCGCTGCTGGGCGTTCAGCCCCCAGCGGATGCCCGCGCCTTCCATCCAGCGCTCCAGTACTGGCAAGTCGCGCTCTTCTAGGCCAAAGCGCTGGCGCAGGGCGGGTACATCCAGCAGGTCGAGTAAATCGCTCACCGACAGGCGCAGCTCCGGCAGCCGTAGCAGCTTTTCCAGCGCAATCATCAGCGGCAGGCGGTGGCGGCTGGCTTGGTCGGAGAGCGTATAGGGAATATGCCGCGGGTCGTCGGTGGGCAGCTGGCCAAATACTGCTTCAATGTGCGGCGCGTAGCGGTCGATATCCGGCACCATGACGATGATGTCGCGCGGGCGCAGGGCGGGGTCGGCGCTGAAGGCGGCCAGCAGCTGGTCGTGGAGAATCTCCACTTCCCGCTGGGGGCCGTGGGCGATATGGAACACGATGGAGTCGTCGTGCTCGGGCAGTGCGGGCCAGTGGCCTTGGGTTTCTGCCACCGGGCGTAGCTCGCGGATATCGTCTTGCAGTTGGCTGAGCAGGCAGTGGCGCTCCTCGCCGCTGAACGGCTCGAACATATCGATGCGCAGCGCCTGCTGCTCGAAAAGCGTTTGGTAGTTGCCCGCGTCGTCGTGCTCATCGAGTAGGCGGAGGTAGTCGCGGCCCTGCTTGCCCCAGGCGGCCAGCAGCGGCTGGGCGTGCAGGTGCAGGGCGTCATCGGCATCGCCGGTGCCTAGTACGTCCAGCGTGTCAGGCATGCCGGTTTTGCGCCGCTGACGATAACGCTGGGCGCGTAGCAGGTCTTTGTGCTCGATGATGTCCGCCCAGTAGAACTGGCAGGGGTTGTGCACGCACAGCACGATTTGGCAGCAGCGGGAGAGCGCTGCCAGGGCTTCCAGGGTTTGTTGGGGCAGCGACGAAATACCGAAAATGATCAGCCGACGGGGCAGCCCCGGCGGGCAGGCTTGGCCCTCTAACTTTTCGGTGGCTTTCAAGAAGCGCTGGTGTACCTGGGCGCGGCTGCTGTTCAGCCCGGCCTCGCCTTGGGTGGCGGCCACATCGTCACGCAGGATGCGCCACAGCGAAGGCTGCCAGCGCTGATGCTCTTCCAATGGGCGGTGCTCGCCTTTGGCAGTAATCAGCACATCGTGGCCGTTGGCCCAGGCGTCCAGCCAGTCGGCGCGGTACACTTGGTACTGGTCGAACAGGTCTGCTAGCCGCTCGGCCAACTGGTAATGCTTGCGCTGGTCGCGGTCGGTTTCTAGAAACTGCGCCAGCGGCTCGAACACTGGTTGCCCGGCCAACGTAGGCAGCAGGCGCAGTAGCCGCCAGACCAAGCGCGACTTGTCGAACGGCGAGGTTTCCGGCACGGCATCGGCGTGTTGGGAAACGTGGGTAAGCACCGTGCGGTAGGCCTGCCATAAAAACCGCGCGGGCAGCATGACGTCCAGCGCCGCCGCAATGCCCGCACCGCCGTTCTTAGGGTCTTCCGCTAACGCCAGCTTTAGCCACTGCCCAATACCATTGCTCTGCACCAGAATGGTTTCGTTCTCTAGCGGCCCCAGCGGGTGCAGCCGCATCCACTCCACTGCCAGCCCGCGTAAATCCTCCAGGCGATTGGCGTGCACCACCATAAACCCGGGCGTCAGCGAGGTGGGGGAGAACAAGGCATTGGCATGCATACGGCGGCGTTCCTTCACGGCAATCGGCGTTACGGGGTGCGGTGACGCTATGGTGCCATAAGTTAAGTACCTTGCGGGATGTAAGATATATCGCCAAGCTGTGGCCTCTGCCATGCAATGAAGAGGAGTCCGTGATGACCGAGCCGACCAATCATAGTACCCGCCGCCACTCTGCCCCGGTGGTGGATGGCCCCGGTAAAGCGGCTAGCCGCGCCATGCTGCGCGCCGTGGGCTTCAACGATGACGATTTTCGAAAGCCCCAAGTAGGTATCGCGTCCACCTGGAGCATGGTGACGCCGTGCAATAGCCACATTGGTGAGTTGGCGGAGCTCGCCCGCGATGGGGCTGATGCCGCAGGCGGCAAAGGCGTGGTGTTCAATACCATCACCATTTCTGATGGCATTGCCAACGGCACCGAAGGCATGAAGTACTCGCTGGTCTCGCGGGAGGTGATTGCCGATTCCATCGAAACCGTGGCGGGCTGCGAAGGGTTCGATGGCCTGGTGGCGATTGGCGGCTGCGATAAGAACATGCCGGGCTGCGTGATGGGGCTGGCACGGCTCGACCGCCCCAGCGTGTTCGTTTATGGCGGCACCATCATGCCCGGCAAGGGCCACACCGATATCGTCTCGGTGTTCGAGGCGATGGGCGCCCATTCCCGTGGCGACATCGACCTGATCGAGCTGAAAAACATCGAAGAGACGGCGATTCCCGGCCCTGGCTCCTGTGGGGGCATGTACACCGCCAACACCATGGCCTCGGCCATCGAGGCGCTGGGCATGAGCCTGCCGGGCAGCTCGGCGCAGAACGCGATTTCCCAAGAGAAGCGCGACGACTGCAAAGCTGCAGGCGAAGCCGTGTTGGCGCTGCTGGCTCAAGACATCAAGCCTTCCGATATCATGACCCGCGAAGCGTTCGAGAACGCCGTGACCGTGGTGATTGCCCTGGGTGGCTCCACCAACGCGGTGCTGCACTTGATCGGCATGGCGCGCACCATCGGCGTCGAGCTGACCCTGGCCGATTTCACCGAGATCGGTAAGCGCGTGCCGGTACTGGCCGACCTGCGCCCCAGCGGCCACTACATGATGAGCGAGCTGGTGGCGATTGGCGGTATTCAGCCGCTGATGAAAATTCTGCTGGACGCTGGACTGCTCAACGGCAACTGCTTGACCGTGACCGGTAAAACGCTGGCGGAAAACCTCGCCGATGTCGAGCCCTACCCGATGGATCAGCAGATCATCGCGCCGCTGGGTAATCCGATCAAAGCCGAAAGCCACCTGCGTATTCTGTTCGGTAATCTAGCGCCGGAAGGGGCGGTGGCGAAAATCACCGGCAAAGAGGGCACCCGCTTTAGCGGCTCGGCGCGGGTGTTTGGCTCGGAAGAGGAAGCCCAGGCGCGTATCAACGATGGCACCGTGGTGGCGGGCGACGTGGTGGTGATCCGCTACGAAGGCCCGAAGGGCGGCCCCGGCATGCGCGAGATGCTCACGCCCACCTCAGCCATCATGGGGCGTGGCTTGGGTAACGACGTGGCGCTGATTACCGATGGTCGCTTCTCGGGCGGCAGTCACGGGTTCGTGGTGGGGCATGTCTCGCCGGAAGCGTTCGACGGCGGCCCGCTGGCGCTGGTCGAAGATGGCGACCCCATTACCATCGATGCCGAAGCCGATACCATCGACGTGCACATCAGCGATGACGAGATGATGCGCCGCCGCGCGGCCTGGCAGCAGCCTACGCCTCGCTATACCCGCGGCGTGCTGGCCAAGTACGCGCGGCTGGTCAGTTCGGCAAGCACGGGGGCCGTCACCGACCAAGAGTAACCTGTCCGGTTAGGCTGTCACTAAGTCGTCAAGCGCAAGGCGTACCCTCAACGCTTTGCGCTTTTTAATGAGTAAACGGTGGGCATGATGGCGGTAGAAAATAAGATTCGAGGACGCGCTAGCGAGGTTTTTTGGGCGTTTTTAGCGCTGGGGCTGACGTCGTTTGGCGGGCCGGTGGCGCACCTGGGCTATTTTCGCACGGCCTTCGTTGAACGCCGCCAGTGGCTCAGCGAGCAGGCGTACGCCGATTTGGTCGCGCTGTGCCAGTTTTTACCGGGTCCCGCCAGCAGCCAGGTGGGCTTTGCCTTAGGGTTGATGCGTGCTGGCCCCTGGGGAGCCGCGCTGGCGTGGCTGGCGTTTACACTGCCCTCGGCCATCGTGTTGGTGCTGTTTGCACTGGGTGCCGCCGTGCTGGAGGGCCGGGTGGCCAGCGGCATCATTCACGGCTTGAAAATCGTCGCGGTGGCCATCGTGGCCCACGCGGTGTGGGGCATGGCGCGCAACCTCTGCCCGGATAAAACTCGCACGGGCATTGCCTTGGCGGCGGTGTTTGCGGTGGTAGTGGTCACCGGGCCGCTGGGTCAGGTGGCGGCGATCGTGTTGGGCAGCGCGGCGGGCTTGCTGCTGTGCCGCGACAGCACGGCATCGGCGTCCAGCGAATCGCTGCACTTCCCGGTGTCGCGCCGAGCGGGCACGTTAGCGTTGGCGCTGTTCGCCATTCTGTTGGTGCTCTTACCGCTGTTAGCCGGAAGCGCCGGTTGGTTGAACGTGGTCGATGCCTTCTACCGCTCAGGGGCGCTGGTATTTGGCGGCGGCCATGTGGTGCTGCCGCTGCTGGAAGCGGAAGTGGTGCAATCGGGTTGGGTCACGGCGGATGCGTTTTTGGCGGGTTACGGCGCGGCACAAGCGGTGCCGGGGCCGCTGTTTACGTTTGCGGCGTATTTGGGAGCGCTGCTGCCGGGCATCCCTAGTTTGGTGGGTGCGCTGTTAGCACTGCTAGCGATTTTTGTGCCGGGGTTTTTGCTGCTGGTCGGCGTGCTGCCCTTTTGGAATCAGTTCCGTCAGTGGAGAAGCGCTCAAGCGCTGATGCGCGGTGCCAACGCTGCGGTGGTGGGGATTTTAGGCGCGGCGCTCTATCAGCCGGTGTGGACCAGTGCCATCGTGGGGCCTTACGCGTTCGTGCTGGCATTGACGGGCTTTCTGCTGCTCTCCGTGTGGAAGCTGCCTGCTTGGCTCGTCGTCATTCTGGTGGCGCTGGGCGGCGTGATGATTCCGCCCCTGTAATCGGGGCGGGAAGATACTCAAAGAGGGTATCGAGCGGGAGGTGGCGTGGCTACTATGGCGTCTCCGGCTCTAACGTGCGACGCAGGACATTCAGTTCGTCGATGTCCAGATGCTCGAGCCTTCCGGCGAGCAGGTCGCTGATCTTTTGAACGGGTAAGCCAGCCCGGCGGGCGATTTCACGGCTCCCCAGATCTGATACGGCGATCAGGCGGGTAATGATGCGCATAAGGCGCGTACGTTTTTCAAGTTCCCTGACATCGAGGTCAGGGCTGCTTCGCGGAGGATCCATCGCTTCTGCGTGAGCAGTCGAGTATGCCGTACTCATGTGACTCCATCAGTCTGAAATGACAAACACACAATGCCGCCAACTCACGCGGTTTTCAATGCCTAATTCGAGGAAAATTTCACACGCCTCACCACGCCCGCAAACGCCCGTGGCTCTGGTAAACTATGCGCCTTCCTAATTCTGAGTGAGCCGCGCTTTGCACGGCTTATGGACTGCTTTCTAGCTTATGTTAGGCCGTTGGCCGAGGAGTTTTGCATGTCGAACAGCGCACCCAAAGTGGGCGTGATCATGGGGTCGAAGTCCGATTGGCCGGTCATGGAGCACGCGGTGGCGATGTTGGAGCGGCTGGGCGTTCCCTACGAGACTCGCGTGGTGTCGGCGCATCGCACGCCTGACTTGCTGTTCGATTATGCCAAAAGCGCTGCCGAGCGCGGCTTGCAAGTCATCGTGGCCGGTGCCGGTGGAGCGGCTCATTTGCCTGGCATGGTGGCATCACAAACGGCGCTGCCGGTACTCGGCGTGCCGGTGGAGTCCAAAGCGCTGAAAGGCCTGGACTCACTGCTCTCGATTGCGCAAATGCCGGGCGGTATTGCCGTGGGGACGCTGGCCATCGGCAAAGCGGGGGCCACCAATGCTGGCCTGCTGGCGGCTCAAATCGTTGGCCTGCACGACAGCGCCGTGCGCGACGCCGTAGATGCCTTCCGTGCCGAACAGACGCAGATGGTGCTTGACAACCCCGATCCGCGCCCCGAAGCGGACCAAGCCCAATAGGTAGCCCTCATGAGCGGACAGAGTGCAAACCGTATGATTGCAAAAAACATTGGTGTTCTTGGGGCGGGTCAGCTCGGCCGTATGCTGGCGCTGGCAGGCTATCCGCTGGGCAATACCTTCACGTTTTTGGATACCACCGGTAACCCCAGCGCGGGCATCGGTGAGGTGATCGTCGACCCTGATAACCAGCACTTGGCGGCGTTCCTCGAGAAGGTCGACGTGGTCACCTACGAGTTCGAGCACCTGCCCGTGGCGCTGGTCCAGCAGATCGAGCAGCACAAGCCGGTGTATCCCGGCAGTCGCGCCATTGCGGTGTGCCAGAACCGAGTAGAAGAGAAGGCGCTGTTCGACCGCTTAGGTATTCCCACGCCCGCCTACCGCGTGGTGGAAAGTGCTGAGCAGCTCGCCGCCGCCGCCGCCGAGCTGGGCTGCCCGGTGGTAGCCAAGTCGGTCACCGAAGGCTACGACGGCAAAGGGCAAGCGGTGCTGAAAGCGCCAGAGCAGGCCCAAGAGGCGTGGGAGGCCATTGGCCATTCACAGCTCATCGTCGAGGCGTTCGTCGATTTCGTTCGCGAAGTTTCGATGATTGCCGTGCGCGGCCGCGATGGGGAGGTGGTGTTCTACCCCATGGCCGAAAACCAACACGTGGGCGGCATTCTGCGCTACTCCGTGGCGCCGCTACCGGATTTGGACGCCAGCGTTCAGCAGACGGCCGACAGCTATATTCGTGCGCTGCTTGACGAGCTGGATTACGTTGGCGTGTTGGCGCTGGAGCTGTTCCAAACCCGCGACGGCAGCCTGTTGGCCAACGAAATGGCCCCGCGAGTGCATAATTCTGGCCACTGGACGATGGATGGCGCCGTCACCAGCCAGTTCGAGAACCATCTGCGGGCAGTGCAAGGTTTGCCATTAGGCGCAACGAACGCCACTGCGCCCACTTGCATGGTGAACGTCATCGGCTTGGAAGGCGACAATGCTGCGCTGCTGGCCATGGCCGACACGCATCTACACCGCTATGACAAGGAAGAGCGCCCTGGGCGTAAGCTGGCGCATGTCAACGTCGTGGCCGCCACCCACGCCGAGCTGTTAGAGAAAGTGCGTGCTTGCCAAGCATTGATTCCCGATGCGCCTCCCGTGGCGTGGAGTTTCGAATCCATGCTATAGGGATTCCTACAGGTCGACCCCTCGCCTTTTACTACTTCACCTCCATCGTTGGATGCCCCAGCGATGGAGGTGAATTTTTGTGACAAGGACTCCTCAAACGACGCCACCATGATACAAGGACCATGTCGTTTGGATGTCGCCACCGTTCACCCACGAATGCGTGAAAGGCATTACCTATGTGAAAGGTCGCTCTCCGTATCACTGAACGTATGGTGTCTTGCCCATGATAACGTCTTCAGGCTTGCCCAGTGATTTTCCTCAACCATGCTCGGTAGACACCATGCGTTTACGCAGCGAAAAAGTGCGCCTTCTTTACGCCAACATCTGGCAGCCTGTGTCAGCAGGCATTTTAGGTGCTCTCGTATTAGCGGCCGTCATGCGAAACGTAATTGATACGGCACATGTAGTGATGTGGTTTATCGTCCTTTTGGCCGTGTCTGCCTGGCGGTTGTGTGACGCCCGTCGTTTTTTGCAGTCGTCGCTGGAAGAGCAGGCAAAGGCCCAGTGGCTGTGGCGATTCGCTCTGGGAGCGCTGGTGGCGGGGTGCACATGGGGCGGCGGTGGCGTCTTGATGTTTCAGGGTGAGCAAACGGATTATGTGGCTTTTCTCGTGATTGTGCTGTCAGGCGTGGCAGCGGGTAGCGTTACGATGCTTTCGGCTGTGTGGTGGGTGGCCGTATGCTTCATCATCCCGATTAGCTTGCCCTTGCAAGTGCTGCTACTGCTCTCGCCAGCGCCGACCCAGCAGGCTATCGGTGGGTTGATTATTGTGTTTGTCGGTTTGTTGATTCTTACCAGCCGACGCCTGGGACAAGTCATTCACGATAATATTTCGCTACGCATGAGCATGGCCGATCGAGAAGCAAAATTGCTTGAGAGCGAAAATCGCTACCGCTCCATCTTTCAAAACTCACCGCTGGGCGTGCTTCACTTCGATGAAGACGGCAAGGTGACGGACTGCAATAGCAAGCTGCCGGTGATCCTGGGCGTTGATCGTCGTTGCATCGTGGGCCATGACTTGCTTGTGCCTTCCGCAGACCCCCGGGTGGCCGACAGCGTCAGGGATGCGATTGAAAAAGGGGCGGGTTACTACGAAGGCACGTACCACCTCCCCAACACCCAAAAAAAGACGCCACTGCGTGCTTTTTTTAACGGTGTGCACGGCATGGACAATCGCATTATTGGTGGGGTGGCCATTATCGAGGACTTCACCGAGCGTAAACGCAGCGAAGAGATCATTTATCGCCAAGCCTATTACGATGCGCTCACGGATTTGCCCAATCGGCGTCTGTTCATCGAACGGCTGGAATCGCTCGATACCCACACGATCGACCAAAAGCGCAGCGGGTTGGTTCTGTTTCTAGACATGGACCGCTTCAAGTTGATCAACGACACCCTGGGGCATGCGGCTGGGGATGCATTGCTGGTGCAGGTCGCGCGACGCTTGGAGTCTTGCCTACGCGACGGCGATATGGCCGCACGGTTAAGTGGCGATGAATTTGTTTTGCTGGCCCTGTTTGACGAAGAGAACGCGAGCCAAACGGACGCTCTTGCCGAGCAGTACATGGCCCGCGTTCAGCAGGCGCTGTCAGGGAAATACTGGTTGGAAAACCGCTTGGTCGATGTTACCCCGAGTATGGGGTACACCTGCTTTGATACGGCGGCCTATAACCATGTCGACGTGCTCAAGCAGGCCGATATCGCCATGTATCAGGCCAAATCCGAAGGCCGTGCGCGGCTGCGTCGCTATCAGCCGTGGATGAGTGATGAGGTCAACAGGCGTGTTAGCGAACAATCTTCCCATGTGGCCCCGCGCCGCTAGATCTCTAGGGCATGAAGCGATCCAGGCAGTCCTGATGGGCTGACGTCATCGCCCTCTTTTCGTAAGGCAAGCCGCTTAATAACGCGGCTTTTTTATTGTCGGCGGCTACTCCTTAATAGCGCGTAAACGTGCTAAAACAGGTGTATTAAAAACAACCTAACCAATAAGATTGGCGTCAAGCCGACTAAAAACAGGGAGTTTGTATGTCGCCCCCCACCCCCCTTGCCGCCACGGCAACGGCCTCTGGGCTGCGCAGTGGTTATCAGCGTGATCACCACATTACGTTGCAGCGTTTGCGCGGTGAAAAAGTGCGCTTGCTTTACGACAACTTATGGCAACCGGTGTTGAGCAGTGTACTGGCAGGTGGGCTGCTGGTGGCGGCCATGTGGCCCGTAGTGGACACCCCACTGCTGTTGGGGTGGTTTGTGTCACTGGCATTGATTTCTACCGTAAGGTTACTGCTGGCGCAGCGGTTCAAACGGTTGCCCGCTCTCCAGCAACAGCGTCGACGGTGGTTGCATTGGTTTGCCATGGGGGCCATTGCGTCAGGCTGTGTTTGGGGAGCTTCCGGCGTGCTGCTGTTCAGCCATGACCATCCTGGCCAAATCGCTGCGCTATCGATCGTGCTGGCTGGCATTGCGGCAGGCGGTGTGACGACGCTCTCGTCGGTATGGTGGATTGCCATTGGCTTCGTGCTTCCCATTCTATTGCCGCTTAAGCTGCAGTTTCTGCTGCAAGGCTCGCCACTATCGATTTTGATTGGCTTGATGTTAGTGCTGTTTTTAGGGTTGATCATGGCGACCAGCCGACGTTTTAGCCGGACCATCCATGACAATATCGCTCTGCGGGTGAGCATGGGGGCCCGCGAAGCACAGCTCAAGGAGAGCGAAAATCGCTATCGCTCCATTTTTCAGCACTCGCCGCTAGGCGTTCTGCACTTTGATGAGCAGGGCCAGATCACCGACTGCAATAGCAAGCTGCTGGATATACTGGGCGTGGAGCGCTCGAACCTGCTCGGCTACCGTATGCTGGATCGCTCTGCCGACCGTGATGTGGCGCAAGCGGTGAAGGATGCGCTGGAAAAAGGCACCGGCTATTACGAAGGCACGTATCGACTGCCCAAAGCCAATGAGGGAACGCCGCTGAGGGCGTTTTTCAATGGGGTTCACAGTGCTAGCGATCAAATGATAGGTGGTGTGGCGATCATCGAGGACTTCACTGAACGAAAGCGCAGCGAGGCGATCATCTATCGCCAAGCCTACTACGACGCGCTGACCGATTTGCCCAATCGACGGCTGTTCATCGAGCGTCTGGAGGCGCTATGCCGAGAGCCAGAGAGCGGCCAACGCGGAGGCTTGGTGATGTTCCTGGACATGGACCGCTTCAAGTTGATTAACGATACGCTTGGCCACGCAGCGGGCGATGATTTGCTCGTACAGGTCGCGCGCCGTTTGGAGTCCTGCCTACACGACCAGGATATGGCTGCCCGTCTGAGCGGCGATGAGTTTGTGCTGTTGGCACTGTTCGATGTGTCGGAGAGCGAGGCACTCGACCTTGCCGCTGCCCGCTATATGGCGACCGTACAGCAGGCGTTGGCCGGTCAGTACCGCCTAGAGAGCCGCTGGGTCGAGGTCACCCCGAGCATGGGCTATACCTGTTTCAATGCCGCTGACTGTGACCACGCAGATGTGCTCAAGCAGGCGGATACCGCGATGTATCAAGCCAAGACCGAGGGCCGAGCGCGGCTTCGCCGCTACCAGCCCTGGATGCGTGATGACGTGAACAAGCGCGTCGCCGAGCAGGCATCTACCCCGCCAATTGACCGCTAAGCAGAAGCCACAGGGCAATGAGGGCGAAGTGCCCTGGGTACCACGCCAGCCATAAACGTCGGGGCATGGCCAGCGCCACCGGCGGCACTCGCTGGGCTGCGCCTGCGGCGAGCATCAGGACCAGCACGCACGTGGCGACGGTGAACGATTTGGCCATGTCGGAGGCGTTCATTTGCCCGGCAATCCACAGTACGGGAAATGCCGCGAGCCCCGCCCATAGGCGTGATTTCAGCGCATCCCCTGTGTCACTGAGCGCCTGCATCGCAAACATGAACAGCGGAATCAGCAGCAGGCCGTTGTGGCCATACTCCACCCAAAATCCCAATAGATACCACACCGTAACGCCGACGGCAGCGCCTAACATGAGCCAACCAAAGCCTAACGTTTGCTGTTGATAGTGCTGCCAGCCTTGCCGTACCAGCGCTCCTAGTGCCAACCCGCTGGCCAACGTAAAACAGACGTTCAAAATGAACGCATCGGACGCGCGGGGCATCATCATGTAGGGAATTTGCGCAACGAGCCCAATGATCAGAATGCGTCGCGAATAGCGAAGTGGGTTGCGGGTATTGAACAGGCCGTGCCACGCCACCATGGCGGCAAAGAGGGGGAACGCAATGCGCCCAATCGAGGAACCCGCCCAGCTCAAATCCCAATCACCCGGAAGCACGTAGCGGGTGAGGTGATCCACGGTCATGGTGAACAGCGCTAGCCACTGTCCCCATGCGGTCCAGTGGGAGGAGGGACGAAACGCGCTTGTCGTCTCCTGATGGGGCGTTGCGGGGCCCGCCGTCGTTTCAGCCATGCTACCTCCTTGTATGTGGTGGGGTGATAGTAAAGACCCGGTTTGGCTGAGCAAGTTCGCCGGAGGGCGTGACACTTAGCTGGCGCTGAAAATGGGTTTGCCCAGTGCCCAGACCTGGTCGATGGCCCAGTGATTTTCGCTTAGTACGATGAAATCTGCGTCCGAACCCGTCTGTAAGCGGCCTTTGCGGGGCAGTTTGAGCGTATCGGCGGCGGTGGTCGACGCGCAGCGTAGCGCGTGCTCCATGTTGATCTGATGCTCATTGACGCACTCGCCCAGCACCTCGAATAGACTGCTGAGTTTACCGGGTTTCAAGCCAATAAACCGGTGTTGATCATCAAATTCCGGCAGCGAGGCGTTGGCATCGGAGGAGAGACTGAGTTGGCCGGGCTCGATCCGCGCTTTCAGCGCCCGAGCCACTGCCTCGGAGGCAGGCACTTCACCACCGGCCAGCAGCTCGGGCGTGGTGCTGGTGGTGAAGTCGATGCGCCCGCCTTCACGGGCAAAGCGCAGGCCATCTTCGAACAGCGCGGCAGTGCGGTTTATGTGAGTGGGGTAGAACTGCGTCAGCGGGATGGCGCTGTTTTTGGCGACTTGGCGCAGCGGCTCCAAGTGGGTGTCGGCGTCGCCGGTGTGAATGAAGACGATGCCTGATTTCCCTGCGAGCAGCCCGGCGGTGCGGGCGTCGGAGGCTAGCCGCGTTAACTCTTGGGTAGTGGGTTGGGAGCCGCGATGGTCACTAATCGCGACTTCACCCACGCCGATGAACTCAGGAATGTAGAGAATATCGCTGGCTACCGAACCAGTCAGCGTAACGGGGGGGAGTTGGTAAGAGCCAGTGTAGGCGTAAGTGCTCAGCCCGCCAGCGGCCAGCTCCCGCGCTTTGCCAATCAGGTTGGCTGGGGTGCGGGTAAGTGCATCGGTGCCTAGCGCGCCCACCAGCGTGGTCACCCCGGAGGCACAGGCGTCTTCCAGGCTGAGTTCGGCGGTGCGGTTGCCAAAGCCGCCTTCACCGCCACCGCCGATGTAGTGCACCAGCGGGTCGACGAACCCTGGAATCACGCGGCGCCCTTCCAGGTCCACCGTACGAATCAGCGTGCCCAATTGATACGTTTCATCGGCATTCAGCACGGCGGCAACGCGTTGGTCGGCGATCAGCAGGTGGCACAGCCCAAGCGGTTCGGGGGCAAAGAGTTGGGCATTCTTTACAAGTGTCAGCATGGAGTTCCCTGGAGAGTCATCAGAAACGATAAGCGCCGACCAGAGGCCGGCGCTCGTAGTGGTAGCGTCAGGCTATTCGAACAGCGCGCTTATAAACGTACATCGTAGTTGAAGTAGCGGTTCATGATCTCATCATAAGTGCCGTTCTCCTTGAGCGCGTGCAGAGCCTCGTTGAAGCGTTCGGCCAGGGCTTCATCGCGGGGGCGAAACGCCATCCCCACACCTTGGCCAAAAATCTCCTCGGGCTGCTTGATGAAGTCGCTGATGCGCTGGAAATCGCTCTCTGGCGTGTCGATATCGATGGTGGCTTCGGCGATGGGGTAGTCCATGAAGGTGAGGTCCAGGCGGCCCGCCATCAGGTCGGTGACCACATCGTCCGCACCGGTATAGCGACGGATCTCCAAGACATCGCCGTAAAGCTGAGTGACGTAGTTGTCCTGCAACGTCGCTCGCTGCACGCCAACGGTCAAGCCTTCCAGGCTGGCACGATCTTCGATATCGATCTCTTTATCACGGGTGGTGATCCAGGCGCTGGGCGTGGTGTAGTACGCCTCGGAGAACAGCACCCGCTGGGCGCGCTCGTCGGTGATCGCCATGGAGGACATGATGGCGTCGTAGTTACGCGCCAGCAGTCCCGGAATGATGCCGTCCCAGTCTTGCTCGACCCATGTACAGGTGACCTCCATGTAGGCGCAGGCAGCGTTGCCGAGCTCGATTTCGAAACCGGTGAGCGTGCCGTCGGCCTCGCGGTACATGAAGGGTTCGTAAGGGACATCGACGCCGAGTCGAATCTCGTCATAATCCCGGGCAAAGGCGCCAGTGGATGCCAATGAAAGTGAAACACCAGCCGCAAGAACAGCGGCCACGGACAGCGTTGCATAACGCATAGTCAGTCTCCTGAAGCGATTTTTAGTAGGTAGGTCGATGCTGCTGTATGCCAACCGCCTTAGGGCGGCTATTGCATGGGGTGCGCTAAGCGCAGGAGTGCCGTGCGCCTTACACGCAGGGCAATATGCACGCACAGGGGCGTGCCTTGGCACGGGCGTGCCAAAAGGGGAGGGCTATTCGTCGAACCATTCGCTCAGGTAGAAACGGGCGATGTTGCCACGGGTACCTGGGCGAAGCGCGTGCAGCGCGGGGGATAAGAGGAGGCGTGAGGGCATGTTGGCGTCTCGCTTGCGAACCTCCCCAAGTGGGGAGGCTCGCTCAAGCAGCTAGCGCTTACTCTTCGCCGAAATAACGGGCGTAGATCTCATCGTAGGTGCCGTCTTCTTTGAGCTCCGCCAGAGCTTCGTTGAACTGCTCGGCTAGCGCTTCGTCACGCTGACGGAAGGCGATACCGAAACCGTCGCCGAAGTACTCTTTCGGCTCGCTGATACGCTCACCCACTACGACATATTCGGCTTCATCGCTTTCGAGCAGCGTGGACTGGCCGATCGGGAAGTCGAGGAAGACGATATCCAGACGCTGTGCTTCCATGTCCAGCACCATGTCGTCGGCGGTGGAGTAGCGGCTGATGTCAGCGACGCTACTGAAGTTATCGGTGACGTAGTTATCCTGTAGGGTGCCGCGCTGAACGCCAATGGTTTTGCCTGCCAGGGTCTCTTCGTTGGCTTCGCTGATGTCCAGGCTGCTCGGAGCGAACCAGGCAGACGGCATGGTGATGTAGGGGTCTGAGAACAGTACCTGCTGACGGCGTTCGTCGTTGATGGTCATGGAGGACATGATCGCATCGTAGTTGCGTGACATCAGGCCTGGAATGATACCGTCCCACTCCTGCTCGACCCATTCACAGGTAACACCGATACGCTCGCATAGGGCGTTGCCCAGGTCGATGTCGAAGCCGGTCAGTTCACCTTCAGCGGTGCGGTATTCCATGGGCTCGTAGGGAACGTCGACGCCGATACGGACGTTGTCGTAATCGCGCGCGTGAGCAGAAGATGCTGCAGCGACGGCCAAGCCCAGCAGAGAAACAGTCAGTAGTTTTTTCATTTTTAGACTCCAAAAGAAGCAGGTTCACCCAAGGTGATCCCCCTTAACGTACCCCAGGTTGAGGTTGGCGAAAAGGGGGAGTCTGCATTTGAACCAACGTTTGTTTTACGCTGGCGCGTGTTGTCTTTGTTTTGGTTAGGTGGTTTGTGGCTGCAGGTGGGCCAGCAGCTTTTTCTCTAAGAAGCGGAAAAAATACAAGATCGCGAAGGTCAAACAGAGATAGATGGCTGCGACGAATAGGAACGCATCGAAGGGCGCATAAAAGCGCGCATACACGAAGCGTGCCGCACCGGTCAGATCCATCAACGTCACCACACTGGCAATGGCGCTGGCATGCAGCATGAATATGACTTCGTTGCCGTAGGCTGGCAGCGCGCGTCGAAAGGCGCTGGGCAGAATGATCCGCCGCATCATCAAACGTTGCGACATGCCATAGGCCCGTGCGGCCTCTATTTCGCCTTTCGACGTTGCCTTGATGGCACCACGGAAAATTTCGGTGGTATAGGCGGCCGTGTTCAGCGTAAAGGCAATCAGCGCGGGGTAAAACGCTTCGCGCAGCACCGGCCACAGAAAGGTTTCTTGAATGCCGTCGATAAATACGACGCCGTAGTAAATGATGTAGAGCTGGATCAACAGCGGCGTTCCGCGAAACACGTAGGTATACAGATAGACTGGCAGGCTGATCCATTTGTGCCTGGAGCTACGCATGATGGCCAGCGGTACCGCTAGGATGAGCCCGGCCACCAGCGAGAGAAAGACCAATTGTGTGGTGGTCACCAATCCTTCCCAGTAGTAGCCGAGGGTCGTCGGTGTGAAAATCAGGTTGTCCGCTAGTAGGTCGTTGAACCATGCAGAGATATCTAACATGTCACTGCCCCCCAAAGCCGATGTCGTAACGTTTTTGTAGGCGCGCAAAGATCCACTCGGAGACGCTGGCAATGAGCAGGTAGGCCACCGCGACGGGGATCAAAAACACGAAGGGCTCGTGGGTCGCGCGGGAGGCTTCGGCGGCTACTCGGACCATGTCGGTCAGGCCGATTACCGAGACCAGCGCGGTGGTTTTGAGCAGTACCATCCAGTTATTGGAAAGGCCGGGCAGGGCGTGGCGCATCATTTGGGGGAAGCGAATGCGACGAAACACCAAACCACTGCTCATGCCGTAGGCTTTGCCTGCCTCTATCTGGCCGTTATCCACTGCCATGAACGCCCCACGAAAGGTTTCGCCCATGTAGGCACCGAAGATAAAGCCGATGGTCAGTACGCCTGCGGCAAAGGCATTGAAATTGATATAAATGTCGATGTCGTAGTTGTAATACAGCATGTCGCTGATGGCGTTGACGCCGATCTGGCCGCCGAAGAACAGCAGCATCATCAGCACTAGGTCCGGCACACCGCGAATCACCGTGGTGTAAACGGTGGCGGTGCGACGTAACAGCCAGTTACGCGACATCTTGGCGCTGGCCGTCAGCAGCCCTAGGAGGATGGCCAAGATCAGCGATAGAACGGCCAGTTGAACGGTGACGCCCGCCCCTTCGATCAGGCGGGGGCCGTAACCTTGCAAATCGAGCATGGTGTGCGTGCCTCGCGGATCAGTATTTGGGCGCTAGAAACTGCTTCAAGCGCGGTGACTGCGGATTACCCAGCACCTCGTTCGGCGCCCCGGCTTCTTCTACCAAGCCTTGGTGCAGGTAGATCACTTTGCTGGACACGTCGCGGGCAAAGCTCATCTCGTGGGTGACCACGACCATGGTGCGTCCTTCATTGGCTAAGTCACGCATGACTTTCAGCACGTCGCCGACCAACTCCGGGTCCAGTGCCGAGGTGGGCTCGTCGAACAGCATGACTTCCGGGTCCATGGCGAGCGCCCGTGCAATGGCACCGCGCTGCTGCTGGCCGCCGGACATTTGTGCCGGGTAGGCATTGGCGCGAGCGCTCAGCCCTACGCGATCCAGCAGCGCATGGGCATGCTCGATTGCCTCTTTTTTGGGCTTGCCGAGCACGTGGATCGGCGCTTCGATGATGTTTTCCAGCAGCGTCATGTGTGCCCATAGATTGAAGCTTTGGAAGACCATCGAGAGCTTGGCACGCATCTGCACCACCTGTTTCCAGTCGGCGGGCTCACGGCCGTGTTTGGTGGTTTTAAAACGAATTTGTTCGCCGTGGACGTAGAGCTCTCCATCGTCGGGCTGTTCAAGCAGGTTCATGCAGCGCAGGAAGGTGCTTTTGCCCGACCCTGAGGCGCCAATGAGGGTGATGACGTCACCTTTTTGGGCTTCCAGGGAGAGACCTTTGAGAACTTCCGTATCGCCAAAGCGCTTTTTAATATTGCGCACTTCAAGGGGAGTAGGCGTAGCGGCCATAACGTAGGCTCCAGTACAGGGTTGCCGCAGCAGCAACAAATGAATTTGTCGTGCGTGTGTGCGGCTGGCGCGAAAAAAGGGGCGATTCTATCAGGACTGCGCCAAATGCGCGTACTTTATCAGGACGACATTGGTCTTGGTACGTGGCGATGTGTCCTGACGGCCCCTTCACGTTGTTGTTATAAAAAAAGACGTCGTTATGAAAAGTACGTTTTCATCGTCAAGCAGTAGCGCAAGTGTCCGTCAGGTAATGGCATGACTGGGCACCACCAACAGTGCCGCACGAGCGCCTATGTCGACGTGGGCATTGGGGAACACCACATGTAATGGTGTCTTCTCCACGATGAAATCACCCGCTACCCCATCTTTGGCGAGGCAGGTGCCGGGCTCGAAACGGCTGAAATTGGGTACGTCATCGTCGAAGCAGAGCGTAAAGTCCTCCGCTTGGCGCATCAGCTCGTGCTGTACTTTAAAAAAGGCCATGTTATCTGCGGGCTTTGTCGGCGGCGGATAACCTGAGCTGAGTGAGCCCAAGAGCGTCAGCATTGGCGCCAGGGGAGCCATATCATTGTCACCAAACGGGGCAACCCGACCCAGTTCGAACGTAAACGCTTGGGCGTGATGATAGTGCTTACTGTAGTGGGAGAACGTCCAACTGTGCTGATGTTGGTGGAGCACGGCCTGCATATCGGCTCCGGCCAGCCACTGCCACTGCTGCGCATCGGTGGCGGCGAGGGCGTAGGGTTCGACGACGAAGCGGGTATACAAACTGTCCCGAATCGCCGTGTGCAGATCGTAGTGCAGTTTCGGCAGCGCATGGTGGCGGGCGAAGAACGTATCTACTGCTTCCATTAACGCTCGCGCTCGGTCGGGTTCGGCCCCCCGCTCGTCCAGATCGCGTTTGAACAGCCGGTTGAGGTTGGTGGCAATGAAGCGTTTGTGCGCTTTTAACGCGGGAATGTTACCCAAGATCACCAGCACCGGCGCGCCTAACTGCAGCGTGCTGGCTTCCAAAGCGCTCAGCCAATCACCGAGCAGTTCCACCGGGGCGGTTTCGTTACCGTGTATCGCCGCAGAAAATACACAGGCGCGTGCCTCTGGGCGCAGAATGTTAGGGGTGAGCTCTAGAATACCTGGCCCGTGAAGATGGTAAGTGCCGCTTGGGAAGCGGCCGATGCGCGGGGAGGGGCGTTCCTCGTCGAGCGTCCAGTCGAGCCATTGGCCTAGCATGAAAGTGTCCTTGAGCATGGGCATTTGCTTTTTTATCGTTCCTACCTTTACCCACGCCCGTAGCTGTCCACAAGGGGAGGCGTCGTTCGCGTGAAAATGGCGGGTGGGATGATGAAAGTTGCCGGTACAAAAAAGCGCTCATGGCCCTTTGCCACAAGCGCTTTGATCACCGACGCTCTTGCGTCTGTCGCACACTAAGGACGTTTAGTCTGCTCGCTGTCGCCGCATTTCTTCCTGATACTCTTTGGCCAGAGAGGATTTCTGGTTCTCTTGGAGGCCGCGGCCTGCCAGTTGAAAAACTTCCTGCTCCTCTTCGTCCAAGTGATGCGTCACCAAGTGTTGAAGCTGCTTAGCGTGAGTGAGCCAGTGGCTGGCGCTATAGTCGGTGTCGTCCAGCAGTTCGATCAGCTCGTCGATCTCATGATGCTCCGCCACGCTGTGGCGCGCTTTTTCTTGGGTGAGATCGATGTCCATCATGGGGATGTAAAGCGCTCTCTCTTCCGCGTTGGCGTGGTATTTCAGTTCGGCGCGTACCTGTTGATAGAGGGTATCGCGCTCTTCACTATCGCCATGGGTCTCTACCAAGCGGGCCAGCAGGTCTCGCTGGATGTCGTGATCTTTGCGAAGTGCTTCGAAAATCGTCATGCCGGACTCCTTGGCGTTATACGTGAATGAAACATACCGTAAATACGATACAAGAAAAATTAGTGCCGAAGTGGCAAAAGCGCAAGGTCGGCACGTCGATGAAATCGATGCGGAGCATCGAAAACATTCGCTTTTCTCTACGTTTGACTAGGCTATGGTTTAGTGAGTTTTCATTGCCCTCGACGGGCAACCTGTCCAATGCTCGAATGCAAGTCCAAAGGAGTGCGTTATGACGAAGGTACTGGTGCTGTATTACTCCATGTATGGCCATATCGATACACTGGCTGCCGCGGTGGCCGAAGGCGCTAAGGGAGTGGACGGTGTCGAAGTGACGGTAAAACGTGTGCCTGAAACCATGCCGGAGGAGGCGTTCAAAAACGCTGGCGGCAAGCAGGACTTCACCACGCCGGAAGCCACACCTCAGGAGTTGTCGGATTACGATGCCATCATCTTCGGCACGCCGACGCGCTTTGGCAACATGGCGGGTCAGATGCGCACCTTCCTCGATCAAACCGGCGGCCTGTGGGCCAACGGCGCGCTGCGCGGCAAAGTGGCGAGCGTGTTCACGTCGACCGGCACTGGCGGCGGCGATGAGATGACCATTACCTCTACCTGGACCACGTTGGCCCACCACGGCATGGTCATCGTGCCCATTGGCTACGGCATCGAAGAGCAGTTCGATATTTCGAAAGTCAGCGGCGGTACGCCCTATGGCGCTGCGACGCTGGCCGGTGGTGATGGTTCCCGCCAGCCGGATGACCGCGAGCTGAAAATTGCCCGCTTCCAGGGCAAACATGTCGCTGAGATTGCTGCCAAACTGGCAAACTAATCGACGCTTGAAACGCACAACGCCTCGCTGCCAGCGAGGCGTTGTTCGTTAACGAACGCTTTTATAGAAGAATCAACCGCGAATCCGCTCGGCAATGGCGTTACCGAGGCTTTCGGTCGTGCCCTGGCCGCCCACGTCGCGGGTGAGCACTTGGCTATCGCCCTCACTCAGCACCGCTTCAATGGCCTCGACCATCGCGTCGCCCGCCTCCTTATAGCCCAGGTGCTCCAGCATCATCGCCCCAGACCAAATTTGGCCGATAGGGTTGGCAATGCCTTGACCGGCGATGTCCGGTGCGCTGCCGTGTACCGGTTCGAACAGGCTGGGGAACTTGCCTTCTGGGTTGATGTTGGCCGAGGGGGCGACGCCAATGGTGCCGGTGCACGCAGGGCCTAAGTCGGAGAGAATATCGCCAAACAGGTTGCTGCCCACCACCACGTCGAACCAGTCCGGATGCAGCACGAAGTTGGCGGTCAAAATATCGATATGGAATTTATCCACCGCGATCTCTGGGTACTGCTTGGCCATCTCGGCCACCCGCTCGTCCCAGTAGGGCATGGTGATCGAGATGCCGTTGGACTTCGTGGCCGAGGTGAGCTTTTTACGTGGGCGGGTTTGCGCTAGGTCGAAGGCATACTTTAGTACGCGGTCGACACCGGTTCGGCTCATCACCGTTTCCTGAATGACGATTTCACGCTCGGTGCCTTCATACATCTTGCCGCCGACGCTCGAGTACTCGCCCTCGGTGTTTTCGCGCACGACGTAAAAGTCGATGTCGCCGGGCTTGCGGCCCGCTAGCGGGCTTTTGATGCCGGGCATCAATCGGCAGGGGCGCAGGTTGATGTACTGGTCGAACTGGCGACGAAACTGCAGCAGCGAGCCCCATAGCGAAATATGGTCGGGCACTTTGTCTGGCCAGCCCACGGCTCCGTAAAACAGTGCATCGAATCCTTTGAGCTGGTCGAACCAGTCGTCGGGCAGCATCTTGCCGTGTTCCAAGTAGTAGTCACAGCTGCCGAACTCGAAGGTGGTGAACGCCAGGTCGATATTGAAGCGCTTGGCGGCGGCTTCCAGCACGCGAATACCTTCGGGCATCACTTCGGTACCGATACCGTCGCCAGCGATGACTGCAATACGATGGGCCATGGAAGATCCTTATGTGGTTGGATGTCGCGGAAAGGATGGAGTGTGATTGCTTAGTAGGAGTGTAGCGCCTGTTGGCGACGAGATAATCAGGCTATTATGCAAGCTATTGTTGCCTAAAAGTGAATAATCCCATGATGCTGGATGACCTCGCCTTTTTTCAGCAGCTAGCGCGAGCGGGAAGCTTGACCGCCACTGCTCGCGAGCTTGGGCTGTCTCTCTCAGCCGTGAGTAAACGTTTGAAGCAGCTAGAGGCTCGGCTGGGGGTGACGCTGGCGGCGCGTACGACGCGCCGGTTGACGCTTACTCTCGAAGGCGAGCGCTACCTGTCTCAAGGTGGTCTCATTCTGGAGGAGTTACAAACGCTCGAAAGCTCACTCAGCGAGACCGCGAACCAAGGCCTAAGCGGTCGGCTGAGGGTCAACGCGACCTTCGGCTTTGGCAGGCGGCATATCGCGCCGCTGCTATCGCGGTTTTGCGCCGAGCACCCAGGCGTGGAGAGCTGGCTTGAGCTGACCAACTTCCCCCTCAATTTGAGCGATCACGGCTTTGACGTCGGCATCCGTATTGGCGAGCCACCGGATTCACGCCTCGTCGCCAAGCGTATCCTACCCAACCGCCGCGTCTTGTGCGCTGCGCCTAGCTATATGAAAAAAATGCCGCCGCTGAAGGCTCCGAGCGATCTTACTCAGCACCGTTGCCTGGTGATTCGTGAAAACGATAGCGACTTCCCGCTATGGCGCTTCGAGCACCGGCAATCCCAGCAGCGCCAGGCCGTGAAGGTCAGGGGGCCATTGGCGAGTAACGACGGCGAGGTCATTACCCGCTTAGCGCTGGATGGCCACGGCGTGATGCTGCGTTCCTGGTGGGATGTGAACGAGCAACTATCCAGTGGGACGTTGCAAACGTTGCTACCGGAGTGGCAGGGCATACGCGCTGACTTTTACGCCGTGTTCGAGCATCGCCGCCATGTGCCGGAAAGGATCAGCGCGTTGATCGACTTCTTACAGCGAGAAATGGCGGGCCGGGTGCCCGCCTTGCCCAATGGCTAACGTGGGTCCGTTAGCGGCCTGGGCAGGTTTGATCCTGCACCACGTCGATCAACTCGTCGGTGGGAAAGTCCAGCTCGGCGGCGCGCTGACGAAGGCGCTGCTCCACGTCGCCTGCTATCGTGGGGGTGCGTGCCAGAATCCACAGGTAGTCTCGGTTAGGGCCTGCCACCAACGCCCACTGGTAGTCATCGTCGAGTTCGAGAACGTTGTAGCCGCCGTAAAACGGGCCGAAAAAGCTGACTTTCAGCCGCCCCACGCTCTCGTCATCGATGAAGTAGGCGCGACCTTCGGCTTCGTCCCAGGCGCGTTCTTCCAGGTCGTAGCCTCGGTTGATCACCTTGACGCCCCCATCGTCGCGCCTACTGTAGGTAGCGGTGACGCAGTCTAGTCCCTCTTCGAAGGAGTGATCCAGGCGAGCGATTTCGTACCACTCGCCAAGATAGCGCTCGAGCTCGAAGTCAGTCACCGGTTCCGTGCCATCGGGAATGCCGGTGCAACCCATCAAGAATGTGCCGGTCACGGCCAGGGTTGCCAGCGTGGCCATGCTCCTTGGCCGCCATACGGATGTCATCATCTCGCTCCTTTTAATGTCAGACCATCACAGCGCTCAATTTATCAGGGTAGGTGGCACCACGCCACGCGGTCCTCTTGGTACTGTTCGGCAGGTAGTGGAAATAGGCTATGGTATGTCTGTTAACGTATCCTCTGACAATGCATATAACAAAGGAGTGTTTATGTGGCATCAACAAGAGATTCACTTGCCGGAAATGTCCCGCGGTTTTCATTTGATTACTGATGAGATCGCCAGAGCACTGCCCTGTTTGGCGGAGTGCCATCAGGGGCTTTTGCATCTACAGCTCATGCATACCTCCGCGTCGTTGACGCTCAACGAGAACACCGACCCGGACGTGCGCCATGATCTGGATGCTTTCATGCGACGTTTGGTGCCAGAAGGACTGAGCTACTTTCAGCATACGTTAGAGGGCCCCGACGACATGCCCGCCCATGTGGCGTCTAGTCTATTGGGCACTCAGCTCAGCCTTGCGGTACGCGATGGCCGCTTGGCCCTTGGCACGTGGCAAGGGGTGTGGTTAGGTGAGCATCGTGAGCAGGGTGGTTCGCGCCGCTTGCTGGCCACCTTGAACGGCTGTGCCGCGCTTTAGTCACAGCCACCGAATGACTCTTTGAGATAAGCGCCTCTACATGCCTCGACGCCTTTTTCGCCTCTCCCGCCAGCGCTGGTTGAGGCTGTTTTTCGTTTTGAACCTTGCGCTGGTGGCGGGGTTGATCGTTCACCAAGTGTGGCTCTACGTGGCCGAACCCGAGTTCGAATCGCTGCATACCGTAGAAGTCGCCGAGGTACGCGACCGACTAGCAGGCCGAGATGCCTACCGCTTTGCGGTGGTGGGCAACATCAATAACTCGGTAAATGTCTTTCAAGACGAGATCGTTCCGCTGCTCAACCAGGGCGATATCGATTTCATGGTGTCGGCGGGCAATGCGGTGAGTGGCGGCCAGCAGGAGAGTTATCAGGCGATTTATCACAGCCTCGAACTGCTCGACATGCCTTATCTCTTGACCTACGGCGATAATGAAGACAGCGATTTCGGCAGCTATCTGTTTTACGACTACTTTGGCCCGCATTTCTATGCGTTCGTAGCGGGCAACAGCCACTTCATTTTTCTAGATGGCACTGGCAAGTCGTCGACTTCCTGGCAGTTGGATTGGCTGGAGCGCGAGCTAGCCGCCTCTGACGCGGCCCATCGGTTCGTGTTCGTGGGCCTGCCACTGCATAACGTCATCCAGGATGCCCCGCTGTTCGAAGAAGATAACTACCTCAACGATCCCCGGCTTGCTGAAGGCATCATGCGTTTGGCCGAGCGCTATGGGGTCGATACGGTGTTTTCCGCGAATCTCTCGCTATACGCCCAGCACACCGTCAACGGGGTGACGTACGTGACCACCGGCGGCGCGGGCGGCCTGCTGCTGGATGCCGATGAGAGTTTTCATCATTACGTCGTCGTCGAGGTGGCCGGTGACAGCGTGGGCATCTCGCCGGTGCGATTGAACGTCGACCGCCCCGGCTGGTGGCGCATGCTGAGCAGCGTGGGGTCGACGATTTACGCCTTCTTCTACGTCAGCTATCCGCGGTTCTTGCTGATCGTCGGGCTGCTGACACTGTTGGCCATGCGGCTTTACAGGCTGATTTTCGAGGAGCGCGACTACTATCCCGACTTCGATATCGACCCCACGCCCTATCTGGAAAAAAGTTTACGAGTGGCGATGGTGTCGAACAACTACTTCCCGTTCGTTTCCGGCGTGTCGGTATCGGTGGAGCGGCTACGCCAGGGTCTTGGCGATCTCTCACATCGGGTGCAGCTGCTGGTACCGCGCTACCGGGAGTCGTGGCAGGACGATGACACCATTCTGCGGGTACCCACGCTGATGGCGTTTGGCGAGAAGCGTGAATTTCGCTTGACCAACCCGTTCAGCGCGGGCTTTCGCCGCTGCCTGCGTGAGTTCAAGCCCGATGTGATCCATGTACATCACCCGTTCTGGCTGGGGTCGATGGGTCTGTGGATGGGGCGTCGTTTGAAAGTGCCGGTCATCTACACCTATCACACGCGCCTGGAGCACTACGCGCACTTCGTACCGCTGCCGGGGGCACTGTTTCGCAACCTGATCTCTCACTATTTGATCAAGCGCTTCTCTAATCGTTGCCAGGGGGTCATCGTGCCGACCTATTCGGCAGAGGAGTACCTGCGCATGATCGGGGTCAAGACGCCGACGCTGGTGCAGCCCACGGGGATCGACGCGGCACGCTTTGCCGATGCCGACGAGGAGGCCGTGGCGTCGCTTCGCCAGCAGTTGGCTATCGCGGTCGACGATACGGTGCTGGTAAGCGTTTCTCGCATCAGTAAAGAGAAGAACATCGGCTTCATGCTGGAAGCGTTGGCAGAGTTGAAGCGCCAGGGAAAGACCGGCCTACGCTTGCTGTTGGTCGGCGACGGCCCGGACCGACAAGCGATCCAAACACAGATCGACACGCTGGGTTTGGAAGCACAGGTCACCTTGGTGGGGGCCGTGCCGCCAGAAGAGATGGCGCTTTACTATCACGTAGGCGATGTGTTCGTGTTTGCCTCTACCTCGGAAACACAAGGTATGGTGATTCTAGAGGCCATGGCCGCTGGGCTTCCGGTGGTCGCCGTACGCTCGAGCGGTATCGATGACGTGGTGCGCGATGGCCACAACGGCTTCAAGACGCCGCAAAACCGCCAGAAGTGGGGGCAGCGAGTGGTGGAACTGGTCGAGGATGACGCGTTGCGCGAAACCCTCGGCGATCAAGCCAAAGCGTTCGCCGCTGACTACGATATCGGCAAGTTTGCCGCCGCGGTGGCGCACTTTTATGCCGAGGTGCTAGCGAAACATCACACGACGCATCAGACCCACGAGCGTCAGCCCAAGTGATGCAAGCGAGAGGCTAGCCGTCGTTTCGAGGACGGCTCGTCCGAGCGGTGGCCACGCGCTTGAGTAGCCAGAGTAGGCCCACCCCGACGACCACGCCTGCCACGGCCAGCACCAACTCTTGTTGTGAGGCAGCGGTGAACAGCGCCCCTAGCTGGCTGCCGAGCAGGATGACGGCGGCCAGTCCCGGCACGATGCCCAGCGTCGAGCCGATCATGTAGTCGCGGAAATTGAGATGAAACGCCCCGGCCAACATATTGGTGAGCGTGAAGGGAGCCAGCGGCAGCAGGTTGATCACCGTCATCGTACGAATGCCGCGTTGGGAGAGATAGCCGGAAAGGCCGCGTAGGTGGCGGCCACCGTAGCGCATGAGGGCATCTCGCCCCAGCCAGTGGCCCACCCAGTAAGACACCACCGACGAACTCAGCGTGCCCAACGTAGCGTAAGCCAATCCCCATACCGGGCCAAACAGCATGCCGGTCAACACGACCAGCAGGCTTAGCGGAAACATCACTAACAGCGAACCGGTATAGACGGCCATGACGGCGGCAAACATCCAGGGGGCACGCTGCCACTGGCTAATGGTGGTAGTGAGTGCTTCGAGCTGCGCCTGAGTCAGCAGCCCTTGCTGCTGCAGGTAGCGCCACATCACGCCCAGTATCACCAGCGTGATCAGTAAGCCTAGCCCTTTTAGCAACGTTCGTGACATTCCATCCCCACCGCCTATCTGGCAAAAGAGCGTTAGCATACGCCACTGCGGCGGTGGGGTGAACGAGCGCGTTACTGTAGGCGCGCTTCAATGACGGGCCAAGCGGCATCACCCTCGGCGGTCGTGACATCGGCCAGCATGGCCTCTATGCGTTCGGGGTTGTCGTTGATCCACTGCTGAGCCACCTCGGCGAGGTCACGCTCTTCTTGACCGAAGGCTTGGATCATCCAGCTCTGTTCCTCGGCGGTAAAGCTGAACTGCTCGAAAAAGGTGACCAGCGCCGGGTGGGCATCAGCGTAGTCGCTGCGCAGCAGGGTACGTACGTCGCTTTCGCCGTTGTTCTCACCAAACAGGTTTTCCGGGTCTTCCAGGTAGCGCATGGGGAGTTCGAGATTCATCCAGTGGGGCGTCCAACCGACCCAAACGATGGCTTCTTCTCTGGAAATGGCATCTTGTGCTGCAGAGAGCATGCCCACTTCGCTGGTATCCACCAAGCGCCAGTCGCCGAGGCCCCAGATATCGTTATCGATGGCGTTATGTAGAATTTCACTGGCGGCCGATCCTGCGCCAAAACCATGAATTTGGCCATTGAACTCGTCACGGTGCGCGTCTAGATCGGCAAAGCTGCGAATACCGCGCTCATGTAAATACGCTGGAACGGCCAGGGTCATCTGCGCGCCATCGACGTTGTTGGCGATGTCCCTGATGACGCCGGAGGTTTTGCGAGGCTCGAACATCTCTTTTTGCGCAGGAAGCCAAGCGCCTAGAAAGGCGTCGACGTCGCCACTTTCCAGGCCTTGATAGATCACTTGCAGGCCAATTTCATGGGTTTGAGTGTCGTAGCCCAGCGGGTTAAGGAGCTGCTCGGCGATTTCGGTTTTCACGGTAATGCCAGGCCAAGCGGGAACGCCGAAATCTAGCGTGGCGTCATCGGCGACGGCGGCTTGGGTAGTAACGCCTGCTAGGCCCAGGGTAATGGTCGCAACGAAAGGACGAAGTGAACGTGTCATGGAGGAGGGTCTCCTTGCTAGGGTTATTGTGATGGTGCGGTCGTACGGGCAAGAACACGCAGGCGCGAGGCCAGCATGTCCCGGTCTAGGTAGGTGCCTTGAAGGTGGCGAGCACCGCTATTAGGATCGAACTCCCGGCGGCCGTGGAGTACGCGACGGTTATCGAACGCCACCATCTGGCCCGGTGTTAGTGTGAACTCCAACTGATGCGCCTCGCTGTGGAAGAGTTGCCACAGTACTTTGTAGGCCCGGTACCAAGCCGTCATTTTTTCGGCCGGCAAATGGAGCGTATCGCGTATCCAATTATTGAGGCGTATCTCCATCAGCTCGCCTTGGCTATCCAAGGTGATCACCGGAGCTTTGAAGGCGATATCGTGATGGTTGTCTTGAAACCGGAAGTCGATGGGGGTCTCACTCAGAATGGCGAGTGCCTCAGGGTCCTGTTCGCGTAGCGCATCGATGACCCGGGCGCCGTCGGCAAACAGTGACTCACCGCCGCTGGCGTCGTTTTGCAAGCAGTAGAGCAGTTGAATGTCCGGCGGCTGCTGCCAGTTGGGTAGGTCGATATGCAGCGGCAAGCCTACGGCGGTGTAGGCTGCGTTGTTAGGGTTGGGCTTGGAGCGCACGTTGAATCGCCCGCCGAAATTGGTGGTGCGTTGCGGGCCAATTCGCTCGGCAAGGCGGCTAACTTCCTCTTCCACCAGCGGTGCGTCAGTGATCAACGCCAAACCGTCGCGTAGCAGGGCGGTCAGCCAGGCTTTCTCCCCTGCCGGGGTCATGAAATCGGCATGGCGAACGCGCTCTGGGAAAAAGTCATCGCGCCACGGCGTCGGATTCGGCAGGGATGAGACGCGAGTCGCCTCGGGGCGGCGCTGGTAAAGCCAGCCGCTATGAAAGACGCTGTCATGCCCGTCGTGCCACTGAAGATAGAGATGACCATCGGCCAAGGTAACGCTGGGCGCTTGTTCGATATCGTCTAGCGGTAGGTAGAGGCGCTCGCGGGTTTGCGGGTGGCGACACGCCTGGCAAGCGCAGTGATCACGAAACCACAACAGAGGTAGCGTCGTTTGCGTACCGTCTTGCCACGTTAGCGAAAGGCCGCTGTCGGTGAGCGTGGCGTCCTTGAGTGCCGGGCCGTGGTCATACGGCATGAGTTCGCTCATTTGAGGGGCTGAACGCTTTTCCGTTGTGGCTAGTGCGCTGGACATAGAAACCTCACTGAGAATGGGTGACGTAACACACGATCTGCTTATTAGGATGCGGAGTCCCTTGCGCAGTGACAAACGATGAATTTGGCCCCAAAGACCCTGTTTAACTTATAGGTTGCTTTCCCATGAGCTCACTCCCTCCGCTGTTATGGCTACAAGCGTTTGAGTCCGCCGCCCGAACCCTAAGCTTTACGGCGGCGGGTAATGAGCTGGGCGTGACCCAGGCGGCCATCAGCCAGCGCATTCGGCTGCTGGAGGATCGCCTGGGGCAAAAGCTGTTCGTTCGCCACGCGCGCAGCCTTTCGTTGACCCCGGCAGGTCAAGCGTGGCTGCCCAGCATTCACGATGCGTTTTCACGCATCAGTGAAGGGACGTCGGAAGTGTTTGGTATTACCAGCGAACGACCGGTGACGCTGCGCGCTACGCCGGTGATCCAACAATCTTGGCTCGCGCCAAGGCTCGTGGCCCTGCATCGACAGAAACCAACGATTTTGCTGCGCTTGGTCAGCGCGATTTGGCCCGACGACTTTGGGCCTGAAGGGGCCGACATCGAGATTCGCTATGGTCGGGGTGAGTGGAGTGGGCTCGAGATGTTGCCGCTGGGCGACGAGCACTTGCTGCCCGTGTGCGCCCCTGCGCTGGCGCGCTCGCTCAACGTGCCTGCAGATTTGGCCGGGCATACGTTGTTACACGCGGTGGGCTTTGGCGTTGGGTGGCCTGGTTGGCTGCAAGCGGCGGGAATAGCCCATCTAGAGTCCGAATGTCGCTCCCTCACCTGCGATAATCAGGTGATGACGCTAGCGCTCGCTAGCCAGGGCGGTGGGGTGGCGCTCACGCATCACCGACTGTTGGAGCAGCGTGAGGATTTGGTGGCCCCCTTCGATATGAGTGTACCCAGCGATGAGCGTTTCTGGTTGGTGCGGCCCAGCAAGCGCCAAGTCAGCGACGAAGCCGCAGACGTGTGGGCGTGGCTGGCAGCGTCTCGCGAGTTGCCTTGAGTCATCCAGCAGTGATTACGACTGCTGGACAAGAAATTTGCCCTTTTTCTTGCCATTTTGGTGCAGCCATGAAGAATGATGCGCCTTCATTGTTTCAAAAAGGCGTGTTTCGTATGGATGTTACTCTTCCTCCTCTGTTGACCGCGATGGTGGATCGCGGCAACGGGCTGTTATGGGGCAGTGTACTGATTTACCTGCTCATCGGCGCTGGCCTCTATTTTACGGTCATGACCCGCGCCATTCAGATTCGCTATTTCGGTCATATGTTCAAGCTGCTGCGCGGCTCGCGGCAAGCCAACGGCGGGATCTCGTCGTTTCAGGCGCTCTCGACCAGTCTGGCTGCCCGCGTCGGTACGGGCAATTTGGCGGGTGTGGCGGTCGCCATCTATTTTGGTGGCCCAGGGGCTATTTTTTGGATGTGGATGACGGCCATGGTCGGCATGGCGACCAGCTTCGTGGAGTCCACGCTGGCCCAGGCGTACAAGACCGACCATGGCGACAATACTTTCCGCGGTGGCCCGGCGCGCTATATCGAGCGCGGTTTGGGCCTGCGCTGGTTAGCGGTGCTGTTTTCGATCTGCCTGATCATTGCGTTTGGGTTGGCGTTCAACAGCGTGCAGGCCAACTCCATCGCGCAGGCCATGGAGCAGGCGTTTGCCATTCCCACCTGGGCCATGGGGCTCGTCTTGATGGCCATCGTTGCGCCGATCATCTTCGGTGGTCTGAAATCGATTGCCAAAGTCGCCGAGCTGGTGGTGCCGCTGATGGCGCTGCTGTACCTGATCTTGGCGCTGGTCGTGGTGGCGCTTAATATCAGCGACCTGCCCGCGGCCATCATGACGATCGTGCAGAGCGCGTTTGGTATCGAGCAGGCAGCAGGTGGAGCGGTTGGCTATGCGATTTCTCAGGCGATCATGAACGGGATTCAGCGCGGACTGTTCTCCAATGAAGCGGGCATGGGCTCGGCGCCTAACGCGGCAGCGACCGCCAGCACCCGTCCGGATCACCCGGCGGCTCAGGGCTTCATTCAAATGCTGGGCGTTTTTCTGGACACCCTGGTGATCTGTACCGCGACGGCGGCCATCATCATCATGGCAGGCCCTGAGCTTCTGGCGGGTGAAGAGAATAACGGCATACAGCTCACGCAAATGGCGCTGTCTAGCCATGTGGGTGACTGGGGCGGTATGTTCATTGCCATCGCCATTTTACTATTTGCCTTCACCTCGGTAATTGCCAACTACTCCTACGGCGAATCCAATATCGAGTACTTGGCAGGCCGTCGTGCGCCCCTGGCGGTGATGGTGTATCGCGTCGCCGTGCTGGGCATGATCATGGTCGGTTCGGTGGCAAGCCTGGGGGCCATCTGGAATTTTGCCGATCTCTCCATGGGCATGATGGCGATTATCAACCTCGTGGCGATCCTGCTGCTATCGCCCATCGCTTTTGCGCTGTTCAAAGATTACGACATCCAGCTCAAAGCGGGTAAAGAGCCGGTCTTCGACCCCAACCAGTTTCCGAAACTGGCGAACAAAGTAGATCCGAACGCCTGGCCGACTAAGAAATAGCCACGCATTAGCCTGCTAGGCGTCATCCGCCCCACGCGATGCTGCGATAAAAGCAGCCACGCGTGGGGCTTTTTCATGGGTGGATAGTTCGATTTTGTCGAATGTAACTCGGAAAACGTTGCGCTTTTGCTTACCGAAAAGCGACGTAGAATAGCGCTTAACCTTCCCACTGATTTTTAAGGAGTTTTCATGACCACCCATGCCCTATTAGTGACGTCTTCGATTTTGGGTGATAACGGCCAGTCCAATGCGTTAGCGAGCCATTTTCGACAGCAGGCCGCGGCACGCGAGGGCGTCAAGGTGACCCATCGCGATGTCGTTGCCAACGCGCTGCCGCACCTGGCCATCGAAGAGTTGGGCGCGTGGCAAACGCCTGCTGACGAGCGCACCGCCGAGCAGCAGGCGCTGGCCGCCCACTCGGATGAGCTGCTGGCAGAGCTGCGCGCTAATGATGTGCTGGTGTTGGCGGTACCGATGTATAACCTGGGCATTCCTTCCCAGTTGAAAGCCTGGTTCGACCGCGTGCTGCGCGCCGGTGAAACGTTCCGCTACACCGAAAACGGCCCTCAGGGGCTGATCGAAGGCAAACGGGCCATCATTCTGGCCGCGCGTGGGGGCCAGTACGCAGGCACCGAGTTCGATAGCCAAACGCCGCACCTGACAACCATGCTAGGCCTGATGGGCATCAGCGATGTGGAGGTGGTGTTTGCAGAAGGCCTGAACATGGGCGATGCTCACCGCGATACCGCGCTGAAAGAAGCCTTCCAAGCCATCGATCAGCTCGTCGAAGCACTCTAAAATCGACACCTGCTAACGAGGTCGCCATGCCACGCCCCGAACTGCTCGAACAGATCTACACCATCGTCGATCAGATTCCGGCAGGGCGAGTCACGACCTATGGGCGCATCGCTAAGATGACCGAAGGGGCCACGCCGCGCATGGTGGGGTCGGCCATGCGCCACTTGCCTGAGGGGCATCAGCTACCCTGGCATCGTGTCATTGCCGCGTCACTCAAACTGGCTGACCACGGCGGCGCGGCACGCCAGCACGAAAAGCTGCGTGCCGAGGGCGTCGCGTTCGATGCCAAAGGCCGCGTGCCGCGCCACCTCGTTTGGCCGGATGAGTAGCTTTGTGGTGAGTGGTGATTTGTAAGTGGTGAATGGGGAGGTGTGAATAGCTAGTTGTGAATGGCTAGTTGTGAATGGCTAGTTGTGAATAGCTAGTTGTGAATGGCAAAACGCCGCCCGGTGTGGGCGGCGTTTTTTATGCGGGATGGATTGGCGGCTTGGCCGTCAGTCTTCCTGCTTACTGCCGGACTTCCACGACCAGTCGCGCCAGCGTAGGTCGAAGAGATCCTTGCGGCGGTCTTTGAGGTTGGTGACCGAGCCTTCGGCGCGCACCACGGTGAGGCGGGTGAGGTCCAAGTCGGAGAAGAAGATCATCTCCGTGTTGGGCGTGGTTTCGGCCAGCACCGCATCGTGGGGGAACGCGAAGTCGGAGGGCGTGAACACCGCCGACTGCGCGTATTGGATATCCAGGTTCTCGATGGACGGCAGGTTGCCGACGCTGCCGCAAATCACCACGTAGCACTCGTTTTCGATGGCGCGGGCCTGGGCGCAGTGGCGTACCCGCAGGTAGCCGTTTTTGGTATCGACCCAGAACGGCACGAAGAGAATGTCCATGTCCTGATCGGCCAGCAGGCGGCCCAGCTCCGGGAATTCCACGTCGTAGCAGATGAGAATGCCCACTCGGCCCGCGTCGGTGTCGAAGACCTGCAGATTGTCGCCCCCTTCGATCACCCAGTCGCGGCGCTCCTGCGGGGTGATATGTAGCTTGAGCTGCTTCTCGACCTCGCCATCGCGGTGGAACAGGTACGCTACGTTATAAAGACGGTCGTCTTCGCCCACCTCGATCATCGAGCCACCGATGATATTGATGTTGTAAGAGACCGCCATGCGGGAAAGCTCGCTCTTGAAGCGGTCGGTAAAGCCCGCCAAAAAGCGAATGGCCGCCGTTTGGTCTTTTTGGGCAGCCCGGTCCTGAAGCCCCATGAGTGGCGTGGTGAACAGCTCCGGGAAAACGGCAAAGTCGCTCTGATAATCCGACAAAGCATCGACGAAATACTCGATTTGCTGCAGCGCAGCCTCCACGGAGGCGAACTCACGCATTTGCCACTGCACCGCGCCCACGCGTACCTGAGTGGGGCGAGTGTCCAGCACGTTTTCAGCGGGCTCGAACAGAATGTTGTTCCACTCCAACAGCGTGGCGTAGCCTCGGGACTGCTCATCTTCCGGCAGGTACTTGCGTAACAGACGTTTGACCTGGAAGTCGTTGGCAAGCTGGAACGACAGAATCGGATCGTAAATCTCTTTGCGGGAGACTTTGTCGATGTACTGGGCAGGCGTTAGCTCGACGGCGTGCTGGTGATACTCGGGAATACGTCCGCCCGCCAAAATAGCCCGCAGGTTGAGCGAACGGCACAGCTCTTTACGCGCTTCGTACAGGCGGCGGCCCAGGCGGTAGCCGCGATAGTCTGGGTGGATCAGTACATCCAGCCCGTACATGGCATCGCCTTCCGGATCGTTCAGGATGATTTCACGATGGCCGATCAAATCGTCGTATTTGTGCGGGTTGGAGAACTCGTCGTAATCCACCTGCACGGTGAGCGCCACGCCGACCAGCACGCCATCGTCCTCGATAGCAATCTGACCATCAGGAAATTCTTGGATCAGCTTATCGATGGTGTGCTTGGGCCAAGCGCCACCAATGTCGTGATACACCGCGTCCATCAGCGACTTCAACTGATCGTAGTCGTCGCTGGCGAGGTTACGCAGATTGAGGTGCAGGTCTTCTAGGGACATAGTTCAGGGGTACCCAGTCGTCGAATGGAGATAGCCTAGTGTATCACTGCTGGGCGCTGCGCGTTTTATGCGGCGCGGCGGCGCGTACCAGCGGGCGCGTCAGCGTTTGGGCCATGATCACCCCGGCGAGAATCAGCAGGCCGCCAATGAAGTGGAAGCCCGATACCTGCTCACCCAATAGCGCCATGGCAATCAGCGCACTAAATAATGGCATGAGGTTGATGAAAATACTCGATTGATTGGCACCGATCTGGCGTACGGCGCGCATCCATAAAAACGTGGTGATGACCGAGGCGGGAATGCCCGCGTACAGGATCAGCCAAACGTTCTGCCCATCCACCGGTGTCATGGGGCCCATGAGATAGGGCGGCAGCAAGAACAACACGGCAAAACAGACCTGGGCATAGAGCATGACCCAAGGAGGCAGATTCATCGCCCAGCGTTTGAGCATCACGCCATAAAGCGCATAGCAAGTGGCGGCGACCACCATTAACGCGTCGCCCTGCGCCACCTCTAACTGCAGCAGAGAAAGTGGGTTGCCGCGGCCCAGCAGCACGGTGACGCCGATAAAGGCGAGCACGCCGCCTACGACACCGCCCAGCGTTGGGGGTTCCTTGAGAATCAAGGCGCTGAGTAGCACCGTCAGGAGCGGAACCATGGCGGCTAAAATGCCCATGTTGGTCGCGGTGGTGGTCTCTGCAGCCACGTAGGCCAGCCCTTGCCACAGCCCCATGCCCAGCAGCCCCAGCAGCGCCAGTTTCGGCCAGTTACGCACTATTTCCTCACGGTGGCGCAGAGCGGCAGGCAGCACGAAGGGCGTCATGACCAGCAGCGCGAGCAGCCAGCGCAAAAAGGCGATGCTGCTGGGGGCAATCGCCCCAACGGTCAGCTGGTTGATGGTCATGTTGCCCGACCAGATCAACACCGTGGCCAGCGGGGGTAAAAAGTACATCAACGGCATAGCGGCTTCCCTTAACTCGGTCCCTTATCGTTAGCCGGTTAATGTGACGCGCTTTGCTACGATGAGCAAGGGGCAGCGGCGTTTCGTGGTAGACCAAAGAGCAGGTCAACGAGCCGCCTAAAAGGCTGTACGTCGAACGCGCCATGTCATACGCTTGTTTGAATATGAGAGGCTAGCCACATCGATAACATTAAAGGAGCGCCGTGATGCACCCAGCGCCAGCTTATCCGCACCTGTTTCGACCGCTGACCGTCGGTCATTTGACGCTGCCCAATCGCGTTTTGATGGGGTCCATGCACACAAATTTGGAAGAGGCGCCGAACGGTTTCGAGCGTTTGGCTGCGTTCTATGCAGAGCGGGCGCGGGCGGGGGTCAGCCTTATCGTGACGGGAGGCATCGCGCCGAACGCCGAAGGCGCCGTCTTTCAGGGAGCCAATGCGCTGACGGACGCCTCGCAGGTAGCGGCGCACCGCCAGGTGGTCGAGGCGGTTCACGCCGAAGGCGGCCATTTATGTATGCAGATTCTGCATGCGGGGCGCTACGCCTACTCTCCGGAGTTGGTCGCTCCTTCAGCGCTGCAGGCACCGATCAACCCCTTTACGCCCCGGGCGCTCTCCAGCGACGACGTCGAGCAGCAAATCGACGACTACGTTCGCTGCGCCATCCTGGCGAAACAGGCGGGCTACGATGGCGTCGAGGTGATGGGATCGGAAGGCTACTTGATCAACCAGTTCATCTGCCGGCGTACCAACCAGCGTGATGACGACTGGGGGGGAGATTTCGAGCGGCGCATGCGTTTCCCCGTCGAGATCGTCAAGCGTATTCGCCAAGCCGTGGGCGAGCGCTTCCTGCTGATCTTCCGGCTCTCGATGATCGATTTGGTAGAGGAGGGCAGCTCCTGGGAAGAAGTCGTGCAGCTGGGCCAAGCCATCGAAGCCGCTGGCGCCAACGTCATCAATACCGGCATTGGCTGGCACGAGGCGCGGGTGCCGACCATCGTGACCAGCGTGCCCCGGGCCGCATTTACCGAGGTGTCTCGGCGCATGCGTGCGGCCCTGTCGATTCCGTTGATCACCACCAACCGTATCAATATGCCCGAGGTGGCCGAGCGGGTGCTGGCAGAAGGCCATGCGGACATGGTGTCGATGGCGCGCCCGTTTTTGGCAGACCCTGAGTGGGTACGCAAAGCGCAGGCGGGCTTGGCGGATGAGATCAATACCTGCATTGCCTGTAACCAAGCCTGTCTGGACCACACCTTCATGGGTAAGTTGACCTCCTGCTTGGTCAATCCCCGCGCTTGCCACGAAACCGAGATTACCCTGACACCGACGCAAACGCCTAAGCGGGTCGCGGTCGTTGGCGGCGGCCCGGCGGGGTTGGCGACGGCCGTGGCGGCGGCCAGCCGTGGCCACGCCGTGGTGCTGTTCGAGCGGCGCAGCGAGCTGGGCGGACAGTTCAATTACGCTCGTAAAATTCCTGGAAAGGAAGAGTTCAACGAAACGCTGCGTTACTTCCGTGTGATGCTGGAGAAACACGCGGTGGATGTGCGTCTGAATACCGAGGCCACCGTAGACGCATTGGCGGATTTCGATGAGATCGTGGTGGCCACTGGAGTGATGCCCCGTGAACTGGCGCTGTTGGGCGCCGGCCATCCCTGCGTGTTGAGCTATGCCGAGGCGATCGAGCAGCCCGAGCGGGTGGGGCAACGCGTGGCGGTCATTGGGGCAGGCGGAATTGGCTTCGATGTGTCTGAGCTGCTGTCTCACGAAGGCCACCCTGCTACGGATATCGACGCGTGGTGCGATGAATGGGGCGTGGATTTGGCAGTGGGCGAGCGAGGCGGCTTGAAAGCGCCACAGCCGCCGCGCTCACCGCGCAGTATCGTCATGCTGCAGCGTAAAAGCTCCAAGCCAGGCAAAAACTTAGGCAAAACCACGGGCTGGGTACATCGTGCTTCTCTAAAGCAGCGGGGTGTGCAGACGCTCACCGGCTGCGAATACGTGCGTATCGATGATGCCGGGTTGCATATTCGTCGCGACGGACAGGAGCAAGTGATCGAGGTGGACACCGTCGTAGTGTGCGCAGGGCAGGAGTCCGTGCGCGATTTGATAGCGCCGCTCACCCAGTTAGGTGGCCGCGTGCATGTCATTGGTGGCGCAGCAGAAGCGGCCGAGTTGGATGCCAAACGTGCCATCGATCAAGGCACGCGGTTGGCGGCAGCGCTGTAACGCGCATCGAGAGCGTGACGTTAACGGCACAATGGCGATAGACTGATGAATCACCCTAACTACTAAGCCACGTTAGGGATTTAAGGCGCAGGTGGCACCCAGCCTGCGCCGCACGACCGTCAGACATAAGGATTATCGTCATGCCCTCGGAGTGTACCCCACGATTTCTAGCCAGTGACAACACCTCCGGTATCTGCCCGGAGGCGATGCAGTACTTACTCGAAGCCAATCAGGCGGATGACCTCGCCTACGGCAATGACCGCTGGACCGCCCGTGCCGCCGACCGTTTTCGGGAAATGTTCGACTACGACTGCGACGTGTTTTTCGTGTTCAACGGCACTGCAGCCAATTCACTGGCGCTCTCCGCGATGGGGCGCAGCTACCACAGCGTGATTTGTCATGAGCTGGCACATATCGAGACCGACGAGTGTGGCGGCCCTGAGTTCTTTTCCAACGGTGCGAAGTTGCTCACCTCGCCGGGGGCAAATGGCAAGTTGACGCCCAAGGGGATCGAAGCGCTGGTCACCAAGCGTAGCGACATTCACTATCCGAAACCGAAAGTCGTTTCGCTCACCCAGGCCACCGAAGTGGGTACCGTCTATTCTCGCGAAGAGCTGCTGGCCATTCGCGCCATGGCAGATAAGCATGACCTTCGGCTGCACATGGACGGTGCACGCTTTGCCAACGCTTGCGCAAGCCTCAATGCATCGCCAGCAGAGCTGACGTGGCAAGTGGGCGTCGATGCACTGTGCTTCTCGGGCACCAAGAACGGCTTGGCGTTTGGTGAGGCGATCCTATTCTTCAATCGCGAATTGGCGGAAGACTTCTCCTACCGATGCAAGCAGGCGGGGCAGCTAGCATCGAAAATGCGCTATGTCTCTGCGCCGTGGTTGGGCTTGCTGGAGAGCGGGGCCTGGCTGACCAACGCCGAACATGCCAACGCCATGGCGCGTTATCTATCGGAAGGGCTACAGGCGCTGCCGGGTGTCTCGCTGATGTTCCCCACCCAGGCGAACAGCGTGTTCGTTGAATTGCCGCCTCACGCCATCGAAGCGTTGAAAGCCAAAGGATGGACCTTTTATACCTTCATCGGTGCTGGCGGAGCGCGGTTCGTCTGCGCTTGGAACACCACCGTTGAATTGCTCGATCAGCTATTGGCCGATGTGAAAGAGGTACTAGGATAGCCTGGCCAAGCGGCTAGAGCACTGCTTACACGCCACCTAAAAGGTGGCGTGTTGCGTTGTAGCGCCGAGTTGGATTCAACGCAACTAAACCTCTCCTCATACGCTCATAAGGGTATCTCAGCGGTCACATGAGCTGCGTTGAAGATAGTGTCATCACTTTTTGCTAATGCTGACTACGCTGATAGAGCGACACCTCGAATAGCACGCCGTCTGGGGTATTGGCTTGGCGGTTGCGCTGGGGGATGGGCCACAGGAGAGTTCCATGAGCATCTTTGATCACGTTCAAGACCGTTTTGCCCGCGTTCAGCAAGAGGACATGAGCCTCGAGGAGTACTTGGCGCTTTGTCGCCGCGACCCCAAGGTGTATGCCAGCGCCGCAGAGCGCATGCTGGAAGCGATAGGCGAACCTGAAGTGATCGACACGGCGAAAGACCCGCGTCTATCACGCATTTTTTCGAACAAGGTGATTCGCCGCTATCCAGCTTTTGCCGAGTTTCACGGTATGGAAGAGGCCATCGAGCAGATCGTGGCTTACTTCCGTCACGCGGCCCAGGGGCTCGAAGAGCGCAAACAGATTCTTTATTTGTTGGGCCCGGTCGGCGGCGGTAAATCCTCGCTGGCCGAGCGCCTGAAGCTATTGATGGAGCGCATTCCCTTCTATGCCATCAAAGGATCGCCGGTCTATGAATCGCCGCTTGGACTGTTCTCACCGGAAGAGGATGGTGAGCTGCTAGAGCAGGAGTACGGCATACCTGGGCGCTACCTGCGTAGCGTCATGTCGCCATGGGCCGCTAAGCGCTTGAAAGAGGCCGGCGGCGATATTTCTCAGTTCCGAGTCGTGCGCCTTTATCCGTCGCGTCTCAACCAAATCGCCATCTCCAAAACCGAGCCGGGGGATGAGAACAATCAAGATATCTCGTCGCTGGTCGGTAAAGTGGACATCCGCCAGTTAGAGCTTTACTCCCAAGACGATCCGGATGCCTACAGCTTCTCCGGCGGGCTGTGCCGTGCCAACCAGGGGCTGATGGAGTTCGTGGAGATGTTCAAGGCTCCCATAAAGGTGCTGCACCCGCTGCTGACCGCTACCCAAGAGGGCAACTACAACCCTACCGAGGGCATGGGCGCGATTCCTTTCGATGGCGTGATTCTGGCCCACTCCAACGAGTCCGAATGGCAGGCGTTTCGTAACAACCGCAATAACGAGGCGTTTCTGGATCGTGTCTATATCGTCAAAGTACCCTACTGCCTGCGGGTGTCGGAAGAGATCAAGATCTATCAAAAGCTGTTGGAAGACTCCTCCCTCAGCGCCGCGCCTTGCGCGCCGGATACGCTGCGCATGCTGGCGCAGTTCTCAGTGCTGTCGCGGCTCAAGGTGCCGGAGAACTCCAGCATCTACTCCAAGATGCGGGTGTATGACGGGGAGAACCTGAAGGACACCGATCCGCGCGCCAAATCGATTCAGGAGTACCGCGATGCGGCAGGCGTAGACGAGGGCATGCAGGGGCTCTCGACCCGCTTTGCCTTCAAGATTCTGTCGAAAGTGTTCAACTTCGACAGTATGGAGGTCGCGGCTAACCCGGTCCATCTGCTTTACGTGCTGGAGCAGGCGCTGGAGCGCGAACAGCTGCCCTCCGAAGTGTTCGAGCGTTACCTGGGCTTCATCAAGGAGTTTTTGGCCCCGCGTTACGTGGACTTCATCGGCAAAGAGATTCAAACCGCTTATCTCGAGTCCTATAGCGAGTACGGTCAGAACATCTTCGATCGCTATGTCACCTACGCCGATTTCTGGATTCAAGACCAGGAGTATCGTGATCCCGAGACAGGCGAGCTGCTCAACCGCCAATCGCTGAACGAAGAGCTCGAGAAGATCGAGAAGCCAGCAGGCATCTCCAACCCGAAAGACTTCCGCCATGAAGTGGTGAACTTCGTACTGCGGGCGCGGGCGCAAAACAACGGTATGAATCCCAGCTGGCAGTCTTACGAGAAGCTGAAAGGCGTCATCGAACACAAGATGTTTGCCAACACCGAAGAGCTTTTGCCGGTGATTTCCTTCAACGCCAAAGCGTCGAAATCGGATCAGAAAAAGCACGAGGATTTCGTGGCGCGCATGGTGGACCGTGGCTATACCGAGAAACAGGTGCGGCTGCTTTCAGAGTGGTATCTGCGCGTGCGTAAGTCTCAGTAGCGGGCTGCTTGGCCCGCATACAAGAGCGCCACGATTCGGCGCTCAAGATCGAGGTGTTGAGGAGGTCGAATGACCTACTTTATTGATCGCAGACCCAACGCTAAGCATAAGAGCGCGGTCAATCGGCAGCGCTTTTTGGAGCGTTACCGCAAGCACATCAAGCGCTCGGTGGAGGAGGCGGTCAACCGCCGCTCCATCACCGACATGGAGCGCGGCGAGAAAATATCGATTCCCACCAAGGACATTTCCGAACCCGTGTTTCAGCACGGCCCGGGTGGGGCACGCAACATCGTCTCGCCGGGTAATAAGGAGTTTTTGGAAGGTGACAAAATCCGTCGACCTAGCGGCCAAGGGGGTGGTGGCGGTGCCGGGGAAGGCGGCGCTTCCAACCAAGGAGAGGGGAACGACGAGTTTGCGTTCACCCTTAGCCGCGAAGAGTTTCTGGAGTTCGTCTTCGATGGCTTGGAGCTTCCCCATTTACAACGCAAGCCGCTCAAGTCGTTGGAAGAGATCAAAATGGTGCGCGCAGGACTGGCGCGGGATGGGGTGCCGTCACGCATCAGTATTACCCGATCGATGCGCGAGGCTTATGCACGGCGCATCGCCATGCGTGCACCCATCAAGCGTGCTTTGAAGGAGGCGCAAGAGGCGCTGGCGGCCGAGGAGCGTAAAGATCCGGTACTGCGTAATCCTGCTCGCGTCGGGGAGCTCAAGGCCGAGATCGAACGGCTGGAAAAACGTATCGACGCCATTCCCTTCATCGATACCTACGATTTGCGCTATCACCAGCTCGCCGCCCAGCCGCAACCATCGAGCCAAGCGGTGATGTTTTGTGTCATGGACGTGTCGGGCTCCATGACGCAGAACCATAAAGACATCGCCAAACGGTTTTTCTTACTGCTCTATCTTTTTTTAGAAAAGCATTACGAGAAAGTCGAGCTAGTGTTCGTGCGCCACCATACAGCTGCTAGAGAGGTGAATGAAGAGGAGTTCTTTTACTCACGAGAAACCGGCGGCACCATCGTCTCCAGCGCGCTGAACCTGGTCAACAAGATCATCGAAAAACGCTACCCCTCTGGCCAGTGGAATCTCTACGTGGCCCAGGCCTCCGATGGTGACAACTGGGACGATGATTCCAATATCTGCCGTGATCTGTTGGTGAAGCAGTTGATGCCTCAACTGCAGTACTACGCCTACGTGGAGATTACCCCGCACGATCATCAATCGCTGTGGCACGAGTACGAAGCCGTAGCGGCGCAGTTTCCCGAGCGTTTCGCCATGCGCCAGATCGTCGATGCGGGCGATATCTACCCCGTTTTTCGTGAGCTATTCAAGCGCCGCATGAGCCAAGAGCGGTAGTGCGAGTCGAGGAGTGCGCCATGAGTGTAAACCGCAAGCCCATCGCCACTGGGTCGGACTGGAATTTCAGCGTGCTGGAGCGCTTCGATGAGGAGCTTGCTAGGCTCGCCGATGAGTATCGGCTAGATACCTACCCCAATCAGATCGAAGTCATCACCACCGAGCAGATGATGGATGCTTATGCCAGCGTCGGTATGCCAGTGGGGTATCACCACTGGTCATTCGGTAAGCAGTTTCTCGCTGTCGAGCAGGCCTACAAACGTGGACAAATGGGATTGGCTTACGAGCTGGTCATCAACTCCAACCCCTGCATTGCCTACTTGATGGAGGAGAATACCTTGATGATGCAGGTGCTGGTCATTGCTCATGCCTGCTACGGTCATAACTCCTTCTTCAAGGGCAACTACCTATTCCGCACGTGGACCGATGCGGAATCCATCGTCGATTACCTCGTGTTCGCCCGCAAATACATCGCGCAGTGTGAAGAGCGCCACGGCGTGCACGCCGTCGAGCAACTTTTGGATGCCTGTCATGCGCTACAAAACTACGGGGTAGACCGCTACAAGCGGCCATCACCCATCTCGGCGGAGGAGGAGGCCAAACGCCAAGACGAGCGCGAAGCGTACCTGCAAACCCAGGTCAACATGTTGTGGCGAACGATCCCCGAGCCGCCAGCTGGCGTCGCGCCGCTCCCGGGAAGCTTGCACAGCGACGATGACCCCTTAGGGCTGCATACGGGGGGTCGCTACCCCTCCGAGCCCCAGGAGAACCTGCTCTACTTCATCGAAAAGAATGCCCCGCTGCTGGCCCCTTGGCAGCGTGAAATCGTGCGTATCGTGCGTAAGTTGGCCCAGTACTTTTACCCACAGCGGCAAACCCAGGTCATGAACGAGGGGTGGGCGTGCTTCTGGCACTACACGCTAATGAATCGACTTTACGATGAGGGTAAGGTCGATGAAGGGCTGATGCTGGAGTTCTTGCAGTCCCACGCGGCGGTCATCAATCAGCCGGGGTTCGATAGCCCCTATTACAGCGGGCTGAACCCTTACGCACTGGGCTTTGCCATCTTCATGGACATCAAACGGATATGCGATGCGCCGACCGCAGAAGATCGGGAGTGGTTCCCCGACATGGCGGGCAGCGCTTGGCGGGAGACCTTAGAGTTTGCGATGCGAAATTTCAAGGATGAGTCGTTCATCCAGCAGTTTCTATCGCCCAAGGTCATTCGCGATCTAAAACTCTTTTTGATCGTCGATGACGATCATGCGGAGACCCTGGAAGTCGCTGCCATTCACGACGACCGTGGCTATAAGCGCGTTCGCGAAGCGCTCGCGAGCCAGTATGCGCTGTCCGTTCGCGAACCCAATATTCAGGTGGTGGAAGCCGCCATTCGCGGAGATCGTTCGCTAACGCTGCACCACATTCAGGATAATCGCCGTCCTCTGGGCAGAAGTGTCTACCCTGTGATTCGTCATTTACAGGAACTCTGGGGCTTTCCTGTCCACTTGATATCAATGGAAGAGGGAAAAGTCACGCGTCGTTACCGTTGGCCCGTCGAAGAGGAGAGCAAAGAAGCGGGTTGATGATGGTATTCAGCCAAGTAATGGGTTTTTCGCCCAAAAAAACCATTACCCCGCGCAGTGCGCGGGGTAATGTCGTTGGCATTGCCAAAAAGCAGCTTACGCTTTTGCGGTCCAGGATTGGCACCAGCCTTCTGGGGCAACGCTATTTTCGGGGAAGAGCTGGCAACCCTCGGTGTCTGCATTGAAGAACATGCAGTTAGAGCAGAGTTCGCCCTCTTCATAAGCGGGGTGGTCACTCGCATCGCTGGCTTCTTCAACGTAGTTGAGCGCCTGAGCAGTAGGAGAGGACGGATCCAAGCGCGGGAGTTCCTGGGCAAAAGCACTCTTAGACAGGATTCCAGCACCAAACGGCAGGGCGGCGAGGCCAAGCACGCTGTTACGCATGAACTTACGACGGCTCTGATTAGCCATGGTGTCTCCTTATCGTCACGGTCTGACGTTTTACTACGGTGATCGGGTGGTGGTCCACCTCTTAAAACTCCGACAATTCTTATAAATCGGAGGTCTAAGGTACATGCTAGCGCATGCTAAAAATTAGTGCGAATAACCTTATAAATAGCGCGACAATTAGCCACGCCGAGCACCAGCGCTTGGCCGAGCCTTACAGGCTGCTATACTCGCCCCGTAGCGTGATAACCACACTTCATGAGCAGCGAGGGCGCCATGCAAAACGCAGTGATCTTGATCAATACCGAAAAAGGCCAGGTAAAAGCCGTTGCCGAGCGCCTAGCCGATGTAGAAGGGATCAGTGAAGTCTACTCAACTTGTGGTCGTTACGACTTGGTGGCCATTGCTCGAACCCGCGACTTCGAGAGCCTCGCCGAGCTGGTGACCGAGCGGCTCAATGCGGTGGAAGGGATCAGCGATACCGAAACGTTGAACGCCATGCAAGTACACTCTCGTCACGACCTGGAAACCATGTTTTCGCTTGGCTGGTAGTACAGGTCAGTGAAACAGTAGCTCATAAATACATAAAAGAAGTGGCTCAAAAGAAAGTGCAGGGGAGTGACGTCGTTGGGGAATTCATTTGTGCGCTGGCGCCGGCAAGGGCGGCGTCTGGGCATTGCTGTGCTGTTTGTCATGGTGGGCACCGGTCTATGGGAGTTCCAAGGACGGCAACACCAAGAGGCATACACCTGGAAAGGCGTGCCTACTTGGGAAACGTTTAGGCCTACCACCATTCATCGGGTGTTGCGTAACGACGGATTTTTGGCAGGGTGGTCGGATGTGCGTGTCGGTGCGCTATGGGTGAGCTATCAAGTCGCTGCCGTGCCGGACGACACGCGCATCGGTGGCCGACCCAATTTTCAAGCAGACTGGAGAACGCTTTGGCCCGTGGGCACCGACAGCTACTCAGGCAGTGGCTATGATCGCGGACACCTAGCTCCCAACTACGCCATTGCTGCGGTGCATGGCCGCCGTGCGCAAATCGATACCTTCTTGATGAGCAACATGGCGCCTCAACGACCTAACTTGAACCGTCAGCTGTGGCAGCGTTTGGAAGAGTCGGTGATGGACCACTTTGCGCCTCGTTTCGAGCGCTTGCAGGTGATCACTGGGCCTATTTACCCGGAGCGCTTCATGGATAACGTGTTCAATCGCGTGGGCTTCGTGGAAGTGCCGATAGCGTTTTATAAAATCATCGTCGCCCCCCACGAGGAAGCGCCTTTGGCGCTAGCGTTCATCATGCCCCAAGAGGTAAGAGGTAACGAGCCGCTGGATGATTATCTCGTCACCATCGATGAGGTCGAGGCGCGAACGGGGCTCAATTTCTTTCCAGACTTAACGCCTGCGATGGAGGCGGTGCTTGAGGGCGAGTTACGCACTCAAGGCTGGGCACTGGAAGAGGTGGCGCGTCGGCCGGGTCGCTACCAGTAAGTCGGCGGGCGAGAGTCGTTTGATTTTCGCTCGTCGTCGTGTATCACCGTAGTAGGGTTTAGGCGCGACAAATCAACATTCGCAGAGAGGAATGGGTCAAATAAAAAGAAGAAGTGCATCAACGTTTCGCACTGACGAAAAAGAAGCGTAAGAACAAAGAGAATAAAAGAAGGAGAGATATGAAAGAGTGATGCGGATGGGAACCCATCATGGTGCCCAGGAGAGGACTTGAACCTCCACGTCCGTACGGACACTAGCACCTGAAGCTAGCGCGTCTACCAATTCCGCCACCTGGGCGCATCATCTTTTCGTTTGTGGTCACAGCGCAACGTTCGTACTCGCATGGTGCCCAGGAGAGGACTTGAACCTCCACGACCATACGGTCACTAGCACCTGAAGCTAGCGCGTCTACCAATTCCGCCACCTGGGCGAACACGAACTCACTGCCGTAGCCTTTGCTACTGACTTGCCGCTGCACCATCGTGACGTCATGAAAAGGGGGTAACATGATGTCAAGTGGTGCCCAGAAGAGGACTTGAACCTCCACGACCATACGGTCACTAGCACCTGAAGCTAGCGCGTCTACCAATTCCGCCATCTGGGCAAGTGGCGCGTATGATACCCGGGTCGCCGCTAAATGCAAGCCCTTAGGCGGATTTTTTAACGCTGAAATACCATTAATGGGACGTTAGGTGGTTGGGTGATTGAACGGGCAGCGCTATACTGCGCCCATGACCAAACAAAACATGCCATGCGTCAGCTCATTAGTCGCTGATGCCGACGCCAGTTGCGTCGATAGTGATTCCCGCCCGCAGTGCCATGGCGCTGCGCCAACTGTCCGCCTCCCGCAAACGCCATCAAGGATGTTGATCGCATGAAGTACTGGACGTTAAGTGATGATCCGCACGCCGAGCGCGAGGCGCAAAAGTACGACAACCCTGCGCCCAGCCGCGAATATCTGTTGGCTGCCTTAGAGAGCTACGGCAAGCCCATCACCCATGAAAACATGAGCCGCATGTTGGGCATCGAGGATGAAGATCATCTCGAAGCCGTGCGTCGACGCATGGCCGCTATGGAGCGCGACGGGCAAGTGCTGCGTGATCGACGAGGTGCTTACGCGCTGATCGATAAGCTCGATCTGATTAAAGGTAAGGTGCTTGGGCATCGCGATGGTTTTGGCTTCGTGCTCAGAGATGATGGCAAAAAGCCGGATCTCGTCCTGCCGCCTCGTCAAATGCGGCGTGTGTTTCACGGGGATCACGTGCTGGTACGCATTAGTGGTCGTGACCGTCGCGGTCGTGATGAAGCGACCATTGCCGATGTGATTGCCCGTAATACTCAAACCATTGTCGGTGTATATCGTAGTAACACGCCGGAGTTTGGGGTGCTGATTCCTGAAAACCCGCGTATTACGCAAGAAGTGATCATCCCACATACCGCCTGTGGGGGTGCCAAAGACGGCCAGGTCATTTCGGCCAAGATCGTGCAGCAGCCCGCCACGCGGGTGCAGCCGGTGGGTGAAGTCATCGAAGTGCTAGGTGAGCGTATGGATCCTGGCATGGAGATCGACATTGCCATTCGCAGTTACGATATCCCTGCCGAGTTTCCGCCAGAGGTACTGGATCAAACCAGCGAAATCTCTGCCGAGGTCTTGGAGGAGGATAAAAAGCATCGCGTCGATCTGCGTGCTATTCCGCTTGTCACCATCGATGACGAATCTGCCAAAGACTTCGACGATGCGGTCTGCGCTTGGAAGACCAAATCCGGTAGTTGGAAGCTGTTGGTAGCGATTGCCGATGTGTCGCACTATGTTCGACCCGGCACTGCGCTGGATGATGAAGCGCGTACGCGTGGGAACTCGGTTTACTTCCCCGGTCAAGTCGTCCCGATGTTGCCGGAGCTGCTCTCCAATGGCCTCTGTTCGCTGAATCCGCATGTCGACCGCCTGGTGATGGTGTGCGAGATGAATATCTCCAAAACCGGCGCCATTAGTCGCTACTCGTTCTATGAAGCCGTGATGAACTCCCATGCACGCCTGACCTATAACAAGGTGGCGGCCATGCTGGACGGCGAGAGCGAAGAGGGTGAGGCGCTGCGTCGTGAGCATGCGGAATTGGTCAAGCCGCTCAAGAACCTGCACGAACTCTACGGCCTGCTGCGTACCGCCCGTGAAGAGCGGGGCGCGATCGACTTCGATACCACCGAAACGGCGATCATCTTCAACGATGAGCGCAAGATCGAAAAAATCGTGCCGCGAACGCGTAACGACGCTCACAAGCTTATCGAGGAGTGCATGCTGGCCGCCAACGTGGCCACGGCGCGCTTCCTGGACAAGCACGACCTTCCAGCGCTCTACCGTATTCACGAGCGGCCCACGCCCGAGCGTTTAGACAAGCTGCGCCTGTTCTTGAGTGAGCTGGGGCTTTCCGTGGGTGGGGGCGACGAACCCACGCCGCAAGATTATCAAGCGCTACGCGAAGCCATCGCTGACCGACCGGATGCCGATATCATTCAGACGGTCATGCTGCGCTCGATGAACCAGGCCGTTTATTCGCCTCAGAACGAAGGACACTTCGGTTTGGCGTACCAGGCGTATGCGCACTTTACGTCACCGATTCGCCGCTATCCCGATCTCTTGGTTCACCGCGCTATTCGCTCGGTCATTCGCGGGCCGCGCCAGACCAATACGGTCGTGCGGGTAGAAGGGGCACCGGTAGAGCCGCCGAGCAAGTGGTGCCCCTATACCTTCGAGCAAATGCTGGAACTGGGCGAGCACTGCTCGATGACCGAGCGGCGCGCGGATGAAGCGACTCGCGATGTCGAGAGCTGGCTCAAGTGTGAGTTCATGTCCGATAAGCTTGGGGAGACGTTCGAAGGCACGATTGCCTCGGTGACTCAGTTCGGCCTGTTCGTGCGCCTCGATGACTTCTATGTCGAAGGGTTGGTACATGTAACGTCACTGCCCTCGGACTACTACCACTACGAAGCCGAGAAACATCGCCTGAAAGGGGAGCGCACGGGGACTACCTACCGCTTGGGTGACGGTCTGACCGTTCAAGTGGCGCGTGTCGATATGGACGATCGGAAAATCGACTTTGGTTTGGCCGACGACAAGCCGCGCCCGCGTCGTCAGCCCCGTAAGCGTCGTGGCGAAGAGGGTGGCCCCAAAGCGGCCGCCGCCACCGATAAACCGCCAGCGCGTCGCGGCCCGCGCCGCACGCGCAGCGGCTCGCGCAAACCATCAGCGAAAAAGGGGTGAGCATGAAATCGTCGTCGTCTCGACGTCACCCTCAAAAGGCCATCCGCACGCCGGATGGCTTGGATCACGTCTACGGCGTTCACGCCCTCGAGAGTCTGCTCGAGCGGGGAGAGGCACCCCGCGAGCTGTGGGTTCAGCAAGGGGCGGGTAACCGCTTGAAAGAGCTGGTGGCAAGCGCCCAGGCCAGTGGTGCACGCATCAAAGAGCAGCCCCGGGATGTGCTCGACCAGCTCACCCAGGGCGCGGCGCACCAAGGCGTGGTGGCGTTTTGCGCGCCTTTGACGCCCGAAGGGGAAGAGTCGCTGTGGTTGAAATTGCGCGCCTGGCAGGCATCTACACCGCCCCTGCTACTGGTGCTCGATGGCGTCACCGATGTGCATAATTTCGGTGCCTGCCTACGCAGTGCCGATGCCGCCGGGGCCCACGGCGTGATCGTGGCGAAAGATAAAGCCGCACCGCTCAACGCCACGGTCAGAAAGGTGGCCTGTGGGGCGGCGGAAGTCGTGCCGGTCTATCAGGTCACGAATCTATCGCGCACGTTGGCCAAGCTCAAAGATGCGGGTGTCTGGATTACCGGTACTGCCGGTGAAGCAGAGACCAGCGTGTTCGAGATCGACATGACGGGTCCTACTGCACTGGTGATGGGCGCCGAAGGCAAGGGCATGCGCCGGTTGACCCGGGAAGCCTGCGATAATCTCGCCAAGCTGCCCATGGCCGGGCAAGTGTCGAGCTTGAACGTCTCGGTGGCCACCGGTATCTGCCTGTTCGAAGCCGTTCGCCAGCGGCAGCTTGCAAGTTAGCGGCCAGCCCACTAGAATGCTTGCGCCCGTTTATTCATAAGCGGGCGTTCGTATGGATAACTCATCCGTACGATTAACAGTTCTGCTTGATGCGCTATCTCGGCTGTTCGCGGCCTAGAAAGGGCATTTCAGTTAACTCCTTGCTTCCCTGTCGCCGTTGAGGCATCTGCCCCAGCGCGCATCGGAAGCTGCCAAACCGCAAGGAGATTCCATGCGTCATTACGAAATCGTGTTTATGGTCCACCCGGATCAGAGCGAGCAAGTGCCGGCTATGGTCGAGCGCTACACCAGCATCGTTACCGAAAACGCTGGTACTGTGCATCGCCTGGAAGATTGGGGCCGTCGTCACCTGGCTTACCCGATCAACAAGATCCACAAAGCCCACTACGTGCTGATGAACGTCGAGTGCACCGGTGAGACTCTCGAAGAGATCGAGAACATCTTCCGTTTCAACGACGCCATCATCCGCAGCCTGGTCGTTCGCTGCAAAGAAGCGATCACCGAAGCGTCTCCGATGATGAAGCCGGCAGAAGAGAAGCGTCCGCGTCGCGAAGAAAAACCGCGCGCTGAAGCTGAAGAAACTGCCTGATTTTATCCACCGCACGTTTTAAGGAGCTAGTCCATGGCACGTTTTTTCCGTCGCCGTAAGTTTTGCCGCTTCACCGCTGAAGGCGTCAAGCAGATCGACTACAAAGATCTCGACACGCTGAAGGCTTACATCACCGAAACCGGCAAGATCGTTCCGAGCCGCATCACCGGCACCAAAGCACGCTATCAGCGTCAGCTGGCGACCGCTATCAAGCGTTCACGCTACCTGGCACTGCTGCCCTACTCCGATAGCCACCAGTAAGCGTTTGACGTGATGCTGGCACTCGCAAGATGGCTGATGCGTGGCACGCCCTATGCCGCAGGCGGGGCAGCGCTAGCAGCGTTAGTGCCCTGGCTGTTTTGGTTGGGTGCGGCCATCGCAGCGTTAGTGACCTTGCGCAAGGGCTTTGCTCCCGCGCTTCCGGTGATTATCGCTGCGGCATTACCAGCTGGTTTCTGGTGGGCGCAGGGCGATGTGATTCCGCTGGCGAGCGTACTACTCGTCTCGCTAATGGCGGTCATATTGCGCGAAAGGATGCGCTGGAGCGAAGCTTTGATCGTTGGCACCTTAGCGGCCGCGGTCATGGTTCAGCTTGGCATCTTCAGCCCCCCGGGTGGCACCGAACTCATGCTGGAGCAGCTGCGCGAGAGCTCGCAAGAGATCGACCGCATGCTCACGGAGTTTGCCAACCAAGGCATCGATACGACGACTCTGGCCGCCATGGTCATTGGCGGCGTCACGGGGTTGGTTGTGCTGTTAGCGGCCATCGCATGTTTGGCGCTAGCACGCAGCTGGCAGGCTGGGCTTTATAACCCAGGTGGCTTTCGTGATGAGTTTCATGCCTTGCGTTTGACACCCAAGGAGCTCGCTATCTTAGTGGGGCTTGGGGTGGCAGGCATGGTGCTGGGAGCGCAGGCGCTGGCCATGCTGAGTTGGATTCCGCTGCTGATCGCCGGTATTGCGTTAGTGCACGGGTTTATTGGAATAAAGGGGATGAACGGGCTGTGGCTGGTAGCATTCTATGTGCTGCTGATCACGACCTGGCCCACGATTCTCATTGTGCTGCTGTTGGGGCTGATCGATACATTCGCGAACGTTCGCGCACGCCTTGCCCGCAGCAATTGACAAGAGGTTTACGAGATGGAAGTCATTCTGCTCGACAACATTGGTAAGCTGGGCGGCCTGGGTGACAAAGTCACTGTCAAGCCCGGTTATGGTCGTAACTACTTGGTACCCTACGGTTTAGCCGTACCGGCCACCAAAGAGAACGTAGAAGCGTTCGAAGCGCAGCGTGCCGAGCTCGAAGCACAAGCCGCTGAGCGTAAAGCCGAAGCCCAAGCACGCGCTGAGCAGCTCAACGACATCGAACTGTCGTTGGTGTCCAAAGCCGGTGACGAAGGCAAGCTGTTCGGCTCTATCGGTCCGCGTGACCTGGCCGACGCCATCTCCTCTGCTGGCATCGAAGTTGCCAAGAGCGAAGTGCGTATGCCGCAGGGCCCGATTCGCCAAACGGGCGAATACGACATCGACCTCCACCTGCATGCAGAAGTGGACGCCGTTGTACGCGTGGTCGTTGTCGCCGAGTAATCTCGCTCGCCAACGCTAACGCCTCAAAGGGCGCGGGATCTCCCGCGCCCTTTGTCTTTTATGAACCGCTGACGAGTGTGATTCGGCCAGTGGTGTGAAGGAAGCTGCCCGGCTAAGATAAGCGCCGTTGGCAACGCGTTACATTTAAGGAGCTCGCTATGCAGGACCAGCCCTCTGCTGATCAGGAAACGGCGGCGCTAAAGCTGCCGCCGCACTCGCTAGAGGCGGAGCAGTCGGTGTTAGGCGGGCTCATGCTAGACAATCAAGCCTGGGATAACGTGTCCGAGCGCTTGGTCGCCGACGATTTCTATCGCTATGAGCACCGTTTGGTGTTCAACGTGATGATTCACTTGGCGGAATCAGGGCAGCCGCTCGATGTGGTCACGCTGTCCGAAGCGCTGGAAGCGCGGGACCAGTTGGATACCGTCGGCGGGCTAGGGTTTCTGGCGGAGCTTGCCCGCAATACGCCCTCGGCCAGCAACATACGCGCCTACGCGGATATCGTTCGCGAACGCGCCACGCTGCGCAAGCTGATTCGTGCCGCCAACCAAATCGCCGAAGGGGCGTTCTCACCGCAGGGACGACCCGCCGATGAGCTGTTGAACGAAGCCGAGCGGCTGGTGTTTCAAATTGCCGAAGAGCGCCCCAAAACCGGTGGACCTATCGG